>NZ_LMPL01000001.1:0-1684328 GCF_001424365.1 Williamsia sp. Leaf354
CGCGTTACGCAGGCGGGGATCGCGTTACGCAGGCGGGGATCGTGGTCACCGTCACGGATCCGGGACATGGTCGACCGCAGCGTCTACCGCGTCGACCCCGACGCCGTGCGTGCTCGCCGGAAGGCGGCGGTCGATGCGCGGGGGTTCTGGACCGAACGTCTCGAGGACGGCATGGCGCGGGTGGAGGCGACGTCCACTGCGGAGAGAGCCATCGCGATCTCGCGTCGGGTCGATGCGTTGGCTCGCGCGGTGTGTAAGGACGATGGGCGCACTCTGGCCGCCCGAAAGTCGGATGCGCATTTTTGTCTGGTCATGGGGGTGGCGTGGGAATGCCAGTGCGGCAGCGATGACTGCGACGCTCCGACGGTCGCCGATGATGACGGGCCCTCTGCCCGCGCGGTGCCGGGAACCGGCAGCAGCATGACGCTGCACGTGATCTGTGATTTGGAGACCGTTGCCGGGGACGGGGAGACACCGTGTTTCCTCGACGGGTACGGCGTCATCTCACCGGCGCACCTCGAGGAACTGATCAGCGAGCCGGGTGTGAGGGTCGCGCCGATCGGGCATTCCGATGATCCGCTCGCCCCACATTCACCGGGTGATCCGTATCGGCCGTCGACCGCACTGGACACCGTGGTGCGGGCGCGGTCGTTGTACTGCGACGTCGCAGGGTGTGAACGTCCCGCCTGGGTGTGCGACATCGACCATGTCCACGAGTACGACCACGACCATCCCGCCCATGGTGGGCAGACGTGTCCGGGGAACACCGGGTCGAAGTGCCGGCTGCACCACAACCTCAAAACCCACACCGCGTTCCTCGACGATCAGACCGTCGGCCGCGACGGACGCATCCAATCGGTGATCATCACCCCCGAAGGCTTGACCGTCGCCGGGCCGGCATTCGACGGCACCGACCTGTTCCCCGCCCTCAAAGACATCCAATTCACCGCACCGCAGAACGCCCCACCCGCCCCGGACACCGCCACAGAACCTGCACCGACCAGACGCCGACCACGCCTGGCAGACAAACACGCCCGCCGACACACCGAACGCGAACACAACCGCCGCACCCGCGAAACCGGACAACAGGCCCAGGCCGCTGACCCCGCCAACGACGAACTGCCGCCCTTCTGAGCAGACCGGCGGCCTAGACTCGCGTCCGATGGCCCCCGACACGTCCGCAGCCGAGACCACGCCTCCCGAGCAGTTCCTCCGCGTGGGCGCGGTGACCCTGTGTTTCCAGGTGTTCGAGCCCCACCCCGACACCGCGGCGCCGACCGACAAGCCGACCGTCGTGCTCATCATGGGACTCGGCCTCGACATGCTGTGGTGGCGTGACGACTTCTGCCTCGAACTGAACCGGCGCGGCGTCCGTGTGGTGCGCTTCGACAATCGCGACGTCGGCCGGTCGACCCGCTTCCGAGGTCCGGTACCCACTGCGCTGCAATACCTTCGACGTACAGCGCCGGTGACCTACACCCTCGAGGACATGGCCGACGACACCGCCGGCCTCATCCGAACCGTCGCACCTGCCGGCGCACACATCGTCGGTGTCTCGCTCGGATCGATGATCGCGCAACAGACCGCGATCCGGCACCCCGACAGCGTCCGATCCCTGGTGTCGATCATGGGTCGCACCGGCGACCGCAGACACGGGAAATCGTCGAAGCGGTACCTGCTGGCCGCCCTGCGCATCCCGAAGCCCGATCCGGTCGAGGACATGATCGCGGCCTTCGAGCGCATCGGTTCGCTCGGTCGAACCGAGGCGGACACCGACGACGTCCGCGAAATCATGCCGCGGTCACTCGCACGGTCCACCGACGAATCCGGCTCGGGCCGCCAGATCGCGGCCATCTTCGCCGAGACCGACCGCACCCCGGGCCTGCAGGCATCGACCATGCCCGCGCTCGTCATCCACGGCGACCGTGACCCGGTGATCGCGCACTCCGGCGGCGAGGCGACGGCCCGCGCACTCCCCGACGCCGAACTGATGATCGTCGACGAGATGGGTCACGATCTGGCCCGCCGCTTCTGGCCCGAGATCATCGACGGCATCGAGCGGACCGTTCGCCGGGGCGAGTCGGCCGAGAGCAGGGCCAGCCGCTAGCTCGGCGACTCGCCGAGGTCGCGCGCGTAGCCCCGCAGCGCATCGATCAACACGCCGAACACGCGGTGCGCGGTCGCGAGATCGGAATCGTCGAGGTCGGCGAGCGCGGCGCGGGTGACCGCTCCGAGCGGACCGAAGAACTCACGTGCCACCTCCATGCCGTGGTCGTCGTAGCGGAGGATGACGCGGCGCCGATCGCTCGGATCCGGCTCGCGCCGAATGTGTTCGGAGTTGATCATCCGTTCGACCAGGTAGGTCATCGCCGCCGACGACATCCCCAGCGACGAACCCAGTTTCCCGACGGTGAGTGGCTCCCCGTCCACGTCGGCGACCATGATCCGCAGCAACGCCTGGAAATCGTTGGCACTGAGGTCATGCCGTCCGGCGAACACGCGACCGATCTGCTCCGACGCCGCGGACAACGCGCGCAGGTCCGACGCCATCGCCGATTCGAGACCCGTGCGGTCGAGCGCCGCACCGCCGTCGTCCGTCGCTTCGTCATGCATCCCGTCAGGTTACGACGAACCCGGCCTAAAGTCTCACTTGCTGAACAGTTAAAAATCTGAGAGTGTCTGATTCATGACCACCGCATGGGATCGCTTCGCCTCCGTCGTGACCGGTCGGCGCTCGTGGATCGTCGGACTCGTCGTCCTGATCCTCGGACTGGCCGCGATGGGGGTCGGCGGCGAGAGCAGCTCGAGCGACGATTCACCGAACTCGCTCCCCGACTCGGCGCAGTCGGCCCGCATCGACGACTACCTCGCGACGTTCCCCGATGCGAAGGTCGCCGGCGCGATCCTGGTGGTCGACCGAGCCGACGGCGCCGCACTGACCGCGTCCGACCGCGCCGCCGTGATCGCCGCCCGCGAACGCATGGTGGGTGTCGACCGGTCCACCGACTCCGCCCCGACCGGCCCGGCGGCGATCGTCTCCCCCGACGGCAAGGCGGCCATCACCTCGGTGCCGCTCTCGTCCGAGATCAGCGGATTCACCCTGCGCGACACCGTCGACTCCCTGCGCACCGCCGCCGACGACGGTCTGCCCGACGGCCTGCAGGCCCACGTCACCGGCGGCCCGGCCTTCGCCGCCGACATCGCGAACTCGTTCTCCGGCGCGAACGTCACGCTCCTGGCGGTCACCGCCTTGGTCGTCGCCCTGCTGCTCATCGCCACCTACCGCTCCCCGGTGCTGTGGTTGGTCCCGCTCATCGTCATCGGTGTCGCCGATCGACTCGCCGCCGTGGCCGGCGGAGCACTGTCGGAGGCAACGGGTCTCGCCTTCGACGGCTCCACCTCGGGCATCACGAGCGTCCTCGTGTTCGGCGCGGGCACCAACTACGCGCTGCTGATCATCTCGCGCTATCGGGAGGAGCTGCGCCGCCACCGCGACCACCGCGACGCCCTACGCGCCGCGGTCCGCCGCGCCGGCCCGGCCGTCCTGGCCAGCAACGTCACCGTGGTCCTCGCGCTGCTGACCCTGCTGTTCGCGGCACTGCCCAGCACCCGCAGCCTCGGCGCGAGCGCCGCCGCCGGACTGCTGCTCGCCATGGCGTTCGCCCTGCTCGTACTGCCGCCGGCCCTGAGTCTGTTCGGACGAAAGCTGTTCTGGCCGTTCATTCCCCGCGTCGAGGACGACCTGGTCGAGGACGGCACCGCCGACCTGCACGCGACCGGTACATGGCATCGGATCGCGTCGACCGTGGTCTCCCACCCGACGCGCTCGCTCGTCACCGCCGTCGTGGTCCTCGCGGTCTGCGCGCTCGGCTTCCTCGGTACCTCGATCGGCCTGAGCCAGACCGAACAGTTCCGGGTCACGGCCGACTCGGTGACCGGTTTCGACGTCCTCGAGGACCACTTCCCGGCGGGCCAGTCCGACCCGACCACCGTGGTCGCCCGCACCACCGCCGCACAGGCGGTCGAGCAGGCATTGCGCTCCACCCCGGGCGTCGACACCGTCACACCCACCGGAACGTCGACTGCGGCAAATTCATCGGGGGACTACAGCCGGTGGAGCGTCGTGCTCACCTCACCGCCCGCGTCCGACGGCGCGTTCGACACCATCGCGGCGCTCCGCTCGTCGACCGCGCGGATCGACGGGGCCGACGCACTCGTCGGCGGCAGCGACGCCCGCGCCTACGACACCCGCAACGCCGCGTCCGACGACCGACTGTTGGTCATCCCCTTGATCCTGGCGGTGGTGCTGTTGGTGCTGTTCGCACTCCTGCGCGCGGCGATCGCACCGATCCTGCTGGTGCTCGCCACCGTCCTGTCGACGGTCGCCGCGATCGGACTCGGCACGTTCGTCGGCATCCACCTGTTCGGCTTCCCAGCGCTCGACAACAACACGGTGCTGTTCGCGTTCCTGTTCCTCGTCGCCCTGGGTGTCGACTACACGATCTTCCTGGTCACCCGGGCCCGCGAGGAGAGTGCACGACACCGGGTCCCCACCGCGATGATCCGCGCCGTGTCGGCCACGGGCGGCGTCATCACCAGCGCGGGCATCGTGCTCGCCGCGGTGTTCGCGGTCCTCGGCGTCCTGCCGCTGATCACGCTCACCCAGCTCGGCATCATCGTGGGTTTGGGCATCCTGCTCGACACGTTCGTCGTGCGCACCGTGGTGGTCCCCGCACTGTTCACCCTGGTGGGCGAACGCATCTGGTGGCCGACCCACCCCGGCCACCGATAGCATCACCGGCGTGGCGCCCCTGACGGTGATGATGCCGGCACGCAATGCCGAGTCCACCGTCGCGACCGCGATCCGATCGATCACCCGGGGACTGCCTCGCGACGGCCGCGTCCTCGTCCTCGACGACGCGAGCGACGACTCCACCGCCGCGGTGGTCCGCGACCTCGCCCGTCGGGACCGCCGGGTCGGGCTGCTCGAGTCCCTCTCCACCCGAGTGGGAGTCGTGGCCGCGGCCACGGCACTTCTCGACGCGGCCGACACGCCCCTCGTGGCACGCATGGACGCCGATGACATCAGTCTGCCCTGGCGTTTTCGTACCCAGCTCGCGTTGCTGCGGCGCCACGATCTGGACCTCGCCTTCTCTCCGCTGGTGTTCATGGGCCCCGGACGGTTCGCCGTCGAGCCCCAGCCGTTGCTGTCGGCAGGCCCCGAGTCGGTGGGTCTGGAGTTAATGCTCAACTGCGCGGTCGCGCACCCCACGATGACCGGTAGCCGAGCCGCAATCCTCGACGCGGGCGGCTACCGATCGGTGCCGTCGGAGGACTGGGATCTGTGGATGCGCCTGTCCCTCAACGGCGCTCGGCTGGGACGAACATCGTCGCCGGGTCTCGCCTACCGTCGCCACAGCGGTCAGACGTCGGCGCAGCCCGCCTGGAAGGCCGCCCTGGCATCGGACAGCACCAGCGCCGGGGTGCACCGCGATCTGTGTCGCGCCGTGCTCGGCCACGAGTACGACCGCGGCCCCGGCGCCTACGCCGCCCTCGCCGGACCCGGCGCGCGACCGGAGCAGGTCGCCGCCGCCGAACGTCTCATCGACGATGTCGCCGCGCAGGCATCGCGCTTCCCTCTCGCGCAGCGGTTGTCGCTCGCCGTCACCGCCCACGGGGTGCGCGTGCTGCTGCGCAAGAACTACCCGCATTCGACGTCGGGCGCGCACGGGCCCGGGTGATCCGACACGGATCGGGCCCCGGGGCGATGAGAGGTGTCTAGTCTGGCCCCATGGCCGAAACTGACACACGTTCTACTTTCACCGATCGCTTCCGCCTCGACGGACGCGTCGCGATCGTCACCGGCGCCGGGCGCGGCCTGGGGGCGGCGATCGCCGTCGCCTTCGCCGAGTGCGGCGCCGACGTGGTGATCGCGTCGCGGACCCGCGAGCAGCTCGACGAGGTCGCCGAGACGATCCGCGGACTCGGCCGACGCGCCGTGGTGGTGGCCGCCGACCTCAGCGATCCCGAGGTCACCGCTGATCTCGCGCGCACCGCGAAGGATGAGCTGGGACGCCTCGACATCGTGGTCAACAACGTCGGCGGCACCATGCCCGCGGGCCTGCTCGACACCTCCGTCGCCGCCCTCGAAGGTGCGTTCCGGTTCAACGTCTCGACCGCCCACGCACTCACCTGCGCCGCGGTGCCGCTGATGCTCGAGAACGACACCACCGAGCACAACAGCCACGGATCGATCATCAACATCACCTCCGCGATGGGACGCCTCCCGGGCCGCGCGTTCTCGGCGTACGGCACCGCGAAAGCCGCACTTGCGCACTACACCCGACTCGCCGCCGAAGACCTCTCACCGCGCATCCGGGTCAACGCGATCGCCCCCGGCGCGATCGCCACCTCGGCGCTGGAGATCGTCACCGGCGACGAGGGGATGCGCACCGGACTCGAGAAGGCGACACCGCTGCGACGGATCGGTGATCCGGCCGAGATCGCCGCGGCCGCGGTCTATCTGGCGTCGTCGGCGGGGGCGTACACCACCGGCAAGATCCTCGAGGTGGACGGCGGCATCATCAAACCGAACATGGAACTGCCGCTCCCCGACCTCTGAGGCCGGTCGCACACCAGGTCAGTTCTTGGCCACGCCCGAGGCGTGATCACTCATCATCCGCGCGCCGCCGGCGAGGCCGCGCCAGCCCATGCTGACCATGAGGTCAGCGGCGGTGTCGAGGTCGATGTCGCCTTCGGAGATCCGGTCGGCGACGGCCTCACCCGCGCCGACGAGCGCGACGGCCATGAGTTCGAAGTCGATGTCGGTGGCGCCGTCGACGGTGGTGCCGCGACGCAGCAGGTCGGCGATCATCTCGATCAGGCGCGAACGACTCGCGTCGACCAACGCGATGAACGCGGCCTGACCGGTGGCGACACGGTAGAGCACACGCCACGACGCCCGATTGGCGTCGACGAAACGCAGGAACTCGTAGATGACCGTGCGGGCCTGGTCGCGCTGACGCAGTCGAGGGTCGAACCCGGTGGTCATCGCCTCGATGAACCGGCCGCCCTCACGGCTCAGGCACGCGGCGAACAGCTCGTCCTTCGATCCGTAATACAGGTACAGCATGGGCTTGCTGATGTCGGCGGCCGCGGCGATGGCGTCCATCGAGGTCTCGCGGAAGCCCTTCTCGGCGAACACGGTGACCGCAGCGTCGAGCATCTGCTGCTCGCGCACGGCGCGCGGGAGTCGCTTGGTTCCACCCGCCATCGCTCACCGCCTCTCGCTGATCCCTCAGCTTAACTTACCAGGCAGTAAGTTAGGGGTTCTCCAGACGAGTGACCCCCGCGGCGCGGAAACGGACGGCGTCGAGCGCCGAGGCGACGGTGACCGCGACCATGGCGTCGTCGACCGGGCCCAGTGACGGCATCAGCGTGCGCAGCAGGAGTGGGCCGGTGAGCAGGTCGCAGATGAGATCGGCGTCGGTGTCGCCGGTGATGTCACCGCGTGCGGTGGCCTGCTCGAGTGCCCGGCGCACAGCCGAGCGGCGCGGACCCATGAAGTCGTCGAGCAGACGTATGCGCAGGGTCTCGTTGCGTGAACTCTCCTCGATGAGTCCCGGCATGGCCTTCACCACCAGCGGATCGGTGAAGAACGTGACCTGCTGGGTCTGCAGGACCTGCAGGTCGGTGGGGAGATCGCCGGAGTCCATCGTGGGATCGAAGACGATCCTCGAACTCATCGCCGCGGAGACGACCTGCGCGAGCGAGGCGTACCGGCGGTAGACCGCCGGCCGGGTGGTTCCGGCTGCGCGGGCGACCGCGTCGATGGTCGTCGCGCCGTAGCCGTTCTCGACGACCATCTTCGCTGCCTCGTCGAGGATTGCATCGTCGATCGTCGAATCTCTTGGTCGTCCGGTGTTGACCATCATTCATTACAGACTGTAACGTAACGATGCATGAGGGCGAGAGTAGCAGCGCGAGGGGACGTACGTCCCGGGGGGAGCTGCTGTCTCGATCGGATCGGGGGGTCCGATGGGTGACGCCTGGATATGGCTGATGAGCGCCGTGATCATCACGGTCTCGCTGGTCATCTCCACTGTCACCCTCCTCGTCATTGCGCGGCTTCGGGATCTGGGGGGAGATCCCGGAGCCGCCGATGGTCGGGAGGCCTGGCATGCGCCAGATCTCCCCGTGACCGCCGAGCTGCGGGCACTACGCGAATGACGAACGAATTCTACGTGGGGTACTTCGTTCGTTGATCGCGTAGTGCCCGCCGACGGTCAGCAGTATGCCGTCGAGTGGAGCACTCGAGCCGCGGATCTGTCGATTCGATCCTCGGCGAGTCGCCCCGACCGCACCGCGGTTGTGAGCGCGGCCAACACCTCGGGCACGTCGTCGGTGCTCAGCCACAACGCCATGTCCGCACCCGCACTCACCGCGCGCACCACCGCCTCGGCGATCGGGTACTTCGCGCTGATCGCGGCCATCCCGCTGAGGTCGTCGGTGAAGATCGGTCCGTCGAACGGCCGACCGCCGTAACCCGCACCCGAACGCAGCAACCGCATCGCGGCCGGCGAGATGCTCGCCGGCAGTTCGTCACCGGTCAGCCCGGGCACGATGAGGTGTCCCACCATCACACCGGTCGAGGGCACCTGTGGCGTCGAGGGGCCCGGCAGCAACGTGCGATAGGGCACCAGATCGTCGGTGCGCAGCTGCGACAGCGGCGGTGTCCGCACGGTCCCGGTGTGCGAGTCACCCGAACCGTGGCCGTGGCCCGGGAAGTGTTTGAACACCGGCATGATCCCGGCGTCGCGCAGACCGTCGGCGAACGCCGCGGCGTACCGCGCCACGGTGGCGGGATCGTCGGAGAACGAGCGATCGCCGATCACCTCGTCGTCGGACTCGTCGCTCACGTCGGCATCGGGCGCGAAATCGACCGTGATGCCCAATTCCCGTAGTCCCTCACCGGTCGTCCTCGCGATGGCCCGGACCTGCGCGGGGGTCTTCGTGCGCGCCAACTCGCGCGCCGAGGGGCTGTCGATGCCGAGGCTCGTCAGCCGCGACACCCGGCCGCCCTCCTGGTCGACGGTCACCATCAACGGACGCGGCGACGCCTTCTTCACCGCCGCGAGACCACCGTCGGCGAGGATCGACTTGTCGGTGAAGCTGCCGATGAAGATGCCGCCCACACCGAAACGCGACACGACATCGCGCGCGTCGGCCTGGTCACTGACGCCGACCACCAGCAACGTCGCGAGCTTGTCGCGCAACGACATCGACGACACCGCCGACGCACAGGCCGCCGACATCGACGACGCCGTCACCGACGGGGATGCCGGGGAGGCCGACGACGAGGCGACCGAACTGCTCGCCGTCGCGGCGGCGGAGGTCCCGGGAGCGGCCGCGGGTGGGCCGTCGGTGGCGCAGGCGGCCAGTGTGGCGACCAGCAGACAGGTGCCGAGGACCCGTGGTGTCGTCCTGGCGCGGGGGACCGCTCGGGTACGCATCCGACGAGTCTGACATGCGCCGATCTGCGGGCCGACAGGGGCGAAGAGGACTAAAATCGGACGTCCGCGGGGTCAGACGAAGGGACATCCGATGACCGCAACCGACGACCTGATCATGATCGCCTACGACGGCAGCGACAACGCCGATCGCGCGATCGACTGGGCGGGGCGGATCTGGGCGGGCCGCGGCGCGGTCGTCGTCACCGCCTGGGAGACCGCCCTGCACCAGACCGCGCGGATGTCGAGCATGTCGGGGATGCAGCCGGTGTTCGGCACCGCGCTCGACAGCGAGACCGACCAACTCCTCCGGATCGAGGCGGGCACCCTCAACGATCGCGGCGTCGAGCGCGCGGCCGCGTGTGGGCTGCGATCCCGCGGACACCTCGTGGAGGTGACCGGGACGGTGTGGGGCGCACTGATCGACGTGGCCGACGAGATCGACGCCGACGTCCTGGTGACCGGCACGCGCGGCGCGACCGGCCTGCGCGCCCTCATGCGCAGCAGCGTGGCCGAACAGGTGCTCAAACACTGCAGTCGGCCCGTACTCGTGGTGCCCGCACGATGCACCGGGCCGGGCACACCGGTGACATGAGCCACGAATGGTAGCTTGACCGGCATGACCGACAACCGTCTCATCGCCGGAGCCGTGGCCGGGATCATGGGCGTGATCGTCGCCATCGCGGTGGTCTTCCTCGGCGGCTACCTCGCCTCCGACGACACCCCGTCGACGTCGGTGAACAGCTTCAACGCCGACAACGGTTTCGTGAAGGGCTCGGTCGACTACGGAACGCGCGACAACGCCGGCGTCTCCAACTGACCTGAGGCCACTCATGGTGGCCGATCGGCTCTCACGCCGAGGGGTCGCGATCGTCGCACTGGTGGCGCTGATCGCCTCGTTCGTCCAGTCGCCGGGCGAGGTGTCGGCCGACACCAAACTCGACCTCACCGCCGACCCGCTCGGCTTCCTCTCCCGCGCCACCCACCTGTGGTCGTCGGTGGCACCGATGGGCCAGGTGCAGAACCAGGCCTACGGCTACTTCTTCCCACACGGGGCGTTCTTCGTCCTCGGCGACGTCATCGGCCTGCCCGGCTGGGTCACGCAACGACTGTGGTGGGCACTGCTGCTGACCGTGGGGTTCGTCGGCATCGTCCGACTCGCCGAGACGCTCGGCATCGGCAGCCGCGGCTCGCGCCTGTTCGCCGCGGCGGCGTTCGTCGTGAGCCCGCGCGTGCTCACCACCATCGGGTCGATCTCGTCGGAGACGCTGCCGATGATGCTCGCGCCGTGGGTGCTGATCCCGGTGGTGATCGCCCTCGACCGCTCCGATCACCGCTGGTCGTTGCGGCAGCTCGCGTTCCGTTCGGCCTGCGCGGTCGCGCTGATGGGCGCGGTGAACGCCGTCGCCACCGCGGCCGCCTGTGCCGCGGCGGTGCTGTGGTGGGCGCTGCACGTCCCCACCGGCCGCCCGGGGTCGGCCCGGTGGGCCCGGTTCACCGGGTGGTGGGCGCTGGGGGTCGCACTGGCGTGCGCGTGGTGGGTGGTGCCGCTGCTCATCCTGTCGCGGGTCAGTCCCCCGTTCCTCGACTTCATCGAGTCATCGCGGGTGACCACACGATGGACGTCGCTGACCGAGGTGCTGCGCGGTACCAGTTCGTGGACACCGTTCGTCTCGCCCGACAGGGTGGCCGGGTCGCTGCTGGTGTCGTCGCCGGTCGCCGTGCTCGCCACCGGATTGGTCGCGGCCGCCGGGCTCGCCGGGTTGGCGATGCGGTCGATGCCGGCCCGCGGGCGTCTGGCCACCCTCGCGGTGGTGGGTCTGGTCATCATGGGCTGCGGCTGGTCGGCCACTCTGGGTTCGCCTGTCGCCGAACAGGTCCGCGCGTTCCTCGACGGCGCCGGTGCGCCACTGCGCAACATCCACAAGTTCGACCCGCTGATCCGCATCCCGATCGTGCTGGGTATCGCCCACCTGCTGGCGCGGGTGCCGCTGCCCGGCGCGGTGCGATGGCGCACGGCCGCCCCGGCGTTCGCCCATCCCGAACGATCGCGACCGGTCGCGGCGACGATGGTGCTGACCGTCGTGCTGTTCGGCGCCGGGTCGCTGGTGATCACCGGCCAGTTGGCGCCGTCGGGCACGGTGCGATCGACACCCGGCTACTGGCCGCAGACCGCGTCGTGGCTGCGGGAGCACTCCGGCGACGCTGCGCATCCCACCCGGGCGCTGGTGGTGCCCGGGGCCCCGTTCGCGGTGCAGACGTGGGGTCTCACCCGCGACGAACCGCTGCAGCCGCTCGCGACCACACCCTGGGCGGTGCGCGACGCCATCCCACTGGTGCCACCCGGCGCCATCCGCGCGATGGATTCCGTGCAACGACAGATCGCCTCGGGTCGTGGGTCGCCCGGGCTCGCGGCGACGTTGGCGCAGCAGGGAATCGGGTACGTGGTGTTGCGCACCGACCTCGCACCCATCCGGTCGCGGTCGGCCCGACCGATCGTGGCGCGCGCGGCACTCACCGCCTCCCCCGGGTTGTCGAAGGTCGCCGAGTTCGGACCGCTCATCGGGCCCGGAAGGGTGAAGGGCGTGGTCGGCGACGACGGGCTGATCCCCCCGATGCGGGCCATCGAGATCTACCGGGTCGCCTCGACCGTCGGATTCGACGGCACCGCACCGGGACTGGTCGATCTGGCGGCGATGCCGCGGGTGGTCGGTGGCCCGGAATCGTTGGCCCGACTGCAGGAACACGCCGCACGCACCGGCGCCCCCGCCCTCGGCCCGACTCTCCTCGACACCGATGCGCGACGAGCCGGGGTCGACGACACCGGCATCGCGGGCGCGGTCGTCACCGACACCCCCGCCGACAGGGAGGTCGACTTCGGTCGGGTCGACGACCACAGTTCGGCCATCCGCGCGCCCGGCGATCCCCGACGTACGCAGAACACCGCGCCCGACTACCCCGTCGCCGGGGCAGGCCTGGTCCGCGGACAGTGGCTCCTCGACGGTCGGCCGAACGCGGTGTCGGTGACGGCGTCGGGATCCGCCTCCGACGCAACACAACTCGGTCAGACCTCGCCCGCGAACTCACCTGCCGCCGCCTTCGACGACGACTCCAACACCTCCTGGGTGAGCCGCGGTCTCGACAGCGCCGTCGGGCAGTGGTTGCAGGTCGATTTCACCGCGCCGCGCTCCAACCTGTCGGTGACGGTCACCCCCGGTCAGGCGCTCGGTCCGGCCGTGACCGGCTTGCTCATCACCACCGACAGCGGTACCTCGGTGGCCCAGGGCATCTCCCCCGGACAGCCGGTGACCGTCGTGGCCCCGAGCGGCCCGACACGGTCGGTGCAGGTCCGCGCGATCAGCACCGAGAACGGCACCGCGGGAAGTCAGTTCGCCATCGCCGAACTGGCGCTCACCGACACCCGGACCGGCGCGCCGCTGACCATCACCCACCGGACGGTGCTGCCGACGCAACCCGCGGGACGCGCCGTCGCGCAGTGGGACCTCGGCCAGGACCTGCCCGGTCGCACCGCCTGCGCACCCGGCCCCGACATCACCCGCTGCTCGTCGGCGCTGGCGCTCTCGCCGGAGGAACCGGGACAGTTCTCCCGGGTGGTGTCGGTGCCCACCGACACCCGCGTGACGCCGCGGATCTGGGTGCGCGGCCGACCCGGGACACCCCTGAACACCTTCCTCACACCGACCGACGCGGCGACCGCCACGGGTGCGTCGTCGGTGCCCGATCAACGCGCCTCGGCCGCGGCCGTGATCGACGGGGACCCCGGGACCGCCTGGATCGCGCCCGATGCCTCCACCCGCCCCGGTGCACCCCCGGCGTCGGTGCGGATCACGCTGCCCGCGCCGCGACTGGTCGACTCGGTGACCATCACCCGACCCCGCGGCCTCTACCCCGCGGCGCCACGCCGCGTCGCGATCGACCTCGGGACCGGCCGACAGGTACGGACGGTGCCCGCCGACGGCCGAATCCGCCTGTCGGCTGCACGCACCTCGACGATCACCGTGACCGTGCTCGACGCCACCGACCTCGTCGACGTCAACAGCCTGGGCTTCGCCGCGACCGCGCCGGTCGGCATCGCCGAGATCGGTCTCGGTCCCGACGGCGGGCCGATGCCGGTCGCGTCACCGGACCGATTGGTGCGCATCGGGTGCGACGCCGGGCTGACGATGTCACTGGGGTCGACAACCGTGCCGCTGTCGGTGACGACCACCGCGCGCCGACTTATCGCGGGCTCACCCGTCGCGGCGACGCTGTGCGGATCGGACGCGCCGTTGTCGCTGCGCGCCGGTGCACAACCGCTGTCGGTGAACCCGTCGGGCGCGTTCACCGTCGACTCCGTCACCCTCACCGCCGCCACCACGGCAACACAGGCGGGCACCGCCGCCGCCTCGGTGTCCGACCGCATCGAGCCCGTGGCGACCGGGACGTGGTCGGCGGATCACCGGACCGCGTCGGTGGGTGCCTCGAGCCGTGACCGGGTGCTGGTGGTCCCCGAGTCGGAGAACTCCGGCTGGCACGCGAGCCTCGCCGGGCGCAGGCTCGCCCCGATCGTCGTGAACGGCTGGCAGCAGGGCTGGATCGTGCCCGCGGGACTCGCCGGCACCGTCACCCTCGACTATCCGCTCGATGCGCCCTACCGACTCGCGTTGCTGCTCGGACTCCTCGCGGTCGCGCTGCTGTTCGTGCTGACCGCGATCGGCGCACGACGTTCCGGCGAACGACACGATCCGCTGTCGGTCGGCCCCCCGCCGCGCGCGCCGGGTGTCGCCTGCGTGGCCGCGGTGGCGGCGGTCGGGGTGCTCTCGGGCTGGGGCGGACTGCTCATCGGTGCGGCGGTCGCCGCCGGCGTCCTCGCCCTGCGCCGACGACGACCGCGTGCGGTCCCGATCGCCGTCGCCTCGGCCTTCGCCCTGGCGTGCGCCGGCCTGTCGCTCGGTCCGTGGGGGTCGGGTGGTCCCTACACGGGATTCGACTGGTGGGTCACCGTTCCCGCGCTCGCCGCGGTCGTCGCGCTCGTGACCGTCGTCGCGGTACCGGAGTCGCCGTCGGCGCGTGTGCGCGCCTTCTCCCAGGCACGCAGGCGACGCCGCGCGGGCTCCTCCACGAGTCCGTAACTCGCCGCGGCCACACCGGTCGAGACGATCACGGTGAGCGACCACACCCACCACGGCGAACTGCCGTACGCCGCGAAGCCGAAGAGTCCGAACACCGCGGCCAGCACCGCGAGGTGCCAGATGAAGATGCCGTACGACCAGCGCCCGAGCGTCTGCATCATCGTCGAGTCGAGCAGGCGGTGGCGGTGGTCGCCCAGGACGATCGGCGCCAACAGCCCGAAAGCGACCGCGGCGCCGAGCACCGTCTTGGTCGCGAACTCGGCGCTCGACACCGCGGCGAGACCGGTCGGGCCGGCGATCGGGGTGCACGCCAGCGCGTACGCCACCACGGCGAGTGCGCCCATGATGCGGCGGTCGGCCGCGATGCGACGGGGCCACGACCCCGTCTCGTCCCCGTCGCTCACGCTCTCCGCGAGGACCATGCCCGCGACGAACCAGCCCAGGTGGCCGGGCAGCCAGTTGTCGACCGCGACGCCCGGTGCGAGCGGCAGCGTCGAGGCGAGCCAGGGCCACGCCAGGCACGCCACGGCCGCCGCGACGAGCACCGGGGATCGCCACCGCGCACGATCGCCGCGCAGCCGCGCGACGGACACGGCGATCACCGGGAGCAGGAGGTAGAAACTGACCTCCACCGCGAGCGTCCACATCTGGGTCAGCCCCGAGGTCAGCGTGTAGGGGACGTAGATCTGGGCGACGAACAGGTTCGCCAGCCATGTGGTGACACCGGCACCCCGGGCCGCCGGGAGCAACGACAGCACCACCACGACGACCACGAGATACGCCGGCCAGATCCGCACCACCCGGTGCCGGAGATACCGGACCGCCGAGGGCGCCTCGCGAAGGCCGCGGGCTGCCGCGGCGTGCGGGCGCCAGAGCAGGAAGCCCGAGAGCGCGAAGAACACCGCCACGGCCAGGTCGAGACGCCCGAGGACCGAGCCGACCACCGAGGAGTCCACCGACCCGGTCTGGAACGCCACGTGGGTGGTGAGGACACCGAGCGCCGCCAGCGCCCGCACACCGTCGAGTGCGGGGACATGTCCGGACGTGGCGCGCATGGGCTCGAAGCTACCGCGCTCCCCGCGCCCGGCCTTCGATCCCGTGAGCACGCGGGGCCGACTGTTAGTCTCGCTCGCAGGGTGGGACCGCTCACGTCGACTCCGCGCCGACGACGCGGCGACCACCGGCCGGACACATCGTCTCCGAAGGAGTCTTCGCCATGGCGTCAAGCCGTATGTCGGTCCGAGAGCTGGTGGGGCCCGTCCTCATCTTCATCGGGGCGCTGTTCGTGGTCGCCGCCATCGCGATGCCGCTGTACCTGGTGGGTCAGTTCCAGAAGACCCCGATGGACACCGATTACACGACCGTGTCGACCTCGCAGCGCACCGACGGCTCCTCGGGGAGCCAGGCGTTGCCCGCGCAGATCCTCAACCGGTGCTCGCTCACGTCGTCGAAGCCGGAGGTGTCGCCGGCCAACCTGACCCGCCAGCAGCGCGTGGTGGTCGTCAAGCCGGCGAACAGTGACCGCGTCACCTTCCAGGCCGGCACCTCGGTGCGCATCAACCAGGTGCAGATCTCGGGTGAGACCGTGACGCCCAGTTCGGATTCGACCAGCGGCGGCGGCTGCCTCGGTGCGCTGTTGAGCGCGACCAAGGACCGCGTGACCACCAACCGCACCACCGGTGCGCCGGCACTGGGCGGCGGGGGCAGCTCCGAGGTGCAGCTCGACTCGTCGGACAAGACCGTCACCATCCCCGATCGCCGCGGGCTGCAGTACCGCTTCCCCTTCGACACCGACAAGGGCAAGAACTACATCTACTTCGACCTCGCGAGCCGCACCACCAGCCCGCTGAAGTACGTCGACTCGACCGAGATCAACGGTGTGAAGGTCGACCACTTCTCGCAGGAGGTGCCCGAGGCGAACCTCGCTTCGCTCAAGGATGCGAACGGTGGTGTCCCGCAGGGCACGCAGCTCACCCAGAGCGCGTCCTGGTACGGCGGTTTCCCCGGTATCGACGGCAAGCAGGTGCTGCCCGCCGACCTCTACCGCAAGACCACCCGCGACCTCTACGTGGACCCCACGACCGGGACGATCGTGAACGACCGCGAGCGCGTCCAGGAGTACTTCAAGATCTCGGGCATCAGCGACGACGCACCCGATGCGCTGAAGAACTTCTCGCTGACCAACCTCGACGCCACCTTCGCCTACGACCAGAAGACCCAGGAGCAGCGCGCCGCCGACGCCAAGGACCTCGCGTCGCCGATCAAGCTGTGGGGACGATGGATGCCGATCGTGTTCGGCATCCTCGGTGTGCTGGCCCTCGCCGCCGGCATCGTGCTGCTGCTGCGCGGACCGCGTCGCACCCCCGCCACCGCGGGCGGCGAGGATCCGTACTACCCGGTGGCCACCCAGGACACCGACTCCGCCGCCACACGCGACGACTCCGGCGCCTTCGGCGGCTCGGATGACGCCACCTCGACGTTCCCCGACCTGCGTAAGCGCGGCGGTGGGGCATCCGGCGCCGGTCCGACCGACGACGATGCGACACAGAACATCCCGCGCGTCACCGGCGACGAGCCGCACGGCTGGTCCGAGCCCGACGAGAACGGACCCGGATCGGCGGAGACCCGTCGCGATGACGACCCCTGGAAGCGGACCTGACCTGACGACCGATCAGGTCGGGCGACCGATCAGTTCGGTCGCCGGCCCGGTCCTGTCGGGGTCGGCAGGCAGGTGATGGCGAAGCACCCCGGGTTGCCCTGCAGGGGTGCGCGCAGCGGGGTGTCGCCGCACCGCACCAGGGTGCACCCCTTCGGCGCGTAGGGCCCGAGTCCGAACGCGCCCAACGCGATCGAGGGATCGGCGGACTGATCCGGGTCGACGGTGAGGTTGAACGTCGGGCGGTAGGGCCCGGGGTCGGGCAGGCGCGGCCGGACGATCGCTGCGGCCAGCAATCGCAGGAAGTCGTGGTAGAGCTCGCTGTTGAGGCTTCCGCTGAGCAGGGTGATCGGGTCCGGTGACACGTCCCCGAACGCGCCGGTCCAGCTGACCAGCAGGTCGAGGCTGGGGATGATGAAGTTGTTCTGCTGCATCAGCCCGACCATCGCGTAGGCGTCGGCGGGCATGCCGGCCAGCGGTGCCACGTCCTGCGTCTGGCGCGACGGGATGGACGGACCGGTGCACGGGGATCGGTTGAGCCAGAACAGGAATCCGTAGCACGGGTTCGTCGCGGTCGGTGTGCGCAGTGCCGCGACGTAGTCCGACGCGATCACGCGACGACCGTTCCACGACCCGTCGTTCAGCATGAGGAGTCCGAGGCGCGCGAAATCACTCGGTGGCATGTAGAGGAACGCGTAGCCGTAGGTGTTGCCGCGCCGGTCGCGGTTCCAGAACCAGTCACCCCGGCCGATGCCCAGCGGTGCGAACAGCGTTCTCTGCGCGTAGGTCTGGAAGTCCTCGCCCACCGCCGACTGCACCACATGGGCGAGGAGATCGGCGTTGTGTTGCCCGTATTCGAAGAAGGTGCCCGGGCGGTGCACGATCGGCAGGGCCAGTGCCTGCCCGACGATGTCGGTGTCGAGATCGAGAGCGGCCGGGATGCCCTCGCTGACGATCGACTGCTTGAGACCCGATGTCTGCGTGAGGAGATCGCGCACGGTGATCGCTCGATGGGCGGCATCGCCCTCACCGGCCGGCAGGTACCGCCCGATCGGTGCGTCGAGCGCGAGTCGCCCCTCGCTGTGGGCGACGCCGGCCACCATCGACACGACCGACTTCGTGCCGCTCCACAGATTCCACGGGAGGTCGTCGGTCACGGCGTTGAACGGCCCGCGACCGACGAGGCAGTCGTTGCGGAAGACCGTGATGTTGGTGCGCAGCCGGGAGCTCGCGAACGCGATGGCGGCGTCGAGCCTGCCCGGATCGATCCCGACCGATGCCGGAGATGCCGTCGACGGGGCTCCGGAGCCGGGCAGCGCGCAGCGGCTCTCCGCCGATGCCGGGGCCGCAGTCGCCGACGGTGTCGAGCCGATCGCGGGGGTCACGGCCGTCACCGTCGCGAGGGCGATCGCCACTCCGAGGGCGAGACGAACGTGATCCAGAACACTTGACCTCATGGTAAACAGATAGCATCTGCTGACCCGTGAGTAAAGTAATGCGGTGATCGAGCGCGACGCACGCAGGCGAAAGCCCGGGCCGGAGGCGGTGCCGTTGGACCCGTTGCTGTCCGCCGCCGCCGAGGTCTTCGCCGAGCAGGGATTCGCCGACGCCACCGTCGCCGCCATCGCGACCCGGGGCAACACCACCAAACCGACTCTGTACAAGCACTTCTCCGACAAGGCGACGCTGTACGAACGGTGCCTCGAGCGCGAGTTCGAGCACGCTCGACAGCATCTCTTCGCCGCCTACGGCCGTGCCGAGGACCTGACGATCGACGACGAGGTCGCCGCCGACGTCGCGGCGTTCTTCGACTACGCCGCCGCCCGGCCGCACGGCTTCCGACTCATCGTGGAGATGCGCGACGCCGGCCCGCCGAGCGACCTGCGTGACCACTTCAACGAGGCGATCGTGTCCCGCGTGGCCGACCGGATGGGCGCCGTCGCCGGCATCGACCCCGAGGCGCCGGCGATCCGTCAGCTCGCGGCGATGGTCGTCGGCGCGTCGGTCTACGCCGCCCGGGAGTCCCTGCTCGTCTCCGAGGTCGACCCCGCAGAGGCGATCGCGATCGCCGCACGGTTCATCGCCGGCGGTCTCCGCGCGCTGATGGAGTCGGCGCCGAACCCGGCCGTCAGCCCGTCGGCCCCATCAGCCCCGTCAGCCCCGTCAGCCCACGAGGGGCTTGAGCGCTGACGCCGCCATCTCGACGGTTCCCGGGATGTGGCCGTTGGGAACGAGATTGATAATCACGCCGTCGACGCCGGGATCGAGCACGCGACGCTGGATCTGCTCGGCGACGTCGTCGGGGGTGCCGACGAACATCCGGTCGGTGGCCTGCGCCCACCCGTCGGCGTCGAGTGCATCGACGTTCACACCGGTCTTGATCAGATAGTCCCGCTGCATCTGTCGGGCCTTGTCGCCGTCGGCGTCGACCATCACGAAGGCGAGGAAGCTCGTCTCGATGCTGCCGCGGTCACGACCGGCCTCGTCGCAGCGCGCGGCGAGGGCATCGAGTTTGCGGGGCAGTTCACTCGCATTGCAGATGATGTTGAGGTGATCGGCGTACCGCGCGGCCAGACCGAACGTCTTCTTCTCGCCGCCACCACCCAGCATGATCGGCAGCGTGTCGCGCACCCGTGGCTCGTTCAGGGTCGAATGTGCCTGGTACCACGTGCCGTCGAGTTCGGGATGACCGCCGCGCAACATCGGTTCGATGATCTGCAGGGCCTCGTCGAGACGCTCGAAACGGTCGGTGAAGGTGCCGAACTCGTAGCCCATCTGCTGGTGCTCGAGCTCGAACCACCCCGCACCGATCGCCAGGACAGCGCGACCCGCACTCACCAGGTCGAGGGTGGTGACCGTCTTCGCGAGCATCGCCGGGTTGCGGTAGGTGTTGCCGGTGACCAGCGTCGACAACTGGATCGACTCGGTCGCCCCGGCGATCGCCGCGAGCAGCGTGTACGCCTCGAGCATCGGTTCCGACGGCTCACCCAGCCCGGGGAGTTGGTAGAAGTGGTCCATCACCAGTACGGCGTCGAAGCCACTGGCCTCGGCCTCGCGGGCCTGGGCGAGCACGGTCGGCACGATGTCGGCCGGCGTCCCTGGGTAGGTGAAGTTGGGGATCTGGTAACCGAGGCGGATGCTCATGCCTCCACGGTATGCCTCACCCCATGCCCCCACCAGAGTCGTCAACCGATGAGATGCGCCAGATGCTCCATGAGCTCCCCGCGCGTCCCGTCGACCTCCGAGTTCCGCAGTGCGCGGGCGTTGCGGACCACGATCTCGTCGTCGTCGCCGGCGAGCAGATCCATCACCTCGGTGACGAAATCGGCGAGCGGCATCGCCCACTCGGCGTCGGCCTGCCCGTCGAAGATGTCGGTCTGGACCGCCGGCGGTACGAGCTCGCGGACCCGGACACCGCTGTCGCGCAACTGGATCCGCAGTGAGTCGGTGAAGGCGTGGACGAACGACTTCGTGGCCGAGTAGGTGGGCGTCACCGGCATCGGCGTGAACGCCAAACCGGACGAGACGGTCACCACGGTCGCATCGGACACTGTCGCGAAGTGTTCGGTGAACGCGCCGACGAGGCGGATCGTCCCGAGGACATTCGTGGTCACGATGCGTTCGGCGGTGTCGACGAAGTCGGCCGAGGTGAGGTCCTCGGGACCGGCGACACCGGCCATCGTGATGAGGACGTTGAGCGCCGGGAATCGGGCGAGCACGTCCGCGGCGACGGCGTCGATCGACGCCGGGTCGGCGACGTCGAGGCGCGCGGTCTCGATGCCCGGGTGGCGGGCGGCGATGTCGTCGAGGCGTTCCTGGCGGCGCCCGGCGATCACCACGGTGTTGCCGGCGTCGTGCAGGGCGACGGCGAGGGCTTCGCCGATCCCCGAAGTGGCGCCGGGGAGGAAGATGGTGTTGCCGGTGATCTGCATGGGATCTCGTTTCTCGTGTGCGGTGGCTCCAGTGGCCCGGTGACACCAGTCGACACCCGACCGAGACGGGCAGGAAGGCACCGCTCATCGTGGGATCGGTGCTCCCTGGATGTGGCGCACGGCGTCGCCCATGATGGTCGGGTGGACACCGATCGCGCCGGGCTCGCCGAATTCCTCACGCGTCGCCGGGAAGCGTTGGCGCCCGAGGACGTGGGATTGCCGCGCGGGCAACGACGCCGCACCCCGGGGCTGCGGCGCGAGGAGGTCGCGATGCTCGCCGGCATGTCGACCGACTACCTGTCCCGACTGGAACAGAAGCGCGGTCCGCAGCCGTCGGACCAGATGCTCACCGCGCTCGCTCGGGCGCTGCACCTGTCGCTGGCCGAGCGCGATCACCTCTTTGTTCTCGCCGGACATCATGCGCCGCAACGCATCACCCGCAACGACCACGTGCCTCCAGGGCTGCTGCGCATCGTGGATCGACTCGGCGACACCCCCGCGATGGTCGTCAACGGCGCGGGCGAGACCCTCATCCAGACCCGTCCGGCCGTCGCCCTCCTCGGCGACGAGACCGAGTACACCGGGGTGCACCGCAGCGTCGTGTACCGCTGGTTCACCGACCCCCGACAGCGCGCACGCGTCCCCGAGCCCGATCACGACCACCACGCGCGGGCGCACACCGCGCGTCTGCGACGCGCGGTGACCGTCGAGGGGTCGAGTTCCCGCGCCGCAGAGGTGAGTCGGGCACTCGCCGAGGTGTCACCGGAGTTCGTCGAACTGTGGTCGCAGCACGACGTCGATGTGGCACTCGACGTGTCGACGAAGCGGATCGTGCACCCGGAGCTGGGGACGATCGAGGTGAACTGCCAGACGCTCACCGAACCCGACCAGGGACTGCTGCTGCTGGTCTACACCGCCACCCCCGGCAGCGAGAGCCACCAGAAGCTGTCGATGCTCGCCGCGGTCACGGCCTGACGGTGTCGTCGCGCGACAACACCGTGACCGTGAGTGCCGCGGCGACGACCGCGGATCCCGCCGCGATCACCGCGAGCCCGGCCACCGACGTCGCGCAGGTCAGGATCAGGACGACCTCGACCGCGAGCACCACCCACGGCACCGCGGCGATCCGGGTGCGGTGCCGCGCGATGGCCGCGAGCAGTGCGACCTGCAGCACGGCCAGTGCGCCGCCGGTGATCGCGAACAGCCACAGCAGACCGGCGACGGGCCGATAGTCCTCGCCGATCACGATCGGCACCAGCGGGCCGCCCGCCACCGACGCGAGCGTGGTCGCCGCCGACAGCCCCACCAGGACCATGATCGCCGTCCGCAAGGTCGCCGCCGAGCGCTGGGCGTCGGCAAGGCGTGGGAAGACGACGAGACCCACCGCCTGGGGTAGCCAGAACGCGACCTTGCTCGCCACCGTCCCCAGCGCGTAGACCCCGGAATCACTCTCGCCCAACACCGCTCGTGCCAACAACAGGTCCACCGACGTCGCGGAGATCAAGACCAGCTGCACCTGTGACGCCTGCAGCACACTCGCCGGCGACAGCCGCGGCAGCGACATCGAGCCGGCCTCGGGCGCGACGAGGCGGGCCTGCCACGCGACCAGCACCGCGGCCGCCACGGCACCGGCCATCGTCGCCACCAACGCCGAGGCCGGACCGCCACCGAACGCGAGCGCCACGAACGGCGGCACCGTCCGGGCCACCCCGACCGTCCCGATCACCCAGGCGAGTCGACGGAACTCGGTGCGGCCCTGGATGATGCCCTGCCCGACGGCGATGAGCACCAACAGCGGCGCCACCGTGAACGCCGCCGCGGTCGCCACGGCGCCCGTGTGGGCGAACACCGTGAACGGCCACACCGCGATCGCGGCGAGCATGGCGACCGCGGCCGCGGTGATCCCGCCGAGCCGGACCAACGATCCGATCGGCCGCCCCGCGACCACTTCCCGCGCGGTCACGGCCTGCACCGCGAGCGCCGGGACGCCGAGCACCAGGGTCGCCTGCAGCAGCACGGCGAACTCGCCGTAGGCGTCGGTCGACAGCCACGCGCTGGCGGGCAGGTGCACGAAGTAGGCGCACACGTTGGCGACCATGCTGCCCACGGCCACCAGGCCCACCGATCGCGCCATCGACCCTGTCGTCACCGGTCGAGTGTGTCAGCCGTCATGCTTCACCCAGGTCGTTCGCATCGTTTACGATCTGGTCCATGTCACGCCGCACTGCGTCGTTCCTCACCGGTCTGCTCATGGCAGCGGTCGCGCTCGTCGCCCCCACGAGCGTGGGTCCCGCCTCGGCCGCCCCGTGTCCCCCGCCCCCGGCCGCCGACACGTCCACCGAGCAGGGCTGGATCGGCTACCTGGCCGCGCACCCGAAGGACTACGGGCTCGTGGTCACCGACGGCGGGCGCGTGACCGTTTCGCACAACGCCGATCGTGCGTACCCGACGGCGTCGGCATCCAAGCTCATCAACCTCGCCGTCTACGCGCGCGCCGTCGCATCGGGCCGGATCACCCCGACGCAGACCGTCAGCGTGAACGAGTGGGAACGCTGGTACCTGCCGATCGACGGCGGCGCCCACGTCAAGGCACTGGAGTACCTGAAGCTCCCACCGCTGACCGGGGCCCCCGGTTCCGCGCGCCCGGCGTCGCTGCGGGTGAGCCTGGCCCAGCTCGCCGACGTGATGATCCGCTTCTCCGACTCGGCGGCCCCCGACACCCTGCGATCGGTCCTCGGTGACGCCGGTTTCGACGCGGTCATGCGGCAGTACGGGCTGACCGGGCTCCCGCCGCTCAATGCAGCGCTCTACCTCAGGCTGATCGACCCGACGCTGACGACGCAGGCACGCCAGCAGGCCGCCGCGCGCAGATACCACGACGACGCCCGCTATCGCGCAGCCGTGTTCGCCGCGGCGCCGCGTCTCACCGCCCTCACGACCAGCGCCCAGGTCGACCGCTCGTACTCGCAGCCCGCCCGTGGCCTCAACCGGCTCATCGGCGCCATCGCCGACGGGTCGTTCGGTCCCGGAGCCCCACTCGCACGGTCGATCCTCGAATACCAGGGGCCCCAGCCGGACGGCTCGGTGCTCGGCTTCAAGGGTGGGAGCCTCTTCGCGCCGAACAACTCGGTGCTCACCGACAACTTCGAGTTCCGAACCCCTGCCGGGCACATCTCGACCGCGACGCTGCTGGTCCGCGGGCTGTCGAGTGCCGACTACCAGAAGTCGAACTACGCCCAGCAGAAGCTGCTGCTCGGCCTGGTGCGCGGCGACGCGGCCATCGTGGCTGCGGTGCAGTGCGCGACCGGCGGTCACTAGTGTCGTGACCCATGAACCGCGGCGGAGCTCGGGCGACGCTGTGGCTCACGAGCGCGGGACTCTCGGCGCTGATCGTCGCGCCGCTGTTCGCGGGGGGCGACCTGCTCTACCGCGACGCGGTATCGACGCCGCGGAGCTTCGTCACCGACACCGCGCTGGGGCTCGGTGACGCACCTGCGCGAGCGGTTCCGCAGGACTGGTTGATCGCGGTCGCGAGCCGTGTGCTGGATGGCTCCGTGGTCGTCACCACGCTCACGTTCGCCGCGCTGGTTCTCGCCGGTGTCGGGTTCGGGCGACTCGCGGGGCGGGTCGTGCCCGCCGCGCGGACACCGGGACTCCTCGCCGGCGCGGCGATCGGCATCTGGAATCCCTTTGTCGCCGAACGCCTTCTGCAGGGTCAGTGGAGCCTGCTGCTGGGTTACGCCGCGCTCGGGTGGGTGATCCTGGCGGCCGAGGACTGCCGTCGCCGCCCCGACGGTCGGACGTGGGCGCGTCTCGCCGCGTGGGTCGCCGTCGCGGGCATCACCCCGACGGGCTGGATGTTCGCCGTCGTCGTCGCCCTCGCCGTGGTGGTCCCACGGCCCCGTGCGGTGGTCGGGGTCGCGGTAATCGGGATCGTGACGAGCCTGCCGTGGACGGTGGCCGCAGCATTGTCGACCGCGCCGGCCACCTCCGACACCGCGGCCGTCGCCGCGTTCGCCGCGCGCGCGGAGACCGGGCTGGGAACCCTCGGGACGCTCGCCGGTCTGGGTGGCATCTGGAACGCCGACGCGGTGCCGGCGAGCCGCACCGGGGTGTGGGCCCTCATCGCGACCCTGTGCCTGCTGGCCGTCGTGGCGATCGGGTGTGTCGCGCTGCGGCGCCGGTGGCGTCGGGTCCGGCTGATCGGCGTCACCGCGGCCGTCGCGGTGGCGGCGCTCGTACTCGTCACGCTCGCGGCCACCACGCCCGGTCAGGCGGTGCTGCGCGGACTCGTCGACACCGTCCCGGGCGCCGGTCTGCTGCGCGACACCTCGAAGTTCGTCGCCCTGGTGGTCCCGTTCTACGCGATCGCCGCGGCCGCCGCGGTGCAGGTGATAGGTCGATTCGTGCCCCGAGGGCTGGCCGCGGCGTGCGTCGCACTGCTCGTGGTCGCGCCGCTGCCCGACCTCGCCGCCGGCGTGGGGGGTGAGGTGCGCACGGTGTCGTTGCCGAGCGACTTCGCCGAGGTCGCCGCGCTGGTGCCCGCCGATGCCGGCGACGTCGTCGTGCTGCCGACCGGGTCGAATCGGCGGTACGCGTTCACCGACGGTGTCGTGTCACTCGACCCCACCGCCCGCCTGCT
Source organism: Williamsia sp. Leaf354 (assembly GCF_001424365.1). Lineage (NCBI taxonomy): Bacteria > Bacillati > Actinomycetota > Actinomycetes > Mycobacteriales > Nocardiaceae > Williamsia > Williamsia sp. Leaf354. The sequence goes on from NZ_LMPL01000001.1 coordinate 25,872, forward strand.
GCGCGCACCGGTGCTCGCGACCGGGGAGTTGTTCGTCGACGGGCGAGCGGTCGACACCGCTCCCGACTCGCGGGCCGCCCGCGCCGAGGCGATCCTCGCCCGGGGTGAGCCCCCGGCCGAGCTGGCGCGGCTCGGGGTCGGCTGGGTGCTCGTCGAATCGGTCGGACCGCACACGCCCTCCGCGACGCTGACGACGCTGCCGGTGGTCTATCGCGGCGACCTTCTCACCCTGTATCGCGTGGTCGACCCCGTCGTCGTGCGTGCGTCGACCGTCGACCGGGTGCTGTCGTGGGCGGCGCATCTCGTGTGGCTCGCGGTCATCGTCGGCGGGGTCGGGTTCGGCGGAGTGGCCGCGGGACGGGGGCGGCGGCTGTTCTCATGGGGAGCATGGAGAGCACCGACACCGCCGCCGACGTCGCCGCGATCTGCAGGCTGAAGTACCGCTACCTGCGCACACTCGACACCAAGCGCTGGGACGAGTTCGAGGCCACGCTCACCGAGGACGTGACCGGCGCGTACGGGGCTTCGCTGTCCTTCGACACCCGCGAGCGGCTCGTCGACTTCATGCGCACCTCCCTGGGCACCGCCGAGATCATCACCGAACACCACGTGGGACATCCCGAGATCGACATCGATCCCGGCGGCGACACCGCGACCGGGCACTGGTACCTCCAGGACCGGGTGATCGCCGCGGGTGCACAGTTCATGCTGTTCGGCGCCGCGGTCTACACCGACACCTACCGGCGCACCGACGACGGCTGGCGGATCAGTTCCACCGGCTACCAGCGGACCTACGAGGCGACGGTCTCGCTGGCCGACGTCCCCAGCTTCGGGCTCACCACCGGCCCGGCGATATACCTGCCCGATGCTGCCGCCGACACCACGGCACCGACGGCGTCGGCCGTGGCCGACCAGGTCCAGCCCGACACCCGCTGACGCCCCGCCTCGCCCAGTGTGCGGCGCCGATCGGGGTCGGCGAGCAATACTGCTGCGGCACCGGCGAGTTCGGTCGACCGTTCGGCCTCACCGCCGTCCACCAGGAGGCCGGTGACACCGTCGATCACCGAGTCGGTGAGCCCTCGCGACGTGCGATAGCCGATGGTGGGCACGGCGTGCTGGGCCGCCTCGATGACCGCGAGGCCCCAGCCCTCGGTGCGTGAGGGCATGAGATGGATCTCGGCGCGGGCCAGCAGTTGGTGTTTGGTCGCCTCGTCGACGTGGCCGTGGAAGGTGACGTGGTCGACGATGTCGAGCTCGCCGGCCTTCTCGCGCAGTCGATCTCCCCACCAGCCGTCACCGACGACGTCGAGGTGCACCGCGACGTCGCGGGCGCGCAGGTGCGCGACCACCTCGAGGGCGTCCTCGATCTGCTTGTGCGGCACCAGACGTGACAGCACCACGAGGCGATGCTGGTCGGCGTCGACGGGCAGTGGCGTGGTGGGCGGCAAAGGATCTGCTCCCGCCCGCACTATGGCCACCCGCTCGGACTCGACGCCCAGGGCGTGCAGATCCCCGGCCGAGGGATCGGAGACGGTGAGGTACTGCCTGCGCCGGTGCACTCGTGGCGAGATCCGCGACTCGATGAGCCAGCCGATCGTCCCGAGCAGCCGACCGGCCACCGGCCACTGCGCGCGATGACAGTGGTGGACCAGGACGACGACCGGTGCACGCGTGACGGCGGCGGCGAAGAAGGGGATGCCGTTCTGGGTGTCGATGACGGCGTCCGGCGCCAGGCCCGCGAGGGGCCCGAGACCGAGACGCCCGGCGACCATCGCACCGAGCGCACGCGGGTAGACCGACAACCGGCCCCCGCCGCGCGAGATGGTGATGCCGTCGCGGACCTCGGTACGCGCGGCGCCCGGGTATCCGGCGGTGCGCAGCGTGACCCGCACGCCGCGTCGCGCGAACTCCGCCCCGACGCGTTCGAGGTAGCGCTCGCTGCCGCCGCCCTGCGGGTGATCGCTGTCGCGCCAGCACAGCAGCAGCACCTCTGCGGGGAGGTCCCGGGAGGACGCGGTGTGGCTCGACACGTCTGCGAGGGTATCGGTCGTTAGGGTTCTGACGTGTCCGCCCCGCCCCGGTCCCCGTTCGCCCGTCGCGCCACGCTGCGTCGCGCCGCCGGGTTGCTGAACGACTTCCGCTACGAGCAGACCGACCCCGACCGCTTCTACTCGGCGTTGGCCCGTGACTCGGTGGACCTCGTGGCCGATCACCACGGCGACCTCGACGGTGCGGTGATCCTCGACGTCGGTGGCGGACCCGGTTACTTCGCCGACGGGTTCCGCGCCTTCGGCGCGCGCTACGTGAGCGCCGAGCCCGACCCCGCCGAACTGCACGCCGCCGCGCTCCCGCACCGCGCGACCGTCCGCGCCTCGGGGATGGACCTGCCCTTCGCCGACGGTGCGTTCGACGTCTGCTTCTCCTCCAACGTCGCCGAACACGTCCGCGATCCGTGGCGCATGGGCACCGAGATGCTGCGCGTCACCCGACCCGGCGGCACCGTGATCCTCAGCTACACCCTCTGGTACGGCCCGTTCGGTGGCCACGAGATGGGTCTCACCCACTACCTCGGCGGCGCCCGCGCTGCCCGCATGTACACCCGCCGTCATGGCCACCCACCGAAGAACCTCTACGGCACCAGTCTCTTCCGTGTCACCGCATCCGACGGACTCCGCTGGGCCGCAAACGTTCCCACCGACACCGCTACCCTCGTCGCCTCATTTCCCCGTTACCTTCCCCGCTGGTCCTGGTGGGTGATGCGCGTACCCGTTCTCCGAGAACTGTTGGGCAGCAACCTCGTACTGGTGTTCCGCTCAGGCGGCGTCCAGTAGCGACCGGAGTTGTCGTTCGACGAGACTGACGGTTTCGTCGTGGTGACCCGGGGGCGCCGGTGCGCGCGAGACATGAGTGCGTCCGGTGGGTGTCGTGATCGTCGCGGTGTGGCGGCCGGTGTCGGTGTGGTCGGCGGTAGTCATCCGCCAGCCGGGGTTCTGTTTGGCGCGGTTGTGGGCCAGGCACATTCCGCCGCCGTTGGCGGCTGAGGTGGCACCGCCCCGCGCATGGGGATCGGCGTGGTCGTACTCGGCAATCGGGGCATCGCAGTACGGGATGCGGCACGACCCGTCGCGCAGGTCGAGGAAGTGTTTCAATCCGGTCGGAAAGAGGCGTGCGGTGGAGTCCATCGCGATCAGCGCGCCGCTCGTCGGGGCCTTGTAGACCCGGCGCAGGGTGGTGGCCGCGTCGGCGTCGAGGGAGGTGGCCACCATCGCGCGGGCGGTGTCGGCGGGGATCGGGCCGTAACCGGTCACATGGGCTGCCGCACTGCCGTTCCCGGCCAAGACCTCGTCGGACATCACGACGTTCACCGCCACCGGCAGAGCGTCTGCTGTCGCGGCGCCGGTGACCCGTTCGACGAGGGCGTCGGCCATCACCTGCGCGTGGGTCCGGTCATCACCACCGACGGTGGCATCGGCCTGCTTCTTCAGCGCCGCGTACACCGAGATCCCGGACACCAACGGCAACAACGCCGACAGCCGCACCATCCCATCTGGGGCCGGCCGGGTCGACACGCGGCGATCCTTCACCGCATGAGCGTGCCGGTCCACCACGGCCTGCGGATCGAGCTCGTAGGCGATCCGCTTCACCTCGGCATCCAACGCGCGGTCCCCGACGCCCTCCAGCACCGACACATCGGCGCACATGCGGCGGTCGATCTCTCCGCGATCATGCGGGGTGAGGTGCGCGGTCTCCCGCACGAGGATCGTCGCCCGCCATTCGGTCAGCGCACCGGACGCCAACGCCGCACGCGTGTGCGGCATCTCGTGCATCAACGCACGCGCGAACCCGAGGTGCCGACCACCAGCAGAGCCGGACGCTTTGCGTGCGAGTGCGACCTCGGCGGCCAACCCACGACCCTGGCGGGCCTTCGGTACGCCGACGGCGGACTCGGATTCGACGCGGAGTTCCTCGAGTCGCATCGTCTCGACCGCCTGCGCCGCAGCGCAACCCGCCTTGATCGCCTCGAGTACCGAGATGCGATCGATCGCGGCCGCCTCGTCGCCGGCAGCGGGAAGCTCGGGGAGTAAAGACAGGAATGATTGCAGCGCAACCATTGTCGCGTCTCCATCCCCGTCGTTCATGTGTTCTATTGTATCTGCACCCACCGACAATCGCCACGTCGATCGCGAGTCCTGTGGACAACAGTCGCAACTCAATGCATTTCGCGCGCAACCGGTTCGGCGCGACGAGCAAGCGCGCCGATCAGCCCGCTGGCGCCTCACAGCGCAACAAGCCGGTCGACGATGTCGAGGTGTTCAGCACCTTGCCGTCGCGGCTGATCGTGCACGTCAGCTGACCCTGGAGGACGACCGCCGTCAACGACGGTGTCACCTCCACATCGACGGCCACCGACCACGGCGGGGTGATGAGTCGCGGTGTGATCTTGAAGGTCTGGCCCGCCGAGTAGGTCAGTCCGAGAACCTGGCCGTTGCCCGTGATCTGGTACAGGATCTGCCCCGCGGTCGGCGTCGCCGACGTCGGCGGTTCCTCGGTGGGGATCGCGCCGCCGGGGAGATCGGGGATCAGCGAATCGTCCGGCGCGGTGACCGACGTGCTGCTCGACGCCGCCAGACCGTTGTCGCTGTCATCGCCGCTGTTGCTCACCAGGAAGTAGCCGGCCACCAGTGCCACCACCACGAGCAGGGCCACCACGGCCGCGATCAACCACAGCGTCCGGTTCGTGTTGCCACCGCCGGGCGGTGTCCCGCCGTATTGGGTCCCGCCGTACTGGGGCTGGGCATACGGATCCTGGCCGTACCCCGGCTGGGTGTACTGCGGCTGGCCGTACTGGGTCTGGTCGTACTGCGCCTGGCCGTAAGGGGTCTGCCCGTACGGGGTCTGCCCGTACTGAGCGGTGCCGTACTGGGGCTCGCCGTAGGGCGGCTGCTGCCCGTACTGGGGTTGCGCGTACGGATCCTGCGGATACGGGCCCTGGGCGGGGTCGAAGGCCTGCGTGGGCGGGTTGCCGCCCACCGGGTCGACCGGGCGCCACTGATCGTCCGCTCCGGGATCATGCTCGCCACCGGGTCGTTCGGTCATCTCGCAGCCTCTCTCGTCCCACCGACGTCCTGCCGGGTCGCCCACCAGTCTGCCTGGCGCCGGGCGCCCACCCGCCGAACACGGCCTTTTCGGCGTACGACCACGACAAATCGGTCTTCACCACGCCAACCGGGCAGAACTCTGATCAGGTGGTCTCACTCATTCGGTTATCACCGGCAACTAACAGTAGGGATCCCCATGCGCCGCCATCTCGCCGTCACCCTCGCCGCCCTGGCCACGTCCGCGGTCGTCCCGACCGTGGCCGTCGCGGCGAGCGTCGACGTTCCCGCCACCACGAGCGCCATCTCCGCATCCACCGGCATCCACGGGCATCCCCTCGTCGGCCGCAAGCCGCGCGGATCGAAGACCAGCCGCGTCGCCGCCGGCAGCACCTCGACGAACTGGGCGGGCTACGCCCAGACCGGGTCGGCGGGGCAGTTCAAGAGCTCGACGGCGTCGTGGACGGTCCCCAAGACGTCGACCACCTACCCCGGCTACTCCTCGACGTGGGTCGGCGTCGACGGCGCCGCCAACAGCTACCTCACCCAGACCGGCACCGAGGCCGACGTCGTCAACGGCAAGGTCTCGTACTACGCGTGGTGGGAGGTGATCACGCCCAGCGACCCCGCCCCCGAGACCCGGTTCAGCCGCTTCCCGATCTCCCCCGGCGACGCCATCACCGCGTCGGTGGTCACCAACGGCACCACCTCGTTGATGACGCTCACCGACACCACCACCGGCCAGACCGCGAGCAAGACCGCCGCCTACACCGGCCCGGGCGCCTCGGCCGAATGGATCCAGGAGGACACCGACGTCAACGGCTACATCTCGACAGCGCCGAACTGGGGGTCGGTGACCTTCCGCGGCATCACCGTCAACGGGGCCTCGCCGGCACTCACCTCGAGCCAGTCGATCGACATCGTCGACGGTCAGGGCACACAGGAGACGCAGACATCGGCGCCCAACGCCACGGGCAACGGCTTCACCACCACCTGGCTGGCGACCGGCACCCAGACCTACACCGGCTGAACCGTTCTCAGCGTCACGAACCACGCCCGGACCTCGGACACGAAGAGCTCGGGCTGTTCGAGGGCGGCGAAGTGGCCACCACGATCGACCTCGTGGAAGTAACCCAGGGTCGGGTACCGCTTCGCCGCCCACCGCCGTGAGGTCCGGAAGATCTCCTTCGGGAACATGGAGATGCCCACCGGCACGGTGATGTTCGGCCACGTCGGATTGTGGGCGGCCTCCCAGTAGATCCGCGCCGACGACGCACCCGCGGCGGGCAGCCAGTACATCATCACCGCGTCGAGCAGCTGATCGTGGTCGAGGATCGACGTCAGGTCGCCGTCGTGATCGGTCCACTCCCAGAACTTCTCGACGATCCACGCCGCCTGCCCGACCGGGGAATCGACCAGGCCGTATCCCAGTGTCTGCGGCCGGGTCGACTGCTGGTTCTGGTACCCGGTGCGCTGACGCCGGTGCTCGGCCGACTCGGCGAGGATCTGCGCCTCCTGCGCAGTCGGCTCGTCATCACGATCCGGCGGGGCGAGGGGCATGTTCAGGTGGATGCCCATCACGTGCTCGGCGTCGCGTTCGGCGAGACTGCTCGTCACGATCGACCCCCAGTCGCCGCCCTGCGCGACGTACCGCTCGTAGCCGAGACGCGCCATGAGTTGCGCCCAGGCGTCGGCGATCCGCTCGATCCCCCAGCCCGGCGACCTCGGTTTGTCACTGAACCCGAAGCCCGGCAGGGCCGGGATCACGACGTGGAAGGCCGGTTCGTCGGCTCCCGGCTCGGTCAGGGGCGCGATCACGTCGAGGAACTCGCACACCGAGCCCGGCCACCCGTGCGTCAACAGCAGCGGCGTGGCGTCGGGCCGCGACGACCGCACGTGGATCACGTGGACCCGCAGGCTGTCCGGGCCTCCGCCGTCGAGTTCGACCCGGAACTGCGGCAGGTCGTTGAGACGGCGCTCGAGTCGACGCCAGTCGTAGCCGTCGGCCCAGTGCGCGACCAGCGAACGCAGGAACTCCTCCCGCACCCCCTGGGAGATGTCGTCGACGGTCTCCGGCTCGGCCCACCGGGTGCGGGCGAGGCGATCGGCGAGATCGTCGAGCTGCGCCTGCGCCACCTCGACGCGGAAGGGGGTGATCGTCTCCGAAGGGGTGCTGTCATCAGAAGTCACGGCCACCAGTGTGCCCCCATCGACTGACTTCTCGACAGAAAAGCCAGGGGTGTTAGCCTGGCCCGATGGCCACCCATCCGCCGCCCGAGCTGCTCCCCGACCGTGGGGAGTGGACGCTCACGAACGCGAACTGCTCGATCGCCCGCGCCCTCGAGGTGATCGGCAACCGGATCTCGCTGCTGCTGCTCCGCGAGGCGTTCTTCGGCACCCGACGTTTCGACGACTTCGCCGAGCGGGTCGGGGTGTCGGAATCGGCCGCGGCGAAGCGGCTGGGAGAGCTGGCCGCGGCCGGGATCCTCGAACGCCGTCCCTATCGCGAGCCGGGACAACGGGAACGGCAGGAGTACCGACTCACCGCCAAGGGCGGTGAACTCCGCGTGGTGCTCACCGCCCTACGTGACTGGGGCGACCGATGGGAGGCACCCGAGCCCGGACCCCCGCTGCACACCGTGCACCGCGACTGCGGCGCGACCGTGCACGCCGAGATGCGCTGCACCGATGACCATCTCGTTCCCCGACACGAGACCGCGCTCGCCGCGGGCCCTGCACCCGACACCGAGACCCCCGAGGACCACACATGACCGACCGCACCCGCACCGTCACCTGGGACGACCCGATGGCCACGGCGTCGGCCGCGCAGGGCCGCACCGGCCTCGAGTTCATCCGCGCGCTCGCCGCCGGCGAGGTGCCCGCGCCGCCGATCATGCACCTGACCGGCGCCACCCTCGTCTCGGCCGAGTCCGGTCGCGTCGTCTTCGCGCTGCAGCCCGCCGAATACCACTACAACCCGATCGGCTCGGTGCACGGCGGCATCCTCGCCACCCTGCTCGACTCCGCCGCGGGCTGCGCGGTGCAGACCGTGCTCGACGAGGGGGTCGGCTACACCAGCCTCGACCTGTCGGTGAAGTACCTGCGCGGCGTGCGCGCCGACACCGGCGAGATCACCTGCACCGGAACGGTCGTCCACGCCGGGCGCCGAACCGCGCTCGCGCAGGCCGAGATCCGCGACGGCGACGACCGATTGCTCGCCTCGGCCACCAGCAGCTGCGTGATCCTGCGACCGTGACGCCTACGCGTCGGTGATGGCCTCGAGGGGGTTGGTCCGCGCGGCGCGCACGGCCGGCCACAGCGCGGCCAGCACGCCGACGAACGCGGCCGCCACCAGCGTGATCCCGATCAGGCCGTACGGCAGCACGGCGGTGGTGATCCCGAGATCGCGGAACGTGCGCACCAGGGCGATGCCGATACCGCTGCCGAGGATGACGCCCAGCACGGCACCGAAGATGGCGATCAGGACCGACTCGACGTAGATGGTCCGGCGGACCTGGGCGCGGGCCATGCCGATCGCGCGGAGCATCCCGATCTCGCGTTTGCGCTCGATCACCGACAACGCCAACGTGTTGATGATGCCGAGCACCGCGATCACCAGCGCCAACCCGAGCATGCCGTAGAGCACGGCCAACATCTGGTCGATCTGCGACGACGCCTGCCCGACGAACTGCGCACGGTCCTCGACCTGCACCGTCAGGAAATCCTTGGTGGCGGCGGTCAACTCGGTGCGCAGCGCATCGACCGATTCCCCCGGCGCGGCCTTCACCAGCACCAACAGATCCGATCGATATCCGGCGGGCACCAGCTTCTCGTAGGCCCCCTCCCCCATCTGCCAGGGGTCGAGGATCTGTGAGTCCTTGTAGATGCCGGACACCGTGACCGGCACCGTGGCGCCGTCGTAACCGGTGAACGTCAGCACCTGGCCGCGTTTCCAGCCCTTCGACTCACTGGTCTTCTCCGAGATGATCATCCCGTCGGACGGGATCGATTTCGACGCGCCGTCGAGCATCTCGTACGGCGTGACCGCACCGAGGTCACCGGTGGGCGAGATGCCGCTGACCGCCTGACCGTCGACCTTGGCGGCGACGATGCGGAACGACACCGCGGTGCCCACGCCCTGCGCCTTGCCGGCCGCGGTGACCACCGACGTCGGCAGCGCACCCTGATCCGACGTGGCCAGCACGAGATCCGCCGACAGGTTCTTGTTGATGGCGGTGTCGATCGACCCCTTCAGACTCGACCCGAACGTGCCGACCACCGCGACGAGCATCAGTCCGAGGGTGAGCGCGAAAGCCGTTGCCGCCGTGCGTCTCGGATTGCGCACCGCGTTGGTTCGGGCGAGCCGACCGATCTTGCCGAACGGAGCACCGAGCACCCGGCCGAGTGCGCCGACGAGCGGCCGCGACAGCGCCGGGGCGAACAACACGACCGCGATGATCATGAGGAGTGCGCCGCCACCGACGGTCGACGCGTACTTCGCTCCCTGTCCGGAGGTGCCGATGCCGATGACCGCGACACCGACGACGCCGAGGATCGCGCCGGCGAGGGTGCGCCGCCTCAGCGACGAGGCGCCGTCGGTGGCGCTCTCGCGCATCGCCTCCACCGGGGACACCTGACCCGCACGCCGCGCCGGGGCGTAGGCGCTGATCATCGTCACGACGATGCCCACGGCCATGCAGGCGATCACCGCGCTCGGCGTGAGTTCCAAGGGCGCACTGGGCAGTCCCGAGGTGGAGGTCGTGACCGCCTTGAGGATCGCCGCCAACCCGACACCGACACCGAGCCCCACGAGGCCGCCGAACAATCCGACCACGAACGCCTCGAGCAACACCGACCGGGTGATCTGTCCGCGTCCGGCGCCGATGGCGCGCAGCAGCGCGAGCTCCTTCACCCGCTGGGCGATGATCATCGCGAAGGTGTTGTAGATGATGAACGTGCCGACGATGAGCCCGATCGCCGCGAACGCCAACAGGATGTAGTTGAAGACGTCGAGGAACTGGTTGACCCGGTCCTTCTCCTCCTGCCGTACCTGGGCGCCGGTCTGGGCCTTGTAGTCGTCGCCGAACGCGGCCTGCACCCGGTCGGTGAGCGTCTGCGCACTCACCCCCGGTACCGCCGCCATCTCGATGAACGCGGGCCGGTCGTCGGCGGAGAACAGTTGCCGGGCAACCGATTCCTCCACCTGGACGTTGACGTACCCGCCGGTGTCCTGGGGGAGGTCGACGATGCCGACCACGGTGACCTTCATCGGCGTGGCCGCACCGCGGCTCACCACCAGCGTCGTGGTCGACCCGACCGAGAGGCCGGCCTCCTTCGCCGCACTGGCGTTGAGCGCGATCTCACCGGTCCCGACCGGCGCGCGACCGCCGGGTTCGAGCATCGACTCCGTCGTCGACAACGCCTCGGCGGGCGGCGTGAACGCCGTCCCGACACTGGGTGCGCCACCGGTCTGCAGGGCGGTGCCGTCGGCCTTGGCGATGGTGACCGTGGCCGAGTAACGCGGGACGATCTTGGCGATGCCCAGCTGCGACTTCTCGGCCTCGAGGCGGTCGAGCACCGCGGTGTCGACCCCCGACGCCCTCGACTCGGCCGGGCTCAGTCGGGTGTCGACCCCGAGCGCCACCTTGTCGAAGATGTTGTCGAACGCCGTCGAGATGGTCCCGGTGAAGATGATCGACCCCGCCACGAACGAGGTGCCGAGCACCACCGAGAGGACCGTGAGCACGAGTCGGACCTTGTGCGCGGCCAGGTTTCGCAGTGAGACCCGGCGCATGGTGGACGCCGAACTCATGCGTCGAGGTTCTTCATGTAGGCGTACACGTCGTCGGCCGACGGCTTGTGCAGCTCCTCGACGATGCGGCCGTCGGCGAGGAACACCACCCGGTCGGCCCAGCTCGCGGCACGCGGGTCGTGGGTGACTATGACGACGGTCTGACCGAACTCGTCGACCGCGGCACGCAGGATGCTCATCACCTCACCCGAGGACCGGGAGTCGAGGTTGCCGGTCGGTTCGTCGCCGAAGATGATCGCGGGCTGCCCGACCAGGGCGCGGGCACAGGCCACCCGCTGCTGCTGGCCGCCGGACAGCTCACTGGGGCGGTGACCGAGGCGCTCACCGATGCCGAGGCGGTCGACGACGGTGTCGAACCATTGCTGATCGGGGGTGCGGCCGGCGATGTCGAGCGGCAGGGTGATGTTCTCGCGTGCGGTGAGGGTGGGCACGAGGTTGTAGGACTGGAAGACGAACCCGATGCGGTCGCGACGCAACCGGGTCATCTCCTTGTCGCCCAGCGAGGTGAGATCGGTGTCACCGATGGTGACCGACCCGCCGCTCACCGAATCGAGGCCGGCGAGGCAGTGCATCAGGGTCGATTTGCCCGAACCCGACGGACCCATGATCGCGGTGAACTCCCCCGAGCGGAACGACAACGAGACGCCGCGCAGGGCCTCGACCGTGGTGTCACCCGACCCGTAGGTCTTGGTCACATCGGTTGCGCGCGCCGCGATCTCCGCACTCGTCGACTGTTCTGCTGCTGAAACGCTCATGTCCGCCTTCCGACCGGGGCACCCGTGTGGCCTGTGCTCACACGAGATGATCGCCCGCGACGGTCACCGTCGTCATCGGGGCAGTCCCTGATCTTTTCCCCCACCATCATCCACGGCGGACGGGGGTGGGCGGAGGAGTGACCTAGAAGCGCAGCGCCAGCAGGTGCAGCTTGGTGTGCTGGGTCGGGTTGTTGAAGTTGTCGTCGCTGATGAGGATCAGCGCGCGACGGTTGTCGGACAGTCGCGGTCCGAAGGCCATTCCCTCGACGTTGTCCGGGCGCAGCAGCGGCACCGACGCGAAGTCGTAGACCAGCGTCTTGGGCATCACCGTCTCGCGACCCGAGAGGCGGTTCACCCCGGTCACCGAGGTGGCGCCGCGGGTGGTGGAGAAGAAGACCTTGATGTCGTTGCGGCCGGTCGCGGGATCGAATCCGCGCTCGAGGACGAGGAAGTCGGTGGCGTTGACGGCGAGGATCTCCGAGACGCCCTTGCTCGCACGGTTGCTCGCATTCCGCGCGAGCGGATCGGTGCGGTACACGTACTCGTTGGTGCCGCCTCGGGCGCCGTAGACCAGCAGCCGTGAGCGGGTGCCCGCGGCCTTGGTGGGGGCGGGACCGTCCTGGCGCAGGGCCTGCTCGGTCATCAGGGCGATCGAACCGCCCGGGGTGACCGCGAGGCCCTCGAAACCGTCGTTGACGGCCAGGCCCGACGACCGGCCCGGGAGGTAGGCACGCGGGATCGGCAGATCACGCACGAACAGCCCGGGCGGGGTGATCACCCGGACGAACGGACGTGCGCCCTCGCTGGACACGACGTAGTTGCCACCGAGCTTGCGGATGCCCTCGAGGTCGGCGCCGCCGGGCAGGATCGGCACGTTGCCGGGCCCGAGGATGGTGCCGCCGCCGTTGATCTGCGGGGTGGCCGAGGCGAACATGCCGTCGGAGGTGATCGGCAGACCGAACTGGTAGTACCGGGTGGCGCCGTACTGGACCTTGTCGTCGCTGACCGCGACGTAGTTGCCGCCACCGATGTTGTCGATGCCCGACAGTCCGCCGAAACGGGCGGGGAACGGGATGAAGTTGTCGGGCACGGTCATCGTGTCCACGTAGCGCGCCGACGGCCCCCGCAGCCCCGGAGCGGCCGACGACGGTGCCGACACGACGGTGCCGACCGCGAGCGCGCAGCTCAGGAGGAGGACACCGAGAGAGGAACGACGCGCGCCGGAGCGACTGAGACCCATGAGGCGGGATGCTACCGGCACCGTCGGAACCCGCACCAGACCAAGTACCGCAAAGCGGCGATGCGAGATCGGAAAGTGACCGGTCCGGGTGCGTCCGGTGATGTTCGTCGCGTTCAGCTCAGACGCTGCTTGAGTGCGGCGAACTCGTCGGCGATCCCGGTCGGGAGCTTCTCACCGACGAACTCGAACCACTCCTCGATCGACGGGATCTCACCGCGCCACTCGTCGAGGTCCACCGCGAGCGACTCCGCGACGTCGGCGGGCGACGCGTCGAGGCCGTCGAGATCGAGCGCCTCCGGTGTCGCGACGATGCCGATGGGGGTCTCGACGCCGTCGGCGGTGCCCTCGATGCGCTCCACGATCCACTTCAGCACGCGGCTGTTCTCGCCGAATCCGGGCCACAGGAAGCGCTTGTCGTCGCCACGACGGAACCAGTTGACGTAGAACACCTTCGGCAGCTTCGACTCGTCGGCGTTCTTGCCGAGGTCGATCCAGTGCTGCAGGTAGTCGCCCACGTTGTAGCCGAGGAACGGCAGCATGGCCATCGGGTCGCGGCGGATGGTGCCGACCGTGCCCTCGGCGGCGGCGGTCTGCTCGGAGCCGACAGTCGCGCCCATGAACACGCCGTGCTGCCAGCTACGGGCCTCGGTCACCAGCGGGACGGTGGTCTTGCGACGACCGCCGAACAGGATGCCCGAGATCGGCACACCCTGCGGGTCGTCCCACTCCGGCGCCATGATGGGACACTGGCTCATCGGGGTGCAGTAGCGCGAGTTCGGATGCGCGGCAGGCGTTCCCGACTCGGGGGTCCAATCGTTGCCCTGCCAGTCGACGAGGTGATCGTGTTCGCCCTCGAGACCCTCCCACCAGATGTCGCCGTCGTCGGTGCGGGCGACGTTGGTGTACATCGTGTTGCCGGCCTCGACAGTCTTCATCGCGTTCGGGTTCGACGACCAGTTGGTGCCCGGCGCCACGCCGAAGAACCCGAACTCGGGGTTCACCGCGTAGAGGCGGCCGTCGTCACCGAAACGCATCCAGGCGATGTCGTCGCCGAGGGTCTCGGCGCGCCAGCCGGGGATGGTCGGCTGGATCATCGCGAGGTTGGTCTTGCCGCAGGCGCTCGGGAACGCCGCCGCGAAGTAGTAGGCCTTCTCCTCCGGGCTGATGAGCTTGAGGATCAGCATGTGCTCGGCCAGCCAGCCCTCGTCGTGCGCCATGGCCGAGGCGATGCGCAGCGAGTAGCACTTCTTGCCCAGCAGCGCGTTGCCGCCGTAACCCGAACCGAACGACCAGATCTCGCGGTCCTCGGGGAAGTGGGTGATGTACTTCGTGGTGTTGCAGGGCCACGGGACGTCGGCCTCGCCGTCGGCCAGCGGCGCGCCGAGCGAGTGCAGCGCCTTGACGAAGAAGCGGTCCTCGCCGAGCAGCTCCACGACCTGCGGGCCGACGCGGGTCATGATCCGCATCGACAGGACCACGTACTCCGAGTCGGTGATCTCGACACCGAGCTTGGGGTCGTCGGCACCGAGCGGGCCCATGCAGAAGGGGATGACGTACATCGTGCGTCCGCGCATGCAGCCGCGGTACAGATCGGTCATCGTGGCGCGCATCTCGGACGGGTCGACCCAGTTGTTGGTGGGGCCGGCGTCGATCTCGTTCTTCGAACAGATGTAGGTGCGCGACTCGACGCGGGCGACGTCGGCGGGATCGGACGTCGCGAGGTAGGAGTTGGGCTTCTTCTCCTCGTTCAGCTTCACGATGGTGCCCGCGGCGACGAGATGATCGGTCAGCCGCGTCCACTCCTCGTCGCTGCCGTCGGACCACTCGACGCGATCGGGCTGGGTGAGCTCGGCGATCTCGGCGACCCAGGCCAGGAGCTCGGCGTGCCGGGTGGGGGCGTTGTCGGGATCCAGACCGGGGATGGTCGCTGAGGTCATCTGTGCATCTCCTGCGTGGCCGTCCGGCGTGGGGTCCGCAGCCCCCGCCGGGAGTGTCCGTCGCCGGTGACGGACATGGTGTCCGCCCAGGTTACTGGTTCAGGCAGGCCGTTCGCCAAACGGGTGAGCGATCGCACGCTCGGTCATCGCAGGCGCCCGATGTCGGTGCGGACCCACTCGCCGGTGGCGGTGTCGAGGCGTCGCGATTCGTAACCCCCGTCGGCATCGACCTCGGTGATCGCGTCGATCTGACCGTCGTGATCACTGTCGGTGTAGACCGTCATGCCGTCGGGTCCGATCCGCGTGAGCGAGTCGGCGACACCATCGGCGTCGGTGTCGGTCTCGGCGGGCCCGAGGTCCCAGATCCGGTCGCCGTCGGCCATCCACAGGTTGTCGTGGGGGTCGTGGGCCGGGTGTGTCGCCATCGCCGGGTGGACCAGATGGTCGTCGAGATCGTCGACCCCGGCCTCGTCACCCTGATCGAACGCGTCACCGATCTCGATCATCACTGCTTCCCTTCGCCGATTGCCCGTCCGTGTTCGGACGTCGCGACGGCCCGTTCGGTTCCACCCGCCCGCACACCGCGGATCTGGGCGTCGACGGCCGCGACCTCCTCGGTGAGGAGGCGCGCCCGACGCTCGTAGTGTCGCGTCACCTGTCCGGCGACGACGGGTTCGGCAGCGGTGATCCGGTCGAGGAGGTCGTGCTCGATCGTCGCCCGCGCCTCGCCGACCGCCTCGGTGGTCCAGGTGCGGACCGCGGTGCGCAGTGCCGCGACCCGGCGCAGCCGCACCACCCCGATCGCCATCACCACGCCGATCACGAGGGCCACCGGCATGGTGATCCACTGCAGGGTGTGGACCTGCGCGAGCGGTGTCACCACCAGGCGTCCCAGGGCGGCCCCACCCGACGCACCGAACAGAACCAGCAGCGCATCCTCGGCCCCGCGGCGACGCGCCGTCTGCGGTCGCAGCTGCACCGGCGGGCGGGGCGGGGTGGACGCGACGGGCGCGACCGGTTCGATACCGAGCAGCGCCACCGCCCGGATCTGATCGAGGTCGGTGCGCACCCGGGCATCGAGACGGTCGCGGAGATGGGTCATCGCGGCGGCCACCCACTCGGCGTGGGCGGCGACATCGTCGTCGCGCAACCCGGCGACGGTGTCGCGCGAGGTGGCGCCGATGTCGCGGACTCCGGCGTTGAGGTCGGCCACGGCACGGGCGCGGATGCTCGCGAGACCCGATCGCAGCGCGGCCAGTCGATCGGCGCGGCCCCGATCGCGTCCGCGCACCAGGCGCGCACGGGTCGCGGCGAGGTCGGCGGCCGATCGGCGGCGCGCCACACGGACATCGTCGTCGGAGTCGCGCGGTGTGACCGGAGGCGACTGTCGGATCCAGCCGAGGAGTTCGTCGACACCGGATTCGTCGACCGCGCCGGCGACGGCGGCCGCACCCGACACCGCGAACACCGGCCACCGGCCGGTCGGGTCGAGCACCGCGCGGCTGGCCCGGGCGTTGGTGGGCCAGTCCCAGAACGCGTCGACCTTCGTGCACACGACGGCGACCGTGGTCGCGACCGCGCGCAGCCGGGCGAACAGGGCCGCCTCCTCGTCGCCGACCACCGACGACGGGTCGATCACGAGGAGCCCGACGCGAACGCGAACCGACGGGGCGAGGTCCGCGGGTGCCAGGCGCACCACCGGCAGCCCGGGGTCGACGACGCCGAGGGCGTCGATCAGCGTCGTCACGCCGCTGCGGCCGACCCCCACGACCACGACGGTGTCGGGGTTCACGTCCCCGACCCCGCGAGGGTTCCGGGCTGCAACCGGCCGAGGGCCGCCTCGATCTCGTCGCGAGCGATCCCGGCCGCGGCGAGACGATCGAGTCGGTCGACGACGACATCGCGGCGGCGGACCCCGACCGCGGGCAGGGTCGCGGCGACCGCGAGTCGCAGCTGCGACACCCCGCTGTCGGCCCGGAGCGCCGCACTCAGCTGTCGCCGGTCGAGTCGGCGGCCCTCGAGGCGCGCGTCGTCGACGAGGTCGAGGGCGGTGAGGATGCCGAACTGGTCGAGCCGACGCAGCAGACCGGTGCGCAGGGCCTGCTCCTCGCGACCACCGACGATGAAGTGCGCCGCCATCGACGGCATCGGTTCGTCGGTCGCCACCATCGTCTCGAGCAGCGCGAACTCCTCGTCGGTGAGGTCGGCGCACCCCAGCAGCGGCATCACCGGGTGCACCGGGCGGCGCAACAGCGACGCGATCTCGTCGGCGGTCGACCGCGCGACCTCCCACGACCCGAGGGTGTCGGCCTTGCCCAGCACCACCAGCGTCCGTTCGACGGGCAGATGTCGCAGCGCGGCGTGATCGGCGGCACGCGGCCACCCGACCACCACGTAGATCCAGAGATCGGCGTCGGCATCGGCGTCGTCGTCACCGGGACCGATCGGCGCCACGTCGAGGTGGTCGCGGACGGCGCGGGCGAGGGTGTCGCGGCCGGTGCCGGGCCGACCGTGGACGGCGACCCGGAGTCGGTCGTGCACCTCGCGTCGGGCATGAACGATCTCGGGGCGGTCGTCGAAGCGGTCGCCGAGGGCGTCGAGCAGGGCTGCGGCGTCGGCCAGCGGACCGTCGGAGAACAGTGTCCCGGACACCGCCACACCCTGCACGTCCATCGACCCCTCACCCTCTTCCGCTGCTGCCCGACTGTCCCCCGGCCTCGCGATGCGCCACCATGGCAGGGTGGACCCCGACCAGTACGCCCCCGATTCCCATGCCACGGGCACCGACACCGTGCCCGACCCGATCGATCATGTGGAACGCGCGCGGCTCTATCCCCGGGTGACCAGTTTCCGATCGCGACGCGGCGCTCTCACTCCCGCCCAGCAGCACAACTGGGAGACAGTGTGGCCGATCATCGGTCGCGATGCGACGGATTCCCCCCTCGACGTGCACGCATGGTTCGGTCGCACCGCGCCGGTGATCATGGAGATCGGCTGCGGCACCGGGACATCGACCGCGGCGATGGCGCACCTCGAGCCGCAGTTCGACGTCCTCGCGGTCGAGGTCTACAAGCCCGGTCTCGCCCAGCTCATCGGCATGATCGTCCGGGAGGACATCGACAACATCCGCATCGTCCGCGGTGACGCGGTCGCCGTGCTGCGCGACATGATCGCCCCGGCGTCGCTGTTCGGCGTGCGGGTCTTCTTCCCCGATCCGTGGCCCAAGGCCCGCCATCACAAGCGGCGGCTGCTGCAGACCGGCACGCTCGCACTGATCGCACAGGCGGTCGTCGACGACGCCGTCGTGCACATCGCCACCGATCACGCCGAATATGCGGAGTACATCGCCGAGCAGCTGGCCGAGCAGGATCTGCTGGTGCCGTTCGACGGCGAGGCACCGTTCTCCCTCGATCGTCCGACCACCAAGTTCGAGGGTCGGGCCGATCGCGAGGGACGCCCGGTCACCGAGTTCGTGTTGCGCCGCATCCCCCGGGACGCAGCCTGATGTCGGGCCAGAACGGTGGTTCGGCCACCGAGGCGCCCGGCGTCGCGCGCACGATCTCCGGGGGCAGCCCGGCACCGCGGTCGCTGCTGATCTGGGACGCGCCGAACCTCGACATGGGACTCGGGGCGATCCTGGGTGGGCGTCCGACCACCTCGCACCGCCCCCGGTTCGACGCCCTGGGCCGCTGGCTGCTGACCCGCACCGCCGACCTGTCGGTCGCGGCGGACGACGGCTCCCGCGACATCGAGCCCGAGGCGACCGTCTTCACCAACATCGTCCCCGGAAGCGCAGATGTCGTGCGGCCGTGGGTCGAGGCGTTGCGCAACGTCGGTTTCGCCGTGTTCGCGAAGCCGAAGGTCACCGAGGACAGTGACGTCGACTCGGACATGCTCGACCACATCGAGTTGCGCAGGCACACTGTGGGGTTAGCGGGACTGATCGTGGCCTCGGCCGACGGTCAGGCCTTCCGGGAACCGCTGGAGGAGATCGCCGCCGAGGGTGTGCCGGTCACCGTCCTCGGTTTCCGGGAACACGCCAGTTGGGCGGTGACGTCGGAGGTCATCGAGTTCGTCGACCTGGAGGACATCGCGGGCGTGTTCCGCGAGCCCCTCCCGCGGATCAACCTCGATTCGCTGCCCGACGACGGCGCCTGGCTGGCGCCGTTCCGCCCGCTGTCGGCGTTGCTCAGCGGGCGCACGCACTGAGCGACCACACGGCGGAGATCCCGTCGGGAACGATGACCTGAGACAATCGTGGCGAGTTCGCCCCCTTCGCCCGCCTCGCGGCGGCGCGTCCGGTGGGGGCGTGTCCGCCCGACTGGAGAGGATGTAACCGGTGTTCGGAGCCATAGGCACATTCGTGTACCGGATGCGCTTCGCCGTCATCGCGGTGCTGATCGTCCTGATGGGAGGCCTCGGCCTCTACGGGCTCACCCTCGGCAAGCACCTCAGCCAGAGCGGGTTCTTCGACGACGGGTCGCAGTCGGTCGCGGGCTCGCAGCTCGCCGACAACACCTTCGGACGCGACCACAAGTCCGACATCGTGTTGCTCATCACGCCGCCCGCCGGCACCACCGTCGACAACCCCGAGTTCGGCACCAAGGTCGAGAAGTTCGTCACCGACCTCATCGCGGCGCACCCGAATATCGTCAACCGTGACGATCCCGGTCTCATCGACCCGTTCCTCTCCGCGACCGGCGGTGCGTCGAAGGCCGCCCAGGAACAGATCCGGGCGCAGACCTTCGACGCCTCGAAACAGCACGCGTTCATCAGCATCGGCGTCAAGGGTGACAACGACACGACGATCCTGAACAACTACAAGACCATCCAGCCGTTCTTCGAGAACATCGCCCAGCGCTACGACCTGCCGGGTACGACCTTCCAGCTCGCCGGGTTGCAGCCCATCGCGGGCGGCATCTCCGACGGCGTCGCGAAGGACACCACGCGAGCCGAGCTCGTCGCGCTCCCTCTGGTGGCGATCATGCTGTTCTTCATCTTCGGCGGTGTGGTCGCCGCGGTGTTGCCGGTCATCATCGGCGGACTCACCATCGCCGGCGCCACCGGCATCCTCAACGCCCTCGCCCAGGCCACCGAGGTCAACTACTTCGCCCAGCCGGTCATCTCGCTGATCGGCCTGGGTATCGCCATCGACTACGGGTTGTTCATCGTCAGCCGGTTCCGAGAGGAACTCGCCGAGGGCTATCCACCACCGTTGGCGGTGAAACGCACGGTCATGACCGCGGGGCAGACCGTGGTGTTCTCGGCCACCATCATCGTCGCGGCGCTGGCGTGTCTGCTGCTGTTCCCGCAGGGATTCCTCAAGTCGGTGGCCTACGGCGCGATCTGCGCGGTGAGCCTCGCGGCGCTGCTGTCGATCACCGTGCTGCCGGCGATCCTCGGCATCCTCGGCCCGCGCATCGACATGCTCGGCTTCAAGTTCCTGCGCAAGACCAAGACGAAGAAGGAGATCGAGGCCGGGTTCTGGGGTCGGCTCTCGGGCTGGGTGATGCGCCACCCGCTCAAGACCGCGATCCCGACCGTGCTCCTCCTGCTGGTCCTCATCGTCCCGTTCAGCAACATCTCCTTCGGCGGCATTACCGAGAAGTACCTGCCGCCGGGCAACGACTTCCGTGTCGCCCAGCAGGACTTCGACCGCATCTTCCCGACGCAGCGGACCGAGGAGATCAAACTCGTCATCCGCTACGACGAGAACAGCAGCGACGACGGCGCGAAGCTGCAGCAGATCGCCGACGAGGCCAACGCGATCCCCGGCTTCACCAAGAAATTCAGTCTCGACAGCGGTCAGGGCGCGCTCACCGGGAGCATCGAGGGCACCACCACCGGTGTCGTGCAGATGTCGGCTGGACTCGTCGACCGCGACACCGCGGGCGATGCGGTGAAGGCGCTGCGGGCGATCAACACCCAGGGCCTCACCATGTACGTCGCGGGCACCCCGGCGCTCACCCAGGACTCCATCGACGCCCTGCTCGACAACCTGCCGTTGATGGTCGTGCTGCTCATCTCGGTGACGTTCCTGCTGATGTTCCTGCAGTTCGGGTCGGTGGTGCTGCCGATCAAGGCCGCGCTGATGTCGGCGCTCGGACTCGGTTCGACCCTCGGCGTCCTCACGTGGATCTTCATCGACGGCCACGGATCGGGGCTGTTCAACTTCACGCCCGGCCCGTTGATGTCGCCGGTGCTGGTGTTGATCATCGCGATCATCTACGGCCTGTCGACCGACTACGAGGTGTTCCTGCTCTCCCGCATGGTGGAGGCCAGGCAGCAGGGCGCCACCACCACCGAGGCGATCCGCAGCGGCACCGCGCACACCGGCCGGATCATCACCGCCGCCGCGGCCATCCTGGTGGTGGTCGTCGGTGCGTTCGGCTTCTCCGAGATCGTGATGATGAAGTACATCGCGTTCGGCATCATCGCCGCACTCCTGCTCGACGCGACGGTCATCCGCATGCTGCTGGTCCCCGCGGTGATGAAGCTGCTCGGTGACGACTGCTGGTGGGCACCGAAGTGGATGCAGACCGTGCAGCGCAAGATCGGTCTCGGTGAGACGATCCTCGACGACGAGCCCGGTCGCGCCGCGATCCCCGGCACCCAACGCGACGCCGGGACCGTGGTGTCGCAGGTACCGACCACCGCGTTGGTCGCTCAGGGGCGTCCGGCGCCGCAGCGCGGTCCGGCGCGGCCCGCGGGTCCGCCCGCAGGGGCCCGACCGGCCCGTCCCGGTGCACCCGCCGAGCAGGGTCGGGGACCGGTACGCCGTCCCGAGGTCCCCGGTCCCCGACCGGCACCCGAGGGCGTGCGCCGTCCCCCGCCGCCGCCCGACAGCGGACCCATCGCGCCCCGTCGACCCAGCCGCGAGACCATCCCGTCCGGGTCGCGTCCCTCGGGTGCGCAACCGTCGGAGCCGAGCGCACGTCCGTTCGCGCCGTCGCGACCCCCGCGGACGTCGGGTTCACGACCCGACACCGGCGGGTGGAGCCTCGGTGACAGCGGCATCCGCCTCGGCGGTGCCATCAGCGCCCGTCCACCGAGCCACGACAACAACGGCACGGTGAGCGGTAACGGCAACGGTGCCACCGGGAACGGCAACGGGCGTCCGAGCTCACCGCCGGTGTCGCGGCCGATACCCGTCCCCCCGGCCGGGAACGCACCGCGCCCCACCCGTGCACCGCGGCCCGAACCGGCCGATCCCGAGGTGGGTTCGAACGGTTCCGATTCGGGCGGGCGGCGTCACGAGCGGGGCGACGGCCAGCAGATCTCGGTACAGGATCTCCTGCGGCGGACGACGTCGCGTCGTCCCGATCAGGACTCCTGACCGGTCCGGGCGTACCTCGCCCCGAGGGCGAGCAGGACCAGACCGACCGCGATGAAGGCGCCGACCCGGAAGCCGCCGTCGAGGGTGGCGAGGTCGAACACGATCAGCTTCGCGACCGCCGCGGCGGCGAGGGTCAGCGCACCGGCGATGGGTGCGATGCGCGCCGGGCCGGCGGGGACCCGACCCGCGAGCACCAGCGCCGCGCCGGCGGCGCACACCCACACGATGGTGGCGGCCATGTGGCCGGCGAGGAAGCCGGTCCCGGTGCCGCCGGTCGCGACGCCCGCGGTCACCGCGGTGGCCGTGATCCCGTAGAGGGCGACCACGCCTCCGAGGATCCACTGCCACACCTCCTCCGCCAGACGTGACGCGACCACCGAGGCCGTCGTCATCGCCGCGACGGCGAGCAACAGTCCTCCGACGATCGACGACGTCGCGGTCGCCGTGTCGGTGACGGTCGGGTCGACCAGTGACTCCAGGCGCGTGGTCGACAGGTAGCCCAGCGCACCGACGCCGGTGAGGGTGAACCCGATCCCGCGGCCGAGCACGTCGTCACGGCCGACGACGGTGACCATCACGGCCAGCCCGATGAGCACCGGCACCGCGACCGGCCCGCCGAACGCCGTGGGCACCGCGATCAGCGCCGCGACCGCGGCGAGGACCCCCCACGTGATGCGCTGCGGCTCGGTCAGGTGCGAGCGGCCGAGGGTGACCGCCGCGGTCAGCGCCACGGCCACCACTGCCGTCGCGCCCGCCGCGAGCGGACGATCGATCGCCGTGCCGCACACCAGGACCGGGACGGCGCCGAGCGCCGCGATGACGGCGTGGGCGGTGTCGCCGCGGGTGAGCAGGCTGCCACCGAGCGCGATCGTCGCGGCCAGCAGGCAGGCGACGGCCAGGGCCCACTGATCGAGACTGCTTGCGTCCGAACGGCTCTGCGCCACCGTCACGATCGTCGGGACCAGCCAGAGCGCGGCAGCGGCGACGCGGGCGTACTGCAGGTTCGCCCACGGTGCCGCGGTACCGAACCCGAGGCCGAACGGCAGGGTGATCGCGGCGAGCACCAGCATGAAACCGATCAGCGGCAGTCCGATGCCCCCGGCGACGAACGGAGCCGCGCCGATCAGGGGCACCACCACGAGCAGGGCGAGGTGTTCCGAAGCCCAGCGTCGCGCCAGCGACAGACCACCGACGGCCACGACGCCGGCGAGCACGAGTCCGGCCACCGCGGGGAGCCAGTGATAGATCCGCGTCATCGCCACGATGTCGAGATAGGCCGTACCGACACCGGTCGCCACGAGCGCGATCGGGCCGACGCGGGAACCCCGACGGCGGTCCCGGGCGCCGATCGCCACGAGCGCGGCGGCCAGCAGACCGCCGGCACCGACCCGGACCTCGGGACGCAGGATGCCGGCCTGTGCGGCGAGGACCAGCAGCAGCACGACACCCACCAGGGTGACGCCCACCCCTGCGACGGCGAGGATCGTGCCGACCAGTCGGCCGTCGGTGGCCGAGGCGGCCCGGCGCAGCAGCGAGGGTCGGGGCGGGTGGGGCGGCGCAGGCTGCCCGGCCCACGGCGGCGGGGTGGTGCGCCGCGGCGGGACGAACGGAGGAGCGAGGCTGGGCGGATAGAGGACGGGCGGGTACGCGACGGGCGGGGGCTGCCACGCCGCCTGCGGGGGCGCGGGCGGCATGGGCGGTGCGGGCCTCGGTGGTGTCGGGACCGGCGGTGCGGGCTGCGGTGGTGGGGGTGTCGGGGCCGGCTCGGGACGCACGGCGGTCATGGTGGTCCGCAGATCGGTGAGATCGGTGGACATCTGCGCCATCTGGCGCGACAGGGACGCGAAATCCGACGACACCTTGGACAACACGGTCCAGTCGGGGCGCGGAGGGCGAGCTTCGTTGTCGGTCATGGACTCATGCTCGCCGGACGCGCCGTCATCGAGATGAGTACGACTACTCAGCCCAGCTGGGGGCTTACCCGTCTGGGCTCGGGATCAGATCTCGTCGGCGCGGATGATCCGGCGCCGCACCGAGACCAGGTGCACCTCGGGTCGACTCGCACCGTGGCGTTCGAGGCGGTCGACCACATCGGTGACGTGCGTGCGGTCGGCCGCGACGACCGACGCACCGATCCCGGCCCGGCGATGCAGGTCGAGGTGATCGACCTCGGCGACCGACACCCCGAACTTCCGGTGCATCTCGGTGACCATCGGCCGCACCAGCGACCGCTTCTGCTTCAGCGAGTGCACGTCTCCCAGCAGGAAGTCGAACTCGATCCATCCGATCCACATGTGCCGTCGATGGTACTCATCCGTCGAGGCCGTGCTCGATCGCGTACCGCGTGAGCTCGACTCGGTTGCCCAGCTGCAGTTTTCGCAGGGTCGACTGCACGTGGTTCTCCACCGTGCGGTGACTCAGTCCGAGCTTGGTGGCGATCTGCCGCGCGGACAGTCCTTTCGCCACGAGCCGCAGCACCTCGGTCTCGCGCTCGGTGATCGGCGGTGTCGGGTTGTCGGTGTCGGCGTCGCCGCCACCGGCGATGCGGCGGAACTCGCCGAGCACGAGTCCGGCGAGACCCGGTGTGAACACCGCCTGGCCCGCCGCGGTCGCGGTCACCGCGTCCCCCAGTTCGCTGCGCGAGGCGCTCTTCACGAGATAACCACTGGCGCCGGCCTTCACGGCGGCGAGCACGTCGTCGCGTTCCGACGACGCCGACAACACCAGTACGCGCGTCGTCGCCGACGCCGACATCACCCCGACGGTCGCGTCGACGCCCGTGCCGTCGGGCAGCTGCATGTCCATGAGCACGACGTCGGGTGTCACCGCACCGGCACGCGCCACCGCGGCACGGACACTGTCGGCGGTGGCGACCACCTCGAAACCGTCCTCGGCGAGGTCCCGGGCCACCCCATCCCGCCAGATCGGGTGGTCGTCGACGACCATCACGCGTACCGCTGTGGTCTCGGTCATCGGTCCCTCGTCCCGTCGTGTGCCGGCCGCGGCACGGTCAGTTCCCATTCGGTCCCCGCACCCGGCTCCGAGTCGAGTATCGCGCGGCCACCGAGGGATTCGACGCGACCCACGATCGACTGCGCGATCCCGAGACGACCCGACGCCGCGGCCGAGGCGACCCGCCCCGGCTCGATCCCGACACCGTCGTCGCGCACGCTCACCACCACCGACTCCCCCAGGTCCTCGAGCAGCACGAACACCCGAGCGCCCGCACCGGCATGGCGCGCGGCGTTGTCGAGAGCGTTGTCGACCGCCGCCAACAGCTCGGCGGCGACCACGGAATCCAGCGTCACGGCCTGCCCCGGGGCGCTGACCGTGACGCGGTCGGACTCACGGGACCGCAGCATCGTCGCGACGTCGCTGGTCGTACCGGTGCTGTCGGGGATCCCGGGTGCGCTGAGCAACGACCGCAGCACCCGCTCCTGATCGGCGGCGAGATACGCGAGATCTTCGGTGGGGCCGCCGATCTCGCGGCCACGGCGGGCGATGAGCGCGAGCACCTGCAGCACGCCGTCGTGGACGTGACGCGAGAGCCGTTCGCGTTCGTCGGTGGCCGCGGCCAGGCGGGTCGCCTCGGCCAGACGCGCCGACGCCCGCCGCGCCGTCACCGCGCCCATGCCGATGATGACGCCGACGGCCAGCAGGATCACCACCGCCGCGTTGCGGCCCAGATCGATGTTGACGAAACCCTTCACCACCGTGCTCGACACGATGACCGCGGCCGCCGCGACGCCGCCGAACACCGGGCCGGCGAGGATGGCGACGGAGATGACGGCATTGGTGGCCCACAGCGTGGTGGGCAGCGACTGGTTGTCGGCCCGCCACTGCTCACTCGCGATCAGCAGTGTCGAGAGCATCAGGGCGCACGTGAGGACCAGCTCCGCGATCACCCAACCGACGTTGCGGCCGTTGCCCAGCAGGTAGACCGCCGCGAACACCCCAGAGCTCACAGCGACGACGGCGAACACCGCGGCCCCGAATGCGGGATGGTCGAGATCGCCGTTGACCGCGATCTGGAACCCGAGCGCGTAGACCACCGTCAGCAGCCGGTACGCCTGCGCCGCGCGCCACAGCGGAGCGACCGCGTCGTCGGGGCCGCGACGGTTCATCAGCTCGTCGAACCCGGCGGCGGGTCGTCGGCGGTGTCGGGGGTGTCGGCGGGCGTCTCGGGCTTCGAGCTCTCCCGCTTGGCGAGGTCGACGGGATCGCTCAACGGGGCGGGCCCGTCACGCCCCGGGGCGTCGGGGTCGTCCCATGTCGGCGGGTCCGGGCGTGCGGCGTACATGCCGACACGTGTCTCCGACTCGTGCTCGTCGGCATGGGTCTGGTCGTACATCGACCGCACCGCGGTGTTGAGGAACGCGATGATCGGTACGGCCAACAGACCGCCGATGATGCCCGCCGAGACGATGCCGGCCGCGATCCCGAGGACCACGGCCACCGGGTGCAGGCGCACGGAACGACCCAGCAGGAACGGCTGCAGCACATGACTCTCGATCTGCATCACCGCGACCACCACGGCGAGCGCGATCACCGCGGCGATCCAGCCCTTCGTCACCAGCGCCACGAGCACAGCGAGCGATCCGGTGACCAACGCACCGACGATCGGGATGAAGGCGCCGATGAACACCAGCGACGCGAGCGGCAGGGCGAGCGGCACCTGCAGGATCGCCAGTCCGACACCGATGCCGACGGCGTCGACCATCGCGACCGCGACCGTCGCACGGACGTAGCCGACCAGGGTGCCGAAACCGGCCCGACCGGCCTGGAGCACCTTCGACCGACTGCCCCGGGGGATGAGGCGGGTGACGAACTCCCACACCTGGCCGCCGCCGAACAGGAAGAAGATCATGAGGAACAGCAGCAGCAGGGCGCCGGTGGCGAGCTGGGTGACGGTGGTCGCGGTCGCGATCGCGCCGGTGGTGATCTTGTCCTGGTTGCGCTGGAGCATCGAGACGAAATCGTCACCGACGTGGTCGAGTTGGGCCTGCCGGAGCCCGAACGGCCCGTCGACGAGCCACTCTTTGAGCGTGTCGATGGTGCTGGTGACCTGAGTGGTGAGGTCGGGCAGTCCGTCGATGAACTGCTGCACCACGAAGGTCAGGATCCCGGCGAGCGCGCCGATCGCGACGATCATCGTCAGCGCCACCGCGACGCCGCGATTCATGCCCTTGCGGTCGAGCCAGTCGACCACCGGGACGAGGAACGCCGTGCCCAGGATCGCCAACGCGACCGGCACCACGACCTCTTCGAACTCGTGGGCCACCCGCAGCACGAGGTAGGCCCCGACCCCGATGACGATGAGCCGCCACGCCCACTGCGCCGCGGCTCGGACCAGCGGATGCACCGCCGTCGCATCGTTCACCACGCAACAGTATCCGAGGGAGTCGACTCCGCTACCACCTCGAAAGCGGGCTTCGAGGGGGGTTGTCGATAAGGTAAGGCCCCATGACGGCTCAGTCCGGCGACGCCGCCGACGACGCGAACGCCCCCGTGGCGCCCGCGCGACGTCGGTTCTGGTGGGTCCGCTGGGTCGCGTTGGCCCTCGTGGTCATCGTCCTCACGGTGGAAGCCGTCCTCGTCTGGCCCAAGCTCAAAGAGGCGTGGGCGAGCATGGGCAGCATCCACTGGGGGTGGGTCGCCGCGTGCATCGTCGCCTCCGGCCTCTCGATGGACAGCTTCGCGCAGGTCCAGCGCGCGCTGCTGCGCTCGGCGGGCGTCGCGGTGTCCCAGATGAAGTCGCTGTCGGTGGTGCTCGCCGCGAACTCCGTCAGCCAGACGATGCCCGGAGGCAACGTCCTCGCACCGGCCTTCACCTACCGCGAGACCCGCAAGTGGGGCGCCACCCCCGTGATCGCGTCGTGGCAGGTCGTGATGTCGGGCCTGCTGATGGGCGTCGGGCTCGCGGTCCTCGGCCTCGGCGGTGCCCTGCTGGCTGGCGCCAAGACGAGCCCGTTCTCGGTGATCTTCTCCATCGCCGGTTTCCTGGCGTTCGTGATCGCCGCCCAGTACGTCGCCGGGCACCCCGAGTCGATCAAGAACATCGGCACCCGGTTCCTGCACGCCGTGAACCACCTCCGCAACAAGCCCGACGAGCACGGCGTCGAGCGCTGGCACCAGATCGTCGACCAGCTGCGCGCAGTGCAGCTCAACGGCAAGGACACCGCCATCGCCTTCGGGTGGTCGCTGTTCAACTGGGTCGCCGACGTCGCGTGCCTGGCCTTCGCCTGTTACGCGGTCGGCGGTGAGCCCAGCATCTCCGGACTCGCCGTCGCCTATGCCGCGGGCAAGGCCGTGGGCACCGCGTTCCCGCTGCTGCCCGGTGGTCTCGGTGTCGTCGATGCCGTCCTCGTCCCAGCGCTCACCTCGGCGGGCATGGGTGCGGGCGAGGCCGTCACCGCGGTGCTCATCTACCGACTCATCAGCTACCTGTTGGTGTCGTTGGTGGGCTGGGTGGTCATCGTGTTCCGCTTCCGGTCGTCGATCGGCGCCACCGAGCACGACATCGAGGCACACGAACACGGCGGTGACAGAGAACGGTCTCCCGATGGGGACACCCCACCGTCTGCAGCTGGAGGCCACCCGTGACATCACCGACCCGTACGCGCCCGATCGCGCTGGCCGCAGTGTGCGACGTCGTCGCAATCCTCGTGTTCGTGATCATCGGCCGGTTCAACCACGACGACGGGCTCACGATCCCGGGGATCTTCTCCACATTCTGGCCGTTCGCGATCGGCGGCGCCGTCGGCTGGTCGATCGCCTACGTCATCGCCCACGTCCGCTCCGGTGAGATCGGCGACCACGATTTCCGTCCCGAGAACCTCGTCCCCGACGGCGTCCTCACGTGGATCGGGGCGGTCGCGATCGGGATGATCCTGCGCGACCAGTTCGGACAGGGTGTCGCGGTCAGCTTCGTGATCGTCGCGACGATCGTCCTCGGGGTGTTCCTCCTCGGATGGCGCGCCGCCCGCGGTCGCCTCGCCCGCAGGGCCGCCCGCCCGTAATTCGCTGGCCGCGGGGCACACGGCCACCTAGTGTCGATCCCCATGAGTTCGCGATCGGTCACCGTCTCTGCGCTGAGTCACCGATTCCCGGACGGCACAACGATCTTCGAGAACGTCTCGGTGTCACTCGCCGGCCACCACGTCGGCATCGTCGGCGCGAACGGCGGCGGCAAGACCACCCTGATCCGTCTCATCACCGGCGACCTCACACCCACCTCCGGATCCGTCGACCGACCGGCGAATCTCGCGGTGGTGCCGCAGGATCTCACGGCGGCGACCGGCCGACGGATCGACGAGCTCATCGGGCTCGCCGACCTGCGGGGTGCATT
The DNA here is from genome assembly GCF_001424365.1 of Williamsia sp. Leaf354. Classification (NCBI taxonomy): domain Bacteria; kingdom Bacillati; phylum Actinomycetota; class Actinomycetes; order Mycobacteriales; family Nocardiaceae; genus Williamsia; species Williamsia sp. Leaf354. The sequence goes on from NZ_LMPL01000001.1 coordinate 55,396, forward strand.
GGCGCGCGTCGAATCCGGCGGCTCCGATGCGGGCGATCTCGATGCGCTGGAGGGGAACTGGGATGTCGAGGAGCGCGCCGTCGCCCTGTTCGGTCGGCTCGGCATGGCCCACCTGGTGGCGCAGCCGCACGATCTCGGCCGGGTCGTCGGCGAGCTGTCCGGGGGTGAGGCGACGCTGATCGCGATCATCGGTGCGCTGCTGCGTCGACCCGATCTGCTGATCCTCGACGAACCGACGAACAACCTCGACCACCACGCCCGCGGGCTGTTGCTGGAGGAGATCGGGCGCTTCGGAGGTCAGGTCCTCACCATCAGCCACGACCGCACCCTCCTCGCACACGTCGACACCATCGCCGAGGTGCGCGACGGCGCCGTCCGCACCATGGCCGGCGACTTCGACCACCACCTCGCGGTCATCGCCGCCGAACAGCAACGGGCTCAGGAGGTCCTGGCCACCGCTCGGGGCCACGAGGCCCGACAGAAACGCGAGCTCGTCGAGTCCCAGACCGTCATCGCCCACCGACAGCGATACGGGAAGAAGATGTCCGCGCAGAAGCGCGAGCCGAAGATCGTGATGAACCAGCGCAAGCGGTTCGCGCAGGAGTCGGCCGGCAAACTCGTCGGCGGACACGAGCGTCGGCTCGCCGAGGCCGCCGCCCTCGCCGACGACGCGGCCGACGCGATCCGCGACGACCGTGAGGTCCGCGTCGACCTGCCCGGCACCGAGGTCCATGCGGGTCAGGTGGTGCTCGCGCCCACCCGTCTGTCGATCCCCGCCGGCGAGGTGGACATGGCCATCACCGGGCCCGAACGGATCCATCTGCGCGGACGCAACGGCAGCGGCAAGACGACCCTGTTGCGGGCTCTCCTCGCGGCGCCGCCCGCGGTGCCGACCGGATACCTGGCCCAGGTGCACCCCGACCCCGGCCCCACGGTGTCGCCCTACGAGCTGGTGTCGCGCACCTCACCCGGCCTCGGGATGCAGGAACGCCGGGCAGGCCTGGCGCGCATGCTGTTCCGCGGCGACGACGCCGACCGCGCGTGGGAATCGCTCTCGGGTGGTGAGCGGGTGCGCGCGGCGTTGGCCGCGGTGTTGTTCGCACGACCGGCCCCGCAGCTGCTGATCCTCGACGAGCCGACCAACAACATCGACATCGTCACCCGCGACCATCTCGCGCAGGCCCTCGCCGATTTCCGTGGCGCGCTGGTCGTGGTCGGTCACGACGACCACTTCGTCGGCGAACTGGGCATCACCCGCGTCATCGACCTCGACACCCTCTGACCGATCAGGACGTCCGGGGCACGTACCGGTCGAGCCATTTGACGATGGCGTCGCGCATGGTCTTGGCGCCGGCCGTGCCGGGTGAGGACGTGTCACCGATGCCGTGGCCGAGGGCGGGCAGTTCGACGTAGCGGTTCGGCACCCCGGCCGCGGAGAGCTTCCCCGCGAAGCGTTTCACCGACTTCGCGAGCACCAGATGGTCGGCACCGCCCTGGACGATGAGGGTCGGCGGCGACTGTGCGGTGATGTGGTTGGCCGCGTCGACGTAGCGGTAACGCTCCGGGAAGTCCTCGGGCGAGCCACCGACGAACTGCATGCCGACGGTCTTGCCGATGGCCGAGTCGGCGTACGCCTGGGTCAGGTCGACCGCGGGGTAGCCACCCACCACCGCAACCACTTTCGGGATCTCGGCGGCGGTGCCGCAGGTGGGGGTGAGTGACTTCGTCACCGACATGTAGGCGGCGTTGATCGCGAGGTTGCCACCCGACGACTCACCGAACATCACGACGCGACTCGTGTCGAAGCCGTTGGGCTGTGCGTTGCGGGTGAGCCAGGTGAGCGCGCATCCCACGTCGCCGACCTGGGTGTCCCAGTTGTGCACGGTCGCCGACGCCAGCCGGAACTCGACGTCGAGCACCGCGTAACCGCGGTCGGCGAGGAATCGGTTGTACGGGTTGGGCCCCGGCGCCCCGGCCACGAACGCGCCGCCGTGGACGAAGACGACCACGGGATGCGGCCCGGCGCCGTCGGGGCGGTAGAGATCGGCGTGCAGCGTGGTGGCGCCGACGGTCCCGGTCACGACGCGTTGGTCGGGTCCGCGCCCGAGGTCACCACCGGGGGTCGGTGGGGTGAAGAACGCGAAACCGGCTCCGGCGCTCGCGACCCCGACGCTCACAACGATCATCGTGATCACCGACGCCACCGCACCGAAACCGGCGAACCCCGCGACGATCGTGCGCCGACGACTGAGGCCCTCGGGGCGCCACCGCCGCGGTCGCACCGTGCGGAAGATGAGCGCGAGCGCGATCAGTGCGATCACCACGTTGTAGATGCCGAGGGTGTCGCGCAGGGTGTCGATGGCGATGAACACGGTCTGGAAGAAGCCCGCCGCCAGGATCCACGACATCCACGGCACCGGCGTCAGGGCCAGCAGTTGCCCGACCACGGTGTAGAGCATGAGCAGCACACCGAAAAAGGCCGCGAGGAACCGCGAGAACTTGCGCATGCCGCCATGATGTCAGCGATCGGGTCGTCCCACCGACCCGGCTCGGGTCACATCAGCGACTGCGGAAGTACTTCTGTGCCACCTGCAGGGCCGCCGAGCCGGATCGCTCACCGGCACAGTGCACGACGATGACCTGCTTCCCGACGATCCCGACGAACCACCCCGGTCCCTGCGGGCCGTTCGTGCCCACCAGGGCGCGCAGTCCGGGTGCCCCGGTCAGGTCGCTGGCGTCGCCGGTCTTCGCGGTGGCGCGCATGGCGGCGTTCACGGCCGAGGAGACACCGGCGTCGACCGGTCCGAGGTCGCCGCCGCGCACCTTCGTGGGCACGCCGGAGACGAAGGTCGGCGCGACGGAGCTCATCCGCGCCATCGCGACACCGAAGGCCCCCATCGACACCGGCGAGACCTGCAGGGCGTCCGGATCGAACGCCGCGGCCGAGACCCGCGAGGAGTTCGCCGACGGCATCGACACACCGGGGATCGCGAAGGTGACACCGAGACCGAGTGCGTGCAGCAGTTTCTGGGCCTTCTCGTCGTCACCCTTCGACGCGGCCGCGATGGCCGTGGTCACCGGAACCAGCGTGCTGCCCGGCGTGGTCGTCGCGGTCAGCACCGACCCACCGGCGCTCGCCTGGGCGGCGTCGGCGGCGTCGTTGTTCGCCGCGGCGAGGATCGCCCCGGACTGCGCGTCGAGGACCAGCATCGTGGCCGGCTGGGCGACGTCGACGACCGATTCGTTGACCGAGAGCTGGACGCCGGGGGCGAACGTGGTGGCGAAACTGGGGGCCGCGGGTCCCTGGGCCCCGGCCAGGCGCGTCACCGCACCGTTGCGGTCGGCGAGTTCGACCGCCCAGCCCGAGGTGGCGTCGCGGATCGCCTGCCAGTAGTTCGTGATCCCGTCGGTGAGCGGCGAGCTCACCCGACGGTCGGTGACGAGCAGCGCACCCGAACGGTTCACCGCGACACCGGGCACGGCGGCCGGATTGCCGGCGAGCACCGTCATGTCGGAGTCGCGCAGCGACACGACCTGCACCGGCTTCCCACCGGCGTCGGCGAGCCTGCGGTCGATGACGGGTCCGGTGATGAGCGGCGCGATCGGTGCGATCACCGCAGCGAGACGGCGCACCGTGTTCGGCAGGTTCGGCGTGGCGGCGGGGTCGATCACGATGTCGTTGGTGGGTTGCAGCGTCATCCACGGTGCGCGCGCGGCGTCGAGGACCGCCGGCGCCGGGCGCGCGTCGGTACGGATCGAACGCAGCACGCCACCGGCCTGCAGTCCCGACGCGAGGACGGTGGGTTCCCACTGCACCCGCCAACCCGCGGTCAGCTTGCGGGCGGTGCCGGTGGTCTCGGTGGTGAACTCGCGGTCGCGCCCGAGGTGCCAGGTGGTGGTGAGGCCGTAGCTCGCGGTGTGGTCGGAGTACTCGACCGGGTCGGTGACCGACACCGACACCGACTCGGCGTGCATGGCGGACAGCGTGTCGCCGATCTGGGTGGCGGCCTGGCCCGGCGCGGAGGTCAGGGCCGCGGCGCGAGCGGCGTCCTGCGAAGAGATGGCGGAGGCGAACACGTCGAGCATGCGCTGCGAGTCGGTCTTCGGCTCGTCGCTGAACACACCACAGGACGACAACACCAACACGCCGCTGACGACCGTCGCGGCGATGACACGCACGCGAGTCGAGATGACAACTTTCACCACGTCAGTTCACTCCTGTCACATAACTAATGACACCGTTGACGTTCGCGTTTCGCTTACGGTCCCGTCACGATCGAGTAACCGGCTCACGGGCCCGGGGCGCGACGGTGTTGTCAGGCAGGATGGGACGGTGACCTCCACAACCGCTTCCGCACCCGCACCCTCCGGTATCGACCTCGACTGGGTGGATGAGTCAATTCGCGCGCAGGACGACCTGTTCGAGCACGTCAACGGCGTCTGGCTCACCGAGCACGAGATCCCCGAGGACCGCCCCATGGACGGGTCGTTCTACACCCTGCGCGATCGGGCCGAGGAGAACGTCCGCGACATCGTCGTCGAGTGCGCCGAGACGACCGACGCCCCCACCGGGTCGGACGCGCAGCTGATCGGCGCGCTGTACCGCAGCTTCATGGACACCGACCGCATCGAGTCGCTCGGGCTCAGCCCGATCCGCGCGCAGCTCGACCGTGTCGCCGCGATCGGTTCCACCGAGGAGCTCGCCGAGGTCATGGGTGAGCTGCAGCGCGCGGGATCCGGTGGCGCCCTGGGCTTCTACGTCGACACCGATTCCAAGCAGTCCGATCGCTACCTCGTGCACCTGTCGCAGTCGGGCATCGGCCTGCCCGACGAGTCGTACTACACCGAGGACAAGCACCGCGAGACCCGCGAGTCCTACCGCGCGCATGTCGGCGCGATGCTGGCGCTGGCCGGCATCGACGGTGCCGGATCCGAGGGGGCCGAGGCGAAGGCCGCGACGGTCCTCGATCTCGAGACCGCGATCGCGGGCTTCCACTGGGACGTGGTCAAGCGCCGCGATGCCGACCTCACCTACAACCTGCGCTCGTTCGCCGAGATCGCCTCGGCGGCGGGCGCCTTCGACGTCGCCGCGTGGACGCGCGGCCTGGGTGTCGAACAGTCCGCACTGAACGAGGTCGTGGTGCGACAGCCGTCGTTCGTCGACAGACTCGGCGGCCTGGTCGCCGACCGCCCGCTCACCGACTGGATCACCTGGTTGCAGTGGGAGGTCGTGCACTCCGCGGCGCCCTATCTGCCTGCGGCGTTCGTCGAGGAGAACTTCGACTTCTACGGTCGCACCCTGTCGGGTACGCCGGTCAACCGCGACCGCTGGAAGCGCGGTGTCGGTCTCGTCGAGGCGGCCATCGGTTTCGCGGTCGGCAAGATCTACGTCGAGCGCCACTTCCCCCCGGCGGCAAAGGCCCGCATGGACGAGCTGATCGCGAACCTGGTGGAGGCCTATCGCGGCAACATCAGCGATCTCGACTGGATGAGCCCGCAGACGCGGGAGAAGGCGCTCGCCAAGCTCGACCGGTTCACCCCGAAGATCGGCTACCCCGCGCAATGGCGTGACTACTCCGGTCTCGAGATGGTGGCCGATGACCTCGTCGGCAACGTCGCGCGGGCGTCGGCCTTCGAGCAGGACCGGGAGCTCGCGAAGATCGGCGGCCCGGTCGACCGCGACGAGTGGTTCATGACCCCGCAGACGGTCAACGCCTACTACAACCCCGGCATGAACGAGATCGTGTTCCCCGCGGCGATCCTGCAGCCGCCGTTCTTCGACCCCGACGCCGACGACGCCGCGAACTACGGCGGCATCGGCGCGGTCATCGGACACGAGATCGGCCACGGCTTCGACGACCAGGGCGCCAAGTACGACGGCGACGGCAACCTCGTGGACTGGTGGACCGACGCCGACCGCTCGGAGTTCGGCAAGCGCACGAAGGTCCTGATCGCGCAGTACGACAAGTTCACCCCCCGCGGGCTCGACACGTCGCACAAGGTCAACGGTGCGTTCACCATCGGCGAGAACATCGGCGACCTGGGTGGCCTGTCGATCGCCCTGGTCGCCTACCGGCTGGCCACCGAGGGAACCGAGCCGCCGCGGATCGACGGCCTCACCGGTCTGCAGCGTGTGTTCTTCGGGTGGGCGCAGGTGTGGCGGAGCAAGCTGCGTGAGGCCGCGGCCATCACCCGACTGGCCGTCGACCCGCACTCGCCACCGGAGTTCCGGTGCAACGGCGTCGTGCGCAACGTCGATGCCTTCTACGAGGCGTTCGACGTACGTCCCGGCGATCGCCTCTACCTCGATCCGGCCGAGCGCGTCCGGATCTGGTGACACCGCAGAACCCGGAGCCCTGCGAACGATGATTCACCCGGACCAGTTCGGTGGCTGTGGCGCAGCAGAGCGTTCGGGCTGGCTATGCTTTCCCGACCGACATCTAGAGCAAGGTGGCCGTCTCACTGGGGCGTGGCCCCGCTACCGGTGACGGCCCCGTGGGAGAAAAAGCACACACGAGATGGATCAATTGAGCGAAGACGTGCGGGAGAAGATCCGAGGGGGGAGTCACATGCAGTCGCTGGCTGACATGAACGGCGAGACCAACGACAACGGGGTCCTTTCGCAACCGGCCTCGGCGAAGGACATGTCCCCGGTGGCCGCACTCCCGGCACAGATGGCCGACGTCGCCCGCAGGCTGCGCTCGGAGAGCAAGGACACCGAGACGATCCTTCGTGCCATCAGCGCGTCGGCCGTCGAGTCGATCCCCGGCGCCGAGTACGCGAGCATCACGCTGGTCACCGGCAACGCCGCCGTGGAGAGCCCGGTACTGATCGGCGATCTCGCCCGCGAGTCCGACCGGCTGCAGTCCGAGCTGCGTGAGGGCCCGTGCATCCGCTCGGCGCTGCACTCCGACACGGTGTGGATCCGCGACATGACCACCGAGGACCGGTGGCCCGCGTTCAGCGCGGCCGCCGCCGAGCTGGGCATCCGTTCGATGCTGTGCTTCACCCTCTACGTCGAGGGCGACAACTTCGGTGCCCTCAACCTGCACAGCACCCGGGTCGACGCATTCGACGACGACTCCCGCTCGATCGGTGCCCTGTTCGCCGCGCACGCCGCGATCGCGTTCTCCTCGGTACGCGAGAAGGAACAGATCCGCGCCGCGCTCACCAACCGCGACATCATCGGTCAGGCCAAGGGCATGTTGATGGAGCGCTACACGCTGAACTCCGACGAGGCGTTCCGCCTGTTGGCGCGTCTGTCGCAGGATTCGAACACCAAACTCGCCGATGTGGCGCTGCAGGTGGTCGACGCCGGCCCCGGCGAGTAGTCACCTCAGCGGGCACGGTCCGCCAGGCGCGTGAGCCCGGCCGGGACGCGGGCTCGCGCGGTCGCGGCCGCCACCAGCATCGGCAGCGCCACCCGACCACCGGCGACCGTGTCGGGCACCGCCCACACGTCGACGGCGTCGATCGCGTGGTTCGACCACGCCTCCTTCACCGGGGTCGACCCACGGCCGTGATGGATGCGGTCGATGCCGAGTTCGCGGTGGTGGTCGACGATCCACACCATCAACTGGTGACCCGGCTGCAGTCGCGCATGGTCGGGATCGAAATGTGTCAGATACCGCGCCCAGGTGGTGCCGCACCGGACGGCGATGTCGTGGCCGACCCACACCCCGCCCACGGTGATCCCGAGGACCCGCAGTCGACCGGCGGCGGCCTCACCGTCGAGAACGGTGCGCACCAGCGTCGCACGGTCTCCGGCGAGCCATGCGTCCCATTCGGGTCGCGAGTCGGCGCGTAACCCTGCGACCCGCTGCATGTCGCCCCATCGCCGGTCGAGGTCGGCGCGGCTGCGCACGAGCTCGAAGGCGACCTCGCGGCCGTCGGCGGCGAGTTTCCTCCGGACCGACCGCAGCTGACCCAACGTGCGGCCGCTGCGCACGGCGCGGGCGGTGGCGTCGGGACGCAGGGTCAGCGTCGGGATCTCCGAGACCACCCGGGTGTGGACGTGCCAGTGCCGGTCGCGGGCCAGCGCGTCGAGCAACGGGCTGTCGGCGGGGAACTGTTCGAGTCGCAGGATGTGTCGACTCCGCGCGAGGCGGTCGGCGAGGTCGTCGGCGGCGCGGTCGTCGATCGCGATGACGTCACCGCCCTGACCGAGACCACGGCCGATCGATCGGGCGAGGGTCAGGGGTCCGAGCGGGCGAGCCGCGAACGCAGCGATCGCCACGAGGTCCCCACCACGGTGGACGGCCACGGTGTGGGGAGTGGTGCGGTGCAGGGTGGCGGCGGCTGCGGCGTAGGTCGGACCGTCGGTGAACCGCGCACCCACGCGGCCCGCGAGATCACCCCATTGCTCGCCGAGATCTCTCCCGACGCTGCCCCCGTTCACGCTTCAGGGTAGCAACGCCGCCGAGGTCGGCCAGGATCGTCGATCAGGCCAGGAAGGCCAGCACGGTGGCCTCGAATGCCGCCTTGGCCTCGATCATCACCCAGTGACCGCAGCGCGGGAACACGTGCAGTTGCGCGTCGGGGATGAGACGCATCGGCGCCAGCGCCATGTCGGGCGGGCTCACGCGGTCGTCGCGGCCCCAGGTCAGCAGGGTCGGGCAGGCCACCTTGTGCATCATCGCCCAGTAGGGCGGGGTGTCGGCGGCGGCCATGAACTGCTGCTGCATCTCGAACGCCGCCGATCCGTACATCGCGCGGCCGGTCGCGAGGGCGTCGGGGTGGGTGGCGGCGTCCCAGCGTTCGGCGATGAGCTCGTCGGTCACCAGTGCCTTGTCGAAGACCATCGCGCGCAGCCAGCGGACGAGCTTGTCGCGGTCGGGGTCGTCGGCGAATTCCTGCAGGAGCGTCAACCCCTCGCTGGGTGAGGGACTGAACAAGTTGCCGCCGACACCGCCGATGGTGACGAGCTTGCTCACGAGTTCGGGTTTGCGGATGGCGAGGTTGACCCCGACGACACCACCCATCGAGTTGCCGATCATCGCCGCGCTCTCGATGCCGAGCTGCTTCATGAACAGGTTCACGGCCTTGCCGGCGTTGAGCACCGGCATCCCCTCCCAGGCGTCGCTGACGCCGAAGCCCGGGAACTCGAGCACCAGGCAGCGGTGCTGCTCGGCGAACGTGCCCAGGTTGCCGCGGAAGTTGCGCCAGCCCGTGACCCCCGGTCCCGAGCCGTGCAGCAGGAGCAGCGGCGGGGCGTCGGGGTCGCCCGCCTCGTGATAGCGCAGCACTCCCTTGTCGGTGGTGAGCTCGCGTCGGGTGCCCTCATATGTCACGTCCACCCGCTCAGACTAGAACGTGTTCTCGTTTGTTGGCTATCGTGGTCGCATGACCTCCCAGGCGGTCCGAGTCGCCCGGACCCACGAGCGGCACACGGTGGCCGCGATCCTCGCCCGGGCGTTCGCCGACGACCCGGTGGTGCGGTTCATCTTTCCCGACGGCAGGCGCATCGGCCCGTTCTACGACGCCCTCATGACCCACGAGCACTGCGCACGCGGATCGTCGGACATCGTGCACGTCGACGGCGAACCCGTCGCCGCGGCGGCATGGGACCCGCCGGGGCACCGCCCCGGACTGTGGCACCGACTGGTCGCGGGCCCGGTGTTCGCGCGCAGGATGGGCCCGGCCGCCGCGGCGCGTGGGCAAATCGTGCAACGGGCCATGGACGACGCGCGTCCCGACGGCGATCTCTGGTACCTGGCGCTGCTCGGCGCCGTGGTCACCGGACAGGGTTGCGGCAGCGCACTTCTCGAACATCGACTGGCCACCGTCGACGGACCGGCCTACCTCGAGAACAGCAACGCGCGGAACACACCGCTGTACGAGCGGTTCGGCTTCGAGATCACCCGGGAGATCGTGATCCCCGACGGCCCCACCATGTGGGGGATGTACCGCCGCCGGTGACTGATCGGCCCGCTCGCTCCGCTCCCGGCGCCGGTGACTGATCGGCCCGCTCGCTCCGCTCCCGGCGCCGGTGAGAATCAGCTGAAGGAGTAGCTGTCGAGGTCGAACCGGCGGCTGGTCCACATCGTCTCGAGCGTGGTGGATGCACGGAACGGCACATCCCCGTGGTCGTCGAAGTAGTAGCTGTTGGCGCCGCCGCAACCGCCTTGGAAGAACACCTGGTTCCCGCGTCGGGCCAGCATCGTCTCGAAGTACTCGGCGTTGGCCTCCTCGGTCACCTCCACGCGCGTGGCACCGGTGTCGCGGGCGCGGCGCAGACACCGCAGGATGTGACGGGTCTGGGTCTCGATGAGATTGAAGTACGAGGACCCGTTGTAGCCGTAGGGCCCGAGGATGGTGAACAAGTTGGGAAAGCCCGGCACGCTCACGCCCTGGAACGCCTGGAAGCGGTTCTTGTCCCACCACGTGTCGAGGTCGATGCCGCCGATCCCGCGCACGCCGAAGGGTGGCATGTTGCCGCGCTCGAACACCTTGAATCCCGTTGCCAACACGAGGATGTCGATCTCGTGGACGGTGCCGTCGGAGGTCCGGATCCCGGTCGGGGTGATCTCCTCGATCGAGGTCGTCTCGAGGCTGACATTGTCGCGGTTGAAGGTCGGCAGGTAGGCGTTGGAGAAGCTGGGACGCTTGCAGCCGAGGGCGTAGCGCGGCGTCAACTTCTCCCGGGTGCGCGGATCGCGGACGGCGCGGCGGAGGTAGAGGCGGCCGAGCTTCTCGCCTACCGTCGCGATCGGCAGGACACCGTTGAAGTGCGCGGGCAGTGGGAAGTTGAACTCGACGAACACCTGACTCAGGGTGCGCGCCAGACGTTTCGCGCCCGGGATGGCACCGAGTGTGGTGCGCGCGGCCGAGGGCATCGCCGCGTCGGGTTTCGGCAGACACCAGATGGGGGTGCGCTGGAACACCGTGAGGTGGTCGACGATCGGCGCGATCGCCGGGATGGCCTGCACCGCCGACGCACCGGTGCCGATCACCGCGACGCGCTTGCCGGCGAGGTCGACGTCGTGATCCCACCGGGCGGTGTGCATCACCGTCCCCGCGAACGAGTCGATGCCGTCGATCTCGGGCGGCTTGGGCTGGGTGAGCACACCCGTCGCGCCGATCACGTAGCGCGCGGTGAGGGTCTCGCCGCCGCGCAGGGTCAGCGTCCAGAGGTCGTGCGTGGCATCGAAGTCGGCGTCGATGACGCGGGTGTTGAGTCGCGTGTGCGCGTCGATGCCGTACTTGCGCACGCAGTCGTCGGCGTAGGCCTTGAGTTCGGAACCCGGCGCGAACACCCGTGACCAGTCGGCGCGCTGCTCGAACGAGAACTGGTAGCTGAACGACGGGATGTCGACCCCGACGCCGGGATAGGTGTTCCAGTGCCACGCCCCACCGAGACCGTCGCCGTCCTCGACCAGCAGGTAGTCGTCGAACCCGGCCTTCCCCAACAGGATCGCGGCCCCGATGCCCGAGAACCCTCCACCGACGATGACGACCTCGTGATCGGGCCTGTTGTCCACCATGCCCGCAAGTATCCCCGACACACGGTGCTGACCGTGTGGAAACCGACCACCGCAGCTGACCGTGCCGAACCCGACCATCTCAGCTGACTGTGTGGAAACCGCCGTCGAGTGTGCTGACAACCCACCGTGACCCGACGAACGAACAACGCACACTCGACGACGGGCTTCCGCACCGTCAGCGGCTGTACGACCCAGTCAGCACACACAGAAGAGCGGCCCGGCTCCTCGTGGAGGAACCGGGCCGCTCTGTCGTGTCTGTCGACCTCAGGTCAGATCAGTACTTCTCACCCTTGGCGGCCTTGTCGACGAGCGACTGCGGCGGCTCGAAGTGCTTGCCGTACTTCGACGCCAGGTCCTTCGCGCGATCGACGAAGCCCTGCAGTCCACCGGGGTACTGGTTGATGTACTGCACGACACCACCGGTCCACGCGGGGAAGCCGATACCGAAGATCGAGCCGATGTTGGCGTCCGGGATCGAGGTGATGACACCCTCGTCGAAGCACTTCACGGTCTCGAGCGACTCGGCGAACAGCATCCGGTCGATGAGGTCCTGGAACGGGACCTCCTTGCTGCCCGACTTGAACTCCTCGCGCAGTCCGGGCCACAGGCCGGTGCGCTTGCCGTTCTCGTCGTAGTCGTAGAAGCCCTTGCCCGCGGTCTTGCCGTCGCGGCCCTGCTCGAGCAGACGGTCGATGACATCGTAGGAACCGTGGTCGGGGAACTCCTTGCCCTCGGCCTTGGCGCCCTCCTGCGTCTCCTTGCGGATCTTCTGCATCAGGCCGAGCTTGAGCTCGTCCGAGAGCTGCAGCGGCGCAGCCGGATAGCCGGCCTGCTGGCCCGCCTGCTCGATGATCTGCGGCTCGACGCCCTCACCGACGGCCGCGATGGCCTCGTTGATGAACGTGCCGATGACGCGCGAGGTGAAGAAGCCGCGGCTGTCGTTGACGACGATCGGGGTCTTCTTGATGGCGAGGGTGTAGTCGATGACCTTGGCCAACACCGCATCCGAGGTCTTGGCACCCTTGATGATCTCCACCAGCGGCATCTTGTCGACGGGCGAGAAGAAGTGGATACCGATGAAGTCCTCGGAGCGCTTCACGCCCTCGGCGAGGATGGTGATCGGCAGCGTCGAGGTGTTCGAGCCGAGCACGGCGTCGGGCTCGACGATGTCCTCGATCTCCTGGAACACCTTGTGCTTGACCTCCACCGACTCGAAGGCCGCCTCGATCACGAGGTCGACGCCCTTGAAGTCCGCGGCGTCGACGGTCGGGTGGATGCGGGCGAGCAGGGCGTCAGACTTCTCCTGCGTGGTCTTGCCGCGTGAGAGCGCCTTCTCCTCGAGCTTCTCCGAGTAGGCCTTGCCGCGCTTGGCCGCATCGAGGTCGATGTCCTTGATCACGACGTCGATGCCGGCCTTGGCCGAGACGTACGCGATCGCCGCGCCCATCATGCCCGCGCCGATGACGCCGACCTTGGTCGCGGTCCACTTCTCGTAACCGTCGGGGCGCGAGCCGCCGCCGTTGATGTGGTTGAGGTCGAAGAAGAACGCCTTGATCATGTTCTGCGCGACCTGGCCGGTCACCAGCGACACGAAGTAGCGGGTCTCGATCTCGGTGGCGGTGTCGATGTCGACCATCGCGCCCTCGATCGCGGCCGAGAGGATGGCACGCGGTGCGGGCATCGGTGCACCCTTGAGCTGACGACGCAGGATGGCCGGCATGGCCGGGAGGACCTGCGCGAGAGACGGGCTCGAGGGCGAGCCGCCGGGGATCTTGTATCCCTTGACATCCCAGGGCTGCACGGCCTCGGGGTTCTCCTTCAGCCACGCCTTGGCGGCCGGGAGCAGCTCCTCGACGCTGCCGACGACCTCGTGGATCAGGCCGGTCTCCTTGGCCTTCTCCGGGCGCATGCGCGGGCCCTGCAGCAGAACGCCCATGAGCGCGTTCTGGATTCCGAGCAGGCGCACCGTGCGTGCGACACCGCCGCCACCGGGCAGCAGGCCGAGGGTGACCTCGGGCAGGCCGATGGAGGCACCCTTCACGTCCGCGGCGATGCGGTGCTGGGTGGCGAGGGTGATCTCGAGCCCGCCACCGAGTGCGGCACCGTTGATGGCCGAGACGACGGGCTTGCCGAAGGTCTCGAGGCGACGCAGGTTCTTCTTCAGATGGTTGGTGCGGTTGGTGATCTCGGTGGCGATCTCCACCTTGTCGCGCTCACCGCGGTCGCTCGTCATGTCCTTGAGGTCGCCGCCGGCGAAGAAGGTCTTCTTCGCCGAGGTGAGCACGACACCGGTGATGTCGTCCTTCTCGGCCTCGAGGCGGTCGACCGTGGCCTCCAGCGAGCTCATGAACAGGTCGTTCATGGTGTTCGCGCCCTGGTTCGGGTCGTCCATGGTCAGGACGACGACCCCGTCGGCGTCTTTGTCCCAGGCAATCATGTTGTCGCTCATGTGTTTCGGATGTCCTTAGTGAGAAGCAGTCGTGTGTGGGAGAGGCCGGTGCGTCAGACGCGCTCGATGATGGTCGCGACGCCCATGCCGCCACCGATGCAGAGGGTGACGAGGCCGTAGCGGCCGCCGCTGCGCTCGAGCTCGTCGACGACGGTGCCGAGGATCATCGCGCCGGTCGCGCCGAGCGGGTGGCCCATCGCGATCGCGCCACCGTTGACGTTGGTCTTCTCGTGCGGGATCTTCAGGTCCTTCATCCACTTCATGACGACCGAGGCGAACGCCTCGTTCAGCTCGAAGACGTCGATGTCGTCGACGGTGAGTCCGGCCTTCTTCAGCACCAGCTCGGTGGCCGGTGTGGGGCCGGTGAGCATGATCGTGGGATCGCTGCCGGTCTGCGCGGTGGCGACGATGCGCGCCCGCGGGGTGAGGCCGGCACGCTTGCCCGCCTCGGCCGAACCGACGAGCACCAGGGCGGCGCCGTCGACGATGCCGGAGCTGTTGCCGCCGGTGTGGACGTGGTTGATCTTCTCCACGGCGTGGTACTTCTGCTTCGCGACCTCGTCGAACCCGGCCATCTCGGCCATGCCGGCGAACGCAGGCTTGAGCTTGCCCAGCGACTCGACCGACGAGCCGGGGCGACGGTGCTCGTCGTGGTCGAGGATCAGGACACCGTTCATGTCCTTGACCGGGACGACCGACTTCGCGAAGTAACCGGCCGACCATGCGGCCTCGGCGCGGTTCTGCGACTCCACGGCGTAGGCGTCGACATCCTCACGGCTGAAGCCCTCGAGGGTGGCGATCAGGTCGGCACCGATGCCCTGCGGGGCGATGTACAGGTCGTAGGCGGTGGCCGGGTCCTGGAACATGGCGCCACCGTCGGAGCCCATGGGCACGCGCGACATCGACTCGACGCCACCGGCGATCACGAGGTTGTCCCAGCCCGACGCGACCTTCTGGCCGGCGAGGTTGGTGGCCTCGAGGCCCGAGGCGCAGAAGCGGTTGATCTGGGTGCCGGGAACGGTGTCGGGCAGGCCCGCGACGAGGGCGGCGGTGCGCGAGATGACCGCGCCCTGCTCGCCGACGGGCGAGACGACGCCGAGCACGACGTCGTCGATGTCGGCGGGGTCCATGTCCGGGAAACGGGTACGGAGCTCACCGATCAGGCCGGCGACCAGATCCACCGGCTTGGTTCCGTGCAGCGAACCGTTGCGCTGCTTGCCGCGAGGCGTGCGGATCGCCTCGTAGATGAATGCGTCACTCATGGTGCATGTTCCTTTCCGATGTACATCTTCGGTTGGCAGGTCCGATACCCGGTCAACTCTTGAGCATGAGGCTAACGCTCGATAACTTGTTTGGCTATACCGGCTCGTCAAACCGGTCGGCGGGGTCAGTTTCTGCGCTAAGGTCTGTTCACCATGACCGCCACCGACCCACCCGTCACGCGCCGCCCGGCCGACCGCAAGAGCCAACTCGTGGCACTCGCGGCGCAGCTGTTCGGCGAGCGGGGCTATTCGCATGTGTCGGTCGCCGACATCGCGAAGGCCGCCGGGGTCACCGGCCCCTCGGTGTACCGCCATTTCGCCGACAAGCAGGCGCTTCTCGCCGCCGCCGTACTGGCGGGTGTCGCCGACCTCGAGGCCTGCACCGACCGCGCCCTCGACCGCGCCGACGGCCTGGCCCCCGAGGACCCGGCTCGCCTCGACGGCCTCGTCGACAGCATCTGCACGATGGGCATCCGACGCCCCGACGCCGCGGTGTTGTGGCGCTGGAACGGCGCCTTCCTCTCCGACGACCAGAACCGCGAGGTCGCCACCCGCACCACGGCGGTGCTCGCACGGTGGGCCCGCGCCCTGCAGGTCGGGCGGGCCGATCTCGACGACCGCGGCGCCCGCCAACTGGCGTGGGCGGCGCTGAGCATCGCCGGCAGCACGAGCATGCACGCGACCCGTATCCCGGCGGCGCGCGCGCACGCGCGGCTCCGTCTGCTCATCACCCGGGTGGTGTCGGTGCGCACCGCCGACGCGCCGCTGCTCGAGACCGACGCACTGCCCGGGCCCGAACCGATGGGCCGCCGCGACGAGATCCTCGACGCGTCGTCGGGTCTGTTCGAACGCCGCGGGTTCGGCAACGTCGGCGTCGACGAGATCGGTGAGGCCGTCGGCATCACCGGGCCCAGTGTCTACCGGCACTTCTCGAGCAAGGTCGCGATCCTCACCAGCATCGGTCAGCGCAGCGCCGCCCGACTCGAGGCCGGCGCGATGGCCGCCCACGCCGCGTCGCGCACACCGCAGGAGTTCCTGTCGCGGCTCGCCGATTCCTACGTCACGGTCCTCACCGCGACACCCGACCTCGCCGTGGCCTTCCACAACGGCACCGTGCTGCGCGATGTCGATGCGCGCGATTTGCTGGCCGCGCAGCGCCAGTACGTGCGACGCTGGATCGAATTGGTGTGCGAGATCGACCCCGGACTCCCCCGGGCCGAGGCCGCGGTCACCGTGCACGCAGCTCTGAGCATCGCCAACGACGCGATGCGCATGCGGCGGGGACGTGACCGACCGGAGCTCCCCGGACAACTCGCGCTGATGATGAAAGGCGTTCTGGGACTGTGACCGCTGCCGAGGAGAACCCGCAGGGCGATCCCCCGCACGATCGACTGGCCGCGGTCGAGGAGATGCTGCTCGGTGGCCCGCGCGTCTTCACCCGCGATCAGGCGGTCTCCGAACTCGACATCGACCCCGAGTTCGCCGATGAGATCTGGCGGGCGTTCGGGTTCGCGCACGACTCGCGGGATCAGCCGATCTTCACCGAGGACGATCTCTCGGCGATGGGACTGGTCATCGCGGCCTATCGTTCGGCGCCGGAGGGCCAGGCGGTCGCCGCGGCGCGCGCCATCGGGCAGACGATGTCGCGTCTGGCCGACTGGCAGGCCTACCGGCTCGACGAGCTCGACCGCGACAGCGGCGTCGACACCGGCCTCGGTCAGATGGCCATGGCGATGAGCCGTGTGCAGACACTCATCTGGCGTCGCCACCTCGCCGCCGCATTGCGCAACATCGACTCCGACCGCGTGCCCGACGACGCCGTGGGGCACGAACTCGTCGTCGGGTTCTGCGACATCGTCGGCTACACCAGCCTCTCCCGCAAGATCGGCATGGACGACCTCAACGCGTTGCTCGAGGCGTTCGAGGGCCGCGCCAACGACATCATCACCGACCACGACGGGCAGATCGTGAAGACACTCGGCGACGCGGTGATGTTCACCGTGGCCGACCCGGTGCAGGCCACCCAGATCGCCCTCGAGCTGCACACGCTCACCGAACAGCACGACATCCCGCCGCTGCGGGTCGGTCTCGCCTACGGCCGCGTGCTCACCCGGTTCGGCGACGTGTTCGGCGAACCGGTCAACATCGCGGCACGACTCACCGGATCGGCGCGCCCCGGCACCTCGCTGTGCGACGCCGAACTCGCCGACGCCGTCGACGACGAGCGCTACTTCTTCAAATCGATCGGCTCGCTCAGCGTCCGCGGGTACCGCCACCTCAAGGCCCGGGTCATCGAGCTCAACCGCGATCACCAGCCGACCGACGACGCGCGATGATTTCCTGACGCGACACCGGTCTACCCCTTCAGATCGCCCCACCCACACATCCGGAGGATTCCCATGCGCCCGTTGATCATCACCGCGTTCGTCTCACTCGACGGGGTCATGGAGGCACCCGGCGGCGAGCCCGGCTACCGCAACTCCGGCTGGACCTTCGAGGGCATCGAGTTCGATCCGGCCGCCTACGAGATCAAGGGACGCGAACAGCAGGAGTCGACCGCCCTGCTGTTCGGTCGCACCTCCTACGAGGCGTTCGCGCCGGTGTGGCCGACGATGGAGGAGTTCGCCCAGATGAACACCCTCCCCCGCTACGTGGTCTCCACATCGATGGAGTCCGACGACGACCGGTGGCCGGCCACCATCCTGCGCTCGGTCGACGACGTCGCCGCACTGAAGGAGACCGAAGGCGGCCCGATCCTGCTGCAGGGCAGCGCAACCCTCGGCGCGTCGCTGGCCGACGCCGGACTCGTCGACCGCTACCACCTGCTGGTGTTCCCGGTACTGCTCGGCGCGGGCAAGCGCCTGTTCAGCGAGGCCGACAAGGACAGCACGCATCTGCGCCTCGTCGAACACGAGGCCTACGGCAACGGCATCCAGAAGCAGATCTTCGACGTCGTCCACGCCGACTGACCGATCACGAGCCGGCGGGAGACACCGTCGGGTAGACCTGCACCTCGCCGGCCTTCACCGTCAGCCACACCGCCGTGCCTGCCGCGAGCGCGAGATCGGCGACGGCGGCCCACGTGACCTCGGCGGTGATCTCGGCAGATCCTGCGACGCAGCGGACCGAGGCACGGGAGCCGGCCGGTGCGATCTCGGAGACCCGGGCCTCGACGACCGTGCGCGGGCTGCCGTGGGCCGGCGGGTCGGTGTAGACCGCGACCGCGGTCGGATCGAAGACTGCGGTCGCGCCGCCACCTGTGGTGGGTGCGGCATCCGCCGACGGTTCGCCCACGACGCGCAGGCCGTCGGCGGTCACGGCCTCCCCGTCCCAGCGACCGGTCACGAGGTTGAGTCCTGCCAGTCGTGCGGCGAAATCATCGGTGGGACGGGCGAGTACGTCACGGACCGGCCCGTGCGCGGTGACCCGACCTCCCGCGATCACGACGGCGGTGTCGGCGAGGGTGACGGCGTCGACGAGGTCGTGGGTGACCAGCAGCGCGATGCGTCCGCGGTCGGCGAGAACCCGTCCGACGAGGGTGCGAAGGCGCGCCGCCACGTCGACGTCGAGCGCGGAGAACGGTTCGTCGAGGAGCAGCACCGCAGGGTCGGCGGCGAGCGCGCGTGCGACGGCGACACGCTGCGCCTGCCCACCGGACAGCTGATGCGGCTTGCGGTCGAGCAGGTCGGTGACGTCGACGGCGTCGGCCCAACGTTCGACCCGCTGTCGGATCTCGGTGCGTCCCACACGTGCTGCGGCAGGCGCGAAAGCGATGTTGCGGGCGACCGTCATGTGCGGGAACAGCCGCGGCTGTTGGCCCAGCAAGGCGACCGACCGGCGATGCGGTGCGGTGAAGGTGTCGTCGTCGACGAGGGTCCGACCGCCCACGCTGATCGAGCCCTCCGTGGGCCGCAACAGACCCGCGACGAGGTTGAGCAGGCTGCTCTTGCCCGCGCCGTTGCGACCGAGCACCGCCACCGTCGACCCGTCGGGCACCGTGATGTCGACGTCGAGGTCCGGGGCGACCGACATCGCCTGTACACGCAGTGTCACAGCGCGTTCCCCACACCGGGCCGACGTAGGTGCACCGCGATCACGACGACGAGCGCGACGACGATGAGCACGAACGACAGCGGTAATGCCGCTTCCGGATCGTTGATCTCGTCCACGTAGATCTTCAAGGGTGCGGTCTGCGTGACGCCCGGTGCGTTGCCGGCAAAGGTGATCGTCGCGCCGAACTCGCCCATCGCGCGGGCGAACGCGAGCACCAGCCCGCTGAGCAGTGCCGGGGCGACCAGCGGGACGGTCACCCGCAGCAGCGTGCGGGTCGGTCCGGCGCCGAGCGTGGCGGCCACCTGCTCGTAGGACGAGCCCGAGACCCGCAGCGCCCCTTCCACACTGATCACCAGGAATGGCAACGCGACGAAGGTCTGCGCCAGGACCACCGCGGTGGTCGAGAAGGCGATGTCGATGCCGAGAACGGTGAGGTGCTCACCGATCAGCCCCTTGCGTCCGAACGCGTACAGCAGTGCGATGCCGCCCACGACGGGCGGCAGCACCAGCGGCAGCAGCACCAGAGCGCGCACCACCCGGAGGACCACGCCGTCGGATCGGGCGAACACCACCGCCATCGGCACCCCGATGATCACACACAGCACCGTGCTGACCACCGCGGTGCGCAGACTCAGTTCCAGTGCCTGCAGCGAGGATTCGGAGGTGATCGACGAGATGAAGTCACGCCATGGCAGACGCTGGGTGAGCGCGATCGGCGGGATGACGATGAGCGCCAACCCGACGAGCGCGGGCAGGTACAGCCAGACGGGTACACCGCGTGCGCCCGGCTGCTTTCTCACCGTCCCGCGCCGAACCCCAGCTCGCTCAACACCTGCTGCCCCTCGGCGCCGGTGACGAGGTCGATGAACTGCTTGGCCTCGCCGGCGTGCTGCGTGCCCTTCACCGTCGCGATCGGGTACTCGTTGACCACCGCGGCGAAGGCGGGATCGTTCACCGCCGCGACCTTCGACCCGGCGGCCTTCGCGTCGGAGGTGTAGACGAGGCCGGCGTCGGCCTGACCGCTCGTCACCTTGGTCACCACGCCCGACACCGACGTCTCCTCGCTGGCCGGGCGGATGTCGACGCCGGTGTTCTTCTCGACGGTCGCGGCGGCGTTGCCGCACGGGACCTGCGGGGCACACAGGACCGTCGTGACCCCCGACCGGGCGAGATCGCGCACCGAGATGATGTTCTTCGGGTTGCCGGGCGCGGTGATGATGGTCAGCACGTTGCGGGTGAATGTGGTCGGGTCCAGCGCGTCGGCACCGAGTGAGGTCATCGTCTTCTGGTCGGCCGTGGCGATGACATCGGCGCTCGCACCCTGCTTGATCTGGGTCACCAGAGCCGATGACCCGTCGAAGGTGGTCTTCACGGTGACATTGGGGTGCGCCTTCTCGAAGTCCTGCGCGATCTCGGCGAAGCCCTTCTTCAGCGACGCGGCCGCGAAAACCGTCAGCGTCACGGGCGCGCCGCTCGCCGAGGAGCCCGACGCGGAGGTGTTCGACGATCCCGAGCTGTCGTTCGACGAACACGCGGTCGCGAGTGCGGCGACGGTCATCGCGAGGGCAGCGAGACGAATCCGGTTGCGGGTCATCAGTTCTCTTTCTCGAGGGAGCTGTCGGGGCGTTCGACGATCACGGTGGTGGCCTTGACGAGTGCGGTCGCGACGACACCGACCTCGAGGCCGAGATCACGGACGGCGTCGGTGCTCATCAGCGACGTGACCTCGAACGGCCCGCACTGCATCGTCACCTGCGACATCACGGTGTCGGAGCGGACGTCGGTGACGAGGCCGACGAAGCGGTTGCGGGCCGAGCGCTCGGCGCCGATGCCGTCGGCGACGGGTTCGGGGGCGCGGCGACTGGCCAATCGTGCGAGGTCGGCGCCGTCGACGACGGTGCGGCCCGCGTCGTCGGTCGTCGAGGACACCTCACCGGCGGCGATCCATCGGCGCAGGGTGTCGTCGCTGACGCCGAGCAGTTCGGCGGCGCGGCGCACGCGGATCTGTTCCACGCGCAGAAGTCTACGCATACGCGTCTGCGATCGTTCTTGGGAGCCGCAGGTGCGGAGACGGGATGGATCAGCGACGGGGTGGGGCCTCCGGGCCGGGTTGGCAGTGCGGGCACCACCAGGTCCGTCGGCGCTCGGGGTCGTTGGGTTCCTCGGCGACCACGCGGATCGGTGTCCCGCACCGCAGGCACGGACGCCCTCGCCGGCCGGCGACCCAGTGCTGTTCTCCGCGGCGGCTGTTGCCGGTGGTGACCTGATAGGCGCCGCGGACGGTCGCCGAGTGATGCAGCGCCGTGCGGCCGAGACGCAGGAGCGCAGGCACGTCGACCTCACCGATCGGTGTCCACGGGTTCAGTCCGCGCAGGAAGCACAGCTCGTTGACCCAGAGGTTGCCGAAGCCCGCGACACAGCGCTGGTCGAGGAGGACGGCCGAGACGGCGCGGTCAGGGTCGGCCGTCATACGGCGCACGGCCTCGTCGGCGTCGAAGTCGGCACGCAGCGGATCGGGGCCGAGGTGTCCGATCACGGTGTGTTCATCGCGGGTGCGGATCAACTCGACGATCGGCATCGAGATGCCGTACGCCGCGGGACCGTCACCACCGGACGCCGAGGCCGTTCGCAGCAGCACCCGTACCTCGGCCATGAGGTCGCGCGGCAGCCACTTGCCCTGTCGGGAGACGGTCCACGTGCCGCTCATCAGCATGTGCGTGTGCAGCGTGAGGTCGTCGGAGAACCTGGTCAGCAGGTGTTTGCCATGGGTGTCGAGTCCCAGCACCGTGCGCTCGGACAGGTCGGCGGTCGCATGTCGGGGAACGCGCAGCTCTCCGCGGGTCACCGTCCGGCCGACGAGCACGTCGAGCTTGCGGGCGGCCACATAGACGCTGTCACCTTCGGGCACTCCCCCATCGTGCCCGGCCCGCGTGCGTCGGGTGGCGGGCGGCCGATAGCGTCGTCTCCCATGAGCCTGCGCATCCTGCTGACCAACGACGACGGATGGCAGGCGCCGGGGATCGTCGCCCTCGCCGAGGGACTCCGCGCGGCCGGGCACACGGTGACCGTCGTCGCGCCCTCGGGCAACCAGAGCGGGGCCAGCGCACGGCTGAGCGCGGGCCGCGACCTCACGGTCACCCGCCCCGACGGTGAGATCGACGTCTGGTCGGTCGAGGGATCCCCCGCCGACTCGGTGATCTTCGGGCTCTCGCAGGTGTTCGCCGATGCCGCACCCGACATCGTCGTCTCCGGCGCCAACGCCGGCGCGAACGCAGGTCAGGCGGTGCACTTCTCGGGCACCGTCGGCGCAGCGGTCACCGCGGCGAGCTTCGGGGTGCCCGCGGTCGCGGTGTCGACCGACCTGCCGTGGGCCACCGAGCCCGCCATCGCGCAGTTCGATGCGACCACAAGAATCGTTGTCGCGCTGCTCGGTTCGGCCGCACCGCGCGATCTCGTCGCCGACGGCACCGTGCTCAACGTCAACGTGCCCGCACCCGAGCACGACGCGACCGCGCGATTCGTCGCCACCACACCCGACCGTTTCCCGATGGGCCGCATCGGCTACACCGGCGACGGACCCGACTACGCGCTCACCTTCGAACCCGGTCCCGAACCGCTGCCCGGGACCGATGTCGCGACCATCCGCGGCGGCGACGTCAGCCTGAGCATCGTGCCGGTGAGCGGCCATCTCGACGCCGAGGTCGCGGGCCGGCTCGAGCGCCTCGCCGACGCCGACATCACCTGGCGGTAGCCGCCGGCCCTGCTGAGATCGTCCCCGACAGCACCCACCGACGGCGATCTGCCCTCGGAGGTCGCTCAGGGGGACGATCTCAGCAGCAGGGGCCTACCAGTAGACGCCGGGGATGAGCCGCGCGATGCGCTTGGCCGACTCCGGGAGCCCCGCGTTCGGGACGGGCACCGGTGGACGCGACGACTTCTTGCCGGCCTTGCCCGCACCCGACGACGACTCGACCGGCTTCTCCCCCTTGGCCGCAGCCGATTCCGGGAACAGCCGATACGCCTGGTGCAGCAACGCGTTCTTGAACCGCGGGGCGAACATCCCCGTGAACTCCGCGATGGTGCCGACCGGGGTGTCGATGCGGACCGGGCGCTTCTCGAGCGCGCGGATCACCATGTCGGCGGCGTCATCCGGCGACGAGGTGGGCAGCGACTGGTAGATGGTGGTCGGCGCGATCATCGGCGTGCGCACCAGCGGCATCTTGATGGAGGTGAAGGTGATGCCGTCGTCATGGACCTCCGAGGCGATCACGTCGCTGAACGCGTCGAGCGCGGCTTTGCTCGCCACGTACGCCGAGAACCGCGGCACCTTGGTCTGCACACCGATCGACGAGATGTTCACGATGTGGCCGAAGCGACGCTCACGCATCCCGGGCAGCAGGGCGAGCACCAGGCGGACCGCGCCGAAGTAGTTGACGCTCATGGTCCGTTCGAAATCGTGCATGCGCTCGGTCGAGTACACGACGCCGCGCCGGATCGAGCGGCCGGCGTTGTTGACGAGGAAGTCGACGTGATCGTGTTCGTCCAGAACGGATTTCACCATCATGTCGACCGACTCGTCGTCGGTGATGTCGCACGGATAACCGTGGGCGTCACCGCCGGAGGCGCGGATCTCGTCGACGGCCGCCTCGAGGTCCTCGGCCCCGCGGGCCACGAGGATGACCCGCGCACCGCGACGCGCCGCCTTGTGCGCGGTCGCCAGTCCGATGCCCGAGGAGCCGCCGGTGATCATCACCCGACGCCCGGCCAGTTCCCCGGCCGGGTTGGGGCGGCGCGCGCGGTTCGGGTCGAGTTCGGTGAACCAGTAGCGCCAGAGGACGTCGGCGTAGTGGGAGAACTCGGGCACGGCCAACCCACTGCCCGCCAACGCCTTCTGCGTCTTCTCCGACGAGAACACCGACGGGAAGGTGAGGTGATCGATCACCACCGGCGGGATCCCGACCTGATCGAGGAGGAGGTCGCGGGCGATCTTGATGCCGGGCAGTTCGCTGAGCCGCAGCGCCCCGGTCGAGATGGGCGCGGGCACCGAACCGACCACGGTCGGCGCGCCGGCCGCCTTGGCGAGGGCTCCGAAGATCTCGCGGGTCGACTGCGGGCGGGGGTTCACGAGGTGGAAGGCGCGGTGGTCGAGTCCGCTCGCGTGGATCAGCTCGACCATCGCCGACGCCACGTAGTCGACGGGCACGACGTTGGTGTCGCCGACCTCGGGGACCACAGCGGGCAACAGGTGCGGCAGCGCGCCGAGAAGCCTGATCGCGGTGAAGAAGTAGTAGGGACCGTCGATCTTGTCCATCTCGCCGGTCTCGGAGTCACCGACCACGATCGCCGGACGATAGACCCGCCAGCGCAGCCCGACGGCGTCGCGAACCATCCTCTCCGCCATGTACTTCGTCTCGTGGTACGGCGAGGGCAGGCCCTGCCCGAGGTCGAAGTCGTCCTCGGTGAAGGGACCGACGTGATCGCCCGCGACGGCCACCGACGACACGTGGTGCAGGACGGCGTCGAGGCGCAGGGCGAGGTCGATGACCGCCTTCGTGCCCTGGACGTTGGCCGCCTCCGACTGGGCGGCCGACGCGGTCATGTCGTACACCGCGCCGAGGTGGATGATGTGGTCGGCCGCGGGCGGCTCGTCGCCGAGCCCGAGCTCGGGCTGGGTCAGATCGCCGACGAGCGGATGCACACGGTCGCCGCCGACCCACTCCGACGCCATCCGCTCGATGCGGGGGACCGAGGACGCGCGGACGAGCGCGTGGACGGTCGCGGCGGGTTCGCGCTCGAGCAGTCGGGCGACGACCCTTCGTCCGAGGAAGCCGGTCGCGCCGGTGACGATATAGGTGGACATGGTGTCTCCACGTTCGTTGCAGGCGGTCTCGTTGTCGGGCTCAATGGTCGCCCACCCGGCGTCGCCGGTGGACGGAGTTCGCCAAATCCCTGCGGGGCCACGGTGTTGGTACGGTCGCGGTGTGTCCGATCCCTACTCCTCCGGCGAGCGCGTCTTCGGACCACCGCGGGGCACGTTCGATGCGGACTGGGCGGCGACGGCGCTGCGCTCGAACCGTCCGACCCTCGACCACCCCACCTCGGTGCGGTTGGTGGAACTCGCCTGGGATCTGCTGCGTTCCCGCGACCTGCGCGGCGACGCCCTGGCCGCCGCGCTGCACTCCGATCACGACATCGACCCCGACACCGCGCGCGACGTGGCGGCGGTCGCGACCGAGACGGCGGGTTTCTACCTCGACCGGGGGTGATCGGCCCGCCCGGCGAGCCGGTCGCGCGCCAGTTCGACCGCGTGCTGCAGGTCGACCCGCACGGTGCGGGTGATCGCAGCGGCCTTGTCGGTGGCGGCGATCGTGCGGGGTTCACCGATCACCACCTCGGCGTCGCGACAGCTCGCGTCGGGGTAGGCGATACCGATCGACACCAGCGCCACCGGGGTGCGGCGCGCGATACCCGACGCGATGTGGCCCACCCCGCTCGCGATGGGGAGCAGGACTGCCGGGTTCTCGTTGCGGGTCCCCTCCGGGAAGATCGCGATGCTGTCACCGGCGTCGGCCGCGCGCTCGACGCAGATGTCGATCATCTGCCGGCCCGCCGCGACGGCGGCCCGCATCTGGTGATCCTTGGGACGGAAGACCGGTATCCCACCCATCATGTCGATCTGCGCTCGTTGCTTCGGATCGGTGAACAGCTCGTCCTTGGCCAGGACGCGGATGTGTCCGATCCTCCGTCGTAGCGGCGAACGGAATGCGGCGGCGGCGAGAACGAACTGGTCCTTGTCGGAGAGATGGTTGGCGCACACGACACATCGCACCCCGCTTCTCAGCAGTGCACGGATCTGCTCACGGGCGTCCGCCTCGTATCCGACCCTGGGTCGGTATCGCGCGGCGAGGTAGCCGTAGGCGAGCCGCGCCCGCATCACCGGCTGTCGGTGCACGGCGTAGTGGGCATAGACCTCGTCGGCGTTCTCCAGGGTGACGTCCATCAGTGGGCCCGGGCCTTCCTCGCGAGTGGGATCGAACTCCGCGACCGTTGATCAGTGCGCCGACCGGGCGCGGGCGAGGTCGACCGCGTGCTGCAGGCGATCGCGCAGCGCACCGGTCACGTCGGCGACCGCCTCGTCCGCGGACACGACGCGCGGGCGACCCAGCACGACAGCGGCGCCGACCCGGGTACCGGCGCGGTAGGCGATCCCCATCGGGACCACGGCGACCGGAGCCTGCGCGGCGATGCCCACGGCGATCTGACCGAAACCGGACGCGAGGGGCAGGAGGGTCGACGGGTCGGCGTCGTTGCGGGTGCCCTCGGGGAACACAGCGATGCTGTCGCCGCCGACACCACGTTCGACGCACACCGCGATCATGCGGCGACTCGCCGCCGCAGCGGTTTCCGGGTCGTTGTCGCGAGCACGGAAGACGGGTATGCACCCCATCATGTCGAGGTTCGCGCGTTGCCGGGGATCGTCGAACAGATCGTTCTTGGCCAACACCCGGATGCGGCCGATCAACGCTCGGATCGGCGAGCGCGCGACGGCGGCGGCAGCGATGTACTGGTCGGTGTCGGCGAGGTGATTGATGCAGATGACCAGTCTGACCTGCTCCTTCACGGCCTGCGCGAGTTCCGGACGTGAGTCGTCCGCATACGACACCCGTGGACGGAACTTGGCCGCGAGCGCGAAGTGGGCGAAACGCGCCTTGAGGCGAGGTTGCCGATGCTCGGCGTAGTAGCCGTACACGTCGTCGGCGTTCTCCAGGGTCACCGCGATGGGCGGCGTCGATGCCATGAACTTACGGTACCGTAGGTTTCCCGTCCCGCCGGGTTTGGTCCCTCTCCGACGACATCACCGATGAGTTCTGCGTACCGCGCCGGTCAACCCCTGCATCCACCACCCGCCGACGCAACCGCGACCATCACGCCCGATCTCTCGAGGAGCCCGTTCCATGATCCCCGTACCCGAGGTGACCACCCGCAAATCCCATGGCGATTTGTCGGACTCGACCGCTACCTTGACACCCATGTCCGCACCCACCTCCGCGCCCGCCATCGAGGCGATCGACCTCGTCAAGAAGTTCGGCGACCAGACCGCTGTCGACGGTGTGAGCTTCACCGTCCCCGAGGGCACCGTCCTGGGGCTCCTGGGCCCCAACGGCGCCGGCAAGACCACCACGGTCCGCATGATGACGACCCTCACCCCGCCCACCAGCGGGACCGCACGCATCGCCGGATACGACGTGGTCAGCCAGCCGAAGCAGATCCGTCGCGCGATGGGGCTCACCGGTCAGGCCGCCACCGTCGACGAGATCCTCACCGGCCGCGAGAACATCATGATGATCGGTGGGCTCTACGGCATCGGCCGCAGGCAGTTGAAGGCCATCGGCGACCAGCTGCTCGAGCAGTTCTCGCTCACCGACGCCGCCGACCGTCCGGTGAAGGGCTACTCGGGCGGTATGCGCCGACGGATCGACCTCGCGGTCAGCCTGCTGGCCGCGCCCCCGGTCCTGTTCCTCGACGAGCCGACCACCGGACTCGACCCCCGCAGCCGTTCGGAGCTGTGGGATGTGTTGCGCGCGTTGGTCAAACAGGGCACCACCCTGCTGCTGACCACGCAGTACCTCGAAGAGGCCGACCAACTCGCCGACAACATCGTCGTCATCGACAAGGGTCGGATCATCGCCGAGGGTTCGCCGCTGCAGCTCAAGGAACAGGCCGGCCAGGCCAGCCTGGTGCTCACCGTGTCGCACGCCGACGACATCGGCGCCGCCGAGGGCCTGCTCCGCAAGACCGGTGGCGAGGTGTTCGTCGATCTCGGCGCGCGCCGACTCACCGCACCCGCCGACGGTCTCGCCGATCTCAACCGGGTGATCGGCTGGTTCACCGAGAGCGGCATCGCCGTCGACGACATCGGGCTCTCGCGCCCCAGCCTCGACGACGTGTTCCTCTCCCTCACCGGCCACACCGCCGAGGACAACGCCGCCGACACCGATCCCGCCACCTCAGCTCAGGAGACCTCGGTATGACCACCACCGCCCCCGCACCCACCGTCGTGATCACCCGCCCGGAGATCCGCGACACCAACCTCGCCCAGCAGTCGTGGATCATGGTCAAGCGCAACCTGATCCACACCAAGCGCATGCCGGAGATGCTCTCCGACGTGACCATCCAGCCGATCATGTTCGTGCTGCTGTTCGCGTTCGTCTTCGGCGCGTCCATCACCGACACCGGCGGCGTCTCCTACCGCGAGTTCCTGCTACCCGGGATCATGGGGCAGACCATCGTGTTCTCGGCGTTCGTCGTGGCCACCGGCATCACCTCCGACCTCGAGAAGGGGATCATCGACCGCTTCCGGTCGCTGCCCATCGCACGGTCGTCGGTGTTGATCGGCCGCAGCATCGCCAGCCTCATGCACTCGTCGATCGGTATCGCGGTGATGGCCGTGACCGGTCTTCTCATCGGGTGGCGCATCCGCAACGGTGTCGGCGAGGCGATCGGCGCGTTCGCGCTGATCCTCCTGTTCGGGTTCGCGATGATCTGGTTCGGCATCCTGGTCGGATCGCTCATGCGGTCGGTCGAGGCGGTCAACGGTGTGATGTTCACCGTCCTCTTCCCGATCACGTTCCTGGCCAACACGTTCGTCCCCACCGGGCCCATGCCGACGTGGTTGCGCGTGATCGCCGAGTGGAACCCGATCTCGTCGCTCGTGCAGGCGATGCGTGAGCTGTGGGGCAACGGTCCCGCCGCAGCACCCTCGGCGCAGTTGCCGCTGCACCACCCGGTGCTCGCCACCGTGTTGTGGACCATCGGGCTCACCGCAATCCTCGCCCCGTTCGCGCTGCGCGCCTACAACAAGCGCACCGTCGACTGACCGGTCTCACGCCGAGCCACGCCACGTCACCCGGCGAGGGTTAACCTCGCCGGGTGACGAGCGCACCGGAGGACCCAGCGGTCGAGGAGAGATCGATCGGGCGACTGTTCGGAGTCACCGACGGTGTGTTCGCCATCGCGATGACCCTGCTGGTCATCGACGTCCGCGTCCCGGACTTCCCCGACGATGCGACGACGCGACGACGCGACGACGCGCTGTACGAGCAGATGCCGTCGTATCTGTCGTTCCTCATCAGCTTCTACGTGATCGCCAACTACTGGCGGCGCCATCATCGCGAGATGCGCCGGGTCGCGGTGTCCACCCCGGCGATGATCCGCCGGACGTTCCTGCTGCTTCTCGCGGTGACGGCGATGCCGTTCGCGGCGTCACTGCTCGCCCGCCACGGTGATGCCGCAGGCGTCGCGGCCACGGTCTACGCCGCGGTCAACATCGTCGCCATCGTGGCGCTGCTGTCGATACGCGCCGAGGCGACGCGTGACACCCTCCCGGTGCGGTCGCTGCGCCGCCGCTCGACCGAGCTGCTGCTCGATCTGATCGCATACCTCGTCGCGGTACCCGTGGCCTTCCTCCTCCCCCGACACGGCATCGAGACGCTGTTCATCGCACTCGCCGTGTCCGGCGTGACCAACCGTGCGATCGAACACCGGGCCCGCACCCGACCATCTCCGACATAACGCGCATCTCGGTCAAAGCTGCTGGGCCGTCTGGCAATTCGCTCCACGCTCGGGTAAGCCGTTAGCCACAGACACCATGGCGACGGGACGGACACTCCACGCATGCGCTCAGCCGGCGAGAGACTCGACACCGACCAACGTTCGGCCTTCGCGGCGAGCTATCTCGGCTGGATGATGGATGCGTTCGACTACTTCATCCTGGTGTTGGTCTACAAGGAGATCGCCGACGACTTCGGTGTCTCACTCGACAAGATGGCCTACCTGACCACGGTCACCCTGGTGATGCGACCGGTCGGGGCGTACCTGTTCGGCATCTGGGCCGACAAGATCGGTCGCCGGACCCCGCTCATCGTCGACGTGTGCCTGTACTCGGTCATCGGCTTCCTGTGCGCCTTCGCCCCGAACTACTGGGTGCTGTTCGTGTTGCGACTGCTCTACGGCATCGGCATGGGCGGCGAGTGGGGGCTCGGAGCGGCACTGTCGATGGAGAAGGTGCCCGCGCATCGTCGCGGCTTCTTCTCCGGGATCCTGCAGGGCGGATACGCCGGCGGTTACCTGCTGGCGTCGGTCGCGTTCCTGGTGGTGAACTCGTGGCTCGGGTTGAGCTGGCGGTACCTGTTCGCGCTGTCGATCCTCCCCGCGTTCGTGAGCCTCATCATCCGACTCAACGTCCGCGAGTCCGAGGTGTGGGTGAACACCAAGGCGCTGCTGGAGAAGAACAAGACCTCGGTCCGCACGGTGTTCCTCAACCCGAAGGTGCTGCGGCGCTTCGTGTTCCTCGTGATCCTCATGGCCGCGTTCAACTTCCTGTCGCACGGTACCCAGGATCTCTACCCGACGTTCCTCAAGTCCGACGAGAACCGCGGCGCAGGCCTCGACGCCACGACCGCCACCTGGATCGCGGTGATCTACAACGTCGGAGCGATCATCGGTGGATTCGTCCTCGGCTGGGCGTCGGACCGTATCGGGCGCAAGGGCGCCATCCTCGTCGGGGCCGTCCTGACCCTGCCGATCATCCCGATCTTCGCCTACTCGACCACGGCCGGGATGCTGTGTCTCGGTTCGTTCCTCATCCAGGCCGCGACACAGGGCGCCTGGGCGTCGGTGCCCGCGCACCTGTCGGAGATGTCGCCCAACGCCATCCGCGGCTTCTACCCCGGCGTCACCTATCAGCTCGGAAACGTGATCGCCGCGCTGAACCTGCCTATCCAGCAACACCTCTCGGAGCGATGGGGCTACCCGATGGCGTTGTCGGTGACCGTCGCGATCGCCGCGGTCGCGGTGGCCGTACTCACCCTGGTGGGCGCGCAGGCCACCGCGGTCGACTTCACAGAGGAGACCGAACCGGTCGGTGTCTCAGGTCTCACTCCGTGAGGGGCCCAGGTCTCACGCGGTGAGAGCGAGAGCTCCGATCGGATCGCTGTAGATCGCGTCGAGGGACACCGCGCCTGCGGCCTGCTGCTGCACGCCGGCACCCGCGCGCGTCACACGGACATCGCGGTTGCTCGCCGCCGGCGTCGCCCGAACGGCGCGGGCCACCGCGGGCAGCGTCGACGGGGCGTCGGTGAAGGCCTGACCGCCCAGGATCACGTGGTCGGGGTTGAAGATGTCGGCGATGAGCGACACCGCGCGACCGAGCACCTCGGCCCGCTCGAGCAGGATCGCCGAGGCGGTGTCGTCACCCGCGGCGGCCGCGGCGTGCACGTCCTCGATGGACTCGACGGCCAGACCGGCGGCACGCGCCGCGTCCACCACGCCGGTGTCGCTCGCCGACGCCTCGAGGGTGCCGGTGCGCCGCGGGTCCAGAAGCGTGGTCGGACCGCTCGGGAAGTGGCCGATCACGGGCGGGCCGGCGCTCGGGGTGTAGACCGTGCCGCCGACGGTGAACGCGATGCCCACCATCTCGCGGGCGTAGAAGTACAGGAAGCTCCCCGGCTCGTCGGTACCCACCGACTGCTGCGGGTTCACCAGCAGCTCCGCGGCGGCCATCGCCTCGACGTGCGAGGCGACCGACACCGGCAGTCCGATGGTCTGCGAGAGCACCGGTCCGACGGGCGCGGCGGTCCAGCCCAGTCGCGGATGATCGACGAAACCGCCCTCGGCGACGCGGCCACCAATGGCGACGCCGGTCCACAGGAGTCGCTGCGAGGGCCAGCGGGAGGCGAAGCGACGGGCCGACAGGCCGATCGCGGTCAGCGTCTGTTCGGGGTTGTCGCCCGCGGGGGTCGGGATCTGGATCGCGCCGACCACACGGTGCAGCAGGTCGTGGGTGGTGATCGAGGTGACCTTGAGACCGATGTGGATGCCGACGGTGAGGAAGTCGGCGACGTTGACCTCGAACGGCAGACGCGGGCGACCGATGGCGCCGGCGGGCGCGAGATCGGCGCGCTCCCGCACGAGACCCGCCTTCAACAGGGCGCTGACCTGGCGGTTCACCGTCGAGATGGACAGACCCGAACCGGCCGCGGCGTCGTCTCGGAAGATGGGGCCCTGCAGTCGCGCGGTCCGCAACACCACGGCCGACGGGCGCGTCGACAGCTGGAGTTGAGGGGTCGCGATGTGGATGGTCGGGGTCCTGGTTCGCAGCGATTGGCCGGTGAGGGGCCCGTCGGCGACACCGATCGCCAGCGGACGGGAACCACTACCGGGTCGGGGTCCGGACAGTCGGGTGCGGGTCTGCGCCGGACGGCGGGTACGGGTCGAGAGATGATCGAGTGAAGCGGTCATGAAGGTGTCCCTGTCGAATGTGCCACACCGCGCGTGAACTGCGTGGATGTGGAGAACGAATGTCTGAGAAGAGGTCAGAGATTCGTGCGACAGAGAAGACGTGCGAACGGCAGACGGCAGCCCAACGCGGTGATCACGTAGGTGACCTCCGGGATGTACGACGTCGTGCTCGGCATGAGCGCAATCTAGCAAGAGCCGCCGACCACGGCAAAGGCAGCCGCACGAGGGCTTTTCGATCACCGCGATTCCAACCCCTGCCCGTGGATCGGTACGCGGCCAGACTGGAGCGCGACCTCGTCCACGTGCACGCACGGGCCGGGGTGTCATCCGCCCCCTGTCTCCCCGAGAGGACACCGTGTCCCTGCGTCTCCACTGGTTCCTGCCGACGTACGGCGATTCGCGGAACCTGATGGCGGGCGGCCACGGCGCCGCGATGTCGGGCGACCGGCCGGCAGACCTGCGGTATCTGCGCCAGCTCGCCGGGGCCGCGGAGATCAACGGCTTCGAGTCGGTCCTCACCCCGACCGGCCTGTGGTGCGAGGACGCCTGGTTGTCGGTGGCGATGCTCGTCGAGTCGACGGAGACCCTGAAGTTCCTGGTGGCACTGCGGCCCGGGCTCACCAGCCCGACCCTCGCCGCGCAGATGGCGGCCACGCTGCAGCGGCAGTCGGGTGGGCGTCTGCTGCTCAACGTCGTCACCGGCGGCGAATCGGCCGAACAGCGCGCGTTCGGCGACTTCCTCTCCAATGACGCACGCTACGAGCGGTCCGGCGAGTTCCTGCACATCGTGCGGCACCTGTGGACCTCCGACGAGCCGTTGACGTTCAACGGCAAGCACATTCGTGTCGAGGGAGCGTCGCTCGCGCTGCGCCCGGATCCGCTGCCCCCGATTTTCTTCGGCGGGTCGTCACCGGCCGCGGGGACCGTCGCCGCCGGTCACGCCGACACCTACCTCACGTGGGGTGAACCGCCCGCCGCGGTCGCGAACAAGATCGACTGGATCCGCGATCTCACCGCCGCAACCGGCCGCACGGTCGACTTCGGGATCCGCTTCCACGTCATCGCCCGTGAGACCTCCGAGGCGGCCTGGGCCGAGGCCGACCGCCTGCTCTCCGCTCTCGATCCCGGCGTCGTCGCCGACGCCCAGGCCGCGTTGGCGCGGTCGGAGTCGGTGGGACAGCGACGCATGCGGGAGCTCCACGGCGGCGGGTCGGGATTCGTCGCCGGTGGTGACGCCCGCGCGCTCGAGATCCACCCGAACGTGTGGAGCGGCGTCGGACTGGTCCGCGGTGGTGCCGGTACCGCCATCGTCGGGTCGTACGAGGAGGTCGCCGAGCGGATCGGTGAGTACGCCGATCTCGGTATCGACCACGTCATCCTCTCGGGCTATCCGCATCTCGAGGAGGCGTACCACGTGGGAGAGGGCGTGCGTCCCGCACTCGCGCGGCGTGGTCTCATCGACAGTGGAGACGCCACGGCGCACCCTGTGCAGGGGGCGTTCCTGCCTACGCTGGAGCGCGCAGGCGCATCCTGACACGCCGTTCTGTTTCGCCCACCCGACATCCAGCTGTATCCCGAACACGAAAGACA
This sequence comes from Williamsia sp. Leaf354, assembly GCF_001424365.1. Lineage (NCBI taxonomy): Bacteria > Bacillati > Actinomycetota > Actinomycetes > Mycobacteriales > Nocardiaceae > Williamsia > Williamsia sp. Leaf354. Next base: position 89,532 of record NZ_LMPL01000001.1, read on the forward strand.
TGAGATGAGCACCGAGAAGATCGCCGACGAAGTGAAGTTCGCCTACTGGGTCCCCAACGTGAGCGGTGGCCTGGTCACCAGCGACATCGAGCAGCGCACCAACTGGGAGTTCGAGTACAACAAGAAGCTCGCGCAGACCGCCGAGAAGGTCGGGTTCGAGTACGCGCTGTCGCAGGTGCGGTACATGGCGTCCTACGGCGCCGAGTTCCAGCACGAGTCGACGTCGTTCTCCCTCGCACTGCTGATGGCGACCGAGAAGCTCAAGGTGATCACCGCGATCCACCCCGGTCTGTGGCATCCCGCCGTGCTGGCGAAGTTCGGCGCCACCGCCGATCACCTGTCGAACGGCCGCTTCGCGATCAACGTCGTCTCGGGCTGGTTCTCGGGCGAGTTCAAGGCCCTCGGTGAGCCGTGGCTCGAGCACGACGAGCGTTACCGTCGCAGCGCGGAGTTCCTCGAGGTCATCCGGAAGATCTGGACCGAGGACAACGTAGAGTTCGCCGGCGACTTCTACCGGATCCGCGACTTCAGCCTGAAGCCCAAGCCGCTCAACACCCCCGAGCGCCCGAACCCGGAGCTGTTCCAGGGTGGCAACTCCTCGGCGGCCCGCCGCAACGGTGGTCAGTTCGCCGACTGGTACTTCTCCAACGGCAAGGACTTCGACGGCGTCACCGAGCAGATCGAGGACCTGCGCTCGGTCGCCCAGGCCCACAACCGCGAGACGAAGTTCGGCCTCAACGGCTTCATCATCGCCCGTGACACGGAGAAGGAAGCCCGCGACACCCTGCGCGAGATCATCGAGAAGGCCAACAAGCCTGCGGTGGAGGGTTTCCGCGACTCGGTGCAGCAGGCCGGCAAGTCCACCTCCGACGGCAAGGGCATGTGGGCCGACTCGAAGTTCGAGGACCTCGTCCAGTACAACGACGGGTTCAAGACCCAGCTGATCGGCACGCCCGAGCAGATCGCCGAGCGGATCGTCGCCTACAAGAAGCTCGGCGTCGACCTCATCCTCGGTGGCTTCCTGCACTTCCAGGAAGAGATCGAGTACTTCGGCGAGAAGGTCATGCCGCTCGTGCGTGAGCTCGAGGCCGCCGAGAAGGTCTCGGTCTAGTCATGACCGCATCCGTCGCCGCCCGTATCGAGACCCACTCCCAGGCAGTCGATTCCGCTCGCTGTCTGGCTGCGCGTTTCGGTCCGGGCGCGGCGGACCGCGACCGTCAGCGGTCGCTACCCCACGCCGAGATCGAGGCCCTGTCGGCGTCGGGGTTGCTCGCGATCACCGTCCCCGCCGCGTTCGGCGGGCCGGATCTGCCGCCGTCGACCGTGGCCGAGGTGGTGCGCATCCTGGCCGCGGCCGACCCCAACGTCGCACAGATCCCGCACAGCCACTTCACGAATCTCAACCTCCTGCGCCTCGCCGGGACCGACGAGCAGAAGGCGCGACACTTCTCCCACGTCCTCGCCGGTGGTCGGGTCGCGAACGCGCAGGCCGAACGGGCGACCGCGTTCGCCGACGGCGTCGACACCCGGATCACGCGCGACGGCAACGTCTTCCGACTCGACGGCGAGAAGTTCTACTGCACGGGCACGCTGTTCGCCACGCGGCTGGCCGTTCTGGCCCGACTCGACGAGGCCGACGGCGACCACAAGCCGGGTGAGTACGTCGTGTTCGTCTCGCCCGACGCCGATGGCGTCGAGTTGATCGACGACTGGAACGGCATCGGGCAGCGCACCACCGGCAGCGGGACAGCGCGATTCACCTCGGTGGCGGTCGCCGACGACGACCTCGTCCCGCGGACCCCTGCAGTCGAGGTGCCCGCCGCCTACGGGGCGTTCTCGCAGCTGATCCACGCGGCCATCGACACCGGTATCGCCGCCGGCGCGCTCTATGCCGCAGTCGATTTCGTACGGACCGAATCGCGTCCTTGGTTCGAGGCCGGTGTCGACAACGCCATCGACGACCCGCTGTTGGTGCAGCGTTTCGGCGAACTCGCTGTGCTCGTCTCGACGGCCGAGGCGACACTCGACGCCGCCGCCCGCGCGGTCGACGCCACCATCACCTCACCCGACGATCCCCGTCTGCTCGCCGCCGAGGCCTCCACGGCCGTCGCGACGGCCAAGATCGTGTCGGATCGCGCGGCGACCGAGGTGTCGTCGGCGCTGTTCGAGGTGAGCGGAACCCGCAGCGCCGTCGATGAACTCAACCTGTCGCACTTCTGGCGCAACGCCCGCACGCATACGTTGCACGACCCGGTCCGCTGGAAGTACCAGCACATCGGCCGATTCGTGCTGCGCGGGACACCACCGCCGCTGAGCGCCACGGTCTGACCCCGTCGGAAGTCAGCCCTCGGCGGTGGCAGTCGCGTGTGCGCCGGTGAAGAACTCCACCAGGGAGTGCGGGGCGCGATCGCCGTACAACAACTCCTGCATCGCGGCCGAGTCGTCGGCGGCGGCGCGACTGCGCGGGAACATCGACTTCTCGTAGCTCGCGATCGCCGCGTCGAGGTCGTCGGGGTGCGCGGCGATCGCCAGCCCGAGATCGGCGCCGTCGATCATCGCGAGATTCGCACCGTCACCAGCCGGTGGCATGAGGTGCGCGGCATCGCCGACGAGGGTCACGCCCGACCGCTGTGACCATTCGTGCCCGATGGGCAGGCCGTGGATCGGGCGCAGTGCCGGTGTCGTGTCGTGGTCGGTGATCAGCGACGTCAACGCCGGCGCCCAGTCGGCGAAACCCGTCATGACGGTCGCGATCCCGGCGGGGTCGGTGACGTCGAGGCCGGTGAACCAGTCGAGGGGTTCGACCACCGCGGCGTAGGTGTGCAGGACGGCATTCGCCTCCCGGTGCACCGAGATCGATCGTCCGGGCGCGAGCGCGAACATGGCGCCGTCACCGACCGCGGCGGCTGCTTCCGGGTGCTCGTGGTCGACATCGTGCAGGTAGGTCTCGACCAGGGTGATCCCCGAGTACTGCGGCGTCGCATCCGACAGCAGCGGGCGGACTTTCGACCACGCGCCGTCGGCCCCGACGAGGAGACCGGTCTCGACACTCGACCCGTCGTCGAAGACGACCCGGTGTCGACCGTCGCCGAGGGAGAGGGTGTCGGCCACCTTCGCGCCCCAGCGGATGGTGTCGGCGGGCAGCGACTCGATGAGGATGCGCCGCAGGTCGCCGCGCAGGACCTCGGGGCGGCCGCCGGTGCCGTCGTCGACGTCCTCGTAGAGCAGCGTCGCGTGTCGGTCGACGATCCGCATGGCCTCGCCTCCGGAGTGAATGATCGCGCGGAACTCGTCGGTGAGGCCGGCGGCCGCCAGGGCGACCTGGCCGTCGTGCTCGTGGATGTCGAGCTGGCCGCCCTGAGTGCGGGCCATTGCCGACGGTTCGGCCTCGTAGATCGTCGCGGCGATGCCGTGGACGTGCAGGACCCGCGCCAGCACCAGACCGCCCAGACCTGCGCCGATGATCGTGATGTTCGTGTTCATGGGCTTCTCCTTCCTTCGTTGGAACGCCATTCCATTACAACAAGCTTGGAACGTCGTTCCAACAATGTCAAGATGGGGCATGCCCACGACGCGACGAGCTGAGCGCCGCACCGATGCGTTGTCGACAGATCGGATCGTGGAGGAGGCTGTCGCGATCCTCGACGTCGACGGCGCCGCCGGTCTGACGTTCCGCGTATTGGCGACGCGGTTGAACACCGGTGCGGGCGCGATCTATCACCACGTGGCGAACAAGGACGAACTGTTGGGTGCAGCGACGTCGGTGGTCGTCGAACCGGTCGTGTCGTCGGTGGTCGACGAGGACGACGCGGCGCGGGCCATTCGCACTGTCGCGGTGGGGATGTTCGATGCGATCGACGCGCACCCGTGGGTCGGCGGGCAGCTACCTCGCGAGGCCGGGCAGCGGTCGCTGATGCGATTCTTCGAGAGCATCGGCAGCCGGGTGGTGGCCCTCGGCGCGCTGTCGCCCCGGGAGGCCTTCGATGCGACGTCGGCGTTGGTGAACTACGTGCTCGGCGTCGCGGGCCAGAACGCCGAGAACGCCCAGACTGCCCGCACACGAACGCATCTGGGTGACCGGGCGACGCAGCTCGCCGCCATGGCGGATCGATGGGCCGACCTCGATCCGGTCGAGTTCCCGTTCGTCCGCCAGATGGCTCCCGCCCTCCGAGATCACGACGACCGCGACCAATTCCTCGCCGGCATCGACCTGATCCTCACCGGCATCGAGACACGTAGGCGCGACGGCTGAGTGTCCAGAAAGTCGTGGTGCTGAGTGTGCGGAAAGTCCAGTCGCACGGTGGTGCTGAGTGCGCAGAAAGTCCAGTCGCGAGATGGTGCTGAGTATGCGGAAAGTTCAGTCGCGATGGTGCTGAGTGTGTGGAAAGTTCAGTCGAGTGTGCTGACCGCGTCGCGTGAGTTCACAGTCGTACAGCGCACACTCGACGACGACTTTCCGCACACTCAGCGGCGTTAGAACGCAACCACCTACGAGGCAGCGAGGTACAGCGGAGCCCGCGGCCAGGTGAGGTCGAACCTCCGAGCCGGCGGCGGTTCACTCCGCTCGGGGCACGGTGGATCGTCTCCCCGGGAATGCCGTTCGAGGAGCTCGTCGATTCTGTGTAGCTGGTTGGCGCGGAGCTGGTCGGGCGGGTCGGTGTTACGTCGCCAGCCGTAGCGGCCCCCGTCAGGTCCATCCGAAATCTTCTCGGTGGACCACTGATGCGGTTCAGAACCGACGACGCGGTTGTGGCGTCCGCATGCGGGTGCCATGTGTGGCGAGTCGGTGTTTCCGCCGTCGGCCCAATCGACTTCGGCGTGATGCATTTCGGTGTGGGCGAACGGTGTCGTGCAGTCGTCTTTGCTGCAACCCTTGTACTGGGTGAACGCCATCAACCGCTGCGCTTGCGACGCGAGGCGCCGGCCGCGACCGAACAACAAGGGTTCATTCGTCATGTCGCTGAACACCGCCAGATGCGTCTGGGCGTCGGCAGCCAGCGTGATCACGTCATTGGGTCTGAAAAACCGCTGACCGTGCCGAAAATCGACATCGAGCGTGCTTCGAACACACGCAGGTCACCTCCGAACAGAGCACGCTCGATCGCGCTTTTCGGCACGGTCGGCGCATCGTCGCGCACCTAGTCAACGGTTGCGCTGAGACTGCGATCGATGGCCCCCCGTCAGCTGCATCTTTCAGCAACTGCGGGTCGGCGTCGGCGTGATCCCCATTCGGGGACTGATCGTCGTCGGGATTGTTCATCCCGGGAGCCGCCCACTTCGCCAACACGACGTCGAACAGAGCACGCGTGATCGGATCCAACGTGGCGATCAGCTTCGACATCAACTGCGAGTCCTGGCACCCGAGGTTCAGCTTCCGACTCCGGGCGCGGTCGCGGTCGTCGGTCAATCTGCCGTCGGGGTCGAGGTGGGCGAGGATCCGCACGCCGGCGGCGCCGATCTCTTTGGGCGTGAGTGTGGTGGCGAATTCGGCCAGGACTTCTTCGGCCCGCGCTCGCTGTTCCACATCGACGGCCGAGGGGATCTTCTTCAACACGTCGAGTACCGCGTGGACGTGATCGGGGCCGATCGTTCCGGCTGCCAACTCGCGAGCGGTGTTCGGGCAGGCGGGTGGCAGTTTCTCACCGGTCATCGCGTGCATCGGCTCCAACGCCTGTACTGCCTGTAACCGCTTCTTCGGCTGGGTGATCCGCAGTTTCGTCTGCAGGAACTCGGTGACCGTCACGCATCCGACAGCCTTGTGAGCGTCCCGGTCGGAGACCTCGAGGATCCGCTGGTTACCGATGGACTCGAATTGGCGGACAACGGTGTGGTGGTCGATCGCCAGTTGCGCGACGGTCTCGTCGTCGTGGGCGTCTGCGGTCTCTTCGGCGATCTCCTTCACCAGGGCCTGCAGGGCAGCGTATTTCGCCACGAGATCGCTCACGGACTGCCCCCTCCCCCGGTGTGACTGTACGTCTATTTTAGCACGCGTGTTCGAGGGGTGGGAGGTTGAATTTAGTGAATAGTGTTGAACGTGAGTGTATTTCGGGTGGGTGGTTGGTTTCTCCTGCCGCTGACGGTGCGGAAGCCGGCCGTCGAGTGTGCGTTGTTTCGTCGTCGGCGTGCGGTGTGTTGTCAGCACACTCGACGGCCGTTTCCACACAGTCAGCCTTGTCGGCATACGTCCCGCCGCGGCCATCTTCTAGTGCCGCTGACTGTGCCGAAACTCTTCGCCGAGTGTGCGTCGTTTCGCTGTCGGCGAGCGCTGCGCTGTCTGCACACTCGACTCGACTTTCGTCACAGTCAGCACGAGCCACACAGTCAGCAGAGTGCGTCCAGCCAGGTGTGGAGGTGGTGGTGGGCGAGTTCGGGGTGTTCGAGGTGGACGTTGTGGCCGCACCTGTCGACGATGACGACGGTCGCGTTCGGATAGTGCTCGGCGAGATCGAGTTGGTCGCGCCAGCCGACGACGGTGTCGTTGCGGCCCAGCATCATCAGGACCGGACCGGGGTAGGGCGGACCCATCGTCTCCGGCGACTGCGACAGCGTCGGCCGGATGCGTTCGACCACATCGGGGTTCGCTGCGCGCAGACCCGGCAACACGTACTGCTCGAACCGATGCCACACGTCGGCGGTCTGTCGCGTGGTGACCGCGGTGAACTGGTCGCGGTCGGACTCCGCGAGTCCTGCGAGGAGGTTCTCGTCGACCTCGACCGCCCGCGTCTCGGGGAGCCTGCGCGACGCGATCGGTTCGGCGGTCGGGCACAGCATCGCCACTCCGAGAACCTGATCCGGGCGCCGCACCGCCAGCCGGCGCGCGAGACCGGCCCCGAACGAGCTGCCGACCACGGCAAAGGGACGCCTCCCGATCTCGCGGTCGATGACGTCGTCGAGGTCGGCGGCGATGTCGTCGGCGTGGGAGACCGACGGGCCGACGGCCGATGACCCGAAGCCGGGCAGATCCACATAGATCCGACGCCAGGCACCGGGGTGCGAGGCGAACGACTCGTCGAGCGGCAGCATGATCCGATGGTCGACGGCCCAACCGTGCACGAGGAGCACCGGGACACCGGATCCTCGGGTGATGACGGGGTTGCGGGACACGGACGCAATCCAACCGCATGTTGTTACCGTCGGAGACGTGGACGACGTGAGTTTCCTCCTCCAGGCCATCGACCTCGCCGAACAGGCACGTGCGAGCGGCGACCACCCGTTCGGGGCGGTGCTGGTGGGCCGGTCCGGGACGGTGGTCGGCAGCGGCCTCAACACCGTGGTCACCGACCGCGATCCGACCGGCCACGCCGAGACGAACCTCGTGCGCACGGTGGGCGGCCGTATCAGCCGCGCGGACCTGTCGACCATGACCATGTACGCGAGCACCGAACCGTGTGCGATGTGCGCGGGCGCCATCTACTGGGCCGGCATCGGGACGGTGGTGTACGCCCTGGCCGAGTCGGAGCTACGTGACTTGGCCGGCGCCGATCCGAGCAACCCCGTCCTCGATCTCCCGTGCCGCGAGGTCTTCGCCCGCGGGGTGCGCGAGATCGAGGTCCGCGGCCCCGTCGACCTGCCGAAGGCCCGCGAGGTACACGCCGGTTTCTGGTCGCCGTAACCGCTGCGCAACTGTCCGATTCTTCGTACCCTGGCACGCATGACAGCCCAGCCCACCGCACCGGCAGCGAAGACATCCGCTCAGACGGTCACCGACCGCGAGTTCCTCGAGATCATCGAGCCCTACCGCCGTGAGATCATGGCGCACTGCTACCGCATGATGGGAAGCCACCACGACGCCGAGGATCTGTTGCAGGAGACCTACATCCGGGCCTGGCGCGGGTACGCGGGATACGACCAGCGGGCGTCGGTGCGCACCTGGCTGCACAAGATCGCCACCAACACCTGCCTCACCGCACTGGAGAGCAAGAAGCGTCGTCCGCTCCCCAGCGGGCTGGGTGGCGACGCCTACGACCCCGAGGCGCCCCTGCTGCAGGATCACGAGGTCCCGTGGCTCGAGCCCTACGCCGATGACGCTGCGGCGCCTCCCGAATCGGCCGATCCGGCCCAGGTCGTGGGGTCTCGGGAATCGATCCGGCTCGCGTTCATCGCCGCGCTGCAGCACCTGCCCGAACGACAGCGGGCCGTGCTGATCCTGCGGGATGTTCTCGCCTGGCGGGCCGCCGAGGTCGCCGACACCCTCGGCCTCACCGTCGCGACCGTGAACAGCCTGCTGCAGCGTGCCCGCACCCAGCTCAAAGAAGTTGCACCCGAACGCGACTCGGTCGCGGAGCTCGACGAGACCACGAAGCGCGAGACCCTCGAGCGTTACGTGGCCGCCTTCCAGGACTACGACGTCGATGCCATCGTGTCGATGTTCACCGATTCCTCGATCTGGGAGATGCCGCCGTTCACCGGCTGGTACCTCGGTGGCGAGCAGATCGGGAAGCTCATCCGCGGCAACTGCCCGGCCGAGAAGGCGGGCGATCAGATCCTGCTGCCGACCACCGCCAACGGCGGGCAGCCGGCATTCGGGCTGTACATGATCGGCGACGACGGGGTGCACCGGCCGTTTCAGCTGCAGGTGCTCGATCTCGACGCCGACGGCTCGGTGCGCCACGTGGTGGCGTTCTTCGCCGGCGACCTGGTGGCCGAGTTCGCGCGCTTCGGCCTCCCGGCGACCGCGTCCAACGACTGACCGCCCCGAGCCGGGACTACTCGGCGGGCATCTGCGCGGGGTCCATCCACACGACCTCCCACGCGTGGCCGTCGAGATCACGGAAGCTTCGGCCGTACATGAACCCGTGGTCCTGCGGATCGGTCCACTGCGACCCACCGGCTGCGAGGGCCGCGTCGGCGAGGGCGTCGACGGCCTCACGGCTGTCGGCGGAGATGGCGAGCAGCGCCTCGCGTGAGGTCGAGGTGTCGGTGATGTCGCCGTCGGCGAGGAACGACCGGAAGCGATCGGTCTGCAGCATCATCACGGTCGCCATGTCGCTGAGGACGACGCTGATGGTCGTCTTGTCGGAGAAGGCCTCGTTGATGTCGAACCCGAGACCGGTGAAGAACGAGCGGGAGGCCGAGACGTCGGCGACGGGCAGGTTCACGAACAGCATGCGGGACATGGGGGCTCCTCCTGAGTGTGGTCACCGCGGGGTCGCGGCGGGTCACCGATGAAGACCCGGGTCGAGGCGAGAACTCATCGGTACCGTCTCGGATCAGTCTTTGGCCGGATGCGCGCACGGGCATCGATGGGTCACGATGGGTCGACCATGTCGATCTCTGCGATGCCGGGTCCCGGGAGTCCGCCGGCCGGCGGTCTGCGCCGCCCCTGGCTGCCGGGTGCGGTGCGCGCCGAACTGGAGGACGACCCGCGGCCGCTGACTGGCCGTCGCAGTCCCCGCGACGTCGTCGTCGACATCCTGGTCATCGCCCTGGCCGCGTTCATCGGACTCCTCGGCGCCCTGCCGTACTTCCACGGGCACACGATCGACCTGCCGGTGGACCTCGTCGTGGGTGCGATCGGCTGCCTGTTGCTGGTGTGGCGCCGACGCTGGCCGCTGCCGATCGCGATCATCGTCAACATCATGTCGATCCCGTTCGCGGGCGCCGGCGGAGCGGCGTACCTGGCGATCTTCTCGCTCGCGGTGCATCGCCCCTTCCGACACACCATCGGCGTCGCCGCGCTCGGTATCGCCGCGGGCATGGCCAACCTGACGATCATCGGTGACGACAACGGCTTCTTCTTCAACGCCACGTTCCTGGTGCTGTTGATCGCGGTGGCCGTCGGATGGGGTACCTCGGTCCGCAACCGCCGACAGCTGCTGATCTCTCTCGCCGAACGTGCCCGCCGCGCGGAATCCGAACAGCGCGAACGACTCGGCGCCGCGCGGGCGACCGAACGCGAACGCCTGGCGCGGGAGATGCACGACGTGCTCGCCCACCGGATGAGTCTGTTGTCGGTGCACGCGGGCGCCCTCGAGTACCGCCCCGATGCTCCTCCGGAGGACATCGCGCGCGCCGCCGGGGTCATCCGCAGCGGCGTCCACCAGATGCTCGAGGACCTGCGCGACGTGATCCTCATGCTGCGTGAGGAATCCGACGACCTCGCCGCGCAGACACAGTCGTTGGCCGACGTGCCGAGCCTGTTCGCGGAGGCCCGGCAGGCCGGCGCGGTGATCACCCCGCACATCGAGGTCGATCGCAGCGACGACGTACCCGGCGTGGTGGGGCGTGCCGCGTTCCGGATCGTGCAGGAGGGTTTGACCAACGCGCGCAAGCACGGTGGCCGGGTACCGGTGGCCGTCGACATCGCCGGTGGGCCCGGACGCGGGTTGTCGATTTCGGTGAGCCAACCGCTGAACCACAGCATGGGACTTCCCGAGATACCCGGCACCGGAACGGGTCTGACCGGACTCAACGAGCGCGTGACCCTGGCCGGGGGCGAGTTGGCGCACGGCGTCGTCGACCACCGGTTCGTGCTGCGCGCGCGACTTCCCTGGGAGACAGGAGCGATGGGTGCCTGAGGCGATACGACTCCTTCTCGTCGACGACGAGTGGCTGGTCCGCGCGGGGTTGCGCACCATGCTCAGCGGTGACCCCGACATCGAGATCGTCGGCGAGGCGGCCGACGGCGACGGGATCGCCGAGCTGGTCGCCGAGACCGGTGCCACCGTGGTCCTGATGGACATCCGCATGCCCGGGGTGAACGGGCTGACCGCGGCCGAGCGCCTCAGCGCGTTGCCGTCGCCGCCGCACGTGGTGATGCTGACGACCTTCGACGCCGACGATCTGGTGGTCGCCGCGTTGCGGGCCGGGGCCGACGGGTTCCTCCTGAAGGACACCCCGCCTGCCGATCTGGTCGCCGCGTTGCACGCCGTCGTCGCCGGGGATCCGATCCTGTCGCCACAGGTCACGCGACGGTTGATCGAACAGGTCACCGAACCCGATCGCGACGCGCGCTCGGCGACCGCGACCCGCCAGATCGCCGAACTCACCCCCGGGGAGCAGCGCGTCGCCGTCGCTGTCGCACAGGGACTCTCGAACGCCGACATCGCGCGCGAGCTGTTCGTGACGGTGGCGACAGTGAAGAGCCACATCTCGCACATCCTCGACAAGTTGGCGTTGACCAACCGCGTGCAGATCGCCCTGCTGGTGCACGACGCGGGAGTGCAACGCACCTGAACCGGTGATGTCCATTGTGTCCGATTGGTGCACAAAGGCTTTCGGATCACTAGGTGGTCGCGCGCCTCTGTGGTAGGCAGTGTCGATGAAGAAACTGCTGACCGTCCTCGTCCTGCTGCTCGCGCCGGTGCTGATCGTGTCCGGTTGCAAGTCGTCGTCGGATTCGGCGTCGAGCAGCGCCGCCCCGACCAGCGCCGCGGTGAGCGGTTCGGCGGACGCGGGTTCGACCGACTGCCCGACGAGCAACACCACCTCGTTCGCGAAGACCAAGTTCGTGCTGCACAGCGGTCTCGCGTTCGGCGCGTTCCACCGCTACCTCTACAAGCCCTACAAGGCGGGCACGTTCAAGAAGGGCGCCGACGGACGGATCACCGCCACGGTCAAGGGCGGTGTCGCGGCCCTGTTCATCAAGCGTGAGGTGCGTCTGGCGAGCGAGGACGTGAAGGCCAACCCTACGTTGTGCAAGGCGATCGCGGCGCCGCTGGCCAAGGTCGGCGACACCGTGGAGGCCGCGTTCGACAAGCTCAAGGGCGGCGACGCCTCCGGGGTCGACGCGGTGAACTCGTCGATCAGCTCGATCAGCTCGTCATCGAGCAAGAACGGCGTCGACATCACAGAGGACGACAACCCGAACATCGGCGGCTGAGCCGCCCCGGGTCACAGACGGCTGAGCCGCCCGGGGTACAGGCGGCTGAGCCGCCCCGGGATCAGGCGACGGCGCGCATGGCGACCTTGTCGCCGCCGGGATGCGTCGCGGGCGCGGGTGCCGGGATGGCGCGGGTCGTCATCTCGGTGAGCAGGTCGACGAGGTTGCCGCCGAGCGCACGGGTGACGGCACCGACGACCTCCGACGACGCCTCCTTCTGGCCGCGCTCGATCTCCGACAGGTAGGTCATCGAGACGCCGGCCCGCTCGGCCACGTCCTTGAGGGTCCGTTCCTGACGGCGACGCGCCGAACGGAGGGTGTCGCCGAGCAGCTGGCGCAGCAGTGGGGCCGGTTCCGGGTCGGCCGGGGCCACCACGTGGAGATGATCTGCCATCGATGCCTCCGGCTGTCGTCGGGATACGTTCTCCCCAACGTAGTGCGGCCCCGCCAACGCATGCCGTACCGACGAGCCGATTCCGCTCACAGCGGATCGCCCCCGACGACGGCGTCGATGCGGGCCGCGACCCCGTCCAGCACGACACCGAGACCGAACGCGAGTTCGTGCTCGTAGAACTCCGACGGCTCCCCAGCGCGGATCTCCTGCGCGGCGCGCAGGAGTGCCGGGTAACGCTTCTCGTCGACGACCGCGGCGATCGTCGACTCGTAGGAACCGTCGTCGGGCGTCGGCGTGCCGTCGGGTCCGATCGCCCCGAGTTGCATCGCCTGGCGGACGTGATTACGCACGAAGCCGTCGAGGACCAGGAGCGACGACAGGGTGTCCTGCGCTCCGAGTGGCGTGGCCTCGAGCGCACGCACCCCTGCCTCGGTCCAGGCCAGCACATGCGGGGTGAGCGGCGCCGCGGTCAGCGGCACCGACACCACCCACGGGTGGGCGACGAGAGCATCGGCCAATGCCCGTGACCACCGGTGGGCCCGCGCGCGCCATTCCTCGCCCGCACCCCAGCGCAGGGTCGGCCGACCGTAGGCCTCGTCGAGCATGACCATCAGCAGCTGGTCCTTGGAGTCGACGTAGCGGTACAGCGACATCGTCGTCATGCCGAGTGCGGCGCCGACGGCCTTCATCGACACCGCGTCGAGTCCGTCCCGGTCGGCGATCGCGACGCCCGCCGCACCGATGTCCCTGATCCCGACACCGGGCTTGGGCCCCCGCCGCACCTTGACCTCGCGGTCCCAGAGCAGTTCGAGATACCGCGGGAGTGCGGGGGTTTCGACGGTCATGCCGCCATCGTAGAGGAACTGCTTGCGTTGTACGCAGATACCTCCTACCATCAGCGTGCGTCATAAACAGTTAATGCCATACACAGATAGGAGATGCCGATGTCCGCTCGTCGATCACCGTGGTGGGGCCTGGTCGCGTTGTGCCTGCCGATGCTGCTCGTGTCCATGGACGTCTCGGTCCTGTTCTTCGCCGTCCCGTTCATCTCCGCCGACCTCGATCCCAGCCCCGCCCAACAGCTGTGGATCTTCGACGTCTACGGGTTCGTCCTGGCCGGGCTGCTGCTCACGATGGGCGCGGTGGCCGACCGCGTCGGCCACCGCCGACTGCTGATGGTCGGCGCCGTCGGGTTCAGCGCGGCGTCGATCCTTGCCGCCTACGCCGACAGCGCCACCACCCTCATCGCCGCCCGGGCACTGCTCGCCGTCGCCGGCGCCACCCTCATGCCGTCGACGTTGGCGCTCATCCGCCACCTGTTCGACGACGCGAGGCAACGGGCCACCGCCGTCGCCACCTGGTCGGCGGTGATGTCGGGCGGGGTCGCCGTCGGACCGATCATCAGCGGCTTCCTCCTCGAGCACTTCTGGTGGGGCTCGGTCTTCCTCATCAACGTCCCGGTGATGGTCGCCCTCGTGGTGGTCGGTCCCCTGCTGCTACCCGGCGGCACCGGCGATCGGACACGTCGGATCGATCTGGCGAGTTCGGTTCTCGCCCTGGCGACCCTGCTGCCGATCGTGGGTGGGGTGAAGGCACTGAGCACCGACGGTGTGAGCGTCGTCCGTGTCGGACTCATCGCCGTCGGGGTCGTCGTCGGCGTCGTCTTCGCGCGGCGTCAACTCCACCTCGAACACCCGTTGATCGATCTGCGGATGTTCGCCGATCGCCGCTTCGCCACGTCCATCTGGATCAACCTGATCGCCATGTTCGGTGTCATCGGGAACGCGATCCTCATGACGCAGTACCTGCAGTCGGTGCTCGGGTTCTCCCCGTTGCGTGCCGCCCTCTGGAGCCTGGCACCCAGCGTGGTGGTCGCGTTCGCAGCGCCTGCCGCGACGAGCCTGGCCGCGCGCCTCGGTCGACCCGCGGTGATGAGCGGTGGTCTGCTGGTCGCCGCGGCGGGTTTCGCGGTGCTCGCCACGATGACCGGTACCGCCTCGCTACCGGCGGTGCTCGTCGGTGCGGGACTGTTGGCGGCGGGACTGGTCGCGACGACCGCGTTGGTGGCCGATCACGTGGTGGGTGTCGCACCGGCCGATCGGGCGGGGTCGGTCGCCGGATTGCTCGAGACCACCAGCGAACTCGGCGGTGCGCTCGGCATCGCCGTCCTGGGTTCGGTCGTCAACGCGCTGTATCGTCACGCTTTCCCCGCCGGCGTACCCGGCGCCGACCCGGCCGCACGCGAGAGCCTCGCAGGTGCCGTCGCGACGGCAGGGCGCATCGGGGACGGCGTCGGCCGCGACATCCTCGACGCCGGGCGCGACGCCTTCGTCTCCGGTCTGCACGGTGCCTCATTCGTCGGCGCCATCCTCCTCGCCGTCACCGCGATCGTCTGCCTGCGCATGCTCGGTGTACGCGACCGCGCACCGGAGGTCAGGAGCGAGGTCGATGCCTGAGATCCGACGGAATCGACCATGCCTCCGCGGCACCCTTGCTACCGTACATATGCCCGGTACTGCAGAATCCGGTGCCGCAGGCGCACTCCACGCCCGTTCTCGTCGTCAGGGGGACCGATGGTCACCGTCTCACGCACTGCACGCATCCGCCTCGGCTCGGTCCTCGCCGCAGCCACCGTCGCCACCGGTGTCGGTCTCGCTCTCCCCGCGACGGCCAACGCCGCACCGGTCACGAAGACGATCACCGTCGACGCGAAGACCGCCGGGTCGAACGGGGTCTTCGCCGACAGCGGCGTCGTCGCCGTCGCGGGCGCCCCGATCACCGTCAGCGCCACCGGAACCGCCACCTATGACCCCACCATCACCCCGGTCGGACCGAACGGGCGCACCGGTGTCGTGTGCGGTTCACCGAGTTCGCCCTGTGTGATCGGCGGCCAGAACTACGTCGCCCTCATCGGCAAGGTCGGGACGGCGACCCCGGTGCTCGTCGGCGCCGGACCCACGATCCTCTCCGGCACCGGGCCGGTGACGTTCGCGATCAACGACAACATCAACGGCTACTTCAACAATTCGGGCAGCTTCACTGTCACGCTCACCTACACGCCGCCCTGCACCGGCATCTTCTGCTTCGGTTCCTAGGGCCCGACCCGATCCGACCTGCCGGTGGCGCACCCGTTGCGTCACCGGCAGGCCCATGCCCGCGATGATGGACACATGGGTGTTCTCTATCTGGTCCGGCACGGGCAGGCGCGTGCGCAGGCGTACGGCGCGGGCGCATGGGCACAACACGAGGGCGGTCTCACCGAACTCGGCGCCGACCAGGCACGTCGGGCCGGCGTGGCGCTCGCCGCACGTGTCGGCCGCATCGACCACGCCGTGTCGGGTGACCTGGCGCGACAGCGCGAGACCCTGGCCCGCATCCTCGCGGAGTTCCCCACCGCACCGGACGGTGACCTCGAACCCCGCCTGGATCCGCGGTGGAACGAGTACGACCTCGAGGCCATCATCAGCGACACCGACCGCACCGAGAGCCCGGCCGAGAAGCGGTTCCAGGCACACCTCGACGACTCCCTGCGGGACTGGATCGCCCGTCGTGTCGCCGGATCGGAGACGTGGGATGACTACCGGTCGCGCGCCGATGCCGCGATGGACGACGCTGTCGCACAGGCGGGTTCGGGGCGCACGGTGCTGGCGGTCTCCTCGGCCGGCACCATCTGCGCGGTTCTCGCCCGCCTGTGGGGCCTCGACGATGAACGCTGGCTCACCCTCGCCCGCACCATGATCAACACCTCGATCACGAAGGTCATCGTCGGGGGATCGGGCTGCTCGATCGTGTCGATCAACGACCACGCCCACGTCGACCTCGTCGCCGACCGGTCGCTGATGACCTTCCGCTGAGCACTCAGCGCAATAGGTCGGAAACTCGCAGCGCGAGGTCCATCGCGGAGTCGATCTCGGCGCGGCGTGCGGAGACGCTTTCGATATTGATTCCGAACGGGATACGCATTCTCCGGCAGTAGTCGGCCAGGTCGGCGGCAGCGGCGAGGGCGTGCGCGTGCGATGTCGCCAACGGATCGAGCGAGTTCGCCACATCGTTGTCGACCCACGTCGGGACCGAGATCCCCAGCCACCGCATGAACTCCAATGTCGTGAGCGAGCCCGCAACGGAGAACGTGAGCACGATGGGCACCGGGGCGATACCGCGCCGCCGGCATTCGAGCCGGTAGTCCGACAACAGGTTCTTCGCCGCGTTGACGTCGTAGATGATCTGGGTGATGAAGAACGAGCAGCCTGATTCCTGCTTCGCGATCAGCTTCTCGTGTTCGCACCGATCCTTGGTGTGTCGTTCCGGGATCGCAACCCCGCCGAGAGTGAGTTCGGGCCTGCGTTCATCCCGTAACGTGTATGCCCGACGCAACGACGTGGCGCCCACCTGGTCTGCATTGGACGCACCGACGAACACGCTGGAGACCTCATCGGGATTCTGCTGGGTGAGCCACGCGCCCAACGAATCCTCGGTGTACTTGCCCACCGCTCGATAGATGATCTTCCGTCCGGTCCAGCCGTGGAGATGCTGCGTCACGAACTCCGACGCGTCCATCGTCGGCGAGAAGGGGAACGGCCGCTTGTCAGGGTTCCGCGCCGACTCGTCGGCGATGTCGTACACGACCAGAGCGTCGGGCGAGATCGCCGTCAAACGCCCGATGGTCGCCGCGGCGATCTCCTTCGCGCGCTCAGCGGACACCGTCTTCCGGGGCGGTGTGATCGCGAAGAAGAGTGGTTCACCCGTACCTGCTTCGCACCATGTCTGCCGCTTCACGGCTCGACCCTACGATCTCTGGCACGGCGGCGCCCATTGCACCGATCCCAGGATCAGTCCGACGTCTGCAACGCCCGGAGTCCCGTGGCCATGAACTCGGCGGTGGCCTCGGCCGCCTTCTCCGCACCCGCACCCGACGACGACCCCTGTAGGGCGCGGTAGGCGATGCCCTCGCCGATCACACCGAGTTTGAAGTTCGCCAGTGCGAGATAGAAGTTCCAGTGCGCCATGTCGATCCCGGCGGCGGTCGCGTACCGCTGCGCGAGTTCGTCGGTGTCGGGATAGCGGTCGCTGGTCCATGCCGCCGACAATCCCAGCACACGGTCGAAGATGGGCTGGCGGTAGACGCACATCAGGGCGACATCGGTGAGCGGATCGCCCAGCGTCGACATCTCCCAGTCGACCACCGCACGAACCACTCCCGGGTCGTCGATGTCCAGGATCGTGTTGTCCACGC
Organism: Williamsia sp. Leaf354; assembly: GCF_001424365.1. NCBI lineage: Bacteria > Bacillati > Actinomycetota > Actinomycetes > Mycobacteriales > Nocardiaceae > Williamsia > Williamsia sp. Leaf354. Next base: position 106,980 of record NZ_LMPL01000001.1, read on the forward strand.
GATAGTCGCCGTGCACGATCGCGTTCGCGCTGTCGGTGGGGATGTTCTCGGCGAGGGCCGCGGCGAGCTTCTCGACATCCGGCAGCTCGCGGGTCTTCACGATCTCCCATTGCCGGGTCCAGGTCTTCACCTGTCGCGCGACGAAACCCTCGGGCCGACCGAACTCACCGAGCCCGACCTCCACGTGGTCGACCGCGTGCAGATCGGCCAGGCTCCGGATCAGCGCATCGACGTTGCGGTCGACGGTGGCGTCATCGAGCGCGTCGAGGTCACCGGCGGACCGGATGACCGTTCCCTCGACGAACCCCACGACGGTGCACGGGGCGCCCAGTACGTCGCCGTCGGCGTCGAACGCGACTGTCGGGGCGACCGGGACCGCGGTGTGCTGCAACGCCTGTGTCACCGTCCACTCACGGTTCATGTCGTGCGCCGAGGGGGTGAGTCCACTCGTCGGCGGGCGCCGCACCACCCACTTCGTGGTGCCGTCGGAGGCGATGAACGTGAGGTTCGAACGGCCACCGGCGATCAGCTCGACCTCGAGATCGCCGGCGAGGTCGATGCCGTGGCCGGTGAGGAATCGCGTCAGCGCCGCGACATCCATGCCGGGCAGGTCGGCCGACGGGCTCATCGAGCGTTCTCCGCCTGCTCGCGACCCGTCTGTTCCCTGTCACGATCGATCTTCTTCTTCGCCTTGCCCACAGCACGTTTCGCGAGCGCCCAGCGATGCACCTCCGACGGTCCGTCGTAGATGCGGAACGGCCGGAGCTCCTGCTGCAGACGCGCCAGCGGGAGATCGTCGGTCACGCCGGTGCCGCCACACATCTGGATGCTGCGGTCGAGCACACGCGAGTACGCCTCGGCGGCGAACGTCTTCGCGATCGAGGTCTCGTCGCCGGCGTGATGACCGAGATCGAGTTCGTGGCAGGCCTTGACGAGCAGGGCGCGTGAGGCGGCGAGGTCGATCACGTTCTCGGCCACCATCTGCTGGATCATGCCCAGATCACCCAGTCGGGTCCCGAACGCCTCGCGGCGGGCGACGTAGTCGACGGCCACCTCGTGCGCGCGCACGGCGACACCGAGCCACCGCATCACGTGCGTCATGCGGGCGGGACCGAGCCGCACCTGGGCGTAGCGGAAGCCCTCGTCGACCTCGCCGAGCACGTTCTCGTCTGGCACGAACAGGTCGTGGAACCGGATCTCGCAGTGGCCGCCGATGCCGGCCTTGTCGATGGTGCCGACGTGACGGACGATCTCGATCGCCGGGTCGGGTGCCGGCGCGAGGAACATCGTGGCCCCGCCGCGACTGCCGGGCTCGCCCGAGGTACGCGCCATGATGATGTAGAAACCCGCGCCGTCGGCACCGGTGATGAACCACTTGTGGCCGTTGATCTTCCAGCCGCCGTCGGTGCGGGTCGCCGAGCTGCGCAGGGCCGACGGATCGGCGCCGGCGCCGGGCGCGGGCTCGGTCATCGCGAACGCCGACCGCACGTCACCGGCGGCGAGCGGGGCGAGGAACTGCTGCTTCTGACCCTCGCTCGCGATGTGGGAGAGCATGTGGACGTTGCCCTCGTCGGGCGCGCCGATGTTCAGCGCGATCGGACCGAACATCGACCGACCGCCGGCCTCGAACACCGGTGCGCGATCGGACATGTTGTAGCCGAGGCCGCCGTACTCCACCGGCGCGTGCGGCGCGAAGATGCCCGCCGCCTTGGCCTTTCCCTGCATCTCCACGCGGAGGTCGTCGCCGCCGGCCGCGGTCATGTCGCCGGCGAACTCGTCCTCGAGCGGCAACACGTAGTCGGCGATGAAACGCTCGGTGGCCGCGACGGTCTCGGTCACCTCGGTGTCGTATCGAAGTTCGACAGCCATTGGCGTACTCCTACTCCTCGGTCCGCTGGTGCGGTGCTGTGATCGGTCAGTCGCGACGCGCGGCGTCACCGACGTAACCGACGGTGGCGCGGGCGATCCCGCGGAAACGGGTGACGATCTCGTCGGGCGAGAGACGTCCCTCGGGCTTGTACCAGGTCGACACCCCGACGCACATGGTGGTGACGGCACGTCCGGTGTCCTCGGGGACCTCGGTGATGAAGACCCCGGCGCGCACACCCGCGATGATGATGTCGTCGACCATCCGCTGCTGTTCGCGTCGTTTGCTCGTGTAGTTCTTGCGATAGTCGTCGTCGAGGCTGCGGATCTCGGTCGACCCGATGAACGCCTGCGCGCGGCGATGGATGTGGAACTGCAGGAGTGTCTCGACGACGGCGTCGAACCGGTCGACGGGGTCGTCGCCCGCGGCGGCGATCGACTGCTCCGAGCGCCACAGCAGATCGGCCATCGTCAGTTCGAGCAGACCCTGCAGCATCGACTGCTTCGACGGGTAGTGGTGGTAGAGGCCCGGCACCGACAATCCGGCCCGCGCCGCGATCTCCCGGACCGACGTCCCGTGGTACCCCTGCTCGGCGAAGGCCGCGAGCGCGGCGGCCAGCGGCACGGGGAGATCGGCCCGGCCGTAGTCACGCCAGGCCTCGGTCACGGCCAGCGGCGACTCTTCGGTCATGGGACCAACCTAGTGCGCCGACGCCCCTGGGTGTCACCCAGTCCCTACCGAGCGTTCGCCCGGGCGTGTCCGTGCAGGTCGAGCGGGTGAGCTCAGGTCGCCAGACCTGCGATCACGGCGATCAGCGACAGAACGACGACGCCGATGATGACCGCCCACACATGCCCCGGACCGGGCATCGGGGCGCCGTCGCGGAGGGCCGCGGTGGTCCGCCGCCACCGCACACCGCCCGCGACCGCGGATCCGGCGCCGAGCACGATCAGTCCGATCCCGACGACGTCGCGCACGCTCTGCGAGGAGAAGTCGGGCAGCACATGGAGGACGGCCATCCCGGCGGCGATGAGCCCGAGGGCGGTGCGGATCCAGGCGAGCACGGTGCGCTCGGCGGCGAGGGTGAACCGGGCGTCGACGGAACCGGGTGGGCGGTGGTCGCGCGCGTCGGTGTCGTCGCTCATGGCGGGGCCGAGATTACCCGCCCGATTCGACACCGCGAGCGCGGTCGACAAGCGTTGAGCACATGACCGACACCGACACCGAGGTCACCACGCCCATCGCCCGGGGTCTGGTGATCCTCTTCGCGATCACCGCCGGTGTGACCGTCTCGGCGATCTACTGCCTGCAACCGCTGCTGGAGGAGATCCGCAGCGACTTCGACATCAGCTCGTCCACCACCAGCTTGGTGGTCACCGCGCCGCAGCTCGGCTACGCCGCGGGCCTGCTGCTGCTGGTGCCGCTCGGCGACCGCCTCGACCGACGCGTGTTCGCCCCGCTTCTGCTGGTCGCGTCGGCGATCGCACTGCTGGTGTCGGGGGTGGCGCCGAGTTTCCCGATGCTGCTGGTCGCGTCGCTGGCGGTCGGCGTCTTCGCGGCCACCGCACAGGTCGTGGTGCCGTGGTCGTCGTCGTTGGCCGCGCCCCACGAGCGGGGTCGGGTGGTCGGCACCGTGATGAGCGGATTGCTGATCGGCATCCTGCTGGCGCGTGTGGTCAGTGGACTCATCGCCGGCCTGGGTGGGTGGCGGCTCGTGCTGTTCGTGACCAGTGCGCTGATGCTGGCGCTCGCGATCGTGGTGTTCACCTCGACGCCGCCGGACGGTCCGCGATCGACACAGCCCTACGGTCGGCTACTGCTCTCGGTCGCGACGATGGTCCGCGACGAGGCCGTGCTCCGGCACCGGATGCTGCTGGGGTTCCTCACGATGTTCGGGTTCAGCGCCATGTGGACCTCGGTTGCGTTCCTGCTCGCCGGGACCCGCGGCGAGGACTACCACTTCAGCGAGACCGCGATCGGGTTGTTCGGCCTCGCCGGGGTGGCCGGCGCGGCCGGCGCTCCCCTGGTGGGTCGCCTCGCCGATCGTGGGCGGTCGCGCCTGGCCACGACCTCGGCGTGGTTGATCATCATCATCGGCTGGTTCGCGCTCGGCTGGTCGGGGGAATCGTTGGTCGCGTTGATCATCGGGCTGCTCGTCTTCGATCTCGGTGTGCAGGCGTCACAGCTGTCGAACCAGACCGCGATCTACGCACTCGCACCCGAGGCGCGCAGTCGTGTGACGACGGCCTACATGGTCACCTACTTCCTGGGTGCGGTCGCGGGATCGGTGTGCTCGGGTGTCGCCTACGGGGCCGCCGGATGGCTCGCCGTCTGCGGGATCGGTCTGGCCGCCGCCGTGGTCGGACTCGCACTGTGGGGTGCGTTCGACCGACTCGAACGCCGGGCCGCCACTAGCGTGTGAGCGTGCAGACCTTCGACGACATCGTCATCGGCGCCGGCCACAACGGGCTCACCACCGCCGCGTACCTGGCCCGCGCCGGACGCCGGGTACTGGTACTGGAGGGCTCCGATCACGTTGGTGGCGCGTCGATCTCGGCGGAGGTGTTCCCCGGTGTCGACGCGCGGCTGTCGCGGTACTCGTACCTGGTGTCGCTGATGCCGCGGTCGATCATCACCGACCTCGACCTCGATGTGCGTCTGGTCCGTCGACGCTTCTCCTCCTACACGCCCGTACCCCGACGGCCCGAGACCGGACTGCTTGTCGACAACGGCGACACCGATGCCACGCGGCAGTCCTTCGCCGCCGTCACCGGGTCGGACGCCGATCACGCTGCGTGGCAACGGTTCTACGATCGCATGGGGCGCTTGGCGCACCGCGTGTTCCCGACGGTCACCGAGCCGCTGCGCTCGGCGTCGGAGATACGGGCACTCGTGGACGACGACGAGCTGTGGTCGGCGCTGGTGGAGCGGCCGATCGGCGAGCTGATCGAGGCGACGTTCACCGACGACACCGTGCGCGGGGTGATCGCGACCGACGCGCTCATCGGCACGTTCGCCGACCTCCACGACACCTCGCTGCGGCAGAACATCTGCCTGCTCTACCACCTGATCGGTGGCGGCACGGGCGACTGGGACGTCCCGATCGGCGGGATGGGTGCGGTCAGCGGGGCGCTGGCACGCGCAGCTGTCGCTGCCGGCGCGGACATCCGCACCGGTGTGCGCGTCGAGGCGGTCGACTCCGACAGTGGCGTGGTGTCGTGGGCCGGCGGCGAGGCGCGCGGCGCGATGGTGCACGCGGGATGCGCACCGAGCGTGCTGAACTCGATGCTGGACCATCCGGTCGACACCGAACCGGCACCGCGGGGGGCGCAGCTGAAGATCAACCTGCTGCTGACCCGCCTCCCCCGGTTGCGTGACTCGACGGTCGATCCCGCCGCCGCGTTCTCGGGGACCTTCCACATCAACGAGACCTTCACCCAGATCCAGTCGGCCTTCGCCGACGCCGCGGCCGGTCGGATCCCGCGGGTGCCGCCGTGTGAGATCTACTGCCACACACTGTCCGATCGCAGCATCCTCGGGCCGGGGCTCGACGACATGCACACCCTGACCCTGTTCGGTCTGCACATGTCGCCCGAGCTCTTCGTCCCACCGGGGTCGCTGGACCGCGCCGTCGAGGCCACGTTGGCGTCGCTCGATTCCGTTCTCGCCGAGCCGATCCGCGACGTCATCGCCCTCGATACGAACGGTGTCCCGTGCATCGAGGCGAGGTCGCCGCTCGACCTGCAGGAGTCGGTCGGGCTGCCCGGCGGCAACATCTTCCACCGGTCGCTGCAGTGGCCGTGGGCCGAGACCGACGCCGAGATCGGCACGTGGGGTGTCGAGACCCGCCACCCGCGGCTGACGATCTGCGGCGCCGGCGCACGACGCGGTGGCGGCGTCAGCGGCATCCCCGGCCACAATGCCGCGCGATACGCGCTCGAACGGTAGCCGGGGTCAGGTGCCGCAGAAGGTCTGGAACCCCGCACCGAAGTCGTCGGGCGCCGGTTGCGCGTAGGCACCCAGGGCCGGGTCGGCGTCGAACGGTCGGGTGATCACGCTCAGCAACATCTCGAACTTCTCGAGGTCGCCGTCGGTGGCCGCACGCAATGCGATGTCCACAAGATGGTTTCGCGGGATGTAGATCGGGTTGACGCGATCCATCGCCGCGGCGGTGGCCTCCTCGGACTCGGGGAGCGCAGCGCGCCATCGGGCGAGCCACGGCGCGATGGCGTCGCGCGGGATCAGGTCGTCGAGGGGGCGGGAGTTGCCGCGCAGCTCGTCGGCGAGAGCCCGAAACGTTCCGGTGAAGTCGGGGCGATGCTCACGCATCACGGTCTGGAGGTCGTCGATCAGGCCCGAATCGGGCTCGGCGAGGCCGATTTTTGCCGCGAAGTGGCGGGCGAGGTGCGCGTCGTGGCGGTCGAGGAAGGTCCCGAGCACCCCGGTGAGTGCCGCGATCGCCGCGTCGGTGTCGGGTGTCTCGGGGTCGGTGCTGAGCTGGCCCGCGACCAATGGGATGAGCGACTCGGCGAAGCGCGCGAGGTTCCATCCGATGACCGGGGGTTGGTTGGTGTAGGCGTAGCGACCCTGGACATCGATCGAGCTGAACACGGTCGCCGGGTCGTAGGCGTCCATGAACGCGCACGGTCCGTAGTCGATGGTCTCGCCGGAGATGGTCGTGTTGTCGGTGTTGAGCACGCCGTGGATGAAGCCGACCGCCATCCACTGCGCCACCAGTGCGGCCTGCTTCTCGACGACGGCCTCGAAGAACCGCAGGTAGCGGTCGTCGGCACCGACGAGGTCGGGGTGGTGGCGTGCGATCGCGTAATCGGCCAACGGCTGCAGGGGGTCGCCCTGCCGGAGCGCGAACTCGAAGCTGCCGACCCGTATGTGGCTCGACGCGACGCGGGCCAGCACCGCCCCCGGCTCGGGGGTGTCGCGCATGATCGTCTGCCCGGTCGCGGTGACCGCCAATGCGCGGGTGGTCGGGATGCCGAGCGCGTGCATGGCCTCGGAGATGAGGTACTCGCGCAGCATCGGGCCAATCGCGGCGCGGCCGTCGCCACCGCGGGCGAAACGGGTCCGGCCGGAGCCCTTGAGGTGCAGATCCCGGCGCACGCCGTCGGCGTCGACGAGTTCGCCGAGCAGCATCGCGCGGCCGTCACCGAGGAGCGGTTGATAACCCCCGAACTGGTGTCCGGAGTAGGCCATCGCGATGGTGGTCGCGCCCGCGGGCGGTGTCGATCCCGACAGGATCTGCGCGGCCTCGGCGGTGTGCAGCGTGTCGGGGTCGAGGCCGAGTTCCTCGGCGAGGTCGGTGTTGACCACCAGTACACGCGGGTCGGGTGCGTGCTCGCCGACGAAGGGCACGAACATGCCCTCGAGATCGCGGGCGAAGGTGTTCTCGAGGGTGAACAGGGTCGACGTGGCGGCCGATGACGTCATACGACCAGGCTAACCACGGTGCCGACGGGTGGGAGGCTCAGAAGCCGCCGGCGACCGCCACCACGGTGCGTCCGGTGCGTCCGCCGTCGGAGATCTCGGCCAGCACCTGGTCGACCTCGGACACCGGGACCTCGACGGTCAGGTCGTCGAGGTGGCGGATGCGCAGGTCACCGGCAAGACGCGCCCACGTCTCCCGGCGCTCGGCGATCGGCAGCTCGACGGAGTCGATGCCCAGCAGGGCGACGCCTCGGAGGATGAAGGGCATCACGGTGGTGGGCAACGACACCCCGCCGGTGAGGCCGCTGGCCGCGACGGCGCCGCCGTATCGCACGGTCGACAGCACCCAGGCCAGTGTCTTGCCGCCGACGCAGTCGACCGCGCCGGCCCAGCGTGCCTTGTCGAGCGGACGGATCTTGGCCTCGGGGTCCTCCGGGACGCGACCGATGACCTCCGACGCGCCGAGCGCGGTGAGGAGGTCGTGCTTGTCGGTCTTGCCCGTGGACGCGACGACCTCGAAACCTGCACCGGCCAGCAGATCGACGGCAACCGAACCGACACCGCCGGTCGCGCCCGTCACGAGGATCGGACCGTGATCGGGGGTGATCCCATGTCGCAGGATGGCGGCGACACTCAATGCCGCGGTGAATCCTGCGGTACCGATGGTCGCGGCCTGGCGCGGGGTCAGACCGTCACCGAGGGCGACGACCTGCTCGGCGGGAACCCGCGTGCGCTCGGCGTAGCCACCGTGGCGCGACACCCCGGTCTGGTAGCCGTGCACGACGACCGGATCGCCGACGGCGAAGTCGGGGCTCGCCGACTCCCGCACCGTGCCGGCGAGATCGATACCGGGAACGATCGGGTAGTTGCGGACCACACCCGCGCCGGGCGTGATCGCCAGTGCGTCCTTGTAGTTCACCGACGAGTACGCGACGTCGATGGTGACGTCGCCCTCGGGGAGGAACGACTCGTCGACGGTCTCGGTGGTGAGGGAGACCGTGCCGTCGGATTCGCGGGCCACGCGGGCCGAGAAGGTGCTCATGTCGCAACCCTAACCACACCCCGACCGCGCACTTGCTCGCATCGATCGATGAGAGAGGGCCGTCGCGCCTGCCCGGCGATGTCGTGTGCCGACCGTAGACTCGCCTCCCGTGATCATCGTGAGTACCGACGGGTCGTGTCTGAAGAATCCCGGTGGACCGATCGGCTGGGCCTGGGTCGACCACACCGGTCCCACAGCCAGCGGCGGGGCGCCGTCGGGCACGAATCAGACCGCCGAACTGCACGCGATCCTCGAGGCCATCACCGCGCATCCCGGTCCGGAACCGCTGATGGTGGAATCGGATTCGCAGTACGGCATCAAATGCTCGTCGGAGTGGCTCCCCGGCTGGAAGCGCAAGGGATGGCGGACCGCCTCGGGCTCGCCGGTGCGCAACCTCGACCTCGTGCAGGCCATCGACGCCGCGATCACCGGCCGTACCGGGCCGGTGCGCTTCCGCTGGGTGCGCGGCCACATGGGCAACGAGTTCAACGAGATGGCCGATCAACTCGCCGGTGTCGCCGCGCGCGAGGCGCAGACCAGCGGCCGTGCGTCGGCCAATCACCGTCCCGCCGAGATCGCCGAACCGGTGACCCTGTTCTGACTGTGACCGAAAAATGCCGCTGAGCGGACCGGCATGCCGCATAGGGCGATGCCGATCCGCTCAGAGATAGATCTCAGTCGTCTGGCGAGGGAGACGGCGGGTGTCAGTGACTCCCGGCGAGGCGCTTGTTGACCAGACGCGTGAGGTACACCGGCGAGAAGCGCGAGCCGGCGGCCATCAGGCGGGTCTGGGTCCCGACGTTGTAGTGGACCTGGTGGATCAGCTTGCTGAACAGGTTGGGCTCGGCCGCGGCGACGATGCGGTCGGCGACGTCCTGGGGCCCGAGCTTGATGCCCAGGGAATCGGTGGTGCCGGTCTTGATGTTGGCGGTCATCGCCGTCTGCACGTAGAGCGGCCAGATGGCGACGACGCGGATGCCGTAGCTCGACCACTCGATGTCGAGGGCCTCGGTGATCGCGCGGACGAAGTGCTTGGTCGCGCTGTAGTTGGCCAGCTCGGCCTGACCGTAGATCGCCGACGCGGACGCGAGGTTGATCGCGACCGACCGCTTCGTGGCCTTGAGGTACGGGAACGCCGCGTGCAGACCGTTCACCACGCCCTTGGTGTTGATGTCGATCTCCTTGTGCAGCGTCGAGACCTTGAGCTGCTCGAACCGACCGGCGATGAGGATGCCCGCGTTGTTGAGCATCACGTCGAGCTTGCCGCCGGTCTTCGAGGTGAACTCGGCGAGCCGCTCGGCGAACTCCTCTGCGTCGGTGACGTCGAGGTGACCGATGACGGGGGTCGCGCCCAGGTCCTCGATCTCGTCGGACAGGGTCTTGAGCCCCGCCTCGTCGATGTCGTACGCACCGACGATGTAGCCCTTACGGGCGAAGGACAGGGCCGTCTTACGACCGATGCCGGCAGCAGCGCCGGTGATGAACACGCTTTTCGGGGCCATGAGAGCTTTCTAGCAGGTGATCGATCCCACAGAGAACGAGGTTCCGTTATCGGAATGGCGTTACGGTTTCGTCCATGCCCGATCTGGACCGACGACGCCGTCGTACCGTCACCGCCGTCTGCACCGCCGCGCGCACGCTGTTCGAGGAACGCGGTTACCAGGCGGCCACGATCACCGAGATCGCGGCCGCGGCCGATGTCGCCGTCAGCTCCATCTACGCGAACTTCCCCGGCGGCAAGCAGGACATCTACCTCGCGCTCGCCGATCAGGCGGTCGCGGCGAACGAGTACATCCTCGACGAGGCCGTCGCCGCCTCGACGCTGGCCGAGCGGGCGGGCGCGGTGTTCGACGCCTACGTGCGGTTCCACCGGGACGACGATCAGCTGGCGTTCCGGCTGATCGCCCTGACCGACGCCCTGGAACCCGACGCGAAGTTCGACGAGGCGCGGTCGGTGATCCGGCGACGTATCGCAGCCATGCTCGTCCGCGCGGTGGGCGAACATGACGACCTCGATCGCACCATCGCGAGCTGGGCCGCGATCAACGGTCTGTTCTCGGCCCGCACGCAGGGGTTCATCGACGACGACACCCTCGACCGGACCCTGGCGACCACCCGGGCCTGGGCCGTCGCGCGCTGACCCGTTCGCCGCGGCCCGGCCACGTAGCGTTCCACGCATGCAGCCGTCGTCGTGGTTCACCGCCTTCCGGCCCTACGCCGTCACCATCGGCGCCGCACCGGGCCCATGGACCCCCGACGATCCCGAGAGCGCGCTGCTGACCCGGACCGACGCGGCGAGCAGGCGATTGCGTCGACTGACCCGGATCGAGTCGGCCCAGTCTCCCCCGCGTGTGGTCGTCTCCCTGTTCGACGCGCGGTCGGTGATGGGCCAGGTGGTCGTGCACGACACCGAACCGCCCACCGACACCGACCGGATCGAGTGGGACCTCATCGAGCAGGCACCCGTCGAATTCGGTTCCGGGCCCTGCCCCCTCGACGTGACACGCGGCGAGATCGACTCCGACGTCGCCATCGATCAGATCCTGTCCGGCGTCGCCCCGGGACGGCACATGGTCCGCGTGCTCTGCATGGGATTGCATCCCGACTCCTACCTCACCCAGATCCGCATCGACATCTGGCCGATCGACGGCCACGCCGAGCACGAGGTCCTCCTGCGCGGGCCCGCGAGATACAGCCCACCGGAGGCACGCGCGGGACGCGAACGGGACGTCGCCCCGCTGTGGCCCCGGCTGCAGACGGCGCTGCGCGACGCCGGCGTGACCAGCAGTCCCGTCTTCGACCTGCAGCCCGCGGCGCAGGCCCCCCTGGTCAACACCGGACACCCCTCCCTGGAGCCCGACCCACCGCGCGCACTCGACGACCTCATCTGGGGCTCCGACTGGTTCGCGATCGTCCACGCGGTGCCATCCGGCCGTCTCGACGGACTGATACCCGGGTACGACGTCCTGAGTCTCGACCAGGCGCTGGCGACGCGGGCGATGATGATCGAGGCCTGGGACATCGGCGAGGCCGGCCCGTACGGCAATGTCGCCGGAAGTCCTGCGTACACGTTCATCCCCGAGTACCTGCCCATCGCCGAGCAGGACGGTTACCTGCTGGTCATGGACCTTCGGCCGGGAGCGCTCGCGCGCATGATCCGGCGGTTCGAGAAGGTCGACGCCGACGACGACACCACCTGGTGGTTGAGCGTCGGGGACCTGCTCCTCGACCTCACCGTCGCGATCGAGACCGGCACCGCCTTCGACGGGTGGCTCCCCGGCACGCAGGACGGCCGTCTGGTGTGGACCCTGACAACCTGAGCCGGACCCGGGCCGCAGGCGCGAGGGCAGTCATCACAGGTCGGGGCCTCACACCGACGCAGTAGGCTGTCGACCGATGTCTACCACCGATCTGCCCATCGAAACCCGTCGACTCGTGGGCTGGAGTCGCACCACACCGATCGACGGCCAGGTGCTGTCGACCCCGGATGTCGAGGTCATCGCCGACGCCGTCGCGCGGGTCGCCGACAGCAACGCCGACAAGCCCTCCTACCTGCGTCGTGGCGTCATCGCCCGCGGCCTGGGCCGCTCGTACAACGAGTCGGCGCAGAACGTCGGCGGCCTCACCATCGACATGACCCGCCTCAAGCGGATCCACTCGATCAGCGACGAGTCCGCCATCGCCGACGTCGACGCCGGCGTCGATCTCGACACCCTCATGAAGGTGGCGCTCCCCTACGGTCTGTGGGTCCCGGTGCTGCCGGGTACACGCCAGGTCACCATCGGCGGGGCCATCGCCCACGACATCCACGGCAAGAACCACCACAGCGCGGGCAGCTTCGGCAACCACGTCACCGAGATCACGCTGCTCGTGGCCGACGGGCGCGTCCTCACCATCACACCCGACGGCACCAGCGACGACCCCGACGCCTCGATCTTCTGGGCGACCGTGGGCGGCATCGGTCTGACCGGACTCATCCTGCGGGCGAAGATCGCGATGACGCGCACCGAGACGGCGTACTTCATCGCCGACGGCGCGACCACGAACTCCCTCGATGAGACGATCGCGCTGCACGCCGACGGGTTCGAGGAGGGCTACGACTACAGCTCGGGATGGTTCGACGCGATCAGCAAGCCGCCGAAGCTGGGCCGCGGATCGTTCTCCCGCGGATCGCTCGCACGGCTCGACCAGCTGCCCGACGACCTGGCCCGTAACCCGTTGGCGTTCACCGGCAAGACGCTCATCAAGTTCCCCGACATCTTCCCCAACGGTCTGGCGAACAAGCTCGACTTCGCGATCGTCGGCGAGGCGTACTACCGCATGGGCGGCAACTACACGGGCAAGATCCAGAACCTGACGAAGTTCTATCACCCGCTGGATCTGTTCGGTGACTGGAACCGCGCCTACGGCTCGAAAGGCTTTCTGCAGTATCAGTTCATCGTCCCGGTGGAGGCGGTCGAGGAGTTCAAGCAGATCATCGTCGACATCCAGGCCTCGGGACATGTGAGCTTCCTCAACGTGTTCAAGCTCTTCGGCGAGGGCAACCGCGCGCCGCTGAGTTTCCCGATGGAGGGGTGGAACATCTGCGTCGACTTCCCCATCAAGAAGGGCCTGCACGAGTTCGTCACCGAGCTCGACCGGCGGGTGTTGTCGATGGGTGGCCGCCTGTACTCGGCCAAGGACTCCCGCACCACCGCGGAGACGTTCCACGCGATGTACCCGCGGATCGACGAGTGGATCGCCACACGTAGGCGGATCGACCCGCACGGCGTCTTCGTCTCCGACATGGCCCGGCGCCTCGAACTCGCCTGAGCCACCACCCCGTACCCGTACGTCACAACGAAGGAACTCTCCATGATCAACGCCGTCGGCGTGCCGAAGACCCTGCTGCTGTTCGGTGGCAGTTCCGAGATCGGACTGGCGATCTGCGCCGAGTACCTGAAGAAGGGGCCGATGCGCGTGATCCTCGCGACGGTGCCCGGTGACCCGGCCGGCGACGCGGCGATCGAGACGATGACCGCCGCCGGCGCCACGTCGGTCGAGCGCATCGACTTCGACGCACTCAAGCCCGACACGCACCCCGAGGTGGTCGAGAAGGCCTTCGCCGGTGGCGATGTCGACGTCGCGATCGTCGCGTTCGGTGTCCAGGGGGTCGACGAGGAGGTCTGGCAGGACCAGCGCAAGGCCGTCTTCACCGCCGACATCAACTACACCGCGGCGGTGTCGGTGGGTGTCCTGCTCGGAGAGCGCCTGCGCGCGCAGGGGCACGGCCAGATCATCGCCATGAGCTCGGTCGCCGGTGAGCGCGTCCGCCGCAGCAACTTCGTCTACGGCTCCACCAAGGCCGGGCTCGACGGATTCTTCCTCGGACTCGGGGAGGCGTTGCGCGAGTTCAACGTCCGGGTGTTGGTCATCCGACCCGGCATGGTGCGCACACGTCTCTCGGCGCACGTCAAGGAAGCCCCGATGACGGTGAACAAGGAGGATGTCGGCCGCCTCGCGGTGCGCGCCGCCGACAAGGGCAAGGAGATCGTGTGGGCGCCGCCGCCGTTCCGCTACGTGATGATCGTGCTGCGCCACATCCCGCGCCCGATCTTCCGCAAACTCCCCATCTGATCCCGACGTGAGCGCCGCAACCACCGACGCGCCGAGGGCCGAGTCGCCCCACCCGTCGTCCTCGCCCGCCGAGCCGCGCGGCGTGCGCCGGTACGGCATCGACACGGCGACGATCGTCGCGGCCGCCGTGGTCGCGGCGGTGGTCGGTGCGATCGGGCTGTTCGCCATCGGTCGTGTGCAGTGGCCGGCCTTCAACTCCTCGAACGTCACCGGTGCGCTCACCACCGTCGGGCAGTGCGTGTCGATCGCGGTCCTGCTCGTCGCGGTGGTCGCGTCCCGGATGGGCGCACTCACCCGGTGGGTGAAACCTCTGAGCTGGGTGGGCATCTCGGCATTCGCGACGGTCACCCTCGCGATGCCGCTGGGTGCCACGAAGCTCTACCTGTTCGGCATCTCGGTCGACCAGCAGTTCCGCACGGAATACCTCACGCGCCTCGCCGACACCCACGGCCTGGCTGACATGACGTACATCGACCTCGCGCCGTACTACCCGGCGGGATGGTTCTGGCTAGGTGGTCGGTACGCGAACCTCGTCGATCAGCCCGCGTGGGAGGCGTTCAAGCCGTGGGCGATCCTGTCGATCGCGGTGGCCGCCGCGGTGGCGATGGCGCTGTGGACCCGCATGGTCCGCACCGACCGCGCGATCGCGATCACCCTCGCCACCACTGCCGTCACCATCATGTACGCGGGCCCGGAACCCTATGCGGCCGTGCTGATCCTCGTCGGCGCCCCGATGATGATCACGGCGTTCCACGCCCTGCGGTCCGGTCGCCGCGCCGCCCTGCTCGCCGGTGGGATCTTCATCGGCATCAGCGCCACCTTCTACACACTGTTCACCGGGTTGTACGCGCTGGCGGCGGTACTGATGGCCCTCTACCTCGCCGTCGAGGCCATCCGCGCGACGACGAACACGGCGACCGACCCCGGTGCCGTGCGGCGGCAGCGCCTGCGGGTACTCGGCGTCCACGCGGGCCGCCTGATCGGCATGGGCGTGGTGTCGGGGCTGATCGCGTTGATCGTGTGGGCGCCGTATCTGCTCGCACGGCTGCGCAACTCGCCGGCCAGCGGCGGCACCGCCGAGCACTACCTGCCCTCGGGCGGGGCGCAGCTCCCCACACCCATGCTGCACCTGACGCTGGTCGGCGTGCTGTGCATGATCGGCCTGCTGTGGTTGCTGCTGCGCAACCGTCAGCGCACGGTGTCGCTCGCACTCGGGATCGTCGTGATCGCGATCTACCTGTTCTGCCTTCTGTCGATGGCGCTGACGGCCATGGGGACCACGCTGCTGTCGTTCCGCCTCGAACCGTTGCTCGCGGTGATCCTCTCGGCCGCCGGGGTCCTCGGCATCGCCGAGATCGCGCAGGCGGCCGTGCGACGATTCGGCGACATCCGCTTCCTCGTGGTGGTCGCGGCGGTCGTTGCCGCGGTGGGTGTCTCGCAGAACATCCCCGATCACCTCAGCTCGGAGATCACGACCGCCTACACCGACACCGACGGCAACGGTGACCGCGCCGACAAGCGCCCGCCCGGAGCGCAGTCCTACTTCCCGCAGATCGACACCCTCATCCGCCAACAGACCGGACGTCCGCGGGACCAGACGATCGTCCTCACCGCCGACTACGGGTTCCTGTCGATCTACCCCTACTACGGCTTCCAGGGACTGACCTCGCACTACGCGAACCCCCTGGCCGAGTTCGACAAACGCGCCGCCGCGATCGAGCGGTGGGCGACCCTGCAGACCCCGGACGAGTTGATCCGCGCCCTCGACATCTCACCCTGGCGCGCGCCGCAGGTGTTCCTGTTCCGCTACAGCGCCGACGGATATGCTCTGCGACTGGCCACCGACGTCTACCCGAACGACCCCAACGTGCGGCGCTACACGGTCGCCTTCGGTTCGGCCCTGTTCGACGATCCCCGGTTCACCGTGACCGAGGTGGGACCCTTCGTCCTGGTGGTGCGCAGATGAGTCACTTCACGATCACGACCGTCGAGAACGAGCGTGGGGGCAGCGCGCATCTCATCCACACCGAGCACGTCAACTGGGTTCTGCTGCGCGACGATTCGGGTGTCACCCTCATCGACGGCGGCTACCCCAAACAGGTCGACGACGTGATCGCCTCGGTACGTGAGATCGGTGCTCAGCCCGGCGACATCCGCGCCGCACTCGTCACCCATGCCCACGTCGACCACATCGGCGGCCTCAGTCGTCTCGCGAACCGCTACGCGTTCCCGGTCCACCTCGATCCGGTCGAGGTGTCCCACGCACGCCGCGAACACCTGCAGCAGGCGACGCCGAAGTCGCTGGCGAAGCTCGCCTACAGGCCACGCGTGCTGCGGTGGATGGCCGAGATCGTCGCCCTCGGCGGCCTCGACACCACCGGCATCCCCAACGCCGAACCCTTCACCCTCTCCGCTGACGGATCGCTGGACCTGCCGGGACGCCCGGTGCCGTGGTCGGCGCACGGCCACACCGACGGCCACAGCGCCTACCTCGTGGCCGGTGGCCGCGTGCTGGTGTCGGGTGACGCGTTGGTGACCGGACACGGCATCACCGCCCATGTCGGGCCGCAGTGCATCCACCCGGTGTTCCACCACGACGAGGCCGCGAACCGGGAGACCCTGCGCGCGTTGGCCGAGCGGGAACGGCTGTCGGGTACGGCAGTCGAGTTCCTCTTCCCCGGCCACGGCGAGGTCCACCGCGGGTCGGTGGCCGACGCGGTCGCCGCGGCCCTGCGGGGCTGACGGCTCAGCTCGTGCGGTGACCTCGGCCGGCCGCGAGGTTGTCGGCCAACACCCCGGTGTCGCCGAACAACTCGGCCCGCCACTCCTCGAGCAGGTACTCGGTGGGGTTGTCGTCGGGATGGAAGCCGCGACGGGTGTAGGTGCGGAGCTCGTCGAGCACCTCGCGTCCCAGCCACGGATTGTCGCGCAGCGCAGCAAGACTCGCGAACAACCGTCGCGGGTTGTAGGTGGCGCGGTCACGTGCCATCGACACCATCGTCCAGGCGATGGTGTTCAGGACGAACACCACGTGGACCACTCGCATGGTGGCGATGCGCATCCGCTCGGTCCCGCCGACGTACCGGTAGACGTCGAACGCGACGGCCTTGTGTTCGACCTCCTCGTAGGCGTGCCACATCAGCAACGCCCGCACCTGTTCCGACGAGATGAGTGCGCGCGCCCGCGGCTCGGTGAGCAACAGCGACGCCAACGTCGCGGTGTAGTGCTCGAGTGCCGCGGTGATCGCCAGGGACAACCGGTGGGGCAACCGCCGGAACATCCGCGCCAGCGCTCGTTTGGTGTGCTTGTCACACGCCATCGTCGGGTACCCCATGGCGCCGAGTCGCTCGTTGATCTCGCGGTGCTCGCGACCGTGGGTGACCTCCTGGCCGATGAACCCGGCGATCTGCCTGCTGAGCACGGGATCGGTGACCTGGTCGCGGTAGTGCTTCACCGACCGGACGAAGAAGTCCTCGCCCTCGGGGAACACCGCCGAGAGCATCGACACGATGTGGCTCATCACGAGGTCGCCGGCGACGTAGTGCCGCTCGAGGGATCCCTCGGGGTAGGAGAACCTGATCCTGCGCGCCCGGATGTCGGTCGCCATGGGAAACCTCCGCTGTCGGTGCCGGGCGCGGTGACCACCGATAGGTGTGTCTACCGTCACACGTATCCGTCGAGTGTCCTCCCGCGCCGGGCGCGGTGTCAACGCCTGTTGTGATCAGGCACAGCTCGGCGACTGCTCGGACAGCACACCGCGCACCGACAGCGGCCCCTCGAGCCGATACGTCCCCGGCTGCGGGGCCCGCACGGTGATCCAGCCCTGCTCGGTCTGATCGATGCACGCGCTCACCGTCGGATCGTCGACATCGCGCGCGACCAGATAGCGATTCGGTCGGATCTGGATGGGATGCGTTCCCGTGTCCGGGATCTCGACCACCATCTGCGCCGGGGTCTCGGTCACCAGCGACAGCGGCGGGGCCACCACCGATCCGGGATTCGCCACCCGGTAGAGCGTCCACTCGTCGTTCCCCCACTCGCGCGTGAGGTACGGCAATCCGGCATTCACCAGTGCCGCTTCGGATCTCGCCTGCCGCAGCGGCTCGTCGGAGACGGCGACCCACGACACCGCGTTCTCGTTGAGCCACCGTCGGTACGACAGCGGGGTGAGCGCGTCCTTGTCGTAGAAGATCGGGTTGAACCGCGAATCGGACTGGTTCTCCCACCCGCGCGCCAGCTTCACCAGCGACCCCAGTTCGTGCGATCCGGCGTGGGTGCCCGCGTCGATCAGCTCCACGCGGTGGTTAACCAGGCCGGGTCCGCGTAGCAGCGCCAGCCGCAGTGGCTCGTAGTTCTTCTCGGTGTCACCGGCGTTCGCGACCGCCACCTGATCGGCCACCGCGACGAAGCCCGCGTAGCTGACCGCGGGTACCAGGGTGACCAGCAGGATCGGCAGCGCGCGGCGCGAGAACCACAGGATGAGACAGGGGACCACGAGACAGAAGAAGCGACTCAGGTTCGACCCGATGCCGTTGGGGATGGCGAACACCACGATCGCGGTGACCATGGCCAGCGGCGCGATCCAGCGTTGCGGCGCCTCGGTGATCGCGTACCCCGCGCCCAGACCGATGAGGATCGTCCACACCAACGTCGTCCACGGGAAACCCTGGGCCCCAGGCGCTCCGAAGAGTGCGAAGGGCACCACCACACCGAGACCCGACCCGATCAGCACACTCCAGACCGTCCGGGACCGATGGCCGCCGCCGAGCAGGAACGGCACGGTGGCCAACCCCACGAACGCGGGCGCCAACGGACTGGCGAGACCCGAGACGAGCAGCACCACCGCGGCGAGGGTGGTCGCGCCGCGCTGCAGCATGAGCACGGCGAACAGGGCGAAGGCGGCCCCGACGGAGAACGCCACGCGCCCCGACATCATGTTGAGCACCGCGGCGGCGACGATGGCCCACGTCAGCATCGTCGGGTGCACCGCCCGACTGCCCGAGCCGATTCCCACCGTCGCGTGCGCCAGGGGGTGGGCCATCACCGCGATCACCAGGGTGGCGATCGCGAGCAGGGCCAGCGAGCCGGTGAGCGCCGACAACGCAGGCACGAGTAGGGAGTAGCTGCCCGGCGACACCCCGCCGTACCAGCCGAACCAGTAACCGAGACCGACGCCCGACCGTGCGGCCTCCTCGCGCGCGATCGCGGCCTGCAGGTCTCCGAGGGTCGGGCTGAGCGCCCAGAGGGTGACCGTCGCGATCAGGGCCACCGCCAGCGGGAGTGCCATCGGCCAGCTCCATTGCCGGCCGGTCACCCCGGTGGTCATCGAATCGGTCTCATTCGGCCGCGGTCAGCGTGTCACCGACGGCCGGTTCGCCGATACGCCCGGCCTGGTCCTGATAGCGCCGACGGACGCGCGATCGCCACGCCGCCCTGATGCCGAACACGACGGCGGCGCCGACGGCGAGGGTGGCCAGACCGGCGAGGACGTCGAGGATGAAGTGATTGCCCGATCCCATCACCACGAAGAAGGTGGTGAACGGGTACACGAGGCCGAGGATGCGCACCCACATACGACGCGCGAGGAAGAACAACGACAGCCCACACCAGGCGGCCCACGCGCAGTGCAACGACGGCATGGCGGCGAACTGGTTGGAGATGGCGTCACTACCCGGCGTACCCGACTCCGGCCACCACCCCCACGACGACGTCTGGCTCATGATGTCGACGAAACCCTGCTGGCTCAGCAGCCGCGGCGGGGCCGTGGGGAACCAGTAGAAGCCGATCAACGCGAGCACCGTGGTGACGATGAGGATCGCGCTGACCGCGCGGTAGTGCGTGCTGCGGCGGAAGAAGAGCCACACGAGAACAGCGGGGGTGACGATGAAGTGCAACGTCGCGTACTGCAGGGCGACGATGTCGGCCACGATCGGGGTGTGGTGCACCCACTCGTTGAGCGGACGCTCGAGGGCGATGTGGAAACGGTCCTCGAAGGACAGGATCGACTCGGCGTTGCGGAATGCGGTGTCGGCGACCTCGCCGACACTGTTGCGAATCAGCGAGTAGACGCCGTAGAGGGCCCCGATGAGGGCGATCTCGACCCACCAACGGGGCCGGGCGAAGTACGCCGCGACGGCCGACAGCACGTGGAAACGGCTGCGGACCAGATCGGATTCGATCGCCTCGAGGCCGGCGTCGTGGCCTGCCGGCACCCCGGTGACCTCGCGATCGTCGGCCGGTCCCCCGGTTCCGGGCGACTGGCGGGCGATGTCAGCGGTCGACATGACGAGCCTCCCGCATCGGACCTCCACATCACCGTCGACGTGGGTGTGAGTCGCCCCCGACGGTCGCTTCGCACCGTCGCGCACTCCGGAGGCGCAACAGCATTGCGAGGAATACTAACGGAGGACACTCGGCATCCCGTCCCCCACTTTTGCCCGAACGGCAGTTGAACAGGACAACTGCGACCGGATCTCATACCGAAGGATGGGCCGTCACGCTGGTCATCGCCACAGTGTCGAGCGTGCGCGATGTGATCGAGATCACTGCGTGTCGAGCAGCTCCGCGACCCGTCGGAGCGCGTATCCGTAGCCCGAGACCCCGCATCCCGCGATCACCGCCGAGGCGATGGGCGAGACGTAGGAATGGTGTCGGAAGTCCTCGCGGGCGGCGACGTTGCTGATGTGGACCTCGACGATCGGCACCTCGGGGATCACCAGCGCGTCACGCAGGGCCACCGAGGTGTGGGTCCACCCTCCGGGGTTGATGACGATCGCGTCGACCGTCCCGCGCGCGGCGTGGATCCAGTCGAGCATCTCGCCCTCGTGGTTGGTCTGCCGGGCGGCGAGGGTGAGACCGAGCTCGTCGGCCGTGCGCTGTGCGAGCTCGACGACGTCGGCGAGGGTCGCCGGGCCGTAGACCTCGGGCTGGCGGGTGCCGAGCATGTTGAGGTTCGGGCCGTTGAGGAGCAGGACCGTCCGGCTGCGCTGGGACATGGACGTCACTGTAGGACGCCTGACCTCCTGCGCGCCGGTCGCCGCGCCACGCGGTTACGATCAGCAGCTGTGCCCGAAAACCCCCGGCCCGCGACGTCGCCCACCGAGCAGACCCGGAGCGTGACGGGCCGCCGATCCGGCCGGGACCGTGTGCGTGTCGCCCGCATCGTCGCCGTCGTCGCGGGACTGATCGGGTTCGTGCTCGCGATCGCCACACCGCTGCTGCCCGTCACGCAGACGACCGCGGAGATCGACTGGCCGCAGGTCTCGGCGAACCAGCAACTGCGGTCGGTGACCGCGCCGCTGATCAGTTACGTACCCATCGACATCGAGGTGTCGGTCCCGTGCTCGGCGGTCACCCGTCTCGATCGCCCCGGGCAGTCGGTGCTGCTGTCGACCACACCGAAGGACGCCGAGAAGGCCGTCGAGCGTGGCCTCTTCATCCGCGTCTCGGGAACGACCACCGATCCTGCCGATCAACGGTCGGTCGAGGTCGTGGTCCGCAACGTGCCGTTGGTCAGCGCCTCGCTGGCGCAGATCCGGGCCCAGAACTGCCGCAGCATCGACGTCACCGCCACCTCCGACGCGGTCACCGCACGGTTCGTCGGCATGACCGACTCCGACGGCGCGCCCCTGCAGGGCGAGACCTCCGACGGTGACCAGCGTCCGCAGCTGACGGGCATCTTCACCGACCTCACCGACACCGCCGGCGCGGTACCGGGCCTGCGCGCCCACGCGACCATCGACTCGCGCTACTCCACCGCCTCGACCGCCATCAAGTGGACGGCGATCGTCATCGGCGTCGTCGCGACCATCGTCGCGCTCATCGCGCTGGCCGTCCTCGACGGCACCGACGGCCGCAGGCACCGCCGCATCCTGCCCGCGCGGTGGTGGCGGTTCAATCCCCGCGACGGTGTCGTGATCGGCGGGCTGCTCGTCTGGCACATGGTGGGCGCCAACACCTCCGACGACGGCTATCTGCTGACGATGTCGCGCGTGGCCGAACACGCGCACTACACCGCCAACTACTACCGCTGGTACGGCGCACCCGAGGCGCCGTTCGGCTGGTACTACCAGGTGTTCGGATGGCTCGCCCACATCAGCACCGCGAGCCCGCTGGTCCGGCTCCCCGCGCTGCTGTGCGGGATCGCGGTGTGGCTCATCATCTCCCACGAGATCCTGCCCCGGCTCGGTCGCGCCGCCACCACCAGCCGCATCGTGCCCTGGACCGCGGCGTTCGTGTTCATGGCGTCGTGGTTCCCGTTCAACAACGGTCTGCGCCCCGAGCCGATCATCTGTCTCGGCGCACTGCTCACCTGGTGTTCGGTGGAACGGGCCATCGCCACCGGGCGCACCCTGCCCGCGGCCGTGGCGTGCACCGTCGGCGCGTTCAGCCTCGCCGCCGGCCCCACCGGACTGATGGCCGTCGCGGCGCTGATCGCCGGCGGACGACCCATGATCATGTCGATCATCAAACGCACCAAGGTGATCCAGGAGACCACCGGTGGTCGCCGCTGGGTCACCTACCTGGCGATGATCGCGCCCGTGCTCACCGCGGGGACGTTCGTGATCTTCGTGGTGTTCTCCAATCTCACGCTGACGGCGTTCCTGCAGGCGTCGAAGATGAAGACCGCACTCGGCCCGTCGCTGCACTGGTACAACGAGATCAACCGCTACTCGGCACTGTTCGAGTTCTCCGCGAACGGCTCGGTAGGTCGCCGGTTCGCGGTCCTGGTGATGCTGGTCGGACTCGTGGTCTCCGGCGCGATGCTGTTCCGCAAGAACCGGATCCCCGGCACCGCGATGGGCCCGACCCGACGCATCGTCGGCATCACCTTCGCCTCGCTGGTGTTCCTCATGTTCACGCCGACCAAGTGGACCCACCACTTCGGTGTGTTCGCCGGTCTCGCCGCAGCGCTGGCCGCCATCGCCGCGATCTCGGTGACGGCGACCGCGATGCACTCGCGCCGCAACCGCACCCTGGTGACCGCGCTGGTGCTGTTCGTGACCGGCCTGGCCTTCACCGGACCGAACGCCTACTTCTACATCTCCAACTACGGGATGCCCTACGGCTCGCAGCCGGTGCGGTTGATCGTGGCGCTGGGCAGCATCCTGCTCTACCTGAGCATCGCGACGCTGGCGCTGGCGGGCTGGTTCCACCTCCGCGACCCGCACCGCCCCGCACCCGACCCCACCGCCGATACGACCACCACCGCCTCCCGGACGCGGCGTGCGCGGATCGTGGCCGCGCCGCTGCCGGTGGCCCGCCGTTTCGCGGCCGCCCCGCTGGCGATCATCGCCGGGCTGCTCGTGGTGTTCGAGGTGTCGACCGCCGTCGTGTCCGGGGTGAACCAGAGCGGGTCGTTCTCGGTGCCGTCGTCGAATCTCGACGCGCTGACCGGTTCGCCGTGCGCGATGGCCGAGAAGGTCCTCGTCGAGCCCGACCCGAACGCCGGCCTGCTGCAACCGATCGACACGTCGTCGTCGGATCCGCTGGCCGGACCGCGGCCGGAGGGTTCATCGGACAGCAGTGCCGCCACCAGCAACTTCACCCCCAACGGTCTGCCGATGATGCTCGACTCGACGGCCAGCGAGGGATCGCTGGGCGTGCTCAGCACCAATGTCGCGGCGTCGCCGGACGTGCTGACGAACAACACCGGCGGCACCGGCGGTGGCGAGAACGACAAGCCCGGCGTCAACGGGTCGACGGCCAAGCTGCCGTTCGGCCTCGACCCCGACCGCACCCCGGTGCTCGGCAGCTACTCCGCCGCCGATCAGGTCCCCGCACGTCTCACGTCGTCCTGGTACCGCCTGCCCGCGAAGTCGGCGGACACCCCGCTGATCGCCATGGCGGCGGCCGGGAACTTCGACATCTCCGACCTCAAGCTGGAATACAGCACCGGCAGCGGCAGCCGCGACAGCGACTACACCTCGGCCGGCGAGGTCGATCTCATCGATCCCGGACCGAGCCCGTCGTGGCGCAACCTGCGCACCTACCGCAGCTCGTTCCCCGCCGACGCGACCGCGGTGCGCATCGTGGCCACCGACGACAACCTGGCGTCGGACCGCTTCATCGTGGTCAGCCCGCCCCGGGCGCCCCGGCTGCAGACGCTGCAGTCGCTCGTCGGCGACCGCGACCCGGTCCAGATCGACTGGACCTCGGGTCTGGCGTTCCCGTGCCAGCGACCGTTCGACCACAGCGACGGCGTCGCCGAGGTGCCCAAGTGGCGCATCATGCCCGGCGCCGACCTCGCCGCGGCCGTCTCGGCGTGGCAGGACTCGTTCGGCGGCGGTCCGCTCGGCTGGATCGAGGTGTCGCTCGACTCCACGACGGTGCCCAGCTACCTCCAGGACGACATCGGCCGGGACTGGGGATCGCTCGAACGCTACGAGCCCTACAACGACACCGTGGGCCCGGCGCAGCTCGAACTCGGCACCCGGACCCGCTCCGGATTGTGGAGTCCCGCCCCGATCCGCTACTGACCACCGGGCTTGCCGCCCACTCGCCGTCGATGTGCACAGTGGCGATGCGGCGGCCACAGACAAGTCGCATACCATCGTTGCTCGTGCCGATGACTGCCCGACTGTCCAGTGCGACAACCGCTCGCCTGGTGGCCGTGAGTGCCGGTGTGGTGGGGATTCTCGCGTGCATCCTCACCCCGTTGCTGCCGGTGAACCAGACCACCGCCGCGTTCGCCTGGCCCGCCGGGCAGTCGCTGGCGGCCGACACGCCGTCGGTGGTCGCGCCGTTGACGGCCCAGACGCCGCAGTCGCTGACCGCCTCCATCCCGTGCTCGCTGGTCGACTCGCTCGGCACCGGTGGGGGCACGGTGCTGGCCACCATGCCGACCACCGCCGACCGCGCGTCGCAGAAGTCGCTCGTGGTGTCGGCGAACTCCTCGGCGGTCACCGTCTCCTTCCGCGGCACACCGGCCGCATCGGCCACCCGTGAGCAGGTCCGGTCACCCCAGTGCCGCTCGATCCGCGTGTTCTCCTCGCCGACCGGCCCGGGCGCACAGTTCGTCGGCCTCGGTCCGGCCACCACCCTCACCCCCGACAAGCGTCCCCAGGTCGACGGGATCTTCAGCACGCTGACCACACCGCGGGTACAGGCCGCGGCCGCCCAGGGCCTGCGCGTCGACGTCGGGATCGACAACCGCTACGCCAGCTCGCCCTCGGCCATCAAGCTCGCGGTCATGATCATCGGGATCCTGGCCATCGCGCTGGCCCTGATCGCGCTGGCCCGTCTCGACTGGCTGGGCGGACACCACCGCCGGATCGGCGTGCGCTCGTGGCGCCGCGTGTTGGCCCCGCGCATCACCGACACCGCCGTCACCGCAGTGCTGGTCGTGTGGCTGTTCCTGGGTGCCGGCACCCCCGACGACGGATACGTGCTGACGATGGGTCGCGTCGCCGACGGCGCCGGGTACCTCTCCAACTACTACCGCTGGTTCGGCATCCCCGAGGCACCGTTCGACTGGTATTACAGCTTCCTGGGTCACTGGTCGTCGGTGTCGACCGCCGGCATCTGGATGCACATCCCCGCGCTCGTCGCCGCCCTCGTCTCCTGGTTCGTGCTCAGTCGCGTGCTGCTGCCCCGGCTCGGCGCCGCGGTCCGCCGCAGCGGGTGGGCGCTGTGGGCCGCCGCGGCGGTGTTCGTCGCCTTCTGGCTGCCGTTCGACAGCGGCCTGCGCAGCGAACCGATCATCGTCGCCGGATCGCTGCTCACCTGGTGGGGTGTCGAGCAGGCCATCGGTACCCGCCGACTGCTGCCCGCCGCGCTGGCCACCCTCGCCGCCGGCCTCACCCTCGCCCTGGCGCCGCACGGCGTGATCGCCGTCGCCGTCCTCGTCGCCGGAGCGCGCGCGATGGTGGAGGTGGTGCTGCGACGTCGCCGCGACGACGGTCTCGCGGCTCTCGTGCTGCCGGTCGCGGCGGCCGGGCTGTTCACCCTCATCGTGGTGTTCCGCGACCAGACCCTCGCCACGGTCTACGACGCGGTGCGCATCCGTTTCACCGTCGGCCCCTCGCTGAGCTGGCACGAGGAGTACTTCCGCTACTTCTTCCTCACCGTCAGCACCGACGACGGCGCACTCACCCGACGGGTCCCGGTGCTGCTGTTGCTCGCCTCGGTGTTCGTGGTCCTCGCGGTCATGTTGCGCCGCAAGCGGATCCGCGGGATCGATCCGGGTCCGGTGTGGCGCGGGATCGGCGCCGTCGGTGTCACCCTCGTGCTGTGGGTGTTCGCGCCGACCAAATGGACCATCCAGTTCGGCATCTTCGCCGGGATCGCCGCGGCGCTGGCCGCCGTCGCGACCGTCGCCATCGCGCAGTCCGCGGCCCGCTCGGCCCGCAATCTCGCCGTCCTCGTCGCCGGGCTGCTGTTCGCGCTCGCGGCGTCGATGGCCGGCAAGAACGCGTGGCCGTGGGCCTACGACTTCGGCATCTCGTGGTTCGACCGCGCACCGGTGCTCCTCGGTATCCAGGTCTCGACCATCCTGCTGGTGCTCGCCGTACTCGCCTCGGCGGGCGCGGTGTGGCTGCACCTGCGACTCGATTTCGTCGCGAACCGCGGCGTCGTCCACGAGTCCGCATCCGCCGACCCGTCGGCCCACATCGAGGCCCCGTCGGACGCGCCGTCCAAGGCCGACCGTCGTCGCCTCGTGCTGGCGTCGTCCCCCATCGCCGCGATCGCCATCCTCATGGTGGTGGCCGAGCTCGCGGTGTTCGCCAAGGCCGCCGTCGCCCGCGGCTCGGAGTACACGGTGGTCGGCGCGAACCTGCGGGCGCTGGGCGGCGACACCTGCGCCATGGCCGACGACGTCCTCGTCGAACGCGACGCCAACGCCGGCACGCTCGTACCCGCCGACGGCGGTTCGGCATCGGCGGCGCTGGCCGGCACCGGTTCGGTCGGCTTCACCCCCAACGGTGTCGCGCCCGACCTGTCACCGGAACCGACACAGTCACGCCCCGGCCAGATGAACGTCGCCGGCACCATCCAGAACGCCTTCACCGTCACCGGCGGACTGCCGGGGACCCTGGGCGGCAACGGACCCCGCACCGTCAACGGGTCGACCGCGGCGCTGCCGTTCGGTCTCGACCCGTCGCGCACCCCGGTGCTCGGCAGCTACGGGTACGACTCGGGGCGGGCGTCGTTGACCACCTCCTGGTACCGACTCCCGCAGCGCGGCAGCACACCGCTCATCGTCATCAGCGCGGCCGGCGCGATCGCCTCGGTCGACGTCGACGGTGTCGGCGAGTTCGGTCGCTCGCTGCGGGTGCAGTTCGGGATCAGCTCCCCGACAGGGGAATTCACCCAGATCGGCGCACCCTTCATGCCGATCGACCCCGGACCCGAACCGCCGAACCGCCCGTGGCGCAACCTGCGCATCCCGACCGAGGCCATCCCGCCGCGCGCGCAGGTCATGCGGATCGTCGCCGACGACGACAACCTCACCTCCGATCAGTGGCTCGCCATCACCCCGCCGCGGGCGGCGCAGCTGCAGACCCTGCAGGAGGTCGTCGGGTCCTCGGCGCCGACGCTGATCGACTTCACCGTCGCCGGCCAGTTCCCCTGTCAGCAACCGATCGTCTCGCACCACGGCGTCACCGACGTCCCGCGGTGGCGGATCCTGCCCGATCGCATCACCGCACTGTCGCAGTCGAAGACCTGGATGGACTCCGACGACGGTGGCCTTCTGGGGATCTCGGAGGGCACCACGACACCGACCACGGTGCCGACCTACCTGCGCGACGACTGGTTCCGCGACTGGGGCTCGCTCGAGCGCCTGGCACCCCTGGCGCCGGACGCACCCACCGCGACCGTCACCGTCGGCGACCGCAGCCGCTGGGGCTGGTCGCGTGACGGATCCATCCGCGTCGTGACATCGGACGACTCGTGAGCAGCGACGGCGTGAGCAAGACCCCCGACCGCACGGGCACGACCTCTGAGGGCACCACTGTGACGAAGACATCCACACGACCGCCGACCTCGGCGCGGCGTATGCGCATCGTGCGGATCGTCGCGATCGTCACCGGCCTGCTCGGTGCGCTGCTCGCACTGGCGACGCCGTTGCTGCCGGTCAACCAGACGACGGCGTCGATGTCGTGGCCCCAGCAGGGTGTCGGCCAGAACGGGGTGGGCGACATCGCTGCCCCGCTGGTGTCGTTCGTCCCCATCGACGCCGACGTGACCGTGCCCTGTGCGGCCGCCTCGCGACTGCCCTCCTACGGCGGCAACCTGCTCTCGACGATCCCCACCGCCGGGTCGGACGCGTTCGCGCGCGGCCTGTTCGTCTCGGTGACGTCGGAGCAGATCCAGGTCACCGACCGCAACGTGGTGCTGGTCAACACCCCACGCGCGCAGGCCCAGAGCGACGCGGACTGCTCGATCGTGATGCGCTTCGACGGCACCCGCACACGCGCGGAGATCCGCGGCCTGCCCGCCGGCGCGCCCGGTCAGCTGTCCTTCGACGTCGCCGACCCCAACCTGCGGCCGCAGATCGTCGGCGTCTACACCGATCTGCCGGGTTCGACCCCGGCCACCGGGCTGTCGCTGCGCGCGACGATCGACACCCGATTCGTCACCACCCCCACGGCACTGAAGCTGACCGCGATCGTGCTCGGCATCGCGATGACGCTGCTGTCGCTGGTCTCGCTGGGCATCCTCGACAGCGGCGACGGGCGACGACACAAGCGCTTCCTGCCCGCGCGGTGGTGGACCCTGCGCCCCATCGACGGTGTGGTCATCGTGGTCCTCGGACTGTGGTGGTTCCTGGGCGGCAACACCTCCGACGACGGCTACAACTTCACCGTCGGTCGCGTCGCCGACGCCGCCGGCTACCCGATCAACTACTACCGCTACTTCGGTGTGCCGCAGGATCCGTTCGGCTGGCACTACCAGGTGATCCGCGCGATGACCCACGTCAGCCTCGCGGCACCGTGGATGCGTCTGCCCGCCTTCCTGCTGGGCCTGCTCGGATGGTGGTTGCTCAGTCGTGAGGTGATCCCCCGTCTCGGGCGCACCGTCCGCCACTCCACCCCCGCGCTGTGGACCTGTGCCGCGGTCTTCCTGGCGATCTGGCTTCCGTTCAACAACGGCCTGCGTCCCGAACCCGCCCTCGCCGTCGGCGCCCTGCTCACGTGGTGCGCGGTCGACCGGTCGATCGCCACCGGTCGCTTCCTGCCGTTGGCGACGGCCACGATCTTCGCCGCGTTCACCCTCGCCATCGCGCCCGGCGGCCTGATGGCCGTCGCCGCGCTGGTCGCCGGGATCCGTCCGCTGATCAAGAGACTCGCGAAACGCCGCCACCGCGACGGGCTGCTGCCGATCCTGGCGCCGATCCTCGCCGCCGGCACCGCGGTGCTGTTCGAGATCTTCGCCGACAACACCCTGTCGGGGGTCATCACCAGCTCGAAGGTCGCGAGCGAGGTCGGACCGACGCTCGAGTGGTGGCAGGAACCGGTGCGCTACTACTACCTGCTGCTGCCCAACCAGGTCGACGCCTCGCTGGCACGCCGCTTCGGCATCCTCACCATGTTCCTGCTGCTGATGTTCGTGATCCTGGTGCTGCTGCGCCGTCGGTCGCCACGCGGCATCGCACGCGGGCCGGTGTGGCGCCTTGTCGCGGTCATCCTCGGCACCGTCTTCATCATCTCCTTCACGCCCACCAAGTGGACGCACCATCTCGGTGTCTACGCAGGCATCGCGGGCGGCCTGGCCGCGGCGGCCGGGGCGATGGCGGCACCGGCGATCCTGCGCCGACGTCGTAACCGCACCTTCCTCGTGGCGGCCCTGTTCTTCGTGATGGGCATCGCGTTCGCGGGCATCAACGGATGGTGGTTCGTCGGCACCTACGGCGTGCCGTGGCGTGATCGACCGCCGGCCATCGGCGGGATCCGCATCTACTGGTTGCTCCTCGCACTGTCGGTGATCACCGCCCTGATCGGGTTGTGGCAACACCTACGCGACGATCACGTCGACGACGTCGTCGCACAGGGGCGTGGATCGACGAGTCGATGGCGCACCCCGCACGGTGCGATCGTGCCCACGCTGATCGCCCTGGTGGTGGTGTTCGAGGTGCTCTCGCTGGTGAAAGGTGCTGTCGTACAGCGCAACAGCTTCTCGTGGGCATCGAGCAACGCGCGCGCCCTCACCGGCAACATCTGCGGTATGGCCAACGACGTCCTCGTCGAGACCGATCCGAACGGTGGCCTGCTGGCACCCGCGGCGGTCGCGGGCCAGTCGCCGACCACCTCACCCGGTGACGCTCTCGCCGGTCCGCAGCCGTCGCAGGGTTTCACCCCCAACGGGGTGCCGAACGACCTCTCGGTCGACACCACCCAGAACAGTGACGACGACGCCACCACCAGCAGCTCCACGAACACCACGCAGGGTTCGGCGGGCTCTGACGACGCCTCGACCGGTGACGCCTCGACCGAGGGCGGTACCGGTGGCGGCCAGGGTGCGCGCGGTGTCAACGGGTCGACGGTGAAGCTGCCGTTCGGACTCGCCCCCGAGCGCACCCCCGTGCTCGGCAGCTACGGCGGGTCCGGCGGATCGCTGACGAGCGACTGGTACCGGATGCCCGCGCGATCGGCCGACGCCCCACTGCTCACGGTGTCGGTCGCGGGTGCGGTCGAGGCGAAGAACGGACTCGGGATCGTCAGCCAGGGCCAGCAGGTGCGGGTCCAGTACGGGCGTGTCGGCGCCGACGGTGCCGTGACACCCGTGGGACAACGGTCGCCCATCGACGTCGGTGAGGCGCCGACATGGCGCAATCTGCGGTTCCCGCTGTCCGACGCACCCGCGGGGGCCAACGTGGCACGACTGCTCGTCGCCGACACCAGCGGCAGCTCGGATCAGTGGGTGGCGGTCACGCCGCCGCGGATCAGCACCCTGCGCACGCTCGAGCAGGTCGTGGGACGCACCGACCCGGTGCTCATCGACTGGGTGCCCGCCTTCGTGTTCCCGTGCCAGCGACCGATGTCGGTGCGCAACGGTGTCGAGGAGGTGCCGAAGTGGCGCATCCTGCCCGATGCGGGTGCCACCCGGCAGAACAGCCAGACGTGGATGTCGGGCAAGGCGGGTGGACCGCTGGGCCTGACCGAGGCGATGCTGCGGCCGCAACTGCTCGCGACCTACCTCCGCAACAACTGGGGCAACGACTGGGGCTCGCTGCAACGGTTCAGTGAGATCCTTCCCGCGCAGACGGCGAAGCTGACGATCGGCGAGGAAACCCGGTCGGGCACGTGGGACCCGGCACCGATGCGGTCGATCGGGTACTGAACCCTGGGGGCGAATCGGACCTATCGGACAAGCCGTGCACGTGGTGTGAGCTGGGCCGATGATCCTCGACGCCGCGTGCAGCCGAGGGGATAGTGGGTCGGGTGGACATGACCCCGATGAGCCGGCCCGACATCCTCACCGACTGGACCGCGACGCCGGTCTGGTGGGCGGTCATGATCGTCGCCACCGCGGCGTATCTGGTCGGTGTCGCGCGGTGCCGTCGCGCCGGCGTCGCGTGGCCGTGGTCGCGTACCGCGGCGTGGTTCGGCGCGATGGCGCTGCTGGTGGTGACCCTGAACTCGAGCGCCGCGGCGTTCGCGCACCACCTGTTCTGGATGCACATGATCACCCACCTGCTGCTGATCATGGTTATCCCGCTGACCCTGGTGCTGGCGCAACCGGTGCGGCTGGCGATGGAGTCGTCGGGACCCGTGGGCGCCGGTCGGGTCCGTGCCGTGATGACCCACCGGGTCACCCGCTTCGTCACCTCGCCCGCCTTCTCGGTTCCGGTGTACGCGGCGGTGCTCGTCGGCACCCACCTCACCGGCTTCCAACAGGCGATGAGTGAACACGGCTGGATCCACACCTCGGAGACCGTGGTCTACATCGTGAGCGGTTACCTGCTGTTGCTGCCGACCATCGGTGGCGAGTTCAGCGGCCACGACCTGTCGCATCCCGTCCGCTTCGTGACGCTGTTGATCGCGATGGGCCCCGACACCCTCGTCGGCATCGTGTTGATGCTCACCGACCGCCCGTTGGCGCCGGCCTACGGCGAGTCGCGACTCGGGTGGGGCCCCGACGCGTTGGCCGATCAAAACATCGCCGGAGCCATCATGTGGTTCGGCGGTGACGGTCTGATGATGCTGTTGCTGGTGTTGGTCGCCGGTCAGTGGATCCGCGCCGAGACCCACCGGAAGCCGGGCGAGTCGCGCCGGGTCTCGTGGTTGGACCGCGCCCGACAGGAGGCGACACTCGCGACCGGCGCGCAGGGTGACACCACCGGCGACTCCTACGACATCGATGGGGACGACGCCGCGCTGGCTGCCTACAACGCCCGTCTCGCCGCCCTGCACGCCGCGGAGAGCTCTTCACGCACGCGGCGGTAGCTCGAGGTCGTGACCTGCGCCAACAATCACGCCTCGCTGCTATCCTCCTCTCGCCGGGGGGCTGGACGAAGGACGTTCTCGTGCGCGAGGAGATCGATTACGAGGCCACGAAGGCCGCGTTGCGGGCACAGGTGTCCGCATCCCCCGCGGCCCACCAGGCGGCGTCGGCCGGATGGCGCTGGTTCAGTGCCGTGGCCGGTGTCGTCGTCGTCGTGTGCGCGGTGACCGTGACCCTGTGGGCCACCCACGGGGGTTCGGAGGCACAGATGCGGCTCGTCCCGAGCGCCGGCCACGAGTCCGCGCACCCCTCCTCGTCCTCCGACACCACGCCTGTGTCCGCGGGTGATCCCGCCCCCGCCGCGATCGGGGCGCCCACGTCGGCTGATGCCGCACCGCTCGAGCCGGTCGCCGCCCCCACGAACGACACTGACCCCACGAACGCCGCCGCGGCCATCCCGGGGAACGACGCGGCACGCGGCGGACCCATCGCGCCCGGCCCCGCCGTCGCACCACGAACAGACGCAGCAGCCCCCGCCACCGCATCACCCCGCGACGGCGGGGGTTCGTCGCGTCCAGCGGGCCAACCGGCGGCACCGAACCCCGCACCACCAGCGGTCACGCCCCCGGTGGTGACACCTCCGGTCATCTCACCGCCCACCTCCGAACCGCCGCCGTCGACCGGGGGTGGCGCCTCGGAGCCCGCCGGCAGCGGCGGCGGCGCCGGACAGTCCTCCGGCGGTACCGATTCGGGTGGCACCCCGGGCTGACCGAACGTGGCCGTTGTCACGGCCGCAACTCGGGCGACGGTCGGGAACTCTGGTTCACTATGCGCATGGGCGAAGAATCGACGCCAGACTTTTCGAAGAGCACAGAGGTTTCATCGAAGGACCAACCGAACACGCGTCTGCTCTGGGAGCTCATACGGCCCCGGTTGCCGCTGTTCGGTCTGGCGATTGTCGCCGGACTCATCGGATCGGCCGCGCGCCTCGGCACCCCGCTGGCCACGAAGCACATCCTCGACTCGGTCAGTGGCAAGTCCGGTCTCATCCCACCCCTGGCGATCCTCATCGGCCTGGTGATCATCAGCGCTGCCGCCCAGTGGTGGCAGCTGGTCACCTTGGGCAACCTGTCCGAGGGGGTGGTCTACGACGCTCGACGTCGGATGAACCTCCGCTTTCTGTACGCGCGGCTCACCCCGCTGCAGCGAAGCCCCGTCGGGGAGCTCGTCACCCGCGTGACGTCCGATTCGGTGCTGCTGCGCGAGGCCGCGTCCTCGAGTGTCGTCGGTGGCGTCAACGGCGTGGTGATGCTGGTGGGCGCGCTGGTCATGATGGCGATCCTCGACATCACCCTCGTCGGCGTCACCCTCATCGCGGTGTTGGTCCTGACGTTCCTCTTCGGGCGCATCCTGCCCTCGATCGCCAAGTCGCAGGAGCGCGCACAGGCCGCCGTCGGCGAACTCGGTGGCGAACTCGACGGCAACCTCCGCGCCATCAAGTCCATCAAGGCCGCCATCGCCGAGGAGCGCGTGCGAACGCGACTCGACGAGATCGCCGCGCGCTCACGTGATCTGAACATGTTCGCGGTGCGGCGTCAGGCTCTGGCCATCACCACGTCGTTCACCGGCGTGCAGGTCTCGATCCTCGCCATCCTGGCGTTCGGCGCGGTACGGGTGTCCTCGGGTGCGATGACCGTCTCCACGCTCGTGGCGTTCCTTCTCTACGCCTTCCAGATCGGCGACCCGATCGGTCAGCTCAGCACCAGCCTCACCCAGTTGCAGGCCGGGCTCGCCGCGGCGCGACGCATCCGCCAGGTCGACGCCATGCCGGTCGAGGGCGGTTCACCGCAGGGTGGGTCGAACGGCACCGGTCCCCGTCATCGGGCAGGTCACCCCGTCGCCGACTGGCAGCCCAAGCGCAGCGTCCCCACCGGCGACGGGTCGGGGATGTTGCTGCGCAACGTGTTCGCCAGTTACCCGGACGGCGATCCGGTGCTCAACGGTATCGACCTGCGGATGCCCAGCCGTGGCCACGTGGCCCTCATCGGCCCCTCGGGTGCGGGCAAGACGACCCTGCTCTCGCTGCTGCTGCGGTTCCTCGAGCCCGACAGCGGCGAGCTACGTCTGGGAACGCATGCCTACCAGGATGTCTCGGCGTCGACCACGCGCACCCACTTCGCCTACGTCGAGCAGGAGTCGCCGCTCATCCCGGGCACCCTGCGCGAGAACCTGCGACTGATCAACACGCACGCGACCGACGAGGCGATGTACGAGGTCCTCGACCGCCTGTCCCTGCGGTCCGTGGTGGACACGCTTCCCGGTGGGCTCGACGCCGAGGTCTCGATCAACTCGCTCTCGGGTGGCCAGCGCCAGCGCATCGCCGTGGCCCGCGCGCTGCTCGCCGACCGCCCGGTGTTGCTGCTCGACGAGGCGACCGCCCAGGTCGATGCTTTGACCGAGCACGCGATCCACGACGCGATCGTCGACCACGCCCGCACCGGTCTGGTCATCACCATCGCCCACCGACTGTCGACCGTGGTCGACGCCGACATGATCGTGGTGCTGCAGGACGGGCGCCTCATCGCCCAGGGCACCCACGACGAGCTCCTGGAAAGCAGTCCTCTCTACAAGGATCTGCTGTCGGCCCTGCGCATCCCCACCGACTCGGCACCCGAGAACGCCGCCGAGTTCGGCTGAACCGTTCAGTCACGGTTCGCGCGGATCCGACGGGCTCGCGCGAACTCGTGGAACGGCAGTCCGAGCACGAGTCGTAGTCGTCGAAGTCTCTCTCCGCGCTGGCCCCGCAGTGCGTAGATCATCGACAGCGGGTGGCTGTTGAGGGTCCAGATCGCACCGTAGAGCCGTGCCCGCCACGGCATCGCGGAGTCGGCGACGACGGCCCAGATCAGGCGCGGCCGATCGATCCACTCCTTCCATTCCGCCTGATTGGCGGCGCTGAGCGTCGACCCGGTGTGGTGTCGCACCGAGAGCTCCCGGTCGACGAACGTGATCTGGCCACCGGTGCTCACGTGCAACCAGAGATCCATGTCGAAGGACTGCACCATGTCGGTGTGGAAGCCTCCGGCGCGCACGGCCCGCGACCGCCGGAACATCACCGAGGTGGGTTCCCCGAACCAGTTGTTCAGCGCACCACGAAGCATGTACTCGGTGATCAGATCGTCGGCGCGGTTGACGGTCCCGAGCGCTCGAAATCGGTGGTGGAGGACGCTGCACCACCGGAGGAACTCGGGGTCGTCGGAGACGACGCGGCGCGGTGCGAACGCCATCGCGACATCGGCATGCGTGAACGTCGCGGCCAGCGACGACAGTGCGTCGGGCAGCAGTTCGTCGTCACCGTGGACGAACTGGATGAGCTCGTTCCTGGCGAGTTCGATGCATCGATTGTGATTTCCGGCCGCGCCGAGGCGCACGTCGTTGACGACGACACGGTCTCCGTCACGGATCAGACCACGAGCGATCTCGGCCCCACGATCCGAGGACGCGTCGTCGACCACCAGGATCTCGATGTCGTCGTGATCCTGCGCGAGCACGCTGCGCAGAGCACGTTCGACCGTGTCGGCGTGGTGATAGAGCGGGATGCAGACGGTCACCGATGGTGCTGGTGTCACAGGGGGCACCGCCCGTCCATCTGCGTCGTCGCGATCCTCCATGGCATGTGTGACCGAACGTAACGACCGGCCGTCGGGCGCCGCAATCGAACAAGCGAACGACACGACGACCGACGTGATGTGACCGGCATCACATCCTCCTGGTTCGAATCGAAGGCTGCAGGCCGAGCGTCCATCAGAACCGCGTCCACGTCGGACGAACGCACGAATGACTCGTGACCCGGGTTCACAATCGTGCGCATGTGCGGGAGAGTCGAAGAATGGCGAAGACTCTTCTGGTCACCGTCCCCGTCTACGGGCAGATCGAGTACACCCATGCGCTGGTCGGCGATCTCGAGCGCGAGGGCGTCGACTACATGATCGTCGACAACAAGGGCGACTACTCACCGGTCGCCGACGAGCGCGTGCACACACCGGGCCGGAACACCGGTTGGGCCGGCGGCTCGAACCTGGGCTTCCGCACCGCGTTCGCCGAGGGCTACGACGCCGGGATGACCCTCAACAACGACGTCAGGATCTCGCGGGGATTCTTCGACGGCATCCTCGACGAGCGGCTCCCCGACGACGCCGGCGCCGTGGTCGGTGTCTACGACGACGCCGCGCACCTCGCCATGCATTCCGATCACGAGGGACCTGCTGCCGAGTACGAACCGCGCGACGCCTACCGCGAACTCGCGGTGTGCGACGGCACGGCGTTGATGCTCACCCGCGAGGCCTTCGTCGCCGTCGGCGAACTCGACGAGCGCAGCTTCGGCAGGTTCGCGTGGGGCGCCGACGTCGATCTCTCGCTGCGCCTGCGCGAGGAGGGCTTCCGGATCGTCGCGACCGAGCGCAGCTTTCTCAACCACTTCGGTCGCCGTACCGCCGATGTCGTCGCGGGACGACGCCGATACCAACTGCTCGGCGGCCTGCTCATGTCGCGTGGGCTGAAACGGGTCTACGGGAGGCACTGGAGCCGACGCGTCGCGGTCGACAGCGTCGACGTCCTCAGTCTCGACGACCACACGGTCCTCCACACCACCCCGCTGCACCACAGCGCAGCCTGACGCCGACGGCACCTGATCTGCCGACTCCCGCGAGCTCAGAGTTCCTGACGCTCGCGCGCGTGCGCGATCGCGGCGTCGACGACCTCGACGAGCCTGTGGCGGAACACCTCCGGCGAGCACGCCTTCGCGACGAAGCCGAGCCCCTGCTCACGGGTGTCCCGCCAGAGCTCCGCGTCGGTGTAGAGCCGCGCGCACGCCCGGGCGAAGCCCTCTGCTCCGTCACCGATCGCGACCGTGGGTTCTCGGACCTCGAGTTGATCGGCGAGCTGCTGTGTGACCACTGCAGGGATGCCCCGGCTCATCGCCTCGGTGACCTTGAGGGGGATGCCGGCCGAGTAGCGGGTCGGCGCCACGAACACCCGGCACCGTTCGTACAGCTCGCCGAGATCCTGCACGACACCGAGAACGGCGACCCGATCCGATCGCAGCGCCTCGATCTCCGGGGAGTCGACCATCCCGGCGATCTGCACGACGTAGTCGGTCCCGATCAGACGATCGAGCTCCGGCATGATCTCGCGGACGAAGTGCTGGACCGAGTCCACGTTCGGCGTCAGATCGGGAGGTCCGGCAAGACGTCCGACGAAGAGGATGCCGCGGCGATCGTCGAAGCCCGCGGCGGGAACCGGGCGAGCGCTGATCGCATGGGGCAGAACACGTGTGGGGATGTCGATCCCGGAACCGATGGCTGCGGCGTCGGACGATCCCGCCGTGGCGACGGCGTCCGCCTCCGACATCAGCCGCAGTTCGGCCAGGAGTTCCTCCTGGAACTCCGCATCGGACATCGCCGGTGGGTACAGCGCTCGACGGAGCTTCTCCCGCACAGCGAAGAGCGCTTCGGCGTCGTAGATGACGGGCGGGCGACGAGCGCCCCATCGCGGCTTCCACCCCACG
Organism: Williamsia sp. Leaf354; assembly: GCF_001424365.1. Taxonomy (NCBI): domain Bacteria; kingdom Bacillati; phylum Actinomycetota; class Actinomycetes; order Mycobacteriales; family Nocardiaceae; genus Williamsia; species Williamsia sp. Leaf354. The sequence goes on from NZ_LMPL01000001.1 coordinate 144,900, forward strand.
GCCAGGAGGGTCTGCATCGTCGGAGGCCGACTGACGAACAGGGCGTCGTACCCGGCGCCATCTGTGCGGAGGACGTTCCACAGGCCCAGCCGGCCCTGTCCCCGACGGAACCGCACCCGCGTGCCGAACAGGACCCTCATACGTCGGCGTTCGGACCGCTTCGACCACATCGGGTAGTGGTCGACGTCGAAGCCGGCGTCGACGAACGACGAGACGATCTGGTGCGCACGCGGAAGACCGGCGCCCAGCAGGGGATCCGGTACGAACTGGTCGACGATCAGGATCCTGCGGCGTGACGCCGTGCGGACGTCACGCTTGCGGGCGAACACCGGCCACGACCTCCCACCCTGCGCATCTCGGTCAGACGCACGGTACCGATGCGGGAGCGGATGCACCACTCAGGCGAGCCGGAACTCCTCACCGCGGTGATAGGCGAACAACGATCGCTGGGTCTCGGTGGTCGACGGTGGGTGGAACGAGAAGGCCTGCAGGACCGATGCGAGGTAGGCGATGTCGGGGTCGGTGATGAAGGCGATCCCGCCGAGCGCCGAGGTCGCCGCCGAGGCCACCCGCAACAGCGAGGTGCGCAGTGCGGTGCGGATGAACAGCAGTCGAGCCGAGATGTCCGCGCCGCGTTCGCCGGCGTCGAGAGCTGCGGCCACCGATTCCAGTGCCGCCATGGCGGATTCGAGTTCGGCGGCAATGGGGGTGTAGGTGGCGGCGTCGACCCTGGGACTGTGCAGCAATCGCTCGAGCAGGGTGCTCGCGGCGCCGATGTAGCCCGCCGACGCGAGCAGCCCGAACCAGAGGAACCCGGTCATCTCGTGGATGCCGTCGGGGTCCTGCATGGTGCCGATCATCATGAGCGCCGCGGGCACACGGACACCGTCGAGGATCACCTCCTCGCTCTCCGCGCCACCCAGGATGGGAGAGGTCCAGAACGGTTCGATGCTGACGCCGGGCATCTGCGCGGGGATCAATCCGACGGCCTTGCGGCCGCGACCGCCCTCGGATTCCTTGGCGTCGAGGCTCGCCGCGAGGAAGGCCATCGAATAGGCCATGCTGCAGGGCTTCTTCCGACCCGTGACCACGTAGTCACCGGTGTCCTCGTCGTACACCGCCGAGACGGTGGGGATCAGCGTGCTCCCACCGACCCGACCCTCGGCGAACGCCGACGCGATCAGTGCGTTCTGTTCGACCACGCTCTGCAACAGCGCGAGGTCCTCCTCGGGGCCGGTCAGCGCGATCTGCACGATGGTCGCGATCGACAGGTGGTGCATCACGGTGGCGACCGCCAGCGACGGCGACGCCGCGCCGATCGCGCGCTGCACCTGCAGCGCCTCGACCGCCGAGGCGCCCTGACCGCTGATCTCGACGGGGACGATCAGCCCACACCCACCGGCCTCGCGGAACACCTCGAGGCCGCGATTACCGGGCGCCTCACGCTCGGCGAGGGTGGTCTCGGCGAACCATTCCGCGAGAACGGGCATCCGCCGCGCCAGCGCGGCGCGGGCCTGCGCCAACAACACCCCACTCGCCGCCGAGGTCTCTCGCCCCTCGTTGACACGTGCCCCGACTGCAACGCTCATCCATCCCCCGATCACCTTCGCCGTGCGTCGACAGGACCGCAATGGTGTGATGGGTACCACATACCGATGCGTATGGAAACCCTTTTCGGACAGGTCTCCACAGATGTTGAGTCCGGTTGTGACTGTTGTGGAAAGTGGACAATCGGCGTCCCTCGCGGCTGTAGACCTCGCTAGCGTCTCGCTCACACGTACCGGGGGGTTTTCATGTCTTCGCAATTGATTCTCGACCGCATCCGCCACGACAAGCGTGTCTGGGCGTACCGCGTGATGCGCGACAGCGACCAGCTGCCCTTCTACCGCGTGATGAACTCCGTCAACGCGCCCACCGTCCCGGTGGAGGGACGCGAGTGCGTGATGCTCGGGTCGAACAACTACCTCGGCATGGCCGACCACCCGAAGGTGCGCGAGTCCGCGATGGCCGCGCTCCGCAAGTACGGCACCACGGTCACCGGCAGCCGACTTCTCAATGGGACGATCGATCTGCACGTGCAACTCGAGGCCGAGCTCGCCGCGTGGCACGGCACCAAGAACGCGCTGCTGTTCACGACCGGCTACCAGGCCAACCTGGGCGCCATCTCCGCGCTCGTCGGCGTCGGTGACACGGTCATCGTCGACTCGGCCGCGCATGCCTCCATCTACGACGCGGCGCGTCTGAGCCGGGCCAAGATCCGTGCGTTCCGGCACAACAACGCCGCACAACTCGACGAGCGACTGAGTCGTTCGGTGGGAGCCAAACTCGTCATCGTCGACGGTCTGTACTCGATGGAGGGCGACCTCGCGCCACTCGACGCGATCGCCGACGTCTGCGAGAAGCACGACGCCGCGCTGATGGTCGACGAGGCCCACAGCGTCGGGGTCCTCGGTGAGCGTCGCACCGGCGCCGCCGAGCTCTACGGCGTGGAGAAGCGTATCGACGTGCGCATGGGTTCGTTGTCGAAGGGCCTCGGGTCGACCGGAGGATTCGTCTGCGGCAACCGCGACATCGTCGACGCGCTACGCGCCCACGCCCGCACCTTCCTGTTCACCACGGCCGCCGTCCCCGCCACCCTCGGCGCGGCACTCGCCTCGGTGCGCATGCTGCAGACCGACGAGGGGCGCGAACGCGGCACCCGCACACTGGAGAACGCGAAGTACCTGCGCGACGGACTCGTCGCCGCCGGGATCCCGACCGTGGAGCCCTCACCGCTCCCCGACGGCACCGAGGTGGTCTCCCCCATCGTCCCGGCGTTCTGCTACACCGAGCTGCGGGTGTCGAACACGTGGCGAAAGCTGTACGACGAGGGCGTGTTCGCCGCGGTCGCGATGTTCCCCGCCGTCCCGCAGAACAAGGCCATGCTTCGACTGTGTGTGCAGACTGAGCACACCCACTCCCAGCTCGACCGCGCGATCGACGCGCTCGTACGACATCTGCCGCCGATGGACTTCACCGAGACCGACGCGACCAACTACGCCGCGGGAGCGGTCGGTTCCGCCGAGGCCGCCGGGATGGACGATCCCGAGGACATCGACGCCGCGTCCGAGCTGGCGAACGAGCGGGTCCCGGCCTCGGCGCTGGGCTGAGAACACCGGTGGCGTCGGAGATCTCACACATCGAGCCCTACCCGTGCTCGATGGAGCGGCTGTACGCGACGCTCACCGACGAGCGCTACTGGCGCGACCGCGTCGCGACGATGGCCGGGGGCGGCGGTGAGCTGATCAGCTGCGCCGCCGACAAGTCGGGATTCCGCGCCGTCGTACGCCAACCGATCCCCGCCACGTCGATACCCGCCGCCCTCACACGTTTCGTGCCGTCGAGGGTGAACGTGGAGTACACCGAGTCATGGCTGCCCCGCGAGACCGCCCGCGCCGCAGGCACCTTCGTGTCGACGGTGATCTCCATGCCCGCGAGCATCGACGCCCGTGTCGAGCTGCGGGCCGTGGGCCCCGACCGGTGCGACATGCACTTCGAGGGCACGGTCACGGCGTCGGTGCCCGTCGTCGGGGCGATGGTCGAGAAGATGATGATGGCGCAGACGGCCGAGGGTTTCCGGATCGAGCGGGAGTTCACCCTCGACTGGCTGGCACGCCCACGCGTCTGACCGCGCCGAGGATGGCCTCGGCGATCCGACGCTGACCCTCCCCGGTGCACAGGTCGTCGGCCACACCGGCGGTCACCCTGGTGTTCGTCGCCACCGCCGCCGCGGTGGCGTTGCGGCCCCGCCCTTTCCACGGCAGACGTGCGCCGGCCCGGAAGTCGAGCAGGCCGTCGGGCCCGTCCGGCGCGGACGGTCGGCCGCGCTGCGGGCCGGTGAGTTCCACGACGACGGTCGACGGATCCGGCTGTACGGCGGCCACCGCGTCGACGGCACGGGCGTGACCGCGGCGGGTGCCGCGACGACCGCTGCTCAGTCCGTGTCCCGGAGTGTCGACGACGACGACGGTGAGTCCGTCGCTGGCAAGGCGTGCGGCGAGCGGGGTCACATAGCGGGCGTGGTTGCGCCCGGCCACACCGAGCACGACCGTCGGGCCGCCGTCACCCGGGTGCAGCTGCGCGTGCACGCCGCCGACGGGGGTGTCGAAGGTGATGTGACGAGTTCGCGCGAGAGCGTCGTCGACGTCGCCGATGAGTTCCCCGATCGCCGGGTCGGTCTCGACCCATCGGCGCAATCGGCGTGTCGCCGGTTCGAGGGCGACCTCGGCCACCCGCGCCGACGGAAGGACCTCGGCCCCGCCGAACAGGGGCCGGCCGCGGAGCAGGACCATGGCGGCCGCGACGTCGTTCGACGACGCCGACGGTTCCCAGCCGGTGGTGCGGCAGAACAGATCCGGGTCGAGTGCGGCCTCACCCGAGGAGATCCAGTGCGACGAGAACGGCACCACCCGCAGGCGGTAGCCGATGTCGGCGAGGAGGCGCAGGAGCCGTAGGGGCGCGGCCGTGACCGCCTGGCCCTGCATGCGCGCCAGGATCTGCACCGGGGTGTGATCGCGGGGCGCGATGTTGAACGGGCCACTGAGGTCGGACGCGGCGGCCAGGGTGAACGCGCGGGCCATGTCGTGCTGGGTCATGAACTGGTAGTGCGACGTCGACGGGTCGGGGAAGGCGATGGCCATGCCGGTCAACATGTCGATGCCGTCGTTGGCGACGTCGGCGCCGACCACGAACGTGGGCCGCAGCATCGCGATGGTCATCTCACCCGGGTGGCGCCGGAGCCACCACTCGACGAAGTGCTCGACCTCGGCCTTGTCGAAGAAGTAGTAGCGGCTCGGGTCCGAGGTGGGGAATTCGTCCTCGGTCACCGGCACGGGCAGATCGGTGGCTCCGTAGGCGCTCGCGCTCGACGCGATCACCATGTGCCGCACCCCCGCCCGGTGCGCGCACTCGATGGTGTTGCGCGAACCTCCGAGGTTCACATCGCTGGAGTCGGACTTGTCGCGCTGCTCCTCGACGACGAACGCGAGGTGGATGACGACGTCGCAGCCGGCGAACACGCGCTCGAGCTCCGGGGAGCGGATGTCGGTGCGAACGTTGTCGAGCTTGCTGTGATGCACCCGCGGCTCACGCCGACCCAGGCCGATCACACGGTCGATCGTGGGGTCGGCCAACAGGACCGGGAGGATCGCGGTACCGAAATCGCTGGTCGCGCCGGTGACGGCGACGGTCGTCATCGTTGTCCCTGAGGGGTCGGCCGCTCCTCGCTCGCGACCCCCTCGCTCACGGTGTCCTGTTCTACGAGAACTTGTTTCACGACTCCTTCCTTCGCCAGCGTCTCGACCTGATCACCGACGATGCCCGACGTGCGGTACCGCCGCGGCAGACCGATCGCGACGACGACTGCGCACACGAACACCGCCCCCGCCGCGAGGTACGACGCGTGCGCCGAGCCGGTGAGCGCGGCCTGTTTCATCTGGTCGATGAGGGCGTTGCGCGCGGGGTCGAAGAAGGCGGGGATGTCGCGTTCCCGGATCTGCAGGACGCTCAGCACACTGGACCGCGCGTACTCCTTCTCGGTGTCGTTCATCAGCCCGGCGGGGATGCCGTCGACGATCGTCCGGACGTGGGTCAGGTAGTACGAGCTCGCGATCGAGCCGATCACCGCGACACCGAGCGTGCCGCCGATCTCCCGGGTGGTGTCGTTGACCGCCGAGCCCGCGCCGGCCTCGTCGAGCGGCACCGACGACATGATCGACTCGGTCGCCGGTCCCTGGATGATCGCGATGCCGATCGCGAGCAGGATCATCGCCGGCAGGACGAGGGTCAGGTAGGAGCTGTCGAGTTCCACCTGCCCGCCCACGATGAGCCCTGCGCCGATGAGCACCAACCCGAGCACCAACGGCGGCATGGTGCCGACCTTCTGGGCGATCACGGTGGCCGTCGGTGCCGACACGGCCAGCGCCGCCGCGAACGGCAGCGTCGCGATGCCGAAGGCCAGCGGCGTGTACTCGCGGACCCCCTGGAAGTACTGGGTGATGAGGAAGAGGAAGCCGAAGAGACTGAAGTAGCCGACCGCGATGGCCAAGGCGGGCAACGCGAACGGCCGGATGCGGAACAGTCGCATGTCGAGGACCGGTGAATCGGTGGTCAGCTCGCGTCGGATGAACGCGACGATGAGGACCACCGACAGCGCGAAACCGATGAGCGTGGTCGCCGACAGCCAGCCGTAGCGCGGGGCCTCGATGATGGCGAACACACCGATCGAGATGCCCGCGATCGACAGCACGACGCCCGGCCAGTCGAGCCGACCGACGCTCGCCGCCTTCGAGTTCGGCACCAGCCGCCACGCGAGGAACAGCGCGACGGCGGCGACGGGCACGTTCAGCCAGAACACCGAGTGCCACGAGAAGTGCGTGAGCAGATAGCCGCCGGAGATCGGCCCGATCGCCACGGCGACACCGGCGATCGACGACCAGATACCGATGGCGAGCGACTTCTCCTTGGGGTCGGGGAAGATGTTCGTGATGATCGCCAGCGTCGCCGGCAGCACCGCGGCGGCGAAGAACCCCATCAGCGCCCGCGACACCAGCACCCACGCCATGTCGTCGGCGACCGCGCCGATGATCGACGAGAGCCCGAGGCCCGCGAGCCCGCCGGCGAGCATCAGCTTGCGGCCGTACCGGTCGCCGAGGTTGCCGAAGGCCAGCAGGAAGCCCGAGAACGTCAGCGTGTAGGCGTCGACGACCCACTGCAGGCCGGTGATCGACGTCTCGAGTTCGATGCCGATCTGCGGCAGCGCGACGTTGATGATCGTCATGTCGAGCACGATGAGGAGCTCGCACACGCAGATCACTGCGAACGCGGAGAGCTGACGTGTGCGGGACAAGGGACTCCTCGGGCGTCGGTGCCCCCGCAGGGGCGGCGCCCGCAGACTAACCTCGCGCGATACCGCCGGGTACGGCGTTTCTCAACATCTGTCGAGAGTGTCAGTGTCACCCGTCGGCCCTGTGACACCGCCCAACCGATGCGTCCGCGCTGGTCCTAGACCGGCATCAACAGCATCTTGCGCGGTGTGCGCGACATCTGCTTGTCCCGCAACTGCGCCAAAGCCTTGCGCAGCTGCAGGCGCGTCTGCGACGGCTCGATGACCGCGTCGACGTAGCCGCGTTCGGCGGCGAGGTACGGCGTGGCCATCATCGTGTTGTAGAAGTTGATGAAGTCGGTGCGGATCTTGTCGGCCTCGTGCGGGGTCGCGTTCTCGGTCTGCCGACGGGTGAGGATGGCCGCGGCCGATTCGGCACCCATCACGGCGATCTTGGCCGTGGGCCACGCGAAGTTGATGTCGGCGCCGAGCTGCTTGCAGCCCATCACCGCGTACGCGCCGCCGTAGGCCTTGCGGACCACCACCGTCACCTTCGGCACGTCGGCCTCGACGTAGGCGAAGAGGAACTTTCCCGAGCGGCGGATGGTGCCCTTGGCCTCCTCGACGACGCCGGGGAGGATGCCCGGGGTGTCGACGACGAACACGAGCGGGATGTTGAAGGCGTTGCAGATGCGGACGAACCGCGTCGCCTTCTCCGAGCTGTCGGTGTCGAGCACGCCGGCCATCACGCTGGGCTGGTTGGCCACGACGCCGACACTGTGTCCGTCGACGCGCGCGTATCCGGTGATGATGTTGGGCGCGAAGATCTCCGACACCTCGTGGAACGCGCCGTCGTCGAAGATGCGGACGAGGATGTCGCGCATGTCGTAGCCGGCGTTGTCGTTGTCGGGCAGGAAGTCATCGAGACCCAGATCGCTCTCGGTGATCTCGGGCTCGAGTCCCGGATTGATCACCGGCGGGCGCTCGTGACACGTCGAGGGCATGTAGTCGAGGTACTCGCGCACCCATGCGAAGGCGTCGGCCTCGGTGTCGGCGATGTGGTGGATGTTGCCCCAGCGCGCCTGATTGTGGGCGCCACCGAGATCCTCGGCGTCGATCTCCTCGCCGGTGGTCTGCTTGATCACGTCGGGGCCGGTGACGAACATGTAGCTCGAGTCCTTCACCGCCACGAGGATGTCGGTGTTCGCGGGGGTGTAGACCGCGCCACCGGCGCACTTGCCGAGGATCACCGAAACCTGCGGCGCGAGACCCGAGAGCAGGTCGTTGCGTCGACCCATCTCGGCGTACCAGGCCAGCGACGTGACCGCGTCCTGGATGCGGGCGCCGGCCGAGTCGTTGATGCCGACCATGGGGCAGCCGATCTTGCCGGCCCACTCCATCAGCATCGACACCTTGCGGCCGAACACCTCGCCGACGGTTCCGCCGAACACGGTCTGGTCGTGGCTGAACGCCGCGACCGGACGCCCGTTGACGAGACCGTGTCCGGTGACCACGCCGTCGCCGTAGCCGCTCGAGTCGGTGCCGGGCAGCTTGGCCAGCTGACCGAACTCGACGAAGGTGCCCGGATCGAAGAGCATCGCCAGACGCTCACGCGGAGAACAGATCCCCTTCGCGGCGCGCTTGGCGATGGCCTTCTCGCCACCCGGTTCCTTCGCGAGTTCCAGTCGTGCGCGGAGGTCGGCCAGCTTGGCTGCGGTGGTGTCCACTAGTTGGTGCCTCCTGAGGCGCTCGCTGCGGCCGAGGGCCGCGTGATGTCGGCCAGCCGGGTGGTGAGGTCGGCTCCGATCCGCCCGATGTAGGGCTCGTCGATGAGCGCGAGGTGATCGCCACCGATGTGCACGATCTCCAGATCGTCGACGACCTCACCCCAGCGACCGTCCTCGGGGATGTCACCCCAGCGGGGCTCGAGTTCGACTGCGCCGTCCTGCATCTTGTCGGCGCGGTAGAGGACCACCTTGCCGTCGTACCGGGTCGGCTCGATCGTCGACAGCGCACGGTTGTCGAGGAACGAGGTGCGCTGGTGCTCGATGATGCCGCCGGGGATCTTGGCGTTGCTCATCGACAGCAGCTCCATGATGATGCGGAACTGACCCTCGTCGTCGGCCGCGACGAGACGGTCCATCGGCACCGGCACGTCGTCCACACCGTAGGTGCGCTTGGCGAACGTCATGTACCGCTCGAGGCGGGCGCGCTTCTCGTCGGTGGTCTCCTCGGGAGAACCGTTGGGCCGCACCGCATCGAGCAGTGCCACCATCGCGACGTCCTCACCCTGCTCGCGCAGCACCTGCGCACATCCGTAGGCGAGTGCGCCGCCGAGCGACCAGCCCGCCAGCACGTACGGCCCCGTCGGGACCACCTCGCGCAGCTTCGGGATGTACTGCAGCACACGTTCTTCGATGCTGCCCTCGACCCGGTCGAAGCCGATCACCGGCAGATCGGCGGGCAACTTCTTGATGAGCGCCTCGTACGCCATCGACGACCCACCCGCGGGGTGGAACAGCAACAGCGGTGGGCGGGTCGGGTTCTCGACTGTGCGCAGGTACCGCACGAAGCCGTCGACCTGTCCGCCCTCGAGCTGGTCACGCACATAGGTCGAGAGGTCCTCGATGGTCTGCGCGTCGAGCACGTCCTCGATGTCGATCTCGCCGCCGGCCCGCTCGGACAACCGTGCCGTCAACTTCTCGGCGGTCTCCTCGTCGAGCACGGGCAGCGGGTTGAAGATGCCGCCGGCCGACGTGCCGGTGACCATGGCCCACACACCGAAGGTGAGGCGCTCGGCCGCATCACGCGGGGGCACGTCGGCACCCGCGGCCGCGGCCACCGCGGCCTGACTGATGAGGTCACCCGCCTGTGCGGCAGGACGCGCGGGTTCGCTCGGCGCGGGCTCGGTCGGCGCGGGGTCCGGCTCCGCCGCAGGGGCGGTCGGCTCGGCGGCAGGTGCCGCCGCGGCAGCCGGTGTGGACGTCGAGTCGATCAGCTCGGCGATGGCCGCGGTGTCGATCTCGCCGCCGCCCTCGGCGTCGGCGGCGAGGGCCGCCACCTCGTCGCGGTGTTCCACGGCGTAACTGACGAACTTCACGACGTCACGCAGATCGGCCTCGCGCATCGCCTGCAGCTGCATCTGCGGGATGTCGAACTCGTACTCGACACGGTTCTTGATCCGCATCGCCATCAGCGAGTCGAGACCCAGCTCGATCAGAGGGATCTCCCGCGGCAGGTCCTCCGCTTCGTAGCCCATCGACTCGGCGATGATCGACGCCACACGGTCGTCGACGCTCTGTCCGCTCTCGGGATCCCATCGCGCACCGGCGTCCTCGACGATCTCGGGCTCGACGGTCACGCGCTCGTCGACGAAGCCCGACGCGCGGGCCGCCTCGGCGGGGGTGGGGGTCGTGATGGGTTCGCCGGCGACGGCGGTGCCGCCCAGTGCGGCGCCCGCGGTGACCACGGCGTCGGCCAGCAGTGTGAAGGCGCCGCCGGCGTCCTTGCCGTGCACCTGCAGCGAACCGCCGCCGGGGTGCGGGGTGAACGTGGTGGTGACGGTTCCGGCCGTGGGCATCTCGCCGCGGGTCTCGACCGCGCCGACGCGGACGTCGGTGAGGACCTGGGTCGCGGCGGCCGCGACGAGCTCCCGCGGATCGGTGACGACCGAGGCGGCCACCTCCCACGCGTGACGACCGTCGGGCAGCGCGACATGCGAGCCGGGGACGCGGTTGGCGCCCGCGCCGCCGTTGATGACCGCACGCATCCAGAAGTCCTTGCGCTCGAAGCGCGTCCGCGGGATGTCGGCGAACTCGCCGGCACCGAACAGCGACGCCACGTCGACGCGGTGGCCGTGGACGTACAGCTTCATCAGGGCGGTGACCCAGCCGAGGTTCTCGTCCTCCTTGCGCCGCAAGGTCTCGATGAGCTCGGCGTCGTGCAGACCGGCACCGAAGGTCACCGCGGCGACCGAGATCAGCACCGCCGGGTTCGGCGACAACTCGATGAAGGTGCGGTGCCCGTTCTCGACGGACTTCGCGATGGCCTGCGAGAACCACACCGAGTGCCGCAGGCCCTTGGTGAAGTAGTCGATGGTGTGGACCGGCTCGTGGCCCGGACGGTAGAACGTCTCGCGGTCGATCGAGCTGTAGAAGCCGACGGTGGGGCGCAGCGGCTCGATCCCGGTGAGCTCGTAGGCGAGTTCGCCGAGCAGCGGGTCCATCTGCGCGGTGTGGCTCGCGCCCTTGGTCTGCAGCTTGCGACCGAGCTTCCCCTCGGACTCCGCGCGCGCGACGATCGCGTCGACCTCGGCCTCGGGCCCACCGATCACGGTGTGGGTCGGGGCGGCGTACACGCAGATCTCGAGACCCGGGTAGTCGGCCAGGACACCGGTGATGTCGTCGGCGCTGTACTCCACCAGCGCCATGAGGCGGATGTCGTCGCCCTCGAGGCTGGCCTCGCCCTCGCCCATGAGACGCGAGCGCTGGCAGATGACCCGGGTGGCGTCCTCGAGCGACAACCCGCCGCTGAGGTACGCCGCCGATGCCTCACCCATCGAATGGGGCACCAGCACACCGGGTTGCGCGCCGTGATGGCGCAGGAGCTCGAACAGTCCGACCTGGATCGTGAAGATGCCGACCTGCGCGGTCTCGATGCCGTAGGTCTGCTCGTCGTCGGTGAACATCTCCGCGATGGAGTAGCCGAGCTCGTGCTGGACGAAGCCGTCGACCTCGTCGACCGCGGCGGCGAACACCGGGTTGTCCAGATAGAGCTGCTTGGCCATCTTGCGGTGCTGTGAGCCGAAGCCCGACAGCAGCCACACCGCCGACGCGGGGTCGGGGGTGTCGCAGCTGAACACCAGCGGGCTGTTCTTGCCCTCGGCGACCGCGCGCACACCGGCGACGGCGTCGTCGTGGCTGTGGGCCATGATCACCGCGCGGCTGCGGCCGTGGTTGCGGTGGGCCAGCGATCGACCGATGTCGGCCAGCGGGGTGGCACGGCCCTCGTCGGACTCGAGCCACTCCAGCAGGTCGGTCGCGGTCTTGCGACGACGCGAGGGCAGGAAGCCCGAGATCACCAGGGGCACCACGGATCCGGCCACGGCGCTCGGCGCGTACCCGGCCAGCGGATCGACCGTCGGGGCGACCTCCTCCACCGGCGCGGTGGCGGTCGTGGCGAACATCCCGCGCGCGGCCTTCTCGGCGTCGGTCAGGTAATCGTCGTCGTCATCGTCGTACGGGTCGAGGTCACCGCGGTCGGCCGAGGAGTGCGACAGGTCGGCCCGATCGAGATCGCCGGCCCCGGACGTCGCGGGCACCGGTGCCGCCACCGGCTCGACGAGGTCGGTGGGCAGCACCTCGCGCACCACCACGTGCGCGTTGGTCCCACCGAAACCGTTGCCCGACACACCCGCCACGGCGTGACCGGCGTAGCGCGGCCAGTCGGTGGGCTCGGTGATGACCCGCAGGCGGGTCGCCTCGAACTGGATGTAGGGGTTGGGGCCGGAGTAGTTCAGCGACGGCGGCAACTTGTCGTTCTGCAGCGCGAGCACCAGCTTGATGAGCCCGGCCGCACCCGCACCGGACTCGAGGTGGCCGAAGTTCGTCTTCGCCGAGCCGAGCAGGGTCGGCTTGTCGATGTCGCGACCGCGCCCGAGGACGCGGCCGAGTGCGTCGGCCTCGATCGGGTCGCCGAGGATGGTGCCGGTGCCGTGGGCCTCGATGTAGTCGACCGAGCGCGGGTCGATCGCGGCGTCGCGGTAGGCGGTCCGCAGCATCGCGACCTGCGCCTCGGGGTTCGGCGCGGGCAGACCGTTGGACCGGCCGTCGGAGTTGACCGCCGAGCCGGCGATGATCGCGAGCATGGTGTCGCCGTCGCGGCGCGCGTCGGCGACGCGCTTGAGGATCATCAACCCGCCGCCCTCACCGCGGATCATGCCGTCGGCGTCGGCCGAGAACGCCTTGATACGACCGTCTTTCGCCTGCACACCGACGCGGTCGAAACCGAGGGTGGCCGCGGGCGAGATCAACATGTTGACGCCACCGGCGACACACACGTCGGTCTCCCCCGACCGGAGGCTGCGCACCGCCTGGTGCACCGCGACCAACGACGACGAACACGCCGTGTCGAGGGCGACCGACGGGCCGTGGAAGTCGTAGAAGTACGAGACGCGGTTGGCGACGATGGCCGTCGACGTACCGGTCAGCGCATACGCCGCGGTGTCACCCATTGCCTCGGGATCGGCGACCGCGAGCATCTGGTAGTCGTTCGTGGAGCTGCCGATGTAGACACCGACCTGCCCACCCTTGAGGTCGCTCGGCGGGATGTGCGCGTGCTCGAGCGCCTCCCACGTGAGCTCGAGCGCGAGCCGCTGCTGCGGGTCGACCATCTCGACCTCACGCGGCGACATCTGGAAGAAGTCGGCGTCGAAGCCCTTCACGTCGTCGAGGTAGCCACCGCGGATGTTGCTCTCGGCGAGCACCTTGGCCAGGCGCGGCTCGGCCTTGAACTCCGTCCAGCGGTCCTCGGGGAGGTCCCCGGTGCCCGAGCGGCCGTTGATCAGCAGATCCCACGTCGACTCCGGGGTGTGGCCGGCGCCGGGGAAACGGGTCGCGACACCCACGATCGCGATGTCGTCGTCGGCGGGACGATCGCGGTGGTAGAACGCCGCGTCCTCGTCGACCTCGAGACCCTCGTCGGGATCGCCCTCGATGATGCGCTTGGCCAGCGACGCGATCGTCGGGTGCTGGTAGGCGACGGTCGCGGTGAGCAGGACCCCGGTCTTGTCCTCGATGTCGGCAGCCATGGCCACCGCGTCGCGCGAGGCGAGACCGAACTCCTCCATCGGGCGGTCGTCGGAGATCTGATCGGCGGGCATGCCGGTGGCGGTGGAGACCCAGTCCCGCAACCAGTCGCGCAGTTCGGCGACCGTCAGATCGCCGGCCGTCTCGCCGTCGTTGCTGGTCGCCGGGTCAGCGTCGGGTGCTGTGGGGACGTGGGTGTCGCTATTCAGTTCAGACATCGAGATCCAGTCTATGGAGTGGCGTCAGGAGCGTCGGGGAAGGCCGTCTGGGTGTGGCCACCGCGCAGCGTTCCGTCGATGTAGGCGTTCTTGCACGCCGTGTGGGCGATCTTGCCACTGGAGGTACGGGGGATCGATCCCGCGGGCACCATCAGCACGTCACGCGCCATCACACCGTGCCGCTGGGCGATGGCGGCGCGCACGATGTCGGCGACCTCCTGCGGGTCGGCGCGCTTGCCGGTGTTGCGCTCAGCGACGATGACGAGCTGCTCGGAGGCGTCGTCGGCGTCGAACTTCAGACCGCTCGCCGACGATGCGAACACCTCGGCGGGTAGCTGGTTGGCCGGCACGGCGAACGCGGCCACGAACCCGGGGCGCAGCGCGGTGCTCGCCTCCTGAGCGCTGAACTCGAGGTCCTGCGGGTAGTGGTTGCGGCCGTCGACGATGACGAGGTCCTTCACGCGACCGGTCACGTACAGCTCGTTCTCGAACCAGACGCCGTAGTCACCGGTGCGCAACCAGCGGTCGTTGTCGGGGGCACCCTCGGAGTGGCTGCCCGTCTCCAGCGGATGGATCAGGCTGTTGCGGAACGTGTTCTTGGTCTCGGCCTCGTTGCCCCAGTACCCGTGGCCGAGGTTGATGCCGTTGAGCCAGATCTCCCCCACGTGGCCGTCGGGTCGCTCGGTGGCGGTCTCGGAATCGACGATCGCGGCCCACTGGCTCACCGCCACCTGCCCGCAGGAGACCTGCGCGACGGCACCCGGCGTGGTCTCGTCGACGAGCTCGAACCGACCCTGGTTGAGGGCTTCGCGGTCGACGTAGATGACCTTGGCCTCGGTGTCGCGCGTGGAGGTGGAGACGAACAACGTCGCCTCGGCCATGCCGTAGGAGGGCTTGATCGCGGTCTTCGACAGTCCGTAGGGCTCGAAGGCCTCGGTGAACTTCTTCATCGAGCTGACCGTGACGGGCTCGCTGCCGTTGATCAGGCCGATGACGTTGCTGAGGTCGAGGGTCTCGCCTTCTCTCGGCAGACCTCGGGCCGCGGCGTGCTCGTAGGCGAAGTTCGGTGCGGCCGCGAAGGTGCCGGCTCCGTCACTCAGCGCGGCGAGCTCGTTGATCCACCGACCGGGCCGCCGGACGAACGCCGCCGGGCTCATGATGGTGATGTACTTGCCGCCCAGCGCCGGGATGATGATGGTCAGCAGGCCCATGTCGTGGAACATCGGCAGCCAGGTCACGCCACGCGAGTCGTCGGTGAGGTGCATCGCCTCGATCATCTGCAGCGCGTTCGCCGAGACCGACTCGTAGGTGATCTCGACACCGGCCGGGGTGCGGGTGGATCCCGAGGTGTACTGCAGGTACGCGATGTCGTGCAGGTGGGGCAGAGGTTTGCGCCACGTCTCGCCGACCGAGTCGGGGACGGCGTCGACCGCGATCACACGCGGTCGTTCCTTGGCCGGCAGGTGCTTGAAGAAGTCGCGGACCGCCTCGGCCGATTTCGACGCGGTGAGGATCGCACTCGGGGTGCAGTCACCGAGGACCGCGTGCAGTCGGTCGGTGTGACCCGGCTCGTCCGGGGAGAACAGCGGCACCGCGATGTTGCCCGCGTACAGCGAGCCGAAGAACCCGATGACGTACTCGAGTGACTGCGGCGCCAGGATGGCGACGCGATCGCCCGGCTTGGTCACCTGCTGCAGGCGCGCGGCGATGGCGCGCAGGCGCTTGCCGAACTGTGCCCACGTCAGCTCGATGGCCTCGCCATCGCGCTCACGGCTGTAGTCCATGAACCGGTAGGCCAGGGTGTCGGCCTTCTCACGGACGTTGCGCTCCACGTAGTCGACCAGGGTGTCGTCGTCGCTGAAGTGGATGTTGCCGGTCTCATCGAGGAAATCGTCGAACGCGTTCTTCATGTGGACTCCTGTTGACATCGTCTACCCCGATCGTCGGTCGCCGTCGTCGCTACAGCCGGTCCACGTCGTGGCTCGGCGGCGCCGGGAATCGTCGGGCAGTCGTCGATGACCTGGCCTCGGATCCGTCCCCCAGCGTTTCCTTCGAGTGAACGCACCACTGTGTGACCGGCACCCTCGGCTCCCCACGGCCGACGCTGTCGATGGCACGTCAAACTCCGAGTATGTTAGCCGTTGCGAACGGTCTGTCGGGTTCACCCCTGCAAACTGTGGTCGCACATCACCCCACAGGGCGGCCATCATGTCCCCCTCAACAGTGGGATCACCGGTGCGAAGGCATCCATCTGTGTCGGGAACACCCCCACGTACGACATCGTCGTGCGCTCACGCACGGTGCGGATCTGCTCGGCGATCTCCTCGAACGACCCACACATGATGTACGGCGAGGCCAGGATGTCGTCGACCGTGAGGTCGGCGTCCTTCGCGAGGTTGGGCGGGAAGCCGCTGTCGATGGCGCCGAGGATCATCTCGGCGGTCGACGCGCGATCGTCGGTGATGAGGATGGTGGCGATCGTCCAGTTCAGCTCGATGTCGTCGAATCGGCTGCCGGCCGCGCGGCGGATCCGGTCGACGCGCTCGATGGTCTTCTCGATCGTCATGTCCGACAGCTTGAGCAGTCCGTCGGGGGTGCTGCCGGTGGCCACCGAGATGATGTCGGCGTGCTGTGCGGCGAGTTCGAGCATGCGCGGGCCGCCCGCACCGACCATGATCGGCGGACGCGGGCCCTGACGCGGTCGCGGCGCCCCGACGACACCCTTGACCTGGTAGTAGTCGCCCGAGAAGGTGCACTCCTGACCGCGCAGGAGCACGTCGAGGATCTGCAACGCCTCGTCGAGCTGGCGGAGACGCTCACCCGGGGTGCCGAACGGGATACCCGCGGACTCGAAGTCCTCGCGCAGCCACGACGCCCCGATGCCGAGTTCGAGGCGGCCCTTCGACAGCACGTCGATGGTGGTGGCCTCCTTGGCCAGGACCACGGGGTGTCGCATGCCGGCGGCCAGCGTCGTCGTCGCCAACCGGATGGTGCTGGTCGCCTGGCTCAACGCACCGAGCGCGGCCAGCGGCCCGACCTGGTTCTCGAGGTGGTCGGGGATGGCGAAGGTGTCGAACCCGTACTCCTCGGCCCGCTGGGCGAGGGCCACGAACTTGCGGGCGCCGCCCTCGTCGCGGTTGCCCTCACCTCCGGCCGCGAATCGGAACGGGCGCAACGCCGGGGTGGTGGCGGCTGCGTCGGTCGTCATCGGCACTCCTCATGTCTTGCGATCGGCGGTGTCGCCGATCAGCAGGGCGAATCGGTCGGGTGAACGCCGGACACGATACGTGGGCAGCGCTGCGGTACCCAACTCCTGCCCGCGTGCGCGCACCGGGTCAGGTGTGCGGTGGGCGGGGGGCGTCGGAGATCAGCGACCGGGCCCACCCGAACATCCACCGGGTGGCCGAGGCGCCGTCGTCGTTCCAGTACCGCGTGGTGGCGTAGAGCGCGTGGACCGGGTTGTTGATGGCGCCGGCGAGCTTCCCGAGTGCGTCGATCGGGTTGAGGATGGTCGGCGAATCGCACACGAGGTCGCCCTCGGCGCAGATCGAATACGTGCGGTCCTTGAGGTCGCCGAACGCGCCGGGACGGCCGCCGGTCATCGCGATGCCGGGGACGATCCCGCCGAACCCGCCGAGCGCCACCTCGGCGCCGACGCCCTTCGGGTCGGGGCCCGGCGTCTTCGCCTCGCCGGGCTGGCGCCGACCGTCGGCGATGAGGCCCACGCCGAGCACGAGGTCCTGCGCCACCGGTCCGCGTCCGTTGCCGATGTCGGAGGCGATGTCGCCGACGATGACCGCGCCCTGCGAGAAGCCCATCAGGACATAGCTCGTCAGCGGGCACCGCTGGTTGACCTCGGTGATCTTGCCCTTGGCGCGGGCCGTGCCCTGCGCACGCGAGGTGTTGTAGTCGGTGGTGCGATCGGCCGGGTTCGTCGGGTTACGGAACTGTGCGACATAGGGAACCGTGTAGACGTCGGCCCGCGAGCCCGGGAAGGCCTCGCCGAGGGGCCGCGACACCTTCAGCATCAACGACGCCGGGTTCGCCGACGGCGCGTACGGGTCGTCGTTCGCCGAGGACTCCCAGGTACCGGGCACGACGATCACCTGCACGTCGGGGCAGTCGGCCGACTGCGCGCTCGGACGCTGCGCGCTGCTCGACGGTCCCGGACCGGGCCCGGGTCCCGGTGGCGACGGACGCAGCAGCGAGACGATGAGGGCGACCACCAGGATGATCGCGATGATCGCGAGCACCACGACGCCGAGGATCACGCCGATGACGATCCGGCGCCGGCGACGACGCGGATCGGTGGTACGGGGCCGGGGAGGCATGGCGGGCTACTTGCAGTAGGTCGACGTGGCGGCGGCGATCACCTTGTCGGCCTTGGCCGAGGCCGCCGCGGCGTCGGTGGTGCCCGACGCGACGAACGCGGTGACGTAGGTCTTGATCTGCAGGGCGTCGGTGTTGGAGGCCTTGCTCGAGCACACGTACTCCGCGGTCGCGAACGCCACGGCGTTGTCGGGGTCGTTCGGGAACTCGACGCCGGTGCGCTTGAGTTCGGCGAGGTAGGCCGCGCCCTTGCTGCCCTGCGGAGCCGGTGACGCGCCACCGGGGAAGCCCGCCGGCGCCGAGGTCTGGGTGCCGGGAGCGGTTGCGGCCGAACCGGATTCGGGAGCGCTGCTCGCCGCGGTGGACGACGGTGCACCCGAGGAGGTGGCCGACGACGACGGCGCCGAACTCGTCGCGACGACCGAACTCGACACGCTGTCGGGGGCACTGACGGTGGAGTCGCCGCTGCCACATCCGGCGACGCCCACGGTCACCGCGGCCCCGGCGGTCGCCACGAGCACCCGCATCCACTGCTTGTTCATCTCACGTCCTCGCTGATCTGGTCCGTTCTCGTCGGCGAACGCGTGTGCGCGCCCGACGGCCTGCGCCAGGCTACCCATCGCGTCAGCGGATGGTCGCGACCCCGTTGACGACCTCGATGTACCCGCGCTCGAAGTTGACGCGGTCACCGCCGGTGACCTGGAACTGGTCACTGATCGGGTAACCCAGGCGGCCGCCCTCGAAGCCCACGGTCGCCCAGGCGTCGAAGACCGGTCCGCTCGGGAGTGCGAAGGCGCCCTTGGCCGGCGTCCAGTAGATGTTGCCGCCCTCGAAGCGGTTGAACCGCCCACCGCGGGCCGCGCCGATCTCGTTGCTGGTCGGGAAGCCCAGGTAGCCGCCCTCGTACCCGGTCTTGGCGTACTTCTTGATGATCTCGCCCTGCACCGAGTGGGCCCCGGTCTTCGCGGTCCAGTAGTAGGCGCCGATCTGGAATCCCTGGACGCGCCCCTTGTCGTTCGGGGTGTCGACCTCGTCGCCGGTGGGGTATCCGAGCGGTCCGCGCTCGTAACCGCTCTTGCCCCAGTCGGCGAGGATGGCCCCGGTCACCGGGTGGGCGCCGGTCGCCTGCGTCCAGTAGACGTAACCGCGTTGGAACTTGTTGAGACGTCCCTTGCGGTCGGGCGTGCCGAGCTCGTCGCTCACCGGGAAACCGAGGTATCCGCCCGGACCGTCGGCGGCCACGTAGGCACCGCCGATCGCGCCGGCCACCACGTGGGCGCCCGTCGAGGCCGACCAGATGACACGTCCGCCACGGAAGTCCTGCGCCCGGCCGCCGGGGACGCCGTATTCGGGCGTGAGGCACTCGCCGAGCTCACGATGCTTGACCGACACGGGTTGGATGGCGCCGCTCACCGAGCACTTGGGGGTGTCGGAGGCGACACCGAGCGCACGGGCGGCCTGCGGCCACGCCTGGTGCATCTCGAACTCCCAGTACGGCCACGTGTGGGTGCCCGACGGCCGGTACACGACCTGGGCGGCGATACCCATGCGGTTGAGCGTGGTGGCGAACTGGGTGGAGGTGACGCGGGAGAGGACCTCGAGCCCGACACCCGCGTAGTTGGTGGCCAGGTACGGCAGCGTCGACGGTGTGTCGTACTGGCCGATCAGACCGTTGCCCGACGAGACGTAGAGGCTCATCCCCTTGAGCTTGTCGGCGTGCAGGTAGGGGTCGTGTTCCTTCCACGCCGGATCCGACGGCGGGCCGAACATCTTCGCCGAGTCGTATCCGCCGGCGTCGCGGACGGCGAACTGCACGGCCTGCGGCATGCCGAACGAGCTGAGCTGCAGGATGCCCGAGAACGACGCCGCGAAGCGGAAGAAGCCGGGGTTGCGCTCGGACAGCATCATCGCGGCGCTGCCGCCCATCGACAGGCCCTCGACGCCACGGACATCGGTGGACCGCCACTGGCCCTGCAGGATCGGCGGGAGTTCCTTGGTCAGGAACGTCTCCCACTGGTAGTTCTTGCCGTTGTCGGGCTGCTTCCAGTCGGTGTAGAAGCTCGACTCGCCGCCCACCGGGAGGACGACGTTGACGTTCTTGTCCTTGTAGAAGTTCTCGACGTCGGTGTTGATGGTCCAGCCGTTGTTGTCGTTCTGAGCCCGCAGGCCGTCGAGCATGTACAGCTGGGCGAAGCGCTCCTGGGGCGACTGGTTCCAGTCGCGGGCCAGCAGCAACTGCACCTGGATGTTGGTGCCCATCGCCGGCGAGTAGACCCAGATCGCCACGCGCCGGTCGGAGTACCAGAAGGTGTTGGTCACCCGCACGCCCGCGACCGGGGCCACCGAGGTGGCGGCGGGGGCGGGATCGGCCGAAGACGCCGGCGCGGCCGGTGCCGAGGGGGAGGTCGACGCGGCGGGCGCGTCGGAACCGTCCGGTGCCGACGCCGCGACGCCCGTACCGCTCACCATGAGGAGCGCGGTCAGACCGGCTGCTGCCCCGAGAACTCCGCGCCGCCACACCCGCATCGACCGATACTCCTTCGCCACCATCGGTTCTGCTCGTGGTCGACGGTCTCGTGAACCGTCGATTCCGGCATCGTCACCGGCAGCAGAACGCCCTACGTGTAGAGGTCTACACGTAGGGCGCTGCGAAGTGTGGACGCCACACTGTGACTACTGTGAATTGATGTGACTTGTGAGGTTTCTGTGACTCACCAGTCGCGGGTGGGTGTCAGTCCCGGAACCATCCCTGGTTCTTGGCGCGGAACACCATGTCCGACCAGTAGCCCCAGGCGTGCAGACCGGTGGACGGGAAGTCCGAGGTGATCTGGACGCCGTTGACCAATGCCTGCACCTGGAAGGCACGCGACTGGGCCAGCGACAGCGCCTCGAGCGGGGCGCCCTGGATCAGGCCGAGGAAGTCGGTCGGGAAACGGCCCTGGAGGCCACTGCCCGAGGCGACACGGACCTTCTTGCCGCGCATCTTGCCGATCTGCACGAACGGGTCGTTCTCGAGCCAGCGCACGCTGGTCGGCGGTCCCCACATCGAGTCGGAGTTGAACGGGCCGACACCGGCCTCGATGCCCGCGTCGAGAAGGGCGATACGGATGGCCTCGCGCATACCGGGCGCAGAGAGGTTCAGGTAGCCCGACATCGAGAACATGTGGTCGATGCGCGGGTTGTTCGCGCCGATCACCATGGCGGAGTTGCCGCCCATGGAGATGCCCATGATCGCGTACTTGCCCGTGCGGCCGACGGCGAGGCCGCGGCGGTCGAGCTCGGGGATCAGACGCTGGTTGATCGCACAGCTCCAGCGGTAGCGGTAGGGCTGGTTGTTGAAGTTGCTGGGCGCGTTCCAGTCGCTGTAGAAGCTGGCGAGTCCACCGATGGGCTCCACGACGTTGACGCCGGAGTCGGCCATGTCCTGGATGCGGGTGTTGTGCTCCCAGCCGCTGACGTCATTGGTGGCGCGCAGACCGTCGAGCGCGATGACGGTCTTGTAGTTGCCCGGCTTGGTCCACATGCGGACCTTCACCGCGGGCATGCCGCAGCCGTCGATGAAGTACTGCTGCACGCGGGGTGCGGCCGAGGCGGTGCCCGATCCGACGACCACGGCGACCGACGACATCGCGGCGAGCGCCACGAATGCGGCCATCAGGCGCTTCATCATCGAGAACTGGGTCCCGGACCTGCGGGCTCGTGAACTCACACGCATCGAGTGGTGCTCTCTCTCTGTCCGCCACCGACGAAGTCGGTAACTCTGTCCACACCGACGGTGTCGGTGGTCCTCCGGCGTACGACGACGCCGAACCGGCCGACCGTCTTCGATCTCATTTCGGCAACGCGGAGCCATCCACGTGCGCCGAACGGAGCCTATTGGATGGCATTGCGTCTGACAAACCTGCGAACTCGTTCCGTCGGCAAACCGTCACACCGGCGTGACCTGCCGAAACCGGTCCGTGTGACCATATCGGTCGAAGGCGGCACCGCGTTACACAACCGATATGTTAGCGATCGCCAACGTCACGGATCAGCGCTGCCCGACCGGTGGCGGTATGGGCAGACGGCACCGCTGCAGCTCGTAGCGCGGCACGCGATCGATGCGGTAGTCGGTGAAATCGAACGACTGCACCAGGTTCCGGCGGAAGCGCGTCAGGTTCATCGGCGCCTCGTAGGACGCGATGAGATCCTGTGTCGGCTTACAGGTCAACGCCTCCTTGGCCTGTCGCACCCAGTCCTGGTCGAGGTAGAGCGGCAGGAACGGGTAGACCGGCACCGCACCGCTGTCGGCGATCACCCATTCGGTGTCGAGGTCCTTGTCGTGACCGATCCGCGCGTCCTCGAGGCGCTCGGTGTGCGAGGCGATCGGGTACGCCAGTCCCATCTGGTCGATGACACGGACGTCGAGCGATGAATTCATGCTCGTCATACCGAGATTGAGGAAGAAGACGGTGATCTGCTTGGGCACCCCGGCCGGCGGCGGCACCGGCAGCGGGTCGTAGTACCACTCGTCATAGTTGCCCGAGGGGAGCAGCACGCCACCCTTGTCGGAGTGCTCGGCGATCGACTCCACCATCGCGCGCATGCGCGGGTAGTTGAGGTAGTCCTCCGCGGTGACCGGGTGCTCGATCCCGATGTTCTGGATGTAGTAGCGCCGCTCGTCGACGATGCCGCTGCGCCCGATGTCGGTGCCGTTGGGCATGCCGGGCGAGTGCGAGGTGACGATGGCCCACACCACCGTGGTCGCGAAGAAGGCCGTCGAGGCGACCGCGACACCCACGCCGACGATCCCGCCGGCGCCCCGCAGCGAGGTGGGCACCGCGATCGGCAGCACCATCACCGGGAGCATGAGCAGGAACAGCGGGACGAGCAGGACGCGCGCGTGCATGAAGTCGCCGCCCTGGCGCAGCCAGTAGACCGCCTCCACGAGGCCGGCGACGAGGATGACCACGACGACCGCGCCCGGTGACCGGAGGCGTGACCGGAACCGCGCGACACGACCGACCGAGGCCGACCGGACCGGTGCGGGCAGCGAGCGCGACCGCGCGAACCAGACGAGCGCGAGGGCGAGCAGCGCCACGATCAGCGGCAACAGCAGGACATAGGGACCGAAGAGGTTGCCCAGGTAACGGAACCCCTGCTCGAACTTCGACCCACTGGCGTCCTTCGCGACGGCCGTGTTCGGGATGAGCAGCCCGTAGTAGCCCATACGGAAGATCTGGTAGCCGACCGGGAGCACTGCGGCGACGGCGACGAACGCGATCCGCATGCGCCACGTCATCGTGGTGGCGAACACCAACAGCAGCACGAGCGCGCCGACGATCGCGAGTTCGGGCCGGATCAGCGGCGACAGCCCCGCGGTGAACCCCAGCGCCAGGGTCGAGGCGTTGGCGCGCACTCCGGTGGACTCCGGTGACCGGCGTGACCACGCGACCATCTGACACCACAGGACCGCGACCCAGAAGATGCAGAGCGAGACCTCGAGACCGCTGGTCGCGAAGTCACGCGCGGGCGGCAGCGCGATGTAGACCAGCGCGCCGAGCGGGACGACGAGGACCACCGCGGCGCGGTGCGCGGCCGGTGCGCGCTCGGACATGCCAAGCAGGCGGTAGGTGCCGAACATCGCCAGCGGCAGGGCGGCGACCGAGAGCACCAGGGCGATCCACAGGACGACGTACTCGATCTGCGCGTCGGTGATCCAGGTCCAGAACCAGATGAGGTAGGTCCACACCGTCGAGGTGTTCGCCTCCACACGTTCGCCCTTGTTGAACACCGGACCGTTGCCTGCGAGGAGGTTGCGGACGGTGCGCAGCACGATGAGGCCGTCGTCGGCGATCCAGCGACGCTGCCAGGCGCCCGACGCGAACAGCGCCGCGACCACCACGGCGCTGATGGCGAAGGTGCCCGCGGGCAGCGCCGAGCGGACACGGGAGAACGCGCTCACGGGGCGCTCGGAGGTGATGGCTGTGCGATCTGTGATGTCAGCCTCAGCTGACGATGTAGACCGCGACACCCACGCATATTAACCAGGCGACCGCGAGGAACTGCAGGACGCGGTCCCCGAGCGCGATCTCCTCGGGCTCACCGGCCTGACCGCCGTCGACGTCGACCGCGTAACGCAGGATCGCGACGGTGAACGGCACCATCGACACCGCGTACCAGACGTTGTCGCTGTGACCGGCCTCCTTGTCGAAGGCCCACAGTCCGTAACAGAGGACGACCGCGGTGGCCGACAGAGTCCACACGAACCGCAGGTAGGTGGTCGTGTAGTACTCGAGCGACTTGCGGATCTTGGCGCCGGTGCGCTCGGCGAGCTGCAGTTCGGCGTAGCGCTTGCCCGCCGCCATGAACAGCGATCCGAAGGCCATCACCAGCAGGAACCACTGCGAGAGGCCGTTGGGCAGTTCGGTGGCGACACCGCCGGCGATGGCACGGAGCAGGAAGCCCGACGACACGATGCAGATGTCGAGGACGGCCTGGTGTTTGAGGCCGAAGCAATAGGCGAGCTGGATGCCGATGTAGACGGCGATGACCGCCGCGAGATGCCAGTTGGCCAGGAACGACAGCGCGAGCGCGCCGACGCCGAGCACGATCGCGAGGGCGAAGGCGAACGACCGCGGCACCACGCCGGCGGCGATCGGACGGTAGCGCTTGGTGGGGTGCGCGCGGTCGGCCTCGACGTCGAGGGCGTCGTTGACGAGGTAGATGCACGACGCCGCCATGCAGAACACCACGAAGGCGATGGCCGCGCGGGAGAGCACCGTGCCGTCGTCGACCGCACCGGCCGCGAGCGGAGCCGCCAACACGAGCGCGTTCTTCACCCACTGCCGCGGACGGACGGCCTTGATCAGCCCGCTCGTCAGGTTCTTCGGCGGGCCCTTGACCTCGGCGGTCTCGACCGGCTCCTCGCTCATCTCACTCCCATGCCGCGCATCGGTCCCCGAGAACTGCTCAGGGCACGCCACACCCGTGGCGTCACGCGCGCAGCCAGTCTGTCACTGCGCGTGGTCGCGGCTGCACACGCGGCTCCCACCAGGGCGCCGGCAGCGACGTCGGACGGATAGTGCACACCCAACACCAGTCGCGACAGCATCATGGGCGCCACCAGCACCGCGGGCAGGGCCGCGGGCGGCAGTCCGGCCGCCCGGCCGAGCAGGATCGCCGCGGCGGTCGTCGAGGTCGCGTGGCTCGAGGGGAAGCTCAACCGGCTCGGGGTGGACACCCCGACGGCGATGCGGGGGTGCGCGGGCCGCGGGCGTCGCACGATGCGCTTGATGATGACCGACGCCGCGTGGGCGCCGAAGGCACCGACCCCGGCCTGGGCGTAGCGCGCGGCCGCCACCTCGTCACCGCGCAGTTCCGACACCACGACACCGATCCCGGCCGCCGCCATCCATCCCAGCGCGTGCTCACCGACGTGCGACATGCCGCGCGCGATCGGCAGCACCCCGGGGCGGTCGGCCAGCGCCGACTGGATGCCCACGAGGATCGCATCCTCCCCCGACACGGCGCGGTCACTGTTCTGCCCATCACTCCTGTGCAAAGACACGTTCCCAGCTCTCCTCACTGGTGAGGTCGGCGGCGGCGGCGCGGTAGGTGGCGCGCATCTCGTCGAACCGGGCCTTCACCTGACGGTTGAGCGACAACGACTCCCGCAGCAGCGCCGCGGCGATGTCGCGGTCGCGCTGTCGGTAGACGACGCCGCGTCCGTCGGCGGTCGTCACCGTCACGCCGTCGACGCGGCCGAGGCTGAACCAGCGCGCCTCGATCGGCGGGTAGTTGGCCTGCGGCACCTCGTGGTGTCGCAGATCGGCCGGGCGCAGGTTGTTGACCACGGCCGAACCCAGGGCACGCATCTTGGTGATCGGGTTGCTCGGCGCGTTCACACCCAGCGCCGTCGCCTCGCCGCTGGTGCGCGGCAACGCCGTCGCCGAGGGCAGCACCACGGCGTCGGGGTACTGCTTGCGCATCGCGGCGATCTTCGGCAGCGCCGTGGGCAGAAGGTCACGGATGTGATCGGGGCCGGCGAGGAAGTCGCGGATGGCCTCGTTCTGGATCGCGACCGTCGAGTACTCCAGGCACAGAAGATGTTTGACCGTGGCCTTGGCCATGGAGGTGACGATGCCGTTCACCGGGCCGTCGTGGTGGATGGCCGCGACCACCAACCGGTTGCGCAGGTGGAAGTAGGCCTGCCAGTCGATGGCGTCGTCCTTGTCGCTCCACGCCATGTGCCAGATCGCGATCCCGGGCACGGTCGCCGTCGGGTAACCGGCCTTGCGGGCCCGCAGCGCGTACTCCCAGTCGTCCCACTTGATGAATAGCGGCATGGGCAGCCCGATGTCCTCGGCGCACTGCCGCGGGATCATGCACATCCACCAGCCGTTGCCGTCGACGTCGATCCGGCGGTGCAGGTTCTTCGACTTCTTGCGATCGCGCAGTGGGTATTTCGCGAAATCGTGGTCGTAGGTGACGAACGGCGCCGCGGTCCACATGAAGCGGTTACGGTCGATGCTCTCGCCCATGCAGTGCAGATGGCTGCGGTCCTGCAGATTCAGCATCTGTC
Organism: Williamsia sp. Leaf354; assembly: GCF_001424365.1. Taxonomy (NCBI): domain Bacteria; kingdom Bacillati; phylum Actinomycetota; class Actinomycetes; order Mycobacteriales; family Nocardiaceae; genus Williamsia; species Williamsia sp. Leaf354. Next base: position 171,678 of record NZ_LMPL01000001.1, read on the forward strand.
CGCCGACCAACATGGGGTCGCGCGCGAACCGCGACATGGCGAGCGCCCGCAGGATCGAATCGGGCTCGATCGCGATGTCGTCGTCCATGAACAGGATGTAGGGGCTGTCGGTCTGGCGCAGCGCCTCGTACATGATGCGCGAGTAGCCGCCGGATCCACCGAGGTTGCCCTGCTTGAACATGCGCAACCGGTCGCCGAGAGCCGCTGCGGCGGCGTCGAACCCGTCCTGCTCCCGGACCAGCTTGGTGCCCTGGTCGGGCATCATGACCGCGTCGATGACCTCGTCGACGAGCGGGTCGGAGGTGAGGGCGGCCAGTGCGGCGACGGCGTCGTCGGGCCGGTTGAAGGTGGGGATGCCGATGGTGACCCGTCGGGTGTCGTCGCCACCGGGGGCATCGATCGGGGCGTACCAGGCGGCGGAGACGATCTCGGCGTCGGTGTCGGTGGTGACGTCGAACCAGATCCACCCGCCGTCCTCGAACGGACCGAGGTCGAGGGTGAACTCGATGACGCCGGTGCCGGTCTCAGGATCGAGCGGCACCAGATCGCCGCCGATGCCGATGCGGGCGCCGTCGCTCTTGGAGCGGTAGACGTCCACACGGCAGGTCCCGACGACCTCGACGCGCAACACGACCGACTGCAGGATGCTCCAGCGCCGCCAGTACGACGCGGCGAAGGCGTTGAAGTACGTCTCGAAGCTGACCTCGGAATCGGCGCCGAGTGCCACCGACGTACGGGTCGGGGCGTGCGCGCGACGGGCGTTGTTCTCCGACTCCACGAGGTAGAGCGCACGGACGTCGAGCGGCTCACCCCGGCGGGGGAAGATGACGCGCTGCAGAAGCGTCCGGGCCGTCACTCGGAATCCACCAACGGCGCGCCGTCACGCAGGTGCGGCGCCACGGTGTTGGTGTACAGGGTCAGCGCGCTCGCGATCGCCATGTGCATGTCGAGGTACTGGTAGGTGCCCAGCCGACCGCCGAAAAGCACGTTCTGCGAGGCCGTCTCGGCCTTGGCGCGGTCGCGGTAGCGGGCCAGCTTGGTCCGGTCGTCGGGGGTGTTGATGGGGTAGTACGGCTCGTCGCCCGACTCGGCGAAGCGGCTGTACTCCCGCATGATCACCGTCGCGTCCTTCGGGTAGGACCGCTCGGGGTGGAAGTGCCGGAACTCGTGGATGCGGGTGAAGGGCACGTCGCCGTCGTTGTAGTTCATCACCGGGGTGCCCTGGTAGTCACCGGTCTCGAGCACCTCGGTCTCGAAATCGAGTGTGCGCCAGCCCAGCTCGCCCTCGGAGTAGTCGAAGTACTGGTCGAGGGGACCGGTGTAGATCACCGGCGCGTCGGGGTTGGCGGCCCGGATCTCGTCGCGCACGTCGAACCAGTCGGTCTCCAGGCGCACCTCGATGAGGTCGTGGTTCGCCATCGCCTGCAGCCACGCGGTGTAGCCGTCGACCGGCAGTCCCTCGTAGGTGTCGTTGAAGTACCGGTTGTCGAAGGTGTAGCGGACGGGCAGGCGCGTGATGTTGCCCGCGGGCAGGTTCTTCGGATCGGTCTGCCACTGCTTGGCCGTGTAGTGCTTGATGAACGCCTCGTAGAGCGGGCGACCGATCAGGCTGATGGCCTTCTCCTCGAAGTTCTCCGCGGTGTCGCTGTCGAACTCGGCGGACAACTCGGCGATCAGGGCGCGCGCCTCGTCGGGGGTGTGCGACTTGCCGAAGAACTGGTTGATCATCCCCAGTCCCATCGGCAGCGGGTAGGCCTGGCCCTCGTAGAGACCGAACACCCGGTGCTGATAGTTGGTGAAGTCGGTGAACTGGTTGACGTAGTCCCACACGACCTTGTTCGAGGTGTGGAACAGGTGCGCCCCGTACTTGTGGATCTCGATGCCCGTGGTCGGCTCGGGCTCGGAGTACGCGTTGCCGCCGAGGTGGTTCCGGCGGTCGATCACGAGGACCCGTTTGCCCAGCTGCGACGCGGTGCGCTCGGCGACGGTGAGTCCGAAGAATCCGGACCCCACGACGATCAGGTCGTAGGAGGAATCGGGTGCTGCGCTGCGAACGGCAGGGTCAGCAATGCTGTCAGGTGCCACGGGGCCTCAGGGTAACGGACGGCGATGGCCCACCGGGTCACCGCCGATCGGGTGCACCCGGCCGGCGTCACCTCGTGGGGATGCCGGCGTCGGCGGTCGGCAGGCCGAGGACTCCCTCGGCCCCCTTGGCCACGTAGTCGGTGAGCGCCGACCCGCCGAGCGCGTGCGCCCCGGTCTGCGGACTGAAGTAGACGTTGCCGTTCGCGAACTTCTGGAGGAACCCGCCACCCGCCAGTTGCAGGACGGGAGTGAGGACCTGGCCGAGGAGTCCCGAGGGGCCGCCGTATTCGACGATCTTGGCGTCGATGGCCGCGATCGCGGCCTTGAGCACCGCGGAGATGGGTCCGCTGATCAGCGTCGACAGGTCGCCCCCGGTGGGCGCGCCGGGTGCCGCGGGCGTGCTCGGTGCGGAGGGCGCTCCCGGTGTGGACGGGCTGACGAGCCCGCCGAGCGCGCCGGTGACCGCGTCGACCAGGGACGGGAGGACACCACCGGGCACCGACGGCACGCCGGGCAGGGTGGCCGTGCCCGCCCCGACACCCGCGGGCGGCGCGACGATCTGGGGTTTCGGCTGGCCCTGGACGGTGAACCAGGCGGATTTGAGCTGCAGCTTGGAGCGGACCTCGTCGCCGGTGGCCTCCACCGTGCGACTGCTGCCGGAGATGCGGACCTTGATCGCCCGCCCGTTCTCGGCCCCGAGGCCGTTGGCCTGGATCACCTGGAACCCGGTGAGTGCGCCGACGCCGAAGGCCGAGGCGATGCTGCCCGAGCCGACGGTGGCGGTCCAGTTGTGGTTGGGCGACTCGGTGTCGCCGTCGTCGACGACGGCGGGGAAGTTCACACCCGCGGTGTACCCGCCGGTGGAGGAGGAGAACTCGGTGAACGCGGGCTGGCCACCGACCACGCGGATCTGGCCTGCGGTCGCGTCGGCGGCGGCGTTGGTGCGCGGATCCTCGCTGCCGGCACCGCCGTAGACCTGCGACATCATCGTGTCGTCGATCTTCTTGCCCTTGGCCGTGGCGGCCAGCGCGTAGGTGCGCGCGGCGACGGCCTGGGCCTTGAGTGCCTCGGCGCCACCGGAATCGGCCCAGCGCGCGGGGCTCTCCTTGGGGGTGACGCCCTTGGTGTAGTCGTCGACGCCGACGATGTTGACCACGCGGCCGCCGTCGAGGCCGATGGAGCCGCGGTAGGCATCGTTCGATCCGCAGAACCGGAGCCACTCGTTGGCCGGCCGGTTGCTCGCGGTGTTGACCGGGTCGATCGTCGGCGGGTTCACCGAGACCGTGCGGACCACCGCGCCACCGCATCCCGCGGTGATGGTGGCGGTGGTCCCGGACAGTCGAACCGCCTGTCCGGGCGCCACCGTCTGCCCACCGACCCTCATCCCGGCGTCCGCACGCACATTCGCCGTGGTGTTGCGCGTGAGCGCAACGGTCACGGATTTGTCCGTCTTCCCCGCGGTGGTGCCACCGTAGTAATGGTTGAGGATCTGATCGGCCGTCCAACCCTTCTTGGCGTAGCCGTACGCGCCGTACTGCCCCATCCCGCGCCCGTGTCCGAACCCGTGGCCGATCAACGTGACCTGACTGCCCACCGACAGGGTCACCGGCTCGGAGATCTCGCGGTGCGCGACGACGGCCCCGACGCCGAGGATTCCCGCGCCGAGCACGAGAACGGGCGCGAGACCGAGAGCTGCCGAGGTCAGCAGACGTCGGTCGGTGGCCCGTTGTGCCATCGGCTGGGGTCCTTTGCGGTTGGGCGAACATCGTGATGCGTGCGTATGGATGGGACTTCAGCGACGATAGTGTCCGATTAGTAGTCACAACAGCCCCATGCGATAACAACAGCATCACGAGTTGCACGCCACGCCGTGTCCGGTTCTGGACTTGGACCCGTCGCGACAACACGATGTGGCGGTCTGCGTACGACGACTCGTCGTGTGCGATTCACCGTCACGCGAGGAGTTCACAGTGCGATATCGCCGCTCGAGGCCGTCGATCGTGGTGGCGACCGTCGCTGCGGTGGTCGTGGCCAGCCCCGTGATCGCCGTCATCGGCGGTAGTGCGCCCGAGAACACCACCGACCAGCGTCGACCGACGCTCGCGGCCGAGGCGACCACGATCAGCCAGGTCGGCCTGAACACCGTGCCGACGATCGTTCTCGACCTCGTCCGATCGGGCCTCGCCGCGGCCGGCGTGACCCTGCCGCCCATCGACCTGTCGTCGATCCCGCTGCCCGACCTCTCGAAGGTGATCCCCTCCGGCGTGCTCCCGCCCGGCCTGCTGCCCTCGGATCTCTTCCCGACGGGGACGGCGCCGTCGGCGAGCAGCACCACCGCACCCGCCCCCACCACCGATCCCCGGACGCCGGTCTCGGCTGACCTCCCCGCGGGCGCGGTCGTCAAGGAGATCAGCCGCGACCGGCCGTTCAGCATGATCGGCCTCACCTGGGACGACCTGAAACCCGCCGCGAACGCACCGCAGGCCGCGACGGCCGCCGCCGAGCAGGCGCTGGCCCAGACGACCGCATTCATCCGGGCGCAGAAGCCCGACGGCAGCTGGGGTCCATGGCTCTCGGCCGATCCCGCCGACGGAGGACCGCGTGCCGGCGACAAAGCCACTGCCGGCACCGAACCGATCTGGGTCGGGGTCACCAAGGCCGTGCAGGTCGCCGTCACCCGCGCCGGTGTCGCCACCCCGGCGGTCCCCGGCGCTCCGCAGAACCCCGCATCGGCGGACAAGCCCGAGATGACCGTCGCCCCCGGCGAGATCGCCCCGCGGGCGTTCACCGTCCCGCGCTCGCCGGTCGCAGGTGACCCGATGGCTCCCGCCGCAGGCACCACGACGGCAACCGGACCGGCCCCGGTCACCGGGCCCTCGACGCCGAGCGTGCTGGAGAACGTGGTCTCGACCCTCAAGGCCGCGCTCATCGACCCCGGTACCCCCGGCGGTTCGGGCGGTGCTCTCGGCCTGCCGACGGTGCTGCCCGGTCAGCAGCCGCCGGTCATCACCCGCGCACAGTGGGGCGCCGACGAATCGAAACGCTGCGATCAGCCGACCTACGATCCGACGCTGAAAGCCGCTGTGGTGCACCATTCTGCGGGCAACAACGACTACACGCCCGAGCAGTCGGCGGAGATCGTGCGCGGCATCTACGCCTATCACGCACAGACACTCGGCTGGTGCGACATCGGCTACAACGCACTCGTCGACAAGTACGGACAGATCTTCGAGGGCGCCTTCGGTGGGCTCGACCGCAACGTGCAGGGCACCCACACCGGTGGGTTCAACCAGGGCACGGTCGGAGTGGCGATGCTCGGCAACTACAACGACGTGGCGCCGACCCCGGAGCTCATCCGCTCGGTGGGCAGCTACCTCGGGTGGCGCCTCAAGCTCGCCGGCCTCGATCCGAAGGGCACCTCGGCGCTGACCTCCATCGGCTTCGACACCGCGAAGTACGGAGCGGGTCAGACGACGTCACTGCCGATGATCAGCGGGCACCGCGACTACGACAACACCGAGTGCCCCGGGACGCTGGGCTACGCCGCGCTCCCGCAGATCCGCGAGGTCGCCGCGGGCAACCTCGCCGCCGCGGGCACCACGGCGCCCACCGCGACGACCCCCACCGCGACGACGCCGTCGACGTCCGCCCCGACCGACGCCACACCGTCACCGACCACGGCGCCGGGCGACACGACGACGTTGGGCGGGGTCGCGACGCAGGTGTTGTCGGCGACCGACCCGGGCGCCATCGCGCAGAAGTGGTTGTCGATGGGCGGGGCCACCGGTGCGTTGGGTGCGCCGACCAGCGCAGAGCTGACCACCCCGAACGGGTTGGCCAAGTACGTCGATTTCACGAACGGGAAGATCTACTGGTCGCCGCAGACCGGGGCGCAGGTCGTCCAGGGCGCCATCGCGAAGGCGTGGGGCGCGGCCGGCTACGAGAAGAGTGCGCTGGGGCTGCCGACGGGGTCGGAGGACTCCGCGATCAGCGGGATCATCACCCAGGCGTTCCAGTTCGGTTCGCTGGTCTTCAACAAGAGCAGCGGCGTGGTGGTGCAGGTGATCAAGGCGTTCATCGACGAGTTCACCCGCAGCCTGGGCAATCAGATGAACGGTGCCAGTGCGCCGGCACCGGTGCCCAGCACCGGCCCGGCGAACTGAGCTCGCGTCAGGTCAGTTGACCGACTGGTTCGAGTTGGCGGTGCCGGCGTCACGCAGGCAGATGGCGGTGATGGTGGCCGTCCAGCCGGTGGGCTTGTCGGGCTTGACCAGCGGGTTGCGCTGCTCGGAGCAGGCCTGGTTGCCGTTGAGGCGCACCGAGTTGAACAGGTAGAGGTTGATCTCGGCACCGACGACCGCGCTCTGCGGGGTCGGGTAGTACCGCGAGGTGAACGTCTTGGTGTACGTCCCCTCGGGGGCCGACGGTGCGGCCGAGGCGGCACCGGCGCCGGCAGCGACGAGTCCGGCAGCAGCTGCCGTCGTGGCGACACCGAGAGCGATCGTGCGGGCGGTGGGGCGGCGATCCTGTGCTGTGTTCACGACCACAGTGTCCCCGAATCGGAGGAGCCTGTCGACCTCGGGTCGAGCGCGATGCACCCCGATCAGGTGAACCAGCGGTGCAGTACGCGCCCGACACCCTCGTTGTCGTTGCTCGTCGTGATCTCGTCGGCCGCAGCCCGCGCGGCGGGGTGGGCGTTGGCCATCGCGACACCGCGGGCGGCCCACCGCAGCATCTCCACGTCGTTGGGCATGTCGCCGAAGGCGATGACCGAATCGACCGGCAGAGAGGCGATCTCGGCCAACCGGCGCAGACCGGTCGACTTGTCCACGCCGGGCACGGCGAGTTCGATGAGCCCGTTGTCGGTGGAGAACGTGACCGCGGCACGGTCGCCGACGGCGGCGGTCATGGCCGCGGCCATCGCGTCGCTCGACGCTCCCGGCTTGCGGATCAGCATCTTCACCGCGGGCGCCGAGACGATGTCGTCGTCGCCGACCTCGACGTGATCGGGGTTGAGCCAGGCGTGCACGTATCCCGCGGCCGCGACGAAGGGCGCGGTCGCCGAATCGTGGGCGCTCTCGCCGACCCGTTCGGCGGCCAGACCGCACCCGGGGATCTCCCGGCGCGCGATCTCGGCGATCTCGGCCAGCACGTCCGGCGAGAGGGTGGCCGACTGCAGCACGACGTCGGCGGTCACGTCGTAGACGATGGCGCCGTTGGCGCACACCGCGTAGGTGACGTGGTCGAGCTGCTCGGCGATGGGGGCGATCCAGCGGGGCGGGCGACCGGTCGCGAGCACGAAGGCAGTGCCCTCCTCGGCGGCGCGGCGCAGAGCGCGGCGTGTCAGCGGGCGCACCGTCTCCGAACCGTCGATGAGGGTGCCGTCGACGTCGCTGACGATCAGTGAGGGTGGCCCGAACGGCGTGCGGCGCATGTCAGCCCCGACCCTTCTCGCGGCGAGCCTGCTCGACGCGCTTGCGCTCGCGTAGCTCCGCTTTGCGGATGGCCTCGGCGTCCTCGATCTCGTGGGCCTGTTCGGGGGTGGGTGCGCCCCCACCCATCGAGGCGGGAACCCAGGGCGCACCGGCCGGGTGGTCGCCGTAGTCGGCGCGCACGGCGTCGAGCAGCTCCGACATCTGCGTCTTGAGGCGGGCGGTCTCGGCGACGGGGTCGGCGTCGGCACCCACATGAAGGGGGTCACCGAACCGCACCGACACCGGGATGCGACTGCGACCCATGTCCCGCGGAACACCTTTGCTCCACTGGCGCTGCGCACCCCACACGATCACCGGGACGATCGGCACGGCCGCGTCGGCGGCCATGCGCACCGCACCGGTCTTGAACTCCTTGAGCTCGAAGCTGCGGCTGATGGTCGCCTCCGGGTAGACGCCCACGACGTAGCCCTCACGCAGATTCTCGACAGCCTGGGCATAGGCCTGCGCACCGGCCGAGCGATCCACCGGGACGGTGTGGGTGTGGGTGATGAGGAAGCGCACCAACGGGTTGTCCATCATCTCCGACTTGATCATGTAGCGGGCACGACGGCCTGCGCGGTGGACACCTAGTGCCGCGGCGAGGAAGTCGACGTATGCGGTGTGGTTGACCGCCAACACCACGCCGCCGCTCGCGGGAAGCTTGTCCTCGTCGCGTACCGACAGCCGCATCCCCTGCGCCCGGACCAGGGCATGTGCCGCGATCTCGAGCGTCCGGTAGACGGGTTCCATCCGTTCAGCCTATCGACCCGCGCGAGGCCGCCGGAGTGCAATGATGTGGGCCGAGCCCATCGGGGGGCTGACCTCGTCGACCCGAAAGCACACCGCGTGTTCCAGTCCCGTCAGATGTCACGTCTCGACCGAGCGCCAGTGCTCGGCGCCGACGGCTTCGGGCGCGCTCTGCTGATGTGGCTGCTCGCCCCGCACGACTACCTGTGGATCGTGCACCACCACTCGATGCGGCCGCTCCAGACGCCGATCCGGCTGACGTTGGCCGCCAACACGTTCATGCTCGCCGTGAGTTCGGTGTTCGCACTGCTGAGTTCGCGCGGGCCACAGGGAGATGTGGGGACGCACGTCGCCCTCACGGTCCTGGTCCTGCAGGGCATCGTCATCCTCTTCATCCTGGTCGTCCCGCTACCGCACACCATCGATCGGGCCCGGCTCTACTTCGTGGGTTTCGTCCTCTTCGGCGACCTCGGTGTGGCGACGGTGATGCTCACGCTGCCGCCGATCGACGGGGCGTTCGGGTGCGCACTGCTCGTGCTCAACAGCGCGATGTGCATGTTCTTCGTGAGTTCGCGGTGGCTGCTGGCCCATCTCACCTTCTCGTTGGCCTTCATCGCGTTCATGGCCTGGCGTGTGCATCAGACCGGCGTTGTCGACGGATGGGCGATCGGCTCGGCGGTCGTCGTGATGGTGATGGCCGTCTGCGGTGTGCCGGTGTCGTCGCACATCGCGTGGACATTGCTGTCGGTCGACGCCCGGCAATCGGTGCGCGACCCGCTGACGGGCCTGTACAACCGTAGGGGCATCGAGGCGTCGCTCGAGAAGACGTGGCGTGCGGCTCGAGCGGCCGACGCCGGGATCGCCGTCGTGGTCGTCGACGTCGACCGGTTCAAACGCATCAACGACACCTTCGGACACGATGTGGGTGACGCCGTGCTGCGGCGGCTGGCCGCCACCATGAACGATGCGGCCGGGGCCGATGCGCTCCTGGGACGAAGTGGTGGCGAGGAGTTCATGCTGATCGTCGCCGGGTCCCGCGCACGGCTCTCCGACGAGATCGCAACGCTGGCCCATCGGCTGCGCACGGTGATCGACCCGCACGATGATGGTGGGGCGGCGCTGGCCATGACCGTGAGCGTGGGGGCGGTCGTGTTGGGGGCGCCGTCGGCGGCCGGATCGGCGCACGAGGACTTCCGTGATGCCCTGCGCATCGCCGATGCCCGGATGTACGAGGCGAAGCGCGCCGGGGGCGACCAGGCGAGCGTCGCACTGCTCTGACCACCAAACCGGCGGGGAGGTGACCATCGTGGACCTACGACGATGGCTCGTCGGATCGCACGACTACGCCTGGATCGTCGACCACCACTCGATGCGGTCGTTGCGGTCGTCGATCCGAGCGGTGTTCGCCGCGAACACGCTGCTCATGGCGGTGTGTTCGGCGCTGCTGCTGCGCAGTCCCGATGGGCCGCAGGGGACCGCCGAACGCACGATCGCTCTGCTGATGATGGGTCTCCAGGCGGTCGCGATCGTGCTGATCGCGGTGGCCCCCATACCGACGACCCAACGTCAGGCCCGGAACTACTTCGTCGGGTTCGCCGTCTTCGGCGACGTCGGGTTGGCGGTGATCCTGGTGCTCTACAGTCCGGTGGTCCACGCCATCGGGTGCGCACTGTTCGTGATCAACAGCGCGCTGTGCACCTACTTCGTGAGTTCGCGGTGGCTGCTTGCCCACCTGACCTGGTCGGCCGCGGTCATCGCCTACGCACTGTGGCGGGTGCAGCACGCCGACCTCTTCGATCCCTACGCCCTGGCCGCCGGCGGTCTGGTGCTGTTCGCCGCGGTGTGTGGCGTGCCGGTCGCCGCACACATCGCGTGGAACCGTCTGTCGATCGATGCCCAACAGTCGCTGGTCGACCCGTTGACGGGCCTACGGAATCGGCGCGGCATCGAGGTCTCGGTGGAGCTCTTGTGGGAGCGGGCGTCGCGCGACGGGTTGGCGCTCGCGGCGGTGGTCGTCGACATCGACGATTTCAAGCGGGTCAACGACACTCACGGACACGTGGCCGGCGACGACGTCCTGCGATCGCTGGCACGTCGGATGCGCGACATCCTGGGTGGTGACGCCGTCGCGGGGCGGACCGGCGGCGAGGAGTTCACCGTCGTTCTCTGCGGGACCCCGCACGAGGTGATGCGGTTCGTCGACCTGCTGCCCCGGCGTCTCACCGACGCCGGAGACGCGGTCCCGGTCACGGTCAGCGTCGGCGCGACGATCATCGGCGCACCCCGGGATCACGAATTCCCCGATGCACTCGAGGCCGCCATGCGGGACGCCGACACACGGATGTACGCGGCAAAACGCGCCGGCGGCGGGCAGTCGAGCACCGCGGAGATCTGACCGGGGTCAGTTCTCGCGTTCGGTGCGCTTGCGGGCCCGCTCGGCCGATTCCTCGGCGTCCATCGCGTTGGCCTCGTCGAGGGTGGGCGCGCCGCCGCCGAGGCGGGCGGGGACCCAGAACTCGCCGACCGGGTGCTTGCCGTAGGCGCCCTGGATCTCGTGGAGGGTGTCGGTCATCACCTGGTGCAGCGTCGCCGTCAGCTCCTCGGGGGTGCCGGTCGGCGTGATCGGCGGCGCGACCCCGATGCTGATCGGGGTGTTCGAGCGTCCCATCCGTTTCGGGTGACCCTTCGTCCAGACGCGCTGGGCACCCCAGATCACGGTCGGGACGATGGGCACGTTGGCCTCGAGCGCCATCCGCGCGGCGCCGGTCTTGAAGTCCTTGATCTCGAAGCTGCGGCTGATCGTGGCCTCGGGGTACACACCCACGAGCTCGCCGCGCTGCAGGTACTCGACAGCGGCCCGGTAGCTCTCGGCACCGGCGCCGCGGTCGACCGGGATGTGTCGCAGCGCCCGCATGATGGGCCCCGACACCTTCGAGTCGAAGACCTCCTTCTTGGCCATGAACCGCACCTTGCGGCGGCCGTGGAGGAACGCCGGGAGTCCGGCGTAGGTGAAGTCGAGGTACCCGGTGTGGTTGATCGCGATGACCGCCCCACCGGACTCGGGGACGTTCTCGGCGCCGGTGACGGTGAACTTCAGTCCCTGCGCGGCCCACATGGAGCGGGCGATCGCAATCACGGTGTCGTACGCGGGTTCCATGCCGATGACCCTAGCGTCCGCCTCTACCCTGGAGGGGCGGTCGGATCGACGGCCGCGGAATCGAGAGAGAGGCATCGAGTGCAGGTCACCAGCATCGGACACGCGGGATTCCACATCCAGACCGCGGCCGGGTCCATCCTGTGTGACCCGTGGGTGAACCCTGCCTACTTCGCCTCGTGGTTCCCGTTCCCCGACAACTCCGAGCTCGACTGGAAGAGTCTCGGCGACTGCGACTACCTGTACGTGTCGCACCTGCACCGCGACCACTTCGATGCGCGCAACCTCGCCGAGAACGTGAACAAGGACGCGACCGTCCTGCTGCCGGATTACCCGGTGCCCGATCTGCGGCGCGAGCTCGAGGCGCTCGGGTTCCACACGTTCGTAGAGACCGAGGACTCGGTGAAGACCACCGTCTCGGGCGACAAGGGCAGCCTCGAGGTCATGATCGTGGCGCTACGCGCACCCGCTGACGGCCCCATCGGCGACAGCGGGCTCATCGTCTCCGACGGCGAGACCACGTGCTTCAACATGAACGACGCCCGCCCGGTGGACCTCGACGTGATCTCGGATGCGTTCGGCCACATCGACATTCATCTGCTGCAGTACTCCGGCGCCATCTGGTACCCGATGGTCTACGACATCCCGCGCAAGACGAAGGCCAATTTCGCGGCGCAGAAGCGCCAGCGCGGCATGGACCGGGCGCGGTCGTACATCGAGCAGGTCGGCGCCACCTGGGTGGTGCCCTCGGCGGGGCCGCCGATGTTCCTCGACCCCGAGTTGCGCTACCTCAACGACGTCCCCGACGCCGACGGCACACCCGACACGACCAGCATCTTCCCTGATCAGGCAACCTTTCTCGACCAGATGGTGGAACACGGCACCGACGACGGCACCACGCACCGCGGCCTGATGATGGTGTCGGGGTCGACGGCGGAGCTGCGAGGATCCGAGCTCGTCGAGGTGTCGCACCCGTATCCGCCCGAGCAGGTCTTCGGCGCCAACAAGGGCGCCTACCTCGAGAAGATGGCCGAGAAGTTCGCGCCGGTGATCGCCGAGGCGAAGGCGTCGTGGGCGCCGGCCGACGGTGAGCCGCTGCTGCCGCCGTTGCGTGATCTCTTCGAGCCGATCATGGCCGCGAGTGACCTCATCTGCGACGGCATCGGATACCCGGTCGGCCTGGTGATGGGTGATCAGACCGTCGTGCTCGACTTCCCCAACCGCACGGTCCGCGAGCCGAAGGAGGGTGAGGGTAAGTACCGCTACGGGTTCCGCATCCCGGCCGAGTTGGTGCGCACCGTGCTGCGCGACGACGAACCCGACTGGGTGAACACCATCTTCCTGTCGACGCGGTTCACCACGTGGCGCATCGGTGGATACAACGAGTTCCTCTACACGTTCTTCAAATGCCTGACCGCCGAACGCATCGCGTACGCCGACGGCTGGTTCTCCGAGGCGCACGACGATTCGGCGTCGATCGAGAAGGACGGCTGGGAGATCCAGCGTCGGTGCCCGCACCTCAAGGCCGACCTGTCGAAGTTCGGGGTCATCGAGGGCGAGAAGCTGACCTGCAACCTGCACGGGTGGTCGTGGGACCTGCCGACCGGTCGCTGCCTCACCTCCAAGGGACATGAGTTGCGCGCGAACAAGATCGAGTCGTGACGGAAGTGGTCGACGAGCCACGGCGCGAGTACACGTGGACGCCGCCGGTCGGACGTGCCCATGCCGAGCTGCACGGCATCGAGCAGGTGCACGCCCAGATCGCCGGTGAGCTGCCCCTCAGTCCGGCGTCGTCGACCATCGACTACCGGCCGGTCGACGCGGGCGAAGGGTGGGCGGTCCTCGAGCTCGAGCCGCGCGAATTCCACTGCAACTCTTTCGGAACCATCCAGGGCGGGCTCATCGCCGCGGTCATCGACGCCGCGTTCGGCTCGGCCCTCATGACCGTGAACCCGGAGAACCGCCGCTTCACCACGCTCGACCTGAGCTGTCGCTACATCCGTGCCATCGCGCCGGACAGTGGCGCCATTCGCGTACGCGCACAGGTCGAACACCACGGCCGCACCACGGCCACCGTCCGCGCCGAGGTGCGCGACTCCGAGGAACGTCTCGTCGCCAGCGCCACCTCGACCCTGTTGATGCTGTCCTGACCCCTAGAGCACCCTGAACGATTCGGCGGACAGCACGAACCCGCGGGCGCCCGAGCCGCCGACCTGGGTGCAGGTGATCCCGTTGGGGGCCGACGAGCAGGTGATCGTCCGTCCCGCGATGGCGGGGAACGTCACACGCTGGCCGTACTGCAGCGTGTGCGGGGAGCGGTAGCCCTCGCCCTGGATGATCGTCGCGCACGGGGCGGGGCCTCCGCTGAACCAACCGAAACGCACCGCGCGGCCCTGCTCGTCGCCCGGATAGAAGTTGCACAGCGATGACGTCGCGACCGTGTGCGGGAGGCCTTCGGTCTGGCAGTTGAACGTGTTGTCGACGGCTCGACACTGGATCTTGCCGGTGGGTGATGCGAACGAGGAGAAGGCTCCGTCGGCGAACTCCGACGGAGGCACGGCCGACACGGCGGGAATGCGAGTCTGGCCGGCGGTCTCCTGGGCCGGGGCGTCGGTGGCCCCATCCGCCGACGAGTCGCCGCCGCCGGCCTCGCCGCCCGACGCGGATGCGGCGGTGGACGGGGTGACGGTGACCGTCGAGGTCGGTGTGGCGGTGTCGGACGAGTCCGACGAGCAGCCTGCGGTGAGGCCGGTGAGCACGAGCGCAGCGGCGGCGGCGGTCAGATAGGTCGCGATCCTGGTCATGGTCTGTCCCTGGGGTCGTCGGACGGGTGTACACGCAGATCGCCCGTATCGGGCAGATCGTTACCGACGCTCACCGAGGGCCTGGCGCCGGGTCGGAGATCGTGGTTATGCTTGCCTCATCTCAGCTAGGTAAGGCTCACTTGCCCAGCACGAACTCACAGAGGCAGGAGGCGACATGTCGATCACCACCGACCGTCTCCGCTCGCGCGCCGTCGCCGATCACGAGGCCACGATCGGTGAGGTCGCCGTCAGCGACCTGCCGCTGGGGAGTTCCGCGGTCGTGTCGCGCCTGTGCGCCGACGCCGACCCGTCGGCCGCACGTCGCTTCTTCGATCTCGGTTTCGCGCCGGGCGCCGAGGTCGTCGCCGTGCGTCGCGCTCCGATGCGCGGACCGGTGGTGGTGCGGGTCGCCGGGTACGAGATCGCGTTGCGCCGCCGCCAGGCCGACTGCATCAAGGTCATCGCAGCCGGCTGACGCTGCCTTGCAGATCGCGTCTCGGCTCAGCCCGCGGCCTGCACGGTGTACGGCACGCGGGTCCAGCTCAGCACCTTCGGATCATTCGGCTTCGAGATCGACACCCGCAGGTAGTCCTTGTTGTTCGACGAACCGTCGACGGTCACGCGTGTCAGGTTGTCGGCCGCATCCGTGATCCCGTAGAACGACAACCACTTCGAGCCGGCTGCGAGCGGGGTATCGGAGTTGTAGATGTGGCTGTCGCCGTTGAACAGGTAGACCGGCTTGCCGAAACTGCGCGACTCCTCGACGAGTGCACGCACCAGCGGCGTGAACGCCGAGTCGTCGTTCGGGGTCACCGCGTAGGTGGGATCGAACATGTCGGCCTGCGTGTAGAACGACACGGCGCGGTCGTTGCGCGCCTTCGCCTGGGCGAAGGTGGTGCGCACCTGCGTGATCGCGGCGTTGATGCGCGCGGTCTCCTCGGCGATCTGCGCAGGCGTGGCCGCGGTCTGGCCGATCCCGGTCCACGGCTGCAGGTCGTCGTTGCTGCCGACCACGTGCAAGGTCGCCATGGCCACGCCCCGCTGGGTCAGCGACACGTTCTCGGGGAACCCGATGGCGTTCTGCGACGCGACCGGTCGCGCCTGCTGCCCGAGGGTCCGGCCGGGACGCGTGAAGAAGGTCTTCCGTACCGCCGCGAGCCGCTCGAGGGGGTTGTAGGCGCCGTTGTTGGCGCGGTGGCAGTCGGTCCACTCGTTGTCGCCGGGGGTGTAGAGGAAGGGCCGACGGAAAGTGTCGAAGTCTTTGCGGATCAACGCGAAATAGTCGTCGGCGCACTTCGTCGACCCGTTCTTGATGTCCCCCACGTGAAAGGTCATGTCGACGGCGCGGTCGGCGTTGATCTGGGCGATCCAGGTCGGGAAGACGTCGATCTGGGGCTGTCCGTAGGGCACGTCGCCGATCACCGCGTAGGTGTAGGTGCCGGGGTCACCGCCGAGTCCGGAACTGCCGAAGTCGACCGCTCCTGCCGATCCGGGTGCGACGGTCACCGCCGCGGCGAGGGCGAGCACGAGGGTGGCCAGGCGAGTCGTCGGTCTCATGACGCGACCGTGGTCGATCCACGTGAACCGCGGCCGGCCTGACGATGTCGAGCGGGTGTCGATCACACCCCGTGCGTCCAGCATTCGGGCAAGTCGGACGTATGCCCTCACCTGCACAGAATCGCCGGGAGCACGGCCGCGTCGCAGCGCTACTGTGGTGGACGGGGAGTCCAGGAAAGCCTTACCTGACCCGAGTCGACGAGAACGGTGGTGGCGCGTGAGCTGTGGACCGCACGGTGGCGCCGGATCACTCGACGATCACGGCTCCGATGCCCGACTCGCCCTCGTCGGCAGCCCGAACTCCGGCAAGACGACCCTGTTCAACGCGCTGACCGGACTCCGTGCGAAGACCGGCAATTACCCCGGCGTGACCGTCGCCCGCTACGAGGGGCGCACGCAGGTCGGCGACCACGACGTTCTCGTGGAGGACCTCCCGGGTACCTACAGTCTCGACGCGATCAGCCCCGACGAGCAGATCGTCGCCGACGTCCTCGACCCCGACGACGTCACCACCGACACCCCCGACGGTCTCGTCGTCACCCTCGACGCGACCACACTGCGGCGATCTCTCGGCATGCTGGCCCAGGTGCTGGGCACCGATCTGCCCGCGTGCGTGGTCCTCACCTTCACCGACGAGCTGACCCGTCGCCAGGGCTCCATCGACGTCGACGCCTTCTCGCGCGCCATCGGCGTGCCCGTGGTCGCGGTCGTCGGCGGACGCCGCCGCGAACTCGGTGCGCTGCGCGAGCTCCTCCCCCACCCCGACCAGTGGACGACCCCGGCACTCCCCCCGCCCGCCGATGGACCCGAGGTCACGGCGTGGATCGAGTCGGTGCTGACCACCTCCCGCTACCGCCTGCCGCGCCTCGACGACCGCACGCGTCGCATCGATGCCGTTCTGCTGCATCCGGTCTGGGGCACACTGGTGTTCTTCGCGACCATGTTCGCGTTCTTCCAGGTCATCTTCACCGTGGCCGCCCCACTCCAGGACTACGTCCAACAGTTCTTCGACTACCTCGCCGGCCTGGTGCGCGACCACGTCGGGATCGACTGGCTCGCCAGCTTTCTCGGCGATGCGATGATCGGCGGCGTCGGCGGCGTGCTGGTGTTCCTGCCGCAGATCGCGCTGCTGTTCATCCTCATCGCCCTGCTCGAGGGCGTCGGGTACATGGCGCGCGCGGCGTTCCTGATGGACAAGATCATGTCGGTCGCCGGACTCGAGGGCCGCGCATTCGTGGCACTGCTGTCGTCGCTGGCGTGCGCGATCCCGGGGATCATGGCGACACGCACGCTGCCGTCGACCCGAGATCGGTTGGCCACCATGATGGCCGCTCCTCTGATGACGTGTTCGGCGCGGCTCCCGGTCTACATCCTGCTGACCGGTCTGCTCGTCGATTCCTCCGACCGGGTCGGCCCGTTCGGGGCGCAGGGCGTGGTGATGTTCGCGCTCTACCTCGGCGGCGCGGTGTCGGCGATGGCGACGGCGTGGCTGTTCTCGCGCATTGGTCGCGGCACCGGCCCGCTGCTCCCCTTCTACATGGAGATGCCGCCGTATCGGTGGCCGTCGGTGCGCTCGATGTCGTTGTCGGTGTGGGACGCCTGCCGGGGTTTCGTCCGCAAGGTCGGTGTCATCATCCTCGTGACCACCGCTGCACTGTGGCTGCTGCTCAACCTCCCGACCCGCGGCGACAGCGACTTCCGGGCCGCCGGGATCGACCCGAACGACGATGCTGCGACGTCCTCCTACGTCATCGAGCACAGCGCGGGCGCCGCTGTCGGCAAGTTCATCGCACCGGTATTCGCGCCGCTCGGATTCGACTGGCGCATCAACATCGGCATCCTCGCGTCGTTGTCGGCACGCGAGACCTTCGTGGCCACGCTGGGACAAGTCGGTGCGGCCGAGAATCCCGACGATCCGAGCAACGCGCTGTCGAAGATGCGCGTCACCAGCGGTGAGCGGATCGGCGAGCCGCTGTTCACCCCGCCCGTGTTGGCGGCGCTGATGGTGTTCTTCCTCTATGCGCTGCAATGCATGTCGACGATCGGCGTGATGCGCCGAGAGTCGGGCACCTGGAAGTGGCCGGCCATCGCGTTCGGGTACATGTTCGTACTCGCCTGGGTCATGGCCTTCGCCGCACACACCATCGTGGCGGCGGTGACATGACCGTCCCCATTCATGCCGAGGCCGTACCCGGTGCGCCACAGGAGCTTCGCTGGATCATGCCTGCCGGCACCCTCGGTTTCGTCGGCGAGGTGGCGTCGGCGCCGGTGGTGGTGCAGGGGTTCGTCGATGACAGGGTGATCACGCTGCTCCGCGTCGAACCGGATGCCATACGCATTCGCCTGGACGACAATCACTCCTGGCGTACCGCCGGCGCTGCGATCCGCACCGCGCTGGGATCGGCATTGGGCGAGCCGGACGCATGGCGCCCGGTGGATGAGGGCTCGGCCGACGACGTGTTGCGGGCCGCGGTCGACCAGGTTCTCTCCGGCGAGGTGGGTGCCTTCATCCGGTCCCACGGCGGCGCCCTGACCGTCGTCGAGGTCGCTTCCGGCGTCGTCACCGTGTCGCTGGGCGGCACGTGCGCCCACTGCCCGGCCTCCGACGTCACCCTGACCGATCGCTTCGAAGAAGCCGTGCGCGAACGATTCCCGGCGCTCGTCGGGGTCCGGGTCGACGCGGCACCATCGATCGCGATGGGTCGCCGGTTGCTGGGCCTGTTCCCGGTCTCATCGCACGGCTAGCCAACTGTCCACAGTTCTCGTCCATCCACAGGGCATCGGCGTTCTCTGGCCATGGTGTCAGTGGGTGCCTGTACGTTCGTCCCCATGACCTCGGGGGTGGTGACACAGCGGGCAGACGACACTGCCCTGACCGCGGTCGAACTCGTCGAGGTACTCGCCCACTGCCGATCGATCACGGCGTCGGCCGACTATCGAATGCTGCAGGCGGCCAGCCTGATCCACGAGGAACGCGAAGAGGACTTCCTCAGCGAGGTCGCCGAGCACCACAGCGGTGAGGCGGACTCGATCGAGCGATTCACCGAGATAGCCGCTGCCGCCCGGTGCGCACAGGACCCGCGGTCGCAGTTCGGACCCGATGGCCTCGAGCGCGCCACGGCAGAGGTCGGTGCGGTCCTCAACGTCACACCCGCGCGAGCGCGGGAACTCATCGTCGCCGGTTCCGCTCTGCGGCACCGCGTCCCGTTCACCGGCCACGCCCTGGCCACCGGGCGACTGGAGCTCTCACACTTCCTCACCGCCGTCGCGCGGACGGCGCTGTGTTCACCGGACACCATCGCCGAGGTCGACGCCCATCTCGCCCAGGCGATCTTCGCCCGGCCCCCGATGTCGCGTGCCCGGTTCACGGTCATGGTCGACGCCGTGGTCGCCGAGTTCGATTCCGATGCGCTCCTGCGGCGGCGCGAGCGCGCCGAAGCTGACAGGAAGGTATCGGTGCGTCCCGACCGACACGCGCCGGGGCAGAGTCGGATGTCGGCGTCACTGCCCATGGCGAGCGCAGCCGAGATCGACGCGCAGCTCGAGGCGATGGCAGCGCAACCCCACACTGGCGATCCCCGCACGCGTGACCAGCGTCGTGCCGACGCGCTGCTGGCGTTGTCGCGTCACGAATCCCGACTCGAATGCCTTTGCGACGACTGCACTGCGGCGGGGGTCGACGCTTCGGAGTCGGCCGCGTGGTCGGCGGTGCGGCCGACCTTCCACATCGTGGCGAATCTGTCGACACTGGTGGGGCTCGATGATCAGCCGGGGTTCCTCGACGGCCACGGCATCGTCGACGCCGACACGATGCGGTCGTTGCTGGCCGACGCCCAGCGCGAGTTCCTTCGCCCCACACCGCCTGCGGCGGACGCGACCGGGTACGTCCCGAGCCGAAAGTTGCAGGCTCTCATCCGCGCCGGTGAACTGTGCTGCACGTTCCCGGGATGCAGTGCGCCGGCGTGGTCGACCGACATCGACCACACCGATCCGTTCGACCACCGCCATCCGAGCCGCGGTGGCTCGACCGTCCGCGCGAATCTCAAGCCGCTCTGCCGCTTCCACCACCGGATCAAGACCTTCACCGCGTGGCGCGACCACCAGGACGAGATGGGCACGGTGCTCTTCGAGTCGCCCACCGGCCACATGTTCCTCGGCAACGCCTACACCGGCACCGATCTGTTCTCCGCACTGCGCTCGCCACCCTCGAGAGCCGATCATCCGGCACGCAGGCACCTCGACGAACTCCGCATCCGACAACGCGACGCGCATCGTCGTGCCGTCGAGCGTGCCCGGGACGCGGAACCTCCACCGCCGTACTGAGAGCCGCGCAGGCGGCTACCTGCAGGCGTTGCTCACCGATGTCGCTGCCGTACCCGCACTGCGCACTGCCGCGGTGACCTCCGACGCCGTGTTCGTGGCGCCCGCCAGATATTGCGTTGCCACCGTGCGGTACTGCTTCGCGAGATCGGTCACCGCAGCGCGCAGACCCTCGGGCGCTGCCGGAGCCGCCTCGAGAGCATCGGTCAGGTTCACCGACGCCGCGAAGAGTGCGAGCCGTGCGTTCGCTGCCGCCGCCGATACGCCCGATTCGCCTGCGGGCGCTTGCGACCCGGTCTGGATCGACACCGCCTTGAGGTTCAGCGCGAACGCGTCGCACACCGTGCGGGTGTCGGTGGCCCGCTGCGCGTCGGAGTAGCTCGGCGCGGAGTCATCGGAACCGCCCTGCACCAGGGCTATCACTGCGACCACCACCGCAGCCACGGCGACGGCGATTGCGGCAACGGCCAGCAGAGGGAGGAGTCGCGACTGTCGCGACTGGTCTGCTGACGAGGCGGGTTGATTCACGGAAGTCCTTGGTGACGGAACAGATTTTGAAGGTCATGCGTGGCGCGCCACCGCAGGAGGTGGCTCAGATGATCACGTTACCTGCGAGGACGTTCGCGCCCACCGACAACGCGAGTTGTCGGTGGGCGCGAATGCTGCGCTGCAGCGCAGATCAGGATCGATCAGCCTAGGGACCGGTCGTGCGTCGGGTCACCCGGTGGCAGACCCGTTGCCGCCCTTGGTGCCGTTCGCCGCGGATCCCGCTCCCGGGCCCCCGGCTCCACCGGTTCCACCGGTTGCCGTTCCGGCGCCCGGGGCGGTGGCAGATCCACCGGTTCCGCCGTTGCCGCCTGCGCCTCCGGCGATCGGAATGCTGCCCGAACCACCGGCGCCTCCGACGCCGCCCGCGCCCCCGAGGGCATCGCCGGTCGAGTTCGAGGCCCCGCCGCCGGCGCCACCTGTTCCACCGCGGCCTCCGACGACGCTCGATCCGCCTGTGCCGCCCTGACCACCCGCGCCACCGGTCGCCTGCGGGCCGGTTCCGACCGCGGACCCACCGGTACCACCGGCCCCGCCTGCGCTGGCTGCACCGCTCGTGCCACCGCTGCCGCCGGTGCCGCCGGTCGCGGTCGAGCCCGATCCCTGTCCGCCGGAACCGCCTCTGCCACCGCTACCCACCGATCCCGCACCGCCGTTGCCGCCGGCACCGCCGACACCCTGGCCGCCCGTGCCGGTGGAGCCTCCTGCGCCACCGCTACCGCCTGCGCCGCCGGAGGTGCCGCTGCCGCCACGGCCGCCATCGCCGCCCTCGGCGCGCCCGCTGTTCGTGGCGACACCGGCTCCTGCGCCGCCGGCGCCACCGGTGGAGAGGGTCGATGAGCCGCCCGCTCCTCCGTTGCCGCCGTTCACGTCTCCTCGGGTGGACGCGACTCCGCCACCGGCGCCACCGGCGCCCCCCGAGCCCGTTGTCGACGTGCCACCGCCACCTCCGGTCCCGCCGGTACCGTTGTTGCCCGCGATCCCAGCCGTGCCGGTGGCACCGGTTCCCGTCGCACCGCCCGTACCGGCCAGGCCGCCGGTTCCGCCGATCCCGCCGGCGGCCCCGGTGCCGCCGCTACCGCCGTTTCCGCCGTTCCTGACTGTCGCGTTGCCGCCGGCTCCGCCTGTTCCGCCATTGCCACCGACGCCGCCGATCCCGCCGGCTCCACCGTTGCCGTTGGCTCCGGCTGTGCCGTCGACGAGCCCGGTCCCGGCCGCGCCGCCACCTCCGCCGACACCGCCTGTGCCGCCGTTGCCGCCCACGGTTCCGTTGCCTCCGGTGCCACCGTTTCCGGGAGCCGAGAAGACGCCCTCGCCCGATCCCGCTGCCCCGGTCCCGCCGTTCGTCCCGGCCCGTCCGTTACCGCCGACACCTCCGGTACCGCCGACGCCTCCGTTTCCGCCGTTGCCCTGGACGCCGTTCGAGCCGCCGGTGCCGCCGGTACCGACCGCCCCTGCGGCGCCACCGTTTCCGCCCGCGCCGCCTGCGGTACCCGCACCGCCGGTACCGCCGTTGATGGTGCCGGCGGTTCCCGCGGCACCTGCTCCACCGTTGGTGCCCGCAGCGCCGTTACCGCCCTGAGCCCCGTTGCCGCCGGTGCCGTTGACACCGGCGGTCCCGTTGGTCGACCCGGTGCCCGCCGCTCCCGCGTTGCCACCGGCCCCACCGGCGCCGCCGTTCTGTGCGGCGCCGGTGTTCACGCCGGCTTCGCCGTTTGCGCCCGCGGCACCGTTGCCTCCACGTCCGCCGTTGCCGCCGTTGCCGCCGACGCCCTGGATGCCATCGGTACCCGCTGCGCCCGAAGCACCGCCCGTCCCACCGGTTCCGGCGGCACCCGCGGTACCCGCGACGGCGCCGGCTCCACCGTTGCCACCCGCACCGCCCGCGGTACCGGCGCCACCCGCGCTGCCCGGGGTGACGCCGGTGGCGCCGTCGGCACCTGATGCGCCGTCCGATCCGTTGCCGCCGTTGCCGCCGTCGCCGGCCGCGCCACCGGTCCCGTTCACACCGTTGGCGCCGACCACCGTCCCGGCCCCGCCGATGCCGGCGTTGCCGCCACGACCGCCGTTCCCGCCTGCGGTGCCGGCCGCGCCGTTGTTCCCGTTGGTTCCGACACCCGTGACGACAGCTCCGTTCGCGCCGTTCTGGCCGTCGGCACCGGCACCACCGGTTCCGCCGTTGCCGCCAGCACCGCCGTTGCCCTGGAGTCCTGTCTGTCCCGTCGCGCCGGATATGCCACCGGCACCGGTGCCTGCGGCGCCGGCGTTGCCTGCCGCTCCGCCCTGTCCACCGGCCCCGCCGTTGCCACCGCCACTCGCGTCGCCGCCCGAACCGCCGGGCGCAGTTCCCGGCGTTCCGTCAGCACCGTTGTTGCCGTTCGATCCGGTGCCGCCCTGCCCGCCGTTTCCGGCCGCGCCACCGCTTCCGCTCAGGCCGTCGGCACCCGGGGTCGAGCCGGCGCCGCCGATACCGGCGTCACCACCGCGACCACCGTTCCCGCCGGCGAGACCGGTTCCGCCGGTGTTGCCGTTCGCCCCGGCTCCCACCGCAGCCGCACCGACGGCGCCGGTCGCACCGTTCGCGCCCGCACCGCCGTTGCCGCCGTTGCCACCGGCTCCGCCGACGCCCTGAAGTCCTGCGCTGCCCGTGGTGCCGGTCGTTCCCCCGGTGCCTCCGGTGCCTGCCGCACCGCCGGCTCCGGCGCCGCCGCCGAGTCCTCCTGCACCACCCTTGCCGCCGGCCTGACCGGCCGTGCCCGACGCACCGAGTGCGGTGGCGTCGACGCCGTCCGCGCCATTCGTCCCCGCAGCGCCATCACCACCGCGACCACCCGAGCCGCCCGCTCCACCACTGCCGTTCGCGCCGGCCGCACCGACCGTGCCGATCAGGCTGGATACGCCACCGGCACCGGCATTTCCGCCGCGACCACCCGCGCCGCCGGCCGTCCCGGCGGTACCGTCACCACCCGCAGCGCCGGTGCCGGTTCCCGCTGTACCGGCAACGCCGGCGACACCCGCTCCGCCCGCCCCACCGAGACCACCGGCACCGCCGACGCCACCATTGCCGATCAGACCGCCACCGCTACCGCCGACTCCGCCTGCACCACCGTCGGTTCCCGCGGCCCCGGCCGCTCCGGCTGCTCCTGCGCCACCCGCTCCGCCGAGTCCGCCGTCACCGAGGATGAACCCGCCACGGCCACCGGCCCCGCCCTTGCCTCCGGCGAGACCCGTCGCGCCGGCCGCGCCCGCGCCACCGGTACCGCCGGTTCCGATGAACCCGGCGTTGCCGCCCGCACCACCGACGCCGCCGGCCACGGTGGCGGCACCACCCGCGCCACCGTTGCCGAACAGACCGCCGTTGCCACCCGCTCCGCCATTCGCACCACGACCACCGTTACCGAACAACAGTCCACCGTTGCCGCCATTGCACGCCGCGGCAACACAATTCGCCGGCGCATCGGCACCGTCACCGATGAACACCCGGATCAACATGCCGATCCCGGCCAGCGGATCGGTACCTGCGGCCGGGACGAACGCGTACGCCGTTCCCGACGGCGTTTCTCCCGCGAGGGTGCGCAGCGGTGTCCAGGTGGTCTGGGCGGGGAACATGCTGAACGACGACGCCGACGCCTGCGACACCGGTCCCGAACCACCCGTGGTCGTCGACGGGACGAAGAGCTGCACCGCAGAGGAACCCAGCCCTGACAACGGTGGCACCGACGAGGAGGACGATCCGCTCTGCGTCGACGACTGATTCGGGACGACCACCGACGAACCCGCCGGCAACGACGACAACATCTCCAACGTCTTGCCGGTCAGCACGACGCCCTCGGCGTGCACGCGACTCAGCGCGGTGTCGGCCGAGGCATTGGCCCCTGCTGCCGCGGTCAGCGACGCCGCATCGGACCCGACCCCCGCTCCCATCAGGACTGCGGCCGCTGCCGTGGTCACGACCGCTCCGGCGGCGGTGCCCGCGAGGCCCGCCTTACCGACGGTCTTCGACACCCGCGATGCTTTGTGAACTCCCACGACAACTCCCTTGAGAAAATCCGGTGATGAGGGTGAAGCTAGACCTCGGCACGCCGTGTTACGTCGAATTCACATTTGTTGTGTCAAATCGGCTATTTGTTCGCTCGTTTAGGCGACAAAATTAAACGACGCGAAGTAACGGGTGGACCGAAAGTGCTCGGCGCGCAGGATCCTTCGCCCGCCTCATCACCCGACGGCGGTCGACCGTGCGACGGGCGGATCGGGCCATCCGGCCAGCAGGGGCTCGATGACTGCCATCTCGTCGCGGGTCACCCAGGAGGGATTGCTCGCCTGCGGGAGTCGCAGGATCTCCATGCCGGCCAGGCCGGGCACCTCGTTCAGATCGGTCGCCGGGATGCGCTCGGCATCGGAGAGGAGGCGGATGTCGGTGTGGGCGAGCCACGACGGCTCGTCGGAGTCGTTCTCCGGGTCGATCTCGCTCGGGCCGGTGATCCATCCGAGTCCCGCGATGCCGCGCGGCCGCGGCCCGGTCGGCGGGCCGCTCGCCCACAGGAGCGCGCGCTGACCCGCGACCATCACGTCCTTGCGATAGTTGGCCGCGACGCAGCGGGTGGCGAGGCCTCCACGCCGCGAGGCGATATCGACCACGGAGTCCCACCGCGCGCCGTTCACCGTGAACACCCACGCCCCCAGCGTCGACTCGGTCACCCTGCGCGAAGCCATCACCCCACGATGACATGTGCCACGACGCGAACCGGCCGCACCCGGGTCTCGGGTGCGGCCGGTGAGCGGACGAACCGCTACTTCGCGGGGAAGGATCTCACTTCGCCAGGAAGTCGAGCAGGATCTTGTTGACCTCTTCGTGGTGAGTCCACAGCAGGCCGTGCGGCGCACCCTCGATCTCGACGTACTCGGCGTCGGGCAGCGCCTTGGTGAACTCCCGGCCCGTGGAGTCGATGGGCAGGATGTTGTCGGCGGTGCCGTGGACGATCAGCGACGGCACGTCGATCTTCGGGATGTCCTCGCGGAAGTCGGTGAGCCAGGTCGGCTGAGCCGCGACCGATGCCCACGGCGAGGCGTTGTAGGCCAGCTGCTTGTTGGCCGCCAGGGCCTCTTCGCTGAGCCGGTTGCCCAGGTAGTCATCGGTGTTGAAGAAGTTCGTGAAGAAGTCGGTGAAGAACGCGTAGCGGTCGGACTTCACCGCGTCGGCGAGACCGTCGAACACGCTCTGCGGGACGCCGGCGGGGTTGTCGTCGGTCTGCAGGAGGTAGGGCTCGAGCGACCCGAGGAACACGGCCTTGTCGATGCGCGACGATCCGTACGTGCCGAGGTAGCGCCCCACCTCGCCGGTGCCCATCGAGAAGCCGACGAGCACGGCCTGGTTCAGGTCGAGCTGATCGAGGACGGCCTTGAGGTCGGCGGCGTAGGTGTCATAGTCGTGACCGATGGTGGGACGGCTCGACTTCCCGAATCCGCGGCGGTCGTAGGTGATGACGCGGTAGCCGGCGTCGAGCAGCGCGGCGGTCTGCTTCTCCCACGACGACCCGTCGAGCGGGTAACCGTGGATCAGCACGACGGGCTGCCCGGTGCCGTGGTCTTCGTAGTAGAGCTCGATCGGAGCGGAGTTCTCGGTGCCTGTGGTGGTGATGTAACCCATGACGTGTCTCCTGGACGAAGGTGTGGTTCCGTCGGCGAGAGAACGGACGTTCTCTCGTGAGACCACGGTACAGAACGATCGTTCTCGCGGCAAGTACACTGACCCCATGGACACCAGGACCGCCATCGTCGAGGCAGCCGACCGGCTGTTCTACGAACGCGGGATCCAGCAGGTGAGCATGGACGAACTGCGCGCGTCGGCCGGCGTCTCCCTCAAACGTCTCTACGCCGAATTCCCCGGCAAGGACGCGATCGTGCTCGCGGTGCTCGACCATCGTCACGGGATGTGGGTGTCGGGCCTCGATCGCGTGGCCGCCCCCGTCACCTCGCCCCGCGACAAGCTTCTCGCGGTGTTCGACTTCCTGGCCGAGTGGTTCGTCACCGACGACTTCCGTGGCTGCGCGTTCATCAACGCGTTCGGCGAACTCGGCGGGTCGTCACCCGAGGTGGCCGCGGCGGCGCGCGCACACAAGGAGAGCTTCCAGGTCTACGTCGACGACCTGGTCGAGAAGGCCGGCGCCACACCGGCCCTGGCCCGCCAGCTCGTCCTCCTCGCCGAGGGCGCGCAGACGACGTCGGCGATCGTCGCCGACCCCACCGCAGCACGACACGCACGCGACGCCGCCGAGGTGTTGATCTCGGCCGCCATCGGAGAGAAGGCCTGATGTTCGACGCCATCGCGGAATGGACCGCCGCGCAACAGCGCGTGATCGATCTCGTCGAGCGCGCCCCCGAGGCGGCCGTCGCCGCGGCGGTCCCGGCCTGTCCCGACTGGACGGTGCGAGATCTGTTGTCGCACATGGTCGGCATAGGAGCCGACGTGGTGGCCGGACACGAACCCGACGACCACAACGAGGCCTGGACCGCCGCGCAGGTCGAGGCCCGACGCGACAGGGATGTCGCCGAGCTGGTCGCCGAGTGGCGCGGCATCACCGACGCCATGGTCGCGTACATGGGTCACGCCGGCGACCGTCCGATCAACGACATCGTCATCCACGAGCAGGACCTGCGCGGCGCACTGGGTGCCCACGGTGCCACCGACACCCCTGCGGCACAGCATGTCCGGGACCAGTTCGCACAGCGACTCGCCGGACGAGTCACCGACCTCCCACCCCTCGAACTACGGGGGCAGCGCTGGGCGTGGCGATCGGCAGACGGTGAACCCGCCGCGGTCGTCGCCGCCACCGACGCCGATCTCGCCCGCGCGCTGGTGAGCCGCCGGTCGGCGGCGCAGCTGCGATCGTGGACCGTCGCCGGCGACATCGAGCCCTACCTCGAGGGCTTCGCGATTCTCGGCAACCTGCCGTCGAGCGACCTCCACGAGTAGCTGCGTCGGTCGTCACCCCTGGTCGGCGGCCCAGTCCGCGACACGTCGTTCGCTCTCCTCCGGGCTGATGTCGACGACGCGCGTCATCACCGACCACCGCACACCGAAGGGGTCGAGCACCGACGCGAAGCGGTCACCGGAGACGAACGTCATGGGCTGCTCGCGCACGGTGGCGCCCGCGTCGACTGCGCGGGTGACGGCGGCATCGACATCGGGGACGTAGATCGCGAGGGAGTAGATCGCCGGGGATCCCGGGGTCGGCACGGCGAGATCGTAGGTTGGGGACGGTTCCCCGAGCTGCAGTCGTCCTTCGGGGAACTGGAGTTCGGCGTGTGCGACGACGCCGTCGATCTCGGTGACGCCGCCGACCGAGGCGTCGAACACGCTGCGGTAGAACTCGATCGCGTCGCGGGCCGGGCTCACCACGATGAACGGGGTGAGCGACGAGTAGGCGTGCGGGCGGCCGTCGGTGGTGTGGTCTCCGGTCGCGGGGGTGGTGTTCTCGGTGCTGGTCATGCCGTCCATCGTCGCCGCCGGGGGCTGGCAGGTCTTGTACGTTTGCGACAGACTTGTCCGACGATGGGACCGCCGGAGATCCACCACGCGATCACGTCCCGGGGCCACCTCAACCCGGGATCGCCCGGCGTCGTCTTCGACCGCTTCGAACTCGGTCTCCCCGACCTGGTGCGCAACGTCTGGGTCGTCCGGTGGCGCCTCGACCGACCGCTGACCCAGCGGGTCCTGAACTACCCCGCCCTCAATGTCGTCGTCGAGGCCGGGCCGCAGGTCGACGGCTCGCATCACACCGGCCTGCACGGGCCGCAGCCGCACGTCACCGAACGCACCCTGACCGGCACCGGCTGGGCGGTCGGCGTCCTGTTCCGCCCGGCCGCGACCCCGCTGTTGACCGACCTCGTCGACACCGGGCTGCTCGGCGTGGACGTCGCGTTCCACGACGCTCCCTCCACCCGACTCGCAGCCGCGATGACCGGCGAGAGCGAGGAATTGCGCGGGATCCTGCAGGAGTGGCTCACGCCGCTCGCCGACCGCGTCGACGCCGCAGGCCGCCTGGCCACGTCGGCGGCGGTGATCGCCGAGGAACGCGCCGACATCACCACGGCCGCCGCGCTCGCCGATGCCGTGCACGCATCGGTGCGCACGGTCGAGCGCGTGGTGCGTCGACACACCGGCTTCACCCCGAAGCAGCTCATCGAATGTCGCCGGATGCAGGACGCGGCCACTCAGCTCTACACCGAACCCGACACCGACTTGTCCACCCTCGCAGCTGATCTGGGCTTCACCGATCACGCGCATTTCTCGCGCCGTTATCGCGGGGTCATCGGCGAGACACCCGGTCGTACCCGTGCCGCGGGTCGCGCGGCACGGGGCTGAGATCTACAGGTCGCCGGTCACGAACTGGGCGGTCCCGTTGCCGAACGACCAGTCGGCCTGGGTGTTCTCGACGACGGAGACGATGAGATCGGTTCCTGCGAGACCGCATTCGGCGCCCAACCGGTCGGCCAGCGCACGGTAGGTGGCCTGCTTCTGGTCGGTGTCGCGGCCCTGCTGCACGATCTGGATGAGCACGATGTCGTCGGTGCGTTCGAATCCGAGCCCGGTGTCCTCGGCGATGATCCCGCCGGGCTTGTGCTCGGTGATCAGCTGGTAGCGATCGCGGGGAGGGGCGGCGAAGTGCTCGAGTAGCACCTCCTGCACGACGTCGGCCAGCGCACGGACCTGTTCGGTGGTACGGCGGTTCTCGATCAGGTGGATGTGTACGAGTGGCACGGTCGGGATCTCCTCAGGTGGGCGTCGACGACGTCAACTCGCCCGTGCCCGGCACTATTCCGCCTGTGCCTCGGCCTGCGCTGACGCCTCCACCGCGCCCGACCAGGCGACGGTGACGGCACCGACGACCGCGGCGACGAAACCGAGCACCGCGAGCCACGCGAGGCCGTTCACCGTCTCGTCACCGAGGAAGATCACGCCGATCACACCCGGCACCACGGTCTCACCGACGACCAGCGCGGCGGTCGCACCGTTCACCGAACCCAGTTGCAGCGCAACGGTGTGCAGGTAGAAGCCGCCGCCCCCGGCGAGCGCCAACGCATACAGGGCGGGATCGGTGAACAGCGTCGACAGCGAGAACGGATCGAGACCGTCGAGCACACGCACCGAGATGGCGACGGCACCGAACAGCGCACCGGCCGCGAGACCGGCAGCGATGGCCGCGCGGGATCCGAGAAACCGCACCAGCGCGACCGAGACGACGACCAACGCCACGGTCGCGCCGAGCAACACCCAGTGGAACAGCATCGACTCGGTCTCTCGGGGGTTCTCCTTCGCCGACACCCCCAACGCGCACAGCGCCAACAGCACCACCGCGATCGCGATCCAGTCACGGGTGTGCAGACGGATCTTCAGCACGAAGATGCCGAGCACCGCGGTGATGACGAGGTTGGCGCTGATGATCGTCTGCGACAGGAACAGAGGTGACAGCCGGGCCGACACCGCGCCCCCGACGAAGCCCGCCACGTCCATCACCGTCCCGACGATGAAGTAGACCGTCAGCATCGCCAACACCGTCGATCGCAGTGTGGGCGCGCCGGTCTCGGTCGAGAGCCCGGTCTCGCCGCGCGCCAGGGCGGCGTCGTGACTGCTGCGGGCGCCGTGGGCCTGCAGCACCGACGACACCCCGTAGGCGATCGAGGCGAACAGCGCAGCGAGGACTCCCGCGATCAACATGGGCGCGTGGTCAGCTCGTGGGGCGCAGCACGTCGGTCCCGACCGACGCGGCGAGCGCCTCGGGCAGTTTCACGGTGCCGTCGGGTTGTTGGTGGTTCTCGAGGATCGCGACGATCCAGCGCGTGGTGGCCAGCGTGCCGTTGAGGGTCGCGGCGGTCTGCGGCTTGCCGTTCTCGTCGCGGTAGCGCACCGAGAGCCGACGGGCCTGATACGTCGTGCAGTTCGAGGTCGAGGTCAGCTCGCGGTAGGTCCCCTGCGTGGGAACCCATGCCTCGCAGTCGAATTTGCGTGCCGCCGACGATCCGAGATCACCTGCGGCGGTGTCGATCACGCGGTAGGGCACGTCGATGGCGGCGAGCATCTCCTTCTGCCACCCCAGCAGCTTCTGGTGCTCGGCCTCGGCCTCGGAGGGCTTGCAGTAGACGAAGCCCTCCACCTTGTCGAACTGGTGCACGCGGATGATGCCGCGGGTGTCCTTGCCGTAGCTGCCGGCCTCGCGGCGGAAGCAACTCGACCATCCCGCATAGCGTTTCGGCCCGTCGGAGAGGTCGAGGATCTCGTTCATGTGGTACCCGGCCATGGGTACCTCCGATGTCCCGACGAGGTACAGGTCGTCGTCGGGGAGGTGGTAGATCTCGGCCGAGTGCGCGCCGAGGAAGCCGGTGCCCTCCATCACCTCGGGGCGCACCAGCACCGGCGGGATCATCATGGTGAACCCGTTGGCGCTCGCCAGGCGCGCGGCGAGCTGCAGCAGGCCGAGCTGCAGCAGTGCGCCCTGCCCGGTGAGGAAGTAGAACCGCGATCCCGACACCTTCGCGCCGCGCTCCATGTCGAGCAGGCCGAGCGACTCACCGATCTCGAGGTGATCCTTCGGGTTGTCGATCGCCGTCGGCTCGCCGACGTGCTCGAGCACCACGTAGTCGTCCTCGCCGCCGGCGGGCGCCTCGTCGGCGACGACGTTGCCGATCGCGCGATGGGTCGCGGTCACCACGGCCTCGGCCTCGGACTGGGCTGCCGAGGCGGCCTTCACCCTGTCGGCGAGTTCCTTGCCGCGGGCCAGCAGCGCGGGTTTCTCGTCGGCGGAGGCCTTGCCGACCGACTTGCCGAGCGTCTTCTGCTCGTTGCGCAGCGCGTCGGCATCGGCGATCGCGGATCGACGCGTGACGTCGGCGTCGAGAAGGGTGTCGACGAGCGCGGGGTCCTCTCCGCGCTTGCGTTGGGAGGTACGCACGAGGTCGGGGTCGTCCCGCAGGATCTTGAGGTCGATCACCTGCAGAACCCTACTGGCTGGCCCTGCGCGGGTCAGTCCCCGATCACGGCCACCGCGCCGCATAATCCTCGCGACCGAACATCGAGGCGGCGTCGCGGGCGGTCGGCGTACCGGCGTCGGGATCGGCGCCCGCAGCGGCGAGGGTCTCGACGACGTCGTCGTGCCCCTTGAACACCGCACCTGCGAGCGGGGTCTGGTTCTTGTCGTTGGGGCGATCGACCTCGGCACCGAGACCGACGAGGGCGGCGACCGTCGCGGCGTGCCCGTGGTACGCGGCCAACATCACCAGCGTGTCGCCGGTGCCGGTCGTGAGGTTCACGGGCACACCGGCCCGCACGTACCCGACCAGCGACGCGGTGTGACCGCCCCGCGCCATGTCGAACAGCCGGCCGGCCAGCTCGGCGAGGTCGTCGGCATCGCGCTGGTCAGGGGTCGGTTCATCGGGGATCGGCATCGAGGTCCACGGTATCGGCCGGACGCCGCCCCGCGACAGGCATGATGGACGGCGATGTCTGCGCCCACCGATCCCCCCGCACCCGACGACTCCCCGTCCGACGACACCCCGCACGACCCCGTCGACGAGACCGCGTCGGCCGAGGACGCTGCGCCCGACGATGACCCCCAGACCGTCGAGACCGCGGTACACGAGGACAGCGATCCGGTTCCCGAGCCCGAGGACGCTCGCGATTCCGCGGACACGACCGCCGCAGGCCCGGCCGCGGGTCGAACCCGGTGGCTCACCGCGCACCCGATGCGGACCGTGCTCGGCGCCGTCGTGCTCGGCGCGCTGGCGGCAGCGGCGATCGTCGCGGCCATCGGCGGGTTCTCCGATGCCGGGTCGATCGACCAGACCGCGATCGGCGCCGAGGCCCGCGGGCCGCAGGCCAACGCGTTCAACCGCTCGACCCCGGGCACGTGTCTCACCTGGCCGCAGAACGATCCGAGCCGCCCGTCGGCCATCGGCTGCGGCGGATCGCACTACTTCGAGGTGGCCGGGGTCGTCGACCTCACGGCCGCCGCCGCGAACACATTCGGCGACACCGCGCCGTGGCCGAGCCGGGAGCAGTTCGTCGCGCTGCGCGAGCAGTACTGCCCGAACGAGGTGAACTCCTACCTCAACGGTCGATTCGATCCGAACGGTCGCTTCTCGGTCGGGATGCTCTACCCCTCGCAGCGTCAGTGGAACGACGGCGAACGCACCCTGCGCTGCGGCATCCAGTCCGCCGATTCCACGGGTCGACTGCAGCCGTTCCTCGGTCGTGTCGCCGACCTCGACCAGGCGCCGCAGTGGCCGATCGGTACGTGCATCGGCATCAACCAGCAATCGCGCCAGCCCACCGACCCCGTGAACTGCGCCGAGCAGCACGCGTTCCAGGTGACCGGGCTCGTCGGGCTGGCCGAGCAGTTCGGTGCCCCCGGCGCGGGGAAGCCCTGGCCCGACATCGCGACCCAGAACCGGTTCCTCTCCGGCGTCTGCCCGAAGATGACGACCGGGTTCTTCGGCACGCAGAAGGCGTTGACCGACACCACGCTCAACGTGCAGTGGTCGACGATCAGCCAGGTCAGCTGGTTGTCGGGCAGTCGCACCGCGGTCTGTTACGTCGGTCTGCCCGACCGCGGGGGCTTCGCCACCCTTGTCGGCGACGGCAAGCCCAACCTGCTCATCAACGGCAAGGTGCCGGTGCCGCCGCCGGTGGAGCCGCCCGGTCGCCTCAACCCGACCCCGGTGCCGCTACCGCAGGGCATCTCCCCCAACCCGACCGAGGTCCCGGCCCCCGAGGGCTGACCGCCATGTACCTCTCTGTCGCAGACGGATCCGCGCGATGACCGTCGAGATGTCGGATCGGGAGTTCGAGGAGCTGGTGTCGGACGCCCTCGACACCATCCCGACCGAGCTCACCGACGCGATGAACAACGTGGTCGTTCTCGTGGAGGCGCACCACCCCGAGGAACCCGATCTGCTGGGGCTCTACGAGGGCATCGCGTTGACCCACCGCGACACCACCTACGGCGGCGCACTGCCCGACACGATCACGATCTATCGCGAGCCCCTGCTCGCGATGTGCACCGACCGCGACGAGGTGGTCAATGAGGTCGCGATCACCGTCGTGCACGAGATCGCGCACCATTTCGGCATCGACGACACCTGGCTGCACGCCCACGGATGGGGCTGATGCGTGCGGTCCGAGTGGCCGGCGGCGCAGTGGTGCTCGCCGCGGCGATCGCATCCTGCAGCCGGACCGGTCCCGACGCGGCGCCGCCCTCATCGACCCTCGCGCCGTCGAGTGACTCCGCCGCGATCCGCACCGCCATCGATGCCTACGCGCGAACGCGCAACGGGACCGACCTGGCCGCGTTCCGGGCCACGATCTGCTCGTCGGTGGCCGCGGAGAACACCCCGGGTTCGCGTCCGAGCCCGGTCCACGTCGTCGTCGACCACGTGGGAGCCATCCGTGTGACCGGGGAATCCGCTACTGCCACGGTCGATCTGCGATATCAGGTCGGTGGTTCGGGATCGCTTCAGACCATCGGACCGTTCACCGGGATCGAGTGGCTCTTCGTCCGCGAGGACGGCTCGTGGAAGCAGTGCTCACCGCCGCGGTTCTCCCAGGCCGGATCGGCCCGACCCGCCGGATAGCGCCTCAG
Source organism: Williamsia sp. Leaf354 (assembly GCF_001424365.1). Taxonomy (NCBI): domain Bacteria; kingdom Bacillati; phylum Actinomycetota; class Actinomycetes; order Mycobacteriales; family Nocardiaceae; genus Williamsia; species Williamsia sp. Leaf354. The sequence goes on from NZ_LMPL01000001.1 coordinate 205,999, forward strand.
CCCATCGGGTCGACGGTGACAGCCCCGGACGGGCGGGCCGGGTCGACACCTCCCCAGTGCACGCACGTCCACGCGTCGTCGCGCCAGGCGAGTTCGATCGACCCGGTGTTGGGCAGCCCGTTCTCGAGCGCGAACTCGGGGTCGACGCCCGAGAGATGCGCGGCGACCAGTCGGATCGCGGCCCCGTGGCTCACCACGTACACGTCGCCGGGCGCATCGGCGTGGGCGTCGCGCAGCGACTCGATCACCGGGACGTAGCGGCCCAGCAGGTCGTCGAGGCTCTCGCTGTTGCCGACCCGCCGATCGGTGTGACCGGCGAACCAGTCGGCGATCAGATCACGGAAGGCGCGCACCGAGTCGTCGTCGTTGCGGTCCTCGAGGTCGCCGACCTGCACCTCGTGGAGGTCTGCGACTGCCTGTGCCTCGATCCCCCACACCGTCCCGATGAGGTCGGCGGTCTCTCGCGCGCGCCGGGCGATCGAGCTGTACAGCGCGATCGGTGTGACGTCGGGGCGTTCGAGGCCGAACCGAACCGCCTGGCGCGCACCGAAGTCGGTGAGCCCCGCGCCCGGGGGTCGTGTGTCGAGGCGCGCCATCACGTTCGAGGTCGTCTGCCCGTGCCGGACGAGGTGCAACGACGCCATCAGTGCTCACCCCGGCGCAACGCCTCGACCCAGCGCAGCGAGTCGGAATGGTCGGGTGAGGCCGCACCGGTCGCGCGTTCGGCGGCCCACGAACCGAGGAACGTGACCTTCTCGGCGAAGGCGTGCAGTCCCGCCAGCGCGTGTCCCATCAGGGGGTCGTCGATGTGACCGGAGGCGTCGAGGAAGAAGTGATAGCCCGGCGAATGGCGTCGGGGGCGCGACTCGATGCGCATCAGATCGATGTCACGCGTGGCGAATTCGCTCATCGCACGCACGAGGGAGCCGGGCGCATCCGGCAGGTTCAGGATCACCGCCGTCCGATCGCTACCGGTGCGCGCCTGGACCGGCGCCGGGCGTCCGATCAACACGAACCGTGTCGTGGCGTCGGCCGCGTCGGCGACATCCTCGGCAAGCGCGACGAGACCGTGGTTCCCGGCGGCGAGGGCCGTCGTCAGCGCGGCGTCGGCGCGGCCGGCCGCGACATCGGCAGCGGCGGCGGCGTTCGACGAGGACGGGACGACCCTCGCCGAGGGGAACAGCCGCCGCAGGCTCTCGCGCGTCTGACCTTCGGCGACGGGATAGGCGGCGATGGTCTGCACGTCGTCACGGCCACGTCCGGGGGCCGCGGCGACGGTGAAGGCGATGTCGAGGACGGTCTCGGCGAGGATCTGCACGCCGTCGCCGGCGGCGAGCGCGTCCATGGTGGCGGGCACCGCACCTTCGACCGAACTCTCCATCGGGACGCAGCCGTACTCGAGGGCACCCGACCGGACGGCCGCGACGACATCTCCCGGGCTCGACTGCGCGGAACGCTCGCGACAGGCCCAGCCCACGCGGTCCATCAGACGGTCGAGGGCCATCTCGGTGAAGGTTCCCGCCGGACCGAAATACGCGACCGCGCCGGATGGCTCGGGCAGCAGAGGGCGGAGATCGGACACGCGTCGAGCCTAGTCCACCTGTTGCCTGACCCCGCTCCAGAGTTTAGGTTAGGGTTACCTTAACCACGCTCGTTCAGCTTCCGCCAGAACAGGACCCGCCATGGCAACCACCGTGACCGACCGCCCGACCGACGCCGAGGCGATCCGCACCGCGTGTATGCGCGTGACCGCGGCGATGGTCGCCATCGAGGGGGCCGAACCGTCGCCGGTGACGATGGTGCACCTGTTCGACGGTCAGGCGTTCGTCCTCATCGGATCCGACACCGACGCCATGGCCGCCACCCGCGCGGACTCCGACGGTGTCCCGGCGATGGTCGAGGTCACCGACTGCGCACCCATCGAGCTCCGCGAACGCGTGCGGTCGCTCATCTGGCTCAACGGCGTGCTGCACCGGGTGCCCGCCGACCTCGAGCGTGACCTCGCCATGGAGATCGCCCTCGAGCACCCCGCCGACGAGCTGCTCGACCTCGGTCACGGCTACTCGATGCTGCGTCTGCAGCTGACCGGCGCCGTCATCGCCACATCGACCGGTGCGGCCGCGGTGGCCGCCGACGAGCTGACCCGCGCAACACCCGACCCGTTCTGGCAGTACGAGGCCGACTGGATCGTCCACCTCGATTCCGACCACTCCGACGTGATCGAGCAGCTCGGCCGTCGCCTCCCGCGGCACCTGCGCAACGGTCGGGTGCGCCCGCTCGGCATCGATCGCTGGGGCATCCGGTTCCGGGTGGAGGGCGAGACCGGTGACCTCGACACCCGCCTGTCGTTCGACCGCCCCGTCACCGACGTGATGGCCCTGTCGCGGGCGATCCGCGCGCTCGCGGGCTGCCCCTACCTCAACAGCATCACCGACTGACACAGGCGGCATCTCTATCGTGGCGAGGTGCCCTCACCCATCCGAACACTGCTGACGCCGGCGCGCCCCGCCGACATCGCGGTCGTCACCGACCGCACGCAGCGTCGGCTCATCGGCGCCGAGATCAGCATCGTCGTCATCCTCACGTTCGGTCTCTCCGGCGCGTACTCGGCGTTGTCGTTGCTCGAGGCCGAGCTGCGATCGGGCGGGATCGGCAACAGCACGGTCGCCCTCAACCAGTCGACCTCGACGATCGACTACATCGACCTGGCCCGCCAACTGCTCGCCGCCACGAGGCTGTTCGCCATCGCCGCGCTCGCGGCCTACCTCATCTACCGCGGCGGCGTGGCCCTGCACCGCGCCGGGATCACCCGCCGCCCGACAGGCCGCGACGTCGCCTGGGGCGCGGCGCTCGCCGCCGGGATCGGGCTGCCGGGGCTGGGTCTCTACCTCGTGGCGCGTGCACTGGGCGTCAACGCCCAGGTGCTGCCCAGCGACCTCACCGACACGTGGTGGCGCCTACCGATCCTGGTGATCTCGGCCGTCGGCAACGCCGGGGCCGAGGAGGTGCTGGTGGTCGCCTACCTGATCACCCGGCTGCGCCAGCTCGGGTGGGGCGAGAACCGATCGCTGCTGGCGTCGGCGCTGCTGCGTGGCAGCTACCACCTCTATCAGGGCTTCGGTGGCGGCCTGGGCAACGTGGTGATGGGTCTGGTCTACGGCCGGTTCTTCCAGCTGACGTCGCGCACATGGCCCCTGGTGATCGGCCACGCCCTCATCGACACCGTCGCGTTCGTCGGATACGCGCTGTTGCGAGACCATCTCACTTGGCTGCAGTGACCGCCTTCGCGCCGCACGGCTCCGTACAGTCGTGGCTGTGAGCGACCAGGAGGGGCCCTTCATCCGGCGCCCCCGCGACCCGGGCGGGCCCCGACGCGGTGACGGCGGCGGTGACCGACGCCCGCCCCGCGCCTGGTCGGAGGCACCGAACCAGCCCCCACCCCCACGGTCGGGCGCGCCACGGCCGGGTCCCGCGCGAGGCGTCGACGGCTACGCGCCCCCGCAGAAGCCCGAACCGTTCCGCGACGCGCCACCGCGCCGCGGCGGGCCACCCCCTCCGCCGCCGCGTGGTCGCACACCGGCCGACGCCCAGGGCTTCCGACGCGATCCGAGACTCGAACGTCCGGGCCCACCCGGGCCCCCTCGCCCGCCGCGACCCGAACGCCCCGTCGGCCCGCCGCCGCGACCGCCCCGGCGTCGACGTCTGCGTCGCCCCCGCATCGGTCGCACCCTGCTCGCGCTGCTGCTCGTGATCGTGGTGGCGCTGGTGGGCCTCACGTTCTACTACGACTCGAAGCTCAACCGCGTAGACGCCCTGAGCGCCTACCCCGACCGCGTCCGCGACACCCCGGGCACCAATTGGCTTCTCGTGGGCTCGGATTCGCGCGCCGGCCTCACCGAACAACAGAAGCGCAACCTCACCACCGGCGATGTCGACGGGGATCTCGGCCGCACCGACACCATGATGCTGGTCCACATCCCCAACAGCGGGAAGGCGATCATCGTCAGCATCCCGCGCGACCTCTACGTCACCATCCCCGGTCAGGGCCCGCACAAGATCAATGCGGCGTTCACCTTCGGCGGTCCGAAGCTGCTCGTGCAGACCATCGAGACGTTCACCCGGGTGCACATCGACCACTACGCCGAGATCGGCTTCGGTGGCTTCGACACCCTCGTCGACTCGGTCGGCGGGGTGAACATCTGTCTCGACCAACCACTGCGCGATCCGAAGGCGGGCCTCAACCTGCGGGCCGGGTGCCAGGATCTGAACGGCCGTCAGGCGTTGGGACTGGTGCGCACCCGCGCATTCCCGAACGCCGATCTCGAACGCGTCGTCAACCAGCGCAAGTTCCTCACCGCGCTGATGTCGAAGGCGGCGAGTTTCTCCACCATCGCCAACCCGTTCCGGCTGTTCCCGTTCGTGAGCGGCACCGTCTCGACGCTCACGGTCGACAACGGTGACCACATCTGGAACCTCGCGATGTTGGGGTGGGCGCTGCGCGGCGGACCGGTGACGACGACCACACCCACCGGCGGCTCGGAGAGCACCGACGACGGCGACGCACTGGCCCCCGACGACGACACGTCGACCTTCTTCGACCTGATCGCGAAGGATTCACCCATCCCCCAGAACCTCTTGAGTACCAACACCGGTGCGATCAGCTGAGCGGTGGGAAGTGCATCCTCAGTAAGGGCGAACTTGGATGACAGGCCAAATCGGACAGCCTAGTCTCGTCGCCATGTCCGTCACCACGCGCTCAGCAGCGAGCCCCGTATCCGCTTTCCACCAGCTCCTCGGCGAGCAGATCGCCCACGAGTTCGCCGCGTCGCAGCAGTACATCGCGCTCGCGTCGTTCTACGCCAACGAGGATCTCCCGCAGCTGGCCAAGCACTTCTACGGCCAGTCGGTCGAGGAGCGCAACCACGCGATGATGATCATCCAGTACTTCCTCGACCGCGACATGGCCGTCGAGGTTCCCGGGATCGCCGCTCCGCAAAGCCATTTCGGCGATTTCCGCGAGCCGATCAAGCTCGCCCTGCACCAGGAACAGACGGTCACCGATCAGATCATCGCGCTGGCCAAGACCGCGCGCGACGAGGGCGACTACCTCGGCGAGCAGTTCATGCAGTGGTTCCTCAAGGAGCAGGTCGAGGAGGTCGCGGTGATGACCACCCTGCAGACCGTCGCCGAGCGCTGCAACGGCAACACCTTCGATCTCGAGAACTTCGTGCAGCGTGAACTCAACGTCGCGGCCGAGGCCGACGCCACCGCGCCCTCGATCGCCGGTGGCGCGATCTGACCGGCGGGACGCTCAGCGCAGGGTGACCTGGCGGCCGCGGATGCCGTCGCGCGAGCGACGCTGTTCACCGGTGAGCTCGCCGGTCTGGGCGAGGGCCTCGGCGAGATCGGCCTCGAAGCGGGCACAGGGGGCGGTCCACTCCTCGTGGTGCATCTCGTTGTCGAGGTCGAACACGGGCACCAGCAGACCGTGGGTGCGGAACGACCCCGCGAACTTCGATCCCTCGCCGAGGGTGAGCTTGCCCGCCGCGTGGAGTCGCGCCAGCGCGGTCATCACGTCGTCCTCGGCCTCGGGCCGCACCCAGCGGATGTGGGCTCGTTCGCCGGCGTCGACCCACCACGGGGCGCCGGAGAGGTCGTCGCCGACGATGCGCGCGGTCGGGAGGATCGACTCCGAGGCCTGCTCGATCATCGCGGCGATGTCCGGCGAGATGTCGGCGGAATCGGCGAACCACCACGAGAAGTCGTCGTGCAACGTGATGTCGAGGGTGGTGTCGGCGCCCAGGGTGGCGGCAAGATCGGCCTCCCCGTCGGTCTCGGCGCCGTCGGTGTCCTCGGGCCGCGGCTCGTAGGGCGTACCCGCCTCGGCGCGGCTCGCCCACCGCAGCGCGTGCGCGAGCTCGCCGGGGACGTCGGGCCCCTCGAACTCGGTCTGCAGGGCCACGAGGCCCTCGACCGAACCGCCCAGATCGCGGGTGAGGGCCTGGACCGCACCGGGCAGGATCGTCGCGAGCGACACCGCGTTGGACCCCGACTCGCCGTGGACGGTGATCGACGCCGTCGCCGACGCGACGAACGCGCGGAGCGCCACGATGTCGCACTCGGCGGCGAGACCCTCGAAGGGCCGGGCCGGCGCGGCCAGGGCCTGTGCCTGCCTCGCCTTGCGTGCGGCGACCCGCTCGGCTCGATCACTGCCGGGGCGTCCGGTTCCGCGCTTGCTCTTCTTGGCCATGGGACCAGAATCTATTACCCCGCGCACACGGGGTTCAGCGCCGCCCCGGCTCGAGCCACTCCCGCACCCGGCCGGGGTGGTTGGTCGCGATGAAATCGACACCGATCCGCGCACAGTGCGTGACGTCGGCGTACTCGTCGACCGTCCAGCAGTAGGTGGCGCGACCCGATGCCGCGGCGCGGTCGACGGCGTCGGGATGATCGCGCAGCGTCACGATCGACGGTCCGATCCCGGTGGCGCCCACGGCGGTGGCCGCGCTGCCCCCCAGGAGCCGCGCGGTCTCGCCCAGGAGGATGGTCGGCAGCATGGGCGCGTTGCGGCGGACACGCCACACCGCCGCCGGGGAGAACGAGATCACCACGGCGCGACTGTGATCGGCCGACGCAGGTGCCGCGACCCCGAACCGGTGCAGCTCGGCCAACAGCAGTTGTTCGACCAGCGCGCCGTAGCGCACCGGGTGCTTGGTCTCGATGAACAGCCGCACCGGGTCGGGCCAGTCGAGGGTGAGGGTGAGCAGCTCGGCCAGCGTCAGCACCTTCGCGGGCGCGCCCCGCGCATGCCAGCTGCCGAAGTCGAGTTCGCGTAGTTGGGCCAGCGTCATCTCGCTGACGACGCCGGTCCCCGACGACGTGCGGTCCACGGTGCGGTCGTGCACGCACACCAGCTGGTGGTCGCGTGTCAGCCGCACATCGCACTCGAGCCCCTCGGCGCCCTGGGCGAGAGCCAACTCGTACGCGGCGAGGGTGTGCTCGGGGCGATCGGCGGAGGCGCCGCGGTGCGCGACGACGGCCGGACGACGCTGCCTCCGGATCCGCGAGACCTCGGCGAGGTCATCGGTCATCTGCGCGTCGGGCGGAACGGCCTCGGCGTCGTCGCGATCGTGATCGGCCGGCTCGTGGTCACCGGGAAGCGGCATCGGGCCGGTCATGCCGCGAGCCACCGGGTGGACGGTTCGGGTCGCGCGTCGGGGTCGAAGGCCCGGACCAATAGACGTGAGGACACGATCGCGAACGCCGCGCCGGCGAGGTCGCAGACGATCGTGAGCAGCACCGCGTTCGCACCCCACTGGATGGAGTCGGACGAGTAGCGGATCACGAGCGTGCCGATCGCCAGCGCCGACAGCGCGGCCCACGCCGCCCACCACAGCCGCAGCACCCGCATCACGCGGTCGGCGGGCAGCGCGTGACCGCACCGCGCGAGTTCGTGGAGGAACACCGCCGGCGCGACGATGTTGACCACCGGGACCAGACAGCCGACGACCAGGTGCCAGGTCGGTCGGGGGTCGAGGCGGTCGTGCTCGGCGAAGGCCTCGGCGCGGCGCCGCCGCAACCAGGCGGTGAACGACAACAGGCTCGTGACGACCATCACGATCGACACCACGCCCAGCGCCCAGGTGATGGCGTAGGCCCACCCGGCGGTCGTGGCGCCCACGGGGGCGGTGCGGTTCCGGATCAGGAGGGCGTAGATCCAGGCCTCCGCCGCCGCCGCGACCAGCAGCACCGAACCGGTCGCCTGCAGCAGTGGTGTCAACGATCCGGCGAGGCGCTCCGCGCGCGAGGGCCGCGGTTCCTCGGCCGGGGTGATGACATCGACGAGTCCCCACCGCGGCGGCACCGCATACCGGGGGGTGGGTCCGAGCCCGGCCGATCGGGGCGCGCGCGGGGCGGGGCGCGCCTCGGGTGGCCGACGTGCCTCCCAGCGGATGCGCGGGTTGCGTCGGGCGGTCGACACCGGGCGCGGTCGGGGCGGCGCCGGGGCGGCCGAGGGGCGGGGCGGGATCTGATCGAGGCTGTCGAGGACCATCAACTGCCCGCCGCAGCGAGGGCATCCGGAACGACGTGGGTCGTGCGGCGCCTGGATGCGACAGCGGGGGCAGAAATCGATCACGACAGGCCGATCCGAGAACCCGACCGCCCGTGCGCACCCACGCGTCCCATGGTGGCACGTCCGACCCGGCGCGCGGTGGCGACCGAATTTGTCCACAGGCTGTGCACAGGCCAGAGCGCAGGTCGGCCGCGTGAAGTCTGCAATCGGGTCTTCAGGACCGCGAACGAAATGAGCTCAAATGCACGAAAAAGGTGACCTGACTCACGCCGTGGTGCATAAAAAGGCCGGTTGTCCACAGTTTCCACAACCTCATCCACAACTTGAGGGTCGTCGAGAACGTGCCCGGGCCTGCGGTGGAAGGTCACGCCTGTGGATGAATTTCCGCACTGTTGAACTTGTTCACAGGCCGAAGGCCGACCAGCGTGACCGCTTCTCCGCCGCCGACAGCGCACCCGACACCACCCCGTCGACCATGCCGTCGACAGCGGCCGCGACACCGACCTGGCCACCGGTCAATCGGGCCAGCAGCGGTTTGGGCGGAGTGACCACCTCGACGTCGGCGTCGGGGTAGCGCTCGGCGATCACCGACCGCAACACACCGACCGCGTCGACGAGCCCGACGTCGACGGCCTTGCGTCCGATCCAGACGTCACCGTTGAAGAGGGTCGCATCGTCGCCCTGGAGCTTGGCGCCGCGACGCTGCCGCACCCAGGCGATGAACGCGGCGTGCAGATCGCCCTGGATGCCGGCGAGCCACGCCACGTCCTCCTCCTTCTCCGGGGAGAAGGTGTCGAGCCGGGCCTTGTTCGCCCCCGCGGTGTAGATGCGTCGCTCGAGTCCGACGCGGCCGATGAGGTCGGTCGCGCCGAAACCCGAGGAGACCACCCCGATCGACCCGACCATCGACGTACGGGCGGCGAAGATCTCGTCGGCCGCGCAGGCGATCCAATACCCGCCCGAGGCCGCGACGTCCTCGCAGAACGCCAGCACCCGCACACCGTTCTCCGAGGCCAGCTGGCGGATCCGTTCGGCGATGTACTCCGACTGGGCGGGCGAACCCCCGGGCGAGTTGATCACCAACACGACCGCCTTCACACGGTCGCCGGTGAACGCGCGCTTCAGCACGCCCTCGACCCCGTCGGCGGTGATGCCCCCGCGCCCCACACCCACCGATCCGATGTGGCCCTCGAGTCGCACCACCGCGACACGGTCGCCCTGCGGCGGACGCAGACGACGCAGCAACCGGGGCAGACAGCGATCGGTCATGCGCGGGGTCCGCCGGTGCTGTCCATGACAGCCACTCTAGGGGGCATGCTGGAGGGATGGAGACGTGCATTTTCACCGAGCCGCAGCAGGGTGCCACCTACGACGAGTTGCTCGCGGTGGCCACCACCGCCGAGTCGGCCGGCTTCACCGGCTTCTTCCGGTCCGACCACTACCTCGCGATGAACGTCCCCGACGGTGTCGGGCCGAGCGACGCATGGATCACCCTGGCCGGCATCGCCCGCGAGACCAGCACCATCCGTCTGGGAACCCTGGTCACCTCGGCGACCTTCCGTCTGCCCGGGCCGACGGCGATCTCGGTGGCGCAGGTCGACGCGATGTCGGGTGGGCGCATCGAGTTCGGCATCGGGGCGGGCTGGTACGCCGAGGAGCACTCGGCCTACGGCATCCCGTTCCCCGCGCTCGGTGAGCGGTTCGACCGGCTCGAGGAGTACCTGACGATCGTCACCGGCCTGTGGGCCACCCCGGTGGGCGACCGCTTCACCTTCGACGGCAAGCACTATCAACTCACCGAGTCCCCGGCCCTGCCGAAACCGACCCAGCAGCCCGGTCCGCCGATCATCATCGGCGGCGCGGGCAAGAAGCGGACCCCTGCGCTGGCCGCGCGCTTCGCCGCGGAGTTCAACACCCCGTTCATGACCGCCGCCGACGCCGCCCCGCTGCACCGTCGGATCGACGAGGCCTGCGCGACCGTCGAGCGGTCGACGTCCATCAAGCACTCGGCGGCGCAGGTGCTGTGCTGTGGCCGCGACGACGCCGAGGTCGCCCGCCGCGCCGACGCGATCGGACGCGACGTCGACGATCTGCGGGCATCCGGACTCGCCGGGACCCCGGCACAGATCGTCGACACCATCGGCGGGTTCGCCGACCTCGGCATCACGCGGATGTACCTGCAGACGCTCGATCTCGGCGATCTCGACCACCTCGAACTGGTGGCCGCACAGGTACTCCCCCAGCTGTGAGCCCGTACGTGCCACACTGATCGGCATGTCCGTTGGGCCGACCATCGACGAGTTCCGTTCCGTGATCGACGCGGCGACGCACCGGTTGTCGACGTCTGCGCGCACGGCCGGGCTCACCGCCCTCGTCCCGCCGTGTCCGGACTGGACGGTCGCCGATCTCGTGGCGCACCAGGGGATGGTGCACCGCTGGGCACAGGCGCAGATCCTGGGCATCGAGGCTCCGTTCGCGTCGGAGTCCGTCGTCCTCGACCGCGTGGCGCCGACCGACCTCACCGACTGGTTCCTCGACGGCGCGCGGGAACTCCTCGACACCCTCTCCACGGCCGACCCGGACGTCGATGCCTGGGTGTTCATGGAGACCGGCCGCACCCCGCTGGAGTTCTGGACCCGCCGCCAGGCGCACGAGACCACCATTCACGCCGTCGATGCCGTTGCCGCCGAACAAGGTTCGATCCCGACGGCCGCGGCCCTGGGCATCGATCCCGCCCTCGCCGCCGACGGTCTCGACGAGCTGCTGGTGCGCTTCGCGCCCCGCGGACGCTCGAAGCTGTATGCCGGTGAGCCCGCGACGATCGGCGTCGAGACCACCGACACCGGCCACGCCTGGACCCTGTCGGTGTCGGAGGAGGCGTTGACCGTCACCGAGGGTGCACCGGAGTCGGCGACCGCACGGTGGCGGGGCACCGCCGGCGCCCTCTATCTCGGGTTGTGGAACCGCGGCGACGAGATCGAGGTGTCCGGCGACCGGACGACTCTCGAGCGCTGGCGCGCGCGGCACCGGGTGCGCTGATGGCGGTGACCTCGGTGCGATGGTTGTCGGTCGTGCTCGATTTCCCGGCCGACGAGTTCGGCGACGAGGTCACGTTCTGGCGCGCGATCGCCGGCAGCACCGTCTCCCCGCCGCGGGGCGAGAAGCGCCAGTTCGCCTCGCTCGAACCGTTCAACGGTGACCCGCACCTGCTGGTCCAGCGCATCGACCACGGCGTCGGCGGCGTGCACCTCGACCTCGCTGTCGACGACATCGTCGCCTCGGCCGCCGGCGCCCAGGAGATCGGTGCGGCGGTGGTCTCGTGGGCCGACGACTGCATCACCATGACCTCGCCGGCGGGGTTCGTGTTCTGTCTGGTGGTCTGGCGGGGACAGAGCCGCAAGTCGCGTCCCATCCGGTGGCCGGGCGACACCATCAGCATCATCGACCAGGTGTCGATCGACATCCCCTCGCGACGGTTCGATCGTGAGTGCGCGTTCTGGGAGGCGCTGACCGGGTGGCAGGTGATCGGCGGCAGCGGTGGCCGACCCGAGTTCCGTCACCTGGCGCGGCCCGAGCACCTGGCCGTCCGGATCCTGTTGCAGTCGACCAACTCCGGCGCCATCGCCGGTCACGTCGACCTCGCCAGCACCCACCCCGCCGAGGAGGTGGCCCGGCACGAGGACTGGGGCGCAGAGGTCGTCGCCGAACACGGTGACTGGACGGTGATGGCCGATCCGACCGGGCGGCCCTACTGCATCACCGCCCGCAACCCGCGTACCGGCGAACTCCCCGGCTGAGCCGGTGCGCGATCAGATCATCGCCGCAGCCGACACGGCCTCCAGCCGAGGCGGATTCAGCCTCGACCCCGATCAACGCCTGCTCGTCGCCCAGCTCGCAGTTGTCGTCGCCCCGCGGCCCCGACGGCGGCAATGGACAGCACCACGGGGGGCGTACGTGTACGGGCCGGTGGGGCGGGGCAAGTCGTGGATCGTGAACGCGGTGTTCGACGCCGCACCTGCACCGAAGGTGCGAGTGCATTCGCACGAGTTCTTCCATCGCCTGCATGCGCGCGTCCACTCCGAGCAGGGCAATCCTCAAGCCCTGCGTCGTGCACTCGACGACATCGTCGGAGCACGTCGACTCCTCGTTTTCGACGAGCTGCACATTCACGATCCCGGCGACGCCCGATTCTTCACCCGGCTTCTCGAGTACGTGCTGGCTCATGAGACCACGATCATCGTGACCTCGAACTACGCTCCTGACGACCTGCTACCCAACCCTGTGTGGCACCACATCATGGAGGCGGGGACCGCCCTGATCGCAGACAATCTCGCGATCCACCGTCTGGCTGGGTCCATCGACTACCGCACCACAACGCGGCAGCGCGACGCGGGATTTGCCGCCGGCGCATGGGTTTCGTCGTCGCCATCGGGCGCCGATCGACGCACCACCGACACGCGTCTACACCTCGGCCGAAGAAGCTTCCCGGTCGTCGCGGTGGATAATCGTCACCTCTGGGTCACGTTCGATCAGATATGTGACGGACCCCTGTCGACCATCGAATACGACCATTGGGCTTCACTTTTCGACACCTGGACGATTTCCGACATACCACTGTTCGAGGTGGTCGATCCGGAAGCCCAGCAGCGGTTCATCAATCTGGTCGACATCCTGGTCGACCGCGATGTCCACACCACCTTCCGCTCTCCGCACACCGTCGACGAGTTCCTGACGTCTGCGGCAGCCTCCCGTCCTGACACGTTCCGAATGGTCAGCCGGATGCACCTGCTGCGTGTCGCCGACTGACCGCGTTCCGCGGAACGCGGTTCATGCGGCGGTGGGTGCCGATTGTTGTCCGTCACGCCATTCCCAGATGCCGTAGAGGACTTCGAGGGTGTAGCCGAGGTCGAGGGGTCCGCCTCCGATGGGTTCGAGGGCATCGTCGGCGATGGTCGTGTTCGGGCGCCAGCCGGGCGGGGCTGTGGTCGGGGGTGCGGTGTCGATGGGTGTGCCGCTGGGGTGGTGGAAGGTGAATTGCTGGTGTCCGAGTGCGCGGATGGTGAAGTCGCCGTTGTGCAGGGCGCGGTGGTGGGTGGAGCACAGCAGGATGAGGTTGTCGGGGTCGGTGGTGCCGCCGTGACTCCAGAACCGGACGTGGTGGGCGTGGAGGTGTCGGGTGCGTCCGCAGGCGGGGTGTCGGCATCCGCGGTCGCGGGCGTGCACCACCCGCAGTAGGGCTTTAGTGGGTAGTCGACGTTTACGGCCGAATGTCAGCGCAACACCGCGTTTCCCGCTGCGAGATCGCTTGTGGCCGATCTCCCTGGTCGATCCACCGCATGCGGCCTCGTCGACCTCGGTCGTGGCGATGGCGGGTCCGGCATCGAGATGTGGATCGACGGAGTGCTCTGCGTCGGTGTGGATGACGATCTCCGCGCCCGGGGCGAAGTCGGGCATCGCGACCACGGTGCGCGCGGTGTCGGCCATGGTGACCACTGCGCCGGAGATGTCGGTGGGGACTCCGCGCCACAGATCTGGTGACGCTGCTGCAACGTCGAGGTGCTGAGTGTCAGCGGGGAGTTCGAGGTCGGGGTCACCTGTGGTGCGAGTTCTCTCGTATTCGCTGCGTACGACGCCGGCGAGGAAGCGGGCCCCATCGACTGGGGACAGTCGCATCGTCACCGCCAACGACCCGTCGTCGTTCCACTTCCACCGCGACGATGATTCGATTCGACGGCTCGCCGCCTCGTCTTCGGCGCGGTCGATGTGCGCGATGCCCCGCACCAGTCGTTCGACCTGCGCCGCGGTAGCCGACAGCGCCGCATTCACCAGTTCTTCTTCACGATCGGGGGTCGCGACACGGGTGATCGCGCGGACTTTCGAGTACGACAGCCGACCCTCAGCAAATGCATCGGACACCCGAGGAAGATCGGTCAGCGCATGGGCGATGCGGAGATGATCCTGGGCTGTACGCAACGACATCCCGGTCTTCCACGACAGCCAGTGCGCGCACGAGCGGATCCCGATGCCGCTCCACACCTTGCGGTCGTCGAACTCGCGCAGCAGGTCGAGGAATCGTGCGGTGAGGGCGGCGATCTGGGAGGCGTACCCGACCACGCGATCGGTGAGTTCGTCGTCGGACAATCCGTCCGGGGGCGCGAAATCGAATAGATCAGACTGCTTCGATGCAAGAGCGGTGACCGACATGCTTACCCCCGATGAGCTGCGGTTATCAACTCCCACAAGCTTATCGGGACCCACCGACAAGCCGATCCGACCGCGTTCCGCGGAACGCGACCTCGGGCGGACTACCGTCATCGGTATGAGGAACAGGCGGACCGGTTGGCGCGTGGCGAGTGGTACCTCGATGATGACGACCTCCGCGGACGACGACGATTGTGTGCCGATCTGGTCGACGAGTTCAACGCCGCAACCGGATCCGACGGCGCCTGCCGAGACCACCTGTTGCACCGCCTTCTTCATGGACGACGCACCGATCAAGCTCGAATCAAACGTTCGTGTCGGACCGGGCGCGTCACTTGTCACCGCCCTTCAACCCGTGGATGACCATGCTCGCCGCCGGCAGGGCTGGGAACGTGCAGCACCGATCGTCATAGGCGAGGACTCATGGTTGGCGGCCGCGGTCACCGTCGGCGCCGGTGTCACCATCGGCCGTAACTCCGTCATCGGCGCAGGCAGCGTCGCGTTGTCCGACATCCCCGACAACGCAGTCGCCGTGGGGGCACCGGCGCGAGTCGTCCGACTCACCTCGCCCGAGGGCTCACCCGGCGACCGTTGATGACGCGCCGGCACGACTGCGCGGCAGGTGCCTGCGGTAAGACGCGACCACGACCGCCGTCGACACCACGAGCGCGGCGAGCAGGACGCCGAGGAGGAACAGCGTCGTGAACGGCGGGGTGAGGGCGGCGAGGATCGTGGGGACGACGAAGCCCAGATAGGCGACGGCGTAGAAGATCCCGGTGAGCCGGGCCAGGTCGGAGGCGGGCGCGATGCGCTGCACCTCGCGCAGTCCGGACACGAGACCGATACCGAATCCGACCCCGAACACGACTGCCGCCACGAGACCGATCACCACCTGCGAGGTCTCGACGGCGGCGATCATCACGACGAGGCCGACCGCGAGCGTCGCCATCGACACCACGATGCCGCGGGCACTCGAGGGCGAGTCGATGCGCGTGGCGACGGGTTGGATGAGCGCTCCGCTGGTGAGCGCGACGACGCTCAGGAGTGTCGCGTAGGCGAGGCCGAGACCGCCGGTCGCGTCGGCGAGCAAGACCGGGA
Organism: Williamsia sp. Leaf354; assembly: GCF_001424365.1. Lineage (NCBI taxonomy): Bacteria > Bacillati > Actinomycetota > Actinomycetes > Mycobacteriales > Nocardiaceae > Williamsia > Williamsia sp. Leaf354. The sequence goes on from NZ_LMPL01000001.1 coordinate 221,372, forward strand.
GGTATCCGTAGGCGAGCGCGCAGGCCGCGAACAGCCACGGTCCGCACACGAGGACGACCCGCAGGAAGCGCCGGTGACGCATCGAGGGCACGGTGAGCCGTGCCCGAAGTGGTTGTGCGACAGCGTGGGCGAACACCGTCTCGGGTGGGCGGCGCACCAGCATGAGAAACGGGACAGCCACCATGATGTGGATGAGGTACGGCAGCACCTCGGGCAGGGGACCCCACTGCGCGATGCTGCCGGCGACGAGAGCGCCGAGTGCCGAACCGAGCGTGAACGCCAGGGAGGCCCGCCGTGCGCCCGCGCCCGCATCGGCCGTCGGGTCGAATCGTCCCTGACTGAGCTCCTTCAGCCAGCTCGTGCCGACGGCCATCGCCGTGCCGACCGACATGCCCGCGAACAATCGACCCAGGCAGATCGGCAACGACCCGAGTTCACCCAGGGCGAGAAGCGCGCTGGCCGCCACCCCGAACCACACCGCGCACGACATGGGTCCGCGCCGCCCGCCGTGGTCGCTCACCGCGCCCGCGATCACCAGTGCCGGTGCGAGTCCCGCGACGTAGATGCCGAGGAAGAGCGTGACCGTCGCGGACGAGTAGTGCGCGGTGTCGCGGTACAGCAGCAGCATCGGGCTGAACTGGTTCCCCGACCACGCGCACACGAACAGCGTGCCGAACACCAGGACCCAGGCCTTCCCGGCCGTGTGCGTCACGTCGATCGATCGATCCACCGCGGCCGCGCGGGCCGGGACCGTCATATCGCTCCCTGGTAGCGCTCGAGGTGCGCGACGAGCGCCGCGGTGAAGCCGTCACGGTCGCCGCGTACGAAACAGTCCGCGAGGGTGCGGTGATCGGCATACGACGCCGCGAGGTTGCCGGGGTCGATGCGCAGGTACATCGTGCGCAGCCGTTGCTGCCGCCCGCGCAGTTGCTCGTAGAACTGCCGCGCCAACGGATTGCGGGAGGCCTCGATCAGCAGGGCGTGGAAGTCGTCGTCGGCGTCGACGAACGCCGAGACGTCACCGGCTCCGACCGCGCCCTCCTGCCGACGCAGGTTCTCCTCGATGCGCTCGGCGATCTCGGCGTCGGGACCACCGGCGGCGAATGTCTGCGCGGCCGAGGCCGATTCGATGCCCTGCCGCATGGCGAGCACGTCGGTCGCCTCCGACGGTGTCATCGGTCGGATGATGGCGCCCTTCCGTGAGACCAGCTCGATCAGCTGCTCGGCGTCGAGACGGAGGAAGGCCTCGTGGACGGGGGTGCGGCTGATACCGAGTTCGGCGCCGATCTTGGCCTCGCTCACCAACTGACCGCCGGCCAGACCGCCGCTGATGATCTGCGCCTTGGTGTGGGCGTAGGCGCGCTCGGCGGCCACCGGTCCCGCGTTCACGGTCATGCCGATGACCGTAACACCTTGCATACAAGGTTGCATGCAAGGTGGTGTGATGAGATCAGCGCGACCGCCTACGCTGGCACGATGGCGATCTCCGACGACGATCTCACCCATCTGCGACGCTGCGTCGACCTCGCCGGCGAGGCCCTGACCGCGGGCGACGAGCCGTTCGGTTCGGTGCTGGTCGACGCCGAGGGCCGGCCGGTCTTCGCCGACCGCAACCGCGTCGGCGGTGGCGACGAGACACGCCATCCGGAACTCGCGATCGCGCTCTGGGCGGTGGAGAACCTCGAGCCCGACGACCGCGCCCGGTCGACGGTCTACACCTCCGGTGAGCACTGCCCGATGTGCGCGGCCGCGCACGCCTGGGTCGGCCTGGGTCGCATCGTCTACGCGGTGTCGTCGGCGCAGCTCACCGACTGGTTGCAGGAATGGGGTGTGCCCGCCTCACCGGTCGCGGCGCTCCCGATCGAGACCGTGGCGCCGGGTGTCCCCGTCGAGGGACCCGTCGAGATGTTCGCCGACGAGATGGCAGCCCTGCACCGTCAGGCCCACGCCTGACACCCTCCGGACCTCAGTCGTTCGGCCGTCGGACGAACTCCGACACCGCGTCGGCCTCGGCGTCGAGTGCTCGTCGTCGGGAGGCGGGGACGTCGCGCAGGTACTCGACGGACACCGCTCCGGCGGCGTCGACGCGCCACGACCCGACCACCCGACCGTCGACCATCGCGAACCCCGGTAGACGACCGTTCGGGGTGGCCATCGCCTTGTAGACGTCGTCGTCGATCACGCGACGGCGATCGGCCTGGGCGACCACGACATTGTCGAACGGCGCCAGGAGACGGGCGGGGGCGGGCTCGTCGGCCGAGGCGATGTCGAGGCCGTCGAGGTCGAACAGTTCCTCACCGTCAGGCCCGGTCAGCCGATTGAGTTCCCAGTCGCGTTCCATCGCCTCGATCGGCTCACGGAGTCGGGTGAGCCCCGACCAACTCTGCACGCCCGCAACGGTCGACGGCCCGAAGCCACGCAGGTACAGCCGGATGAGGTCCTTGATCGCCTCGTCCGCGGTGACGGCGGGCTCACCGGGACCGACCCACTCGTCGAACAGCCGATAGGTGGTGGCGCCACTCCCGGCGAACAGTCCACGCGGCGGGACCTGGACGAGCGGCAGCGTGCACCGGGCGATCGTGCACAGGGTCGACGCCGACTCGCCGGGAAAGTGTTCCACCAGAGCGGCACCGAGCGCTCTCGTCGACATCTCCCTGCAGGTCAACAGTTCTCGAGCGTACCGGGTCACCGCCGCAGGGTCGGCGGTGACGACGTTCCGCAGATGGTTGGTCCGCAGTTCGGCATCGAGCGTGGGCTGGGCGAGTGGTCGGATCCAACGGGCATCGGCGGCATCGATGCAGAAGACCGTGCTGCGCAGCAGCGCCATCCGCACCACCTCACGGTCGAGCATCAACCCGTCGAGCTCGGCGGGATCGAAATCCACCACGCGCGAGAACAACCCGAAGAACGCCGCGCGCGGGTCCTGCGACTGCAGACCCACGCACCGGTCGAGCACCTCCACGGCGTCGTCGTCGACGCGCTCGAGCAGGTGCTGACGGGTCAGCACGGTGCGGTTCCACTGCTCGAGCGAGATCCGATCCGACGACGTCACGGCCGACTCACCGCTGCTGCCGCGCCGTCGCGATCTCGCCGAACGTCGCGGTCCGGGCGTCCGACCGCGCGCCGTCGGGCCCGATCCGCTTGTCCACCAAAATGACCTGACCGATGAACTGCTCGACGATGCCTGCCATACGGATCGGCGCGGCGATGATCAGCTGGAAACCGAACTGCTCGAACGCCCGCAGCGACTGGCTGCTGAACGTCTCGTCGGACTTGCTGAACGCCTCGTCGAGCATCAGCGGCGCGAAGCCGGGGCGATGGTCGTCCGGACTGCTCAGCGAGAAGCTCAGTGCCGCAGCCAGACAGAACGCGACCAGCTTCTCCTGCTCGCCACCGGAGTTGGTCGCGGTGTTGCGGTAGGTGTGCACCGGCGGCGCGTCGTCGTCAGCTTCCTCGCCGGCGACGGGCCGCGCGAGCTCTTTGCCGTAGAAGAAGTAGCTGTTGCGCACGTCGAGGACGTTGTCGCACCAGCGCTTTCCCTCGGCGTCGGTCGCGGTCAGAGCGATGATGAGGTTCTTGATCCGATAGAACTGCCGCGCCAGCACCGCGCCGTCGCCGGCCCGGGCCGCGGGGGCGTCACGCATCATCGCGTCGACGATGCGGGCGAACTCCGTCGCCTCCTCGGTGGGGTTGTGCTGCACAGCGATCTGCAGATAGGTGCCGGTGTTGAAATCGACCCGCCGGAGCCCGCTGTTGACCTCGGCGATACCGCGACGGATCCGCTTGTTGGTGTCGCCGATCTCCTTGTAGAGGTTCGACACCGAGTGGGAGATGTCGGTGGTGATGAGTTGCCGGAACCGCTCCTGGGTGGAGGCGAGTCCGTGGTCGATGAGCCCGGCGTGGATCGACACGAGATCCTGTGCACCGGCGATGGTGGGCGTCAGGTTGTTCGCCGCGGCGGGCCATTCCCGCACGAACGCCTCGGCGGCGCGCACGATGCGGTTCTCTGCGCTGTCGCGGTCGGCGTTGGCGTCGGCCTGCACCGCCTCGAGTGCGTTGCGCAGATCCGACCGCACCTCGCCGTAGGTCTCGATCGACAGCTGCTTGCCGTTGCCCTCCAGCACGGTGCTCAGCACACCGGAGAGGTAGTCGCGGTCGTCGTCGCTGATGGCGTCGGCGTCGCTGGACTGCTCGAGTTCGGCGAGCCAGCGGTCCCAGTCCGAACCGATGTGGCGCAGTTGATCGTTGATCGCACCGACTCGTGCGACCGCCTCACGCCAGTCGGCGCGGGCGATGTCGACCTGCTCCTCGAGTTCGGCGAGATCGACCCGGTTGCCGCGGACGGCCTCGATCCGCTGGTTCAGCTCGTCGGCGTCGCGACGGGACGACCACCAGTTCAGCTCGGTCCACGAGCCGTAGGCGGCGAGCGCATCGGCCGCCTTGGCGCGTTCCCGGTTGTCCTCCAACAGGTCCCGCATGTCCTGCGACGCCTGCCTCGCCTCGTCAAACCGGGCCTGCAACCCGACGAGCGATTCCTCCAGCGCGGCGCGTTTTCCGTCGGTGTTGGTGCCGAAGATCCAATGGGTGCGGTCGTCGACGCGACGGCGATCGTCCTTGCGGTAGCGGTCGCGTCCGGCCTTCACCAGGCCCTGCGGCGTCACCGCGAGGTCGTGGCGGTCGAGCTCGACCGGGGTGCCGACACACACGTGCGCGGCCGAGCGGGCCACCACGCCGGTGAGCCACGGCCCGGCCGGGTGCGCGGTGTCCACCGTCATGACCGCGGCCAGCGTTCCCGGCGTCGGGTCGGTCACTCCTGCGTCGGTGTCGAAGGCGCGGAACTCCAGCACACCGCCGAGGTTGGTGGCGTTCACGAAATCCGAGACCCGCCTGCGGTGTTCCTGCGGCACCAGCAACGTCATGCCGAGACTCCGCAGCACACGTTCGGCGGCTCCGGCCCAGGTGTCGCGGTGCTCGGGTGCGACCTCGACGAGTTCGGCCGCGAACGGCAGGTCGTGAGCGGCGACACCGGTTCCGGTCGCGATGGCGTCGCGCTGGGCGAGGGCATCGCGCGGCAGCAGCGAGCGGCGGGCGGTCAGGGTGGTCAACTCCTCGAGCACCGCCTCATGCTCGCGACGAGCGTCGGTCTCGGCACTGAACACCGGGTGCGCCCGCGCCGACAGCGACGCCGCGGCCTCGCGGGCGGCACGGCCGATCTGCGGGGCGCGGTCACGGAGTGCGGCGAACTCCTCGTGCGACTCCGGCGTGTTCTCGCCGAGCCGCGACACCACCGCCGAATACCGTTCGTAAGCACGGTTGCGGGCGGTCACCTGCGCCTCGAACGACTTCAGCTCCGCCTCCAGCGACGTGAGCTCACCCTTGTCGACGGTGAGCTGGTCACGCAGCGAGGTGTGCCGGTCCTCGCGTTCGTCGGCGATGTTCTCCCATGAGGCGACCTCGTTGTCGAGCGCGGTCCGCTGGTCCTCGATCGAGTCGAGTTTGGCCTGCAGCAACGCCACGCGGTGTTCGCGCATGAACGCGCGCATGGGCGGCCCCAGCAGCTCGGCGGCACGGGTCGTGGACTCCTCGGCACCGCAATACGCCTGCCACGCATCGGGTATCGGTCGCAGAACCTTCTCCTGCGCATGGGCCCGCGCCGCGGCCTGATAGGCCTCGTCGAGCTGGGTGAAGTTCTCGACCAGCCGCTGCGCCTTGGTGTAGGTGTCGGGGCGGTCGAGCATGTAGGTGCGGATGAAGAGGTTGAGGTCGCCGACGTTCTTCATCGCCTTGGCCTTGCCCATCAACGCGAGCGCCGCCGAGGAACTGCCGATGCCCACCCGACGGCGCAACGCCTCCTGGTAGGCGCTCTGCACGTCGAAGCAGGCGACCTCGGGATGGGAGGCCCGGTACGAGCGGATGTCGAATCCGCCTGCAGCCCAGTCGTTGAGCGACAACAGGTCGGCGTCGCCGGGGTGCAGCTGATACCACGAGCGCAGCGCGGCTCCGTCGTTCCCGGAGCCGGGGAACCACTTGATGGCCACGGCCGTCGTCACCGAGCCCGCGCCGTTGTCGTAGGTGGCGGCGATCGCCGACCACGTCGCGCCGGACCCGCGCAGGTACTGCACCTGCGACTGGTTGTACTCGTCGTCGTTCTCCGCCCACGCCCCGCGCACGTAGTCGGCCATCGAGCGCGCGGCCCGCTTCGCACCCTTGGCGGTGAGGTCGGCCGAGGCGTTGAACCCCTGGTCGTAGGTGGGCAGCAGGACCACCGAGTGACCGTCCATCAGCGACGACTTGCCCGATCCCGACGGACCGGTCAGCAGCACACCGCGCTCGTCGATCGGGAAGTCCTTGTAGCCGTGGAAGGTTCCCCAGTTGACGAGCTGGATACGCGTGAGCCGGAACTGTCCGATCGCGATGGTGCGCCGTGCGGTCGTGGCGGTCTGCTCGAGGGTGTCGGTCACTGCTCGTCCTCATCCTCGGTGGTGCCGTCGGGAGCGTTCTCGGTCTCGTCGAGCGACGCCTCGTCGAGTTCGGCCAGATCGGGGCTGGGGTCGTCGCCGGCGAGGACGCGGTAGGCGCGGGTGTAGGACTCGACCTGTTCCGGCGTCAACAGCGCGGCGATCACCCCGTGGATGGCGTAGCGGTCGGTGCCGGGCAGGGCGCGGATGACCTTGCGGTTCTCGAGCACGTTGATCGCGGCGTCGACACGACGGATGAATCCGGCCTCGTCGGTGTCGCGGACGGGCTTGTAGGTGAGCATGTGGTCGACCATCTCGGTCCGTTCCACCGTCGCCGACTCGTCGACACTGGTCAGGTACTTCTGGCGCAGGAACAGCGCGAGCACCGACGCGGCCAGGGTGAGCGTCGACGCGCGGAGGATGTTGCGTTGGCGCGGATCGGATTCGGTGACCTGGCGGGTGAACGCATACCGGTGTTCGGTGTCGATCTCGAGCACGAGGTTGAGCTCCGACAGGCGCGAGCGGATGATCTGCTCGTTCGCCTCGATGGCACGCCAGTTACGGGACTTGCCGCTCACGTGGGCCGCGGCGACGAGTTCCTGCAGGGCGTAACAGACCGGCGCGGGGAGTTCGGAGGTGTCGCCGTCGAAACGGGGTTCGGTGCGGCGCTGACCGATCTCGCCGAGCGGTTCGGTGCCGTCGAAGCTGAAGTGCGACAGGTCGACCGACGGCGAGGCCTCGGCGTCGGGGCTGTCGACGAACAGGTCGTCGCCGGCCTCGGGGGCGTCGGTCGCGAGATCGTCCTCGGTCACGTCGTCTGTGGTCACGCTGGGGTCCCCCCGGTCAGGTCGTCGAGCAGGTGCACCGCGGGGTCGACGGCGGTCACCACGGGTTCGGGCATGGGGGCGGTGAACACGATGGCGGGCACCGTGATCTCGCGGACACCCCGCGCGGTGTGCGCACCGACCGTCATCGCCGACCGTGTGGTGTCGACCGCGCCGTGTCGTTGCGCGAGCGACCACACGCCGACCACATCGCCCACGCGCGGGGAATCGATGCGCGACAACACCTCCGCGAGATCGGCGGCGCCGCGCGCGACCGACGCGTTCACCGCCTCGGTCAGGGCCTGCCAGTCGATGGTCTCGGTGCCGACGAGCGCGGCAGGGTCGATGTCGATCTCACCGGCGGAGGCCTCGACACCGTCGGGGATCTCGATCACCCCGTCGTGCAGTGAGACCGCGCCGATCGAGTGGGTGTCGGCCACGCCCATCGGGACCTCGATACCCATGTCGCGGCCCGCGCTGACGTGTTCGAAGGCCGCCGCGGCCGCGCGCTGTGCCTCGCCGATCTGCTCCCGCAGCGCCCGATAGTGCAGGAAGTCACCACCTTTGACGAAGGTGTTGATCCGTCGGTACACCTGTCCGCGGATCTCGTCGACGTGCTGCACCTCGTCCCACATGCGGTCGATGAAGCGGCCCAGGATGTCGGCCTGATCACGCGGGAGATCGGGGAGGGCGGCGAGGATCGCGTCGATGTGTCGCTCGAGGTCGTCGCGCAAACGGTGGTCGGAGATGAGGGTGTAGAAGGCGTCGAAGGCGCTGCCCTCGGCGGACCGGTGGAGTTCGTCGTGACCGTCGAACATCCGGTTGAGTGCGTCGGCGTAGGCACCGGCCCGCTCGTCGAGGCCGCCGGTGAGCAGCTCGCGGGAGTTCTCGCGCAGCTTCTCGCCGTAGCCGATGATGTCGGCAGGCATCCGTTCGGCGAGCGAGGTGACCATGCGGATGTCGTCGAACACCCGTCGGGCGTCGACGGCGGGGACCGCGCCTGCGGCCAGCTCGGCCCGCCGCGCGGTCAGCTCGGCGATCTTCGCGTCGATGTCGCGGATGTGTTCGCCGGGATCGGGATTGATGGCGACCGCGATGTTCGACAGTCGACCGATCACCATCTCCATCGCCGTCTGGGTGGCGACCGTGCGGTCGTGTCGTACCGACTGCACCTGTGCCAGCGCGGTGGTCGCGCCCCGCGTCAGCTGATAGCGCTCGATGTGTCGATCGGCGTCGAGGGTGCGGGCGACGAACCCGCGCCGCGTCCAGAGGTCGAGGAGTTCCTCGGCGGTCGGGACGGCGACGTCGCGGTCGGTCCAGTGCGACGACAGCGCGGCGATGTCGTGGGCGAGGCCCGCGGCGAGGTGATCGCCGTCGACCTGGCCGTCGCCGAGGCGGGCGGCCATGAGTGCCAGGTGCACCATCGCGCTGCGCGATCGCAGCAGTCGCAGGGTGACGTCGGCGTCGGCGCTCTCGGTGAACGCGGCGTGCAGAGCGGCCGCGGAACCCGCGGGGGTGGTGCCGACCGCCATGTCACCGCCTTCGCCCGTGTCTAGGAATGTGTCGCCGGTCGAGATCGCCCGACGCCTCCGGCGAGGATAGTGGCCTCGCGCCCGCCCGAGCGCACCCGTCGGCCACCTTGTGCACAGCCTGTGACAGGCGAGATGGGTGAGGTTTCACACGGTCTCCGTGACCTGTTCCGGGGTTACCGTGACGCATGTCCGGATCGCCGCAGGACCCCGCCACCCCGGCCGTCGGGGCTCCGCGTCGCGTCGTCATCGCCGGGGGCACCGGCGCCCTCGGTCGTCGTATCTGCGCAGACCTGGGTGCGCGCGGCATCGAGGTCGTGGTGGTGAGCCGCTCCCCTGACCCGCAGTGGTCGGTCCGACAGGTGCGCTGGGACGGCGAGACGCCCGGGGAGTGGATCGGTGAGCTCGATCTCCCCGGGACCGCGCTGATCAACCTCGCCGGAAAACTCGTCGACGTCCGGCCCACGGCGGCGAACATCGGCGAACTCACCCGCAGCCGCGTCGTACCGACACGTGCCCTCGTCGCCGCGGCGGCCGAACTCTCCACACCTCTCACCCACTGGGTGCAGGCGAGTACCACTGCGATCTGGAGCGACGCCGGCGAGACGTGGTGCACCGAGCAGACCCCGCTGCCCGATCCCGGGCTGCCGCAGATGACCGGGGTCGCCGCCCCGTGGGAGGCCGCCGCACACGGGGCGCGATGCGGGCATCAGACGATCCTGCGGACCTCCATCGTCCTCGACACCGGTGCGCCCGCGCTGGCAACGCTGTCTCGACTCACCCGCTTCGGGCTGGGCGGTCGGGTCGGGTCGGGCCAACAGTGGTTCAGCTGGATCCACATCGACGACTGGCTGGCGATCGTGCGGGGGGCGCTCGGGCTCACGCCCGGTCTCGACCTGCCCGACGGCGTGCTGGTCGCCGCCACCGATCAGCCCGTCCGCAACACCGACCTGATGGCCGCGCTGCGCCGCCACCTGCACCGACCTCCCGCCCCTCCGACCCCGACTCCGCTGCTGCGGCTCGGCGCCGTGCTGCTGCGCAGCGACCCCCTGCTCGGTCTCACCGGGCGCCGCGCACGGTCAGAGGTGCTCGCCGACAGGAACTTCCACTTCGCCTTCCCCGACCTCGACGGCGCGCTCACAGATCTGATCGGGTAGGTCCGACGCCGCCGATTTGAGATGTCTCATCGCCGTGCCTATAGTTGCGCCAACGGTCGCTTCGTGTGACCGTTCTCACTCCCTCGACGGCGACAGGAGCTTGGCGGTGGCGACACACACCCAGTCCGATCCCCATCGGTCGGCAGGTCGGCGTCCCTCCTCCGCCTGGCGCGACGACACCGTCGACATCCGCGGCCGCTGTGTCGCGATCAGCATCAGCATCGCCGCACTCATCGTCGTGCTGGTGGCCCTCTTCCTGCTCTGATCCGCTCCTTCCGACAACTCGTCGGTATCGGTATCCCTGCACGTCACACCGCGTTTCCCGTGCCGTTGAAACCTGAACCAGGGTTGAGGTGGAATCGTCGGCGACTGTTGCATTCACCCCAGCACTGCGTAAGGCTGGATACGGTAGAAGAACATCGCACGGGTATGGAACCCGAGGAGAGGAACAACGTGTCTGAATACACCTTGCCGGATCTGGACTACGACTACGCGGCACTGGAGCCGCACATCTCCGGCAGGATCATGGAGCTGCACCACAGCAAGCACCACGCCACCTACGTGAAGGGCGCCAACACCGCGCTCGAGAAGGCCGCCGCGGCACGCGAGGACGGCACCATCGCCGACAAGGTCTTCCAGCTCTCGGCGAACCTGGCCTTCCATCTCGGTGGCCACACCAACCACTCGATCTTCTGGAAGAACCTGTCCCCCAACGGTGGAGACAAGCCCGAAGGTGATCTCGCGGCCGCGATCGACGATCAGTTCGGCGGTTTCGACAAGTTCCAGGCGCACTTCACCGCCGCGGCGACCACGCTGCAGGGCAGCGGATGGGCGATCCTCGGCTTCGACACCATCGAGGGCAAGCTGGTCATCCAGCAGCTCACCGACCAGCACGGCAACACCTCGGTCGGTCTCATCCCGATCGTGATGCTCGACATGTGGGAGCACGCCTTCTACCTCGACTACCAGAACGTGAAGCCCGATTACGTCAAGGCGTGGTGGAACGTCGTCAACTGGGCCGACGCCGGCGAGCGTTTCGCCAAGGCGCAGAGCCAGGGCAAGGGACTCATCGTCGGGGCATGAGCGCCCCGGGGTGATCACCCCAGCAGTACCCAGGAGGGCCATCGACGAGAGTCGGTGGCCCTTCTCGTGTCTCGGTCCTGCAAACATCCTGTAACGCTGCGCTGCGCAGTCCGCGCCAGCGGTTGTGGCGCCCACCGCGGTCGGTGATGCTCGTCAGAAGTGACGCTCGGTGGTGGCGTCCGTCTGCGGTAGGAGGCCTCATGAGCGAGGACATCGGTCCGGCGAGGCGGTCCGCCGCGGCCGTCCCCATCGGTCTCACACCGTTCCATCGCGACGGTCGACTCGGCGGCATGTTGATCTCCGGCCGCTGGCCCGACACCACCCTCGAGTGGACACAGACCCTCGTGGCCTCCGTGCGCATCGCGTGCCGCCCCGGACTACTGCAGACCACCACCATCTTCGGGGTGGTCGAAGACCGTCCCGACGAGTGCGAGCCGGGCACGGTGGGGATGATGCTCGCGATGGGCAGCGTCTTCAGCGACGACTTCATCGCCGTGCTGAGCCACGGCGGACCCGATCGCTCCGGCCTCCGCGGACATCCGCCGGCGCTCGTGATGCTCCATCCACCGTCGCAGACGCGACCGTCGTTGCCGGAGTGTTCGGAGGTCGCATCGGGATGCGTCCTGCTGCCCGGTGTCCCCGAACTGGGCCTCGAACACCGAGCCGGCTGGGCCGAGGCGGAGGCCGACGGCACGGTGGTGACGCTGCGCAACCAGGTCGGGGTCGACCCGAACTCCGACCCCGACACCGCCGTGCTGGCGATGTTGCTGGCCGCCTGAACCTTCTCGCACGGGTCACCGAAACCGCGTCAAAAGGGCCTCCGAACTGGGGTTATGAGGGTTGGGTAACTGTTGCTCGACCCGCGCGATCCCTCTACCGTCACAGTCATGCTCTCCGCCCTGATGATCAGCTTCGGCGTCATCTTCGTCGCCGAACTCGGCGACAAGTCGCAGCTGATGGCAATGACCTACGCGATCCGGTACCGCTGGTGGGTCGTGCTGCTCGGCATCACCATCGCGACCACCGCCGTCCACCTCGTGTCGGTCGTCGTCGGCCACTACCTGGGGCTGTCGATCCCATCGGACCTGATCACCATCGTCGGCGGTCTCGCCATGCTCGTGTTCGGGCTGTGGACCGTGCGCGGCGACGAACTCGACGACACCGAGTCCAACCGCGCCGCACGGACCGGGGCCTCGGTGATGTTCGCGGTCATGTCGTCGTTCTTCCTCGCCGAGCTCGGCGACAAGACGATGCTGGCGACGATCACGCTGTCCACCGACCACAACTGGGTCGGGGTGTGGATCGGTTCGACCGTCGGCATGGTGGCCGCCGACGCGTTGGCGATCATCGTCGGTGCAGCACTGGGGCGGAAGCTGCCCGAACGTGCGATCTCCCTCGGTGCGGCGGTGCTGTTCTTCGGGTTCGCGATCTGGTTGCTCACCGAGGGCATCCTGGCCGCCGCGAGCACCATCGTCGCCGTCAGCGCCATCAGCGCCGCCGTCGTGATCACCGTCGTCGGGATCGGCGTCATCATCGCCACCCGCAGGTCGCGGGCCGCCCGCGCCGCGACAGCGGAACCCGTTGCGGCAGAGGCTCCGTCAGGACCGGACGGGGACCACGCGTAAGCCGCTGTGCACCGGCTCGTTCGACGGACGGCTGTCGGCGCCGCTCAGCGCTGACGCCAGATCCGGCGGATCGACCGGCAGCCCCTGCTGTGCGCGGAGGACCTTGATCAGTTCCCCGACGATGAACACCGAGTCGCTCGACAGGCCCGCGAGGCGGAACGCCGCGACCTGCACGCTCGAATCGGCCTGGAGACGCATCAGCTCGATCTGGTCCCGAGTGCGTTGCGCCGCACGGTCTTCCAAGAAGTAGTGCACGTCGACTCCGAACGCCGCGGCAATGCCCTCGACGGTGCGGAACGACGGCGACTTCGCCTTGCCCGACCGCAGCTGGCTGAGGTATGACTCGCCGAGACGGAATCCGCGCTCGGTCGACCGCGCCGCGATCGCCTTGGCGCTGTATGCGCGCCCGTTCGGGCCCGGCACGGTCCGGAACAGTTCCTCGAGCCGCCGGGCGAACAGACCCGCGTCCGACGCTTCGGCTCCGTCGTCCGTCGAGTCGTCGCTCGTCGACACGGCATCGTCCGGACGCGATTTGCCCGAGACAGATCCAGACATCTTTCCCCACCCCCACTGAGTTCAGTGAAATCGGTGCGGGACGTCACCAGATGGGTCTCACAAGGATCCGCCCCCGCACAACCCTGCCGGTGGCGACCGTTTCCCCCGGTCACCGACATGGTCCCGCACAGGATATACGACAAGGTGGTCAAACGTGGACGTCGCGGCCCCGCAGGCCTCCCGTCGACCGTGCACGTGAGCCGGGGCTACAGCGCCGACCGGTGCGGGATCGCGTCCTTCGCGGTGGTGTCGATCCACTCCCGGAGCACCTTCGTGGCCCACACGTCGTCCTCGTTGTAGCGCAGGAGTCGCGCCCGCTGCCCCTCCGCGGCGTCGTCGGGATCGGCGCTCGCGGGTTCGTCACGCCCCACCGCGACGCGGTACCAGTCCATCGACGCCTCACCCCCGGCGTCGGGGTCGCGCCACGAGAACCCGGCGACGGGGGCGATCTTCTTCAGTCCCTTGCCGTGGGGACACACGAAGTTCGCGCCGACCGCCTCGTAGACATCGACCCACTCAGGGGAACCGATGAACTGCTCGACCTCTCCGATCGCGGGGACTCCCGGATGGTCGGCGAACCGCCGGGCCGAACCCAGCAGCCACCGGTTCTCGGCGGCCTGCGAATAGCAGTAGGCGGCGAAGGTGTGGCCGGCCTCGTGCGCCGCGGCGCGCTCGTCCATCAGCCACGCCCAGAACTCCGCGAACGACCGGGCCTCGTCGTCGGTGGGCAGCGGGTCCCAGGTGACGAACGGGCGGTAGAGCACCTCACGCGCGGGGTCGGTGCGGTCGGTCAACAGGGTGCCCCACAGGTAGGCGCCGTCCTCGCCGTAGGACTCCATGTCGACGTCGACCTCGACGTCGGCGCGCGCGACGACGGGCTCCTCGGTGCGGCGGATCAGCGGCACCCCGGCCAACCAGGCCCGGGCACAGGTCACGGCGTCGGCGAGATCGGCCCGACCGGGCCAGTCCGGCGGTACCGGGCCGTCGAACGCCGCGAGATCGTCGATGGTCAGCACACCGGCGGTCCGCAACGCCCCGACCTGCGACCCGTTGACCACGAGACTCACATCGCGGGTGGCGGTCAGCTCGGGTTCGCATCGCACCCACCAGGGGCAGGTGCGGCACTCGCCGACCCGACTCGGCCCGGTGGTCAACTCCCCCGCCGCGATGGCCGAGCGCCGGGTGACCACGGCGTCGTAGTCGGCGAGGGTCTCGCCGAGATCGTGGACGACGATGCAGTCGGCGTCGAGTCCGATCGAACCGCCGAGCCCGCTCGACGACCCGAGGCCGGCGTGGGCGAGCAGCCGGGTCAGATGCGCCAGGCGCAGCAGATCGCGGCGATGGCGGCGGACCGCGCGGGACGGGTCCGGCGTCGGCGCCCACGACCAGAGCGGACTCGTGACCGGAGGCGCCGACGGGGTGTCGCCGGAGCCCGCGGCCGGCTTCTTGGCGGGGGGTGCGGGGACGGTGACGCGGTGGTTGACGACGATCACGGGCACGTAGCCGTCGGCGACGCGGACGAGGAGTTCGGATCCACCGCGGATCCCCGCGTCGGGATCGACGGGCAGCGACGCGTTCCAGATCCATGCGACGCCCGCGGCGCAGGCCGCCATCGTCGCGGCCACGCGCTCACCGCCGTGGGCGCCGTCCACGCGCACCACCGCGCCGGGTTGATCGCTGTGCAGGCCCTCGAGCATCTCCGCGACCGTCTCGCGGTGGGCGGTGGCGGCCTCCTTGCGGCGGGTGACCGACGGATCCTCGGCGGCCGGGGTGTCGGTGAGTGCGACGACATCGGTCGCGGCCGCCGACTCGGGGGCGGCGAGCGTGTCCGGGACCACGCCCGAATCCAGCGCGAGGCGATGATCGCAACCGCTGAGATCACGCGCGGAGAGGAGTCGACGGGGTCGTCGCACGGCCGCCCTGTCGTCCATCTCCACCCATCCCTTTCGCATGCACGTGACGTCACCCGCCGGCTTCCTCGACCGAGCGAGGGCACCGCCCGTCGGCTGTGCGATGCTGGTGTGGCTGTTCTTCTACCGTAGTGCCGAGACATTTCTTCAACCGGGAGGATCCGATTCATGGGTCTGTTCACCTCGAGACGCAGCACGCGCGCGCAGAGGAAAGCCCAGGCCAAGGCCCTCAAGGCCAAGGCGAAGTTGGAGGCCCGCCTCGATTCACGCGGAGTGGAGCGAGATCGCAAGGCGCGCAGGCGCCAGGAGGCGAAGCTCACCAAGAGGACGCTGCGCGCCCAGCGCAAGTCCGACAAGGCCGTGGTGAAGGCCGTCACCGACACCAACAAGGCGAGCGTGAAGGTGGCCAAGGCGAAGGCCGATGCCGCCGCCGCGGGCACGTCGCTGACCCCGCGAAAGGTCAAGCGCTACCTGTCGATCGCGAAGGTCGCCTCGCCCATCGTGGTGCCGCTGGCCTACCGCGGATCGGTGCTCGTCCGCGAGCAGCTCACCCGCTACCAGGCCGAGCGCGTCGGCGTCCCCGTCGACGAGATCAACCAGTACAGCGGCCACGGTGCCGCACTGTCGGCACAGATCGCCGGGGCCAACCGGTCGCTGTCGACGCTCGCCGGGACCCGTGACAACGACGCGGAGACGAAGACCTTCGCATCGACGATGCAGTCGCGGCTCACCGACCTGACCGCGGCGACCGAGGCGGCCGAGCACATGCCGGCCCCGCGCCGTCGTGCCGCGCACAAGGCGATCTCGACCGAACTCACCGCCATCAACGCCGATCTGCTGGCCCGCCTCGGGGTGCGTCCCTGAGCGGTGATCGCCGCGCCGTGAGCGCTCGTGTCGCCGGCGTCGTGTCGGTCCGGGGAGCCGCGGTCGCGGCGTTGATCCCCGCACTCGCCGTCGCCGCCCACGCGATCGCCTCCGGTTCCGCACCCGGCCCGCTGGGTGTCTGTGCCGCTCTGCTCGTCGGTGTCGTCGCCGGCATCTTCGCCGGACCGCACTGCAGTCGTCTCGGGTTGCTCGTGGTCCTCTCCGGTGGCCAGGCGGTCGCCCACCTCGCCCTCTCGCTGGGGATGCCGCACTCCGGCGCGATGCCGTCGGGCATGGCGTCCGCGACCGGCGCGACGGGTCATCACCACGTGATGCCGTCCGGCGAGATGATGAGCGGCGCCGGTCACGCCGCACACGGGTCCGCCGACGGCGGATCGTCGATGCTGCTCGACCATCTCGCCGTGCTCGCCCACCCCGGGTCGGCCGACGGCCTGCTCATGCTGCTGACGCACCTGGTGGCCATCCCCCTGTGCGTCGTCCTCGTCGCCCTCGCCGGCGCGGTGTCCGGGATGGCGACCGTCGTCGTCGCAGCCCTCACGAAACCCATCACCGCACTCGCGCAGAGCGTCTCGACCGTCGTCACGGTCGCGCCGCTCGTCATCGCCCGCCGCATCGATCGCGCCGCGGGCGCCGGGACGCGCGGTCCTCCGGTCGTCGGCACCTTCGCCTGACACCGCCCACAGGGCATCGCACCGCCTGCCGGCATCAGAGCCGGCGCAGGCGGTATACCCACATCTCTTCTCAGTGAGGATCCATCTCAGTCATGACCATTCATCACATCTCACGGCCTCGGTCTCGTCGGCCCGGTTCTCGTCGTCACGGTCGGGTCCCGGTCGCCCTCGTCGCGACCGTCGCCACCCTCGGTCTCGGCGCGCTGCTCGCACCGGCCGCCGCCTCGGCGCACGTGACCGCGAACTCCCCCGGTCTCGCGCAGGGCGGCTACGGCGTCATCACGTTCAACGTGCCGAACGAGACCGACACGAACACCACCACGACCAGCCTGACCATCACCCTCCCGAACCTGAAATCGGCTCGACCGGAGGCGATCCCGGGATGGCAGGCCGCGGTGACCAAGGACCCCACCACCGACGAGGCCACCTCCGTCACGTGGACCACCACCCCCGGTGCGACCGGTGTCGCACCCGGGCAGTTCCAGCGGTTCGTGCTCAGCGCCGGTCCACTGCCCGAGAAGGAGTCGGTCACGTTCCCCGCGGTGCAGACCTACTCCGACGGTGAGCGGGTCGACTGGAACCAGGCACCCAACGCCGACGGCTCCGAGCCCGAACATCCCGCACCCGAGATCGAGCTGGCGGCGAAGTCCGACGACCACCACGGGTCGGGCACCGCAGCGGCTGCCGAGGAGTCCTCGGACTCCGACACCACCGCGCGCTGGCTCGGCGGCGCGGGCCTGGTCGTGGGCGTGATCGGTCTCGCCGCAGCCGGTGTCGCGTTCCGGCGACGGGCATGACCTCGTCCGTCGCGCGGCGGCTCGTCGGGGGCGCGCTCGCCGCGTTCCTCGTCGTGCTGGCGTCGATCGCGTTCGCCGGGCCGGCCTCGGCGCACTCCTCGCTGGTGTCCTCCGACCCGGCGCGCGGTGCATCGGTGTCGGCGGGCCCGCAACGGGTGACGCTCACCTTCAACGAGGCGCTGCAGGACTCCTACGACACCCTGACCGTGGTGGGACCCGACCAGAACTTCTGGCAGCAGGGTGACGCGCAGGTCGTCGGGCAGCGGATCAGCATCGCGCTGCGCCCGTTGGGTCCTGCGGGTGAGTACCGGATCAACTACCGCGTCACCTCCGCCGACGGTCACCCCGTCTCGGGGCAGGTGCCGTTCACGCTGACCACCGCGGGCACCGGCACACCCGGTCCCTCGGCCGATGGTTCGGACTCCTCCGACGACTCGGGGATCCCGGTGTGGGTCTACGTGGTCGTCGTGGTGGTGGTCGTCGGCGTCGCCACGACCTTCGTGGTGCGACGACGCGCGCGTACCTGACGGACGGTTCTCGACAGATGCGGTGCGCCGGGACCCGGCGCACCGCATCGTCGGTTGTGAGGGTCACCAAGGACGCGCGCCGCACCCGTCCCCTTCGGCATGATGATCACCAACGTGAGGCACCCCCGACCACACCATCGCGCAGCAGGGAGCATTCGACGATGACCGAACCGGCCGCCGGCACCCCCGACGAACCCGAGAAGACACCGGCGAAGAAGACACCTGCCAAGAAGGCCGTGGCGAAAAAAGCCCCGGCAAAGAAGGCGCCCGCCAAGAAGGCCGTGGCGAAGAAAGCACCGGCGAAGAAGGCCCCCGCCAAGAAGGCCCCGACCAAACGCGCGTCGACCTCGCCCGGGAGCCGGACAGCGGCCAAGAAGGCGCCGCCGAAATCATCCCCTCACGACACCCCGCCGACCCCACCGGTCGCGACGCCCGAGCAGACACCGTCGCCCGCGGTGCCGACTCCCGCTGTGCCGACGCCCGACGCGGGAGACGAGACCGCTCGCTTCACACAGCTGCGGCGTACCGCGCCGACGGCGTTGTCGACGCAGGATCCGATCAACCCCGTGCCGTATGTGGTCGCGGTGGGTGTCGTGGGTGTCGCCGTCGTCCTGCGGCGCCGGCGTCGCAAGCGACGCCGGCGCGGCTGAGCGGTCGACGCACACGGTCGCATCAGCGACCGGGCAGGAACCTCAGCAGCTTCATCGAGGTCGGCACGAGCTTGAGGAACAGCTTGCGCGGGACACCGCGGATGCCGTCGATGCCGATCACGCGCTGTGTGGCGATGGTCTGCGGCTCGGTGTACTTGAGCAGGCCCTCGGTGCCGTGGCGACGCCCGACACCGGAGACCCCCATGCCGCCCATCGGTGCGGCGGTGGAGCCCCACGCGGCGGCGTAGCCCTCGTTGACGTTGACGGTGCCGACGCGCAGCTGCGCGCCGATGTCGCGCGCCTGGCCGGTGCTGCCGGCGAAGACGCTGGCGTTGAGGCCGTAGTCGGTGTCGTTGGCGAGCTTGATCGCCTCGTCCACCGAGTCGACCTCGTACACCGACACCAGCGGGCCGAAGGTCTCGGTCGCGAAGCACTCCATGTGCTCGTTGACGCCCTTGAGCACGGTCGGGGCGTAGAAGAACGGTCCCAGCTCGTCGAGCTTCTTGCCGCCGGCGAGCACGGTGGCGCCCTTGGCGGTCGCGTCCTTGACGTGGGCGTCGATGACGTCGACCTGGGCCTGCGAGGCGAGCGAGCCCATGTCGGCGTCGAAGTCGTAGGCCGGCGCCACCTTCATCGAGGCGACCTTGGCGGCGAACTTCCGGGTGAACTCGTCAGCCACCGGCTTCTCGACGTACAGGCGCTCGATGGAGATGCACAGCTGGCCGGAGTTCGAGTAGCAGGCGCGGGCGGCGCCCTCGACGGCCTTGTCGACGTTGGCGCCCGAGGTCACGATCATCGGGTTCTTGCCGCCGAGCTCGGCGGAGAAGCCGATGAGGCGGCTGCCGGCCTGCTCGGCCAGCGTGGCGCCGGTGGCCGACGACCCGGTGAACATGAGGTAGTCGGCGGTCTTCACCAGCGCCTGCCCCACGACACCGCCGGGGCCGGGGACCACGGCGAACAGTTCGGGTTCGAGGCCGGCCTCGTAGAGCAGCTCGGCGACCGCGAGCGCGCAGTACGGGGTCTGGCTGTCGGGCTTGATCACCACGGCGTTGCCCGCCATGAGCGCGGCGACGGCGTCCGACGCGGCGAGGGTGACCGGGTAGTTCCACGGCGAGATGACGCCGATGACACCCTTCGGCTGATAGCGCACCCGCACGTCGGTGGCGCCGGGGATCATGCCCTTGACCTTCTTGGCGGCCAACGTCTTCGGGCCGGTCTTGGCGTAGTGCCGCGCGGTGAGCGCGACGTCCATGACCTCTTCCTGGGCGTACGACCGGGCCTTGCCCGTCTCGGCCTGGGCCATGTCCATGAGCTCGTTGCGGCGCTCGAAGACGAGCGCGGCGAAGCGCAGCAGCAGGTCGGCGCGCTCCTTGGGCGACGTCGCGGCCCAGCGGGCCTGCGCGGCGCGGGCACGACGCACGGCCACGTCGAGGTCGTCGGCGGTGCCGATGGGGATGGTGGTCATCTCGGTGCCGGTGTAGGCCTCGAGCACCGACCTCGTGGGTCGGGTGTCGTACTGGTCGATGGCGACCAGTCGACGAAGACGGTCGAAGGTCGCGGTGTCCGGTCTCGCCATCGGGGCTCTTCTCCTCGCAAGCGGTGTGCCGATCTGACACACGATGTTGTCATCGTAGGCGGTGGCTCCCGCCCCGCCCAGAGCTGATCTCGCCTAGACCACCACGATGCCGTCGTCGTCGCTGTGCACGACGTCGCCGACACGGAACGTGACGCCACCGAAGGCGACGTCGACATCGGCTTCGCCCGCACCGGTCTTGGTGGACTTGCGGGGGTTGGTACCCAGCGCCTTGCACCCGAAATCCATGCCGCCGATGACGGCGGAGTCGCGGATGGCGCCGTGCACGATGACGCCGGCCCATCCGTTCGAGCGACCCAGTTCGGCGATCAGGTCCCCGACCAGCGCCGTGTGCACCGACGCGCCCCCGTCGACGACGAGGACCGCGCCGTCACCGGGCGTCCCCAACACCGATTTGAGGAGCGCGTTGTCCTCGTGACAGCGCACGGTGCGGACCGGGCCGGAGAACTCGCGACGCCCACCGAATTGGCGGAACTGGGTGTCGCAGCTGCGGACGTCGGGGCCGATCTCGTCGACGAGGTCGGCGGTGGCCTGGAAAGTCGATTCGCTCACGGTGGATCAGCTTAGGTGCGGATCAGCTCACGTGACAGGGCCGGTCACGCGCAGGGCGATGCCACCGGCGGCGACGATGTCGCCGACCACGAGCTGTCGACCCCGGCGCGTCTCGACCTCTCCGTTCACGGTGACTTCGCCGTCGGCGATCACCGTCTTCGCCTCCGCGCCGCTCTCGATCAGGTTCGCCAGTTTGAGGAACTGGCCCAGTCGGATCGAGTCGTCGGCGATCTCGACCTCGCCGGACACATCTGTCATGTCACGCTCCTCGCCACGGGTCGCCCGCACCCGATGACGACACAGGTGCGCAGGTGACACCATGTCACCTGCACCACTGTGACACCGACACCGTGGGACGCGCGACGTCGAGGGCACGCGAGGCCGGGAGAGGGGGTCGCCTGCGATGACCGCCACCACCTCTGCCGACAAGCGTCTCGACCCGGTCGAACGACGCGATCCGGTCGAGCGTTCCGCGCGCATCCTCGAGCGCATCCGCACCCCGTCGGGCAACGGCGGACGAGCACCCCGGTTCGCGGGCCGCGTCGTCGGCGTCCTGGCCGCCTTCGCTGTCGTCAGCAGCATCTCGGTCACCGTCCGCCACATCGTCGCCGTGCCCCGGGACTGGATCGACACCTACGTCATCTCCGCACCCGACACCAGCTTCGCGTGGGCGTTCGTCCTCGTCCTGCTCTCTGTCGCTCTCTCGGCCCGCAAGCGTGTCGCGTGGTGGCTGACGGTCGGCTACATCGTGTTGTTCGCCGGCACCAACAGCATCTATCTCGTCCCGTCGGTCGCCCGCGAGTACGAGGTGTCCACGGCCGGTCGCGTCGGTGTCGCGATCGGCCTCGCCATCGACATCGTCGTCCTCGGTTACCTGATCCTGCGGTATCGGCAGTTCTACACGCGGGTGCGTCGCGGCGCGCTGCTCACCGCGCTCGCCGTGCTGGCCGGCGGGTTGGTGGCGGCGACCCTGATCGGATGGGGGCTGGTCGAGGCGTTCCCCCGCGACCTGAGTTCCGAGCAGCGCCTGCCCTACGCGTTCAACCGGGTCGTGACCTTCGCGTCGGTCGGCACCCGCACCTTCGACGGCAACCACACCTACACCGTCATCAACTCACTCCTCGGTCTGCTGGGTGCGCTCGCGCTCATCGCCGCCGCCGTCGTGCTGTTCCGTTCGCAGCGGCTCGCGGGGCTGATGACCCCGCCCGACGAGCGCCTGATCCGCGCGATGATCGCCGCCTACAACGACGACGACTCGCTGGCCTACTTCTCCACCCGCCGGGACAAGGCGGTCGTGTTCGCGCCGAACGGCCACGCCGCCATCACCTATCGCGTCGAGGTCGGCGTCGGGCTGGCGTCGGGCGATCCCATCGGCGACCCACGGTTCTGGCCCGACGCGATCGCCGAGTTCTTCACCCTTTGCGACCGATACGGCTGGCACCCCGCCGCGATGGGCGCCAGTGAACGCGGCGCGACCGCCTACGCCGCAGCGGGGATGACGGCGCTCAACATCGGCGACGAGGCGGTGGTCGACGCCCGCACCTACCGCATCCACGGGCCCGAGATGCGCGGTGTGCGACAGGCCGTCACCCGCACCCGTCGCGCCGGTGTCACCGTGCGGATCCGCCATCACGGCGATCTCACCGACGACGAGATGGCCGCGGTCATCGACCGCGCCGACCGGTGGCGCGACACCGAGGACGAGCGGGGCTTCGCGATGGCCCTGAGCCGACTCGGTGATCGACACGACGACCGGTGCCTGCTCGTCGAGGCCGTGATCGCCGGTGACGAGACGGACTCGAGCGACCGCGTCGTCGGGATGCTGTCGTTCGTGCCGTGGGGCCGGACGGGTGCATCGCTCGACCTGATGCGCCGCGACCGTGACGCCGTGAACGGCGTGGTGGAGGCCATGGTGACCGAGTTCGCGCTCCACGCAGGCGAATTCGGCGTGACGCGGATATCGCTCAACTTCGCCGCGTTCCGCTCGGTGTTCGAACGCGGCGGCGAGATCGGTGCCGGCCCGGTGATGAAGGGGGCGCACGGCGTGCTCACCTTCGCCTCCCGGTTCGTCCAGATGGAGTCGCTGTACCGCTCCAACGCCAAATACCTTCCCCAGTGGGCACCGCGATTCCTGTGCAGCGAGGACGCACGGTTCATCCTGCGGGCGGGCATCGCCGCGATCGTCACCGAGGGTTTCGTCACCATGCCCCACATCCGACGAGACCGCATGGGGTCGCGGCGACACGTGGGCACGACCCCGGCCATCCCGGCCGGACTCGACATCGACACCGTCATCGACGAGATCCGTGCTGCGGCAGAGGCCTCGGTGACCGGACCGCGCAGGCCCGAGCAGGTTCGGGTGCGGATGGCCAAGCTCGCCGCGCTCACCGCGGCCGGAGTGGACGCCTACCCGGCCGCCCGGCCGCCGAGTCACACCGTGGCCGCCGCGTTGACCGCCGAGTCGGGTCTGCCGGTCGAGATCGCCGGCCGAATCCTGCGGGCGCGCAACCTCGGTGGCGTGATCTTCGCCGATGTGCGCGATGCTTCGGGGTCGATTCAGGTCCTGTTCGACGCCGGCGAGCACCCGGACGTCGCCCACCGTTTCGCCGAGTTCGTCGATCTCGGTGATCTGGTGTCGGTGCGCGGTCGTCGCGGCCGGAGTCGGTCGGGCGAGGAGTCGGTGCTGGCCGACGACTGGACGATGCTCGGCAAATGTCTGCACCCGTTGCCCGACAAGTGGAGTGGCCTCACCGACCCCGAGTCCCGGGTGCGGCTACGACATGTCGAACTCGCCGTCGACCCCTCGGCGGCCGACGCGTTGCGCACGCGGGCCCTGGCCGTGCGGGCCATCCGTGACCACCTCGTCGCCCACGGCTTCCTCGAGGTGGAGACACCCATCCTGCAGCGGGTGCACGGCGGGGCGAACGCCGAGCCGTTCCGTACGCACATCAACGCCTACGACCTCGACCTCTATCTGCGCATCGCGCCGGAGCTCTACCTGAAGCGACTGTGCGTCGGCGGGATCGAGCGGGTCTTCGAGATCGGGCGCAACTTCCGCAACGAGGGTGTCGACAGCACGCACAATCCCGAGTTCACCAGTCTCGAGGCATATCTCGCGCACGGCGACCACATGACGATGCTGCATCTGACCCGTTCGCTGATCCAGGCCGCGGCCGTCGCGGCCCACGGTGCGGCCGTCGCCATGCGACCCGGCCCCGGTGGCGCGATGACGGCGGTCGACATCTCCGGCGACTGGCCGATCCGGACGGTGCACGGCGCGGTGTCGGACGCGGCGGGTCTACCGGTCACGCCGGACACCGATGCGGCTCGGCTGCGCGAGATCTGTGACAGTCTGGCGATACTCCACCGACCCGAGTGGGATGCGGGTCAGCTGGTGCTCGAGCTCTACGAGCACCTCGTCGAGGATCGGACCACCATGCCGACGTTCTACGTCGATTTCCCCACGTCGGTGTCGCCGCTGACACGGTCCGATCCCGATCGCCCCGAGGTGGCGCAGCGATGGGATCTGGTCGCCTGGGGTGTCGAACTGGGCACGGCCTACAGCGAACTCACCGACCCCGTGGAGCAACGGACGCGCCTCACCGCACAGTCTGACCGCGCAGCCGGCGGCGACCGGGAGGCCATGGAGGTCGACGAGGACTTCCTCGACGCCCTCGAGTACGCGATGCCGCCGACCGGCGGTCTGGGGATCGGCGTCGACCGCGTGGTCATGCTGCTGACCGGCAAGTCGATCCGCGAGACGCTCGCCTTCCCGTTGGCCAAACCCCGGTGACCGAGGAGCTGCCCGGGCAGCTGATCGACATCGACGGTCGTTCCACGCATGTGATCACCGAGGGCTCCGGCCCACCCGTGGTGTTGCTGGCGGCGTTGGGCAGCAACTGGTTCGATCTCGATCAGCTCGCCCATGCGCTGTCGCCGTCGTTCACCGTCATCCGTTTCGACCGTCCCGGTTACGGCGCCAGCGAGGCACTCCCCCGCGACGCGTGGCCCACATTGATCGGCGAGGTCGACAGGATCTCGAGCGTCCTCGACGCCCTCGCGATCGACGAGCCCGTGCTGATCGCCGCGCACTCGATGTCGTCGATGTACGCCGAGGCGTTCGCCCGCGAGCACCCCGATCGCACGGCCGGCGTGCTCATGATCGACGGCACGTTCGTGATGTTCCCGTGGCGCGTGTTGCCGACTGCTCTGCGCGTGCGCAACTGTCACCGCGCGGTGGCCGTGGCCGATCGCCTGCGCTTGCCGCAGCTGCTCGGCGCTGCGGCGCACGATTCGGTGTTCCCGACCCCTCCGACCGGTTACACGGCGGCGCAACGGTTCTGGGTCCGTCAGGTGTTCGGCCGATCGGACATGCTGCGCGCCACCCTCGTGGAGAACGCCGCGTTCCCCTCCATCAGCATGGACCTCATAGAACTGCGACGGCGCGACGATGGAACGGTGCGTGCGGCGGTGACCGTGCTCGCCGCACTACCCGCGGCCGGGCTGTGGTTGCGCTGGTGGCGGTGGCGACATCGTCGTTATGCGCAGATCCTCGGGGGCGTGTACGAAGAGATCAGTCCGGCGAATCACCTCGTCGTCGCCCAGCATCCGGCCGACACGGCGTTCTACATCGAGCGCCTCGCCCGCCGCGCCGGGCATCTCCCCACCCCGCCCCGCCAGTTGGGCACGTAAACCCGCCAGTTGGGCACGTAAACCCGCCGGTTGGGCACGTAAAGACCGCAAGTGGGCAGTGGATTCGACCTGCGGCTGCGTCAGAGACCGAATGCGCGCATGTCGGCCGCGGTGACCATGCGCTCGCCGTCTTCGGGCCAACGACGGGCCAGACGGTGCCGGGTGAGCAGGCCGCCGGGGCGGCCGGCGAATATGTGGGTGGGTCGCGCAGTACGTCCGTGATGAATGTTCGTGGTGAGCTTCACGAAGGATCACATCCCTGGTTCCGAGAGGTCCGACACCCGTCGACCCGAGCACCGGTGTGACGCATGTTACTCATGTGACTACACTAATGTGACCTAAGACACGCGCGCATATGAGGTTTTGCCTGTGGATAACCACCGGGCAGCAGGCCGAGGCAGAACGTTCGTACGGTAGGTTAACGACGTTCTCGACGCCGACGGGGCGTCGACCACATCCTCGGGGAGATCCAATCACCATGCGTACGCGCTTTCGCTCACTCGTCGCCGCCGTCGCGGTCACCGCTGCCGCCCTCACCGGAGGTGCACTCGCGTCCGCGCCGGCAACGGCCGCGCCAGTTGCCCCCGCACCCAAACCGCTGCAGCGGTTGTCGGTGTACGGCGAGACGCTCTTTACGGTGGGCGATCATGACTTCTGCCGCGGGAGTTTCACCTTTTCCTACTCGTCACCGAAGCGAGGAGTCCTACGACTGACACTGAGGTCGAACGGCTTCACCGGCAACGGACGCGGATGGCAGAAGAATCCCAAGTGCCGGACGCTGGTCATCACCACCCACATCAGCGGCAACGCGCTCTTCAAAGAGACGCCCTTCGTCGCAGAGTTCGGACGCAAACCCGGAGAAAAGGTAACCCGCGACATCGCGACCGGCTCCGGTCTCGTGTCGTTCGGCGTCGGCACCTATGCAATAGGTGGTCCTGTTCGACTTCCGCAGAGCTACCCCCTCGGTTCGTACGTGATCGTCCCCTGACCCTCGGCCGTCATCACACCTGCAAAGGAAAACACTGTGCGCCATACGTTTCGCTCCCTGACCGTCGCTGTCGCGATCACCGCTGCCGCTCTCACCGGAGGTGCGCTGTCCGCGGCGCCTGCGTCTGCAGCACCGTCCGCCCCACCATCGAAGCCGGTCCCCCGCTTTTCTCCCGACGGAGAATCCATGGGCGTCGTCGGCGACCACGACTTCTGCCGAGGAGTCGCCTACGTGGACTTCTCCTCGCCCAAGCGTGCGGTGACCCGGGTGACCATCACGTCTCGCGGGTTCACCGGGAACGGGCCCGGTTGGGCTAAGAAGCCCCAGTGCAAGGTCGACTTCGGTTTCGGCTACTACAGCGCAATCGCACTGGGGAAGACGGTCAACCTGTCCGCGTCGTTCGGACCGCGACCGGGCGAGAAGGTCACCCGTGACATCGTCACCGGGTCAGGATTGGTCCTGGCGTCCGTGGTTCCCACCCCGGCGACGGGACCGGTCCGATTGCTCGCAGGCTTCCCGGTTCTGAGCTCGTACCTCGTCGTCCCCTGACGGTCCGGGCCTAGCGACCCCGCCACACCGGGGCGCGCTTCTCGACGAATGCGGTGACGCCTTCGATGGTGTCCTGGCTGATGATGAGTTCGTCCATCGCCGTCGTCGGATGTGACGCCGCGACAACGGGATCGCTGATTCCTTGAGTTTCTGCGATGCCGATGAGTGAGGCGCGCACCGACGTCGGCGAGGACGCGAGTACCTCCGACGCCAGTTCGCGGGCGGCGTCCATCACGGTGCCCTCGGGTGCGACGCGGCAGACCACGCCGCGCTCGAGGGCCTCGGCTGCGGGCATGCGACGACCGGTCAGGATCATCTCCATCGCGATCGACCGTCCGAGAAGTCGGGGTAGTCGCACCAGCCCGCCGGCCAGCGCCGCGAGTCCGACCTTCACCTCCGGTAGCGAGAACGTAGCGCGCTCGTCGGCCACGATCATGTGGCAGGCGAGCGCGATCTCGAACCCGCCGCCGAGCGCGTGGCCGTTGACCGCCGCGATCACGGGCTTGGTGAGATCGGGGCGGCTGGTCAGTCCGGCGAACCCGTTCTTGGGCACCGAGAACATCGCGCCCGATGCCGTCGCCGCGAGATCGTTGCCCGACGAGAACGCCTTGTCGCCCGCACCGGTCAGGATCGCGACCCACAGATCGGGATCGGCGAGATAGGCGTCGAAGATCTCGTCGAGTTCGGCATTCGTCGCGGCATCGAGGGCATTGCGCGCCTGCGGCCGGTTGATCGTGACCTCGAGCAGGTGACCGTCACGCCGGACAAGAACACCGCTGTAATCGTCCCGAAAGCCGGCCGCACGAACGGGATTCAACGCATCCATGGTTGCGACCTCGAGACTCACACGATTGCCGTCGGCGAACGACTGCGCGACCACCTGTGTCCCGATCGGCTGGTCGGTGTCGGTCAGGTGCGCCATCATCGCCTCGTCGGACCGGTGCACGGTCGCGATGAAGCGCTCGCCCTGCCCGCCGTCGGCGCCGAGCAGCCGACCGATCACGATCGCCGATTTCGGTCCTCGTTTGCCGTAGGAGATCGTGAACGTCTCGATGACCGCGGGGCCGTCGGCACGATCGACGATCTCGACATCGGTGACGGCATCGAGCCGCGCCTGGACCCGCGCGCTGTCCGACGCCGCCCACGGCGCCGGGGTGGTCGAATAGATACCTGTCGAATACTTGCTCAGCACACCACCGTTCGCGCCGACAAGCCCGTAGGAGCCCGGCTCGGCGCGCACACGATCGACCACCTCGGCGATCGCGTGCATCGAATAGTTGTTGCCGGGCCCGCCGAAGTACGGAAGCCCGCCGGTCACGGTGAGGCCGCGCGGGTCATCCGGTGCGAGACCGAGGCCGTCGCACACCGCCGACACCGCGACGGGGAAGCAGCTGTACAGATCCATGGCGGCCACGTCGTCGAGACCGATCCCCGCCACCTCGAGCGCCGAGGTGACCGACGCGGCGGCAGCCGGCGCGGCTCCGATGTCGGGCCGGTCGAGCAGTCGCTTCTCGCGAAGGTCGGCATGCCCGTGGAGGAAGACCCAGCGGTCGGAGGGGATCTTGAGCTCGCGGGCGCGGCGCACCGACATCACGACGACAGCCGCGGCCTGATTGACCTGATCGCGCGCGATCATCAGACGCGGGAACGGATCGGTGACCTGTCGGTTTGAGTCGTCCACCGAAGCGATCTCCTCGGCCGTGCGCTCGACCGGTGACGCCGCGTGCGGATTTTTCGCGGCGACAGCGGTCATCGGCGCGAACAGCTCGGCCATCGATCGTGTGTAGGTTTCCCGATCGGCGCCGAGCCTCGCACGACGCGCGTTCTCGATCACCGAGTACTGCAGCACGGGCACCATCAGCCCGTGGCGGACCTCGGCGACGGTCGTGATGCCGCGGAGCCCGAATCCGCGGTCCTCGAGACGCGCATCGGCCTCGGGGTCGGCTGGTTCGTTCCAGTCGGGTCGAGTCGCCTCGGTGTCGGACGTGATCGCACGGACCGTCGAGATGACCTCGGCCCCCACGATCACCGCGGACTCGGTCTCCCCCGCGGCGATCGCGCCGGCGAGCTCGGTGAGCAGGTGCTGCGGACTCTGCCCGCCGACCACCTCGGCGATGAGACGCCGAGCATCGATGCCGACCCGAGAAGCGATCGCGCCCGGCATGTTCGCCGGCCGACCCAGCTGCGATGACGACAGCGGGCTCGACACCTCGAACGATCGGATGGCTCCGAGGGTGTCGATGGCGCTCGCCACCTCGTCCCGCGCGCACCCGGTGTCGTCGAACGCTGCGCGGACCGAGTCCGCGGCGAGGTCGGCTTCGGATCGAGCGCGGTAGTCGGGCTCCCCGATCCGCTCGGACACCTGACCCACCCCCACGATGACCGGCGTGGATGGATCGAGATCGGTGAGACTACTCATGACTGAATAGTCTCACACGGCCTCGTCGCGTGCGATCATCGCAGCCATGACGCGACCGGGTGCACCGCTGGGAGATCTCTTCGCCCGCGCCGTGACACAGGCCTTCGGTCCTGCGTCGCCCACGTCCGACACCACCGACGACCGCATCCTCGACGCCGCGCTGACAGTGCTCGGTCGACGCAGCACGCGGGAGGCGACGGTCGAGGAGATCGCCCGCGAGGCGGGGGTGGGTCGCGCCACGGTGTTCCGCCGATTCGACAGTCGCGACCACGTCTTCGAGGCCGCCCTCGTGCGTTTCGTCGGCCAGGTCGTCGGCACGATGGTCGACCGGTTCGCCGCGGTGACCGATCCCGTCGACCAGGTGGTGGAGGGGTTCGCGATCTGTCTGGCCCTCGACGACGACCCCCTTCTCGCCGACCGTGGACGACGAGGCGAGCTGCTCGCCGCGCTGTCGGGCGGGGACCCGTCACCGCTGCGACTGGCATGGTCGGCCGTCGCCGCGAACCTGCGTCGGGCGCACAGGGATGGTTCGATCGCGGTCGGAGATCCCGACGAACAGGCAGATGCGCTCGTACACCTGGGGCTGTCGTATCTGATGACGCCGGGGCTCGCGGTCGATCTCACCGATCCGGCAGCGGTCCGCGCCTTCGCCCGGCGCACGGTCGCGCCGATCGTGGGCGCGATTCCGCCACGCGCCGTGCCATCTCCGTGATCGGATCGGGTATGGCCACTGACGCAACCGTGATCCTCGAGAACTACACCTACTTCGAGTGCCCGCGCTGGCACGACGATCGCGTGTGGGTGTCGGATTTCTACACGCACCAGGTGATCTCGGCGAACGCCGACGGCTCCGACGTGCGCGTCGAGGCGCAGGTGCCGAATCAGCCGTCGGGGCTGGGCTGGCTCCCCGACGGGCGGCTGCTGGTTGTGTCGATGCGCGATCAGACCATCCTGCGGCGCGAACCCGATGGAGAACTCGTCGTGCACGCCGACCTCTCCGAGCTGGTGTCGGAGAATCTGAACGACATGCTCGTCGACGCGACCGGCCGTGCCTACGTCGGCAATTTCGGCTTCGACCTCATGAACGGCGGGACGCCCGCATCCACGCACCTCGTCCTCGTCGAACCCGACGGTTCGGCGCGTGTCGTCGCCGACGACCTGTACTTCCCGAACGGGATGGCGCTCACCGACGACGGACGGCTGCTGGTCGACGAGACCATCGCCAACCGGGTCAGCGCCTTCGACATCGCCGACGACGGATCGCTCGGCGAGCGCCGCGACTGGGCGGTGTTCGGCGATCTCCCCGACATGACCGACATCCCCACGGCGATGGGCCAGATCGTCCTGGCGCCGGATGGCTGCTGCCTCGACACCGACGGCACCCTCCTGACCGCCGACGCACTCGGCGGTCGCGTCGCCCGCGTGGCCGAGGGCCGCGGCGTCATCGACCAGTACGACTTCGACAGCGGCGTGTTCGCCTGCGGCCTCGGCGGACCCGACGGTCGCACCCTGTTCGTCTGTGCCGCTCCCGATTTCGACGAACACGCCCGCAAGGTCGCCACCGACGGCAAGCTCCTCGCCGTGCAGTTGTACGAATAGCGCGGACGTGGCCCCCGGTCCGCAATATTCTGCCCGTATGACGAATCCAGCAGTCCAGAACTACGTTGTCGTGCAGATCATCCTCAAGGAGAAGCTGTGGGGCACGGGCTCCGGAAATCTGCCCGAGCTCGAGAAGGCCATCAACGCACAAGCCGCGCTCGGGTACCGCCTCCACACCATCACCACTGCTTCATCGGGAAGCAAAGGATTCGGCGGCGGTGACCGAATTCAAGCAACGATGGTGTTCGAGAGGCTCGGCCTGTGACACCCGACTCCGCACGGGTCCATCGGCTTCGTTGACGACGACGTCGCCCACGGACATCGAACCGATGCGGCCGGTCGACCATGTCGACGAACCCCTACCCGACAACGGGCTCTGGTACAGCTCCCGCGGATGGCGCGGGTGGATACTGCCGCTGCTGTTTTCCGCGCTGATCGTGGCGTCGGCGATCATCAGCGCGACCGGAGTGGCGCCGTGGTGGACCTGGTGGGTGCAGGGCATCACGATCCTCGTCGTGATGCTGACGGCGACTGTCCTCCTGCGAAAGCTGCTGCCCCGCCGGCCGTGAGCGCGGGGCGTCCAGAACGCACAACACCCCCCGTCGCGATCGACGAGGGGCGTTGCGGTGACGCGGTTCAGATCAGCGCTGAGGTGCCTGCGTGGGGTGGATCGGCGCGGGCAGGTAGGTCTCCTGCGTGAGGTACCGGTCGGCACCGGCGGCGGCGGAGCGCCCCTCGGCGATGGCCCACACGATGAGCGACTGTCCACGACCGGCGTCACCGGCGACGAAGACACCGGGCACGGTCGACTGGAACTCGTCGTCGCGCACCACGTTTCCGCGCCCGTTGTACTCGACGCCGAGCTTGTCGAGGAAGTCCTCGCGCTCGGGACCGACGAAGCCCATGGCCAGCAGGACGAGATCGCACTCGAGCTCGAACTCCGAACCCTCGACCTTCTCGAACTTGCCCTCGTTCATCACGACCTCGTGCGCCGAGAGCGAGGTGACCTTGCCGTTCTCGCCGGTGAACTTCTCGGTGTTGACCGAGAAGACACGCTCGCCGCCCTCCTCGTGGGCCGAGGACACGCGGAACATCAGCGGGTAGGTCGGCCACGGGGTGCTCTCGGCGCGCTCTTCCGGCGGCCGGGGCATGATCTCGAACTGGTGGACGATCTCGGCGCCCTGACGCAGCGAGGTGCCGAGGCAGTCCGCACCGGTGTCACCGCCACCGATGATGACGACCTTCTTGCCCTTGGCGGTGATCGGCGGCTGACCGTCCTCGCCGACGACATCGTCGCCGAGCTGCACCTTGTTGGCCCACGGCAGGAACTCCATGGCCTGGTAGATGCCCTCGAGCTCGCGGCCGGGGATCGGCAGGTCGCGCCAGCTGGTGGCGCCGTTGGCGAGGACCACCGCGTCGTACGACGAACGGAGCTCCTCGACCGAGAGGTCGACGCCGACGTTGACTCCCGTACGGAACGTGGTCCCTTCGGCCTCCATCTGCTCGACCCGACGATCGATGTGGCGCTTCTCCATCTTGAACTCGGGGATCCCGTAGCGCAGCAGTCCGCCGATCCGATCGGCGCGCTCGAGCACCGTCACGGTGTGGCCGGCGCGTGTGAGCTGCTGTGCGGCAGCGAGTCCCGCGGGACCCGAGCCGACGACGGCGACCGTCTTACCGGTCTCTTTGGTCGGCATGACGGGCTTGACCCAGCCGTTGTCGAAGGCGTTGTTGATCAACTCGACCTCGACCTGCTTGATCGTCACGGCGGGCTGGTTGATGCCCAGCACACACGACGCCTCACACGGCGCGGGACACAACCGACCGGTGAACTCCGGGAAGTTGTTGGTGGCGTGCAGACGGTCGATGCCGTCCTCCCACTGACCCTTGTAGACGAGGTCGTTCCACTCCGGGATCAGGTTGCCCAGGGGGCAGCCGTTGTGGCAGAACGGGATACCGCAATCCATGCACCGGCTGGCCTGGCGCTGCAGCGTCTCGTGGTCGTGCTCGGCGTAGACCTCTTTCCAGTCCATCAGCCGCAGATCGACCGGCCGACGTGCCGGGAGCTCACGCTCGGTGTACTTGATGAAACCCTTTTGATCACCCACGAGCTGCCTCCATGATCGCCTCGTCCACGTCACGCCCGGCCTTCTCGGCGTCGGCGATGGCCGCCAGAACCCGCTTGAAGTCCCGGGGCATCACCTTCGTGAACTTGCCCTGCGTGTTGTCCCAGTCGGCCAGAATGGCTGCGGCCACCGGGGAATCGGTCTCACTGCGGTGCTTCTCGATGATCCCGTGCAGGAACTCCACGTCGTCGTCCTCGAGCGCCTCGGGCTCCACGAGCTCGGTGTTGAGGTTGTCGGGGAGCTTGCCGAACGGGTCGTAGACATAGGCGACACCACCGGACATGCCGGCCGCGAAGTTGCGCCCGGTGTCGCCGAGGACGACCACCCGTCCACCGGTCATGTACTCACAACCGTGGTCGCCGACACCCTCGACCACCGCGACGGCACCGGAGTTGCGGACGCAGAACCGCTCGCCCACCACACCGCGGAGCAGGATCTCGCCGCCGGTGGCGCCGAACCCGATCACGTTGCCCGCGATGATGTTCTCCTCGGCGACGAAGCTCTCCGGCGCGACCTTGGAGGGATGCACCACGATGCGTCCACCCGAGAGGCCCTTGCCGACGAAGTCGTTCGCGTCGCCCTCGAGCCGCAGGGTGATGCCCTTGGGCAGGAACGCACCGAAGCTGTTGCCCGCCGACCCGGTGAAGTCGATGATCACCGTGCCCTCGGGCAGTCCGGTGGCGCCGTACACCTTGGTGACCTCGTGGCCCAGCATGGTGCCGACCGTGCGGTTGACGTTCGAGATCGCCGAGGTGAACGAGACGCGCTCACCCTTGTCGATCGCCGGACGGCTCTGCGCGATGAGCTGCTGATCGAGCGCCTTGTCGAGCGCGTGATCCTGGCTGCCCGAGCAGTAGAGGTCCTGGTTCATGAACGGCGAGTCGGCCTCGGCCAGGATCGGCGAGAGGTCGAGCTTGCCGGCCTTCGCGCCCTTCCAATGAGCGAGCGCCTTCGTGGTGTCGAGGGCCTTGACCTGGCCGACCGCCTCCTGCAGCGTGCGGAAGCCCAGGCGCGCCAACAGTTCACGCACCTCCTCGGCGATGAACATGAAGAAGTTCTCGACGAACTCGGGCTTGCCGGTGAACCGCTGACGCAGCAAAGGGTTCTGCGTCGCGACACCCACGGGGCAGGTGTCGAGGTGGCAGACGCGCATCATGATGCAGCCCGACACCACCAGCGGCGCGGTGGCGAATCCGAACTCCTCGCCGCCCAGCAGTGCGGCGACGACGACGTCGCGACCGGTCTTGAGCTGACCGTCTACCTGGACCACGATGCGATCGCGGAGTCCGTTGAGCAGCAACGTCTGCTGGGTCTCGGCAAGGCCGAGCTCCCACGGTGCGCCGGCGTGCTTCTCCGACGTCAACGGGGTGGCACCGGTGCCACCGTCGTGACCGGAGATGAGCACCACGTCGGCGTGCGCCTTCGACACACCCGCGGCGACGGTGCCGACACCGACCTCCGACACCAGCTTCACGTGGATACGCGCGGCCGGGTTGGCGTTCTTCAGGTCGTGGATCAGCTGGGCGAGATCCTCGATCGAGTAGATGTCGTGGTGCGGCGGCGGCGAGATCAGTCCGACGCCGGGAGTGGAGCCGCGGACCTCGGCGACCCAGGGGTACACCTTGTGCGGCGGCAGCTGGCCACCCTCACCGGGCTTGGCTCCCTGCGCCATCTTGATCTGGATGTCGGTGCAGTTGGTCAGGTAGTGCGAGGTGACGCCGAAGCGACCCGAGGCGACCTGCTTGATCGCGCTGCGCCGCCAGTCGCCGTTCTCGTCGGGCTCGAAGCGGTCGACGCTCTCGCCGCCCTCGCCGGAGTTCGAGCGGCCGCCGAGTCGGTTCATCGCGATGGCCAGCGTCTCGTGGGCCTCGCCGGAGATCGAGCCGTAGCTCATCGCGCCGGTCGAGAACCGCTTCACGATCTCGCTCGCGGGCTCCACCTTGTCGATCGGGATGGGGTCGCGGTCACCGAAGTTGAAGTCGAACAGTCCACGCAGAGAGGCGATCTTGCGCGACTGGTCATCGACGAGCTTCGTGTACTCCTTGAACACCGAGTACTGACCGGTGCGGGTCGAGTGCTGCAGCTTGAACACCGTGTCCGGGTTGAACAGGTGGTACTCGCCCTCGCGACGCCACTGGTACTCGCCGCCGACCTCGAGCTCGCGGTGCGCGCGCTCCTCGGGGCGGGCCTCGAAGGCCAGCGCGTGACGCGCGGCGACGTCGGCCGCGATCT
Source organism: Williamsia sp. Leaf354 (assembly GCF_001424365.1). Lineage (NCBI taxonomy): Bacteria > Bacillati > Actinomycetota > Actinomycetes > Mycobacteriales > Nocardiaceae > Williamsia > Williamsia sp. Leaf354. Next base: position 256,794 of record NZ_LMPL01000001.1, read on the forward strand.
GGTCGAGGCCGACGCCGTCGAGATGGCTGAGCAGGCCGGTGAAGTACTCGTCGACCGTCTCCTGGCCGATACCGATGACCTGGAACAGCTGCGCACCGGTGTACGAGGCGAGAGTGGAGATGCCCATCTTGCTCATCACCTTGAGCACGCCCTTGCCCGCGGCCTTGACGTAATTCGCCTGCGCGGTGACGAAGTCGAGGGGCTCGCCCTTCGCGTCCTTCAGCACACCCCGCTCGGCCATGTCCTCGATCGACTCGAGTGCCATGTACGGGTTGATGGCCGCGGCGCCGAAGCCGACGAGACACGCCATGTGGTGCACCTCGCGGGCGTCACCTGCCTCCACGAGCAGCCCGACCTGGGTGCGGGTCTTCTCACGCACGAGGTGGTGGTGCACCGCCGAGGTCAGCAGCAGCGACGGGATCGGGGCGAGCTTCTCGTCGGATTCCCTGTCGGACAACACGATCAGCCGCACACCGTCGGCGATGGCCTCGGACACCTGACGACGCACGTCCTCGAGCGCCTGGCGCATGCCCTCGCCACCCTCGGCGACCGGGTACAGACCGCGGATCTGCACACTGCGGAAATCGGGGTAGTTGCCGTCGTCGTTGATGCGGACCAACTTGGCCAGCGCATCGTTGTCGAGGATGGGCTGGGGCAGAGCGATCTGACGGCACGAGTCGGCCGTCGGGTTCAGCAGGTCGCCCTCTTTACCGATGGTCACGCCGATGCTGGTGACGACCTCTTCGCGGATCGCGTCGAGCGGCGGGTTGGTGACCTGGGCGAAGCGCTGCTGGAAGTAGTCGAACAGCGTGCGGGGCCGCAGCGACAGCACCGCGATGGGGGTGTCGGTGCCCATCGAGCCGATGGCCTCGGCACCACTGGCCGCCATCGGCGTCACCAGGAGGCTGAGCTCCTCGCTGGTGTAACCGAACACCTGCTGGCGCAGTCGGACCCGATCGTGGGGCATGTGGGTGTGCGGCCGGCCCGGCAGGTCACCGAGTCGGAGGAAGCCCTTGTCGAGCCACTCCTGGTACGGGTGCAGCGACGCCAACTCGTCCTTGATCTCGGCGTCGTCGACGATGCGTCCCTGATCGGTGTCGACGAGGAACATGCGGCCGGGCTGCAGACGCAGCTTCTGCACGACGTCGGCGGGATCGATGTCGAGGACACCGACCTCCGACGCCATCACGACCAGGCCGTCCTTGGTGACCCAGATCCGGCTGGGGCGCAGGCCGTTACGGTCGAGCACCGCACCGATGACCGTGCCGTCGGTGAAGCAGACCGACGCCGGGCCGTCCCATGCCTCCATCAGCGTCGAGTGGTACTCGTAGAACGCCCGATGCTCGGGCTTCATGCTCTCGTGACGCTCCCACGCCTCGGGGATCATCATCAGCACCGAGTGCGGCAGCGACCGGCCACCGAGGTGGAGCAGCTCGAGCACCTCGTCGAAACGCGCGGTGTCCGAGGCTCCTTCGGTACACACGGGGAAGATCTTCTCGGCCACCGAGTCGCCGAAGACGCTGGTGTCGATCAGCGCCTCGCGGGCGCGCATCCAGTTCTCGTTGCCGGTGACGGTGTTGATCTCACCGTTGTGGGCGATGCGGCGGAACGGGTGCGCCAGCGGCCACGACGGGAAGGTGTTGGTGGAGAAGCGCGAGTGCACCAGCCCCAGAGCGCTTTCCACCCGATCGTCCTGCAGGTCGAGGTAGAAGCCACGGAGCTGCGGCGTGGTCAGCATGCCCTTGTAGACGAAGGTGCGACCCGACAGGCTCGGGAAGTAGACGGTCTCGCGACCGGGTCCGTCCTGGCCGGCGCCCTTGCTGCCGAGCTCGGTCTCGACGCGCTTGCGGACCACGAAGGCGCGCCGCTCGAGCTCGTCGCCCGAGGCACCGCCGACGAAGATCTGACGGAAGGTCGGCATGGCGTCGCGGGCGAGGGCGCCCAGCGAGGTGTCGTCGGTGGGGACCTCGCGCCATCCGAGAACGGTGAGGCCCTCGGACTCGGTGATCTTCTCGACCGACTCGCACGCCGTCCGGGCATCGCCCGATCCCTGCGGCAGGAACGCCATGCCGGTCGCGTACTCACCCTCGGCGGGGAGTTCGAAATCGGTGACCGCGCGCAGGAACGCGTCGGGGACCTGGATCATGATGCCCGCGCCGTCGCCGGTGTTCGGCTCGGCACCCGCGGCACCGCGGTGTTCGAGGTTGACCAGCGCCGTGATCGCCTTGTCGACGATGTCGCGCGAACGGCGACCGTGCATGTCGACCACGAAGGCGACGCCGCACGAGTCGTGCTCGTTGACCGGGTGGTAAAGGCCCTGGGGGCCGGGTGCCTGCTTCATTGTTGTTCGCCCTTACATCGCGTAACGCGAGAACGCCTCACTGCTTCCCAGATTACGGCACCACCGCTCGGCAAACCCTTATGAGGACGCCCTAATCACGGCTCTGACCAGCGCTGACGCCCCGGCCCACGGTATCCGCACCCAACGTTGCAGCCCCATTGCTTCAACGGTGCACGCCAGCCCGTCACCGGACGTGGCGTCGTCGACCCCGGCAAGGGGTCGCCCTGCACGTGATCATCGGACAATTTTCTCACGGAAGGCGGCTACCACAGAAATCGCCCACCACCGCTGAGCGCGGAGGTCATGTCCCCGCGGCCCCGCACGATCCCCCGGCCGCGACCGACGCGACCGAACGCCCCTCGCGCACGGCACGGTCGAAGACCTCGCGCACGCGACCCATGCGACCGGTGTCGGGTTCGGCGGTGTGGCTCGGGGGCGGCTCCGGTCCACCGACCGCGTCGTCGATCGCAGCCGTCAGGCCACTCCGCGGGATCGGGGTCGGGGCATCACGAGCGGTCAACGCACGCAGTGAGATCCAGTACTGCTGGGCGTGGCGCGCCAGCTCGTGGGCGACCTCGACGGCGCTTGCATCGAGGGCGTCGGACTCCTGGGCGTAGAACGTGATGAAGCCTGAGGTGTCGAGGCCGGTGAACAGTCGGAACGACAGCACCGTGCCGATCGGCGCCGCGGAGTTGATCACGCGGCTGTACTCCGGCCAGCGTTCGTCGGAGGTGAGGTCGGAGATGTGGATCACGGTGTCGTCGTCGCTCGGCTCGAGACTGGGCCCCACCCCATAGAGCTGTTGCAGCTGATCCAGCAGCACCGGGTACTGGTCGTTGGCGGCGATGGTGGTGAGGCCCTGGTCACGCGACACCAGCGACAGTCCCACGCTCTCGGCGCCGGGTACGGCCCGTGCCGCCGTCTCCGCCAGCTCCGACAGGAGGTTGCGGTGGTCACCCGACGTGGCGTGGGCAGCGATGCGGTGTCCCTGCGCGACGTCGGTCGACGGGAGTGGGGCCAGGCGGCGCAACAGGGCGCGGGCGATGCCGGCCACCTCGCGTTCGTCGTGGGTGATGGCCCACTCGTAGCGGCGGTCCCCGACCGGACCGGTGTCGCCGAGATTGCGCGCGACCACGGCGGTGGACCCGTCGGGGTCGACCACCGCCAACGCGACGTGCTCGCGTAGCGGCAGGATGTGGGCACCACGGACGCCGTCGGGCAGGGCCGTGCCGGCCCCCACCACCCCCACGAGGGTGTTCGACTCCGCGAGCTCCGCGAACCGTGCCGCCGCGGTGGCGGTGAACAACTCGGGCAGATGGATCGAGAGCAGGATCAGCCCGATCGTGCCGTCGCGGGCGGCGGCCTCCTCGAAACCCGATCCGAGAGTGGCGATCTGGCGCAGCGGCGAGGTGCGCGTCGGCACCCGTCGCAGCAGATCCGCCGGAACCGAGGGGACCACCGACGGGGCCTCGGGTTCGACGGCCAGCACAGTCGATCCGCTCGCGGCGTCGAGGATGTCGGGGGTGATCTGCAACGGGCCCGGCATGCCCAGGTGGTAGCCCTGGACCAGCGATGCCCCCAGCGCGCGCGCACGGTCGAGGTCGTCCTCGGATTCGATTCCCTCACAGAGGATCCGACAGTCGCTGTCGCTGACGTGATCCCATACCGCGCGCAGGGTCCGGCGATGTTCGGGGTCGAGTTCGGGCCCGAGCATCACCCGGTCGAGCTTGATGATGTCCGGTCGGATGACCGAGAGCATCGCCATCGAGTCGGGGTTGACCCCCACGTCATCGAGCGCGACGAGGCACGAGCGCTCCCTGGCCCAGTCGGCGGCCCACAGCACCGAGCGCGGGTCGGTCAGCAGAGCCCGCTCGGTCAGCTCGATCACGGTCGGGACGATGCCGACCGCCTCCGACACCTGACGGGGGTCGACCCGCCACGGTGGAGGCGTCCCCAGGACGCTGGGTTCGAGGTTGATGAAGAGGTGCAGCGGGCCGCGGACTCCCGCGCGGAGCGCTCCCGTCATCGCGGCGCGGCGGCATTCCCAGTCGAGATCGCCGAGAACACCCATGTCACGGGCGGCGGTGAACATCTCGGCCGGACCGAGCTCGGGGGTCCGCGGGAACCGTGCCAGAGCCTCGTATCCCACCACGACACGGGTCTGCAGGTCGAGGATCGGTTGATACACCGACCGCACACGACCCGACGGACCCAGCAGGTCGTCGAGAGATCGCGCGGCGTCGGTCGACATCGTTGTTCCCCCCCAGGCGAGGCAGCTCTTTTACCCCGCTCAGTTTCGGAAAGCGTAGCCCGACGAACCAGGCACGGAACCGCGAACCGCGATGTGGGAGAACAGCGGCCTACAACCAGCCGCGACGACGGGCGGTGACTGCGGCCTCGGCCCGTGTGGATGCACCGGTCTTGCCGATGGCGCTCGACAGATAGTTGCGCACCGTTCCCGGCGTGAGATGCACCTGACCGGCGATGGCAGCGACGGTTGCCCCCTCGAGAGCTGCCCGCAACACATCACGTTCACGTTCGGTGAGCGGGCTGTCACCGTCGGTGAGGCTCTCGGTGGCCAGCGTCGGGTCGATCACGCGCAGACCGGCGTGCACGCGCCGTACCGCGTCGGCCAGTTCACCTGCGGGCGTGTCCTTCACGACGAAGCCCGAGGCACCTGCCTCGATCGCGCGTCGTAGGTACCCGGGGCGACCGAACGTCGTGACGATCAACGAACGGGTCTGTGGGAGTTCGGCCTTGACCCGTGCCGCGGCCTCGATACCGTCGGCGCCGGGCATCTCGATGTCGAGCAGGCACACGTCGGCGGCGGCGGCCCGCGCGGCGTCGACCACCTCGTCTCCCCGGCCCACCTGCGCCACCACGGTGATGTCTTTCTCGAGGTCGAGAAGCGCCGCGAGGGCGCCCCGTACCAGCGCCTGGTCATCGGCGAGGAGAAGTCGGATCGGTGCGCTCACGCGAGGATCACCTCCACCGCGGTACCCCTGGGTGTCGCACGCACGTGCAGGTCGCCGCCGGCGGCCTCGACCCGTTCGGTGAGTCCTCGCAACCCGTTGCCGAAGGCGTGTTCGGGGATGCCGCACCCGTCGTCGATCACCTCGAGGCGGTCGTCGGCGACCGTGACGGTGCACCGGGCCGCTCCGCTGTGGCGCACCACGTTCGTCACCGATTCCCGCAGTACCCAGGCGAACAGCGCCGAGCGCGAGGGGGCCAGATCGGTGAGGGCCTGCGGTAGGTCGGCGACGATGTCGGCCGCGGTCAACGCGGTGCGCGCGGAGGCAAGTTCGGTGCGCAGATCGGGTGTCCGCAGTCCGCCGACGGTCGCCCGCACCTCGGCGAGCGCCTGCCGCGACATCGAGTGCAGCTCGGCCAGTTCGGCTTTCGCCCGCTCGGGGTCGATGTCGACGAGGCGCCCGGCGAGCTCGGACTTCAGGGTCATCACCGTCAGTGAGTGCCCCAGGATGTCGTGGACATCGCGCGCGACACGTTCGCGTTCGGCGACCACGGCGAGTTGCTCGTCGAGCTCGCGTTGTCGTGCCTCGGCGGCATCGCGTTCCCGTTCGCGCAGTTGCAGATTGCGGGCGGCGATCATCGCGCCACCCGAGACGAAGAGCGCGATGACGGTTCCCGGGTCGAAGTCCCAACCGGGGATGAACTCCGGTCCGAGGACGGCCAGGCCTATCACGATGCCGGTGACCACGAAACCCGTGCGTTGCGACAAGCCGAACACCGTGATGGCGATGAGGAACGGTCCGAAAGCCAGGCTGCCGTTGGCGAGGATGGGCGTGGTCGCCACCGCGATCGCGGTCAGAGCGACGAAGTATCGCAGCGCCACAGCCGGGTCGGGGTTGTCGTGGCGCATGGGGATGACGTGCGCACACGACGCCACGTAGACGACCGCGAACGCGACGATCAACGCCATCCCGACTGCTGTGCGGGTCGGACTCTCGTCGGCGGCGAACAACGCGGTGACCGGATAGGTCAGGAAGATGAGCCAGATGGCGGGGAACACCCACCTGAGGTCCTTCCGGCCACGGCTGCGGACCCACCCCGGAAACCCACCGCGCCGGTGTGGCGCGGTGGGTTCGGTGGTCGCTGACTCGGGAGACGCGGTGCTCACGGGGTCGACTCTAAGCGCGAGCGACGTCATTGACGATCGGTGCTGCGGTTGTAGAACCAGACGGCCGCGGCGGTGAAGATCGACGCCCACACCACGATGTTCAGCAGGCTGATCCAGAGCGCGATGTGATCGCCGTAGACGGTGTCGCCGCCGGTCATCGGGTAGTTGGCCAGCGTGTTGATGCCGAACATCGGGGTGAACATGGAGAAGGTCAGCATCGCGCCCTTGAGCGGCACGAACAGGTTGCCCGCGAAGGCCAGCAGCGTGAGGACACCACCGCTGACCTGCATCGCGGCCTCCGACTTGAGGGCGCTGCCCATCGCCATGCCGAAGGCGGCGAACACCGAGGCGCCGATCCAGCCGAGCAGCACCGACCCGATCCAGATGGCCACCGGCGCGCGGGCACCCGTGAACACACCGACGATCGACAGCAGGATCAGCGGCAGGGCCGCCATGGTGAGGGCGACGAGGGCCTTGGTCACGACGTACCCCAACGACGTCAACGGCGTGAGTCGGAGGGTTCGGGTCCATCCGGCCTGCTGTTCGAGGGCGACCGACGCGGCGTTGGTGGTGGTCGCGAGGATCGCGCCGTAGACCGCCATGTGCACCATCACGTACGCGGCGGTGTTGGCGTGGCCGATCCTGTCGTCGCCGCCGTACTTCTGGGTCGCGCCGAACACGACGTAGAGCAGTGTCGGCATGGCGAGGGTGAAGATCATCGCGCGACGGTTGCGGAGTACGCGCTGCACGTCGAGGCGGACATAGGTGGGTGAGAAGCCGCGCAGCGGGCCGCCGGCGGTGGAGGGCGCAGTGGGGGTGAGGGTGCTCATCTGATCGTCTCCGGTGTGTTCTGTGTGGTGGGGGCGGTGAGGGCGACGAACGCGTCCTCGAGGTCGTGGGCGACGATCTCGAGGTCATGGGCGTCGGTGGCGGTGAACAGGAATCGTGCGACGGCATCGGAATCGCTGGTGGACAGGTGGAGTCGGCCGCCGCGGACCTCACTCGAGGTCACGCTCGGCGCGTTGTCGGTGATCCAGCCGATGCGGGTGGGATCGACGACGGCGGAGACCACACGGCCCGAGGACTGCGCGCGGATGGCCGCTGTCGATCCGTCGGCGACGACCTTGCCGCCGGCGATCATCACGATGCGGTCGGCGAAGTCGTCGGCCTCCTCGAGGTAGTGCGTGGCGAACAGGACCGTGCGTCCCTGTCCGGCGTCGGCGCGCATCGTCGCCCAGAACGCGCGTCGGGACTCGACGTCCATCCCGGCGGTGGGCTCGTCGAGCACGATGAGGTCCGGATCGGGCAGCAATGCGAGGGCGAACTTCAGGCGCTGCTGCTCGCCGCCGGAGCACTTCGACACCTTGCGGCCGGCGATGTCGGTGATCGACGCCCGGTCCATCACGTCGTCGACATCACGGACGCCGAAGGTCGAGGCGACGATGCGGACCGTCTCGGCGACGGTGAAGTCGGGCAGCAGCCCGCCGGTCTGGGTCACCGCGGCGATACGCCCCGATGCGGTCGCGGCGTCGGGCGTGGTGCCGAACAACTCGACGGTGCCCGAATCGGGTCGGGTGAGTCCGAGGATCATGTCGAGAGTCGTGGTCTTGCCCGCGCCGTTGGGGCCCAGGAAGGCGACGACCTCGCCTTGGCGGATGGACAGGTCGACGCCGTCGACAGCACGCACGGTCTGCGACCGTGGTCCCCGGAACGACTTCGTCAGTCCTTCGGTGTGGAGAGCGAGTGGGATGTTCATGCCGATGACGATGCCGTCGCCGGGGGCCTCGCACCGGGATCGGATGTCACGGATCTCGAATGACAGATGTCATCTCGATAGTCGGGGTTATGGTCGGTTGATGGTCGCGTCCAACGACATCGGTGATCCCGCGCAGCCCTGGCACACGCCCCGAGGCTCGCGGCGGTCCCGGTCACTCAATTCCTCGATGCAGCGCACGCTGCCCGCCCTGGTCTCGGGCTTCGGACTCCGCTCGGCCGACGCGGTCAACTCCCCGACGCCGACCATGATCCGGCGGGCGCGGCCGGTGGTGAACCGCACCATCGTGGCGTTGAGTCCGGTCCCCCGCGGGACCACGATCAGCCCGGTGCACGAGCGGCGCGGCGTACGCGGCGAATGGGTCCACGGACGCGGTGTGGGGCCGAGCGCCACGATCATCTACTACCTGCACGGCAGTGGGTTCGTGGTGTGTTCTCCGCGTACCCATCGTGGTCTGGTGTCACGGTTGTCGACACTCACCGGTATGCCGGCCTTCAGTCTCGACTACCGCCTCGGGCCCGAGTACCGGTTCCCCACCGCCGGTGACGATGCGATCGCCGGATACCGATGGCTGCTCGACCGCGGGTACTCGCCGAACCAGATCGTGATCGCGGGCGATTCCGCCGGGGGCCACATGGCGCTGGACCTGTTGGCGTACAACCACGCTCAGGGGCTCGGCCAGCCGCGGGCGATGGTGTTGTTCTCCCCGTTGTCGGATCCGACCTTCGAGCTGTCGCTGGCCCGGCAGCGCGGCGGTCACCGCGACCCGCTGATCGATGCGCGGTTGGGCGCCAACGTGATCCGCATGTATCTCGGCGATGTGGCCGCGGATGATCCTCGACTGCACATCGACCTCTCGGCCGACATGGATCTGCCCGCGACCCTCATCCAGGCCGGCTCGCTGGAGGTGATGGCCGACGACGCACGAGACATCCACCGGCGCATCACCGACGCCGGTGGTTCCTGCGAACTGCAGATCTGGCCCGATCAGACCCACGTGTTCCAGATGTTCCCGCTGTTCGGACCAGAGGCCGCTCGCGCGTTGCGCGCGGCGGCCTCCTTCGTCTCCGATCAGTTCGATCGCTCCCGCGTCACCGATTCGCGCTGACCTTGCGGGCATCGGTGACGGCCAGGGGCAGACCTGCTCGCCGTGCGCGGGCCGTCACCACGAGGTTCTGTACCAGCAGCACCGACCCGAGGTAGAACAGCAGCGTCGATCCGCTGACGTCGGCCGACGCGAGCAGGTCGATCCCGACATGGGCGGCGATGCCTGCCAGCCACAGTCCCGCGGTGAGTGCGGTGCCGCGGCTATAGGCGGTGTCGGTGGCGGTATCCCGGTAGGTCCGCACCGTGAAACCGCGGACCACTGCGATGGCCAGGCCGACGACGGTCGACGCGCCGAGTACGACGAGATCGAGAGCGCCGACCCCGGTGCCGTCGAGGGACTTCGCGGCAACGACGGCACCGATCACGGTGAGGATGACCGCGGTCTTGGGTGAACCGCCCACCGGTGTCGGGCGCATCTGGCGGTAGAGGATGAGGCCGATCACGGCGACGGCGATGACGATGTTGGCGAGCATGGCAGGACCTCTCTTCGATGGTCGGCGGGTGTGGGGTGTGGTCAGCGGGCGAGCGCGAGGTCCGCGGTGGGCGAGGTGCGGAACTCGCTGCGGAGGCGGGCGGCCCGCGACGAGAGTGCGATCACGCGGCCCACGACCATCACCAGTGCCCAGATCACGAAGAACGGGGCGATCGCGTCGGACGTGAGATGCAGCGACATCATGTGCTCACCCACCCAGGTCCGGAAGGACGCGTTGTCGGAGACGGCCCACACGAATCCGATCCGCGCGGCCATGGCGACCAACCACACCGAGACGAAGGCGGTCGTGCAGCGGGTCATGATCTTCCCGGTGGAGCGGTCGGCCCACATGGCCGTGGCGAAGTAGGCCAGGAGCCCGAACACCGCTCCGATACCCGCCCCGACGAGATACAGGACGATCGAGTGGTGATCGGTCGGCGCGTCCTTGAGGTAGGCGTAGCCGAAGCCGGCCACCGCGAGAACGGGCATCGCGATCTTGTGCAGGCCGAAATGACGTGTGCCGTACTGCGTCGCCATCATGAGGGCGAAGATTCCGCCGCTGATCTCGACTGCCTGGCTGAGGTCCGACATGGTGTTCTCCTTCGTGGGTGACGATCCGTGGCGACCGGTGTGTCGCTCGAGACAACTCTGCTGCGCCACAACGGAAAGCGGATCGACCCGACAGTGGAGTGCGGGGTGGACATATGTCTCCACCCGTGGGTGGAGGACGGCCACGCACGGTCGGTGGCATCGTGGTCACCTATGCGCGTTCCGAACCTGTCCCGACTGGCACCGCCGGTACCGGCCGACGGCTTCGCGGGAACGGGGATCACCGACGCGACGGTGTCGCGACTGTTCCCGTTGATCAACGTCGCCGTGGTCGTGTGGGCCTGGCTCACGGTCTCGCCGCTCGGTTTCTCCGGCAGCGGTCTCTACGGCGTGATCCTGATGGTCCTGGGCACGCTGGGGATGTCGATGCGGCTGCTCGATCCCGCCTTGCTGCCGCGGCCGATCGGCTTTCTCGCCACCCTGGCCGCCGGTGTCGTCGCCGGACTGCTCTTCGCGTTCGACCCCACCAGCGCGGCCACCGCGTTCGCCCCGATCATCGCGGGCACGGCAGGGTTCCGCTTCGCCACCGTGCCGGCGATCGTCATCGCCACGGTCACCTCTGCCACCGCGTTCATCGCCACGACCGTCCGCTTCGACGGCACGGCGTACTGGCCGCTGCTCGTCGGGTTGGCCGTGCTCATCGGGATGACGCGCCGCGACCGCAGCGAGGCCATGCGTCTGGCGCGCGAGAAGGTCGAACAGACCGACCGGGCGATCGCCTCGGAGAGCCGGGCGCAGGTGCTGGCCGAGCGCGCCCGAGTCGCACGCGAGATCCACGACGTCCTCGCGCACTCCCTGTCCGGGGTGAACATGCAGCTCAATCTCGCCGACGCGCTGCTCGAGGACGGTCGCGCCGACGATGGACGACAGGCGGTGAAGACGGCCCAGGGCATGGTCGCCGACGGACTCGTCGAGGCGCGACGTGCGGTGTACGCGCTACGCGAGGAGTCGCGTGATCTCGTCACCGCGATCCGCGCGATGGTGACCGGCGATGGCGAGACGCTGTCGACGGCCGGCGATGCGTGGGAGCCGGCACCCGAGGTCGCCGCGCACCTCACCCGGATCGTCGGCGAGGCACTCACCAACGCCCGCCGTCACGCGGCCGGGGCACCCATCACCGTGGCCCTGGAGTTCACGACCGACGCGCTTCGTGTGAGTGTGGTCAACGACAGAGGCACGCACGCAGAGCGATTCACCGGAGGGTCGGGCATGGGACTGGTCGGTATGCGGGAACGAGCCGCCGAGATCGGTGGGACGCTCACCGCCGGACCCGGTACCGTCGCCGATCCGGACGCCGGCTGGACGGTCACGATCGAGGTGCACCGGTGACCGCCGCCGATTCCCCGCAGCCGATTCGTGTGGTCATCGCCGATGATCAGGCCACCATCCGCGACGCACTCGCCGCGATGCTCGACCTCGTGGCCGATCTGTCGATCGTGGGGACCGCGGCCGACGGTGCCGCGCTCGTCGACCTCGTGGCGGAACATCAGCCCGATGTGGTGCTCACCGATCTCCGCATGCCCGGGATGGACGGCGCCGAGGCCACCCGCATCATCGGCGAATCGTCTCCCGACCTTCCCGTCGTGGTGCTCACCACCTTCGACGACGACGAGTCGATCTTCCGCGCACTCGACGCCGGCGCCCGCGGCTACCTCACCAAGGATGCGAACCGCCACGAGATCGCCGCCGCCATCCGCGCAGCCGCCGCCGGACAGTCCGTCCTCGATCGCACTGTGCAGCAACGGCTTCTGGCCGGTGCCGTCCGATCCGCCGGTCCGTCTGCGGCGACCACGTCACCGTCCGAACTCGACGCACTCACCGCCCGCGAGCGAGAAGTCCTCGTGCACATGGCCGATGGATCCAGCAACCGCGAGATCGCCAAGGCGCTGTTCGTCAGCGAGTCCACCGTGAAGACCCACATCAACAACGTCTTCGCGAAGTTGGCGCTCCGAGACCGCGGCCAGGCCATCGCCTTCGCGCATCGTCACGGGCTCGTCTCAGGCTGACCCGGCCGAACGCGATCAGTCGACGTCGACGCCGAAGTCGCGTGCGATGCCGGCGAGGCCGCTCGCGTAGCCCTGGCCCACCGCGCGGAACTTCCATTCGGAATTGCGTCGATACAGCTCACCGAAGACCATCGCGGTCTCGGTGGAGGCATCCTCGCTGAGGTCGTAGCGCGCGAGCTCCACGCCGTCGTCGATGTTGACGACGCGGATGAAGGCATTGACCACCTGACCGAAGGTCTGTCGTCGGTTGTCTGCATCGTGGATGGTGACCGCGAAGATCATCGACTCGACACGGGGATCGAGGGCCTTCAGGTCAACATTGACCGATTCGTCGTCACCGTCGCCCTCGCCGGTGAGGTTGTCGCCGGTGTGCACGATCGCCCCGTCGGGTGAGGTGAGGTTGTTGTAGAAGACGAAGTAGCTGTCGGACAACACCTTCCGGTCGGACCCGACGGCGAGCACGCTGGCGTCGAGATCGAAGTCGGCCCCGGTGGTGGCGCGTACGTCCCATCCCAATCCGACACTCACCGCACGGAGGTCAGGCGCCTGCTTGCTCAGCGAGACGTTTCCACCCTTGGCCAACGACACCGACATCTGTTACCTCCTCCGACCGGTGAGCGCGCCCTCGCTGCGCTCGTCCACAGGGTATCGATCGCGCTCCGCGGAGCGCGCTCAGCAACGATTGTCGGTGGGTCCCGATACCCTTGCCGGAGTCGATAACTGCAGGTCATCCGGGGGAAACATGACGGTCACAGCCATCGCGTCGAAGCAATCCGATCTGTTCGACCAGTCCAGTCCGGGCGGATTGTCGGACGCTGCGCTCACCGAACGGGTCGTGGGCTATGCGGGGCAGATCGCGTCGTTGACGGCGCGTTTTCTCGACCTGCTCGTCGAGTTCGATAAGCGCGGGGTGTGGAGTGGTGAGGGCGTCCGGTCGTGTGCGCACTGGCTGTCGTGGCGCACCGGGTTGTCGCTACGCGCAGCGCAGGAACATCTCCGCATCGCCCACGCCCTCCACGAGCTGCCACAGATGCACGCCGCGTTCGCCCAGGGCCGGTTGTCGTATTCGAAAGTGCGCGCCCTGACCCGCGTCGCCACGACCGACCGCGAGGAAGAACTGGTGAATGTCGCGTTGTCGGCGACAGCGGCGCAGGTCGAACGGATCGTGCGGTCGGTCAGCCACATCGACCGGCGCGAGAACGAAGCCGACACCGGTCGGGTCGAGTCGAGTGCGCGGTGGCAGTGGAACGACGACGGCACGCTCGCGGTCACGATGCGGCTCTCGCCGCTCGATGGTGCCCGGTTCCTCGCCGGGGTGGTGCGCAGCGAATATGAAAGCACCCGCACCGCCGGCGACCCCGATCTACCGCTCCCCGAGACCGCTCCGAACGCTCCGCGGAGCGCAGCAGGCTCGGCGGACCTGTGGCGTCACGTGCCGTCGAACATCGCCGACGCGGTCGTCGCGATGGCCGACACCATGGCGACGGTGACCGCGATGCCCACCTACGCACCCGGCGCGGAGATCGTCATCCACACCGACGCCGACGACGCGGGAGCCGAACCGCATCTGGATTCCGGTCCGGCCATATCGGAGACCGATGTTGATGAGGCGTCATGCGGTGGTTCGCGGCGCACCGTCACACACCGCCGCGGACGCAAGGATGTCGTGTTGCGGTGGGGCCGGAAACGACGGCTCCCCACGCACACCCTGCTGCGGCTGGTCTCTGACCGTGATCGTGGATGCCGCCATCCCGCGTGTGGCCGCACACGTCATCTGCACGCCCATCATGTGCGGTTCTGGCGTGACGGCGGCAGCACCGACCCCGACAACCTGATCATGCTGTGTTCCACCCACCACCGGGCACTACACAACGGCGAGTTCACCATCCGCGCGGTCGGCGATCAGCAGTTCACGTTCCACACGCCCAGCGGCACCGCCATCGACACCGCACCAACAATCACCGCACCCGACAGTTGGCGACCTGACTCGATGATCGCCGCCGACGCGATCGAACCGGTCGGCGGCGGAGCACTCGACCTCGGCTACACCCTCGAAGTCCTCTACGCCGCCTGGGAATGGCGCACCGGGCAACACACCACACCCATCGCCGCCTGACCGCGCTCCGCGGAGCGCGGTCAAGCGCTACTTCCGGCAGGTCTCGTACTCGGCTCGTATGCGTCGCTCCAGTGCGACGGACGCAGCCTCGAAATCGGTGCGCGGGTCAGCGGCGCGGTCGGTCCGCGTCTCGTCGCATGTACCGACGGACGCCGAACCGCTCGCGTCTCTCTCCCAGGTGTCGACGGCAGGCGACACCCTCCAGTGGAGGCGCAACGGGCGGTTTCTGCCGGCACCGAGAGAGTGGATGACCGCGCTCACCGTCGCGTGGGCGTTCGTCTCGGTACCGGCATCGATCCAGAGTTCTGCGATGCCTCCGTCGTCGACCGTGACGGCGGCAACCGGGGTACCGAGTGTGTCGATGCGCGCAGCCGCATCGTGGATGTGCCTGTCCGACACGGGGGTGTTGACGAGCCACCGCAGCTGCGAGCCAGGCTCTCGTGGCATCACGTCGATCTCTCCACGCGCCGAGCCGAATGCCGCAGACATCACGGTCGCAGCGTGGACAGGATCAGCAGCATCTGTGATGTCGATCGATGGACCGCCTTCGCGATGGGACACCGTGATCCAGCCGGCTGCCACTCCAGTCTGCGCCACCCGCGCCGTCGCGAGGTCTGCGGCAGCGCCCTCAGGGGTGAACCGGCCTCCGGACTCGATGACGACGTTGTCTCCGATGCCGATGGTGACCGGTGTGCCGTAGTCGTCGAACTCGTTGCCCATCTCGGCGTTCATCCGACGAACCATCGCCACGACCTGCCGGTCGTCGGCGCCGGGCATCATGACCTTGATGTCGACGGTGTACCCGCTGTCGAAACCGTTCGTGTAGTAGACGTCTGCGCTTTCCACGCCGGGAATCGATCCCAGCGTTGTTTCCAGCTGCGCGGCCTCCGCACTCCGATCCGGCGCACCGCATCCCACGGTTGTCATCGCGATCACCACCATGCCCAGCAACCACGAAGCTGTTCGGATTCTCATCGGTCCACCGTCACACCGCCGCGGTCCAGGAAACAGCGTGGAACTACCTAAGAGCGGCCCTGCGGCGAAGTCTCGTGCGGTCAGGAACCACCCATCCACGAGATGATCTCTGCGGCGATGGTCTCGCCGCGATCCTCCTGGAGGAAGTGGGCGGCGCCGGTGATGGTGACCTGTTCTCCCGCCGTGGGGATGAGGTCGGTGAACACCTGGCCCGACCGCGGGTGCGGGAACACGGGATCGCTGTCGGAGAACGCCACCAGCACCGGCTTCTGCCACCGGCTGAGGTCGTCCGACACCCGCGTGAGGACGTCGGCGCCGACCGAGTCGGCATCGACGGGCACGATCAGCGGGAACTGTGCGGCGCCGGCTTTCGACTCGACGGTCGGGAACGGCGCGTCGTAGGCGGCGATCACCTCGGGCGGCACGTCGGTGGCGGTCGCGCCACCGATGATGGTGCCCACCGGGAGGTCCGGGGTGCGCTCGGCGAAGTCGCGCCACGCGAGGAACCCCTTGCTGACCCTGCCGGTGAACAGGCCGGTGTTCATGATGACCAGTCGCGCGACACGTTCGGGGTGCTCGGTCGCCCAGCGGAGCCCGATGGGCCCGCCCCAGTCCTGCACGACGACGGTCGCGTTGTCGACACCGAGTTCATCGAGCACGTGATCGGCGACCGCGGAATGCCGGTTGTAGGTGTACCAGTCGCGGTCGGTCGGTTTGTCGGAACGTCCGAAACCGATGTGGTCGTAGGCGATCACGCGGTGCCCGGCATCGAACAGTGGGCCGATCATCTTCCGGTAGAGGTAGCTCCACGTCGGTTCGCCGTGGAAGAGCACGATCGGATCGCCCGCGCCCTCGTCGACGTAGTGGACACGCATTCCCTCCCACTCCACATACCGGGGCTCGTGGTCCCAGCCGGGAAGATTTTCGAAACGATTGTCAGGGGTGCGGAAGACGTCCATCCGTCGATCATGAACCGGTGGCGCACCGTTCGACGACGAAGTCACGAAACCGTGCGGCCGGCAGCGGCAGGGCGCGGTCACGCTGCCAGATCAGCCCGATCTCGCGAGTGGTCTGCGACCCCGACAGCGGGATGAGCGACACGGTCGCCGGGGTCTGCGCGTCGTCCTCGATGGGCAACACGGCGACGCCGAGGCCGGCTCCGACGAGACCGGCCATGGTGCCCAGCTCGCTGGATTCGAAGGTGATGTCGGGTCGGAAGTCATTGGCGGCACAGAGCTCATCGAGGATGCGCCGCATACCGAACCCTGGGGCCATCGCGATGAACGGCTCGGAGGCGACCTCATCGAACGCGACCTCCGATCGGGTGGCGAAGCGATGATCGCGCGGTACGGCGAGTCCGAGGCGCTGCTGCATGAGCGGCGCCCAGGCGACATCGGTACTGCGCGGGCGCGGGGAGACGACGGCCAGATCGGCCTCGCCGGACAGAACACGGCCGACGACCGTCTCGGCGGCGTCCTGGCTCAAGGTGAACGACACATGGGCGTCGCGCCGGAACGCCCCGATCCATTCGGGCACCAACCGAACACCGAACGAGTGCAGGAACGACAGGTGGATGGTGCCCTCCACGGGATCGAGCATGTCGGCGATCTGATGCCGCGCGGCCTCCATCTCGGCCCGGGCCCGACGGCAGTGCGTGAGGTAGACGCGGCCGCGGTCGTTCAGGGCGAGTCGCTTGCCACGTCGGTCGAACAGGGTCGCCCCGACCTCGCGTTCGAGTCGCGCCAGCGCACGCGACAACGTCGGCTGCGACACGTGGAGCCGCTGCGCGGCGACGCTCACGTTCTCGATCTCCGCGAGATCCACGAACCACTCGAAATCCGACTGCACCCTGACCAGGCTATATGCCAATAGTGCATGACAAACCTCGAAACGATTCATTTCCTTTCCGAACAGTCGGGTGGAAATGTTGAGCCACATGAGTTCAGCAGTGCGCACGCCCAGCCCAGCTGTGACGGACCTCGACGGCCATCCAGCCGGATCGAGGGAGTTCCGCAAGGCGACGCTGGCGCTGTTCGCGGCCGGTATGGCCGCGTTCATGGCGATGTACCACGTGCAGGCGATGCTGCCGGTCTTCTCCGACCACTTCGGGGTCTCGCCGACCACCTCGGCACTGACCGTGTCGCTCACCACCGGTCTCCTTGCACTGACGATCATCCCCGCGAGTGTGCTGTCCGAGCGCTACGGACGCGTGCGCGTGATGGTGATCTCGGCGGTCGCGGCTTCGGTGCTGGGACTGGTGTTGCCGTGGTCACCGAACATCGAGGTGCTGCTCGCCGGACGCGCTCTCGTCGGTGTGCTGTGTGCCGGTGTCCCCGCCGTCGCGATGGCCTATCTGGCCGAGGAGATCGACGGCCCGTCACTCGGAAAAGCCATGGGCTACTACGTCTCCGGTACCACGATCGGTGGCCTCACCGGGCGCCTCGTGCCGGGGTTGGCCGCCGATGTCGTCGACTGGCGGTGGGCGCTCGAGATCGCCTGCCTGGTGTCGCTCGGCTTCGCGATCGTGTTCATCCGGCTGGTCCCCCCGTCGCGGAACTTCGTGCCGCAGCGGGTCACCGCGCGAATCGTGGTGGGCAACCTCGCCGGACATCTTCGTGATGTACCCATGCTGTGCCTGTTCGGCCTCGCGTTCGTCCTCATGGGTGGCTTCGTCACCGTCTACAACTTCCTCGCCTACCGGCTCCTGGATTCGCCGTTCTCGTTGCCGCAGAGCATCGTCAGCCTGGTGTTCGTCATGTATCTCGCCGGTACGTTCTCGTCGAGCTACGCGGGCCGCATGTCCGACCGGCACGGACGAGGTCGGGTCCTGTGGATCTCGATCGCCGTGATGGTGGCGGGACTCGTGATCACCGTCCCCGACTGGCTGCCGAGCACACTGGTGGGGATCTTCTTCTTCACCGCGGGCTTCTTCGGGGCCCACTCGGTCGCCAGCAGTTGGGTCGGAGCCCGGGCGAGCGATCATCGCGCCGAGGCCTCGTCGCTGTACCTGTTCGGGTACTACCTGGGTAGCTCGGTCGCCGGCGCGCTCGGCGGCCTGGCCTTCACCGCCGCCGGATGGGTCGGCGTCGTCGGCTACGTCGGCGTACTGATGGTCGTCGGGGTCGCGTTGGCCGGAGTCGTCCTCGCCCGCACGGCGCACGAGAACGCCCCCGTCACCGCCTGACACGATGGGCGCCATGACACCACGCGAGACGATCGTGATCACCGGCGCCAGCGATGGGATCGGGGCCGCCGCCGCGCGTGTACTCGCCCCGGACCACGACGTCGTACTCGTCGGCCGATCACCGGAGAAGACCGCGGCGGTGGCACGCGAACTGGGCGTACCCCATCACGTCGCCGACTTCGCCGAGCTGGCCCAGGTGCGCGACCTCGCGGCGACCCTGCTGGCTGAGTACCCACGGATCGACGTGCTGGCCAACAATGCGGGCGGCATCATGGGCGATCGCGAAGTGACCGTCGACGGGTTCGAGAAGACCTTCCAGGTCAACCATCTCGCACAGTTCCTGTTGACCGACCTGCTCATCGACCGTCTGGCCGAGAGCAACGCACGTGTGATCCAGTCGGCGAGTGTCGCGGCCAAGCAATGGGGTCGACTCGACCTCGACGACCTCCAGAACGCGAAGGGGTACTCGCCCGAGAGGGCCTACGGCGACGCCAAACTGGCGAACATCCTGTTCACCCGTGAGTTGCAGAGGCGATACGGCGACCGCGGGATCACCGCGGCCTCGTTCCATCCCGGGATCGTCGGCACCAACTTCGCCAGCGACACCACCCACTTCATGCGATTCGCCTACCACACCCCCGTCATCAAGAACCTCGTCACGATCTCACCGAGCAAGGGCGCCGACACGCTCGTGTGGCTGGCCACCTCGACACCCGGTTCCGACTGGGAGCCCGGTGGCTACTTCGCCAAACGCAAGCCCGCGACCTCGAGCCGCCAGAGCACGGACATGGCACTGGCCGAACGCGTCTGGGACATCAGCGCCGAACTCGTCGGCCTCTGACCGATGGTCCACCTGGATCGTCGACAGATCGCGGCGACCGCGAGCGCCGCAGTCGTCGGAGCTGTTGCGGGCGCGGTCCTCACAGCGCCCACGGCCGGTGGCGATGTATTCGGGTTCTCTGTCGATCCTCCGGGATTCCCGCTCGATTCGACACCCACGGCGATCGCGGTCGGTGGACTCGTGGCACTGGCGGTGGTGTCGGCGTCCCGACGGATTCGTGTCGCCGTCGTCGGGATGACCATCGGGGCAGTCATTCTGGTCGGCGCGGCACTCTTCGACGCTCCGGCAGTCGTGAGGACGATCGGGGCCGGCGGTGTCCTCGGCGGCATCGTCGCGATCACCCGGACCGACCCGCGCCGCTCGGCCTTCACGGGCACCGTCGCCGGCTTCGTCCTCGGGTCGTTCGTGGTGCCCGCGCTGGGAACGATCCGGCGCAGGGAGGACCCCACGCCCCGCCGTTACGCGGACTATCTTCCGTCGAGGGGATCGGTCACCGTCTTCGCCGGCGACCGGGTGCTCGTCGTCGGCGCAGCGCTCGTGGTCATCGCCGTGGTCCTCCTGGCCGTCACACTTCGACCCCGCCTGTCCGAACCGATCCGTCGACCACCCGCTCGGCCGGCCGCGATCGCGGCGATGGTGCTCGTGGCCGGCGCGCTCGTGTTCTGGTGGTTCCTGCGGTGGATCAGCTCGTCGATGACCAGCGCGACCGGCCTCCACACCTTCCTCGGTGGCTACCTCCTCGTGGCCGTGGCGATCGTCGTCGCCGTGGCGACACCGGGCCGCCGCGGCCTCGTGTGGCTCGCGGCCGTGGCGGCGGTCGCATCACACGGCGCCGACGGGGCGTCCGCGAGCGGCGCCGTGGAGGCCGCTGTGATCGCCGGACTCATCGCTCTCGGCGCCACGGTCGCGATCCTCACGAGCGGTCGTGATGATGGTCGGCGGGCACCGGCCGCCGTCTGCGCAGCGCTCATCGCGCTGACGATCCTCACGGCGTCCCAGTTCCTCGACGGCGACACGTCGTCGATGATCCCCGCGTTCGCAGGCATTTTCCTGGTGCCGGTGGTGGTCGGAGCCACGCTGGTGGCGGCAGTTCGTGGCGACGCCCGCCCGCACGGCGCCACGGTCGTCGGCGCCCTCGTCGCACTGCCACTCCTGACGCGGACCACCGGAACGAGCGCGGGATGGACCGCGTACACGCCGCTCACCGATGCCGAGGGCTTCTCCGGTTTCGGAGATCTCAGCTACGCCGCCACCACGACAACGGCGATCGTGAGTGCGGTCATCACCACGTCCGCGTGTGCAGCTGTCGCTGTCGTGCTGTTGCGCCGCTCGCCGGCGACGGCCGACTGAGAGCCTGCGCGCTCAGTGGTCGCTCTCGACCACCGCACCGCTGTCGATGTTGCGCGCGCTGGTGGAGCGGCCGAGGGCCGCGACCTCGGCGTCCATCTTCGGGATGACCGTGGGAGCCTGTGCGAGAGAAGACTTCTCGCCGATGGGCGAGGTGATCACGTTGCGCAGCCATCCGATGGCACCGACCCATCCGGGGACGAACACGCGGCGCTTGCGCTTCTCGAGTCCGGCGACGAACGCGTCGACGCACTTGTCGACGGTGGTGGTCTTGCTCAGCGGACCGGGCAGCGCGTCGAGCATCTCGGCGAACGCGGTGAGGTCCTTCTTCGCGTCCTGAACGAGCGGGGTGTCGATCCACGACATGTGCGCCGAACCGACGTCGACGCCGAGATGCTTGACCTCGAGACGCAGCGCGCTGGCGAAGTTCTCGGCACCGGCCTTGCTCGCGTTGTAGGCCGCGAGGCCGGGCGCGGGGGTGAACGCGGCGAGCGAGGACACCACGAGGATGTATCCCTTGCGTTCGATCACCGAGGGCAACGCCGCGCGTACGGTGTGGAAGACACCGGTGATGTTGATGTCGACGACTCGGCGGAACGCGATCGGATCGGTGTTCAGCACCGACCCGTAACTGGCGATGCCGGCGTTCGCGAGGACCATGTCGATCCCACCGAAGGCCTCGATGCCGGCGGCGACGGCGCGTTCCATGGCCGCCAGATCGGTGACATCGGCGACGACGGTGACCGCGGAGGATCCCAGTTCCTCGCCGATCAACCCCAGCGGTCCCTCGTCGAGATCGGTGAGGACGACCTTCGCGCCCTTCCCGACCAGCGCTCGCGCGGTCTCGCATCCGATCCCGCGAGCACCACCGGTGATGAGGACGACCTTGCCCCGCACAGACGACATCGACTTCTCCTACCCCGACCCGACATCTTCGAGTCGTGGGCGGTTCCAACCTAGCGGTCGATGCCGGGCCCGGCGAAGGGTTGCGCGACGAATCGGATGCCGTCGGGCGCCTCGAGGCTGAACCCCGACCCGCGGCCGGCGGCGACTCCGAGCACGATCTCGGCGTCGTGCCACAGGTCGTGTCGCTCGGGCGACACCCACACCTGGGTCGGGGGCAGCGGGCTGGGGAGTGCGATCTCGCCGACCACCACGTCACGAAGGCCGACGCGGAACTCGCGCACCGGGTGACACATGGGGTCCGACCCGGCACAGGTTCCGCCGGCCTCGTGGATGAGGAGCTGACCGTGGACCTCGGTGAGGGCGGTGAGCACCTCGACGGCGGCGCCGGTCGCCAGCACGAGGTCGTGCGAGACAACGGGCAGGTCATCGACGGTCATCGCTACATCGTGAGCCGCCGGACCGTGCCGCGCGACCCCGGGACGCAGACCGCCCCGGTCGTCTTGGTCACAGACGAACCGGGGCGGCGGTGCAGGTCACGTGGGTGAACCCGCTTCACTCAGGTCGCGAACTCGGCTCCCCGCCGCGGCGGGCATGCGTCGAGCCAGGTGTTCTCGGCCTCGTTGAAGACCCGCGAGCGAGCCAGGAACCGCACTCCCTCGGGTGCCTCGAGGCTGAACCCGGCGCCTCGGCCGGGCACCACGTCGAGGATCAGCTGGGTGTGCTTCCACACCTCGTACTGATCGCCCTGGATCCAGACCCGCACGGCGGGAATGGGTTCGGCGAGGTCGATCTCGCCGAGCAGCACATCGCGCTGCCCGACGCGGAACTCGTTGGCCGGGTAGCACATCGGGGCCGAGCCGTCGCAGCATCCACCGGACTGGTGGATCATGAGGCCGCCGTGGAGCTCCGACAACTTGGTCAGGAGCTCCACGGCGGAGTCAGTGGCGACGACCCTGTCGGTAGCAGCAGTCATCACGGTCTCTTTCGTAGTGCAGGTGGCGCGAGCGGATCAGAAGAAGCCCTTCGCTCCCTGGGCGTAGCCGACGAGCAGGTTCTTCGTCTGCTGGTAGTGCTCGAGCATCATCAGGTGGTTCTCGCGCCCGATGCCCGACGCCTTGTAGCCGCCGAAGGCCGCGTGTGCCGGGTAGTCGTGGTAGGTGTTCGTCCACACACGACCGGCCTGGATCTCGCGACCCGCGCGGTAGGCGGTGGCACCATCACGCGACCAGACGCCCGCGCCGAGCCCGTAGAGGGTGTCGTTGGCGATCGACATGGCCTCGGCGTAGTCGGAGAACGTCGCGACCGAGAGCACGGGGCCGAAGATCTCCTCCTGGAAGATGCGCATCTTGTTGTTGCCCGCGAACACCGTCGGCTTCACGTAGTAACCGCCGGCGAGATCGCCGTCGAGCTTGAGCGGCTCACCGCCGGTGAGCACCTTCGCGCCCTCTTCCTGACCGATGCTCAGGTACGAGACGATCTTCTCGAACTGATCGTTGGAGGCCTGGGCACCCATCATGGTGTCGGTGTCGAGCGGGTTGCCCTGCTTGATCTTCTCGACGCGGGTGACGGCGAGATCGATGAACTCGTCGTAGATCGACTCCTGGATGAGCGCGCGGCTCGGGCAGGTGCACACCTCGCCCTGGTTCAGCGCGAACATCGTGAAGCCCTCCAGCGCGCGATCGCGGAACCCGTCGTCGGAGGCCATCACGTCGGCGAAGAAGATGTTCGGGCTCTTGCCGCCGAGCTCGAGGGTCACCGGGATGATGTTCTCCGAGGCGTACTGCATGATCAGGCGGCCGGTCGTGGTCTCACCGGTGAACGCGATCTTGCGGATGCGGTTGCTCGACGCGAGCGGCTTGCCCGCCTCCACGCCGAAGCCGTTGACGATGTTGACGACACCGTCGGGGAGCAGGTCGCCGATGATCGACATGAGGAACAGGATCGACGCGGGGGTCTGCTCGGCCGGCTTGAGCACGACGGCATTGCCCGCGGCGAGTGCCGGGGCGAGCTTCCAGACCGCCATGAGGATCGGGAAGTTCCACGGGATGATCTGGCCGACGACGCCGAGCGGCTCGTGGAAGTGGTAGGCGACGGTGTCCTCGTCGACCTGTGACAGCGAACCCTCCTGCGCGCGAAGCGCTCCCGCGAAGTAGCGGAAGTGGTCGACGGCGAGCGGGATGTCGGCGGCGAGCGTCTCGCGGACGGCCTTGCCGTTGTCCCACGACTCGGCGACGGCGATCTTCTCGAGGTTCGCCTCGATGCGGTCGGCGATCTTCAGCAGCACCAGCGAGCGCTCGGCGACCGAGGTCTTGCCCCACGCGGGAGCGGCGGCGTGGGCGGCGTCGAGGGCGAGGTCGATGTCCTCGGCGGTCGAGCGGGCGACCTCACAGAACGTCTTGCCGTTCACCGGCGACGGGTTCTCGAAGTACTGACCCTTCACCGGCGGCGTCCACTTGCCACCGATCCAGTTGTCGTAGCGCGACTCGAAGTTCATCACCGCGCCGTCGGTTCCGGGGTTGGCGAACACTGCCATGTCTGGACCTCCCTGTCCTGACCCGCGCATCCTGGGACGACAGCTGTCGTCATCACTGCACGGGGTACTTGTGATGTGCACCACAAACGCTACGCCGAGCGACGTTGCAAGCCCGTTGCATCGTGGGAGCGGATGCGTAGCGTGAGGGACATGACGAACTCCACCGTGACCTCTGTCGACATCGGCCCGAAGATCGTCGCCCGCCAGGTGCAGGTCAACGCGCCGGCGTCGCAGATCTTCGACCTGGTCGCCGACCCGCACCGCCACCACGAGCTCGATGGGTCGGGCACCGTGCGCGACACCGCCGTGAAGGGCCCCGACCGCCTGACCACCGGCGCGAAGTTCAGCGTCGGGATGAAGCAGTTCGGCTTCCCCTACAAGATCACCTCGAAGGCGACCGAGATCGTTCCCGACAAGGTCGTCGAGTGGCAGCACCCGATGGGCCACAAGTGGCGCTGGGAACTCGACGAGAAGACACCCGGTGTCACCACGGTGACCGAGTCGTTCAACTACGGCACCGCCAAGCTCCCCGCCGCGCTCACGCTGACCGGCTACGACAAGAAAAACGGCGACGGCATCACCGAGACCCTCAAGCGGCTCGCCGCGCGCTTCGCCTGATCACTGCTCACCGGCAGCTCGGCCTGCAGGTTTGCGCAGGGTGACCGCGCCCGTGATGTGACCGGTCGGGACCGTCGTGTCGACCATCTCGTAGCCGGCTCGGCGGTAGAGGTCCAGGTTGCGGACGCTCTTCGCCCCGGTGAACAGCTCGAAGGCGGCGGTGGTCTGAGGGGCGATTCGTTCGACCTGTGCGAGCAACCGACGGCCGAGGCCCTGACCGGCCATGTCCGGCGCCACCATGAGGCGTCCGATCTCCCACGTGTCACCGACGAGACGCCCACGCACGGCACCGATCATGCGTGACCCGTCCCGAACGGTCAGCACGGTCCAGTCACCGATCCAGGCGACGACGTCGGCGAGTGTCTCGTGTAGTGGCGGGATGTCGAGGGTGTCGTTCGCGATCGCCTCGGCCACCCAGCAACACCGCTGCAGCACAAGCAGTTCCGGGGCGTCGGCCGTGGTCGCCACAGACGTGAGCGCCTCCGGCGGGGCGACCCGCTTCACCTCGTCGCCATCGGTTGTCACAGCTCGTCACCCCCTTCCACGGTGATCTGCTGATTGTGTCGACCGGTCGCCGATTAGCCAACGAGATTTGTCAGGCCCTACCCGTCGACACCAAAAGTTCATCGCCCACACTCTTGACTCATTCCAGAAAAGTCGCGCATAGTGGTGGCGTGCACCCGGCGATCGATCACACGGAGATGTTGCGCGCAGCGTCGCTGCGCGTGACGCGTCCGCGCGTGGCGGTCCTCGACGCGGTGGCAGCCCATCCTCACGCCGACACCGACACCGTCTTCACCTCGGTGCGGACCGTTCTGCCCGAGGTGTCGCGCCAGGCGGTTTACGACGTCCTCGGTGCCCTCACGCGCGCCGGACTGGTACGCCGCATCGAGCCCGCCGGCTCGGTCGCCCGGTACGAGTCACGCGTCGGCGACAACCACCACCACGTCGTGTGCCGCTCGTGCGGCGCCATCGCCGACGTCGACTGCGCCGTGGGCGAGGCGCCGTGTCTCACCGCATCGACCAGCAACGGCTTCGAGATCGATGAAGCCGAGGTCATCTACTGGGGCCACTGCCCGCAGTGCACCATCGAACGCCGGGCGCGAACCTGATACCTCATCGCGAGCCCGTCTGCTCTACAGCCAGTTGTCAATCACCGGAAGGAATCTCGTGACCGAAGCCCACGAAACCCGCGAAAAAGAGATGAACGAGGAGCAGCCCGCCGACCACGCGTCGGGCGGATGCCCGGTGGTGCACGGCAACGCCGCGCCGGTGGAGGGTGGCAACACCAACCGCGGCTGGTGGCCCAACGCCCTCAACCTCGGCATCCTGCAGAAGAACCCGGCCGTCGCCAACCCGCTGGGTGAGGACTTCGACTACGCGGAGGCGTTCAGCGGCCTCGATCTCGCCGCGGTGAAGTCCGACATCACCGAGGTCCTCACCGATTCGAAGGACTGGTGGCCCGCCGACTGGGGCAACTACGGCCCGTTCTTCATCCGCATGGCCTGGCACTCGGCCGGCACCTATCGCGTGCACGACGGTCGCGGCGGCGCGGGCGCCGGCATGCAGCGCTTCGCCCCGCTCAACAGCTGGCCCGACAACGCCAGCCTCGACAAGGCGCGTCGTCTGCTATGGCCCGTGAAGCAGAAGTACGGCAAGAGCCTGTCGTGGGCCGACCTGATCGTGCTCACCGGCAACGTCGCGCTGGAGTCGATGGGCCTGAAGACCTTCGGCTTCGCCGGTGGTCGTGAGGATCGCTGGGAGCCCGAGGAGGACGTCTACTGGGGTCCCGAGCAGACCTGGCTGGGCGATGAGCGCTACACCGGTGACCGCGAGCTCGAGACGCCGCTGGGCGCCGTGCAGATGGGCCTCATCTACGTCAATCCCGAAGGCCCCAACGGCAACCCGGATCCGCAGCTGTCGGCCAACGACATCCGCGAGACCTTCGGCCGCATGGCCATGAACGACCGTGAGACCGCCGCGCTGGTCGTCGGTGGCCACACCTTCGGCAAGGTGCACGGCGCGGGCGATCCCGAGAAGTACATCGGACCCGAGCCCGAGGGTGCGCCCCTGGAGCAGATGGGTCTGGGCTGGAAGAACAGCTTCGGTACCGGCAACGCCGAGTACACGATCACCAGCGGCATCGAGGGTGCCTGGACGGCGACCCCGACCCAGTGGGACAACTCCTACCTCGAGACGCTCTACGGCTACGAGTGGGAGGTCCACAAGGGCCCCGGTGGCGCCAATCAGTGGCGTCCGAAGGACGGCGCCGCCACCGATCTCGTCCCCGACGCCCACGTCGAGGGCAAGAAGAACCCGCCCATGATGCTCACCAGCGACATGGCGATGCGCGTCGATCCGATCTACGAGGAGATCACGCGCGGCTGGCTCGCCGACCCCTCGTCGCTGGCCGACGAGTTCGGGCGCGCCTGGTTCAAGCTGCTCCACCGCGACATGGGACCCGTCGTCCGGTACCTCGGACCCGAGGTGCCCACCGAGGAACTGCTGTGGCAGGACCCGATCCCCGCGGTCACCGGTGAGCTCATCGGCGGCGAGGACATCGCGGCACTCAAGGCGAAGATCCTCGAGTCGGGTCTCACCATCTCGCAGCTGATCAAGACCTCGTGGGCGGCGGCGTCGTCGTTCCGCGGCAGCGACAAGCGCGGTGGCGCCAACGGCGGTCGCATCCGCCTGCAGCCGCAGGCCGGGTGGGAGGTCAACGAGCCCGACGAGCTGGCCCAGGTGATCCGTTCGCTCGAGTCGATCCAGGAGTCGTTCAACGGCGCCGGTGGCGCGCAGGTCTCGTTCGCCGACCTCGTGGTGCTCGGCGGCGCGGCCGCCCTGGAGAAGGCCGCGAGCAACGGCGGTGTCGAGATCACCGTGCCGTTCACCCCGGGTCGTACCGACGCCACGCAGGAGCAGACCGACGTCGAGTCGTTCTCCTACCTCGAGCCGAAGGTCGACGGGTTCCGCAACTTCCTCGGCAAGGGCGATCGCCTTCCCGCGGAGTTCGCACTGGTCGATCGGGCCAACCTGCTGACGTTGAGCGCGCCGGAGCTGACCGTGCTCGTCGGCGGTCTGCGCGTGCTGGGCGCCAACCACGGCGGCTCGAAGCTGGGCGTGTTCACCGACAAGTCGGAGACGCTGTCGAACGACTTCTTCGTCAACCTCCTCGACATGGAGACCGTGTGGGAGCCCGTCGGTGACGAGCAGGGCACCTACGTCGGCAAGGACCGCTCCAGCGGTGCGGAGAAGTACACCGGCAGCCGCAACGACCTCGTGTTCGGGTCGAACTCGCAGCTGCGTGCGGTCGCCGAGGTCTACGCCGAGAACGACTCGACGGAGAAGTTCGTGCACGACTTCGTCGCGGCGTGGGACAAGGTCATGATGGCCGATCGCTTCGACGTGAAGGGCTGACGCTCTCAGCTCCACACACCACGACACCCCGTCGACCCTCACCGGTCGGCGGGGTGTCGTCGTGTCAGGCCTTCTCGTGCAGCGTCACGTGATAGCCGTCGGGATCGGCGAAGGTGACGGTGCGGCCGAACGGGCCGTCGAAGGGGGCGGTGACGATCGGGTGGCCGTCGGCGTCGAGGGCGTCGTGGATGGCCTGGACATCGGTGGCGTGCATCCACAGCGCCATCCCGATGCCGGGCTGAGGCACCGACTCCAGATCGGTGCCCGCGACGACCTCGCGCAGCGCGAAGGCGATCGGTGTCGTGGTGAACACCACCGCGTGCGGAGGGCCGGCCGGCGAGCGGACCAGACCGAGGTACTTCTCGTAGAACGCCTGCGACGCAGCGAGATCGCGGGCCTGCAGGGAGATGAAGTCGGGGCCGGTGACGGGCATGGGGTTCTCCTTCGATGTGTGTCAGGTGCCTGACACACATCAAGCTATGTCAGAATACTGACATGAGTCAAGAGGGCATCGATCTCGAGACGTCGATGGGGTATCTGCTCAAGGAGGCGTCGAGTGCGCTGCGCACGGCGATGGAGTCCGCGCTCCGCCCACTGGGGCTGACGGTCACGCAGTACTCGTGTCTCGAACTCCTCGCCCAGAGGCCCGGACTGTCGACGGCCGCGCTGGCGCGGGGCACGTTCGTCACGCGGCAGTCGATGAACGTGCTGGTGCAGGCGCTCGAGCGAGACGGGTTCGTGCGACGCCCCGATCAGGCGCCCGTCGGCAAGGTGTTGCCGACCGAGCTCACCGCCCGGGGCCGTCGGAGCCTCGAGAAGGCGACCGTCGCCGTCCGGTCGGTCGAGACCGCCATGCTCGACGGCGTCGCCGACCGCGACCAGGCCACCGCATTCGGCGTGCTGCGCCGCGTCGTCACCAACCTGGGTGACGTGCCCGTCGTCGACTGAACACTGCTGTCAGCCACCGGCGGTGAACGTCCGGCGGTACTGCTCGGGGCTCACGCCGCATACCTTCCGAAAGGCCGCTCGCGTCGCCGACGGTGATCCGAGCCCGGTGCGCTCACCGAGCTGCTCTATCGGGAGGTCGGTCGTCTCGAGGATCTCGCGTGCGAGATCGATGCGGATGGCGGCCATCCACTGCGCCGGAGTGGAACCTGTCTCCTCGACGAAGGTGCGCACCAGGGTGCGCGGCGAGCACGGCACCCGCGCGGCGAGTTCGGCGATCGTGTGACGCCGTGCGGGGTCGGCGGTCATCACCGCTCGCAGGTCGCGCAACCGTTCACCCCGCGGCTCGCGCGTCGAGGCGGCGATGAACTGCGCCTGCCCGCCGTCGCGCCGTGGAGCGGCAACGATCGCCCGCGCACGCTGGTTGGCCGCGGCCCCACCGAAATCGCGCCCCACGATGTGCAGGCAGAGGTCGACCCCGGCCACCACTCCCGCCGAGGTGAGCACGTCACCGTCGTCGATGAACAGCGGTCGTGCGTCGACCGACACCTCGGGGTGCAGATCGCGAAGTCGGTCGGCCTCCTGCCAGTGGGTGGTCACCGTCCTGCCGCGCAGGAGCCCGGCCGCGGCCAGCGCGAAGACCCCGGTGCAGATGGAGACCATCCGCGCACCACGATCGGCTGCCGTCCGCAGGGCCTCGAGGGTCGGCCCCGAGATGGGCGCCGTGGGATCGGCGACACCGGGCACGACGACGGTCTGCGCGTGCGACAGCGCCTCGAGAGGGCGGGTTCCGACGATGGCGACGTCTCCGACAGGTGTCGGCCCCAGTCGCTCGTCGGCGCACACCACCACCGTGTAGCGCGGATCGAGGCCGAACACCTGCATGGGTATGCCGAGGTCGAGCGGCAACACACTCGGTAGCGCGAGCACCGCGACGGAATGGGTCATGCTGACCATTTTCGAGCGAGAGGTGCCCCGATGGCCACTGTTGTGGCCGGCGTGGTCGCGATGGACTACGTGCATGACCACATCACTCGATCTCCCCACTGACCCGATTGCCGTCGCCGCCGTCGCCCTCGCCCGGTCGACCGAGTCGGAATCGGTGTTCCACCACTCCGTCCGCAGCTACCTGTGGGCCACGTTGCTCGCCGACCACGAGAACGTCACGCACGACGCGGACTACGACCCCGGACTGCTCTTCGCCGCCACCGTCATGCACGATCTCGGCGTCGGCACGAGGGCACCGGGTGTCGCGCGATTCGAGGTGGAGGGTGCCGACCTGGCCGCTGATCTCCTCACGCGGCACGGGGTCGGCGCACACGACGTGGACCGGGTGTGGGAGGCGATCGCCATCCACACCAGTCCCGGCATCGCCGAACGCCGCGGTCTGCTGGCCTACCTCGTCCGGGAGGGAGTGGGGATCGATTTCGGCCGACAGGCCGAGGTCGTCGCCGACCACGAGGAGGTCGTCCACTCCCGGTTCCCGCGTCTGTCGATGGTGCGGTCGCTGGTCGACGCCATCGTCGACCATGCTGCACGCAACGACGCTGCCGCACCGCGGTATTCGACGCCCGGAGAGCTGCTGCGGGAGAGGCGCGACAACGGCGTCACGCGCATGGAACTCGCCGCAGCCGACTCACCGTGGCGCAGCTGAGCGGTCCCGACCGGTCAGCGGATGCGGGGAGCTCCGAGCACGACGTCGCGGTAGGTGATGACGTTGCCGCGGTAGGCGCGATCGGGGAACAACCGACGCAGGGGCTCGCTCCCCGTGGTCGACACGGTCACGGTGGTCTCGGCGGTGGTGATGTCGAAGTCCGGGATGTCGAGGGCGCCGGTGCGGGCCCGTGACCCGTCGGCGAACACCTGCTCCATGCCGCTGATCACCGGGACGATCACCGACGACAGGATGGGCCACCCGAGCGCCTTCGGTACCGCGAGGGCGCGAGCGGGCGCGGCGTCACCGACGCTCACCCCCACCGACCAGCCGTCGCCGGAGGCGGTGAACTCGCTGCGCTCGGCCGGGTCGCCGGAGAACTCGGCGAGGACCTTGGGCAGAGCCCAGTTCTCGCGCCCCCCGCGCATGGTGGCCGCCGAGTCGACGGGCAGGAACGGGATGTGCCCGAACACTCCGCCCGGGCGTGCGTAGACGATGACGCCGCCGAGCTCGTTGTAGGTGCCGACCGGCGTGTGGCTGTAGCGCACGCCGAACCCGACGCGGAGCAGCGGGACCGCGAAGCGGGCCAGGGCCGGCGGGAGGAGGTCGCGGTCGGAGCGACGCGCCTTCGCCGACCAGAACACCCCTCTGCCGGCGATCGACCAGGGTGCGGGGCTGCCCACGTCGGGCAGTGCGTCGTTCATGGCGGGGGTGGCGACACCCTCGGGGATGGTCGACGCCAGGCCTCGCCAGCGCGACTCGCTCGATGCGATGGGGTTCGCGACCACGTCGTCACTTCCTTCCGACGGCGTGACGCCCACGCCGATATGGAACAAACTAACAGAAACGTTCCATTGAACGGGAGGAGTCGGCGGGACTCAGTTCGCCGCCACCGGTGGCGCCGGGGAACGTCGAGGGGTCATGCCCGGGGCGACGATCGCGGCGAGGACCGCGATCGCGGCGAGCGTCCACCATGCGTGCGTGAACGAGGTGTGGGCCGCGGCGTACCCGATCGGTGTCCCGATGACGGCGACGATGATGCTGACGCCGAGCGCCGTGCCGATCTGCCGACTCATGTTGACCACGGCACTGCCGGTCGCGGCCTGTGCGGGCGGCAGGTCGGCGGTCGCCGACGACAGGATCGAGGGCAGGGCGAGACCGATGCCGCTGCCACCGATGAGCAGGCTGGGCAGCATGTCGCCCACGTAGTCCGGTGTCTGACCCACCGATGCGGCCAGGAGCAACGCGCCGCCCGCCATGAGCGCGCAGCCGACCCCGACGATCACGCCGATCGGTACCCGACGGGTGGCCAGCTGGTGTCCGACGACGGTGAACAGCGGGACCATCAACGGCCCGGGCACCACCGCGAAGCCGGTGCGGATCGCCGAGTACCCCCAGACCTGTTGCATCCACAGGATGTTCACCAGCAGCGAGGCCGCGAACGGGATGGAGAACAGGACCGCGGTCGCGTTGGCGAAGGAGAAGGCGCGGACGCGCAACAGCGCCGCGTCGATCACCGGGGACCTGTGGCGTGCGGAGCTGACGACGAACAGGCCCAGCGTGATCACCGAGACGATCCATGCGGTCAGGGTGCGTGGGTCGGCCCAGCCCCAGTCGGGGCCCTCGACCAGTCCCAGGGTGAGCGCACCGATCGACACGGCGAGGAGCGCGGCACCGAGCATGTCGGGGAACGGGGTCGGCGAGTCGTCACGCGAACGGTCGACCACGATGAGCGCTCCCACGAAGGCGATGATCCCGACCGGGATGTTCACCAGGAAGATCCATCGCCAGGACGCCTCGACCAGCATGCCGCCCAACGCCGGGCCGAGGGCCGCGGCCAGCGCGCCGGTGGCCGCCCAGATCCGCACCGACCGGGCACGGTTGGCCGGGGTTGCCGCCGCGATCACCAGGCCCAGACTCGAGGGGGTGAGGATCGCCGCGCCGACGGCCTGCACCACGCGCGCGGCGACTAACCACCAGACACCGTCGCTCGCCGCGCACGCGGCACTGGCCACCGTGAACAGCGCGAGCCCGAACAGGAAGCTCTCCTTGCGTCCGAACCGGTCCGCGAGACGACCGGCCGGGACCAGCAGCGCGGCATAGACGATGGTGTACGCGTTGAGGATCCACGAGAGTTGGGAGAGCGGGATCGACTGCGCCGGATCCGATCCCGCGAAGTCGCGGCCGATGTCGTCGAAGGCGACGTTGACGATGAAGACGTCGAGGCTGGCCATGAACGCGGCCAGCGACAGGACGAACAGGACCACGCCGGGACGGCGGGTGGCGGTCGTCTCCGACGCCGGAACTCTGGTGTTGACCATAGCGATCAACGTAGGCCCTGACTACACCAGGGTCAATTCAGACATGGTCCGATCAGGTACGGCGCCCTCGTCGCAGTCGCAGACTCTCGAGACCCACCTCGTCGCCGGCCGACGTACGGACCGATACACCGACCCGCTCCCCCGCCGCGTCCACGACCTCGACCGGCGGGCCCTGCGGCTGGAGGTGGCGGTCGCCCCACTCCATCATCGCCAGCACCACCGGGAGCAGATCGCGTCCCTTGTCGGTCAGGACGTACTCGTGACGCGGACGCGATCCCGGCTCCTGATAGGGGCGCTTGGCGAAGATCCCGTCGGACACGAGCTGCTTGAGTCGGGTGGCCGCGGCGGCATCGGTCACGCCGACGCGCTGGGCGAAGTCGGCGAACCGCGTGGTGCCGTAGAACGCCTCACGCAGGAACAACATCGCGGTACGCGATCCGACGACCTCGAGTGCCTTGGCCACCGAGCACTCGTCGGCCGTCCAGCGACTGCGGTCGGCGAGTACCCCGTCGAGATTCATTGCCATGACCCGTATCCTACGCTGGCTCTATCGCGATCTGGCCAGAGTCGAGGGGGTCCACTCAGCGGCTGAGCCCGAAGCGTCTGTCCAACAGGGCAACCCGTCCCAGCGCCTGCGCATGACCGGGATCACTCGGACCGATCGTCGCCGCAAGGGCCTGCCAGGCCGCGGCGTCATCACGCCCGTGTACCGAATCGGTCCACGCCTGCAGCGCGCGTCGTTCGTGTCCGCGCATCACCGCCGAACGGATGTCGGCGGTGATCTCCTCGAACAGTTCCACCACACCGGGAGCATGCGACTGGGCGAGCAGCCCGCCGCGGCCCAGTTCGTCGATCGCGCCGACGACGTCGCCGTCGCGGACCCGCTCGGTCATGCGGTGCACGTCGGAATCGATGTGCACACCGAGCCGATACGGGCGCGACAACACGACCTCGGCGCCGAGATCGCGCCGCAGCCGGGATATCTCGGCGCGCACGGTCACCGCATCGACGCCGGAGTCGGACAGTTTCGCGGCCAACTCCTCGGTACCGAGACCGTGGGGATGGTGGGCGAGCAACAGCAGGATCTCGGCGTGACGCGGACTCAGGCGATGCGTGCGACCGTCGAGCACCACCCGCAGGCCCGCGACATCGGTCACCGACAACCGCGCACCGGACGTGTCCTCCGATCCGGCGATCTGACCGAGATCGACTCCGCCGTAGCGCATCTGCATCTCGATGGCGGCGACCACCGATCGGACGGTCGACATCGCGAACGGTGCCGCAACCTGTCGTCCACCGGTGATGTCGAGGACGCCGATGAC
Organism: Williamsia sp. Leaf354; assembly: GCF_001424365.1. Lineage (NCBI taxonomy): Bacteria > Bacillati > Actinomycetota > Actinomycetes > Mycobacteriales > Nocardiaceae > Williamsia > Williamsia sp. Leaf354. The sequence continues at coordinate 291,420 of NZ_LMPL01000001.1, forward strand.
GTGTCCGGTCACCGGGTCGTGCACGGGCGCCGCGGCGCAGCTCCACTCCTGCACCGGTTCGGCGAAGTGCTCGCTGCCGACGATCTGCACCCCGCGATCGACCGCGAGGGCCAGGCCCGGGGCGTTCGTGCCGACGGTCTCCTCCGACCAGATCGCGCCCTCGACGAAGTCGATGGCGGCGGCGCGGTCGCGGGCCGCGTGATCACCCTCGAGCCACAGCAGGCGCCCGACCTCGTCGGTGAGAGCGACCACGACCCCGGCGCCGCCGATGTCGTCGAGCATCAGCGAACGGACCAGCGGACGCATCGCGGTCATCGGGTGCGCGGCACGATAGGTGTCGAAATCGGCCGACGTCATGTCGGCGACGGTGGACCCGGCCGGGTCGACGCCACGGCGCAGGGACCGCATCCAGGAGTCGCGGACCACCGAACGCATCGAGTCGCGCCGCGTGGATCGGTCGGCGAGGAACCGCTCGAAGGCCAGCCGGACCTGGTCCGGCTGCTCGAGCGATCCGTTGGATGTTCCCGCCACGGCCGCCATTGTGCCAGGAAGGGCGGTGGATATGTGGCGCGCGCCACAGACCGCCCGAGGGTCAGACCGCCGAGCGCGCGATCAGTTCGTCCGCGGCGTCGGTCGAGACGGCACCGACGCGCCGCATGAACCGCGCGACCCGCGGCATCACCTCGGCCTGACGATGGATCGCGGCGTGGATCAGCCAGCGTGCCGCCTCCGACGACGACAGCGCCGGAGCCTCGGTGTACTCGTCGGTCGGCGAGATCATCGGGGTCCGGACCAGCGGGAAGAACACCGTGGTCACCGCGATCCCGGTGCCCCGCAGTTCCGCGGCGATGCTGCGGCCGAACGCGGTGAGCGCGGACTTCGAACCGGCGTACGCGGAGAACTTCGGCATCGCGCCCATCGGGATACCCCAGGTGGAGACGTTGATGAACTGTCCGCTGCCCCGCTCGCGCATCGCCGGGAGGAAGCCGAGCGTGAGCTGCACCGGGCCGAAGTAGTTGATCGCCATGGTGCGCTGGTAGTCGTGCAGGCGGTCGGTCGAATCGAGCACGTCGCGGCGGATGGAGCGGCCCGCGTTGTTGATGACGATGTCTGGGCACCCGTGGTCGGCGATGACGGCCTCGATGAGGCGGGCGATGTCGTCGGTGTCGGACAGGTCCGCGGGCAGGGGGTGTGCGAGCCCGCCGTCCGCGCGGATGCCGGCCGCCACGGTCTCGAGTTCCTCGGCCCGCCGCGCCACGAGCAACACGTTCGCGCCGTGTTTGGCGAACTTCCGCGCGGCCGCCTCGCCGATACCCGACGACGATCCGGTGATGAGGACGGTCTTGCCCTCCAGCCCCTCGGCCGGGGCCCGGGTGAGGTCGACGAGGTCGCGCATCGAGCGCGGTCGCTGCATCGCGGTCCGCACCACGCGGTTGGTCAACGAGGTCACTGCGTTCGCCATGGCCAAACGGTAGATCACGGCTGTCGTCGCCGCGACGGCCGGTGATCGGCACACTGGTGTGATGAAGACACTCCTCAACATCATCTGGCTGGTGCTCTGCGGGTTCTGGATGGCCATCGGCTACGTGCTCGCCGGCATCGTCTGTTGCATCCTGATCATCACGATCCCGTTCGGGATCGCCTCGTTCCGCATCGCGGGCTACGCCCTGTGGCCGTTCGGCCGCACCGTCGTGCGCGACCCGTCGGCCGGCGCCGCGGCGGCGGTGGGCAACGTGATCTGGTTGATCTTCGCGGGCATCTGGCTCGCGATCGGACACATCGGCACCGGTATCGTGCTGTGCCTCACCATCATCGGGATCCCGCTGGGTATCGCGAACTTCAAGATGATCCCCATCTCGCTGCTGCCCCTGGGCTCCCGCATCGTCTCCACCGACGTCCGCCTCGCGCCCCCGGTCACCAACCCTGCGGTCCGGTAGTGACGCCCCCGGTCAGGGCGCGAGCAGTTCCGCCGGGGTGGTCACGAGCAGCGACCGGACTGCGTCGTCACCGAGACCGCCCGCCCGCATCCACTCACGCGTCCAGGGCAACCAGTCGACGACGTCGACGGTGGTCGGCTGACCGAGGTCGGAGCTGAGCAGTACCCGCGGATGGGCGCGGACCGAGTCGAAGAACTGCTCGGGGCGTTGTCGCCCGAGGATGTAGGTGAGCCCCGTCAGTTCGATGGCCAGGCCCTCGACGTCGGCGAGATCGCGGAGGTCGGTGTCGGTGAGACCGACCATCGGGTGGGTCGCGTGGGTGACGACGAGCCGTGACACGCCCCGCGCGACCGCCGCGTCGATGACCCTGAGGACCTCCTCGCGCGTGCTGTGCCCGGTCGCCAGCACGACCGGCAGGTCGGCGCAGCACGCGATGACCTCCAGGGTCTCGCGCCGGAGGTGGCCATCGTCGTCACTGACCGCGACCCCGGCCGCGTGCGCGGCGACGTCGGGATGGAACGGCCGCTGCCCACCGCCCGCAGGGTGTGCGTGTCCGGTCACCGTCGGGAGGTACACCACCGTGCGAGCCGGGGCGTCGGGACCGTGGGCGAGCACCGCGGTGACGACCACGCGCGGATCCAGCCCTCCGACACCGTGATTGAGGACCACCGAACCCGATACCGGCAGCCCCCGCGCGCGTGCCTCCCACGCGGCCGCGGTCGTCGGGACGAGATGACTCTTGACCACCACCCAGGCCCCGATGGCCGCGTAGGCCTCACCCGTCTCGATCACGGTGCGTCGCCGACGCAGGGTGTCGACACCGGCGTGGTGATGGAGGTCGACGAACGGACGGCGCGCGGGGTCGAGCGCGACCGGATCCGTCACCGCGCCGACGCCGGCTCCCACGGGGTCGAGTACCCGAACCGGGCTCGCGCCTCGTCGAGTCGCATCCCCGTGCTCACCGCGTCGGCGATGGCGCGTTCGGTCTCGTCGACGCGTACCGCACGATCGGCCACGGCCTCGGCGATCGCCTGCGGGATCCGGATCACCCCGTTGTCGTCACCGACGATGACGTCACCGGGACTCACCCGCACGCCGTCGATCACGACGTCGGATCCGACCGCCGACAGCATCACCCGGTTCTTCCCGCTCACCATCGACACCCCGGTGCTGAACAGGGGGTAGCCGTGGCCACGGATCTCGGCGACGTCGCGCGCGGATCCGTGGATCACGGTGCCGGCGATGCCGCGCTGCAGTGCCATCGAGGTGAGGATGTTGCCCCAGTTGGTGCACTCGAGGCTGCCGCCGTTGTCGACCACGACGACCGACCCCGCCGGCACGTCGTCGATGTAGTTGGCCGCGTTGTGGAAGGTCCCGGTGTCGGTGACCGGTCCATAGGTGACGGTGTACGCGACGCCGACCGTGGTGACACCGGGAACACGACAGACGATCCCGCGCAGCACGCCGGGGATGCCCAGGCTGTCGAGGGCGTCGGAGACCGCCGCGGTGTCGGTGTGGCGGAGACGCTCGAGGACGTCGTCGAACGCGGTGGTGGTGGCGGTCATGACAGCTCCTCGATGACGGCCTTGGCCGCCACTCCCGTGGTGGCCGTCCCGCCGAGGTCGTAGGTGACGGCGGTGCCCGATCGGATCACCGCGCGGACGGCGGAACGGATGCGCGTCGCGGCCTCGGTCTCGCCGAGGTGGTCGGCGAGTCCCGCGATGGTCAGGATCATCGCGATCGGGTTCGCACGCCCGGCCCCAGCCATCTTCGGTGCACTGCCGTGCACCGGTTCGAAGTAGCAGCCACCGTCGCCGATGTTCGCGCTGGCGGCGAGACCGAGCCCGCCCATGACCCCGGCTCCGAGGTCGGAGAGGATGTCGCCGAACATGTTCTCGGCCACGATGACCCCGAAACGGTCGGGACTCTTGACCATCCACAGTGCGACCGCGTCGACGTTGGCGATCTCGGTGTCGATCCCGGGATACTCGGCGGCGATCGCCTCGAGCCGTCCGCGGAGGAAGTTGCTGCTCTGCCGCAACACGTTCGGCTTGTCGGCCAGCGTCACGAGACGGTGACCGCCGATCACGGCACGCTCGAAGGCGAAGCGCAGCAGACGGTCGATGCCGACGCGGGTCTGCAGACGCAGGCTCACACTGGAATCAGCAGCACCCGAGGCGGCCGCGTTGGGGTGCGCCGACACCAGATCCCACAGTTCGCCGTCGAGCCCGTGGTAGTCGAAGCCCGCGTAGAGACCCTCGGTGTTCTCACGCACCACCTCGAACGCGAACGCGTCGTCGCGGAAGTCGGTCACCGGCCGCAGGTTGGCGTAGAGCCCCAACCGCTGGCGCAGCTGGATCACCGGGGACACGAACGTCCGTCCGGTGCCACGCAGATCGTCGGGCAACTCGGCCTCGGCCTCGCGCAGGGGCTTGCTGGTGATCGCGGCGAGCAGCGTGCCGTCGGTCCGGTCGATGAGATCCCACGTCCGTTCGGGTACCGGGTCGCCCTCGTTCTGCCAGCAACTCCACCCGACGTCGCCGAACTCGAGATCCCAGTCGAGGCCGGCGGCGGCGATGACGGGCAACGCCGCGTCGGTCACCTCCGGTCCGATGCCGTCGCCGGGTAGTACCGCGATGCTGGTCATGCCGCCCCCTGGGTGTCGATGTGGTGTGTTCGATGGTGTCGCCCGCCCGCGCGATCGGTCCTGCCCGCGAGGAAGGTCCGCTGCTCGGTGAGGAGATCGACGACCGCGGCGGCGTTGTCGCGGTGCGGACGCATACCCGCATCGGGGATCTCCGCCACCACGCCATGGGTGGGCAGGCGGACATGGTCGGCGGTCACCAGACGCGATTGGGCGCCGACGATGCTCAGGACCGGACCGGTGTGGGACGTGATCGACGCACTCACGTCGAGATCGGTGAGCAGCGACATCCCCAGATCGATCCGGCGGCAGGCCTGGAGATGATCGCCCGTGGTGGGCGTCGCGACCCGGGCCGGGGACGGCATGGACTCCGACCGGACGAGATCGTCGAGCGTCCACAGCGCACCGGCGAGATTGCCCATCCGCGCGTGCCGGGCGACCTCGGCGAGTCGTGTGCCCAGGACCCGGTCGGCGACCGTCGGTGCCGACAGTGCCAGGACGGCGACCCCGGGGTTCACCACCGGGGCCATCACCTGCACCAGCGCGCCACCGAATGCGTTGCCGCACAGCAGATCGGCCGCCTCCAGGTCGGGACGACGCCGCACCCACTCCGATGCGACGTCGGCGAGGGTCATCGCCGGGTCGTCGATGACGGTGAGGCTGTCGAGGACCTCGACCGCGTACCCGTTGTCGGTCAACCAGTCGGTGATCGGATCGAGGAACGCGGGGTCGAAGACGGGCTGTACCGGACCGAACACGACCGCACGGCGGCGTCGTGTCACGAGGCCACTCCCTGCAGGTCACGCGCAGCGACGACGGAGTCGCGGTGGCTGCCGCGGAAGTGCTCGCGCTGCTCGATCGACAGGTCGAAGTGGCCCATCAGGAGATCCGTCATGGGCAGCGAGGGACGCGACTCCACCACCGAGGCGGCGAGGTGGTCGGAGAGTTCCAGCAGCACACCGAGGTCGACCGACGTCGACTCGATCGACGGGTCGCGGTCGAGGTAGGCGATCCACTGCTCGGCGATGAGGTTCCCTGCCCCCTTGCCCATCCCGAGGACCGACGAGTCGATCCATGTCGCACCGTTGTCGACCGCGGCCAGCGCATTGGCCAGCGCCAATCCGAGATTGTTGTGGGCGTGCAGGCCGGCCGCGGCGGGTGCGACGGTCGCCACGAGATTGACCAGCGAGCTCACGTCGGCGGGCCGCAGGCTGCCGTTCGAGTCGGCGAGGTAGACCACGTCGGCGCCGGCCTCGGCGGCGCGGAAGGAGATGTCGGCGATCTGGCGAGCCGTGAGGCGACTGACCCGGGTGAGGTTGGCGCACACGGTGTATCCCATCCCCTTCGCCGCGCCGAGCAGGTCGAGATCGGCCGCCGAGGACCCCGGGGACAGACACAGTCGGATCAACCGCGCGCCGGCGTCGTACGCGTCGGCGAGGTCGGTCCGCGTCAGGTTCTTGGGGTGTCCGATCAACCCGACGTGGTCGGGTCCGATCGCGTCGGCGAGCGCCCGCACGTAGTCGGGGTCGCCGCGACCGGTGAGCCCCGTGCTCTTCGACGGATCGAAAGATCCCTTCAGATAGGCGATCTCGACCCAGTCGAAACCCGACTCGACGCTTCGCTGCGCGTGGTCGAGCGCGTAGTCGAGGGTGAAGTTGAATCCGTTGCGATATCCACCGTCTCGCAACGTCACATCGATGTTGGTGATCATTTGAGCCCTACTCCGCTTCAGAACTGCCCGATGGGTGTGACACACGTTCTGCGGGAGGCGACGTCGCGTCCCAGGGAGAAATTAGGAAAACTAGTTGCTCACCACAAGCTTCTCGAACCCGGCGTGATCCAGGTCACCAGCACGTGCGTGACCAGCCGGTTAACAGACGGTTCGGGCCAGATCATCGCGCTGGTGGAGCGGTGCTGCGGCCGGTCCGCACACTGATCCACCAGCGTCGGACGAATGATTCACTTTCGAATCGATTGCTTGCCCTCGACCAGCCCGGCGACGAACACGATCGCCGCGATCACCGACGTGATGCCGGCGAACCAGTAGAAGGTCTCGGTGATGCCGAGGTGCGTCGAGACGAGTCCGGCGATGATCGCGGGCACGGAGATGGCGATGTAGGCGATCACGAAATACGCCGCGAGCACCTCACCGCGCTGGGCGTCGGGTGCGACCTGCGTGACGCGACGGGTCCCGGACATGAACGCCAGACCGAATCCCACACCGGTCGCGACGGCCCCGATGAAGAAGACGGCCGAACTCGACGTCGCGAGAGCGATCGAGGCGAGCACAAGACCGACGATGAGTGCGGCCGACCCCACCAGCGCCGACGAGCGTATCGACGCGGTCGGGCGGCTGAGGTTCCACACGAGCTGACCGAGACCACCGACACCCTGGACCGCGAGGATCACCAACCCCGCGACGAGGTGGTTGTTGACGTGCAGGAGCTCTTTGGCGAGGGTGCCGCCGAGGGCGAGGTAGAGCCCACCGACCGACCAGGCGGCGGTCACGCTGAGCCCGCCGATGGCGAACTCCCGCCGGATCCCGGCCGGCAGGCTGAGTCGTTGGAGACGGAAAAGGCTGCTGCGCAGCGACTGCCGTGCGGTGACGGTCTCGGGTACCCAGATGGCGATCCCGATGAGGACCAGCACCGACAACCCCGCGACCACGAGGTAGGGCAGCACCAGACGGGCGGGCGCCCACTGCGCGAGCATGCCGGTCAGCACGGCGCCGAACGCGATGCCCGACGCCGTCGCGGTGCTGTTCACCAGCGAGGCGATGCGGTGGTCACGACGAAAGTGCAACTCCGACAGCGCGGCTCCGGCGGCACCGGTAAAGACACCGGTCGCGACACCCTGGATCGCGCGGGCGACGTAGAGCCACCCGACGTTGTCGGCGAACACGAACACCACCATGCTGGCCGCCAGCACACCGATGCTCCCGATCATCACCGGCCGGCGACCGATGCGGTCGGAGAGGCCGCCCATGGTCAACAGCGCCACCAAGACGCCACCGGCGTAGATCCCGTAGATGAGGGTGACCGTCGTGGCGGAGAAACCCCACTTGGCCTGGTAGTCGACGTACAGCGGCGACGGGGTGCCGCTGGCCGCCAGAGCGAGAGCGGTGGCCGCGGTCACCAACCAGAACGACAGGCGTGACCGGGTCGGCTCCGGCGCTGCGGTCGGCGTCTCGAGGTCGGCCTCGACCAACGCGGATCCGACGACATCGTTCGAGACGGTGGCGCTGGTCGGTGTGGGTGACATGGGTTCTCCGATCGGTGCGGGTCGACAGACGGGTCCGATGGCCATGACGCTATCGCCGGCGGGGCGGGAGAGGGTAAGACGCGTTTGCGGTGCGGGCTATAGTCGGATGACTATGACCCCGACAACCGCGCGCCCGTCGCATCGCGCCTGCGACCGGTCCCGATGAGCGACCTCGACGAGGTCACGTTCCGCCATCTGCGGTACTTCCTCACCGTGGTGCGGGAGGGCAGCGTCTCGGCGGCCGCCAAAGAGCTCCACCTGGCACAACCGAGTCTCAGCCACCAGCTCCGCAAGCTCGAGGGGCGCGTCGGTGTCGAACTGTTCGCGCGGTCTGCCGGCGGGATGACACTGACCCCGGCCGGGCGACGGTTCCTCGAAGGTGTCGACTCTCTGCCGTCGGCCCTGCGTGCCGCGGTCGACGCCGCGGTGCGGACCAGCCACTCCTGGTCGCTCGGCGTGTGCTCGGGCGTGCCGGCCCACGTCGTCGAGCTGGTGGAGGTGGCTCTCGAGGCGCAGGCGCGCGATGAGTTCGAGACCTCCGCCCGCATCGAGCTCCGATCGGCGGGGTCGAGCCGTCAGTCGACTCTCCTCGAGCACGGTGAGTTGACATTCGGGCTGGTCAGGCTCCCGCTGACCTCCGAACGCCTCGTCGGCGCCGAGGTGTGGCGCGAGGAGCTCGGTGCGGTGGTCGGCAGGCACCACCCGTTCGCCGACGTCGACACGGTGCCGTGGGAACGCCTGGTGACACAGCGGTTGCTGTGGTTCGACACCGCAACCGCGCCGCTCTTCGCGAGCTCGCTGCTCGCCGCCCTGGGCGTGCACGGCTGGGAACCCGGGCTCGTGGTGGCCGACACCAGCAGGCACATCCTCTTCCAGCACGTCCTGCAGACCAACCCCGATCTGGTGTCCCTGCGACCGCGGTCGGCGATCGAACCCGATCCCGTCCTGCGATGGAAGCCGATCACCGGTGGACCACCACTCGTCGAGAGGCTCGGTCTGACCGCCACCCGCGGCACCCCGCACGCCGATGTGCTCGCTCGCGCATCGGCGGCCAACCGGTGGATCGACGAGGTATAGCCGACCCGCTATGTGAATCCGGCCACACGGCGCGCGACCCGCGTACCCCGCTGTTAGCGTCGGCAACGTTCACTCGGAGCGGCCGCTCGGCCCCCGACCCCTCCCATCGCAAGGATCTGCCATGCCGCTGCTGCACATCGTCCAGACCCCCGGTCAGTCGCCCGAGGTGAAGAAGGAACTGCTCGAGAAGCTCACGGCCGTCTACGTCGAGGTGACCGGCGCGAAGCCCGCGAGCGTGTGGGCCACCATCGACGAGGTGTCCAAGGACGACTGGTCCATCGGCGGCGAGACGCTCGCCGAGCGCGCGGCCAAGGTCACCGCGGGCTGAGGCGGTCCTTGCCGGGGGGACCTCCGGAGAACTGGTGGCGACGCGACACGATGAAGTCGCGGAACAGCGCCACCGGTGGCGGCAGGGTGCGATCCCGCAGCCACACGAGTCCGATCTCGCGGTAGGCATCGGCGTCGACGAGTTCTAGCTCGGCGACGCCGGGCCACCGCGCGGCCGTCGGGGGCATCACCGCGACGCCCAGCCCGGTGGTGACGAGTCCGCGGATCGTCTCGGACTCACGGCTGCGGAACACCACGGACGGCGTGAAACCCGCTCTGTCGCAGAGCCCTCGGATGATGGCACTGATCCAGTACGAATCGGGGAAGCCGACGAACGGCTCGTCGCGCACCTCGGCGAGCCGGACGCGGCGTTGATCGGCCAGGCGGTGTCCCCGCGGCACCAGCAGGCGCAGGTACTGGTACTGCACCGTGATCGACTCGATCTCGGGTGCGGCCGGTGGAGGCGTGAGAAGCGTCAGGTCGATCCTGTTGCCCCGCAGGGCGTCGAGGAGATCCTCGCCGCTGCCCTGCATGAGATCCAGTGAGACACGGGGGTGTTGCCGGTGGAAGTCGCGAACCACCCGGGGAACGGTGTCGCCACCCATCGTGAGAGGGAAGCCGAACGCCACCCGTCCACGACCCGGGTCCACGCTGTCGAGCGTCTGCGCGATCCCCGCGGTGATCTCGTCGATCGCACGCGCGACATGGTGGGCGAACGTGCGGCCGGCCGGTGTGAGTCGCACCGACCGGCCCTGCCGGACGAAGAGCTGGGTGCCGAGCTCGGCCTCCAGGCGTGCGAGCGACCGGCTCACCGTGGGTTGCGGAACTCCCAGCGCCGCTGCGGCATTGGTCATGTGTTCGGATTCTGCGACCGCGGCGAACTGGGCCAGTTTGGGCATCAGTGTCGCGGCGTCGACCGGTGTCTCGATCTCACGCTCATGCATCATTGCATGAATGTTAGGTCGATTGATCATTGGACGCATGATCAACGAGTACCTAGCGTCGGCGGCGTGATCCTTCGTGTCCCGACGCCGGCGAGCACCGGCACCGCCCTCCTCGTCCCGACCGATCGCGACCATCGACGCGCGATGGTCGCGTTGTTCAGCGCCGGCGTCGGGGTGTTCCTGCTCCTCTACGTCACCCAGGGACTGTTGCCGCAGTTGGCATCCGGCCTCCACGTCAGTCCGGTGATCGCGAGCCTCACGATCTCGGCCACCACCGCCGGTGTGGCGATCGGCCTGATCCCGATGAGCAGCCTCTCGGAGATCGTGGGCCGCGTACCGGTGATGACCGGGTCGATCGTGACGTCGTCGGTGATCGGCGTCCTGCTCCCACTGTGTACCGACGCGTGGTGGCTGATCGGTCTGCGAGCACTGCAGGGACTCGCGCTGGCGGGTCTGCCCGCCACCGCCATGGCCTACCTCGCCGATCGCATCGATCCGCGCCATACGACGGCCGCCATCGGGATCTATCTGTCGGGCAACAGTATCGGCGGCCTGGGGTCGCGCTTCATCTCCGGTCTCGTGGCCGAGGCGGCCGGATGGCGTGTCGCCCTCGGGGTGCTCGGGGTCCTGTCGATGCTCTGCGCCGTCGTGTTCCGTGTCCTCATCCCCGGTGACGGTCCACGGCGATCGGCCCCCTTGACCCCACGCCAACTCGTCGGGACACTCGGCCGCCATCTGCGCAACCCGCTCCTTCTCCGGCTCTACCTGCTGGGGGCACTGTTCATGGTGGTGTTCGGCGCCGTCTACACCGTTCTCGGATTCCGGCTGGAGGCATCACCTTTCGGGCTGAGTGAGGGCGCCGTCGGCGCCTTCTTCCTGATCTACCTGGTCGGCACGGTCACCAGCCCGCGCGTGGGGCGGGTCGCGGGGTCCATCGGCGTCGATCGCACCCTCCTCGCCGGTGCCGCTCTGGCTGCGATCGGGACGCTGGTGACGCTGACCGACTCCCTCGCCGCCATCGCGGTCGGACTCGTGATCGTGACCGCGGGCTTCTTCACCGGCCACGTGGTCGCGTCGGCGAGTGCCAGTTCGTCGGTGACCACGGCACGCGCCCAGGCCTCGGCGCTCTACCTGACCGTCTACTACGTCGCCAACAGCGTCGGGGCCACGGTCGCGACAGCGACCTTCCACAGCCACGGCTGGAACGGCGTCGTCATCCTGTGCGTCGCGTGCATGGGCGCCGCCGCGCTCGTCGCCGCCACCCTGCCCCGCAGCATCAGACCCCGATGACCCACCACCCGTCGATTGCGCACCACCCGTCGAGGACCGAGGAGAAGAGATGGACGACGTCGATGTGATCGTGATCGGTTGTGGCGCAGCGGGACTCTCCGCCGCGACCAGCGTTCTCGAACAGCGCACCGGCACCAGGGTGCTCGTCCTCGAGCGCTCGAGCGTGGAGAGTCGGGGAGGGAACACGGCCTGGACATCGTCGTTCTTCCGCACCACCGAGCACGGCGACCCGTCGGTCGACTTCACCGATCGGATGCACGCGCTGAGCGAGGGCCGCACCCCCGCCGACCACATCACCGCACTGGCCGCGGGATGCCGCGAGACGATCGACTGGCTCGCGACCGGCCACGGCATCCGTTTCGTCACCGACTCCACCTACTTCCTCACCTCCCGGGGACCGCGACTGATGCCGCAGGGCGGAGGGGCGACGATCGTGAACGCACTCTGCGCGTCGGTCGAGCGCCTCGGCGGCGAGATCCGCTACCGGGCGAAGGTCGTCGACATGACGCGTCACGAGGGCGGATGGACCGTTCTCGTCGACACACCGTCCGGTCCCGAGACGGTGCACGCGACGTCGGTGGTGATCGCGGCGGGCGGCTTCGAGGGGTCACCGGAGATGCGTGAACGACACCTCGGGCCGACCGCGGGGGCACTGCGGACCATCTCCCCCGGCGGTCTCGCGAACGACGGCGGCTGCATCGAGATCGCGATGCGCAACGGCGCCGCGCCCGCGGGACAGTACGACCGGTTCCACGGCGAGCCGACCGACGCGCGCTCGAATCGACCCGAGGCACTGGTGATGGCCTATCCCTATGGGATCGTGGTCGATTCCTTCGGCCGCCGCTTCCTCGACGAGGGTGCCGACACCCCGGACAACACGTTCGAGGAGGTGGCGTACCGGATCTGGCGCGACGCCCACCAGAGCGCCTACCTCATCGCCGACAGTCGGATCCACGACATCCCCGGCATCGCACGCACGGTGCTCAGCGACCGACCGCCCTACACCGCGACGACCCTCGCCGAGCTGGCCGCACGTATCGACGTCGACGCCACGGAACTGGGATGGACCGTGTCGCAGTTCAACTCGGCATGTGTCCCCGGCGAGTTCGATCCGCTCACCTGCGACGGGGTCCACACGCAGGGCCTGCTGCCGCCGAAATCGAACTGGGCTCGACCGCTGACCGAGCCCCCGTTCGTCGCCTGGCCACTGGCGTGTGTCATCACCTTCACCTTCGGTGGTCTCGCCACCGACGCCACCGGTCGCGTTCTCGACGCCGACGGATCGGCGCTGCCCGGGCTCTACGCGATCGGCGAGTGCGCCGGGATCTACTACAACACCTATCCGGGTGCCACCTCGGTGCTGCGTGCTCTCAACGGTGGCCGGCTGCTCGGCCCGGTGATCGCCGCGACCCCGACGCCGACGACCGCCGATCGCGTCCTGACCGGCCAGGGGACACAGGCGTAGCATTTAGCTATGCGTACGAACAAGGACTCCTGGACCATCACCTCCAGCGTGGGGCGCACCGCCCTGCTCGTCGCCCTCGGACGGGCACTGGAGACCCGGCGACCCGACGCGCTGATCAGCGATCGGTTCGCCGAGGCCTTCGTCCGCGCCGCGGGCGACGACTCCCTCACCCCCGAGGCGATCGAGGAGGTCGTCGCCGCCGACCCGGCGGTGGCGGATTCGGTGACGATGCTCCGGGACATGATGGCTGCGCGCACCCTGCGCATCGACACCGCCGTCGCCGACGCGACCGCATCGGGCTGCGCGCAGGCCGTCATCCTCGCCTCCGGTCTCGACGCGCGCGCCCATCGCCTCCCGTGGGCACCCGGGACACCGGTGTTCGAGGTCGATCAGCCTGCGGTCCTGGAGTTCAAGAACGAGGTCCTCGACGGACTCGACGCACAGACCGCCGCTCGTCGGACAACCGTCGCCTGCGACCTGCGTGACGACTGGCTCGGCGCCCTGCGTAACGCAGGCTTCCGTGAGGACATCCCCACGGTGTGGCTCGCCGAGGGACTCCTCCCCTACCTGCGCGCCGAGGATCAGCAGGCCCTGCTGACCACCATCGGATCCGTCGCGCCCTCGGGCAGCGTGCTGATCCTCGACGTCCCTCGTGAACCGTTCGAACCCGACCACGCCGACTTCGACGCCTCGGCCTTCGGCGTCACGATGGACGAGTTGTTCTTCGACATCGGCCAGTTCGCCACACAGGACTGGCTCGACGGACACGGATGGGCGACGAGTTCGGACTCGCTGGTGGCCCTGCTGTCGGAGTACGGCCGTCCCGCCGCCGACGGCTCATCCTGGACCCGTATGGAGCAGTCTCTCGATCTCGTTGTGGCACATCGTCGCTGAGGTATGTCACGTGGTGTTCACCCCAACTCTCAGCGTTCGTCACCGAGGTCGGTCACACTATTGCCCATGCTAACCACTCTCCGTACCGGGACCGTCCGCAGCCGCATCGTGACCGCTGTCGCCGGTCTCGCGACGTGTGCGGCGATCACCGTCGCGACGCCTGCCACCGCCGATGCCGCCATCTCGAACTGCTACCTCGCCAACCTGCCGGTGCAGGCCTCGCAGACGGTGGACCTCATCCACTCCGGCGGTCCGTTCCCGTACCCCAAGAACGACGGGGTCGTGTTCTCCAATCGCGAGGGTGTGCTGCCCTCGCAGTCGTCGAGCTACTACCACGAGTACACGGTGCCGACCCCCGGTGCGTCGACCCGGGGAGCTCGTCGGATCGTCACCGGCGGAACGCCGCTCACCTCCCCGCCGCACTACTACTACACCGGTGACCACTACGGCTCGTTCTGCGAGATAGTGGACGCATGACCGATGCCCCCGCCCGTTCCTCGGACCCGGTGCGCTACGAGATCGACGGCAGCGCGATCACGTCACCCGAGGATTTCTACACCGAGATCGGGCGGGCGGTGAACGGTCCCGGTGGGTACTTCGGCGCAAACCTCGACGCCTTGGCGGACTGTCTCCGTGGGGGTTTCGGCACCCCGGACGATCGGCCGTTCGAATTCGAGTGGAACCACAGCGGTGTCGCCCGAGAGCAGCTGTCGACGCAGATGCGTGGCGACCGATCGGTCTTCGACCACATCATCGAGGTGTTCGCCGACTGCGGCGTACCGCTGCGGCTGACCTGACGACGACGCGCTGACCCCGGGCGCTCAGCCACCCACACGGAGGGCTCGGACGGCGTCGATCGTGTCGGCGTCGGCGGCGTCCTTGTCGGGCCGGTATCGCGACACGCGCGCGAAGCGCAGCGCGACACCACCCGGGTAGCGGCTGCTGGTCTGCACCCCATCGAGCTCGATCTCGACGACGATCTCCGGGTGCAGGTACATCGCGTGGGAATCGCTGTGCGAGCGATGCTTCGGGAACTCCTCGGTCTGCCATCGCAGCAGCTCGTCGGTGAGTCCCTTGAACGTCTTGCCGACCATGATCGGTGGACCGCCGTCGGGGTCGCGGGCGCCGAGGTGCAGATTCGACAGCCAGCCGGCGCGGCGACCGGAGCCCTGTTCCACCCCGATGACGACGAGGTCGAGGGTGTGCTCGGGTTTCACCTTGAGCCAGCTCTTGCCACGACGCCCCGCGGCGTAGGTGGAGTCGAGCGACTTCACCATGGCGCCCTCGTGTCCCGCGGCAATCGCGGCATCGAAATGCGCGCGGGCCTGTTCGGCGGTCGGCCGGACCACCGCTGGGATCCGGTGCTGACCGGCCACGGAATCGAGTGCTGCCCTGCGCTTCTCGAGCGGGGCATCGAGCAGATCCTCACCGTCGAGATGGATGCAGTCGAAGAAGTACGGCGACAGCAGCAGGTCGCCCGCCGCGGATCCGAACCGACTCATCGTCTCCTGGAACGGACGCGGCCGGCCGGAGTCCTCGAGCGCGAGGGTCTCACCGTCGAGCACCACCGAGCGGCACGGCAGGGCACGGACCAACTCGACCAGCTCGGGCACGGCGGAGGTGATGTCCCGCAGCGTGCGGGTGACGATCAGGACTTCGTCGCCGTCGCGATGCACCTGGATGCGCGCGCCGTCGAGCTTGTGCTCGACGACGACGTCGGGACCGAGCGCGGCGTAGGCCGCGTCCATGGACTCTCCGGGTGAGGCGAGCATCGGGCGCACCGGCCGACCCACGGTGAGAGTGAACCGTGCCAATTCCTCCGCGCCCCCCGACAGGGCCGCCGCGGCGGTGACGGCAAGGTCACCCGACAGCATCGCCGCACGCCGGACCGCGCTCTGCTCGACGTCGAACGCGGCCGCGACGGCATCGGTCGCCACACCCTCCAGGGCGCCCTGCCGCAATTCCCCGGTGAGCAACCGGACGAGGAAGTCCTGCTCGGCCGCGGTGGCCGCGCCGAAGAGCCCGGCGAGCAGATCGCGGCGCCGCGCCGTCGAGCCCGCACCGGAGATGGTGGTCAGATCGGTCAGAGCGGTGTCGACATCGAGGACCGACAGCCCTGGCTCCACGGCGGGCTCGGGTCTCGCGGTCGACAACGTGCGCCAACCGACGCCGATCCGTCCCTGCCGGGGGCGACCGGTGAGCCAGGCGACCACCGGCACCACCTCTTCGGTGTCGAGAGAGGCGATGAGTTGGGCCAGCAGGTCGATCTTGGCGCGGCGGCCCGGTACGGCGCCGACCGCCTCCGACGTCTCGATGACCTCGTGGAGTCGCATCATCCAGTTCTACCGGGCGGGTACGACGGGACGGGTCAGAGGGCGAGACGGATCTGGTTGCCGCCGGACTGCTTCGCCTCGTACATGGTGTGGTCGGCGCGTCGTCGTGCGTCGCGCGCAGCCTCCCGCCCCGACCGTGCGGGGTGCGCGGCGACGACCCCGATGCTCATCGTGACCGACGGCGCGTCGGCCCCACCGTCGAACACCGTCGGGATCGTCGTGGCGATCTCGCGCACCGTCGCGGTCGGGCCGGCGACCACCAGGGTGAACTCCTCACCGCCGCTGCGCGACACGAACCCGGCGTCGCCGACGTGTTCGCTGAGTTCATGCGCCACCCGCACCAGTACCTCGTCGCCGACCTCGTGGCCGTGGGCGTCGTTGACCTTCTTGAAACCGTCGATGTCGGCGACCGCGAACGCCACCGACGTCTCGGCGCCGGCGACCCGCTCGATCATCGGTATCGCCTCCTGCCACATGCCGCGCAGGTTGTGTACGCCGGTCAACGAGTCGGTCGCCGCGAGGTCCGAGCGGCGCCGGAAGGTCGACCACGCCAGTTCCATCGTGAAGGTCGGTCCGATCACGACGAGCAGCACGATGATCGTGCGGGCCAGTGTGTAGGCGACTCCCGAACCCTCGGCGAGGGCCCACACCGTGAACCCGACGGTGGCCGCCGTGGCGAACGCGATGTGGGCGACGAGCCAGGCACGCGACAGGAAGAACATGAAGAAGGCACCGGTCACCGCGTAGAGCGCGCAACCGAACAGAGCGTCCACACGGGGCGAGATGGTGAAGATGACCGCGAGGGTCCCGACATCGGCGAACACACCGAACACCCGCGCACCCACGCCGTCGACGAAGACGCGGGTGGTCATCCAGACGGCGCCGGCGAGGACGGCCGCTCCCGCGAGCACCCACACCACGATCCCGACCGCATCGGTCGGGTCCTGATAGAGGCGGGTGACGACACCGAGGACACCGAAGTTCATCGTCGCGAAACCGATGGTGCGGCGCGACACCGCCTCCAGATGCGGCTCGTGCAGGCGCGCGGTCGCCAGTCGAGAACGTCTCGCCGCGGCCATGTACCTCTTCACACCTCATCCGACCCGGGCTCCGAGGACACGCTCGGAGCATTCACGATGGGCACGATCCCACAGATGGGACGTCGAGGTGGCGGTTCACGGACTGTCGTACGGACGACAAGGGAGAACCCGGACTACAGCGCCTCCAGCGCCGACGTCATCGAGCGGACGGTCTCACCGGCGATCTTCTGGAACACCAGCCACATGATCGGCTCGCCCAGCTTCGCCGCGCCGTTGAGCGACACGTTCGCCCGGTAGGTGATCTGGGTGCCGCCGTTCCCCGCGTCCGCCAGCGCCAGATCGTCGCTGCTCGTCGCGGTTTTGTTGACGCCCTCGAACCGCAGGTGGTCGGGGTCGTCGCGCACCAGCGTGTAGTCGAGTTCGGTGGTCACCCCGACCAGCTTCGAGGTGTTGTGCCACACGGTGCCCACCGCGACCGGGCCGGGTGTGGTCTGGACGTTGTCCTGGCTCCCTGGGTCCCACTGCGTCGCATTGGTGAAGTCGCGCAGGTAAGCGGCGACGGCCGCCCGATCCTTGGCGACGGTGAACGTGCGCGATACCTCGACCATGTCAGCTCCTCGTTCGTCTGTGATGGATACGGACGTGGCGCCGATGGTACGGACGCGCGTCAGTCGATCGGCGCGGTGATGCTGCGTTCGCTGGCGGGCACGAACCCCGACACCGGGTGCGGGGTGTCGACCACCGAGTAGGCCGACGCATCGCCGGCGAGCGAGACCGACGGCCGGCCGTCGACACCCACGGGGATGTCGCCGGCGAGTGTCACGCGGTTGACCTTGCGGTAGGCGTCGCCGAAATCGGCCACGCCGTAGTGCTGGGTGGAGCGGTTGTCCCAGATGGCGATGTCGCCGGGTGACCAGTTCCAGCGGAACGTGTTGTCGGGCCGCTCGACCCGTGCCTGCAGCAGCCGCAGGATGTCGGCCGACTCCGAGGTCTTGAGCCCGGCGAAACCGGAGACGAAGTGCCCCAGCGTCAGCGCGCGCTCACCGGTCTCGGGGTGCACCCGCACCACCGGGTGCTCGGTCCGGAAGACCGTCTTGGTGAACTCCGCGCGGTACTCGGGGTCGCTCGAGTCCCCGACGGTGAGGTGCTCGGCGTAGTCGTAGTCGTTGGTGTGGATCGCCCGCAGGTTGTCGGCGAGCACCCGCAACGGCGCGGGCAGGGCCGCGTAGGCGGCGACGGTCGACGCCCACATGGTCGCGCCGCCGTAGCTGGGCTGGACCACCGCACGCAGCACCGACATCTTCGGGATGCGGTCGACGAAGGTGACGTCGGTGTGCCACGAGTTGGCCGCACCCTCCAGCGGCAACAGGTCCTCGCCGCGGGACAGCACCGTCGGGTGCGCCTTCGTCGGCGTGCCGAGCAGACCGGCGAACTCGTACTGCGCGGCGTCGTCGATGTGGTGCTGACCGGTGATGATCACGACCTTGTGCGTCAGCACCGCGCGCCGGATCTCCTCGATCACGCGGGGGTCGAGATCCGGTCGGAGGGTCACGCCGTCGATCCGCGCCCCGAGGTGGTGGCCCAACTTGGTCACCTCGATCGCCGGCCGCGGGCGCGAGGTGATCGGGCCGCTGAGGCGGGAGTGGGTCGGTTCGAGGATCGTGGTCACAGCACAGTGCCTTTCATCGGTAGATCAGGCCGACGCGCCCGCGCCCGACACCGGCGAATCCGACATCAGAGCACGCATCCGCACATGGTCCCACCTGCATGTTCCGTGTGATCGCCGATGGGCGGCAAGGTTTGGCGCATACTGATCCGAACGAGCCACGGCGGGAACACGCTCCGGTACACCCGGTTCGCGAGCCCTCCGGGGCATCCGGTGGCTTCTCGTCAAGACTCGGCGAATCCGGGGCCTTCACGCACGGTCGCGCGATCTCCCATCGCCGCCGCACCCCTTCCGGGGTGGGTAGGAACGAGGCTCGACTCGACGTGAACGACGTGTGGGACTACTTCACCGACCATCGCCGTCAGCTCCTGTTCGACAGCTACCAGCACGTGAGTGCGGTGGTGCAGAGCGTCATCCTGGCCACGCTGATCGCCCTCGCGGTCGCCATCGCCACGTATCGCAACCCGGCGGTCGCCGCGCTGGCGAACTCGGTGTCGTCGGTGATCCTGACGATCCCCTCGTTCGCGCTGCTGGGTCTGCTCATCCCGGTGTTCGGACTCGGGGTGATCCCCAGCATCTTCGCCCTGGTCCTCTATTCGCTCCTGCCCATCGTCCGCAACGCGATCGTCGGGTTGTCGTCGATCGACCCGGCTCTCGTCGACGCCGCCCGCGGCACCGGGATGTCGCGGCTGCAGATGTTGACACGCGTCGAGATGCGGCTCGCCTGGCCTGCCGTGCTCGCTGGGATGCGGGTCAGCTCGCAGATGGCGATGGGCATCCTCGCGATCGCCGCGTACGCGAAGGGTCCCGGCCTGGGCAACCTGATCTTCACCGGACTCGCCCGGGTCGGCAGCCCCACCGCCATTCCCATGGCGCTCACCGCCACGGTTCTCATCGTCGTGCTGGCGCTGCTTCTCGACGCCGTTTACATGATCATCGGACGACTCACGACCTCGAAGGGTCTGCGTGACTGACATGACCACCACCACCAGCAGTACCGGGACATCGACGGGCACACGGGGGTCGGCGGGCGTCGACATCGTGCTCGACCACGTCAGCAAGCGCTACCCCGGGCAGAAGACCGCCGCCGTCGACGACGTGTCGCTCACCGTGAACGCCAGCGAGATCGTGGTGTTCGTCGGGCCCTCGGGCTGTGGCAAGACCACCACGATGCGCATGATCAACCGGCTCATCGAGCCCACGTCGGGATCGATCAGCATCGGCGGCCGTGACGCGCTCTCGATCCCGGCCAACGAACTGCGGCGCTCCATCGGCTACTCCATCCAGCAGGCCGGCCTGTTCCCGCACATGACGATCGCGCAGAACGTCGCGCTGGTCCCGGGACTGCTGAAGTGGGACAAGAAGCGCGTCACCGCGCGCACCGAGGAGATGCTGCACCTCGTGGGCCTCGACCCGGCGGTCTACCTCCATCGATTCCCGCGCCAGCTCTCCGGTGGTCAGCAGCAGCGCGTCGGTGTGGCCCGGGCGCTCGCGGCCGATCCCCCGGTGCTGTTGATGGACGAGCCGTTCGGCGCCGTCGACCCGATCACGCGGGCGTCGTTGCAGGACGAGCTGATCCGGCTGCACGCCGAGATCGGCACCACGATCGTCTTCGTCACCCACGATTTCAGCGAGGCCGTGAAGCTCGGCGACCGTATCGCCGTCCTCGGCGAGGCGTCGTCGATCCAGCAGTACGACACCCCCGAGGCGATCCTGGCCAACCCCGCCACCGAGATGGTGGAGGGGTTCGTGGGCAGCGGCGCCCTTCTCCAGCAGCTCGGTCTGGTGCGGGTGCGTGACGTGGGGCTCGAGCACCGACCCACCGCACACGAGAACGATGCGCCTGCCGAGTTCGCCGCCGCGATCGCCCGCACGCCCGACGACTGGGGCGTCATCCTCGACGACCGCGATCGCCCGGTGCGCTGGGTCCGCGATCACCACCTCCGTTCGGCGAGCTCGCTGCGCGACGTGGGTGTCGCCGCCGACCTCGTCTCGATGTCCTCGACGCTGCAGCAGGCGCTCGAGGCGATCCTCTCCACCGGCTGCGTGTCGGCGATCGTCACCGGCAAGAACGGTCGCTACGAGGGCGTCGTCGTGATCGAGACCCTCATGGCGGCCATCCGCGACATGCGGATCCCCGACGAGGTCGCCGCGACGGACCCCGCATGACCACCACCATCGGCTCCGATGTCGATTCCGAACTCGGCGAGGGCCGCCTGCGCCTGCTGATCCAACCGGTGCTGGTGATCGCGGTCGCCGCGGCGGTGCTGGTCTGGGCGTTCACCCGCGATCTGACGGCCACGCAGAAGGAGACCATCAACGCCTCGTACGTGTCGTCGCTGGTGTGGCAGCACCTCGTCATCAGTGTCGTGGTCGCAGCGATCGTGGTCGCGATCGCGGTGCCGGTGGGCACACTGCTGAGCCGCCCACGCCTGAAGAAGTTGGCTCCCATCGCCGTCGCCATCGCGAACATCGGCCAGGCGACCCCCGCGATCGGGCTGCTGGTGCTGCTGTTCCTGTGGACCGCGACCACCGGTTTCTGGATCGGGGTCATCCCCATCGCCGTCTACTCGCTGCTGCCGGTGCTGGCCAACACGCTGCTGGGCTATGCGAGCGTCGATCCCGCGGTGATCGACGCCGGACGGGGGCAGGGCATGTCGAAGACCGGCATCCTCGTGCGCCTCGAGTTCCCGCTGGCCATCCCCTACATCCTCGCCGGCCTGCGGACCTCGCTCGTGCTCGCTGTCGGCACGGCCACGTTGAGCTTCCTCGTCGACGCCGGCGGCCTCGGCATCCTCATCGACACGGGCTACAAGCTGCGCGACTACGTCGCGCTCGTGGTGGGCTCGGTGCTCGCCGCATGCCTGGCGATGATGGTCGACTGGGTCGGGGCGCTGGCGGAACGCTGGCTCGGGCCGAAGGGGCTGCGAGTATGACGCGCCGCGTGAGAACCGTTGTGCTGCTGGCACTGTCGTCGCTGTTGGTGCTGGCGACGGCCGCGTGCGGTCTGTCCTCGGGCAGTACCCCGCCGTTCACCGTGACGTCGGGATCTATCCAGAAGGTCCCGGCTCTCGACGGCGTGAAGATCACCGTGGGCTCCAAGGAGTTCACCGAGCAGGCCATCCTGGGCTACATCATCGAGTACGCCCTGATGGCCGCCGGCGCCGATGTCCGCGACCTCACGAGCATCGTCGGATCGCGCTCGACACGAGACGCGGAGATCGCGGGGCAGGTCGACGTCACCTACGAGTACACCGGTACCGGATGGATCAACTACCTCGGCAACGAGAAGCCCGTGATCGGCGAACGCGCCCAGTTCGAGGCGGTGCGCGATCAGGATCTCAAGGAGAACAAGCTCGTCTGGACCGCGCCCGCACCGATGAACAACACCTACGCGCTGGCGACCAGCAAGGCCGTCGGTGAGAAGACCGGGGTGAAGACGCTCAGCGACTACGCCGCTCTGGTCAACCGGGACCCGAATGCCGCGCGCTCGTGCCTGGAGACCGAATTCCGTTCGCGCCAGGACGGTTTCCCGGGTATGGCCCGCGCCTACGGGTTCCCACCCACCAAGGTGCCGGTGTCGATCCTGCAGGGCGGCATCATCTATCAGGCGACCGCGGGCGGTACCGAGTGTCCCTTCGGCGAGGTGTTCACCACCGACGGTCGGATCAAGTCACTGGGTCTGCAGCTGCTCACCGACGACAAGCAGTTCTTCCCGAACTACAACGCGGCGATCGTCATGCGCGAGGCGTTCGCGAAGGACCACCCGGACATCGAGAAGGTGATGACCCCGGTCTCGGACAAGCTGACCACCGACACCATCACGAACCTGAACCTCGCGGTCGACGTCAACGGTCAGGAGCCGGCCGTGGTCGCGCGGGACTGGATGATCGCGGAGGGTTTCGTCCGACCCTGAGACACAGAGGGCTTCGTCCGACCCTGAGACACAGGGGGCTTCGTCCGACCCTGATCCTCTGTGATCACGATCGGGTCGATGCGGATGGTGAGCAGTTCCGCGCCGAGGAGGCGGACGTTCATCGCGTTGAACGCACGCAACGGGTTCCGGCCGACGATCTGTCGTTGACGGGCGATGGGGTCGTCGTCGGGGAGCACGGTGCCGACGCCGTCGATCCAGACCTGTCGCCATCCGCGACGGACGCGCACCCGCACGTGGGGTTCGACGATCATGTTGCGCACGTAGTTCGCCCGCATGCCGTGTTCGGCGATCACCCACAGGGTGCCGTCGCGGAAGCCGCTGCCCACCGGGGTGCGTCGACGTCGTCCGCTCGCCCGCCCGGTGGTCTCGAGGATCACCAGTCCGAGCGGGTTGAGGCCGACGGACATGAGGATCCGCACGGTCGGGTTGATCAGGAGTCGTTGCGCGCAGCGGACCGCGACCACCTTGCCGCCGGGCCACACCACGCCCGACACCGCGAGGGCGACGAAGACCGCCGACTGGACCGCGGCCGAGAGCCATCCGCTTCCGGGGTCGATCATCCACGGGATCCACGAGAGGGCCAGCGCGCCGCACACCGCCGTGATCAGTCCTCGAGCTCGCTCAGGCATACATCTGTATAGGTTCATACAGATGTATGTTCCTCGGTATGGCCGAGAAGTCAACCCCTGCCGCCGCGGCATCGATCATCGACGCGACGCTGCGAGTGGTCACCGATCGCGGGCTCGACCGGGTGACGGTCCGCGAGGTCGCCGCCGAGGCGTCGGTGGCGATCGGCACGGTGCAGCACTGGTTCCGCACGAAGGACGATCTGATCGTCGCCGCGTTCACCGCGGTGGTGACCGGCATCCGCGAGCGCGTCGACGCCGTGGAGCTCGGCGACGACGTGCGCGGCGATCTCATCGGCGCCCTCACCCAGCTCCTCCCCCTCGACGACCGGCGCCGCGACGAGGCGCGGGTGCAGCTCGCCTTCGCCGCCCGGGCCGCGGTCTCACCGACGCTGGCGAACCTGCAGCGCGAGGTGCTCGGCGAGGTCCGCGCCTCCCTGACGCAGGCGTTCGTCCGCGCCGGCGTCACCGATCGGCGACGATGCACGGATGCGGCGGCGGCGGTTCTCGCCCTCGTCGACGGTCTGGCCATGCACGCGGTCAGTTCCGGCGAACGCCCACGCGATGTCGATCAGCTCCGCATGGTCACCCTCGTCGTCGACGGTCTGCTGGCCGGCTGAGTTCGCGCTGTGAGAGACCTCAGAGGTCGAACGAGGCGTGCATCTCCCAGAAGAGGATCTCCGCGTCGGTGACCGCTCGCACGGTCAGCGCGGGTTCGTCGACCGAGCGGACGGCGTCGCCGGCAGCCAGCGGTGTGGGCGATGGCCCGAGGAGTTCGACCTCCCCGCGCGCGACGAACAGGTGCCCGAACGGGGCCGCGGGCAGCTCGACGGTGGTGCCCGCCCCCGGGCGCGCGATGTGCAGGGCCACGAAGCGGTTGCCGATGTCGAGCGCGTCGGTGTCGTGGTCCCGCGCACGTCCCGACACCACCGTCACCAGTGCGCCCGTGGACAGGTCCTCGGTGAAATCGCGCTCTGCATAACCGGGTTCGCGTCCGTCGGCGTCGGGTGGCAACCACATCTGCACCACGTGAGCGGTGATGTCGTCCCGCCGCGACGACGCGTTGCGCTCGCTGTGGGTGATCCCGCGGCCCGCCGACATCCGCTGCACCAGCCCGGGTCCGATGAGGCCGCAGTTGCCGTCGGAATCGCGGTGCTCGATGCTCCCCTCGAGCACCCAGGTGACGATCTCGACGTCGCGGTGACGGTGCGTGTCGAAGCCGCCACCCGCGTCGACGATGTCCTCGTTGTGGACCATCAACACGCCGTGGGCGCCCGCCTCGAGGTCGAAGTTGCCGGTCGCCGGGAACGACTGCAGCGACGTCAGCCACGTGTCGTCCCATCGGTGACGACCTGTGTTCGGTAACACCTCGACCGTCAACTCCGACCTCCTGCACATGAGACGGGGTGCTGGGGGCACCATGTCTTGTATATGGTGCGCCCGATAGTCCGAGACATCCCGGCTGGGGCCGACGGCCCCGCGGTGGCGAGGGCGCACCGACCGGTGAGGAGAGAAGAAGATGACTGCAGTGCTGGCGACCGCCCCCACGACCGCGCACGTGCGCATGCTGGGGCTCGGTGTCTACCGCCCGAAGCGTGTGGTGCCCAACTCCGAGATCGTCGACGCCATCGACTCGAGCGACGAGTGGATCCAGAGCCGGTCGGGGATCAAGACCCGCGGTTTCGCCGGCGACGACGAGACCATCGTCAGCATGAGCCTCGCGGCCGCTCGTGACGCCATCGCCGCGGCAGGCATCGACGCCGCCGAGATCGGCTGCATCGTGCTCGCGACGTCGTCGATGTTGGTCCTCGGTCCGTCGGCAGGCGCCGTCGTGGCCACCGAGCTCGGTATCGAGAACTGCGCCGCCTTCGACGTGGGCGCCGGCTGCGCCGGGTTCTGTTACTCGCTGGGCACCGCGGCCGGTCTCGTCCGGTCCGGCGCGGCGAAGTACGCGCTCGTGATCGGTGTCGAGCGCCTCACCGACCTGCTCGACCCCACCGACCGTGGCTGCGCCTTCATCTTCGCCGACGGTGCCGGTGCCGTCGTGCTCGGTCCGTCCGACGTCGAGGGTGTCGGTCCGGTCTCCTGGGGCAGCGACGGCTCACAGACCACGGCGATCAAGCAGGACAAGGACTTCGGCCAGTACTTCGACGAGGTCGCCGAGGCCGAGGCCACCGGCGGCACGTCGGTGCGTCCGTACATCCGCATGAACGGACCCGCGGTGTTCCGCTGGGCCATCACGTTCCTCGAGAAGGCCTGTCGCGACGCCATCGACGTCTCGGGCGTCGCCGTCGACGACATCGACGTCTTCGTCCCGCACCAGGCCAACAGCCGCATCACCGAGGCGCTGGTGAAGGTCCTCGGCTTCGGCGAGAAGACCGTGGTCGCCAACGACATCCGACAGACCGGCAACACCAGCGCCGCGTCGATCCCGATGGCGATGGAGGAGGTGTTGCGCTCCGGTGCGGCACAGCCCGGTCAGACGGCGTTGTTGATGGGCTTCGGTGCCGGCCTCGCCTACGCCGGCCAGGTCGTGACGCTGCCGCCGATCGCGGACTGACCCCACACGGTGGGGTTCGATGTCACCGAGTACACGACGGTCCTCATCACGCTGATCGTGATCATGGACCCGCCCGGTCAGATCCCGATCTTCCTGTCGCTCGTCGGCCACCAGTCCCCGGCCGACCGGCATCGCGCCGCGTGGCAGGCCCCCGCGGTGAGCCTGCTGGTGATCAGCACGTTCGCCATCGGCGGGAAGTTCATCCTCGCCTACCTCCACATCGGGGTCCCCGCGCTGCAGGGCGCGGGGGGACTGCTGTTGCTGTTGGTGGCGCTGCAGCTGCTGAACGGGGGTGGCGCCTCGCGGCCCACGGCGTCCGACGGTGTGAACGTCGCGCTCGTCCCGCTGGGGACACCTCTGCTCGCCGGTCCCGGTGCGATCGCCGCGGTGATCGTCTCGGTGAGCCAGGCCTCGGGGGACGGCTCCGCCTACATCGCCATCGCCGCGGCCATCGTGACCGTCCACGTCGTGATCGCGATCGTGTTGCGGTTCTCCACGGTGCTCATCCGCATCCTCGGCGTCGGCGGGGTCACCCTGCTGGCCAAGATCGCCGGACTCCTGCTCGCCGCCATCGCGGTGCAACTCATCGCGAACTCGATCATGGGCTTCATCGACGCGCGGTGACCGCCGGTCGCGCCGCTGCAACGACAAGAGGTCCCCGCCGAAGCGGGGACCTCTTGTGTGTGGGCGAAGGGGGACTTGAACCCCCACGTCCCGAAGGACACTGGCACCTGAAGCCAGCGCGTCTGCCATTCCGCCACTCGCCCGTGGCCTGTCCGCGTTGTGAAGCAAACGGACGCCCAAGACGATAGCACGCAGGGCAGTTGGGGTTTAAATCGCTGCTCGGGGCACTCTTTCGCCTGATCGGAGGACACGACGCGCTGTGACGGGCGGGACGGATGGGGACGCGATGGGACGAATGCCCAGGCGAATCGCTATCATCAAACGGCGTACGGGGCACGGCGACACGCTGATGCGAGCGAAGGGAGGCCCCCGGCATGGGAATTCTGCAGAGAATCGAACGGAAGCTCGAGGGCGCCGTCGACGACGGCTTCGCCCGCGTCTTCGGTGGCAAGGTTGCCCCTCAGGAAGTCGAGGGCGCGTTGCAGCGCGAGGCCGAGGATTCCCTCGAGAACCTCGGTGACGGCGGCAGGCTCGCCCCGAACAGCTACACGGTGGTGGTCAGCTCGACCGATCACGAGCAGATGGCCGCCGAGTACGAACTCAACCGCAAGACGTTCTCGAAGCATCTCGAGCATTTCATCCGCGACAACGGCTGGCAGACCTACGGTGATGTGATCGTCGAGTTCGAACACTCGCCGTCGCTGCACACCGGACAGTTCCGGGCACGCGGTGCGATCGACCCCGACGCCGTCCCCAAGCCGGTGGGATCGCGGGAGGCCCACCCGGCCCCGCCCGCACCACCGCGCCCATCCGCAGGCCACCCACCGAACGCGATCGCAGAACCAGGAGCATTCCCGATGACCCAGAACTCAGGACACGACCCGCGCCGGGGATACGACCAGGGGGACCGGGAGCCGGGTCGCGATCGTCCCGCGTCCGACCAGGGCGGATACGCGCAGCCCGGGTACGGCACCGGTGGCTACGACCAGGCCGGATACGACGACCGCGGTTACGCGCAGCCCGGACACGGCTACGACCAGGGCGGATACGCCCCCAACGATCGGGGCGGCTACCCGCCCGCCGATCAGGGCGGCTACCCGCCGGCCGCCGACTACGGCGACCCGCGCCATCCCGACGCCGGCGCACCCGCGTACGACCGTGGCCCCGGTTACGACCAGGGCGCCTACCGGGCCGGTGGCGGCTACCAGCAGGGCGGCTACGGCCAGGCCGGTGGGTACGACCAGGCCGGCTACGACCAGGGCCCCGCGGGCAACGACCGCGGCTACCAGCAGGCCGACGCCGGGTACTACGCCGACGCCGACTACCGCGACGCGGGCTACCAGCAGGGCGGCTACGACCAGGGCGGGTACGCGCCCCGCGGCGGCGGTGCCTACCAGGGTGGCTACGACCAGGGCGCCTACGACCAGGGCAACTACCAGCCCGCCGGGTACGAGCAGGGCTACGGAGCGGCGACCGCCGCCCCGGCCTACGCCCCCGCCGGCGTCACGCTGTGCCTCGAGGACGGCAGCAACCGCACCTTCTCGCTGCGCGACGGGTCGAACGTGATCGGCCGCGGTCAGGACGCGCAGTTCCGCCTCCCCGACACCGGCGTCTCGCGTCGCCACGTCGAGATCCGGTGGGACGGGCAGGTCGCGCTGCTGCACGACCTGAACTCCACCAACGGCACCACCGTCAACGACGTCGCCGTGAGCAGCTGGGAACTCGCCGACGGCGACCACATCCGGGTGGGCCATTCCGACATCACCGTCCGCTTCCAGTGACGGCCGCGCACTAGGCGCTGGTCGGACGCATCGCCCTCGGCAAGCGATGCCAACCTGACACATACAGATACCGATTCACTCGCACCCTGCCCATAGGATGTGAGTCCATGGTCGGTGCGCCGATGTCGCGGGTCGAGACATCGCGGCCGACCCGAAGTGTCCCCACGACGTCGCATCCGGAGGTGAACCGCTGTGCAGGGCATCGTGCTGCAACTGACCCGCATCGGGTTCCTCCTGCTGCTGTGGTTCTTCGTCTGGGCCGTTCTGCGCACGCTGCGGCATGACGTCTACGCCGCGACCGGCCAACGACCCGTCCCGCGGTACGAGCGCAAGGGGCGGCTCTCCGGTGGCGGCGGCGCCGCCCGACCGAAGGGCGCGGCGCGGTATCTCGTGGTCACGCACGGCGCCCTGGCGAACACACGTATCACCCTGGGTACCCAACCGGTGCTCATCGGTCGCGCGGCCGACTCGACGCTCGTGCTCACCGACGATTACGCCTCCGAACGGCACGCACGGATCTCCCGACGCGGCGACGACTGGTACGTCGAGGACCTCGGTTCGACGAACGGCACCTATCTCGATCGCGGCAAGGTGACGACGGCGGTGAAGGTCCCCCTCGCCACGCCGGTGCGTATCGGCAAGACCGTGATCGAGTTGCGCCCGTGACGCTGGTGCTGCGCTACATCGCGCGCAGTGACCGCGGACTGGTCCGATCGAACAACGAGGACTCGGTCTACGCGGGCGCGCGCCTGCTCGCCCTGGCCGACGGCATGGGCGGCCACGCGGCCGGTGAGGTCGCCAGTCAACTCGTGATCGAGGCGCTGCAGCCCCTCGACGACGACGAGCCCGGCGGCGATCTCCTCGGCAAGCTCGATGACGCGATCCGCAGCGGCAACGCCGCCATCGCCGATCAGGTCGCCCAGTCGCCCGAACTCGACGGGATGGGCACCACGCTCACCGCGATCCTGTTCGCCGGCAACCGCCTCGCCCTGTGCCACATCGGCGACTCCCGCGGCTACCTCCTGCGCGACGGCGATCTCAACCAGATCACCCGCGACGACACGTTCGTGCAGACGCTGGTCGAAGAGGGCCGCATCACCGCCGAACAGGCCCACACCCATCCGCAGCGGTCGCTCATCATGCGCGCGCTCACCGGCACCGAGGTCGAGCCGACGCTGACCATCCGCGAGGCGCGCGACGGTGACCGCTACCTGCTGTGTTCCGACGGCCTCTCCGATGTCGTCACCGAGGAGACGATCGCCGACACATTGCGGTCGGTCGCCGATCACCGCGACTGCGCCGACCGCCTCATCGAGCTGGCGCTGCGCGGCGGCGGACCCGACAACGTGACCGTGGTGGTGGCCGACGTCGCCGACGTCGACTACGGCGACCACCGTCCGATCCGTGCCGGTGCCGCGGGCGACGACGACGAGGACTACACCCCCGACCCGACCACCGCGGCCGGTCGTGCGGCGGCCCTGCGCCCACCGCGGGAGGCCCCCGCCCGTCCGACCGTCGAGCCCGAGCCGGTCGCCACCCGGCGCCCGCGTCGACGGTGGTTGTTCGCCGCGGCCGCGATCACGCTGATCGTGCTCGTGATCGCCGGCGGATTCGTCGCGCGGTCGGTGATCCGCTCGAACTACTACGTCGGCGAGAGCGACGGCAACGTGGTGCTCTACCGCGGCATGCAGGGTTCGGTGCTCGGGTTCTCGCTGAACTCGGTGAGCCTGTCGGCCTGCGTCAGCGATCTGCGGGCGGAGACACCGACCATCACCTTCACCGACGCCGGCGACGCCGCCTCGTGCACGCGCCTGCCGGTCACCGACCTGTCGCAGCCGAGCCAGAACACGGTGCGTGCGAGCAAGCCGAGCGTCCCGCTCGACGAGGCGAAGCAGAACGTGTCGTTGCTGTCGTTGCTGCCGCTGTGCGGCACCTCCACCCTCGGCGGCAGCGCGGGTTCGTCGGCGGTCCCGACCACGACCGGCGCACCCACCTCGGCACCCGCCTCGAGCGTCCCGCCGCCCGCGACCCCGACACCGACCGGCTCCCCCGCCCCGGCCCCCGGCGCACCGGTGAGCTCCGCTCCCCCGACCACCACGATCGACACGAGCAGTGATCGCTTCGACGACAGTGGCCGCAAGGTCTGTCGGGGGCACTGATGTCATCCGAAGCCGTCACCCAGACCCCGACGTCGGGTCCCATCCGCCGACCCACCGGGCGCAACACCGAGCTCATGCTGCTCGGTGCGGCCACGGTGGTGGTTTTCGCCGCGATGATCAACGTCGAGGCCGCCCAGGAGCAGCAGCTCACCGTCGACCTGTTGAAGTACGCGGGCGCCTTCGTCGGCCTGTTCGGCTTCGCGCACCTGGTGATCCGCCGCTACGCGCCCTACGCCGATCCGCTGATCCTGCCGCTCGTCGCGGTGATCAACGGGCTGGGTCTGGTGTTGATCCACCGCCTCGACCTCGGGTCGGGCCGCAACGGCGAGACCGCCGAGGCCACGACCGTGACCAACAACGCCGACCAGCAGGTGCTGTGGGCGGCGCTCGGGGTGGTCGCGTTCGCCGCGATCCTGATCTTCGTCCGGGATCACCGCACACTGTCGCGCTACAGCTACATCCTGGGCCTCGGCGGCCTGATCTTCCTCGCGATCCCGGTGATCCTCCCGGCGTCGCTGTCGGAGATCAACGGCTCCAAGAACTGGATCCGCACACCGCTGTTCAACATCCAGCCCGGTGAGTTCTCGAAGATCCTGATCATCATCTTCACCGCGTCGCTGCTGGTGTCCAAGCGCGACCTGTTCACCACGGCGGGCAAGCACTTCCTCGGGATGGATCTCCCGCGCGCCCGCGACATGGGTCCGCTGCTGGCCGCGTGGATCGTCACCATCGGGATCTTCGCGCTCGCCAACGATCTCGGCGGACCGCTGCTGATCTTCTCGACCATCCTCGCGCTCCTCTACGTCGCGACCGAGCGCGCCGGATGGGTGATCATCGGCGTCGCCCTCTTCGCCGTCGGCGCGGTGCTCGCCTACGAACTGTTCCCCCACCTGCAGGTGCGCGTGCAGGTCTGGCAGGACCCGTTCAGCGACTTCTACGGCACCGGCTACCAGGTCGGTCAGGGACTCTTCGGGCTCGCGACCGGCGGACTGTTCGGCACCGGTCTCGGGTCGGGCCGACCCAACATCGTGCCGTTCGCCAACACCGACTTCATCATCGCGACCATCGGCGAGGAACTCGGTCTCGTCGGACTCGCCGGCATCCTCGGTCTCTATCTGATCCTCGTGGTGCGGGGCCTGCGCACCGGGATCACGGTCCGCGACAGCTTCGGCAAGCTCCTCGCGACCGGGCTGTCGTTCTCGATGGCCGTGCAGCTGTTCGTCGTCGTCGGTGGCGTCACCAAGCTCATCCCGCTGACCGGACTCACGACGCCGTTCATGTCCTACGGCGGGTCGTCGTTGCTGGCGAACTACGTGTTGGTCGCGTTGCTCATCCGGGTGTCGAACGCCGCGCGGGAACCCGACACCACGAAGAAGAAGCAGACCCCGGTGGCGCTCGCCCAGACGCAGGTGGTGAAGCGCGCGTGAACATCCCGATCCGTCGCGTCGTCATCGCCGTCATGGTGATGGTCGTCGCCCTGCTGGCCAACGCCACCTACATCCAGGTGTTCAAGGCCGACAACCTCAAGGCCGATCCGCGCAACCAGCGGGTGCTCCTCGACGAGTACTCGCGGCAGCGCGGCCAGATCACCGCCGGCCAGGAGGTCATCGCACAGTCGGTGCCCACGAACGACCGTCTGAAGTACCTGCGGGTGTACCCGGGCAAGTACGCGGCAGCGTTCGCGCCGGTCACCGGTTTCTACTCGTTCCAGTACGGCAGCGCCGGCATCGAGCAGAGCTACGACTCGCTGCTCAACGGCAACGACGACCGGCTGTTCGGTCAGCGGTTCCTCGACATGTTCTCCGGGCGGGACCCGCGCGGCGGCAACGTGGTCACCACGGTGGTCCCGCGTCTGCAGAAGGTGGCCTACGACGCCATGAACGCCGGCTGCTCCGGCGGCTGCCGTGGTTCGGTCGTCGCGATCGCGCCCAGCACCGGCGCGATCCTCGCGATGGTCTCGACACCCTCGTACGACCCGAACAAGCTGACAAGCCACGACGCGACGGTCCGCGAGACCAGCTGGGACGCCTGGAATCCCGAGAACCCCAGCGAGACAGCGCAACCCATGCTCAACCGCGCCATCAACCAGACCTACCCGCCGGGGTCGACCTTCAAGGTCGTCACCACCGCCGCGGCACTGGCGCAGGGCGTGAACCCCGACACCACCCGCCTCACCGCGAACAGCTCCATCACGCTGCCGAACACCGAGACATCGCTGACCAACTACGCCGGCGAGACCTGCCCGGGATCCAGCGGCGGAGAGGTCACGCTGCGTCAGGCGTTCCAGTACTCGTGCAACACCGCGTTCGTGCAGCTGGCCACCGAACGCCTGTCGAACCCGATCGCGACGGTGAAGTCGACCGCGAACCGCTTCGGTCTCGACGCCGACACCCCGGATGTGCCGATGTCGGTGTCGGATTCGACGACCGGTCCGATCGACGACCTCGCCGCCCTCGGACAGAGCGCCATCGGCCAGCGCGACGTGCGGATGACCCCGCTGGAGAACGCGATGATCGCCGCGACGGTCGCCAACGGCGGCGTACGGATGCAGCCGTACCTCGTCGACAAGCTGCAGGGTCCCGACCTCAAGACGCTGTACACGACGGCGCCGACCTCGATCAACGAGCCGATCTCGGCGACGACGGCGGCGACGCTGACGAGCCTGATGGTCGACTCCGAGCGCAACACGTCCGGATCGGGTGGCCCGGTCACCATCGCCTCGAAGACGGGCACCGCCGAGCACTCGGCGACGTCGGAGGCCGCCGACACCCCCTACGCCTGGTACATCGCCTTCGGGCCGTCGAGCAACGCCCAGATCGCCGTCGCGGTCATCGTCGAGAACGGTGATCGCGGTGTGCAGTCGACCGGTGGTTCGTCGGCCGCACCCATCGGTCGAGCCGTGATCAACGCGATGGTGGGTGGCGCGCAATGAGTCTCTATGACAGGGGGACCCGATGAGTCTGCAGAGTGGAACCACCATCGCCGACCGCTACCGGCTGATGCGATTGATCGCCACCGGCGGCATGGGTCAGGTCTGGGAGGGTCTCGACACCCGTCTCGACCGCCGGGTGGCGGTGAAGGTGCTCAAGTCGGAGTTCTCCGACGACGCGGAGTTCCTGCGCCGCTTCCGGATCGAGGCACAGACCACCGCGCGGCTGCACAACCCGGGCATCGCGAGCATCTTCGACTACGGCGAGACACCCGACCGGTCGGGCGGACCGGCGCTGGCGTACCTGGTGATGGAGCTCGTCAACGGTGAACCGCTCAACGCCGTCCTCGCGCGGATGGGTCGGCTGTCGCTGACCAACACCCTCGACATGCTCGAGCAGACCGGCCGGGCGCTGCAGGCCGCGCACGTCGCGGGTCTCGTGCACCGCGACGTGAAGCCGGGCAACATCCTCATCACGCCGACCGGTCAGGTGAAGATCACCGACTTCGGCATCGCGAAGGCCGTCGACGCGGCGCCGGTGACCCAGACCGGCATGGTGATGGGCACCGCGCAGTACATCTCGCCCGAGCAGGCTCTCGGCGAGGACGCGACGTCGTCGTCGGACGTCTACTCGCTGGGTGTCGTCGGCTACGAGGCGATATCGGGCCGTCGACCGTTCCTCGGCGACGGCGCGATCACCGTCGCGATGAAGCACATCCGCGAGACCGCTCCCCCGCTGCCGAGCGACCTGCCCGGCGGGATCCGGGAACTGATCGCCATCACCATGGCGAAGGACCCCCAGCAGCGCTACGCCAACGGAGGCGAATTCGCCGACGCCGTCGCCGCGGTGCGGGCCGGACGACGTCCGCCTCCGCCGCGCGCGGGTGCCGTGGTGGCCGCGCCGCCCCCGCACACCCGGGAGATGTCGGCACCCATCCCGCGTCCCGCCGGCCCGCCGCCGCCCACCGCCACCTCACGGCGCCCGATCCCCGCCGCGCCGGCCCCCGACAACGGGAGCTGGACCGGTGGCCAGAAGGCGTTGGCCGCAGTCGCGGTGTTGCTGCTGCTCGCCGCGTTGGGGCTCGTCGGGTACTGGCTCGCCACGAACGACAGTGGCAGCGGCACGACGCCGGCACCGTCGTCCTCGTCGGTGGTCACCACCACCGAGGAGACGACCCCGGAGACGACGACCACCACCGACGAGACCACCACGACCACGACGACGACCACCACGACCACGCCTCCGACCACGACCACCACGACGCCGGAGACGACAACCACGACCACCGCCCCGGGTGGACTGCTGCCCGATCTCGGCTCGCTGATCCCCGGTCTGGGCCAGAACTACCATGGCGGTCAGACCCCGGACGGGCTCGATCACAACGCCCCCACCGACGCGGAGAGGTGACAGATGTCGACTCCTCGCCACCTGTCCGACCGATACGAACTCGGTGAGACGCTGGGGTTCGGCGGTATGTCCGAGGTGCACGGCGCGCGGGATCTGCGTCTGCACCGCGACGTGGCGATCAAGGTGCTCCGAGCCGACCTGGCGCGCGACCCGAGCTTCTATCTGCGCTTCCGGCGCGAGGCGCAGAACGCCGCCGCGCTGAACCACCCGACGATCGTGTCGGTGTTCGACACCGGTGAAGCAGACACTCCCGAGGGCCCCATCCCCTACATCGTGATGGAGTACGTCGACGGCGAGACGCTGCGCGACGTGTTGCGCGCCCAGGGCCACGTGTCGCCCCGGCAGGCGATGACCTGGATGGCCGATGTCGCTGCGGCACTGGACTTCTCGCATCAGAACGGCATCGTGCACCGCGACATGAAGCCGGCGAACGTGATGATCGACAAGTCGGGTGCGGTGAAGGTGATGGACTTCGGCATCGCGCGCGCGATGTCCGACGCCAGCAGCGCGATGACGCAGACGTCGGCGGTCATCGGCACCGCGCAGTACCTCTCGCCCGAGCAGGCCCGCGGCGAGAGCGTCGACGCGCGCAGCGACGTGTACTCCATGGGATGTGTGCTGTTCGAGCTGCTCACCGGCGAGCCGCCGTTCACCGGCGACTCCCCCGTCGCCGTCGCCTACCAGCACGTACGGGAGGACCCGCCGGTCCCGTCGAGCATCCGTCGCGAGATCCCGCCGCAGCTCGACTCGGTGATCCTCAAGGCGATGAGCAAGAACCCCGCCAACCGATATCAGTCGGCGGGCGAGATGCGGTCGGACCTGATGAAGGTGCTCGCCGGCGGCCGACCCAGCGCGCCGATGTTGCTCTCCGACGAGGACAAGACCGGCGTCATCGAGCAGGTGCCGCGCGCGCGGTCGACGCGGGTGGGTCCCACCTCGCACCGCCGTCCCGAACCCGACGACGACGACCGCCGCCGCGGCGCGATGCCGAAGATCCTCGCGATCGGCGCGGCCGTGGTCGCGGCGATCGTGCTCGTCGCGCTGCTGCTGACCCGCCCCTGGGCCGACTCGTCCGACGACCAGGTCGCGATCCCGGCCGTCACCTCCATGTCGGCCGCCGAGGCACGGTCGACACTCGAGGGTCTCGGGTTCCGGGTGAACCAGCTACAGGAGTCGAGCAACGACGTCGCGTCGGGCAGCCCGACCCGCACGGCACCGTCCGAAGGCGTCCGCGCCGACAAGAACTCCCAGGTCACCCTGTACATCTCCACCGGTCCGGTGCGTCAGGACCTGCCTGATCTCACCGGCAAGACCTATGACGAGGCGAGCAAGGCGCTGCGTGACCTCGGGTTCACCGACGTCCGACAGGGCAACGTCGCCTCGACGAACCAGCTCCGCGGCAAGGTCGCCGGGCTGTCACCGGCCATCGGCACCTCGCAGGCGGTCAACACCCTCGTCACCGTGCAGATCGGGACCGGGCCGCGGCGCGTCTCGGTGCCCACACTGACCGGACAGACCTCCGACCAGGCGTCGGAGACCCTCGACCAGGCCAAGCTCAAGGCGCAGATCGTGCAGGCCGACTCCGATCAGCCCGAGGGGACCGTGCTCTCCAGCAGCCCCGCGTCGGGCTCGCAGGTCGACGAGGGCAGCACCGTGACGGTGACCGTCTCGCGCGGCAACCAGTTCCGGATGCCCGACCTGACCGGCAAGACGGTGCAGCAGGCCATCGACACCCTGACCGCCGCGGGCTGGCGCGACACCACCCTCAACCAGACACCGCGCAACGTCGGACTGGGATCACCGGATGCCAACCGCGTGATCTCGCAGCAGCCCGCCGCGAACTCGTTGATCAACAACAACGGGGCGATCAACGTCGTCGTCGGTCAGGCGAGCCTGCTGCCCGGCTGACCCACGCGCGCTCAGGCGCCGATGGCGGCGGCCGCGGTCTCCTCGAGACTCGTGACCAGAGGCTCGGAGATCTCGAAACCGGACAGGCGCAACCAGTTCGCGAGCATCCGGTGCCCACCCTGGGTCAGCACGCTCTCGGGATGGAACTGCACCCCGTGGATCGGGAGATCGCGATGGGCCATGGCCATCACGATGCCGGTCTCGGTGCGTCCGGTGACGACCAGCTCGTCGGGGATCGTCTCGGGCACCACGGTCAGCGAGTGGTAGCGGGTCGCGACGAACGGGTCGGGGAGCCCCGCGAGCACACCGCTCGCGTCGTGGAACACCGTCGAGGTCTTGCCGTGCAGCAGCTCCGGCGCGCGGTCGACGGTCGCCCCGAAACTCGCGCCGATCGCCTGGTGTCCCAGGCACACGCCGAGCAGAGGGGTCGCGGTCCGCGCGGCGACATCCACGAGCGGCATCGTGGCGCCCGCCCGCTGCGGGGTCCCGGGACCGGGACTGAGCAGGATCGCGTCGAACTGCTCGGCCACGGCGTCGAGATCGGTCAACCGCTCGTCATCGTTGCGCCACACCGTCGCCGTCACGCCCAACTGCCCCAGGTACTGCACGAGGTTGTAGACGAAGCTGTCGTAGTTGTCGACAACCAATACCGACGGGACCGAGGCCGACGGTCCACCGTTGCGAGTGCTCACGCCGTCACGCTACCGCCGCAGGCCGTCGCGTCTCACATCGGTTTCTCGGCGTGATCGGTCCGAAACGGCCGGTGGGATACCGTGGGGACACCCATCCGCGAGCACCACCGACCCCCATCGAGTCGCCCCCGATGCGCCCCCCGCGAGGGGCGCGGCCGACCGAGGTTTCACAGCGAGGAAGACATGCCGAAGTCCAAAGTCCGGAAGAAGACCGATTACACCATCAACCCGGCGAGCCGTACGCCGGTGAAGGTGAAGGCCGGTCCGTCGAGCCAGATCTATGTGACCGCGATGCTCGGCCTCATGTTGATCGGCCTGGCCTGGCTGATCGTGTTCTACCTCGTCGCGACCCCGTCGAGCCTCGGCGGCGACGGCAAGCTCCTGCACTGGATGTACAACCTCGGTGCCTGGAACTTCCTCATCGGTTTCGGGTTCATGATCACGGGCCTTCTCATGACGATGAAGTGGCGCTGACGACTCCGTCGTCGACAGAGTTTTTTGTCCCCAACCTGGGGAATGACATGTGTGTAATTCATCCACATTGGGGATAGAGCCTGTGGACAACTCGACGTCGTGGGCCACACCTGTGCCCGTGGGCTGTGCACTGACCGTCGGTGGCGTCGTGCTTCTCGCCGCGGCTGCGCTGTCCGGTTCGGACCCCGCAGGTCTGGTCATCATGGGTGTGGCCGGCCTGCTGCTGATCGCGCTGGGCGGGTCGTCGCTGGTGATCCGACCGCGCCTGACCGCCACGCGGGAGTCGCTCACGATCCGCACCGTCACCGGCCGTCACACCCATCCGCGGGCGTCGATCGCGCGGATCCGTGTCGTCAGCTACCCCCGTTTCGGGCGGCGGGTGCCCAACCTCGAGATCGACATCGTGGACAGCAACGACGGCGACGAGAAGCTGGTGATCCTCGGCCGATGGGAGTTGGGGGCTGCGCCCGCCGACGTCGCCGAGGCGCTGGCCGGGCTCGGCCACGACGTCACCGAGAGCAGAGATGTGCGCCTGCGCCCCGAGGACGACGACCGGTAGGTCAGACGGCGGCGACCGCGACCGCGCTGATCGCGATGGCCAGCAGGGTGAGCGCCACGATCGCGACCCAACCGACGCGGCTCGCGGCCGCGGCGGAGCGTCGTCCCTCGGGCAGGACCCACCCCGGCGCCATCAACACGCCCGTCGTGGCGGCGGCACCGAAGACGAGACCTCCGAGATGCGCCCACAGCGAGATGTTCGGTATCGACAGCGAGATGACGATGTTGATCGCTATCAGCGCGACGATCTGGCCGGCGGGCAGTTTCGCGCGCACCACGGCCACGAGCAGTCCGCCCATCACGCCGTAGATGGCGCCGGACGCTCCGGCCGTCGCGGCGTCGGGGGAGAACAGCGACACCGCCGCGCTGCCGCCGAACAGTGCGGTGACGTAGATGCCGAGGAAGCGTTTCGACCCGATCGACATCTCGAGGTCGCGGCCGAGGATGTAGAGCGTCAGCATGTTCAGGCCGACGTGGATCACCGAGAAGTGCAGGAAGCCCGAGGTGAACAGGCGCCAGTACTCGCCCTGTTCGACGAGGGGCCCGAAGAGGACGCCGTCGAAGAAGACGCGTGAGGTCCCCGGGCCGACGTTCGATGCGCTGTGCGCCTGTGCCGCGGTGAGCACGAAGATCACGAGGTTGACCGCGATCAGCCCGTAGGTGACGAGCGGTCGGGTGGCGCCCATCATGCGGGCGGCGGGAACGCTCCCGCCGGCCTGGCGCACACAGTCGACGCAGTGTTGTCCGACGGCCGCCGGGGTCAGACACTGCGGACACGCCGGACGCCCGCACCGGCTGCAGGCGAGACCTGTCGGCCGATCGGGGTGGCGGACACAGACCGCCGCCGGGGGTTGATACCCCGGCGGCGGTGGGTACTGGTTCAGCTGATCTCGATCTTCTCGATGATCACGTCGTCGAGCGGCTTGTCGCGACGGTCGGTCGCGATGGTCCCGATCTTGTCGACGACGGCCTGCGAGTCCTTGTCGGCGACCACACCGAAGATCGTGTGCTTGCGGTTGAGGTGCGGCGTCTTGGTGACGGTGATGAAGAACTGCGATCCGTTGGTGCCCGGGCCGGCGTTCGCCATGGCCAGCAGGTACGGCTGATCGAACGACAGCTCGGGGTGGAACTCGTCACCGAACTGGTAGCCGGGACCGCCGGTGCCGGTGCCGGTCGGGTCGCCGCCCTGCAGCATGAACCCGTCGATCACGCGGTGGAAGATCGCACCGTCGTAGAAGGGGCCGCTGTCACCGCCGGAGGCGTTCGGCTGGCTGTACTCCTTGCTGCCGGTGGCCAGACCGGTGAAGTTCTCGACGGTCTTCGGCGCGTGGTTGCCGAAGAGGTCGATGACGATGTCGCCCTGGTTCGTGTGCAGGGTCGCGGTCGCGGTTTTCTGTGGTGTGCTCACCCCTCCATGGTGCCACCCGCACCCGTGGCGGCGTCTCGCGGTTCGCATGGGCCTGGCAGGGTGGTGTCACACAGTGTCCGCATCCGCGGGCGGCGACGTAGGTCGACAGCCAGGTCGACGGGAAGAGGTGGCTGCCGTGATCGGTACCTCAGATGATCGAGACAAGGGCGTCGCACACGCTGCGACCGGCTCGCAGCACCCGGTGCGATCAGCGGTCGGCTCGGCCGCGTTGGGGTACGTGGCGCCGTGGTCGACCCCGGTGCGGATGATCACCTCCCGACTCCTGGCCCATCGCGCCGCGAAGAGGGGCTCGGCGACGAAGGGCTCGGGTCCCTCGATCCCGCGCATCTCCGTGCCGACCCCGTCGCTGCCGTCGGTGCCGACGCCGCGCCTGCCGTCGGTGCGCGCCTCGAAGAGCCCGTCACGTCGCGCTCGCACCGGTCTGATCGTGCTCGGCATCGCCGTGGTCGCCGGTGGCGGTGCCGCTGCCGTGGCCCTCCGCTCGGGCCGCCGCACACCGGCTCCGGTGGCCGCGCACCCGCCGCGGGTCGAGGACGTCCCCACGTCGGGCGGCGACGGCTCCGCCCGCGCCGAGTAGCTTGTAGGCGTGCATCCACAGGACGGGCGTTACGACAACGGTCACCCCGACGCCGGCCGGTTCGACCCTCGGCGTCCAGCGTCGCCGAACCAGCCCGACGCGCGACGGGGAGATCAGCGACCGCCCACCGGTCCGCAGCATCGTCAGGCCCCTCCCCCGCCCGGCATGGGCCGTCCCGGTCCTGCGCACGGCGCCCCGCAGCGTCCGCCGTTCCGTGCGGATCAGCCGCGCACCGAGCAGCGCCCCGCGTACGACCGCGACGGATCACAGACCCGTGCACAGCCACCCGGTGTCCTCAGCGGGCCCGGGGCGACCGCGAACGCCGCGTATTCGATGATGTCCGACCAGCGACCGGCCGAGCCGGCACGCGGTCCCCACCCCTCCGAGGCACAGACAGAAGT
Source organism: Williamsia sp. Leaf354 (assembly GCF_001424365.1). Lineage (NCBI taxonomy): Bacteria > Bacillati > Actinomycetota > Actinomycetes > Mycobacteriales > Nocardiaceae > Williamsia > Williamsia sp. Leaf354. Next base: position 332,361 of record NZ_LMPL01000001.1, read on the forward strand.
CCATGACCCGTACCGCCCCGCAGAGTTCATCGAACGCGAATCCGACTCCGATGCCGATCAGGAGTCCGAGGCGATGAGCGCCGCACCCCGCAACTCGACGAACAAGCTGTCGGTCGTCGCGCTGATCCTGTCGTTCCTGGGGATCACGTCGGTGTTCGGCGTCATCTGCGCCTACGTGTCGCGCAGGCAGATCCGGGAGAGCAAGGAACAGGGCTCGTCGCTGGCGACCGCTGCGCTGTGGATCGGCTGGTTCTACATCTTCGCCGCCGTGCTGTGCCTCGTGGTGTACTTCGCCATCGCCGGCCAGGGTTCGTGACGCGCGACGCGCGGGAAAAAGGTTGTGGAGCCTAGGAGATTCGAACTCCTGACATCTGCCTTGCAAAGGCAGCGCTCTACCAACTGAGCTAAGGCCCCGTGCCAGATCGCTCTAGCGGGTGGGGAGGGAATGCCACTCGATCGTGTTCCGCTTCGACTCGGCGACGAGCCCGACGACAACCGTCGCCACCAGCCCGACCACCACGAAAACGACCTTGACCACGTGGGCCTAGGAGGACTTGAACCTCCGACCTCTTCGTTATCAGCGAAGCGCTCTAACCGCCTGAGCTATAGGCCCGTGAACCTCGGAAAGATTACCGACTGACCGCGCCAGAAACAAAACCGGCTCGGATCAGTCGCGGTCGGCCAGCGTGATCTCGACGCCGCCGACGAGGTCGGCGCTCATGTTGTAGATGAACGCACCCACCGTCGTGAGGGCGGTGAACACCACGACATACACCGCACCGATGAGCGCGGCGATGCCGAACACACCGCCCGCGGTGATCTGGAACGAGGTGTCGGTGGTGGCGTCGCTCGACACCAGCGTCCCGAACGAGCTGTTCACCTGATCCCAGACACCCATGCCGTCGAGGATCACGTAGAGCACACCGATCGCGATCATCCAGATGAGGAAGAGCGCGACAGCGAGGACCGACGAGATCTTGAACGTCGACCACGGATCGATGCGGCGCAGCTGTACGGCGGCGCGCAGCGGTCCGCGCGGTCCCGGCGCGACCGACTCCACCGACCGGAACGCCGACGAGGACGGTGCGGCCTGTGCGGTCGGGGCGGTGGTCGGGTGGTGGATCGCATCGAGGTCGGGCAGGTCCTCGGGGATGTCACTGCGGTCGATGTTGCGAGTCGGTCCGTCGATCACCTTGCCGGCCAACGAGTTCCGACCACGGTTGGCCTGACCCTGCCCCGACTGGCCCACGTTGCCCTGGGCGTCGAGCTTCGAGATCGGTGCCCGCGCGGTCGGGGCGGCCGACTGCTGATCGGCCGACTGTCCGGCGGGGTTCTGCTGACCGGGCGGCTTGGGCGCCGCGGTCCCGGTCACCAGCGGCCGGTACGGCTTCGGGTTCGCCGGCTGCTGACCGGTGGGGGCCGCCTGACCCGACGACGGTGACTGGTCGGGGCGGTTGGGCTGCACCGGACCACCGGTCGGCGGCAACTGCGAACCGACACGCTGCCACGGCGGCTTCCCACCGGCACCCGTGCCCGACGTCGGACGCTGCGCATCGGGGTCCGGTACGCCCTGTGACGAGCCGTTGTCGTCACCGGTCGCACCGTTGGCACCGGAGTCACCCTGCGGACGGTCGGCCACCGAGGCGCCGGGGCGACCGGGGGTACGCGCCCACTCACCGTTCGAGGCGGAGCGATCGTCGGCGATCCGATCGCCGTGGCCACCGGCCGGGTCGGACCCGGTGCGCTGTCCGTCGGGCTCGTTGGGTGTGGTCACCTGAATTCCTTCACCTCGTGTGTGCGGTGCGATGTCTGCCGGGAGGAGACGATTGCCCCGCTACTTCCCGTCGGACGCGCTGTCGATCTCATCGGGCTCGTCGGCGTTGCGGGCAATTGCCAAGAGCGTAGTTCCTTCGTCGAGGTTCATCAGGCGGACGCCCTTCGTCTGACGACCGGCCTTGCGCACCTGCTTGGCCAGCGTACGGATCACGCCACCGTTGGAGGTGATGGCGTAGACCTCGCTGTTGTCGTCGACGATGAGCGCACCGACCAGCTCGCCGCGCCTGCGGTCGTACTGGATGGTGAGCACGCCCTTGCCGCCGCGTCCCTGCACCGGGTAGTCGTCCATCGCGGTGCGCTTGGCGTAGCCGCCGGCGGTCGCCACCAACAGATACGTGCTCTCCACGACGACGTTGAGCGACAGCAGCTGGTCGTCGTCGTTGAACCGCATGCCCTGCACGCCGGACGTCTGGCGCCCCATGGGGCGCAACGCCTCGTCGGTCGCACTGAACCGGATCGACTGGCCCTTGGTCGAGACCAGCAGCAGGTCGTCGGACGAGCTGCACAGCTGGGCGCCGACGAGTTCGTCCTCACCGCGCAGGTTGACCGCGATGATGCCGCCGGAACGGCTCGAGTCGAAGTCGACCAGACGGGACTTCTTCACCAGACCACCGCGGGTCGCGAGCACGAGATAGGGAGCATCCTCGTAGCTCTTGATCTGGATGACCTGCGCGATGCGTTCCTCGGGCTGGAAGGCCAACAGGTTCGCGACGTGCTGGCCGCGGGCGGTGCGGTTGGCCTCGGGCAGCTCGTAGGCCTTCGCCCGGTAGACCCGACCCTTCGTGGTGAAGAACAGGATCCAGTCGTGGGTGGAGCAGACGAAGAAGTGCCGGACGATGTCGTCCTGCTTGAGACCCGCACCCTGGACGCCCTTGCCGCCACGCTTCTGGCTGCGGTAGAGGTCGGTCTTGGTCCGCTTGGCGTACCCGGTCTCGGTGATGGTGACGACGACGTCCTCGCGGGCGATGAGGTCCTCGTCGGTGACGTCCCCGTCGGCGGCGATGATGCGGGTGCGTCGCTCGTCGCCGAACTTCTCGACGACCTCGGTCAACTCGTCGCGCACGATCGCACGCTGGCGCTCGGGCTTGGCGAGGATGTCGAGGTAGTCGGCGATCTCGAGCTCGATCTCGGCGAGGTCGTCGACGATCTTCTGACGCTCCATCGCCGACAGACGCCGCAGCTGCATCGAGAGGATGTGGTCGGCCTGGATCTCGTCGACGTCGAGGAGGGTGATCAGCCCCGCACGCGCCTCCTCCGTGTTGGCCGAGCGCCGGATCAGCGCGATGACGTCGTCGAGCGCGTCGAGGGCCTTCACCAGACCGCGCAGCAGGTGCGCGCGCTCCTCGGCTCGGCGCAACCGGTAGCGCGTGCGTCGGATGATGACGTCGAGCTGATGGGCCACATAGAAGCGGATCATCTGGTCGAGACGCAGGGTGCGCGGGACGCCGTCGACGATGGAGAGCATGTTGGCGCCGAAACTGGTCTGCAGCTGGCTGTGCTTGTAGAGGTTGTTGAGCACGACCTTGGCGACGGCGTCGCGCTTGAGGGTCACCACGACGCGCATACCGACACGGTCCGACGACTGGTCCTCGATGCGGCTGATGCCCTTGAGCTTGCCGTCGTTGACCTGCTCGGCGATCGACACGATCATGCGGTCGGGGTTCACCTGGTAGGGCAGCTCGGTGATCACCAGTGTCGTTGCGCCGGTGCGGGATTCCTCGACATCGACCACACCGCGCATGCGGATGCTGCCGCGCCCGGTGGTGTAGGCGTCGACGATGCCCTGCGACCCGACGATGAGTCCCGCGGTCGGGAAGTCGGGTCCCTTGATCCGCTCCATGCACGCGGCCAGCGTCGACTCCTCGTCGGCCTCGTGGTTGTCGAGCGCCCAGAACACCGCGTCGGCGACCTCGTTGAGGTTGTGCGGCGGCATGTTCGTCGCCATGCCGACCGCGATGCCGCCGGACCCGTTGATCAACAGGTTCGGGATACGGCTCGGGAGCACCGTGGGCTCCATGGTCTTGCCGTCGTAGTTCGGCGTGAAGTCGACGGTCTCCTCGTCGATGTCGCGCAGCATCTCCATCGCCAGCGGCGTGAGGCGGGCCTCGGTGTACCGCATCGCGGCGGCACCGTCGTCGCCGCGCGAGCCGAAGTTGCCCTGGCCGTCTACGAGGGGGTAGCGCATCGACCACGGCTGGGCGAGGCGCACGAGGGCGTCGTAGATCGCGGTGTCGCCGTGGGGGTGGTAGTTGCCCATCGTCTCCGCGACCGGCTTCGCGCACTTCACGTAGCTGCGGTCGGGCCGGAATCCGGCGTCTCCCATGGCGTAGAGGAGTCGACGGTGCACGGGCTTGAGGCCGTCGCGCACCTCGGGCAGCGCGCGGCCCACGATGACGCTCATCGCGTAGTCGATGTAGCTGCGCTGCATCTCCTGCTGGATGTCGACCGGCTCGATGCGGTCGCCGCCGTTTTCGTCGGTGGTGCCGCCCGGCGGCAAGGTGGTGTCAGTCATCAGATCACTTTCGTTGTACGGCGCCGTGTTTCACGTGAAACGAAACCGGCGTCGATCACACGTCGAGGAAGCGCACATCCCGTGCGTTGCGGGCGATGAAGCTGCGTCGGGCCACGACGTCCTCGCCCATCAGGACACTGAACAGTTCGTCGGCGGCCGCGGCGTCGTCGAGGGTGACCTGGCGCAGCACGCGCACCGTCGGGTCCATCGTGGTCTCCCACAGCTCCTTGGCGTTCATCTCGCCGAGGCCCTTGTAGCGCTGGATGCCGTCGTCGGTGTTGATCTTCTTGCCCGCGGCGCGGCCGGCCTCGAGCAGTCCGTCGCGCTCACGGTCGGAGTAGGCGAACTCCGGCACGGCACCCTTCTGCCACTTGAGCTTGAACAACGGAGGCTGCGCGAGATACACGTGGCCGTGCTCCACCAGGGGACGCATGAAGCGGAACAGCAGGGTGAGCAGCAGCGTCGAGATGTGCTGGCCGTCGACGTCGGCGTCGGCCATCAGCACGATCTTGTGGTACCGCAGTTTGGCGAGATCGAACTCGTCGTGGATACCGGTGCCGAAGGCGGTGATGATCGACTGCACCTCGGTGTTCTTGAGGACACGATCGATGCGGGCCTTCTCGACGTTGATGATCTTGCCGCGGATCGGGAGGATCGCCTGGTACATCGAATCGCGGCCCGACTTGGCGCTGCCGCCGGCCGAGTCGCCCTCCACGATGTAGACCTCGCATTTGGCGGGGTCGTTGCTGCGGCAGTCGGCGAGCTTGCCGGGCAGGCCACCGATGTCGGTCGCGCTCTTGCGCCGCACCAACTCTCGAGCCTTCCGCGCGGCCATGCGGGCCTGCGCCGAACCGACCGCCTTGTTGATGATGATCTTCGCCTCGGCGGGATTGGACTCGAACCAGTGCGACAGGTGCTCGTTGGCCACCTTCTGCACGAAGCTCTTCACCTCGGTGTTGCCCAGCTTGGTCTTCGTCTGACCCTCGAACTGCGGATCGGACACCTTCACCGAGATGACCGCCGCGAGACCCTCGCGGATGTCCTCACCGGTCAACTTGCCGTCCTTCTCCTTGAGGAGCTTCTTGTCGAGCGCGTACTTGTTGACCGTGCTGGTCAGCGCCGACCGGAAACCCTCCTCGTGGGTGCCGCCCTCGTGGGTGTTGATGGTGTTGGCGAAGGTGTGCACCGATTCGGAGTAGCCGTCGTTCCACTGCATCGCCAGTTCCAGCTCGTGGCCAGTGCCCTTGGCGGTGAAACTCACGATCGAGGCGTGGATCGGCAACCGCGACTTGTTGCGGTTGTTCAGGTGCGCGACGTAGTCCTCGAGTCCACCCGGGTAGTGGTAGATCTTCGTGCGCGGCTTGCCCGAGACCTCCTTGCGCACGCTCTCGCCCGCGGTGTCGGCGATCTCGATGACGTCGGAGACCTCGGTCGCGGCCTCGCTGTCGAGCTCGGCCTGGCTCTTGGGTGCCTCGGCCGTCTCGATGTCGTCGCTGTCGTTGCCGATCTGCGCGGGACGCTCGTCGGTGAGGGTGATGGTGAGCCCCTTGTTGAGGAACGCCATCTCCTGCAGACGCCGCGAGATCGTCTCGAAGCTGTAGTCGGTGGTCTCGAAGATCTCCGGATCGGCCCAGAAACGGGTGGTCGTGCCCTTGCGACGGGTGGCCGACCCCTTCACGAGCTCGACGGGCTTGGCGTAGTTGTACGTCTGCGACCAGTGGAAGCCGTCGCGGTCGATCTCCAGTTCGACCTTGGTCGACAGGGCGTTGACCACCGAGATGCCGACGCCGTGCAGACCACCGGACACCGCGTAGGAATCGGAGTCGAACTTGCCGCCGGCGTGGAGCTGCGTCATGACGACCTCGACGGTCGGGACACCGGTCTTGTGCATCTCGACGGGGATGCCGCGGCCGTCGTCGATGACCTCCACTCCCCCGTTGGCGAGGAGCTTCACGTCGACCTTGCTCGCGTGACCGGCCATCGCCTCGTCGACCGAGTTGTCGACGACCTCCCAGATCAGGTGATGCAGGCCGCGTTCACCGGTCGAGCCGATGTACATGCCGGGACGCTTGCGAACCGCTTCGAGACCTTCGAGAATGGAGATGGAGTCGGCGCCGTAGCTACCGCTGCCCGCCTTCTTGGCCGGAGCCTTCTTGGGGGCCGCCTTCTCGGGCTGTGATGTCGGCGGGGTGGTCGCCGGGGAGTTCTCGTCGTTCGGGGTGTCGCTGCTGTCGGCCACGGGTGGGGTCCGCTCCTCAATTGCTCGGGACGTGCTTTCCGAACCCCTCTCGGGGCACTCCCTCCATAGTACTGCCTCAGGCGTCCGAGAACGGCTGTCCATGGTGTCTGACGCGCCCACAGACCGAATTTCTCGACATTTCCTAGGGGCGATCGTGGGCGCGCACCGTCACGCACCTCTGAAGGGCAGTTTCAGCCGTAGGTGTCGCGCGGTCCCCGGCCACGGACGTGTCGCTCGCCCTTGCGCCACGACGGTGCCTTCGGTCCGGTGATCCGCAGCTGCGTGACCACGCCGTTCCCGACGGCCGCGGCGATCTTCGCGATGATCTGGCCCTGGATGAGGCGTAGCTGCGTGGCCCACGCCGTCGACTCGGCGGTGACATAGAGGATCTTGTCGCGCAGATCGGTCGGCTGGGCGTGTGCGGAGATGTCGGGTCCGACGATCCGCGCCCACGCCCCGAACACCGTGCCCTCGCCGATCTTGTCGCCCCATCCGCGGTCCTGCGACAGCGATCCGGTGAGCCGACCGAGCGGCTGCGGGTCACGGGGATCGGGCCCCGATCCCGAGTAGCCGCCGCGACGACCGCGGGCGCGCCGCCGCACCGGCGAGGAGCGGCCCTGGCCGACCGATTTCCCCGCCGCACGCGCGGCGTTGCGGGCGTCCTCGAGTGCCTTGCGGGCCATCGCGTGACCGCTGCTCGGCTCCTCCTGCGGACCGCCCACCTGCGGTTCGTCGGTCACCGCTGATCCTCCTCGAGCAGGTACGACTCCCGGCCACCGGATTCCGGCGACGACTCGCGCACCCCGACCGCGATACGGCGACCGCCGATCGCCTCGGGGATGTCCTCGGCGACCGCCGCGGTGATGATGACCTGTTCCACCGACGCCGCGAACCGTGACAGGGCCGCGCGCCGGGACGCGTCGAGTTCGGCGAACACGTCATCGAGCATCACCACGGGCTCGGCACCGTCGGCACGGATCAACTCGACCGAACCCAGACGCATCGCCAACGCCAACGACCACGATTCGCCATGACTGGCAAAGCCTTTCGCGACCTGACCGGCGATCACGACGTCGATGTCGTCGCGGTGCGGACCCACCAGACACACCCCGCGTTCGATCTCCTTCTTGCGCGCCTCCGACAACCGGGTCAGCAACACGGCCTCGATGTACTCGACGTCGGCCGCGGTCCCGTCGGCCGGGACGATGTCGTCTCCCACACTGGGCCGGTAGCGCAGGTCGACCGGACGCGAGTGCGGCGCGAGTGTCGCGTACTCGTCGGCGACCAGTGGTCGCAATCGTTCGACGACGTCGATGCGCCCGGCGGTGACCTCGGCGCCGAAGCGCGCCAGCTGGGTGTCCCACACATCGAGGGTGCTGATCACCGACGCCGCCGAGTCACCGCCCGAACGCATCGCTCCCGCAGCGGTTTTCAGCAATGCCGATCGCTGACGTAACACCCTGTCGTAGTCGCTGCGCGCAGCGACCATGCGTGGGCCGGCGAGCGCGGCGAGTTCGTCGGCGAAGCGACGACGGTCGGCGGGCTCGCCGCGCACCAGCGCCAGGTCCTCCGGTGCGAACAGCACGGTCCGGAGGATGCCGACGATGTCGCGTGCCCGCCGCGACGGTGCACCGTTCACCGATGCACGGTTGGCCTTGCCCGGGGTGATCTGTACCTCGGCGGTCAGCTCACGCCCCCCGTTGATCACCGTCGCCGACGCCGTGGCCGACTGCGCACCGGTCCGGACCAGTGATGCGTCGGTGCTCACCCGATGCGAGCGGAGAGTGGACAGGTACTGCAGCGATTCGATCAGGTTGGTCTTGCCGAAACCGTTGCGCCCCACGAAGATCGTGGGCTCCGCCGCGAGGTCGACCGACACGTCGTTCCACGAGCGGAAGTCACGCAGCCGCAGGGTGCGGACGAACACGTGCTCTCAGCTACCGGACGGCTTCACCGAGTGGCCGCCGAACTGGTTGCGCAGCGCCGAGACGGCCTTGAGTGTCGGTGAACCGCTCTCCTGCCGCGACGCGAAACGTGCGAAGAGCGCGGCGGAGATGACGTTGGCGGGCACAGAATGTCGGATCGCCTCCTCCACCGTCCACCGCCCTTCCCCGGAATCGGTGGTGTAGTCGGAGATCTCGGCCAGGCCGGGATCCTCCTGGAGCGCTTTCACGAGCAGGTCCAGCAGCCACGAACGGATGACCGTTCCGTGGGTCCATGCCTGCAGGGTGCCGGCGACGTCGGTGATGAGCGGCTCTGCGGTGAGGAGCTCGTAGCCCTCGCCGTAGGCGTGCATCAGCCCGTACTCGATGCCGTTGTGCACCATCTTGGCGTAGTGACCGGCACCGACCGGTCCGGCGTGGACGAATCCGTCGGCACGGTCACCCTCGGGACGCAGGGCGTCGAAAATCGGCATGGCGCGCTCGATGTGCTCCGGGGCTCCGCCGGCCATGAGGCCGTACCCGTTGGCCAGGCCCCACACGCCGCCGGACACACCACAGTCGATGTAGCCGATTCCCTTGGCGTCCAACAACTCCGCGTGCGGTGCATCGTCGGTGTAGCGCGAGTTGCCGCCGTCGATCACGAGGTCGCCGGGTGACAGGGCCTCGGCCAGCTTCTCCACCGTCTCGCGGGTCGCGGCACCGGAGGGAACCATGACCCACACGACACGCGGTGCCTGGAGTGCGGCGGCGAGCTCGTCGAGCGAGGGGACGTCGGTGACCTCGGGTCGCGGGTCGTAACCGATCACCTCGTGGCCGGCGCCCTTGAGGCGCTCACGCATGTTGGCACCCATCTTGCCCAAACCGATCAGGCCGAGTTGCATGGTGCGTCCTCTCGTCGAAAAGCGGTGCGGCACCGGCGCATCAGCGGGCCGGGGACGCGACGTCGATCAGCCCGGAAGGCGAACCGGCATCAGCAGATAGGTGAAATCGCTGGACGGTGCGGCGTAGGCGCCGCTGTCGTCGGGCACCGGTGCGTCACCGGTCGACGGACGCAGCACCGCGGGGCGACTGGGGGTCGTGAACCCGAAGTCGACCGACGTCGTGTGCAGGGCGGCGAGACCGTCGAGCAGGTAGGTCGGGTTGAAGGCGATGGTGAGCGGGTCCCCGTAGAACGACACCGCCACCTCCTCCTCGGCCTTGCCGGCGTCGTCGCCACCTGCGGTGAGCAGCACCGAACCGTCGGTGAACTCCAGACGCACCTGCGCACCCCGCTCGGCGACGAGCGCGACGCGCTTGATGGCATCGGTCAGGGCACTGATCTCGATGGTTGCCATCGAGGTGTGGGAGGGCGGCAGCAGCTGGCGGAACTTGGGGAACTCCGCGTCGAGGAGACGCGTGGTGGTCTGGCGGCCCTGGCCCAGGATGCCGAGCAGTCCCTCGCTGCCGATGCTGCCCGCGGAACCGAGTGCCAGCGACACCGGGGATCCGTCGGAACCTGCGGACTTCGCCGACTCCGACAGTGTCTTGGCCGGCACGAGGACCGCGGCGGTGTCACCGGTGGTGGGTTGCCAGGTCAGTTCGCGGACGGCGAGCCGGAAGCGGTCGGTCGCGGCGAGCACCACGGTGTCGTTCTCGATCTCCACGCGGATACCGGTGAGCATCGGCAGGGTGTCGTCCTTGCCGGCCGCGATCGCGACCTGGGTGATCGCCTCGGCGAACACCTCGGCCGGGACCGTGCCGGTGACGGTGGGCACCTCGGGCAGTGTCGGGTAGTCCTCGACCGGCATGGTCGGGAGCGAGAAACGCGAACTGCCACAGGTGATCGCGACCCGCGAACCGTCGAGCGAGACATCGACCGGCTTGGCCGGCAACGCGCGGGTGATGTCGGCGAGCAGCTTGCCCGACACGAGGACCCGGCCCTCGTCGGCGACCTCGGCGGAGATGTCGACCTGGGCCGACACCTCGTAGTCGAAGCCCGAGACGGTCAGACCGGTGTCACCGGCGGTCAGGACCACGCATCCGAGAACCGGGACGGGCGGGCGGCTGGGCAGGCTGCGGGCGACCCACGCCACGGAGTCGGCGAATTCGTCGCGTGTCACACGGAACTTCACAGCGATCGACCCTCCCGATCGGTCCGATCCTCCATAGCGACGAATGCCCTTCCGGTCGGTGGTGACGATGTCGTCCGCGAGACGACGTGGTGCGGACGATGCTTCGTCGGCCAGTGGGCACCACTCTAGAACGGACCGGCGCCGATCGTGGCAAACGGGTGGAGCTTGCACCCGAGCCGACGACGGCGTCCGGGCCGAGGGTGTGGACAGAGGACTCTGTGCACATCGCTTCTTATAAAGAGAAGTGAAAGAGAGTGAATATCAATAGTCATAGGAGCTGTTCAATCTGTGGACCGAGCCCATCCCGCCCAGTTGGGACCGGGTGGAGGTCTGTGTATGACACGTGGAGCGTTGCCGGTGGTTGGGCGCCACGTTGTGCACACGTCGGTGTTCGTTCACCTCGGTCCACCGTTGCTCCACAGTTTACGAGGGTTATCCACCGAGTTATCCACAGCTGGGGAACGACAGAACAGTGCCCCTTCAGGGCCGTCGACAGGGACGAGCGATCTCGACCCGAGGTCGAGACATGGTGCCCGGAGTGGGGAAGGGATCAGGTCCGCGAGCGCTGTTTGATGCGCGCGGTGAGTTCCTGGACGTAGTCGTACACCTTGCGGCGCTCGGCCATCTCCTTGCGGATCTTCTTGTCCGCGTACATGACCGTGGTGTGATCGCGGTCGAAGGTCTCACCGATCTTCGGCAGCGAGAGATCGGTGAGTTCACGACAGAGGTACATGGAGATCTGACGGGCCTGGGCGAGAGACCGTGTTTTGCCGGGCCCACGCAGTTCGTCGACGCTGATGCCGAAGTACTCCGCGGTGATGGCGAGGATGGCCGGCGCATTGATCTCGACGTTCCCGGTGTCGGGGAGCAGCGCCTGCAACACGATCTCGGCCAGCGCCAGGTTCAGCTCGGCGTTGTTCAGTGATGCGAAGGCGGTGACACGGATCAGTGCGCCCTCGAGTTCGCGGATGTTGCGCTCGATCTTCGAGGCGATGAGTTCCAGCACGTCGTCGGGGACCTGCAGGCTGTCCATCTGCGCCTTCTTGCGGAGGATGGCGATGCGGGTCTCGAGTTCGGGTGGCTGGACGTCGGTGATGAGGCCCCACTCGAAGCGCGTGCGCAACCGGTCCTCGAGGGTCGCGAGCTGCTTCGGCGGCCGATCCGACGACACCACGATCTGCTTGTTCGCGTTGTGGAGGGTGTTGAAGGTGTGGAAGAACTCCTCCTGGATGCCCTCTTTGCCGACCAGGAACTGGATGTCGTCGACCAGGAGCACGTCGACATCGCGGTAGCGACGCTTGAACGCCACCCGGCGGTCGTCACGCAGCGAGTTGATGAAGTCGTTGGTGAACTCCTCGGTGGACACGTACTTCACACGCATCCCCGGGAACAGCCGCTGCGCGTAATGACCGGCCGCATGCAGCAGATGCGTCTTGCCCAGTCCCGACTCACCCCAGATGAACAGCGGGTTGTACGCCCGCGCGGGTGCTTCGGAGATCGCGACCGCCGCGGCGTGGGCGAAACGGTTCGACGCCCCGATGACGAAGGTGTCGAACGTGTACTTGGGGTTCAGACTGCTGGGTTCACCGGGACCGGGATGGAAGTACGTCGACCAGTCACCGTCGGCGGATCGACCGTCGGCCGGCGGGAGACCGCTGCCGAGGACACCGTCGATCCGCGGGGTGTCGTGGAGGTAGTCGTTCGCGTCGCGCCGATCGGCGAAGGTGTCGGGGAGCGTGTTCAACGCCGCGCTCACGTCGAGGGGTGCATGGTTGGTGACCGAGGACTCGGCATCGGGATCGATCCGGACGCCGAGATCGACCTCCGCGCCGAGATGGCGACTGAGTGATGCGCGGATCGGTTCGCGGAGAGTGCGTTCGATCTGTTCCTGCACGAGTGCCGACGGCACCGCGAGCAACGCGAACCCCTCGGCGAGGGTGAGTGGCTGCACCAGTGACAGCCACGCCTTCTGCTGACGGGTGAGGGAATCACCGAGGGTGTCGTCGGTGGTGAGCTCCACGAGCACCTGTTGCCAGATGTCACCGAAGGTGTCGCGGTCGGAACTCATCGTGACCCCTCCTCGAGGTGGCGATCGTCCGTGGTGGGCCGTACCGCGTGGCCCATCGTCGCCTACCCACCGACGTTTGTCCACACGGTTATCCACAGGTGTGGACAGATATAGAAGAGGCGTCGACCAGGCCGAACCATCTCGGCGCCGACGACATCGGGCAGCCCCTGAGGGCCACGGCGACCGGTTGTCCCCAGGCCGCGCGATCGACGATCAACTCCCCGCCGAACGATGTGCTCGTGGAAAGCTAACAGACGTCCGACGGACTCTCAACCGTTCGGTACGCACATTTCGGGCCGCAGATCGCGGCACCCGGCGTGTACGGCGTGTCGCCGCAGGTCGGGTCGATCGCGCCCGCTTCCGGTGAGGGTCGCCCGACCCCTGTTCGGCGGTTTGACCGGCCCCGAGACGGTCAGTACTCTCGAACGGTCGCCGAGGTGTGGGTTTTCTCGTGCGCGTCGCCTGCTCGAAGGCTCCTCGTCGTCACGTGGAGTGGCCGGTCGTGGTGAATGCGCTCGGATTCGACCGAACCCGGCATGAGACCACCAGATAAACGGGTGTCGAGGACGCATGTCCTCTCCGGCGCCCCGACAACGAGGAGTTCCCCGTGGCCAAGGGCAAGCGGACCTTTCAGCCGAACAACCGTCGGCGCGCGCGTGTGCACGGTTTCCGTCTGCGCATGCGCACACGTGCCGGCCGTGCCATCGTCAACGGACGTCGCCGCAAGGGCCGTGCGGGCCTGACTGCCTGATTCGTCACGTCCGTACGCTCCGTATCCGGTGCGTACGCACTGTCGAATGCACCGGTGCTCGCCCGACATCAGCGGATCTCACACAGGTCCGACTTCAGTCGCACACTTCGACACGGGGTGCGCGTACGTCGTCGTGACCTCATGACTTATGTCCTGGTCACCCCGGATGTGTGGCCGGACGCCCGCGGCGTCCGCGTCGATGTCGCCGAGCCCAGCGGACCGCGCGTCGGTCTGATCGTCAGCAAGTCGGTCGGCAACGCGGTCGCCAGACATGCGGTCGCCAGGCGTCTGCGTGCAGCGAGTGCCGATGCGCTCGACGGGGTCACCACGCCGTCGACCGTCGTCATCCGCGCTCTACCGAACGCGGCGAGTGCACCGGAAAGTGTACTCGCAGAACAGGTGTCGTCGGCAATTGCCAGATCTGGCCTGGCGGCATCGTGAACCCCGGCAGCTGGATGCGGCGGTCGCTGATCTTCCTGGTGCGTGCGTACCAGACGTGGATCTCCCCCACCCGCATGCCGAGCTGCCGCTTCGAACCGACCTGCAGCACCTACGCCGTGGAAGCCCTCACCGAATGGGGCGCGATCCGCGGAGGGGCACTCTCCCTCTGGCGCCTGCTCAAGTGCGGGCCCTGGCACAAACCCGGCTATGACCCCGTCCCCGAGCGGAACAGGCACCATGGACTGGTGACCGGTGCGCAGACCGGCGATGATCCCGACCCCCGCGTCCCCGACGCTGATCGATCGAGCGTCTCCGACGCCGAACCAAGGTGCGTCTCCGACGCAGCGACAAGGTGCGTCTCCGACGCAGTGAGGAGCAACTGACACCGTGCTCAACTTCATCTACTGGCCGGTCTCGGCGATCATGTGGGTCTGGCACTGGGTCTTCAGCCACATCCTCCCCGACTCCCCCGGCGGCAGCGGCATCGCGTGGGGACTCTCGGTGATCTTCCTCGTGTTCACGCTGCGCGCCATCCTCTACAAGCCGTTCGTGAAGCAGATCCGCACCACGCGGCAGATGCAGGAGATCCAGCCGCAGCTGCAGGCGATCCGGAAGAAGTACGCCAAGGATCGCGTCAAGATGACCGAGGAGATGCAGAAGCTCCAGAAGGAGCACGGATTCAATCCGCTCCTCGGGTGTCTGCCGATGTTGGCGCAGATCCCGGTGTTCATCGGTCTGTTCCACGTCCTGCGTTCGTTCAACCGCATGGGTACCGGGTTCGGTCAGCTGGGCATGAGCGCCGAGCAGACCCGATCGATCGGGAACTACGCCTTCAACGCTGACCAGGTCCAGAACTTCCTCGACGCCCGGCTCTTCGGCGTGCCTCTCTCGGCGGCGATCTCGCAGCCCAAGTCGGAGTGGGTCGCGTTCAGCGCGGACGGCGTCATCGACTTCACCCGTAACCACATCGTCTACCTGGTCATCCCGCTGGTGATCATCTCGTCCATCGCGACGCACATGAACTCGCGTGCCTCGGTCGCCCGTCAGGGTGCGGCCGCTCTCGAGAACCCGCAGACCGCGATCATGAACAAGCTCGCGCTCTACGTCTTCCCCCTCGGCATCCTGGTGTCCGGTGCGTTCTTCCCCGTCGCCATCCTCCTGTACTGGGTGAGCAACAACCTCTGGACCTACGGACAGCAGCACATCGTCTTCAACCGCATCGAGAAGGAAGACGCGGAGAAGAAGGCCGCCAAGCAGGAGAAGCTGAAGGCCAACGCACCGAAGCCCGGCGCCCGTCCGGACCGCGCGAAGAAGAAGGCCGAACCCACCACGGTCGATGCCTCCGATGCCAACGGGTCCGGGGCGAACGGCAATGGCGACAACGCGACGACGTCGGGTGACACCACGAAGTCGAGCGCGAACGGCAAGGGGTCGGCGCCGAACCTCTCCAAGAGCAACGGCAAGGCCACGACCGGCAGCGCCGTGAACGGGAGTGCATCCAACGGCGGTGGGTCCAACGGATCGGGCGGCGGATCGAAAGCCGGTTCCGGAGCGAAGCCACGGCCGGGACAGAAGCCGGCGACGACGCAGCAGCGCAGACGCAAGCGACGCTGATCTCCACCACCACCCTCGCGCGACCCCCACGATGCGGTCGGCGAACTGACTTGTACACACACGATTCGAAGGTGAGAACACATGACGGCAGAGACGAGCGACGCCGACGTCGCTGAGATCGAGACCACGGACGATATCGTCGCCGACGACACGACCACGCCTTCCGACGCGGATTCCGCGGATTCCGCGGAGGACAGCGCCGGCACCGGTGACGGTGAGGACCGTCTGGTCGAGGAAGGCGAGGTCGCCGGTGACTACCTCGAGCAGCTTCTGGACCTTCTCGATTTCGACGGCGACATCGACCTGGATGTCGACGGCGATCGCGCCATCGTGAGCATCGACGGCGGACGTGATCTGGTGAAGCTGGTCGGCAAGAACGGAGAGGTGCTCGACGCTCTCCAGGAGCTGACACGCCTGGCTGTGCAGCAGGCGACCGGCGAGCGGTCACGTCTCATGCTGGACGTCGCGAGCTGGCGTGCCGACCGTCGCCAGCGGCTGTCTGCCCTCGGCTCGGAGGTCGCCCACCGCGTCGCCGAGAACGGTGGTCGCGAGGAGCTCGACCCCATGACCCCGTTCGAGCGCAAGATCGTGCACGATGCGGTCGCCGCTGTCGATGGCGTCATCAGCGAGAGCGAGGGCGTCGAGCCCAAGCGTCGCGTCGTGGTCATCAAGCGCTGACCTCTCCCCCACTCGACACCCACAGGGCCCCGGTTCCGCCGGGGCCCTGTGGCGTTTCTGCCCCATCCCGGAAAGGATGTTTCACGTGAAACACGACGCCGAGTTCGACAACCCCGATATCGCCGCCGCGGCCCACACGCTCTTCGGTCGGCGGGTCGAGGCTGCCGCCACCTACCGTGACTTCCTCGCCGATGCCGGAGTGGTTCGTGGTTTGATCGGCCCGCGTGAGGTCGACCAGATGTGGTCCCGACACGTGTTGAACTGTGCTGCCGCGGCAGAGGCCATCGCGGCCGACGGTCGGGTGGTGGACATCGGTAGTGGAGCTGGGCTGCCCGGTATCCCGCTGGCGCTCGCCCGTTCGGACCTCCGCGTCACTCTTGTGGAGCCGCTACTGCGTCGGTACGAGTTCCTGGTCGAGATCGTCGGGATGCTGGGTCTCGATGTGGAGGTGGTGCGAGGGCGTGCCGAGGACAAGGAAGTCATCGCTGCCGTGGGTGGAACCGATGTGGTGACGTCCCGTGCGGTCGCGCCGCTGGATCGTCTGGCGCGGTGGTCGCTACCGCTTCTCCGGCCCGGTGGGGAACTCCTCGCCATCAAGGGTTCCTCTGCCGGAGAGGAGATCGAGAAGCATCGCGCCGCGTTGTCGAGGGCCGGGTTGGGCGACCTGCGCGTGGAGTCGTTCGGTGCCGATACTCTTGCCGTGGCGACGACGGTGGTCCGCGGCGAGTATCGCGGAAAGCCCGGCAAGCGTCGATGACCGTGGCCGCGTCTAGAGCGCGATCACGTCTGGTCGGTGGGATTGGTGCGGTGTGGAGGTTGGGCGCAGAATGTTGAGCAAGCGGGGTCGAAGGAGAGTGGCTGTGGGACAGGTTCCACCCGACGGAGGCGCTCCCTCTGGCGCGGTTGTCTCGGAGGCCCAGCCTCATGTTTCACGTGAAACACCGTCGGACGGCACGCAGGCCACGCCGGCGAACGTTTCACGTGAAACCACGGGGAAGTACCACGACACCCCGATTGCGGCTGCGGCCGAACGTGCGAGCCAGGTCCTCACCAAAGGCATGGCGGGTCGGCTCCCTCGGCCCGTGGAACCCCGCATCATCACGGTCGCCAATCAGAAGGGCGGCGTCGGTAAGACGACGACGTCGGTCAACATCGCGGCCGCCCTCGCTCTGCACGGTCTGGGCGTGCTCGTCATCGATCTCGACCCGCAGGGCAACGCGAGCACCGCGCTCGGGATCGACCACCGTGACCCCGATATCTCCTCGGTGTACGAACTCCTGCTCGGGGAGATCACGCTCGCCGAGGCCATGCAGCCCTCGCCTGCTCACGACCGGTTGTTCTGCGTGCCCGCCACGCTGGACCTCGCCGGTGCCGAGATCGAGTTGGTGTCGATGGTCGCTCGCGAGACGAGACTGCGGAACGCGATCGACCTCGAGACGATCCGGGCGCACGACATCGACTACGTCATCATCGACTGCCCGCCCTCGCTGGGCCTGCTGACCGTCAACGCCATGGTCGCCGCCCGGGAGGTGCTCATCCCCATCCAGTGCGAGTACTACGCCCTGGAGGGCGTGGGGCAGCTCCTGTCGAACATCGAGCTCGTCCAGGCGCACCTGAACAAGGACCTCTGGGTGTCGACCGTCCTTCTCACCATGTACGACGGACGCACCAAGCTGGCCGACCAGGTCGCCGACGAGGTACGTAGGCACTTCGGCGACAAGGTGCTCACCACGGTGATCCCGCGGAGCGTGAAGGTGTCGGAGGCTCCCGGATTCGGGATGACGATCATCGAGTACGACCCCGGATCACGAGGCGCCATGAGTTATCTGGACGCCGGGCGGGAGCTCGGGATGCGCGCATCGGCGACACGGCAGGAGGACGGCACCGCATGACACAGCGCAAGGGCGGCCTCGGGCGAGGACTCGCAGCACTGATCCCCACCGGACCCGACGAGGGCCCCCGTCTGGGCGCCGCCGCGGCAGATGTCGTGCTCGGCGAGGCGCCACGCAAGGGCGGCGCAGCCCGTACCGCCACCGCGGTTCCCGCCGCAGAGTCACCTGAGGACACGGCGTCGGCGGCGGGTGCGGTGTATCGGGAGATCCCGCCGACCCACATCCAGCCGAACCCGCAGCAGCCACGTACCGCCTTCGACGAGGAAGCCCTCGCCGAGTTGGTCCACTCGATCCGTGAGTTCGGGCTGATGCAGCCCATCGTCGTCCGTCGTCTCCCCTCCCCTGTGGGCGATGTCGCCTTCCAGCTGGTGATGGGTGAGCGTCGATGGCGGGCCAGTCAGGTCGCGGGACTCACCGCGATTCCGGCGATCGTGCGCGAGACCCAGGACGAGGACATGCTCCGGGATGCGCTCCTGGAGAACATCCACCGGGTGCAGTTGAACCCGCTCGAAGAGGCCGCGGCGTACCAGCAGCTGCTCGAAGAGTTCGGCGTGACGCACGACGAGTTGGCGACGCGACTGGGACGCTCTCGTCCCGTGGTGACGAACATGATCCGACTGCTGAAGCTGCCGATCCCCGTCCAGCGGCGGGTCGCCGCGGGGGTCCTGTCGGCCGGTCACGCCCGCGCACTGCTGTCGTTGGAAGGTGGATCCGATCTACAGGAGGCGCTCGCGGCACGCGTCGTCGCCGAGGGGATGTCGGTCCGCGCGACCGAGGAGGCGGTGACCCTCGCCAATCACGACGGGCCGGCCGCGACGCCGAGCACGCCGACGAAGCGCAAGCCGATGCTGATGCCGGGTCTGCAGGACGTGGCCGAGAAGCTCTCCGACCGCCTCGACACCCGCGTGACGGTGTCGCTCGGCAAGCGGAAGGGCAAGATCGTGGTCGAATTCGGCTCGGTGGACGACCTCGAACGCATCGTGGATCTGTTGGCCGAGAATGGGGCGAAGTGACCGTGTCGAACCACGTACTCCGGTCAAGGAGCGAAACGTCACTGTGACGCTGAGCCACCCCTGGACACCCGCGACGGTCGACAACCGTTGTGCCGCAATGCATTCGCGCGATGACGCCGCCCGTTACCACAGGGTGCGCCCCGAATCCGTCGGGAGGGGCTGATGAGCGTCTCGATCAGCCCGCTCCGGCTCGACGGCTTCGAGTCACTGCCCACCCACGTCCGGCAGTGCATCTTCTGGGAGGTCGATCCGGTCGGGATCCCCGGACCCGAGAGCGGCTACGTCATCGACAGCGAGTTCGACAAAGAGGCATGGGTCTCGATGGTCATGCTCGACTGGGGTAAGTGCGCACAGGTGGCGGTCGAGTCGACGACGGGTCGCACCATCGGCACCGCGTTCTACGCACCGCCCGGTCGCGTGCCGCGCGCCCGACTGTTCCCCACCTCCCCCGTCAGTGCTGACGCCGTCCTTCTCACGTCGGTCCGTGTGGACGCGGGCTTCGAGGGAACGGCCGAGTCGTTGGTGTCGGCGGTCGTCGCCGATCTCGTCGAACGTGGCGTCCGCGCGGTGGAGTCCTTCGGCATCGTCCGCTCGGCGGGTGACGAACCCGATGACCTCGCGCCGGCGAAGCCGGGTGTCCCCGATCCGTCCTCCACCCTCTGCCCGGGATGTATGACGGACGCACACTTCCTCACCGACGTGGGCTTCGAGCTCGTCGCCCCGCACCATCGGTTCCCGCGGTTCCGTCTGGAACTCGACGAGGGGTTGGGGTGGAAGTCGGCGGTGGAGAGCGCACTGGCCGGGCTGGTCGTGATGGCGACCATCGACGCGACCGGACGGGAACGGACCGCGGTACCGGTGGGCTGACGCCGAGGTGTCGTGGCGGGCAACCGCTCAGCGAGCGATGTGCTCCGACGCCAGCAGGTCGGCGAAGGTGTAGGTGCCGGTGGGCCGGTCGTTCTCGCCGAGCAGGTACAGCCGCTTGACCGCGACGAGGATCGCGTCGGCGATGGTGTCGCGGATCTGGGGGTCGTTCAGGGCGGCCGCATCGTGCGGGTTCGTGATGTACCCGATGTCGATCTGGGTGACCGGCATCCGCGTCAGGCGCAGGATGTCCCACGTCTTCGGGTGACTCCGACAGTCGCGCAGTGGAGTTCGCGCCACGATCTCTCGCTGTACGAACCCCGAGAGCGAGTCGCCGATGGTCGAGACCGACCCCGCAGGCGTGCCGAAGTAGAACGTGGCGACGCCGCCGGCGGTCGGCGACTTGTGGTGCGCGCATCGAAGTGCGACCACGAGGTCGGCGTCGAAACTGTTTGCGGTGCGGGCCCGTTGGGCATCGTCGGGGTTGTCCGACACCGATCGCGACAGGAATGTCTCGACGCCGGCGGCCGCCATGCGTCCTTCGAGTCGGTGCGCGAGATCCCACAGGATGGTCGTCTCGAGCGCCGCGGTCTCCGGGCTGACAGCGGCGTCGACCACTCCGTTGCCGGGATCGATGACCACGCGCTTGCCGGACAGCTGGGGGCCCGAGCGTCGCACCGACTCCTGCTCGCGGATGGCGTGCGGGGAACCTCCGGTGACCTTGGTACCGAGGTTGTTCAGCGAGCGCAGCGTGTCCGGGCCGCAGATTCCGTCCGGGGTCATCCCGTACTCGCTCTGGTACGACCGCAGCGCGGTGTCGGTCGATGCGCCGAACTGCCCGTCGACGAGACCGGTGTAGTACCCCAGGTTCTGCAGCCGCGACTGCAACGTCGCGACATCGTCGCCGTTGAGGGGGGCCGACAGGGTGTAGGTGAGCACCCGGGCGCCGAGGCGGTAGGACGCCTCACGCAGGACTCGATAGGTGGCCGGGCCGACGATGCCGTCGGCGATGAGGCCACGATGTTGCTGGAAGGTGCGCACCGCGTGCTCGACCTCGTGATCGAAGACGGCGGGTCGGTCGAACGTCTCGGCATCGGCGCTGTGCCGACCGGCCGAGCCGGTGTCGGTGAGAAGGCCCTGCGTGGTGAGGATCGAACGGATCTCAGCGACAGCAGACCCCTGATCACCCAGGCGGTACAGCGCCATCACCACAGCCTTTCTCGCATGTCGACGGCTCGGAGTGCATATCGACATCACAGTGTCTCAGGTCGGTGGTCCCCTGACCAACACGCTGCGTCAGGTGCTCCACACGCCATCGGGTGCGCGCGGCGGACGCCGCACACACCCGATGAACGAAGGTAGGCCGAGCCCGTCGGCCGGTGGATCAGACCGCGGGCTTCTCGGCACCGAGGACGGTGTCGAGCTCGCGCAGCAGGGCTGCCTTGCCCTTGGCCCCGACGATCGTCTTGGTCGGCTGACCGTTCTCGAAGAGGATCATCGTGGGGATCGACATGATCTTGAAATCCCGTGCGACATTGGGGTTCTCGTCGACATCGAGCTTGGCGACGGTGAGCTTCTCACCGTTGTCGGCAGCGATCTCCTCGAGCACGGGGGCGACCATCTTGCACGGGCCGCACCAGGTGGCCCAGAAGTCGACCAGCACCGGCTTGTCGGCGCCGAGAACCTCGGACTTGAAGGTCGCGTCGGTGACGACGACTGTGTTTGCACCCATTGTGTGTTCCTCCTCTAGTGGAAACGTGACGTGTGGTCCGGAAGCGGCGGCCTGCCGATCCGGAGGGGTGTGGTCAGGCCAGTGATGCGACCGCGACGTCGGCGGTGACATGGGTCGTGGCGTCGGCGCGCTCGGCGAGCCACCGCTCCGCGTCGATCGCGGCGCTGCAGCCGGTACCGGCCGCGGTGATGGCCTGGCGGTACCGGTGGTCGACGAGGTCGCCCGCGGCGAACACACCCTCGACGCTGGTCGCGGTGGTGCCGCCGACGGTGCGGACGTATCCGTCGTCGTCGAGATCCACCTGACCGGCGACCAGACCGCTGCGCGGGTCGTGACCGATGGCGACGAACATGCCGGTCACGTCGAGTGTCGACGTCTCACCGGTCACGGTGTCGACCAGTTCCAGGCCGGTCACCGACGTCTCCCCCAGCACGCGGTTGATGCCGGCGTTGGTGACGAAGCGGATCTTCTCGTTGGCCTTGGCGCGCTCGAGCATGATCTTCGACGCGCGGAACTCCTCGCGACGGTGGACGAGGGTGACGCTGCGGGCGAACTTCGTGAGGAAGGTCGCCTCCTCCATGGCCGAGTCGCCGCCGCCGATGACGGCGATGTCCTGGTCCTTGAAGAAGAACCCGTCACAGGTCGCACAGGCAGAGACGCCGCGCCCGAGCAGATCCGACTCGCCGGGGACGTCGAGGTAGCGGGCTGCGGCACCCATCGCGAGGACCAGTGCGCGGCTGCGGTACACCTCGCCGCCGACCTCGACCTCCTTGATGTCGCCTTCGGCCCGGATGACGTCGACGTCCTCCATGCGCAGGTCGGCACCGAAACGCAGTGCCTGCTCGCGCATCTCGTCCATCAGCGCCGGACCCTGGATGCCCTGCTGGAAACCCGGGAAGTTCTCGACCTCGGTGGTCGTCATGAGCGCACCACCGAACTGCGTGCCCTCGAAGACGACGGGTGCCAGTTCGGCGCGTGCGGCGTAGACGGCGGCGGTGTATCCGGCCGGTCCGGATCCGACGATGATGACGTCGTGGATCGTCTCGGTCCCTGTGTCGCTCATCTGTCCTCTTTCCACGTGCGTGATCGGCTGATTCAACACAAGGGTAAGGGGATCTGTTCCCGTCGCCTCACCTCGTCGGTGGTGCGCCCCCGATGCGTTGTCGGCTGATCAGCGCCGGTCGGCCGCTGTCGCAGTCGGTGCCCACGACGAGCGCGTCGAAGCGCCCGGCCTGTCCGGTGCCGAGCAGCACGACCGTCCGCCGACCACCGTCGACGGTGAGGGTGCCCGACCCGAGTACCGGCGTGGAGGGGGCGACGCCGTTCGCGGACAGACATCGCTGCAGGCGCGCGGCGTCGGTGGACCCGTCGAACGATGCCTCCGATCGCCCCAGCACCGACAGGAGGGCCACGGGCGCGATGTCGGTTCCCGCGGGGTCGTCGGACGGTGTCGGCGCGAGCTGGGACGACGTGACCGACGGCTCGGCGTTGGTGACGGTGCCCTGCGACGACATCGACGCCGTCGAGATCGCCACCACCAGCGTGACCACGGAGATGACCGCGGCCGCGGCCAACGCGATGAGCAGACCGCGACGCCGGCCGGCATCGCGCAATCGTGCCCGCGCATCGGCGAGCGACTCGACCTCTCCTTCGGTGGTGGGGTCGCCCTCCGTGGCTGTCGAGCGCCCCTCGAGACCGGCCAGCGTCGCCTCGATCGCCGCGCTGACCGCGGCCGGCGGCGGATCATCGGCCACCGGGGCGGACGCGAGGTCGGTGCGGGTGGCGTCGAGGGCGTCGAGCACGCGTCGGGCGGCGGGATCGGCGCGCACCCGCGGCCACAGCGCGGCCGCCTCGTCCTCGGGAAGGACACCCGCGTGCAGGTCGGCGACGAGGTCGACGGGAAACGGCGGACCGGGGTGCGGCGCGGGGGAATCGTCGGTCATCGTGCCTCCCGTTCCCTGCTCGCAGCTGTCGGTGTGTCGGCGTACGTGCCCATCCGCATACCCATCAGACGCCGACCGGGATCGATGGGTTCCCGCCGGGTGGGACATCGTCGGGTTCGCGGAGATGACCGAGTGCGACGGCGAGCTTGGCGCGGCCCCGGGCGCACCGACTCTTGATGGTCCCCGTGGGGACGCCGAGCATCGCGGCGGCGTCGGTGACCGAGTAGCCCTCGACGTCGACGGCGACGACGGCCTGCCGCTGGTCGGCGGGCAGCGTGCCCAGTGCGCGGTCGACGGCGAGGCGGGTGTCGATCTCGGCGGTCGCGTCCCGTGGATCGGCCAGGGCCGGTATGTCGAACTCCGGGATGGGGACGGTGTGTCGCAGGGTGTTGTGGCGGACGCGGTCGAGCGCGCAGTTGACGACGATGCGGTGCAACCACGACCGGACCTGCGCATCGGCCCGGAAGGTCGCGGCGTTGCGGTGCGCCTTCAGCAGCGCTTCCTGGAGAGCGTCGGAGGCGTCCTCGGCGTTGTGGCTGCTCCGGCGGGCGACCGCCCACAGGTAGTTCTGATGGCGGCGGATGAGGTGGCCGAAGGCCCGCGGGTCACCGGCGAGATGCGCGGCGAGCAGCTGTTCGTCGGTCGGCGTCCGGGCAGCCGAGGACGCCGTCGTGTCGGCACCCGTCCCCGAATCGGTCATGGTCAGCCACGGTAGTGGAGTGCGCATGGTCGCGATCGGCGAGCGTGTCGGTGCCTGTGGATCGATTCCTGTTGTGGATCAGCCGGCGGCGCCGTGCTCGACCGCTGCGTGCCACAGGTCGGCGATCACGGTGGCCGTCGGGACCGCGCGGGCGGCGGCGAAACCCTCGCCGGCCCACAGCGTGATGGCCTCGGCGTCGTCGGCGGCCGTCGCCGCGCGCCGGATGGGGCCGGTCAGGGTGTTGACCTCGGGGAACACCGACGGCGCGAGGTGGCCCAGTTCGTGGTGGAACCGGTTGGCGAGCCCGCGGGCGGGGCGTCCCGAGAATGCCCGGGTGAGCACGGTGTGCGCCCCGGAACCGGGTTCGGTCGCCGCGGCCAGGGCCCGACGGTACGGGGCGCTGGTGCCCGCCTCGGGGGTCCGCAACAGCAGGGTGCCGATCCCGACGGCACCGGCGCCGAGCCCGAGGAGTCGTGCCACGTCGGATCCGTCGGCGACTCCCCCGGCCGCGATCACCGGTGTCGGAACCGACTCGACGATCGCCGAGAGCAGGTCGTCCAGCGACTCCTCCGGCGGCGTCTGCGCGACGGCGAACGTCGAGCGATGGCCACCGGCGGCCGGTCCCTGCACCCAGAGGACGTCGGCGCCGCGCTCCATTGCCGCGTGCGCGTCGGCAACGGTGGTGACCGTCACGACGATCGTGGCGTCGACCTCGTGGAGGCGAGCGACCTCGTCGGGGGCGGGCAGCCCGAAGGTGAACGACACCCACGGGACGCGACGCTCGACGACGACGTCGAACGCGGCGGCGTACTCGGCGGTCGAGAACGACGGCACCTCGGGCACCTCGACGCCCGCAGCCTGCGCCCAGGGTGCGAGAGCCTCGACGTATCGCGCGACGCCCGCCGGATCGGTCTCGTGCACACCGGCGGCATCCGGGACGAAGAGGTTGGCGCCGAAACGCTGCACGCCGCGCTCGCGGACGACATCGATCGAGGCCCTGATCTGCTCGGCCGACCGATAGGCGGTGGCGAGGAAACCGAGCCCCCCTGCGTCCCCGACGGCGACGACGAGATCGTCTGTGGTGGGTCCGCCGGCCATGGGGGCACCGACGAGCGGGACGGGGAGATCGCGCAGCTGTGCACTCACCCCGGTGACGCTACCGCCGCGCCCGCGGGCTGCCGTCGGGCGCCCACACCCCGGACGAACCTCGCCGGAACGATCCCACGAGGTGCGTGTCGACGATGCCCAGGGCCTCCATCAGTGCGTACATCGTGGTCGGACCGACGAACCGAAAACCTCTGCGTCGCAATTCCTTCGACATCGCCACCGACTCGGGCGACGACGTGGGCACCTCGGTGATCGTCTCGGGGGTGGGGGTGCGATCGGGCCGGAACGACCACAGCAGCGACACCAATCCCCCGTCGACGGCGTCGCGCAGGGCGATCGTGGCGGCGGCGTTTCCGATGGTGGCCTCGATCTTGCCGCGGTGACGGATGATCCGCGCGTCGGTGAGGAGACGCTCGACATCGGTCTCGCCGAAGGCGGCGACGGTGTCGACGTCGAAGTCGCAGAACACCTCTCGGAACGCGGGACGCTTGCGCAGGATGGTCGCCCACGACAGACCCGACTGGAAGCCCTCGAGGCAGAGACGTTCGAAGTGGGCCGACTCGCCGTCGACCGGCATCCCCCACTCGGTGTCGTAGTAGTCGCGCATCATGCCCGGCGTCACCGCCCACGGCGGGCGGGCCAGTCCGTCCTCGCAGACGGTCACACCGAGGGGATCGTCGGTCAACTGCCCATGCTGATCTGGCTGATGGTCCCCTGGAACCCACCGCGCGCACCCTGCGGGAGGGACGTAAGCCACACCAGGACAAACGGCGCCGAGCGCGGCTGGTCGATGGTGATCGTGGTCGTCGGGCGGTCGACCGTCGCGGTGGCGACCTGGCTCGTCTCATCGAATCCCGCGGACGCCGAGGGTGACATCCGGATCTGCAGTGCGATACCGGGATTGGGTGTTCGGACCGTGACCGTACGGACCGCGGCCGCGCGATCGAGCGCGAACATCAGCCCGAGGCCGTTCTTGAGATTGCCGAAGCGGGGTCCGCCCCGGTAGGTGTCGGTGCTCCACGCCGGACCCTGCCCGGTGATGATGTTGCCGACGTTCGTGCTCGAGTCAGCGGTCTGGTTGGAGTAGTCGACCACGGTGACCGACCGCAGGCTCAGCGCGCCGGCAGGTGCGGCAGCTGCGCCGGACTGACCGGGCTGGGCCGATGAGGTGATGATCGAGTTGATGTCGGTCGGCCCGTCGGAACCGCCGACGGTGTCGGTGAGCCAGACGATCAACGCGATCACGAGCAGCAGGATCACCAGCCCGGCCGCGGCGGCGATGGCGAGGACCCGCATCGAACGCGGTGACCGGTCGGAGAGCGACAGACGCGACCCACCACGACCCGCGGCCTGCGGTGAGACGTTGGTGGCGGGCGCCGGACGCTCGGTGTCGTCGCCGATGACGGGCATGAGGTCGGTCTTCTGGTCGACGACCGTCGCCTGGTCGAGGACGTGTTGGATCGTTGCGGCCGTACGGATCCCGCTGTTGCCCTCCAACGCCCGTGCCGCGACGGCGGAGATCTCGAACGGCACGTCGGCGCGGACGGCGCGCGGCTCTTTCGGGATGCCCGCGGCCGACGGCTCGGCCACCGGCAGCCCACCGATGGGCTCGCCGGTCGTTGCGCTGGTGATGGCCTTCGCGGCACCGTCGGGATCGAGCGGCCAGTGCGCGAGGAGCAACGCGTAGAGCACCGCACCGAGTCCGCGGACGTCGGTGGTCTTGTCGTCGCCGGCGATGGTGCCGGGGAACGCCAGCACCGCGTTGCCCTCACGGGAGATCCGGATGCGGTCGGGGTGGTCGATCGACAACGAGCTGCCGGTCCGGTGCGCGGCCTCGGCCGCTGCGGCCAGGGCACGGACGGCGCGTGCGGCGCCGACGGGTGACGGCTTGGTCTTGGCGACCTCGGCCAGCGAGGAACCCGACACCCATTCGGCGACCACGATGCCGCCCGACGAGCCCCGGACCACGTCGAGGACGCGGGCGATGCCGGGTGAGTTGACCCGGCCCAGCCGCAGGGTGCGCGACAGCACGGCCTGCGGTCCTTCACCGCGAACGCCTTGGGCCGCACCGGGTTCCGGTGGCGGCGAGGTCTGATCGGCGTCGACGAAGGTCAGGGCGACGTCGCGGTCGAGGTTGATGTCGCGTGCGCGCCAGAACTGCAGTCCGCGGGTGCCGCCGTGCGCCTGCAGCAGTCGATAACGGCCACCGGCGACCGCGGCGCCCGGCACCAGGCGCGGTCCGCGACGCGGCGGTGCGCCCGTCGGCGCGGGGGCGCCGGCAGGCGTCTGACCCGTCGGGGGGTTCGGTGCCGCAGGAGGATTCGCGTCGGTCGGCGCGGGCGGAGAGGGTGCGCCTACCGCGGGCTGAGCACGGGTGGCGGTGTCGTCGGCAGACGCGGAGGCGTCGGGATGCAGGGCGCGCAGACGGGGATCGGTGTTCACCGATCCCGGCAGATCGTGGAGCCCACCGTGGTCGACGTCAGGCCCGACACCCTTCTCCGGGTCGACGCGGTTGTCACCCACGAGGCCAACTCCTCTCCGTCGATACCGCAGATCCCTGGGCGCGTCGGGCGACGATCCACCCACCGCACCACCGGTGTGTACCGAATATGCCTGCCAGCTGGCTGTACCGCGATCGAATCGCCGCAACACCTGTACCTGCCCAGAATAGGGGAGGCTCTCGTCGCCGGTGATCCGCGGGAACGCGACGGTCATCTCGGCGATCGATTCATCGGCCGACTGCGCACGCGGTGCGATGGCCGGGATGAACCGGCCGAGCATGCGTCGGACGCTGACACTGACCGCGATCACGTCGGGGATCCGCAGGAGGACCAGTGCGGTGTAGACGAGTCCGAGGGCGACGATCGCGGTGAAGATCAGGTAGGCCAGCGATCCGATCTTGCCGTGATCGGAGGCGAATCGGTGCAGGCCCGACGCCTGCGACACGCCCCACACCAGCGCACAACCGCCCACCGAGGCGGCCAGGGTGAGCAGGGTGGTGCGCGAGACATTGGTCATGCGGATCCGCCCGAGCCGACGTCGCAGCAGCATGTGGCCGACGATCGCGCCGACGACGTAACCGAGGCCGTTGGAGAAGGCGAGCCAGCGGACCACGGTCTGACCGTCGTCGAACAGCACGGGCCCGAGGTACGACGACACCGACTTCACGACGGTGATGCCGACGGCGATGGCCGTGGGTGTCCACGCGTCCTCGCGGGCGTAGAAGACGCGCAGCTGCACCAGCGTCATCGAATACGGGATGATCGTGAACGCACCCCAGCTGAGGACCGACCCCAACTGATCGGCGGCCGACAGGTCGAACCGCCCGAAATTGAAGATGGCGATGGCGATCGCCGGTCCGAAGAACGTCATGAACGTGATGATCGGCAGCAGCGCCACCATGGTCAGACGCGTCGACAGCGACAGGTCGTCGACCACCGAGTGGGTGTCCTTCGCCGCGGCGTTGCGGGAGAGCCGCGGCATGATCGCGGTGAGGATGGTGACGCCCAGGACGCCGTAGGGCAGCTGCAGCAGCTGCCAGTGGGTCGCGTAGACGCTGACGCCGGAGGCATCGGCGTGCGATGCGATCCGGTAGGTGATGAAGAACCCGACCTGCAGCACCGCGACGTAGAGGACGATGGCCGCGGCCATCCGTCCGAACGCCCGCAGGCGGGCGTCGAGACCCCACCGCAACCGCAGCCGCACCCCGGCGCGTCGCAGTGCCGGCAGGAGGATCGCAGCCTGGCACACGACGCCGAGCGTGGTGCCGACACCGAGGACGAGCAGTTTCGCGTCGCCCATCCGGACCGGGTCGAGCGAGATCTCACCGGGCATCAGGGCGAACACGATGAGTGTGGCGATCTGGACGACGTTGTTGCACACCGGCGCCCAGGCCCCCGGACGGAACGCGCCCTTCATGTTGAGGATGGCGGTGAACAACGCCGACATCCCGTAGAACAGGATCTCCGGTAGCAGCAGATAGGCCAGTGCGGTCGCGAGATCGCGGTTGACCTCGCCGTCGCCGAGGTTGAGATAGGTCAGCAGCGGGGCGGCCACCAGCGCGACGACCGTCGCGACACCGAGGGTGGTGAGCGCGAGGGTGAAGATCCGGTTGACGAAATCCTCACCGCCGTCGGGATCCTCGGCCTCGGCACGCACCAGGACCGGGATCACGATCGCGGTCAGCACCGCGCCGAGGACCACCTCGGCGACGATGCTGGGTAGCACGTAGGCGGCCTGGAACGACGACGCCGTCGCGGCGCCGAGCGACGCCAACACCAGGATGGTGCGAACGAAACCACTGATCCGACTGATCAGGGTGGCCAGCGCGATCGAACCACTCGTCCGCAACACGCTCGCGTCGGAATCGTCCGGCCGGGGGCGGGCGTCGCGCTGCGCCGACGCGCCGGCGGCGGACTTCCGCGCCCGGATCGTCTCGTCGCTGATCTCGACCTCGCCGATGTCGCCCGGGTCGGCGTGTGGCGGTGCCGAGATCGCCATCCGGCGGGTCGGCGGGTCGACGGTGTCGTCCCACTCGGTCCCGTCCCATCCCGTCCGGCGACCGGCCACCTCGAACGGCGGCGGTCGGCGCTGCGCCGGTGCGGGTCCGGTGGGTGCATACCCGGCGGGGCGGCGTCGCGGCGGCGGCGGTTCGGTGCGTGTGCGCCGACGCGACCGGGTCGACTCCGGCTCGTCGAGCGCCCCGGGGTCGGAGACGCGTTGTCCGGCCGGGCGGATGGCGCGTGGCGCGGCCCGGCCGTACGCGGGGTCACCCAGCGGTTCACCGGTGGCGGGGATGCGGCGCGGCGCCGCCCGGGAACCGGTGTCGGCGCGCTCGTCGTCCCGATCGTGCGGGGTGACGTCGGGGCCGTCAGTCATCGCGGCCGCCGGGAAGCTCGGGATCGTGGCCACGGTCGGTGTCGCCGGCCGAACGGATCCGGGGAAACGGGTGCTCGAGGGTGTCCGCCCCGGCGCCCGCGTGTCCGCCGTGCAGATAACGACTGTCGGCCATCAGACGCTCACGCTCGTCCGGTTCGGGCCGGTCGAAGTCGGCCGGGTCGGGCTGTCCGCGGAACCGGTGCCAGAGCCGTCGGCCCGCGAGCAGGACCAACAGCACACCGGCACAGATCGTGATGATGAACAACGCCTTCCCATATGCGTTGGAATGTACTGACAGCTCGATCGGACTGCCCATCGCGACACCGCTCGAGGTCACCAGGGCGATGTTGACCGTCATCGACGACGACGACCGCGCCTGGGTCGGCAGTTGGATCTGCCGGGTGCCCTTCGGCGGGATCTCGATGACACCGATGTCGCCGACGTCGAGATCCGGCGGCGCCGCGGTGTCGAGGCGGACGCGGATCGACAGGGGCAGGTCGTTGCGCACCACCAGCAGCAACGGGCTGCGTTCGGAGGCGAGCGTGTACTTCCCCCCGGGATCGAGGATGCCGACCGAGTCACGCATCCGGTCGACGGCACGATCGACCGCTCCGACCCGGGCCCGTGCGGTCGCCACCATCGAACGCCGGTCCGCGGTGTCGTCGACCGGTGCCGACCGCATGGCGCGGATCAAGTCCTCCACCAGCGGTGCGACGTAGGTGCGCGGCGACATCGCGACGTCGTTGCGCGCCACCATCGAGGCCTCGATCTGGAAGATCATCGACGTCGCCCGCGTGATCATCCCGGTGGTGTCGGCGTCGAGGGTGGTCAGGTCGACGGTCGTGTCGGGGGGCGTCTGGAGTTCGGCCGTCGTGGAGGTGTCGGTGAGGTCGGCGGCCACGGTCCCGAGCGGCCGGGGTGCGGCGAGACCGGCGTCGAGCAGCAGTGTGGCGGTGTCGAGCACGGCCCGGGCGTCGTCGGCCGAGGCCGACCAGACCGCGGGCGGCACGACGACCTCGCTGCGCCCCACCACGGGGGTGTCGACCGGAGCCCCGATCCGCGCCGCGGCGGAACCGGTGGTCGGGGCGATGGCCGAGTAGGTCAACGCCGAGGTGGCCGCGACGCGTCGGCTGTCCTGCGACTCGGAGTCGAGATCGAACCGCTGATCGGTGGGCGTGATCGCCGGGGTCGAGGGGGCTGCGCCCATGGCGGCCAGCGCCGTGGTGACCGACGGGTCGTAGGTCGCGACACCGACGTCGGCCGCGCGGTACTGCCCGGTCCCCGACGGCGTCGCGGTGCGTATCGACGACGACGCCACGAGCGCGCGGTCGAGTCGGTTCGCGGTGAGCAGACCGGCCGCGGTGGCGTCAAGGGCTCCGCTGGTGGGCACCACGAGGTTGCGCAGGCTGGTGACCCCCAGGATGGTGTCGACGATCTCGGCCGGTGACGTGAGGCCGGTCCGGGTGAGCGCGGGGTCGGCGGCCGCCGAGAGGGTGTCGAGGTTCACCTGGGCGAACGGCAGCGCCACCACACACAGCCGCGACGCCATCGTCCGCAACCGTTCCAGCCATGCCCGCGCCGCGGCGGCGCCGGTTCCCTCGCGGGTGGCCGATCGTGGGTCGGTGGGATCGCGCGACACCACGTACCCGGTCGTCATCGCCTGCACCGTCACCAGCAGATCGGGGTCGACGGCGATGCAGGTGCTGCGGGTCAGGGGTGCGTCCGCGGTCGACGTCGCGTCGTCGAGGGTGGTCAGCAGTCCGTCGAGCCGTCCGCCCGAATTCAGCGAGGTGGCGAGATCGTCGCTGACGAGGCGGACGTCGGAATCCCCGCCGCCGGGGACACCGGGGGCGAGTTGGCCCGGCGCGGCCAGCGGCCACAGCAGGGTGAACTGCGTGGGTGTGGAGACCGTCGGCGCGACCGAACCGTCGGTCCCGACACCCGGCGCGTCGGCCGATCCCGCGGCCATCGCACCCGCGGCGGTCGTCGCACGACCTCGGTCGGGCGGCAGGCCCAGCACCGAGAGCAGCGTGCGGGAGTCGTCGAGGCGGGCGGCCTCGCCGTAATCGGGCGTGCCGTTGAGGTTGACCAGCAGGGGGTACACGCCGGGGGTGTCGATCCCGAGTCCTGCTGTGCCGCCGCCGGCTTGGGGCTCGGCGGGCGCCGACAGCGGGACGGTCAGCGAGAAGCTCCGGCGCTGTCCCGGGTCGAGCTCGGAGGCGACATCGCGGAACGGTGTCGTCACCTCGTACTGCGCGGTGTCACGCGTGAGCGACGATCGCAGGCCCGTCGACGACTGCACCGCGTCGCCGCGCTGCAGTCGCATCACCAGATCGCGCACCGGGCGGTCACCGACGTTGGAGAGCGTGCCCGTGACCGTCACCGTGGACGGGCTCGAGGTGGTCACCGTCGACGGCGACACCGAGTCGATCGCGACGTTGACGAATTCGGCGGGTTCGGGGAACGGTGCCGCGCCGACGGGTCCGGTTCCGGCGATCCACATCGCCGACACGATCGCCGCGAGCAGCGTCGCGGCGGCACGTGCACCGGTGCGCCGGTGGCCTCGTACCGGCGGTCGATGCCGGGTCATCCGTCGTGACGCGGTTCGCGGGCGCCTCGCGTCTCCTCGGGCTGCGTCCGTGTCGATTCCGGCTGCGCCGGGGCCGCAGTCGGGCCCGGGCTCCCGTCCGCCGCGGCGGGGCGTCGGGGGCCGCGACGACGGCGTCGTGGACGCGGCGCGCGCACCGGTTCCTTGCGGCGCTGGTTGCGTGCGGCGGCGGCCTTTTCGTATTCGTTGGGCTCGGTGCGCACGTTGTCGGCCTCGGAGCGGGCGAGGAGCTCGGGGTCGGAGGTGAGGGAGTCCAGGACGTCGGCGGCGGCGCGGGCGAGCCGGCGTTCGTCGGAGTAGGTCAACTTCTTCGGTAGGTCCGACAGCGGGACCCAGGCCACCTCGGCGACCTCGTAGTCGGCGTCGGAGAGTTCACCGCCGGTCGACCGCATCAGGTAGTGGTGCACGGTCTTGTGGATCCGTTTGCCCTCGCTGACGAACCAGTAGTCGATCTTGCCCAGCGAGGCGACGACGGTGCCCTCGATGCCGGTCTCCTCGGCGACCTCACGCATGGCCGTCTGCTCGACGGTCTCCCCGGTCTCGATGTGTCCCTTGGGAAGTGACCACATCATGCGTCCGCGCCGATCGACACGGCCGATGAGTGCGGCGCACCGGTCGTCGGCCGGACCGTCGATGTTCGACACCACCAGGCCACCGGCCGAGGTCTCGCGCACGGTGCGCAGCCGCGGACCCGCGTCGGCGTTCGCGTCGGTCGGCGTCGATCGGGGCGCACGGCCCGCAGGGCGGACGGCGGCGCGCAGATCGGAGGGCTTGACCGCGACGGTGACGTCGCCGTCACCGCCTCGGGAGCCGCCGACGGCGTTGTCGGGGGTGTCGGAGGTGGGGCGGCTGGGCTTGCGACGCCGCCCGCGCCGCCCGCGTCGGGAACCACCCGTGGCTGCGCCGGGGGTCTCGGTGGACCCGGCAGCGGCCGGGCCCGACGTCGTCGGGGCGATGCCCGCAGAATCAGTGGGCGCCGAATGGGGGTCGGGGACCGCGACGATGCCCGTGGCCGTCGCCGAACCCCGTCGGCGTCCGCCGCGCCTCTTGCCGCGCCGACGACGCGGATGTCCTGCGACATCGCGATTCGGCTCGGTGGGTTCGGCTGACACCCCACGATGCTAGCCGCCTGTAACCCCCCGTTCGGGGAACGGCGGGTGTCCCCCTGCGGAGAACGGCAGGTGCGACAGCTCGGGGAACATGCGAGGTCGGCGAGTCGGCGACGGCGGATCGGGGCGATCACGGGGTCGGTAGGCTGTCACCTCGTGACAGCATCGGCCGGCCAGTCCTCCGACGAGCGCCGCACCCGTCTGCTGACGAATGCGGTGATCTCGCTGCGGCAGTTCTCCGACGTCCTCACGCCCCTCGGTGACCGTTTCGCCGACCGCGGCTTCTCCTTGTTTCTTGTGGGGGGCTCGGTGCGCGATGCGGTGCTGGGCCGTCTGGGGACCGATCTGGACTTCACGACCGACGCCCGACCGGCCGATGTGCAGGCGCTGCTGCGCGGCTGGGCCGACGCCGTCTGGGACACCGGTATCGAGTTCGGCACGGTCAGCGCGTCGCGTGCCGGCCACCAGATCGAGATCACGACGTTCCGTGCCGACACCTACGACCAGGTGACCCGTAATCCCCTGGTCGAGTTCGGCGACACCCTCGAGGGCGATCTCGTGCGGCGGGATTTCACGGTCAACGCGATGGCGGTCCGTCTCGGCGCGGGCGGCGAGCAGGAGTTCATCGACCCGCTGGACGGCATGGCCGACCTGGTCCGCGGGGTGCTCGACACCCCGTCGCCGCCGGAGGTGTCGTTCACCGACGATCCGCTGCGGATGCTGCGCGCGGTGCGGTTCGTCGCGCAGCTGGGGTTCAACCCGGCCCCGCGGGTGATCACGGCGATCACCGAGATGGCCGATCAGATCCAGCGCATCACCGTCGAGCGTGTCGCGGCCGAGCTGGACAAAATGATCCTCGGCGAGCACGCCGTCGAGGGCGTCGTGGCCCTCACCGACACCGGTCTCGCCGAGCGGGTGCTGCCGGAGATCCCGGGGATGAAGCTGGCGATCGACGAGCACCACCAGCACAAGGACGTGTACTGGCATTCGCTGACGGTGCTGCAGCAGGCGATCGATCTCGAGGAGAGTGATCCCGATCTCGTCCTGCGGTGGGCGGCGCTGCTGCACGACATCGGCAAACCGGCCACGCGACGGCACGAACCCGACGGTGGGGTGAGCTTCCATCACCACGAGGTCGTGGGCGCGAAGATGGTGCGCAAGCGACTCAAGGCGTTGAAGTACCCGAAGGCGGTGATCGAGGAGATCGCCACCCTGGTGTTCCTCCATCTGCGCTTCCACGGGTACGACGAGGGCAAGTGGACCGACTCCGCGGTCCGGCGCTACGTCACCGACGCCGGTGACCTGCTCCCCCGCCTGCACAAGTTGGTGCGCGCCGACTGCACGACGCGGAACAAACGCCGAGCTCAGCGGCTACAGCGCACCTACGACGACCTCGAGCGTCGCATCGCCGTCCTCGCCGAGCAGGAGGACCTGCAGCGGGTGCGGCCCGATCTCGACGGCAACGCGATCATGGAACTGCTCGGTGTGCCCGCGGGCCCGGTGGTCGGCCGCGCGTGGCGGCACCTCAAGGAACTGCGTCTCGATCGCGGTCCGCTCGACCGTGACGAGGCCGAGGCGGCGCTGTTGGCGTGGTGGCAGGAGCAGCCCGATCGACCGGGTTCCTGACCCTGTCGCCGTCGTTATCATTCCGTTACCTGGTCGTGTGGTCGGTTACCGGCCCGTGACGTACGGGCCGAATCCGGCTACTCTGTGGTCAGGTCGAGACACTGGCCTCGCGAACGACTACATCCCCTCCTCCTCCGTGACCCGCACGATCAACCCTCCGGACATCCCGGATCAGATCTGACGCAGCGTGAACCGATCCGCTGCCGGTGCGGCTGCGAAACGGCGAGGGCAAGACGGGACACGCATCATGGCCTTCTCTCCCGGGACCGCTCTCACGGTCTCCACCTGCGCACTCTCGACCACGGGTCGGTGAGGCGTATTTCCACCGACTCACGACCGGTACGCTCGAGTCACGACGAGGATTCCTTCGTCGGGGCGTTGGAGGTGTCTGTGCAGTTCGCGCCTGTACGACGTCTCACCGACGGTGCTCTCGCCGCGGCCGAGCTCCAGGTGCGCGGCCCCGCGGGGTCCGCGCTGAGCACCGCTGAATCTCTTCGGCACGCTGCTCGCCTCATGCAGCAGGAACACATCCTCGATCACCACAAGTTCGCGTTCGCGGCCACCCAACAGGCGCAGACGATCGCCGACATCCTCCCGTTGCTGGTCACGGTCGACCTCGATTCGGTCGACGACGACGATCTCGAGCCCTCGCTGGAGCGGCTCGCGGTCTCGGTCCAGCCCGACGAGATGCTGCACAGCCCCCAGCGAACGATGGCGAAGGTCGCCGCGGCACGTCGTGCCGGTCGGGTGATCTGTGTCGACGGCCTCGGGGTGAGCGAATACGCCATCACGATGCTGGCGCTCATCGAGCCCGACGTGATCATCACCGGACCCGAACTCCTGACCCGCACCACCGAGCCCGACATGGCACGTCTCGCCCATGCCCTGGCGGCGCACGTGGAGCGCAGCCACGCCGTGGTCATCGCGGAGGGTGTCGACTCGGTGGCGCTCAAGATGGCGGCGCTGACCGTCGGTGCGACCTACGGGCTGGGTGACCTCTATCCCCCGGTGAAAGACCCCGCGGAGTTCGGCGACGAGGCGATCGTGCCCCTGCCCGAGGCCCCGGTGTGGTCGACGCCCGAGACCGGACCGACCACGCCCTACGCCATCGGGTCGGCGGTGCACCGCCCCCGCCGCGGCACCAAGCACCTGCTCATCGAGATGAGCAAGTCGCTGGAGGCGCAGGCATCGGCGGCCGGTGCGGCGGTCGTGGTCCTCGGCACCTTCCAGCACGCGAAGTTCTTCACGCTGCTCACGGCGAAGCGCTGGAAGGAAATGGCCGAGCACGCCGGTCTGGCCGGCGTCTACGGAGTCGGCCTGGTGAACATGATCGACGGGAACGTGCAGCACGCGCCGCTCGATCCCGACGATCCTCTGGCCGACGAGTGGAACGTGGCCGTTCTCGGTCCCCACTTCTGCGCCCTGCTCGCCGCGCGCGATCTCCACGACGAGGGCCCCGACCTCGAGCGCACCTTCGATTTCGTGCAGACCTATGACCGCATGACCGTCACCCAGGCCGTGCACTCGATCCTGAGTCGGTTCACCGTTGTCTGATCGGCCCGGGGCCGACGACGCAGACGACCTACCGGTCGACGACGAACACCGGCGTCCCGCCGGCGTGTCCGACGCCCGCCGGACACGATGACCTCGCGGCCGACATGCGGCGAGAGGTCGTCGGCGCCAACACCTTTCCGGGTCGATGGACGTTCCAGCTCGTGGAGGAGTTCGACGACGGTTACTACACGACGGTGAAGGACTTCGAGAAGCGCACGCGCGACGAGCTCCTGGACGGCCGACGTCATGTCATGGAGTCGGAGATGAAAGAGCGCCGTCGCACCCACGGCCGGATCGGTCACGAGGCACGACCCAGCTGACCCGCGTCGACCGTCGCGATCGCTAGTTCAGCAGGTCGCGGCGCTTGGTGGGGTGGTCGGCGTCGATGAGCTTGCGTGCCAGTTCGGCGACCTTGATGTTGGCGTCCTGGGAGAGTTTCCGCATCAGCTCCCACGCCTGCACCGCATCGACGTCGAATCGCTCCATGACGATCCCCTTGGCCTGCCCGATGGTGTCGCGACTGGCCAGCGCGCTGGCGAACTGATCGTCGCGACGCGCCGCGAAGAGTGCCAGAGCAGCGTGGGTGGCGACCGCGAGCCCCACCTCCTCCGACTCGGCGTCGAAGGCATTCGCGTTGTGCGCGTACAGGTTCAGAGCCCCCATGGTGGATTCACCGCGGTAGAGCTGGAACGCCAGCGTCGAGCGTACGGGGGTCTCCGTGCGCACCGCGGACACGAACGAGGGCCACCGGGTCTCGGTCTCGTAGTCGGGGACGCGGACCATGTGGTCGGCCCATGCGGCATCGAGGCAGGGACCTTCGCGACGCTCGTGCTGGATGGCGTCGACGCGGGCGGCGACATCGTCGGTGGGCGCCACCGAGGTCAGCGTGTCCTTCTCGACCAACGTGATACCGCAGTAGTCCGTACCGGCGACGAGTTCGACCGCACTGGCCGTGATCGATTGCAGCAGTGCATCTTCGCCATCGGAGTCGTCCTGCTCCTGCAGAGAACGCGCGAGGCGCGCCAGCGCGAGGAGCGTGCTCGATTCGGTCATCTCATCCACGGTCGGGCCTCCTCACCTGCCCATACTGTCACGGACGAACGCTCGTCGGTGTTGACAGCCCCCCCGGCCTGACTAGACTCGGGCATACGTGCCTGAAGTCCTCGGGTGGTTCGTCGCACATCCTCGAGCCTTCGGAAGGCCGTTCCCTCATGCTGTTCGCATATCTGCAATTACCTGTCTGCGCAATGCAATCGGTGCGTGCCCCGGCACGCGACCGCGCGTGAGTGAACCACGGGCGGCCCTGTTCGACATCGACGGCACCCTCGTCGACTCTGTGTACACGCACGTCGCCGCGTGGCGGGAGGCCTTCGCCGAGAGTGATCTGACGGTGCCGCACTGGGAGATTCACCGGCGCATCGGCAAAGACGGTGCGTTGCTGGTGTCGGAGCTCATCGAGGTCTCCACCGGCGACGCCGGATCCGACGACCTCGAGTCCCGCCTGTCCGACGCCCACGACCGTGCGTACGCCGAGCGTTCCTCGCAGCTCACTGTCCTGCCCGGTGCGCGCGAGCTGGTACGGGAGGCCAAGCGTCTGGGCATGCGTGTCGTGTTGGCGACCTCGGCCCCCGACCACGAACTGGCCGTGCTGCGAGAACTTCTCGGCGTCGACGATCTCGTCGACGCCATTACATCGGGTGCAGATGTGGACACCGCGAAGCCGGACTCGACGATCGTCGGCATCGCGCTCGACCGTGCCGGTGTGCGTGCCGCCGATGCGGTGATGATCGGTGACGCCACATGGGATTTCGTCGCCGCATCCGACCGCGGCGTCCCCGGGATCGGCGTCCTGACCGGCGGGGTGGGTCGCGGTGAGCTCCTGCAGGCCGGTGCCGGTGCGGTGTACCGCGACGCCGCCGAGGTCGTCGCGAGCGGCATCCTGGGTTCCGGTGATCGGCGGTGACCGCCGTGTCGCGATGCGTCGTGGTGGTGCCCGCACACAACGAGCGCGACGACCTGCCCGAGGCCCTGGCCGCCATCGATCGCGCCGCGTCGCAGGTGTCGGTGCCGGTACAGGTGGTGGTCGTCGCCGACGCGTGTGACGACGGATCCGAGACCGTCGTGGGACGGCACGTCCAGGTGCGCACCATCGGCGCGCGCAACGTCGGTGTCGCGCGGGCGGCGGGGTTCTCCGGGTTCCCGTGCGCCGCGGACGTCTGGTTCGCGAACACCGATGCCGATTCACGGGTTCCGGCCGACTGGCTCGTGCATCATCTGCGTCTGGCCGACGCGGGAGCCGATGCCGTCGTCGGCACCATCGTCCCCGAGAACTGGGAGCGGTGGCCGCACGACGCCGCGCAACGGTTCGCCGCGCAGTACGTCGACCGCGACGGCCACCGGCACATCCACGGCGCGAACCTGGGCATGCGCGCATCGGTCTACGGCGCACTCGGCGGGTTCGCGCCGCTGACCCACGACGAGGACGTCGACCTGGTGCACCGACTCCGGGCGCAGCGGTACGCGATCGAGTGGAGCGCACAGGCGCCGGTCGTCACCTCCACCCGAGCCCGCGGGCGCGTGCCGGCGGGATTCGCGACGTCGCTGCCCGCACTCCTCGACACCCCCGTCACCGCCACACCGAGTGCGGTGGCCGGATGACCGCCCCTATCGCGGGGATCGGCCCCACCCTCCCTCTCCCCGGCCGTGGACACACGGCAGAACGACTGCGAGCCCTGACCGAGGCAGCTCGCGCGGACATCTCCACCGGGCGCCTGCTGGAGGCCCACGTCGATGCCGAGGCGATCCTGCACGACCTCGGTGCCCCGGCACCCGCCCCCGGCGAACGATGGGGTGTGTGGGCCGCGGAGGGTCCGCCGCCCGCGCTCGCGGCCCACCCGGACCCCGCGTCCACGGACACCTGGTCTCTGCACGGGACCAAGCCCTGGTGTTCGGGTTCCCTCGGCTGCACACACGCACTCGTGACGGCGTGGCACGAGGGCCGACGCGTCCTGCTCGCCGTCGCCCTCGACGCACCGGGCATCACCGTGGGGAACGACGACTGGCACGCCGCGGGGATGCGCGCCACCGAGACCCACGCCGTCGCCTTCGACGCGACTCCGGCCACCTTCATCGCCGACGCCGAGGACTACTTCGGGCGCCCGGGCTTCTGGCACGGCGCCATCGGGGTCGCGGCGTGTTGGTTCGGCGGCGCGCAACGCGTGGCGCAGGCCGTGCTCGCTCACCCTCGCGACGACGATGTCGCGCTCATGCACCGCGGTGCGGTGGAGGTGGCACTCTTCACCGGTGAGACCGTCCTGGCCTCCGCCGCGGCCGCCATCGACGATGCGCCCGACGACGTCGTGGCCGCTCAGGTGCTCGCGTTGCGGGTGCGGGCGCACATCGAGTCGGTGGCCGGCGAGATCATCGATCGCGTGGGCCGCAGCCGCGGACCGGGACCGCTGGTCGCCGACGCGGCACACGCGGGTGCGGTCGCCGATCTCACCGTCTACATCCGGCAGTCGCACGCCGAACGCGACCTGATCGCGCTCGGACGACTGTGCACCGAGATCGATGCGAGAGAGGCACCATGACCGCCGCCGATGTCACCAGTGAGGACGCAGAGGGGTTCAACGCAGGGGGGTTCGGTGCTGAGGGGCTCGCGACCGCCGAGGAGTGGCGGGACTGGCTGTCGACGCACCGGCTGCCCGCCCTGGAACTCGCCGAACCCACGCGGATGTTGGTCGTGTCGGCCCATCCCGACGACGAGGTCCTCGGTGCGGGTGGGCTCATCGCGGAGAGGATCGCCGCCGGGGGTGGGGTGACGGTGCTCTGCCTGTCCGACGGTGCCGCGTCGCATCCCGGTTCGCCGACGGTGTCGCCTGCCGACCTGGCGCGGATACGTCGCGCCGAGTTGGAGGCTTCCCTGGCCGAGGTGGGGGTCGAGCACGTCAGGCATGTGGGTCTGCCCGACGGGGAGCTCGCCGACCACGCCGCCGAGATGGAGGAGGCGGTGGTCGAGGCGATGGAGACGTTCGGTGGCCACGATCTGGTTCTCGCGCCCTGGCGCGGCGACCGTCATCCCGATCACGAGGCGGCCGGGCGGGCTGCGGTGGCCGCGGCACAGCGCACGGGGTCGGTGTTCGCCGAGTACCCGGTGTGGATGTGGCACTGGGCCGCCCCCGGCGATCCCGCGGTTCCGTGGGATCGCGCGAGTGCACACCCTCTCTCCGAGGGCGCGCATGCGGCCAAGATGCGGGCGGTCGCCGCGTTCGTCAGCCAGATCACCGACCTGTCCCCCGACCCTGCCGACCGCGCGGTGCTGCCACCACAGATCCTCGACCGCCTCACCGGGCGCACCGAGGTGTTCTTCACGTGACCGACCCGGCGTATTTCGAGCGGATGTACGCGCGGTCGGACGACCCGTGGGGTTTCGACGACCACTTCTACGAGCGGCGCAAGCGCGAGCTCACCGTCGCCGCGCTCCCGCGGGCGCGTTTCGGCAGCGCGCTCGAGCTGGGGTCGTCGACGGGTGCACTCACCGAACAGCTGCTCGCGCGCGTGGATCGCATCCACTGCGTCGAGCTGCACCCGCGCGGCGTCGAGATCGCACGGCGACGATTGGTGGCCGACTCCGAGCGCGTGCGGTTCGAGGTCGCCGACCTCAGCACGTGGACCCCTGCCGAGACCTACGACCTCGTCGTCGCCAGCGAGGTCCTCTACTACCTCGACGCAGAACCGCTGGCGCGGGTGTTGGGGTGGATCCGTGATCAGCACGCCTCCGGGGCAACGGTCGTCGCCGTCGACTGGCGGCATCCGGTGGCCGAGCATCGGTGGTCGGGAGACGAGATCCATCGGCGGCTCACCGAGGTGCTCTCGGCCGCGTCGGGTGGCTACCGCGACACAGACGTGACCATCGAGATATTCGAGCCGGCAGGGGTCGAGTCGGTGGCGGTGCGCGACGGTCTCGCGCCGAGCGCCCACGACACCCGGCCGGGTGGCCCGGAAAGTTAGTCCTGCACGCGGGAGAGCACGAAGAGGGTCGCGAGACCCGCGCCGGTGAAGAGTCCCAACACGGCGCCGGCGAGCGCCAGCGACCCCAGCATCGGCAGCGCGATCACGAACAGGCAGGTCAGCAGGGCGAGCACCATCACGACGGCGTTGACCGACCGCCATTCGCGGCGGGAGTCGTCGCGGCTGTCGATCTCGTCGACCGTGGTGGTCTGCTCGTCCATGACCCCTACGCTGACAGATGCAGGTAGCAGCCCCGCACCCCGAATCATCACGGTGTGGTCTCGCAGCGGTCTCGGTGAGGTCACGGCTCGCCGTTACCGTTTCGTGATCGTCGAATCGGTCTGGTTGCGATCTTCTCCAGTGGTGGGCAAGCCCCATGTGGCGACCTACCGTCGGAGACATGGCTCCTTTCACCACACCCGGACTGACCGCAGACAGCGCTGCGACCGTGGTCGCGACGCTGCAGGAACGACTGAGCGCGCTCAACGACCTGCATCTGACCCTCAAGCACGTCCACTGGAACGTCGTCGGCACGAACTTCATCGGCGTCCACGAGATGATCGACCCGCAGGTCGAGCTGGTGCGCGGTTACGCCGACACCCTGGCCGAGCGCATCGCCACCCTCGGCGAGTCGCCCAAGGGCACCGCCAAGGCCATCGAGGACAGCCGCAGCTGGGACGACTACAGCCTCGGTCGCGACACCGTCCAGGCGCATCTCGGTGCCCTCGACATGGTCTACGTCGGCTTCATCACCTCGCACCGCGACGCGATCGAGACCACCGGCAAGCTCGACCCGGTCACCGAGGACATCCTCATCGGACAGACCGCCGAGCTCGAGAAGTTCCACTGGTTCGTCCGTGCGCACCTCGAGAGCTACACCGGTGAGCTCTCCACCGCCGGCGCCACCAGCGAGAAGGCCGCTGCGGATCAAGCCCGCTGACCTGCGACGACACTGTCGCTGACCTTTCTACCCGTGCGCCGCCGGTGCATGGTCCACGAACGCCCCGACGTCGGTCGGGGGAGACAACAGGAGATTCTCATGGGGATTGTTGACAAGGCCAAGAACGCCGCCGAAGACGCCATCGGCAAGGCAAAAGAGGTCGTCGGTGACGTCACCGACAACAAGGACCTCGAGGCCGAGGGCAAGAAGGACCAGGGTTCGGCCGGCGTGAAGAAGGTCGGCGAGAACATCAAGGACAAGCTCAGCTGAGACCAGCTGCTCGCGAAGCCCGAATCGTCTGTGACGGTTCGGGTTTCGTCGTTTCTCCATCGAAATCGTTGGCGGCCAGCACGAATCACGACTTATCCACAGAACGCCTGTGGACAGTGGGGATAAAGGGCCGTCACGCCTGTGGAGAACCCGCCTGTCGGGGGCTGAGGAAATCCATTGCGGATGCGTCGATCTCGATTGTGACCGGGGTCACCCCGAGCAGTTCCCCGTCGGCGGAGACCGGTGTCGGCTCGGCCGTCTCGATCGTCACGGTGCGCGCACGCAGCGTGTGCACCCCGCGACGCGAGATGTGCGTCCCGCGGTAGATCGTCGGGAACAGGCGCAGCAGTCGCAGTCGGGATGTGTGTTCGACGAGGGTCACATCCAGCAGGCCGTCATCGATGCGTGCCTGGGGGCAGATCCGCATGCCGCCGCCGTAACTCGGCGTGTTGCCCACCGAGGCCATCACCAGATCCATCTCGTGCACGATCCCGTCGACGGTCACCCGGAACCGACGGGGCCGCAGCGCCGCGATCTCGGCGACAGCGGCCAGTGCGTACCGCGACTGCCCGCGAGGGTGCGCCATGTTCACCGCGCGTTCGGTGACGGCCGCGTCGAGCCCGATCGCCGCGACCGTGCCGAAGGTGGTGGTGCGGTCGCCGACGGTGAGCCGCGCGAGGTCGCACCGACGCGTGTGACCTGCAGTGATGATGTCGATCGCTCCGCTGACGTCACCGGTCGGGATTGCCAGGGCACGTGCGTGGTCGTTGCCCGTGCCCGCCGGGATGAGGCCGACGCGCACCCGCGTACCGCGAGCCGCCTCGAGCACGGGGCCGATGGTGCCGTCACCACCGATCACCACCACGGCGTCGATGCCCGATGTCGGGTCACCCGCCTGTGCCACCGCCTCGCGGGCGATCATCGCGGCGTCGGCGGCCGACGACCCCGATCGCGCGTCGACGGACACCCCGCGGGCGGTCATGGCGGCGATCGCCTCCCGGGC
This sequence comes from Williamsia sp. Leaf354, assembly GCF_001424365.1. Taxonomy (NCBI): domain Bacteria; kingdom Bacillati; phylum Actinomycetota; class Actinomycetes; order Mycobacteriales; family Nocardiaceae; genus Williamsia; species Williamsia sp. Leaf354. The sequence continues at coordinate 376,803 of NZ_LMPL01000001.1, forward strand.
CGTCGCCATCGCCGCCCCGTTGCGCGACGTCGGGTTGACCAGCGCCACCACAGACGAGACCGGTCCGCGATCGGAACTGGTCACGGGATCAACGTCCCGGGATTGAGCACGCCCGCCGGGTCCAGCGCGTCCTTCACCGCTCGCAGCATCGCGACCCCGACCTCGCCGATCTCCGCCGACAGGTACGGCCGGTGGTCGGCCCCGACAGCGTGGTGGTGGGTGATGGTCGCGCCCGCGGCGACGATCGCGGCGCACGCGTCGGCCTTGGCCGCCGCCCACTGCGCCAGCGGGTCGTCACCCAGCCGGTAGACGACCGTGAAGTAGAGGGAGGCGCCGGTCGGATAGGTGTGCGAGATGTGGCACATCACCAGCGCCGGCGAACCGTCCGTGAGGCCGGCGGCCGGACGAGACAGTGCGGTGGTCAACGCCGCGACGACCGCGTCGCGCAGCGCGGGGACCTTCGCCCAGGTGGTCGCGGTCTCGAGGGTCTCGCATCCCACACCGATCGCCAACAGTGCGTCACGCAGGTAGGGCGCGCGGAACCGGCCGTGCTCCCATGCGTCGGCCGGCGCGGCACCCAGAGAGGTGCCGCCCGCGGCCAGCAGCGTCTCCGCGGTGAGATCGCGCCGCGCAGCGCAGAGCGACTCGTCGCCCTCGAACCGGGTGATCGCGAGGACACCGCCGGCCACGGCGTCGTCGCTGACCCCGATGGCACCGGGGCTGGCGAGGTTGACGCCGGTCTCCACCTCATCGGACAGTCGCAGCACCGTCGGACCGGTCCCCCGTTGGACGACCGCGCGGACCGCGGCTGCGCCCTCGGCGAAGCTCGCGAAGTGCCACGCCTCGTTCACGGCGTGCGGCGGCGTCGGATGCACCCGCAGCGCTACGGCGGTGATGATCCCGAGGGTGCCCTCCGATCCGAGGACCATCTGCCGGAGGTCGGGCCCGGCCGCCGACTTGGCCACGGGGCCGAGGCGGAGCGTTCCGCGCGGGGTGATCGCCGTGAGCCCGACGACCATGTCGTCGAAGCGTCCGTAACCGGCCGAGTCCTGACCCGACGAGCGGGTCGCCGCGAACCCGCCGATGGTGGCGAACTCGAAACTCTGGGGGAAATGGCCGAGCGAGAATCCGTGCTCGGTGAGCAGTTCCTCGGCGCGTGGACCGGAGACGCCGGCACCGAGCACCGCGATCCCCGACGTCGTGTCGAGATCGATCAGGGAGTCGAACCGGTGCAGATCGAGCGAGATCACGGCACGGTGACGCCCGGCATCGGGATCGAGCCCGCCGACGACACCGGTGCCGCCGCCGAAGGCGACCACCGCGACCCCGGCATCCGCGCACCAGGCGAGGATCGCGGCAATCTCGTCCTCGGTCCCGGGAGCGACGACCGCGTCGGGCGCGTCCTGCTCGGTCGCGGTCCGACGCAGCAGGTCGGGAGTGCTCTTGCCGCCGGCACGGCGCAGACGGTCCTGCGGATCCACCGAGACGCACCCCGAACCCACGATGTCGGCGAGCGCCGCGCGGTCGTCGTCGGTCACGCGGGTCGATGCGACGGTCACCTCGTCGATCGCAGCCGCCGGTCGCGGGTCGCCGCTCACCCCGAGCGCGCTGCGCACGAGGTCGAGGATCGCCGGCGAGAGGGTCGTCGCCTCCTCGGCGACTCCCCAGGCGTTCCACTGCATCGGCGGCAGACCGATCCGGGCTGATCCGTGGGCACGAGCGGCAGACGGCGGGGCAATCATGCGTTACAGTTTTACACAACATGTCAACCAGGAACGACGTCCTCGACGCGGCACGGCGCTGCCTCGTCCGCGGATCCGGACGCAAGCTGACCCTCGCCGAGGTCGCCCGCGAGGCCGGCGTCAGCCGACCGACCGTCTACCGGCGATGGCCCGAGGTGAGCGCGGTCATCCGCGACCTCCTGACCCGTGACATGACGAGCCTGGTGACCGAGCACATCACCGCCGTCGACGCCGCGATCGACTCCGCGCCCGAATCGAGTCCCCCGGAGGTGCTCGCGGCTCTCGTGGACGGGATCGTCGGCGCCGCGATCGCGTTGAGCGAGGACACCCTGTTCTCGTCGTTGCTGCGCCGACAGCCGGATCTGATGGCGCCGTACGTGTTCCAGCGACTGGGAGCCAGCCAACGCGGAGTCCTCGCACTCCTCGACAGCCGCATCACGCAGGCCCAGCAGGTGGGCGCCGTCCGCTCGGGCGACCCGATGCGTCTCGGCGCGATGGTCCTGCTCATCACCCAGTCGGCGATCCAGTCCCGATCGGTGGTGGCCCCGGTGCTCGGCGGCGACTGGTCGCAGGAACTGACGCGTGCCCTGTGCGGCTACCTGACCCCGGTCGAGCCGGTGTCGGTGCCGACGACCACCGCGGACACCCCGACCGGCGACGGTGATCGGGACGAGGAACGATCATGACCACACCACCGCATCCCTTCAGCGCCGACCTCGGCCCCGAACGCTCGCGCCGCGACCGCACGAGCCTGCAGTCCCGGCGCAGACCGTGGGACGTCCTCGTGATCGGTGGCGGCGTCACCGGCGTCGGCGTGGCGCTCGACGCCGCCTCGCGTGGTCTCACCGTCGCACTCGTGGAGGCCGAGGACCTGGCCTTCGGTACCAGCCGGTGGAGCAGCAAACTGGTCCACGGCGGACTCCGCTACCTCGCCTCGGGCAACATCCGGATCGCGTGGGAGAGCGCCGTCGAGCGGCACAACCTCATGACCACCATCGCGCCACACCTGGTCTCCCCCGTCGCCCAGGTCGTCCCGTCCTACTCCGCGGGCCACGGCACCGCCGGACCGGGCATGCGGGGACGCGTCGATGCCGCCATCGGGAGTGCCCTCGTGGGAACGGGTTTCGCCGTGGGCGACCTCCTGCGTCGCGGCGCACGCACCCCGGCCGATGTGCTGGCGCATCCCGCCCGCATCTCGGCGTCCGAGGTGATCGCGGCGTGTCCCGCCGTCGAGACCGAGGGACTGCGCGGTGGATGGCGCTCGTACGACGGCCAGCTCGTCGACGACGCACGACTCGTCGTCGCGATCGCGCGGACCGCGGCCGCCCACGGCGCGGCGATCTGCACCCGGATGCGTGCCACCGAGGTGACCGGTCAGGGCGCGACCGTGATCGACGGGATCACCGGTGACCACCTCGACATCCGTGCGCGCACGGTGATCAACGCGACGGGCGTGTGGGCGGGCACCGTCGACGACTCGATCACGGTGCGTCCCAGTCGCGGAACGCATCTCGTGTTCGACGCCGCGACACTGGGATACCCCACCGGCGCCCTCACCGTGCCGATCCCCGGCGCCCGCAACCGGTTCGTGTTCGCGCTGCCCGAACAGCTCGGCCGCGTCTACGCCGGCCTCACCGACGTCGACGCGCCGGGCACGGTGCCCGCCGTCCCGCAGGCCTCCGACGACGAGATCGACTCGATCATCGCGACCCTGAACACCGCACTCGCTCGGCCGGTGTCGCGCGACGACGTGATCGGGACGTTCGCCGGTCTGCGACCGCTGCTGCAGGCCGACGGTGAGACGGCCGACCTCTCCCGGGAGCACTCGGTCACCGTCGGTGACGACGGGCTCGTCACCGTGGTCGGCGGCAAGCTCACCACCTACCGCACGATGGCCGCCGACGCGGTCGACGCCGCCGTCGCCCGTGCGCGTCTCGACGCCCATCCCTGTGTCACCGACTCGATCCCGCTGGTCGGGGCGCACGGTACGCGCAACCGTCGACTACCGGCGTCGCTCATCGCGCGCTTCGGCGGTGAGTCCGATCGCGTGGTGCAGGGTGCCACGATCAGTGCGCCGCTCGGGCCGATCGCCCCCGGGATCGACGTGACGCGGGCCGAGGTCGAGTTCGCCATCACCGCCGAGGGCGCGGTCGACGCCGACGACATCCTGCACCGCCGCACGCGTATCGGGTTGGTCGCCGCCGACGCCGATCGTGCGCGTCCGGCCGTCACCCACCTGCTCGACCAGGTCCTCGCGGCGCACATCGGCTGATCGACCCCCGGACAGGATCGACCCCCGACCGGCCCCGAACCCGGTGTGACACAGCGGGCGGCGACCTACGCTGGACCGATGACGACAACGCAGGTCGGCCCCACCATCGACGGCCCCGGAGCCGGTGACCTCGCCGTGTCGGGCGCCGAGGTCGATGCCGAGGAACTCGGACAGATCCTCGCCACCACCGAGGAGTTCATCCGCACGAAGGTGATTCCCCGTGAGCAGGAGATCGCCGACGGCAACGAGATCCCGGCCGATCTGCGGCAGGCCGCGCGCGATCTCGGACTGTTCGGGTTCGCGATCCCCCAGCAGTGGGGAGGCCTCGGTCTCGACCTCGCGCAGGAGGTGCGCCTGGCCGAGGTGCTCGGGTACACCAGCCTCGCGCTGCGGTCGATGTTCGGGACCAACAACGGCATCGCCGGGCAGGTGCTGGTGCAGTTCGGTACCGATGAGCAGAAGAAGACATGGCTCGAGAAGATCGCCTCCGGCGAGGTCGTCGCGTCGTTCGCCCTCACCGAGGACGGCGCCGGATCGAACCCGGCCGGACTGCGCACGAAGGCCGTCGCCGATGGTGACGAATGGGTGCTCACCGGCGAGAAGCGGTACATCACCAACGCCCCCACCGCCGACCTGTTCGTCGTGTTCGCGCGCTACCGCGACGCCGACGCCGAGGGGCCGGGGATCGCGGTGTTCCTGGTGCCCGCCGACGCCGAAGGTGTGAGCGTGGCGCCGGCCGACAAGAAGATGGGCCAGGAGGGTTCCCTCACGGCGACGGTGCATTTCGACGAGGTGCGGGTGTCGGCAGAAGCCCTGGTCGGTGGCGACGCCGACGTGGGTTATCGGGCGGCGATGACCATCCTGGCGCGGGGCCGCATCCACATCGCTGCGGTCGCGGTGGGCCAGGCGCAGCGTGCGCTGGATGAGTCGGTGACCTCGGCGGCGATCAGCACCCAGGGCGGCACACCCGTCGGAAGCAATCAGTTGGTGCAGGCGATGATCGCCGACATGGCCACGCAGGTGATGGCGGGGCGGACCATCGTGCGGGAGGCCGCACGACAGTGGGTGGCCGAGACCGACCGGCGGATCGCACCGTCGATGGCGAAGCTGTTCTGCACCGAGATGCTCGGCACCGTGGCCGACACCGCCGTGCAGGTGCACGGCGGTGCCGGATACATGCGGGGCGTCGTCGTCGAACGGATCTTCCGCGACGCCCGGCTGCTGCGCCTCTACGAGGGCACCAGCGAGATCCAACGCCTGATCATCGGTGGCGGACTGGTGAAGCAGGCCACCAGGCGCCTGCAGTAGGAGCTACTTGCGGAGACGCTTGACGATGAAGAGCAGGATCACCGAGCCGATGAGTGCGGTGAGGAAGGTGAAGAACCAACCGCCGCTGGCGGTGTCGAAGGCGAAGCTCAGCAGGAATCCGCCGAGGAACGCGCCGATGACACCGACGACGACGTTGAGGACGATGCCCATCTGAGCGTCGGTGCCCATGAACTTGCTGGCGATCCAGCCGGCGAGGCCGCCGATGATGATGTAGCCGATGATGCCGACACTGGTCGTGGTGGTGGAACGTTCCGCCAAGATCTCGACGGCGACTGCGGTTGTGCTGATGGTGACTCCTCGGTCTGGTGTTCACGGATGGAGCGGACGCGCGCGCGGTGGTGATGCACGGGCGGAGAAGTGCTCATGGTTTGAACGCTCGGTCTCACGGTACGGGTCGTCGACGTGCGGGACGCCCTTTTGGCCGCGCGCCCCGAGGTCCGAAGTGTCCGTATCCTGGCGACCACGATGTCCAACCTTCCGATCGTCGGGATCCTCCTCGCTCTCATCACCGTTGTGCTCCATCTGCGATTCGTTCGCACCACCCGACTGTCGCGTCGCGCCGCGATCGGGGCCGACGTGCTCCTCGTGGTCGCCGGAGTCCTCGCGCTGATCGGGTTCGGTTCCGGTTCGGCGTTCGACCCGGCGTGGTCTCGGTGGCCCGCCTTCGTGGGATGGACGTGGATGGCGGTCGTGCTCTATCTGCTGCTCGGCACCATCGTCCTCGGTGTCGTCACGCTCGGTGTGCGCCTCGGCCACGTCGCCCGCGGCCGGGAGAGTTCCGCGATCCGGTTGCGCGCCAACCGCATCGGGTCGGCCGTGGTGGTGGTCGCATCGGTGGCCGCCGTCGGATACGGCCTGGTCGAGGCGGCGCATCCCCGCATCACCCGGACGACGGTGGCCCTCGATCGCCTCCCCACTGCCTTCACCGGCACGACGGTGGCACTGGTGTCGGATCTGCACGCCGGACCGTCGCGCGGGGTGGGTTTCGTCCGGGAGGTCGTCGATCGCATCAACAGCGAGCGCCCCGACATGGTCATCCTCGACGGTGACCTCATCGACGGAACCGTCGAGCATGTCGGGAGTGACCTCACGCCGCTGCGCGACCTCTCCGCGCCGCTCGGTGTGTTCGCCGTGAGCGGCAACCACGAGTTCTACGCCGACGACGGCGGGCGGTGGCTCGATCTGTGGGACTCGTTGGGGGTCGACGTCCTCCGCAACGAGCGGACCACGGTGACGCGTGACGGTGCGCAGATCGATGTCGCCGGCATCAACGACGCGACCGCGCCGCGCCCCTATGAGCCCGACCTCGGCGCTGCTCTGGCCGGACGCGACCCGAACCGCTTCGTCCTGTTGCTCGCCCATCAGCCGCTGCAGGCACGCGAGGCGTCGGAAGCCGGTGTCGACATGCAGGTGTCGGGTCACACGCACGCCGGGCAGATCTGGCCACTGCGGTATCTCGTGCCGCTCCAGCAGCCCACGGTCGAGGGTCTCGACACCGTCGGCGACACGACGATCTACACGACGCGCGGGGCAGGTGCGTGGGGTCCGCCGGTGCGTGTGGGCGCCCCGCCGGAGATCTCGATGCTGGAGCTGACACCGGCCTGACACCGGGTCGGCGCGGGGCAGGTGCGTCGGAGCGATACGTTCGGACGATGGAATCGCGCCATGGTGACATCGCCGAACCTGTTGTGCTGTCCGAATTGTCGGCTACGACGTGATGGCGATCCCGCTGTCGCTGAGCCGATGGTTCCGGACCGAACGCGCCGCGCTCGTCCCGCTCGCGGTCGTCATCGGTCTCGGTACCGGTCTGGGCAGCGTGGCCTTCCGGTGGCTCATCACCTCGATCACGTGGCTGTTCACCGGGACCGACGACTTCTCTGACGCGGGCCGCGTCGGCAGCCCGCATTTCCCGGGTATGGGGATGTGGTTCCTGCTCCTCGCGCCGATGATCGCGGGTGCCGTCTACGGACCGCTCGTCTACCGTTTCGCCCCCGAGGCGAAGGGACACGGTGTCCCCGAGGTGATGTACGCCGTGGCCCAACGCGGCGGGCGGATCGCCCCGCGGGTGGCGCTGGTGAAAGCCCTCGCCTCCGCCCTGTGCATCGGTGGCGGTGGATCGGTGGGCCGGGAGGGACCCATCGTGCAGATCGGTTCGGCCATCGGCTCCGGCCTCGGCCAGTGGACCCGTGTCGACTCCGACCGCCTCAAGGTGCTCGTCGCGTGCGGTGCCGCCGGCGGCATCTCCGCCACGTTCAACGCTCCCCTGGCCGGTCCGTTCTTCGCGCTCGAACTGATCCTCCGGGACTTCGCCGCGGAATCCTTTGGTGCGGTGGTCCTCTCGAGCGTGACGGCGAGCCTGCTCGCCCGCGCGGTGCTGGGTGACGACCCGTTCCTGTCGCTGCCCGCGTTCACCGTGCACAACCCGGCCGAGTACGGGCTCTACATCGTGCTCGGCGTGGTCGTCGGCGCTGTCGGTGTGCTGTTCTCGAAGGTGCTGTACCTGGTGGAGGATCTCTGCGACTGGGTGTGGCGGTGGCCCGAGTGGGCACGGCCGGCGGTGGGCGGGCTCGTGCTCGGCGCCGTGCTGCTGGCGGTCCCCCAGATGTACGGCGTCGGCTACCCGATCCTCCAGAACGCCGTGGAGGGCAAGTACGTCATCGGGTTCCTCCTGCTGTTGCTCGTCGCGAAGATCGCGGCCACCAGCCTCACCATCGGCATCGGCGGTTCCGGCGGTGTGTTCGCGCCGACGCTGTTCATCGGGGCGATGGCGGGCAGCGCCTTCGGGGCCATCGGACACGACATCGCGCCTGGGATCGTGGTCAGCGCAGGGGCTTACGGCCTGGTGGCCATGGGCGCGGCGCTCGGTGGGGCCACGCGGGCACCCATCACCGCCGTCATCATCCTGTTCGAGCTGACCGGCGAGTACAGCATCATCCTGCCGCTGATGCTGGCCGTGGCGATGTCGGCCGGGGTCAGTCAGCTCATCTCGAAGGACACCATCTACACGCGAAAGCTGTTGCGGCGCGGTATCGACATCGACAAGGCGGTCCACCCCGACCCGTTCGAGGGACAGACCATCGGGCGTGCGGTCGGACCGGCGCCTGATCCCGTTCCCGACGACACCGATCTCGAGGCCGCGGCCGGCATCCTCGCCGATTCCGACCGGCCCCTGGTCCCGGTGGTCGATGAGGGAGGTCTCTACCGCGGGTGCGTGAGTGCGCGGGGCATCGCCGAGGCGATGCAGCTCCCCTCCGCGCGTGCGGTCACCGTCGCGCAGATCGCCGAGCTACCGGAGGCCGTCACCGCCGACAGCACGCTCGACGAGGCGCTCGAGGCCATGGCCGACCATGCGGGTACCGGACTACCGGTGCTCGACGCCGATCACGACCGTGTCGTCGGCTGGATCACCCACCGGGATGTGTTGACCACCCTGCGATCCCGCTGAGACCGATCCCGCCGGCAGGCGCGTGTCAGTAGCCCATGCCCCGTAGCTCGGTGGCGAGGGTGTCGAGGTGCTCGCGCTGTACGTCGAGATGCGGACTGATCCGCAGTACGGACTGTTCGGTGAACAGCGGCGCCCGCCACGATTCGGCGCAGGTGGTCAGGATTCCCAAGGAGCGCAGTCGTTCTCGTGCTCCGGCGACATCACCGGGTCCCCATCCCGGCGGCGGTGCCAGGGTGACGATCGCCGACGGCTCGTCGATGGGTTCGAGAAGTTCCCAGCTTCCCACACCGTGGAGCCGTTCGCGTGTGTGTCTGCCGATGGCCGCAAGTTCGCGGCGCACCCGCTCGAGACCGAAGCTGGCCAACTCCTGGACGGCCACACCCAGGCCGATGCGGCCGGCGATGAACGCCTCGGAGCTCTCGATCTCGACCGGCCGCAGCGAATCGGCGCGCACGGCGAGGAAGCCGACGCCGCGCGGACCGGCGATCCACTTGCGGCTGGTGCCGTAGACGATGTCGGCGCCGGTCACACAGTCGACCTGGCCGAGGGCCTGCGCGGCGTCGACGACCACCGGGACACCCGCGCGGTGCGCCAACTCGACGATCTTCGCGGCCGGCTGCACGATCCCGCTGTGCGACCCGACATGGCAGACGTGGATGACGTCGGGTTGTTCGAACTGCAGCATGTTCTCGAGGGCGTCGAGATCGACCCGGCCGTACACGTCGGTGGACGGCATGGTGTGGACCGCGTACCCGCGTCGCTCGAACTGGTCGAGGTTCGGGCCGTACTCGTTCGGGCAGACCCACACCGTGGCCGACATCGGCAGGTTCCAGTAGGTGAGCAGCGCGCGCAAGGCCGCGAGAGCGCTCTCGCGGAACGCGAGTTCGTCGGCGTCGTGGCCGACCATCGCCGCGATGTCACGGCGGCACCGCGCCACCCGGTCGGCGGCCTCCTCGGCGGCGATGTAGGCGCCGCGTTCGGACTCGCGCCACAGATGCGCGGTCACCGCCTCGATGACGGCGTTCGAGGATCGTGACGCCGCCGCGGAGTCCAGATGCACCGTGCGCGGCTCCACGCGGGCGCGATGCCACATCTCGCCCAGTTCGCTGATGTACATGAGGGCCTTTCGCCGACGAAGCGAGTGTCACGCTACCCGTCGGGACCGAGGCGATCGGCGGGCCCGTCTCGGCCGGAACCGACGGCTTCCCGTGAACAGTGGAACCGGCGGCCGGCCACGAACGTCATAGCGCCATGGACTTCCTCGGCGCCCCAGACCATCTCACTGCAGACGATCTCGCGTTCGACGACCCGACCGATCCCACGGCCCACGGTGCGGATGCGTCGGCGCAGCACGTGCATCCCCTGCTCACCTACTCGTTCGGGACGGGCGACGGTGCCGCGACCGAGTGGTCGTCACCAGCCGACCGGGACCTGTCCGGTGACGGCGTGCCCGACGCGGTCACCGTCGACTTCGACGGTGACGGCCTCCGCGACGATGCGATGTGGGATTCCGACGGAGACGGTCGTGTGGATCTCGCGGCCCTCGACGTCGGCGGCGACGATCCCGATCGGTTCTACTCCGACACCGGTCGCGGTCTGTGGGACCACCGGGTCCACGACGTGCACGTCGGGACCGGACCGGCCGCTCCGCCGACCCAGGCGGCAGTGCCGTCGACCCCGCCCGCCTCGGTCGACGCACCGGAGCCCGAGGCGGCCGAGGCCGCGCCCGATGATCGTCGCGATCTCGACGGGGACGGTCGTTCCGACGACCGGATCGTCGACCCGGATGCGTCGGGCCGCTCGACGGTCGGACTGGTGTTCGCGGGCTCCGACGACCCGCAGCCGGTGCGGGTGCTGATCGATCTCGACGGAGACCGTCAGTTCGACGGGGTGGTGATCGACGCCGACGCCGACGGTGTCGCCGACACCTGGGCGCTGCGGGGGCAGTCCGGGTTCGAGGGCCCGGCTGCCGACTCGGCGGCGGCACGGTGAGCTGCGGGATCGTCGGCGAACCGGCGCCGCGGCGAGTAGACCGCCCGGACGGCGACGAGTGCGACGAGGTAGATCACCGCGCCGGCGGCGGGCAGTCCGGGTGAGTGACCGTTGTCGGCGATCACCAACGCCGCCACGGTCACCGCGGCCACGTAGGCGACGTTGAAGATCGCGTCCTGGAACGAGAACACCTGGCCCCGGACGGCGTCGTCGGTGTCCATCTGCATGGCCGCGTCGCCGCACAACTTGGCCATCTGCCCGATCAACCCCAGCACCAGCGCCGCGGCACAGATCACGATGCCGTTGAACGTCAGCAGGGTCAGTTCGGCGACCACACCGACCGACAACGCCACGTACAGCGTGGTGCGTCGACCCCACCGCGCCACCGAGATGGGAGTGAGGATGGCGGCGAAGAACATGCCGATCGCGGTCATCGCCGCGACAAGACCGACGCCGGCGATGCCGCCGCCGAGGGTGGAGTGCCGCGTGAGGACCAGCAGCATCAGCGTGTTCAGACCGAACACCAGCCGGTGCGCACCGATCGCCGTCAACGCGCCCGACACCCCGCGTGCCCGGGCGACCGCGCGCGCACCGTGGATCAGTCCGACCGCCACCGCGCGCATCGCCGGACCGCGCGGGTGCGCGGCGCTGACCGGGGCGCCTTCGGTGTCGGGATGGTCCGGACCGAGGGCGAGGTGTGCGAAGCCGACGGCGAGGAAGGCGCCGAGCAGCGCGATCACCACCGCGCCCAGGGTGGTGGCGGCGCTGCCGGAGTTGTCGGATCCGAAGACCGCCCGCAGCCCGATGGCGAGCCCGGCACCGACGGCGAGGGCACCCGAGCCGATGGTGGTGAAGAAGGCGTTCATGCCGACGAGGGCCTCGCGGTCCACCACATGCGGTAGGGCGGCGGACAGACCGCTGGCTACGAACCGACTGGCCCCGGTCACCACGAGCGCGGCGATCAACACGACGGTGTCGGGGGCACCGACCGCGATCGACGCCGCCACCGCGCCGATGAGGAAGGCGCGCGCGATGTTGGCCCAGATGAGCACCGTCCGCCGATCCCAGTGATCGAGGAGTGCACCGGCGAAGGGACCGATCACCGAATACGGGAGCAGCAGGACCGCGAGCCCACCGGCGACGGCCAGCGGGTCGGCGTGCCGTTCGGGGTTGAACAGGATGGCGCCGCCGAGCGCGGCCTGGAACAGCCCGTCGGTCACCTGGCTGCTCAGGCGCACGGCCAGCAACCGCCCCAGTCCGGGGCGGCCGTGGAAGGCGCGCAGAAAGCTCACTCGACCGAGAGTACAAACCGCGCCGCCGGGGTGCGGGGCCACGAGCTGTGAGAATCCTGACGATCGCCGGCACGGTACCGGCGAATTCCGAGATCGCCCCGGGACGTGCGAGCCGACCGCCCCCGACGGCCGCGCGTGCCATGATGGTGTCGTGGCCAGGTCAGATGACCCCGAGGACGTTCCCGGTGAGGGTTCGCGCGAACACGACGCGGTCGGTGAGGGTTTCGACGCGAGCTGGGACACCGTGGAGGCAGGGCGAATTCGCGCGGGCAGCCTGTTGATCGCGGCGACCACCCTGACCGAACCGACGTTCCGGCGGTCGGTCATCTACATCGTCGAACACAACGACGCGGGCAGCCTCGGGGTGGTGGTCAACCGGATGAGTCAGACCGCCGTCCACAACCTCCTGCCGCGCTGGACCGACATGGCTGCGGCGCCGCCCGCGGTGTTCATCGGTGGTCCGGTCAAACAGGACTCCGCGCTGTGCCTGGGTGTGGTGCGGCGCGGCGTCGATGTCGACACCGTCGTCGGGGTGCGGCCGGTCGACGGTCGCGTCGTGCTCGTCGACCTCGACGCCGAGCCCGAGTACCTCACCGACGTCCTCGAGGGCATCCGTGTGTTCGCCGGCTACTCGGGCTGGGGGATCGGCCAGCTCGACGACGAGCTCCGCCACGATTCGTGGTTGGTCGCCTCGGCGCTGCCGGGTGACCTGATCGCTCCGGCCGGGTCCGATGTCTTCGCCGACGTGCTGCGTCGCCAGCCGTGGCCGCTCCCCCTCCTCGCGAGCCATCCCATCGACGTCGGCCGGAACTGACGGCGTGCGCACACTCGTCGTCGGGGCCGGCGCGGTCGGCGGGTTCTTCGGAGCGCTTCTTCTCGACGCCGGTCGCGATGTCACCTTCCTCGTCCGCCCCGCCCGCGCCGAGGTGCTTGCCGCCGACGGACTGGTGGTGCGCGATGGCGAGACGACGACGGTCACGCGCGCCCCGACCGTCACGGCTGATCGACTGGCCGACACCTCATGGGACCTGGTGCTCGTCACGGTCAAGGAACAGGCGCTCGACGCCGCCATCGCCGACATCGCACCGGCTGTCACCGGCGACACCGTGGTGCTCCCCCTGCTCAACGGGATGCGTCACCTCGACCGGCTGCGCGACGCGTTCGGCGAGGCCGTCCTGGGTGGGGTCGCCGTCGTCGCGAGCCAGCTCCGCCCCGACGGATCGATCGACCTACTCGGACCCGACCGGTTCATGCGGTACGGAGAACTCGCGGGCGGACGGTCGGCGCGCATCGAGACCGTCGATGCGACGTTGTCCGGAGCGGGCTTCGACACCGTGTGCTCGGCCGACATCGTCACCGACATGTGGGACAAGTGGATCTTCCTCGCCTCGGCGGCGGCCCTCACGACGCTGCTGCAGGCCACGGTCGGTGACATCACCGCCACCGACCACGGCCCCTCGGTCGCCCACGCGATGATCGACGAATGCGCTTCGGTCGCCGCGGCATCCGGGGTCACGGTCCGCCCGCAGATCATCGACGGAGCCCGCGCACGGCTGATCGCTGAGGGCTCACCGTTCACCGCGTCGCTCTATCGCGACATGGTTGCCGGCCGTGACGTCGAATCCGACAGTGTGATCACCGATCTGGTCCGCCGCGCCGACCGGCTGGCGGTGTCGGTGCCCCTGCTGACCGCGGCGTCGGTCAACCTGTCGCTCTACCGCAGTCGGCGGTGACCCGACGCGTGGCCCCGTGTCTCGAGCGAGTCACCCGCAGTCACCGTCGTCGCGCGGTCGTAAGTCCTTGAAATGCACCAGTTTCTCGGCGAGCGTCTGTCTCGGCGCCGTCGCGGTGGGCCCACGCGATCGGGTGACGACACCATCCGCCCCCGCCTCCGACCACGTGACCTCCGCGCGAGGGTGTGATCGCAGGTAGCGGTTCAGCTCGAACCGGGTCAGCTCGGTGCCCGAACTCGTCCGGGCGGCCAACGCCGGATCGTCGGTCGTGGTCACGGTGACCAGCCGATCCTGTAACCCGAAGACGCGCACCGATTCCGGGATCAGCACGTGGTTCCAGGCGCCCTGCTCGGTGCGCAGGTTGCTGAACATGGTGAAGGTGCTCTCCGATCGCAGTCCCAGGTAGGGGCACGCGGCGTTTGCGAGCAGCAGCGCGACCGCCACGACGAGGATCGGGTGGCCGAGATGTCGACCCGATCGCGGGTGGGCGTATTCGGCGGTGCCACCGCGGCGTCGACCGGTCACGAACGCGAAGCCGGCGAGACCGACCATGACGACGATGGCGAGTCGGGCGAGGCCGCCCAATCCATCGGACCACGACCACGGGTCGCGGCCGAAGACCTGTGCGGCGCCGAGCCAGAGACCCACCCCGACGACGAAGAGCACCAGCGACGCGATGGGTGTGGCGACGGAACGTGTCACCGACCGAAATCGTCTGTGTCGGAGCAGGACGGAGTGCAGGGCCGGGACGGTGTGCATCGGCAGGAATGCGACGTAGAGCGCGAGCGCCAACGCCGAGAACGGGACGTTGCCCGCGAGCGCGAGCACCACGTGGAACGCACACCCGAGAACGAGTCCGACCACGCGCGTCCGGGGCACAGCGAGCAGGATCGGCAGCGCGATCTCGATCGCGACGGTCGCCCAGATCGACGGCGTGATCCGCCATGTCCCGCCGATCAGTGTGGGGTCGAACCAGATGATCTTCTGTGACATCGGACCGGCGCAGCTGGTCTGCGGGTCGAGGAAGTCGGTGTTCAGCTTCGACAGCGCCGCGGCCGCGTAGACGATGATCAGCTGCACCCGCAGGAACGGCGCGATGGTGTCGAACAACTCGCCGGCCGCGGGCAGGCGTCGGCTCCGCAGGCAGGTCCAGCCCAGGAGGGCGAGGACCGCGAGGCCGGTCACGAACACGACGAGCGTGTGGTCGCCGACGTAGGGCAGGTCGCGGCCCACCGCGACGACCTCGGCGGCCAGCATCATCGCGAACCGGACGACCGACGTCGGCCGCACGAGCAACCACAGCGCGGCGAGGACGACCACGGCGTGCAGGGAGTCGGTCTCGAGGCCGTCCCACCACAGCTGGTGCAGGATCAGCGACACCGCCAGCAGCGCGGAGAACAGACCGAACAACCACCGACTGCCCAGGTCCCGAACCCGGGCGTCGCACGCAGTCCCCGTCAGGGGCGGTTTCGATGACAGCGTGCGGTCTCGGTCGCGGTGACCTGGCGCGATGCCGGTGCCGCTCACATCGGGTCGAACTCGCCGCGGGGCGGGCCGAGGAGACACGCGCCCGATGCGCGGCTCCGCAAGTCTCCGGATGCCGTCACATCCATCAGTGTGCCAGCGTGGAGGGTATGGATCGCGAATACCGCTTCGAGGTGGTGACGCTGCTGGCGTCGCCGGGGCACGCCTACTTCGGACGCGCCAAGGACGGTCCGGCCGAGGATGTACCCACCGCGCTCCCCGACCACGTCGACATCGTCGCCGACAAGGGCATCCGTGGCGACCGGTTCTTCGGGGTGCGGGCGCACACGGAGGCGGCGGTGACCTTCCTGGCGCTCGAGGCGTGGGAGGCGGCCACCGAAGGCGCCGACCCGGTGGTCGCGCGTCGCAACGTCGCCGTCCGTGGACTCGAACTCGATCCCCTGCGCGGCGAGGAGTTCGAGATCGACACCGGCGACGGCCCGATCCGGTTCCGCGGCGGCCGCCCCGCCCACCCGTGCTCCTGGATGGACACCATGGCCGGCGAGGGATCCCGCAAGGCGCTGATCGGACGCGGCGGTCTGCGCGCGCAGCCGCTCACGTCCGGGGTGCTGCGTATCGGTCCTGCGTCCATCCGGTGCTCGGTGGACCTAGACCCGGCCCGCGCCGCCGATCAGGTTCGCCGCGCGCAACCCGGTGTCGATGTACGACGATGAACCCGTGACGACCCCCGAGCCCCGACCGCCGCTGCCCCCGTTCACGATCGAGTCGGCGACCCAGAAGGTGCAAGCCGCCGAGGATGCCTGGAACACAAAGGATCCCGAGAAGGTGAGTCTGGCGTACACGCCCGACTCCGTCTGGCGCAACCGCAATGTCTTCCTCACCGGCAGGCCCGCCATCGTCGAATTCCTCACCGCCAAGTGGGAGCGCGAACTCGACTACGTGCTCCGCAAGAGCCTGTGGGGATTCCGGGAGAACCGGATGGCCGTGCGGTTCCAGTACGAGTGGCACGACGCCGACGGCGCATGGTTCCGCAGCTACGGCAACGAGCTGTGGGAGTTCGACGAGAACGGCCTCATGCGGCGACGCGAGGCGAGCATCAACGATGTGGCGATCGCCGAGTCGGACCGCCGCTACTTCGGGCGCCGGCCCGACGACGAGCGGGGCCCGGGCCACGACATCGTCCTCGAATGAGCGGGATCGCCGTCTCCGGGGACGGCGGGGGCACGGCTGGGACAGACCGGGCATTACGCTGAACCCCGACCCCGGGGAGTGATGTGGACGACGCCGCGCAGGTCGGCCCGAGCCGCCGATCCAGCCATCGGTGGAAGGCTGCTCTCCTCGTCGCGATCGTGGTCGCCGCTGTCGTCGTCGCGGTGACCGTCGACATCCCCGACCCGCAACCTTTGCGTGACCGTGTCGACTCGGCCGGAGCCTGGGGCCTCGTGCTGTTCGTCCTCGTCTACATCGCGGTGTCGCTCACACCGTTTCCCGCGAGCGCTCTCACCATCGCGAGTGGCCTGCTCTTCGGGCTCCTCGAGGGCACGATCGTGGTGATGGTCGCGGCGACCATCGGCGCGTGGTTCGGGTTCCTGCTCGCCCGCTGGCTCGGACGCGACGGTGTGGCCCGACTCGGATGGGAACGCATCGCGTCGATCGACGCGATCCTGCGGCGTCGTGGACTCATCGCGATGGTGCTGATCCGTCTCATCCCGTTCCCGTTCGCGGTCGTCAATTACGCCGCCGGCCTCAGCGCGATCCGGGGTCGCGACTACCTCATCGGCACCGTCGTGGGGATCCTCCCGTCGGCGATCGGGTACACCGCGGTCGGCGCATACGGGACCTCTCCCCTGTCGTGGCCGTTCGTCGGCGCGCTGGCCGCGGTCGCCGTGATCGCGATCGTCTCCGGTGTCGCCGCGCGACGGTTGCGACATCCCGACCCGACACCGGAGACCTCCGCGGGCGAACCGATCGACGACGTCGTCGGTCACTGACTCGGACCCGTCGGGTGTGCTTGTCTGGAGTGCATGACCACCGCCGACATCAACTTCTACTTCGACCCGGTGTGCCCGTTCGCCTGGATGACCAGCAAATGGGTGCGCATGGTCCAGCGCGAACGCGACTACTCAGTCGAGTGGCGATTCATCTCGCTGCGACTCCTCAACTCCCACATCGACTACGACGCCCACTTCCCGCCGGAATACGAGGCAGGACACACCGCGGGTCTGCGCCTGCTCCGCGCCGCGTCGTCGGTGCGTGAGCAGTACGGCCGCGAAGGAGTCACGGCGCTCTACGCGACTCTGGGTGACCACATCTTCGACTCCGATCCCGTGCCCGGTGAGGATCCCGGGCACCGCGGCACGCGCGAGTTCCTCGCCCCGATCCTCGACGAGCTCGGTATGTCCGACGCGCATCTCGACGCCCTCGACGACGCCGGCCGCGACGCGGAGATCCAGGCCGAGACCGACGAGGCCCTCGCCCTCACCGGCAAGGACGTGGGGACGCCGATCATCCATTTCCGGCCGCCGGAGGGTGTCGCGTTCTTCGGTCCGGTGATCAGTCGCCTGCCCGATCCGTCGGAGGCCGCCGAGTTGTGGGACCACGTCGTCGGTCTCGCACGGTTCCCCGGTTTCGCCGAGCTCAAGCGCAGCCTGCGCGAGATGCCGCAGTTGCGAGGACTCGGCGTCGCCGAGGACGAGGCCGGCGCCACCGAGGATTGGCACGGGGGCTCACGCCGCCAGAAGCGCTGACCCGAAAACCCCACGACACGTTCGCCTCCGGGTACTACCGTCTCGGCCGTGAGCGCCGACCTGATCATCCTCACCGGTCCGCCGGGTGCGGGTAAGACGACCACTGCGGCGCAGGTCGCACGCGGGTTCCCACGAGCAGTTCATCTCCACACCGACGACTTCTGGCACGCGATCGTCTCCGGCGCCACCCCGCCGTATGAGCCGGCCTCGGAGAGGCAGAACCACACCGTTCTCGAAGCGATCGCCGCGGCCGCCTTCGCTTACGCCGATGGTGGTTTCGCAACGGTGGTCGACGGAATCGTCGGCCCCTGGATGCTCGATCACTTCCGATCGCGCATGTCGCAGTACCCGGGGGTCCCCGTGCGATACATCGTTCTGCGTCCTCGACGCGCGGTGGCGCTCGCCCGCGCCCAGGCTCGCTCTGGCGCAGCAGACCTGACCACGGCCGGCCCCATCGCATCGATGTGGGATCAGTTCGCGGACCTCGGCGCGCTGGAGTGTGTCGTCCTGGACACTTCGGATGACACGCTCGATGAAACCGTCGCCCGCGTCATCTCCGTCCTCGAGACGGATGCACCCCGGCTCTAGTTCGCTCCTCGTCAGTGTGCCTCCACCGCCGGTCAGCCGAGTGCGTCGACCGCGGCGAGGATGTCGGTCGTCTCGGTGCGGGTCGTGTAGTTCGGGTGCACGTCGATGAACGCGATCGCGCCCTTCGCGTCCAGAACGACGACGGTCGGGAACGGCAGATCGGCGGTGCCGTCGGCGTTGTGCTCGGTGACATCGAGGCCGAGTTGCTTCTGCGCGGCGATGGCGTCGGGGTTGTTCGGCGCGATGATGCCGAGGTTGCCGGCCAAGGTGTTGCCCGGATCCGACAGCACGGTGAAGGTCAGCTCGTTCGACTCCTGCGCGCTGAGCGAGCCGTCGGGCTTCTGCGGGCTGATGGCGATCAGAGTCGCGCCACGGTCGACGAGTGCGGGCACCAGTTCGCGCTGGTAGGCCCCGAGCGCGACGTTGCAGTACGGGCACCAGGCGCCGCGGTAGAACACGAGAACCGCAGGGCGTCCGCCGATTTCGCTGTGCAGGCGAGTGGTGGCACCCTGCGCGGTGATGAGGTCTACGTCGGCGACGGTGCTGCCGACCGCGGCCACCCCGGCGGGGGCGCCGGCCGCGTCGAGACCGTCCCGGTCGGCGGCGAATGCCGCGCTGACCTCGGCCGGGAGTTGGGTGAGCGAACCCTCGAGGGTCTCGGTCAGCTGCTGAGTCATCGAATCCTGCGATGTGGTCATCGTTGGTCCTTCACTGGTGTTCGGTCCCGGGGCACGCCGCCTCGGTGACATCAGACTGTCGAACCGAAAGTGGACTGTCCAATCCAGAAAACCTACGCTGGAGCGATGACCGCCGACACGCAGCGCACCAACACCGGAAGGCCGCTCACGGCCAGGGGTCGCGAGACCCGGGCGCGCATCGTGACCGCCGCGGCCGAGCTGATGCTCGACACCGGGATCGCGGGCACCACGATGGAGGACGTCCGAGCGCGTGCCGGCGTCAGCAGTTCGCAGATCTACCACTACTTCGCCGACAAGGACGCACTCGTGCGGGCGGTGATCGATCACCAGGACGAGTCCATCGTCGGCGCCCACGAGGTGATCTTCGCCCAGCTCGACTCCCTCGATGGTTTGCGTGACTGGTGCCGCGGGATCGTCGACTACCAGCGGCTCGGCGGGTGTTCGGGCGGATGTCCGCTCGGTTCGCTCGGTGTGCAACTCGCCGAGACCGATCCCGATGCAAGAGCCGCTGTGGCACGGGCACTCTCGCGCTGGGAACGCGCGATCAGACGCGGCTACGACTCGATGCGCGCGCGGGGGGTGTTCGGCGAACACACCGACACGTCTGCGCTCGCCATGTCGACGTTGGCGGCCCTCCAGGGAGGTCTGCTCCTGGCTCAGATCCAGCGCAGCACGGCACCGTTGGAGGCATCACTCGATGCGGTGGTGCGACACGCCGGACTGCTGGCCACGCGGTCAGTCGTCGAGCCCGTGATGGCATTCCCCCGGACACAGGCGGGCAACCGCGTCGGCGAGGGCGTCGACCGCCCATGACCGCTCGGTTGCGTCGGCGTCGGGAAGGAGCTTTGCGGCGAGTCCGTCGACCAGTGCGACGACGGTGAACGCCGCAGCAGCGCAGTCCAGATCGGCATCCACCTCACCGCACAACTGACCGTTCTCCAGCGCTGCGCTCACCCGCCGGAGTATCTCGTCGCGTGCGTCGACGAGGTGGGTACGAATGGTGGCGTCCTCGAGGGACAGGCCGGCGAAGGCGTGCGTGAGGTACACCTCGTCGCGGCGCGTCGGTGAGAGCGGCAGAAGCTGCGCCAGGCCGTCGACGAGCATCTGCTCGATGCGCGCCCCGCGTCGCTCCGACAGCGCGATCTGGTGGTCGACGCGCTCGAGCACGCTCTCGTGCACGGCGCGGAACGCGTCGATGAGGAGAGCCTCCTTGGTGCGGTAGTAGTGCTGCACCATGCCGACGGACACGCCCGCGGCGTCCGCGGCCCGTGCGACGGTGACGTTCCCGATGCCCTGCGCACGTGCGACGGCCCGGACGCCCGTGACGATCTGCGCTCGACGTGCGTCTCGATGTTCGGTCGCTGCCATGCCTCGACCCTATCCGCGTGGACGGAGCTAAACCAATATGCTTGTATTGTTTCATGCAATACGGTCATATTGAGAATGTCGGCCCGTCGCACCGGTTGGGCTGCCTCCGAACGCTTGTCGTGGCCGTTCTCCTCGCGCTGTGCGTCGGTACGCCGGCCACTGCGTCTGGCAGACCGGCCGACGATGTCGGATCGCGCGTCGACACCTACCTCGATCGGCTCGTCGA
Source organism: Williamsia sp. Leaf354 (assembly GCF_001424365.1). Taxonomy (NCBI): domain Bacteria; kingdom Bacillati; phylum Actinomycetota; class Actinomycetes; order Mycobacteriales; family Nocardiaceae; genus Williamsia; species Williamsia sp. Leaf354. The sequence goes on from NZ_LMPL01000001.1 coordinate 397,720, forward strand.
CGAGCAGTCGATCCCGGGTATGGGCGTTGCCCTCATCGATGACGAGGCGCCGCCTGTCCACCACTTCCGCGGGTACGACGGAGAAGGGCGCGCCGTCGATGCGCGAACACCTTTCCTCATCGGGTCGGTGGCCAAGTCGATGACCGCGGCGATCGTGGCGAAGCAGGTACGGGCGGGGTCGTTGCGATGGTCCGATCGCGTCGGTGATCACCTGCCGTGGTCGGCGGCCGCTGACGCGACGACAGAACAGTTGCTCACGCACACCGCCGGTTTCACGGCGGCTGACGGATTGGCAGTGTCGGAGCGGTTCGACACCTCCCCCGGCGCGATCGACCGCGCAGCGCGGGATCTACACCGTTCGGGCCGTCCCGGGGGCTACCGGTACAGCGACGCCAACTACCTGATGCTCGGTGCACTGATCGAGAAGGTCACCGGGCGGCCGTATGCCGACGTGCTGCGCTCGGATCTGCTCGATCCGCTCGGCATGATGCACACATCGGCCGCGTCGGCCGATGTCCGCGATCTGCCGGCAGGACATCGATTCTGGTGGGGACAACCGGTTCGGTACGACCCCGGGTTCGACGAATCGGGAGCTCCGTACGGCTACATCGCGTCGACGATCGACGACATGGCCCTCTACGCGCAGGCGCAGATGGGGCGAGCGCCCGCCGTTCTCGATGCGACGATGCTGGCGGACCTTCATCAGCCGCGGGTTCGATCGGGTGATGACCGGTACGGGTTCGGTTGGCGTGTCGATGATTCCGACGGACGCAGGGTGGTGCACCACACGGGGGCGACGCCCGGCTACTTCGCGCACGTGATGCTGCGATCCGACGCAAAGGGCGTCGTCATCCTGGCGAACGCGTACAGCGAGACGCGCGCCCCCGCTCTCGCTGCCGTGGCCGGTGATCTCCTTGCCATCGTCGACGGCCGGCAGCGAGAGCCGGGTCGCGGTGACACCATGTTGGGGATGCTGCCGTGGGTCCTCGTCGTGACGGCGGGAATCGGCTTCATCGCAATGGTTCTGGCGTGGCGTCGCCCTCGACACCGCGGGGTCCGCATCGCCTGCGCCGTCGCATCGCTCGTTGTCGTCGCGGCCGTGGTGATGGGCCCCCGGCTCCTCGGAGCTACAGCGCGACAGCTGTGGATCTGGGCGCCTGACTCGGCGATCGGCGTCGTCGCCACCGCGGTGTCGTGGGCTGTCCTCGCTGCGATCCTGGTCGGGCAAACACGCCTCCGATGAGCTAGAGGGCAGTGGAGGCGGGCTCGTCGTCGCGCTCCGGGTCGCGACTGAGTCGCCCCGCCCACCAGGCGCACATCATGAGCTGTACCTGATGGAACACCAACAGCGGCAGCACGATCAGGCCCACCTGCGAGTCGGAGAACAGCACGGCGGCCATGGGTAGTCCGGTGGCGAGACTCTTCTTGGTGCCGCAGAACTGGATCGCGATCTCGTCGGCGCGGTCGAAGCGCAACAGACGCGCCACCCGCGAGGTGAGCCACAGCAGGACACCGACCAACGCGACCGATCCCGCGATCAGCACCAGCACCTGCCACCACTGCACCGTTGACCAGATGTGCTGCTGCATGCCCTCGCTGAACGCGACGTAGACCACCAGCACGATCGACCCGCGGTCGACGAGCTTCGTCGGCTTGGCATGCGCGGTGAGCCACGATCCGATCACCGGGCGTGCGAGCTGACCGACGATGAACGGCACGAGGATCTCGAGGACGATGGTGAGGAACGAGCCGGGCGAGATGCTGACGCCGCCGGTGGTCGAGATGAGCGCCACCACGAGCAGGGGCGTGAGGACGACGCCGAGAAGATTCGACGCCGACGCGCTCACGATCGCGCCGGCCACGTTGCCCCGGGCGATGGAGGTGAACGCGATCGACGACTGCACCGTCGACGGCACGAGGCACAGGAACAGCACACCTGTGTAGAGATCGTCACCCAGCACGTGCGGCGCGATCGGTCGCAGCGCGAGACCGATCAGCGGGAACAACACGAAGGTGAACGCCAGGATCGTCAGGTGCAGGCGCCAGTGGGTCAGGCCGGCCAGCGCCTCGCGCGGATGCATGCGTGCGCCGTAGAGAAAGAACAGCAGCGCGATGGCGGCCACCACCACCCACGACATCACGTCGGCGAAGCCACCGCCCGCGGGGAGGATCGAGGCGATCGCGACCGCGGCGAGGATCGCCAGGATGAAGCCGTCGATGTGCAGACGTGCGAGCACGATGGATTACCCGGCGCGTGTCAGGAGGTGTGCGCCGAGGCGTCGGCGGACGAGGCCTCGGCCGGGGCGCAGGAGCCCTGCAGCACGCAGCTGCCGCAACCGCCCGAGGTGCCGCACGAGGACGCCTCCTCGTCCCAGTCGGGCACCCGGGCCGCCGCGCGCAGTCCGTAGGAACTCGCCGCGCCGAGGATGACCAGCGCCGCGACCAGCGCGACCACCGCGAACACCAGACCGGTGACGCTGCCGGCACCCAGTCCGAGCACGGCGCCGAGAGCGAGGATGACGCCCCCACCGATGAGTCCCGGTCCGGCGACGGCATGTGCCGCGGCGAACGTCTCGTCGGTGCGCAGGGTGACCGGCGTGCGGATCCCCACAAACCGGTTGCGCGGCAGGCGCCGCGTCACGCCGAGCACGCCGGACGTGACGAAGACGACCGCCAGGACGGCATCGACCACGGCGATGGTCAGGGCAGCAGCGTTCACGGTGTCGATTCTACGAGCACCTACCGCCCCCGACCGCATCGAGGTGACGCTTTACGCTGGTCAGGTGACTGAGTACCGCTACACCGCCCAGCTGGCCGGCGAGATCGAGGAGTGCTGGCAGGGGATCTGGAACGACCGCCGCACCTACGAGGCCCCCAACCCGGTGGGCCCGCTGGCCGGCGATCTGTCCGCCTTCGGCGCTCCGGACCGGTCGAACAAGCTCTTCGTCCAGGACATGTTCCCGTACCCGTCCGGCGCCGGCCTGCACGTCGGTCACCCGCTCGGGTTCATCGCCAGCGATGTCTACGCACGCTTCCACCGCATGGACGGCGCCAACGTCCTGCACACGATGGGCTTCGATGCCTTCGGCCTGCCCGCCGAGCAATATGCGGTGCAGACGGGTACCCACCCACGTACGACGACCGAGGCGAACGTCGAGCGCTACCTCGCCCAGATTCGTCGATTGGGTCTCGGTCACGACGAGCGTCGCCGGGTCGCCACCACCGACGTCGATTTCTACCGCTGGACGCAGTGGATCTTCCTGCAGATCCACGACGCCTGGTACGACACCGACGCCGACCGTGCGCGCCGCATCCCCGAACTGGTCGCCGAGTTCGAGACAGGCGAGCGCGCCCCGGAGAACGGTGAGGTGTGGGCCGACCTCGACGCCCGTGGGCGTGCCGAGGTCCTCGACGCCTATCGCCTGGTCTACCAGTCCGATTCGGTCGTGAACTGGTGTCCCGGTCTGGGAACCGTCCTCGCCAACGAGGAGGTCACCGCCGACGGTCGGAGCGACCGCGGCAACTTCCCGGTGTTCCGGAAGCGTCTGCGGCAGTGGATGATGCGCATCACCGCCTATTCCGACCGGCTCATCGACGATCTCGAACTTCTCGACTGGCCCGACAAGGTCAAGGCGATGCAGCAGAACTGGATCGGCCGGTCCCGTGGAGCGCAGGTCGCCTTCGGTGTGCCTGGTGTGGAGAGCCCCATCGAGGTGTTCACCACCCGCCCCGACACCCTGTTCGGCGCCACCTACATGGTGCTGGCGCCCGAGCACGCGCTGGTCGACGCGATCGTCGCTGACGCGTGGCCCGCTGATGTCGACAGCCGATGGACGGGCGACGCAACCGATCCCGCGACCGCCGTCGCGCAGTACCGTGCGACCATCGCCGCGAAGTCCGATCTCGAGCGGCAGGAGAGCAAGGAGAAGACCGGTGTCTTCACCGGTGCCTATGCCACCAATCCGGTAAACGGGCAACAGGTTCCGGTGTTCATCGCCGACTATGTGCTCCTCGGCTACGGCACCGGCGCCATCATGGCGGTGCCCGCTCACGACGGACGCGACTTCGAGTTCGCGACCGCGTTCGGACTCCCCATCGTCGAGGTGATCGGGTCAGACCAGGGTGTCGCCGAGTCGGCGTACACCGGTGACGGACCGATCGTGAACTCCGACTTCCTCGACGGCCTGCGCGTCGACGAGGCGAAGACGGCGATCATCGACTGGCTCGAGGCCCGCGGCGCGGGAACGGGGACCGTGCAGTACAAACTGCGCGACTGGCTGTTCGCACGCCAGAGATACTGGGGTGAGCCGTTTCCCATCGTCTACGGCGCCGACGGGACCGCCCACGCCATCCCGGAGTCGGACTTGCCGGTGGAGCTGCCCGAGGTCGACGATTTCGCGCCGGTGTCGTTCGACCCCGACGACGCCGACAGCGTGCCCTCGCCCCCGCTGGCCAAGGCCACCGACTGGGTGAACGTCGAACTCGATCTCGGCGACGGGCTGCAGCACTACACCCGCGACACCAACGTGATGCCGCAGTGGGCCGGCAGCTCGTGGTACCAGCTGCGCTACATCGACCCCACCAACGACGAGACCCTCTGCGCGCCCGAGAACGAGCAGTACTGGATGGGCCCGCGCCCGGATCTCCACGGCCCGAACGACCCCGGCGGTCTCGACCTCTACATCGGCGGCGTGGAACACGCTGTCCTGCATCTGCTGTACTCGCGGTTCTGGCACAAGGTGCTGTTCGACCTCGGTCACGTCAGCTCGAAGGAGCCCTACCGCAAGCTCTACAACCAGGGCATGATCCAGGCCTTCGCCTACACCGATGCCCGTGGCATCTACGTGCCCGCCGACGAGGTCGTCGAACGCGACGGTGGCTTCTTCCTCGGTGACGCACCCGTGAACCGCGAGTACGGGAAGATGGGGAAGTCGCTCAAGAACTCCGTTGCGCCCGATGACATCTGCCGCGACTACGGCGCCGACACCCTGCGCGTCTACGAGCTCTCGATGGGTCCGCTCGACCAGTCGCGTCCGTGGGCGACGAAGGATGTCGTCGGTGCGCAGCGTTTCCTGCAGCGTGTGTGGCGCCTGGTGATCGACGAGGAGACCGGCGCGGTCCGTGTCACCGACGCCACGCCGGGCGAGGACACACAGAAGCTGTTGCACCGCACCATCGCCGGAGCACGTGACGACTACGCGGCGTTGCGGGACAACACCGCGGTGGCCAAGCTCATCGAGCTCACCAACCATCTCACGAAGGTGTACGCCGACGGCGCCCCACGCGACGTGGTGGAGCCGCTGTTGCTGATGCTGGCGCCGGTGGCACCGCACATCGCCGAGGAACTGTGGTCGAGGCTCGGCCACCCGGATCCGCTGGCCCGCGGTCCCTTCCCCATCGCCGACGAGAGCCTGCTGGTCGAGAACACCGTGGAGATCCCGATCCAGGTGAAGGGCAAGGTGCGCAGCCGCATCACGATCGCGGTCGACGCCGACGAGGCGTCGGTGACGGCGCTCGCCCTCGCCGACGAGAAGATCGCGCCCCTGCTCGACGGTGAGCCCCGGAAGGTGATCTTCGTGCCGGGCAAGATGATCAACATCGTCCCGTAGGACATGGGGTGAGCGGATCGGCGCGGGTCGCCACGGCATCGACGCCGAGGTTCGTGTTGATCCTCATCGGCGTGGGCGGTTTCCTCGACGCGTACACCTACCTCACCCGCGGCGGCGTGTTCGCGAACACCCAGACCGGCAACGTGATCCTGCTCGCGACGTCCGGGGCAGCGGGGGAGTGGCATCGTGCCGTCGCGCACCTGTGGTCGATCCTCGCCTTCGTGGTCGGTGTCCTCGTCGCCACGGTCCTGCGCACCTGGTGGCGCGACGCCACGAGCGCCGCACTCCTGGTGTCGGTGACCTCCGCGCAGGCACTCGTGCTCGGAGTGGTGGCCGCCGTGCCCGCCGAATGGCCGAATGTCGTGGTGACGGTGCCGATCGCGTTCGTGGCGGCCATGCAGATGGAGCTGTTCCGCACCATCGGCGGGATGCCCATCATCACCATCGCGACCACGGGCAACCTGATGCGGTTCGTCGAGTCGGTACACGCTCTGCTGACGCAGCGCGACGCCGAGAGTCGCCGCCGGTGCGCTCTCTACAGCGCGGTGGTGGCGGCGTTCGCCGGGGGAGCGGTGGTCGGCGCGATCGTCTCCCGGTGGCTGGGCACGCCGGCGGTGGCTGTCTGCGCGGTCGCGATGATCGTCGTCGCACTCTTCGTGGTGCACGACGCCCGCCAGATCGACGCCGACGCCCCCGAACCGGAGGGATGAGGACTCATTTCCGCGGCAACGTCAGGACGAAGGCCGCGGCGCGATCGGTCCAGTCGCCGAGCGCATCGTCGTCGACGAGCCCGGGCGGGTCGATGCGCAGCCATCCGCGAGCCGGCTTGCCCGACATGATCATCGGTCCGACGTGGTCGCGGGCCATCAGAGCGTCGGCGTAGGCGGGATCGACCCGCACCATGAGGCCCTGCTGCTTGCTGAGGATGACCACGGCCATGTGACCGTCGACGAGGAACGCGAGACCGCCGAACATCCGCTTCTCGGTGAGGTGCGGCTCGGTCTCCATCGCGTCGCGGATGCGATCGGCGAGGTCCTCGTCGTAGGCCATGGTCTGCGCTCCAGGGGCGTCTCAGTGCGTGGCGACGGCCGCGGGGTCGGATTCGATGTGACGGTGCGACAACTCGCGCAGAGCGCGGAACACCCGACGCGACGACTCGGCCCACGGCATGAGGATCGGGAACACGTGGAACATTCCCTTCTCCTCCATCGCGTACACGGTGACACCCGCGGCCGAGAGGCTCTCGGCGAATTTCCGGATGCCGTCGCGGAACATCTCGTCGGCCCCCCAACAGACGAAGGTCGGTGGGAACCAGGTGGGGTCGGGCTTGGCGTAGATCGCCGACACGCGTTCGTCGTTGGGTTGGACGCCCTGCAGGTACGGACTGACCGGCACGTTCCACGGCAGGATGTCGAGCTGGGCGTTGGCGGTGATCGACGGGTGATTGAGGTCCAGATCGACCTCAGGCGAGAACAGCATCACCGCAGCGGGTTTCGCCAGTCCGTGGTCGTGCAGATACGACACCAACGAGGTGGCGAGGCCGCCACCTCCGGAGTCGCCGGCAATCACGATGTGTTCGGCGTCGATCCCGCGCTCGAGCAGGCCGCGATAGGCGTCGGCGGCGTCGTGCACGCCCGCGGGGAACGGGAACTCCGGTGCCATGCGGTAGTCGGCGATGAACACCTCGTAGCCGGTGATGTTGACCAGCGAAGCGGCGAAGGCCGAGTACATGATCGGCGACGTGCCGATGTACCCGCCGCCGTGGAGGTAGAGGACCGTGGCGGTGATCGTCTCCTTGTCCTCGCTGTCGTCGACGTAGTCGTCGGAGCTGGCCTTGGCGCGGCACCAGATGCCCTCGATACCGCCGACCGTGTCGTCGGTGAGCTCGACACCGTCGGTGAGGCTGATGAACGGCGGCATCACCACGCGGCAGATGTCGTCGAGGATCTTCTCCATCGACCGGAACTCCTCGATCGGCAGCGCCATCGAGTAGCCCATGAACGACCGGATGGTCTGCCGCGTCACCGATTGACCGATGTTGTCGAGCAGCCCGCCCGGTCCCTCCCAGAACCGCCGGAACGGCACCCGGGCGAGGCCGTTGAGCATGCTCTCGGCCAACCCGACCATCGCCAATGCGGTCACCGGGGCCGATGCCGTCTGCACTTCGGGACGATCCGCCATCACCATGGGCTCATCGTAGAAGGGATCGCGACGATACAGCCAACCCTGTATCGTCAGCGGCCATGACCACCGCGCTGCGTCACGACGCCCTCGCCCGGTTCGGATATGCGCTGTCCGACTCCACCCGCACCCAGATCCTGATGCGGCTCGCGGACGCGCCGGGCTATCCGTCGGACCTTGCGGTCGAGATCGGGGTGTCGCGCCAGATCCTCTCGAACCACCTCGCGTGCCTGCGCGGCTGTGGACTCGTGGTCGCGACGCCGGAGGGTCGGCGTACGCGCTACGAGCTGGCCGACGCCCGGATCGGCCGTGCCCTGCACGACCTGGTCGGCGTGGTTCTCGCGGTCGATCCGGCATGCTGCCCCGACTCCGACGCGCACGGGTGCTGCTGATGGCGACCGGGACCGAGACGGTGACACCGTCGTTGCGGCGCGCGGTGTTGTCGCGGCGGATCCGGTGGTTCGTCGCGAGCACCATCACCTACAACGTGATCGAGGCCGTCGTCGCGCTCGTCGAGGGCACGCGGGTGTCGTCGACCGCGCTCATCGGATTCGGCCTGGACTCTGTGATCGAGGTGTCCTCGGCGGCTGCGGTGGCATGGCAGTTCGCCGGCCGGGATCCCGAGGCGCGGGAGAAGGTCGCGCTGCGCATCATCGCGGTGTCGTTCTTCGCCCTCGCCGCCTATGTCACCGTTGATGCCGCCCGCGGGCTCCTCGGTGCGGCCGATGCGCAGCACTCGGTGGTCGGGATCGTGCTGACCGCTCTCAGTCTGGCGATCATGCCGGTGCTGTCGTACGCCCAGCGGCGGGCCGGCCGCGAACTGGGTTCGGCGTCGGCGGTGGCCGATTCGAAGCAGACGCTGCTGTGCACCTACCTGTCGGCGGTCGTGCTGGTGGGTCTGGTGCTCAACTCGACGCTGGGATGGTCGTGGGCCGATCCGATCGCGGCACTCGTGATCGCCGGCATCGCGGTGCGCGAGGGCCTGAATGCGTGGAGAGGCGATGCGTGTTGCGCCCCGGTGATACCCGGTCGCCCGGTGACATCGGATCGCGCCTGCGACTTCTGCGATTGAATCTCCCACGCGCGACAGCACCCCGTCACGGGTGTGACGGGGTGCTGAGCGGTCAGGCTGCGACGGTCGTCGCCTCGGCGGTGTCCTCCAGCGCGGCGAGGATGATGTCGGCGACATCGGTCATCGGTCGGACGTCGACCGCGTCGAGGACCTCGGCAGGCACGTCGTCGAGATCGGGTTCGTTCCGGATGGGGACGAACACCGTTGTGAGACCGGCCCGCTGGGCTGCGAGCAGCTTCTGCTTCAGCCCACCGATCGGGAGCACCCGACCGTTCAGCGTGACCTCACCGGTCATCCCGACCTCGGCGCGGACGCGACGGCCGGTCGCCATCGACACGAGCGCCGTCACCATCGTCACGCCTGCCGACGGTCCGTCCTTGGGGGTGGCGCCCGCCGGGACGTGGATGTGGATCTTGCGATCCAACGCCGCCGGGTCCACGCCGAGTTCGGTTGCGTGGGAGCGCACGTAGGACAGCGCGATCTGTGCCGACTCCTTCATCACGTCGCCGAGCTGACCGGTCAGGGTCAGACCCGCGTCACCCACGGTGGACGACGCCTCGATGAACAGGACGTCACCACCCATCCCGGTGACCGCGAGACCCGTTGCCACACCGGGCACAGCGGTCCGCTCCTCCGACTCCGGGGTGAACCGGGGCCGGCCGAGGTAGTCGACGAGATCGGGCTCGTCGATCACCAGGGCGGTGTCGTCGCCGACCAGTTTCGTGGTCGCCTTGCGCATCGCCTTGGCCAGGAACCGCTCGAACTGACGCACACCCGGTTCGCGGGTGTAGTCGGCCGCGATCTTGCGCAACGCCTCGTCGGTCACGGTGACGTCGTCGGCGGTGAGTGCGGCGCGGTCGCGCTGGCGGGGGAGCAGGTAGTCCCGCGCGATGGCGACCTTGTCGTCCTCGGTGTAGCCGTCGAGGGTGACGAGCTCCATGCGGTCGATCAATGCCGACGGGATCTGTTCCACCACATTGGCCGTCGCGAGGAACACGACGTCGGACAGGTCGAGATCCAGATCGAGGTAGTGATCGCGGAACGTGTGGTTCTGCGCCGGATCGAGCACCTCGAGAAGGGCCGCGGCCGGGTCGCCGCGCTGGTCGGAGCCCACCTTGTCGATCTCGTCGAGCAGCACGACCGGGTTCATCGACCCGGCCTCGCCGATCGCACGCACGATGCGTCCGGGCAGGGCACCGACGTAGGTCCGACGGTGACCACGGATCTCGGCCTCGTCACGGACGCCGCCGAGGGCGACGCGGACGAACTTGCGACCCAGGGCCCGGGCGACGGATTCGCCGAGCGAGGTCTTGCCGACGCCGGGAGGACCGGCGAGCAGCATGACCGCACCGGAACCGCGTCCGCCGACGACCTGCAGGCCGCGCTCGGCGCGACGGGCACGCACCGCGAGGTACTCGACAATGCGGTCCTTCACGTCCTCGAGACCGTGGTGGTCGGCGTCGAGGATCTCGCGCGCCGAGGCGATGTCGGTCGAATCGGTCGTGGTGGTGTCCCACGGCAGTTCGAGGACGGTGTCCAACCAGGTTCGCAGGTAACCACTTTCGGGCGACTGCTCGCTCGAGCGCTCGAGTTTGCCGACCTCGCGCAGGGCTGCCTCGCGCACGTTGTCGGGCAGCGTCGCCGCCTCGATGCGTGCGCGGTAGTCGTCGGAACCGTCCGGTTCGCCTTCGCCGAGCTCCTTGCGGATGGCGGCGAGTTGCTGACGCAGCAGGAACTCCTTCTGCGTCTTCTCCATGCCGTCGCGGACATCGCCGGCGATCTTGTCGTTCACCTCCACCTCGGCGAGGTGATCGGTGGTCCACGTGATCAGGGTGCGCAACCGCTCGACGACGTCGGGCGTCTCGAGCAGTTGTCGCTTCTGCACGTCGGTGAGGTACGAGGCGTAACCGGCCGTGTCGGCCAGGGCCGAGGGGTCGGTCAGCTTGTTCACCGAGTCGATGACCTGCCACGCCTCGCGGCGCTGCAGCATCGCCAGGACGAGCTTCTTGTACTCGGCTGCGAGTTCGCGGGTCTCGTCGGTGACGGTCGGTTCGGCGGCCTCGTCGACCTCGACCCACAGCGCGGCGCCGGGTCCGGTGGTGCCCGAGCCGATGTGCGCCCGCTTCTCGCCCTTCACCACGGCGGCGTGTTGTCCACCGCCGAGGCGTCCGACCTGCACGATCGATGCGATCACGCCGTAGGAGGGGTAGCGGTCCTCGAGACGGGGCGCGACCAGGAGTTTCTGCGAATCGGTGGCCTGCGCGGCATCGACAGCCGCTCGTGCCGCGTCATCGAGCTCGATGGGGACCACCATGCCGGGCAGCAGGATGGGGTCGGTCAGGAACAGAACCGGTAAGCGGGTGTCGCTCATTCTTCCTCCAAGGTTAAGTCTGACCGGCTCAACTGGTCGGAGGGGTTGATCTGTTCCCGCTCAAGTCCGGTGTTCGTTGTGAGCGGAACGGACGGCGCGGAGATCGTCCGTCCACGGGCTCGCCTCCGGCGATACGCCGGAGGCGATGCCGCATTCGGACGATCTCAGTCACCGAGCGCGATGCTGATCGCGGTCGGGGGCATGTCGGTGTGCGCTGCGATGTCGACGCGACGGGTGCCGCAATCACCGCAGCGGACGTAGAGGACGGTCCCGTCGCTGGTGCGGTGCGCAGACTCGGTGAGCCAGGCGTGTTCGTGGGTCTGCCGGGTGGGGCTGAGGGTCGAGTTCTCGGTCGAAGAGGTGTGCATGCGTCCACTGTGATGTCATGGTCTTGTGCATCTCAACCCTTACGGCGAGTACGCGGTGCTCCTGGCGGCCTCGTTGGCCAACGACTGGCCCGAGGACTGCGCCGGGATCGAGGCCCGAGCGCGCGAGTTCGGGATGACGGGTCGATTCGAGACCCGTCCCGACGACCACGCACGCACCCGGGAGGTGATCGACGAGTGGCTGCGGATGGTCGATGCTCCGACGGAGGACGAGCGGGCGCGTCTGCTCAACGAGACGATGAGCGTCGCCGCCGCCTATCCGCGGTTGACCAACCACGACGACGAGGGTTGGCACCTGCACTATCGCGACCGGAATCAGTCGCTCGCCCACGTCCTCACCGCGGTCATCTCGGTCGGGACGGCGCTGCACCTCACCACCCGCGGCATGCACCGCATCGGCCGGTGCGCCGCCGGCCTGCCCGGTGGCGGCGACTGCGAGATGGTCATCGTCGACGTCAGCCGCAACGGAACCCAGCGCTACTGCTCGGTGCGGTGCGCGAATCGTGCTGCGGTGCGCCGACATCGGGCACGCACATCGGTGCGGCGCTAGGAACCGTCGCCGGAGATGATCGCGTCGATCTTCCAGCGGTCGGATCCGTCCGACGAGACGTAGAAGGCGTCTCCGCGCGCGACGTCGGCGACCGCGTTCGGTGTGCGGACGCGGACGTCGACGAGGACTCGCGCGGCAGAATCGGTGAGAGTGACACGCGCACACCAGGCGTCGGTTCCCTGCGGCAGCGCCGATATCCACCGCTGCAACTCGATGACGGTCGGGACGGGCGCGGTGTCGGCGATCGCCGCGCGAGCCGCCACCGGCGACTTGTCGGTGATGGCCGAGGCGAGGAAGGTCGCGACGGCGCCGGTCGGTGAGGTCGGATCGGCGCGCTCGTCGATCGTGGTCACCGCACCATCGGTCCCGGTGGTGCAGAACGGGATCTGTGGCCCGTCCGCGGGAGCCGCGTTGTCCTGAGCCGCCACGGTCGTACCCGAACCCGAGCCGGAAACCGTCGAATCCGACCCGCTCGACCCCGTCGACGTCGCGAGAACGACAGCACCCGCGACGATTCCGGCAACGACGACCACCGCACCCGCGACGAGCGCGATACGACGACGATTGCCACCCCGAGCTCGCCTGCTTCGCGAGCCCCGCACGGCGATCTCCTCGAGCGTCGCCGACCAGTTCGACGACGGATCGGTGTTCATCGAGACCCAGGACGGGGCCTCCGGTGTTCCTTGCGGCGGTCCGTGATCGGCGGCGGTGAACCACGGGGGTTCGGGAGGCGTGATGCGCGGCGGGGGCGCGTCGGTCGGCCCGGGTGCCGACTGCCGAGCGAACGGATCGGTGTCGGGATCGTTCGGAGGCGTCACCGACGGGTCGGGGTGCCGAGGTTGGTCGTCCGGTCTGTGGTCGGGGCCGTCGGTCACTGCTCCTCCGCGCCGGTGATCCGCACGTCGCCGGGAGCGCCCGTCACTGTTGCGCGGAGCCGATACTCGCTCGTGCCACCAGCCGGGGGCTGGTAGGTGAGCGTGAACAACACGGTGTCCGGCCGCGTTTGTCGCATCCTCAGACAATAAGTGGTGCCGGGGGGATATCCCTCGAGTGCCTGCGAGATCAGCGAGGGCGACGCCATGGGCGCACCCGTTGCGATGTCGTCCGTTGCGCGCGCGGTGTCGCGGCCGGTGATGATCGCCCAGTGGTAATCGGCGACCACAGACAACGCCGACTCGCGCCCACCCTGGCCGTTGGTCACGGTCTCGCCGGGAGCCGCGGTCGACGGGTCGCACCGCAACGGGTCGATGGAGGGAATCGCTGCTGCCGAGGTGGTTCCCGACGGCATGGTCACCACCGGCGCGGCAGGCGATCCGCCGCCGCACGCGGTGAGACCCAGCATCAGCGCGGTGACGGCACACACCACCAGGCCACCCGGTCTCGCCCGATGGCGAGAGGGTGGCCTGGTGGCGTGATCGCACGTCATCACGTGGATGTCACTGTCGGTGTCGGCCCCCGGTCGGCGCGCCGACGTACTGCGGGTAGGCGATCTCCAGGCCCGGGAACGCGCGCTGCGCCTCCTTGCCGAAGTTGATCACCGCGGCCGTCACCGAGTCACGGGCGGTCTGGGCGAACACACCAGCTGCCTTGAACGGCGCATCGGCGGCGTCGTGGTTGATCTTGATCGGCACGTTCACCGCTCCGATCTTCACGTTGCCGGAGACATCGCCGTTCTTGGCGACCACGTAGTCGACCTTGTCGCCACCGGGCAGTCTCGAACGGTCGAGGTGCAGCTCGTACTGGTTCGCATCGGGGTTCGGCGGAGCCGGCTTCGACTTCCGCGGATCCTCTTGCGTGGCCCCGCCCAGTGGTGCGTTCGGATCGGCACCCGGATCACCGGCACCGACCGCATAACCGATGGCGCCGCCGATACCGCCACCGATGAGAGCGCCCACAGCAGCACCGCCGAGGCCCCCGACGACAGGGCCCACACCGAGACCGATGAGCGCACCGGTTCCGGTGAACGGGCCGGCGATCAGGGGAAATGTTGTCCCGAAAGTTGGCGCAGCCACGACAGCCGCGGTGATCAGGCCGGACACGGCGCCGACACCGGCACCGACCGGCAAGCCGATGATTGCACCCGGAACCGCGCCGATGGCAGCGCCCGTCGCACCACCGACGAGGACGCCGAGGGTGGTCGAGGCAGCCGTACGTGCCGCCTGGTCCTTCGGGAAGCCGATGGACTCGTAGTAGGTCGCGGTGCGCGCCTCGATGGTCGCGGCCTGGCCGTTGAGGTTGCGGGCGTCGGCGTCGGAGAGGAACGCCGGCTGCGGGGTGCGGAAGTTACCGAGCTTGATGACGCCGGGCCGGGGGAGCACGGGGTTGACCGGCTTCGTCGGCTTGGGCGCGGTGAGCACCGGCGGGAGCGGGTTGTAGGTGCCCGAGTAGACCGGCGGCGTGTAGCCTGGCGAGTCCTCGTAGATGACCGGCGCGTCGTAGGTCGGGGCCGGGATGATGCTCCGTCCCTGCGCGGCCGGAGGCGTCGGTGCCGGCGGCGGCGGTGTCGGTGCGGCGGGCGCGATACCGGGTGCCATGTCCGTCGACGGGGGAGCTGTTCCGGGGGGTGCGGCGAACGCCTGGCCGGCGGTGCCCGCGGCGATGGCTGCGGCGAGCATCACCCCTGCGGTCGTCCGGGTCACCCTCTGCGGATGGTGAAGCGACACGGTCACTCTCCTCGTGATCGGTCAGGCGCCGGCGAGCCGGCGACGGCGGGGTCGAGCGAAAAAGATACACGGCGGCGTGTGGCCTCCCCGTGCCCGTTCAGGGCACAGAGATCCCGGCGGGTGATCGTGTCACCACCCCTCCGAGAGCGCCTGGACAGCTCTCGGGAATCACCACGTCGGAAGCTTGTGCAAGGAAGTCAACCATGTGTCCAGTTGGCGCTCAACACGACCCTGTGCATAAGTGCGAATACGGATCGCGGTAATCGCATCCGGCGGTCGGCGACCGGGATGTCCGCCCGCCCCGCAGACGTGCGGGCGGCCTGTTCCGATCGACAGCGAACCACCGTAAGGTCATCGTTAGCGTAGCGAATGGCCGCGTGATCGATCCAGGTGTCTGAGGTGTGGAAGAGGTGCGACGGATGGTGACACGGGTCCGGATGGTGCGGGCGGTGATGGTTCTGGCGGCCGCGGCGCTGGTGATGTCGACAGGTCCTACGGTCGCGTCGGCGATGTCGAACGGCGTTCCCGCGCAGGTCGGCTCGGCGCCGTGGTTCGTGTCCATCACCTTCACCGAGGGATCCCGCGTCGTCGGGCAGACGGTGACCGGCTCCCGATTCGACCGTCTGCACTGCGGCGGCGTGCTGATCGATCCGGTCACGGTGCTCACCGCCGCGCATTGCGTCGTCGACCCCGAGACGGTGGCGACCGCGCCGCGGCGTGCGCTGGCGCCGTCGGTGTTCGGGGTGATCCTCGGCGATGCGCCGGTCGGCGAGAGCTCGGCTGTCGAACGGACCGTGGGCCATGTCGACATCGCACCCGGCTTCGGGCTGGTGACCAATCCGCGTGACCCGGCGAACCTCGACATCGCCGCCGCGCACGACGACGTCGCGCTGATGACCCTGGCGGCGCCCGTGCCGCGGGCACGCACCCTCGCCGTGTCGGTGGCCCCCGCGGCCCCGGGCACGCCGGTCACGCTCCTCGGCCACGGTTACACGCCTGCGGGGTCCCGTTCGGATCAGTTGCTGAGCGGGCCGCTGTCGGTGATCTCGGCTGCGGCGTGCGCGCGGCAGACGTTCGTCGAACCGGTGCGCGCGGGGATGATCTGCGCGCAGTCGCGGCCCGGCGTGCCGTCGGTACAGGCGGGATTCGGCGACAGCGGCGGGCCGATGGTGATCGGCAGCGGCGCGCAGGCCCGACTCCTGGGCATCTTCAGCTTCGGGACCGAGACCGTGGCCGACCTCTTCACGCCGGGGTTCAACGCCGCGTCCGATGTCCGGGTGGCGGCACTGCGTTGGCCCGCACTTCGGGCGCACCTGCACCTGTGACGCCGGCAGGGCGGTACGGCGAGGGGCGGGATCAGCGCGGGACGATCAACTGCGCGATCTCGAGCACCTGATCGTCGGTGAGCGGAGTGGTGCCGTACATGGTCTGACGGTTCATCAGTCCGTCGATCGCCATCCGGAACAACTCTGCGGTCACATCACTCGTCGGTCGACCGGCCGTCTCGAACCCGGCGCGCGCCAGCTGGACGAATCCGGTCTGCTGCCTGTCGAAGGCGTCGCGGAGTTCGTCGTTGGTGCGGGCCTCTCCGCGCAGGTGGTGGCGCGCGATGATGCGGTCGCGGTTGGCATCGGAGGTCATCTCGGTCACGAAGCCGACGAGTGCGCCCACCACGGCCTCATGAGTCCAGCGCTCGATCGCGAAGTGGCGCGCGGCGGTCTCGAGGTCGCGGCGGAACACCTCCTCGAGGGCGAGCGACAGCAGTCGCGCCCGGGACGGCGCGTGGTAATTCACCGCCCCGGCACCCAGGCCGGCGGCGGCATCGACCGCGCGATGGGTGAATCCGCGGGGTCCGCGCTCGGCCAGGACGGTCACCGCGGCAGCCATGATCACGTCGCGGCGACCGGGCCGCTCGGTACTGTTCTGGGCTTCCTCCACGGCCATGAACTTACGGTCCGAGATCGGCCACCGACAATGCAGGATCGATCACTGCGCACGTCGGCGACGGATCCGTTGACCGGAGAAGCCCGGCGAACCTATGCTCAACGGATGTTGAGCAAATGGAATCCGAACCGCCGAACCCTCCTCGGCGCGGCCGGTGCCGGCGTGGCGGCGGCCGCGATGACCCTGGGCCGGGGTCCGATCGCCGGGGCGGCACCGACAGGGTCGTCGGAGGGGCCGATCACGCAGAGTTGCTCGGAGCGCTACGTCGGATACCGCGCAGCCGACCAGGCCAAGCCCTACGCGAAGTACTTCACGCCCCACACCGATCCCGCGCCGCAGGTGGTGCGGACCGCCTTCGCCGGTCCGCCGCTGCCTCCGGCATCAATCCCGGATTTCGGACGCCTCACACGAGACCTCGGTCCGTCGGGCTACTCGCCCATCGAGGTCGGATACGGCCAGCGGGCCGATGGGGTCCTCTTCGTCGCCTGCCGCACCGAGATGCCCCGCGTGACCGCCGCGATGTGGGACTGGTGGTTCGGGTGGCATTCCATCGAATCGGCCCGGTACAAGCTCTGGCACCCCGACGCCCACGAGTACGCGGCCCTGCGGGAGAACCGCACGACCTCACCGATCCCCGACAAGGCCAAGTACATCGGCAACACCAGCTACGTCGACGAGCTCGTCGGGCCGAAGCTGCAGCAACTGGGGATCGACTTCCGCGATCCGGTCGCCAACGGGTTCACCGTCCCCGCCGACCAGACCATCATCTACGGGCGGGTCGGCAGCAGCATCGCGCCGGTCGACCTCGGGTGGCTCGCCCACCAGGTGCGCCCGATCCCCGGCGGTGCGGAGATGCGCAGCCGGTTCTACCTCAACATCCGCGGTCTGCACGTGCCCGATCTCCCGCAGGCGGCATGCGCCGTGGCCCGCGGCGCGTCGGTCGACCCGAGCGACCTGTTCCTGGGCATCGATCTCGCCCGCAACCTCTTGATGCACTGCGGCCAGGAGATGAACCACCTCGCGCAGTTCCTGCCGGAGATCTACCGGGAGTTCCGCGTCTGAATCCGACCCCCGCTCGACGGGGGTGTGCGTCCGTAGAGTGGTCACATGATGCGTCGACCCACGCCCGACAAGCCCGCTCCCGGACAGGAATCGGTGTGGGACTATCCGCGACCCCCGCGGCTGGAACCGTTCTCGGGGTCGATCACGATCACCCTCGGCGGCATGGAGATCGCCTCGACGACCACGGGGTGGCGCGTACTGGAGACCAGTCATCCGCCGACCTACTACATCCCGCGCGAGGCGTTCGTCGACGGCGTGCTCCGTGAGACACAGGGCGCCTCGTGGTGCGAGTGGAAGGGTGAGGCGTCGTATTTCGACCTCGTCACGCCCGAGGCCGGCGCCCCGCGCGCGGCGTGGACCTATCTCGACCCGACGCCGGGTTTCGTCGATCTACGCGGCGCGATCGCGGTGATGGCCGCGCAGGTCGATCGCGCAACGGTCAACGGCGAGACAGTGACCCCGCAGCCGGGCGGCTTCTACGGCGGCTGGGTCACCAGCACCGTGGCCGGACCGTTCAAGGGCATCCCCGGATCGATGGGGTGGTGACGCGGTGAAACTCGCTGTGCACCTTGCCAACATGACCCTGCCCGGAGGTCCGGCCGCGTTGGGCCCGGCGCTGTCCGGTGCCGCGCGAGCCGCCGATCAGGGCGGCATCGAGACACTGACCGTGATGGACCACTGGTTCCAGATGGAGAACCTCGGCGGGCCGGACGAGCCGATGCTCGAGGGCTACTCGGTGCTGAACTTCCTCGCCGGTCAGACCGAACGGATCCAGCTCGGCACCCTCGTCACCGGCATCACCTACCGACACCCCGGGCTGCTCGCCAAGACGGTGGCGACCCTCGACGTCCTGTCGCAGGGGCGCGCGCTCCTCGGCGTGGGTGCGGCCTGGTACGAGCGGGAACACCACGGTCTCGGCGTGCCCTACCCGTCGACCTCGGAGCGATTCGAGCGCCTCGAGGAGACGATCGAGATCTGTCGGCAGATGTGGAGCGCCGACGCCGGCCCGTACGAGGGCACCCACTATCGCCTCGCCGAGACCCTCAACAACCCGCCGACTCTGTCGCAGCCCGGTCCGCCGCTGATGATCGGTGGCAGCGGCGAGAAGAAGACGCTGCGTCTCGTGGCCCGATACGCCGACATGTGCAATCTGTTCGCGACCGGTGTCGACGAGGTGCGCCACAAGATCGAGGTGCTCGACGGGCACTGCGTCACCGAGAACCGCGATCCCTCGACGATCCTGCGCACCATCATCACCGCGACCGATCCCCTCGCCGACACCGATGCGTTTCTCGCCGAGATGGAGCGTTATGCCGCGCTGGGTGTCGGCCAGGTGTTCGTGGGGCCCGCGTCCGACGACCCGGCCGGATGGGTCGAATCGGTTGTGCAGCAGGTCAAGCCGCGCCTCGACGCGATCTGAGCCTCAGCCCGCGCACTCCTCGGCGGTGTCGTCGGGGCCGGTGTGCAGGCGCACCCGGTTACCCCCGGAACGCTTGGCGTCGTACATCGCACGGTCGGCCGCCCGGATGAGGTTCTCGACCAGCGTCTCGGCGCTGTCGGTCGACATCGACTCGGCGTCGGCCCACGCCACCCCGATACTCGCCGTCACGCGCAGACCTTGATTGGGTGCCATCACCGCCGACCGGATCCGCTCGCCGAGCACGGCCACCTCGCGCAGTGGCCGCCGACCCACCACGACGAATTCCTCGCCGCCCATCCGGCACGGGATGTCGTTGGCGGCGATGGTGGTGGCGAGCCGGCGTGCGGTCTCGGCGAGGACGAGGTCTCCGCATTCGTGCCCGCGGGCGTCGTTCACGCGTTTGAAGGCGTCGAGATCCAGCACGATCACGACCACCACGTCGTCGGCTCCCCGCGGCCGATAGCGGCCCACCGACGCCACCGCCTGCTCGAGGCCGCGGCGATTCGGCAACTGCGTCAGGGGATCCCGGCGCGACTCCACGGAGTCGGAGCTGAGCATGCCGAGCAGTACCTGCGAGGTCAGCGGTATGACGACGTTGGCCAGGATCACGACCATGCCCTTGCTGACCGCCATCGCCGGGTCGCCCGCGACGGCGGTCATGACGGCCAGGACACCGATCACGACCGTCGCTGCGGCGATGTGTGCCACCAGCACCCGGGTCCCGTGAAAGAACGCGCAGTACCCTCCGACCACCGCGAAGACCGTGGCGCCGGCCAACCCGGCGAGCGGCACACCGTCGCTGAAGAGGCCCAGCGCGATGAAGATGTCGGCGAACGCGACGAAGGCGACGGACCGGCGCCGATCGGGCCACGACATCGTGACCCACATCAGTGCGAGAGCGCAGCCACCGACACCGGCGATGGCGGCGGTCGTGTAGCGCGCCGGATCCGACGCCCCGTCGGGGCTGGCCATGTTGATGAACGGGATGCTCGAGGTGAGGACGGTGGTGAACGCGATGGCGATGCGGACGAATCCGCGCAGACCGTGGAGCTCGAGGTAGTCGGAGAACCACTGGAAGCGGTCAGGCTTCGTCCAGGCCGCTGCCGCCAGATGCACGACGGTGCGGCGCATCTCCCCCACGGCGGTGCGCACTCGATGCACGCTACGCCGTGTGATGGCCCCGGCCGGGCGAAATCAGAGGTCGGTCAGGCGTCCGGTCCACCGGCGATCACCGGGGGGACGACACTCCAGTCGATCTCCACACGATCGCCACCGGCGTCCTGCGCGGACTGCATGGCGACTCCGGCCCGGTGCAACAGATCGTCGATCGGGGTCTGGACGTCGGCCGCGTCGATCGGCGTCGGCGTGAACGCGACGCCGACACTGGCGCTCACGGGCACCGGGTCGTCGACGTCGAAGACGAGTTCGCGAAAGCGGTTCGAGAAGATCTCGACGCCCTCGTGCGTGACGCCGGCCAGAGCGGAGAACTCCGCGTCACCGGTGCGGGCGACGAAATCGCCACCCCGGACTCCCTGCGCGAGTCGGCCCGCGACCCGCTTGAGGACCTGCTCGCCGCGCTCGTGTCCGTCACCGACGGCGATGTCGTGGAACTGGTCGAGGTGCACACGGACCACCACGAGGTAGTCCTTCCGGTTGAGGGTCGTCAGACCGGTCGACGCAGCGGAGTACAGACCGTGTCGTGTGAGGACTTCGGTCAGTGGATCGCGCATCGGCTCACCTCTCTGGGTCACGTGCCTGTTCCCGGCCACCGCGAACCCATGATGCAGTATCAGCGGCAGCACGATCGCGGCCACCGCCGCCTCGACGGCGAACGGCGCCAGATCTCCGGCCGACGCCGCGGACTGCGAGACGCCGACGACCGCGGTGATCACCACGATCGCGGCTGCGGCCGCGGCCTGGCCGTACACCACGACGCTGACCGAGAAGGCCGCCGTGAACGTACCCAGGAAGACGAGGGTGATGGTGCCTGCGAGACCGACCCGCGGGTCGGCCGGCGACAGGGCCGCGACCAGGGTCGCGAGGTCGGCGACGACGATGAACCCGAGAAGCGCCGGCGCCGACGTCAATCGGCGGGTCGCCCAGAGCGCGGTGGCGGCGATCGCGATGGCGATGGCGACGACCACACCGGTCACGCGAAGGCTCGAATCCGGGCCGCCGGGGGCGGTGGCCGCGACCGTCCAGCCCACTGCGGCGAGCAGACACAGCACCGCGATCCCGGTCGACAACGCGCGGGCGCGACCGCCCGGATCAATCGGTCCCCCCGACAGCGATCCCCCTTGGTTTGTCGGCACGACCACGATTGTCTACGACGTCATGCTGTTTTGGGGGTCTTAACACGAAGCAGTCGCGGTCCGAGGGCACCGGCGAGCGCGGATCGGGTCGAATCGGGGCGGCCGGTGATCTACTCTGCTCGCAAAGATAGAACACGTTCTAGTTTCGACGAAGGGTGATCGATGAGCAGCGAGCAGATCGCGAATGCGGTGAAGGCGTACGTGGAGCTGGTCGGATCGGGGACCGCCGAACAGGTCGTCGACCTCTACGCGGACTCGGCGACGGTGGAGGATCCGATCGGCAGCGACATCAAGTCGACCCGCGAGGCGCTCCTCGAGTTCTACGGGGTCATCGCGCAGCTCGAACGCTCCACCGAGCTGAAGTGGATGCGGATCGCCGGCGACACCGCGGTGTTCGAGTTCTCCCTGGTCACCGCGGCGGGCGACGCGAAGTTCGAGGTCACCCCGGTCGACATCATGCGGTTCGACGACGAGGGTCGCGTCGTCAGCATGCGGGCGGTGTGGGATCCCGCGTCCGACCTGAAGCAGATCTAGGCCGTCAACCGATCCGGGCGTGCGTCACCGACGGCCGGTGGGACGCAGCACGATCTCGGTGGGGTGTGCGTCGCGGGGCGTGGCGATCGCCTGTGCCACCGCCGCGGCGACGGTCTGCGGTGCGAGGAACCGGCTCGCGTCGTACTCACCGCCCTCGGCGTCGACGAGTTCGCGCTGCATGTCGGTGTCGATGCGGCCGGGGAACACCGAGGTGACCCGGAGGTCGGGTTCCTCCTCGCGCAGCGACTCCGAGAAGGCGCGCAGAGCGAACTTGCTCGCGGCGTAGGCGCTCCAGCCCGGACGGGCGGTGCGGCCCGCGCCAGAGTTGACGAACACGATGTGCCCGTCCACCTCGCGCAGCGCGGGCAGCAGCAGCCGTGTCAGCTCGGCGGCCGCGATGAAGTTGACCTCCATGATCCGGCGGTACTCCTCGGCCGGCGTCTCCTCGACTGCCGAGATGCCGCCCACCCCGGCGTTGTGGACGAGGACGTCGAGTGAGGTGATCGCCTCGGTGGCCGCCTCGACCTCGTCGTGGTCGGTCAGCTCCACCGACCACGTCGACGACCCCTCGAGCTCCACGGCGAGATCGTCGAGTTCGGCCGAGGGACGGCCGCCGAGCAGGAGGTCATGGGTGGGGGCGAGGGCGCGTGCGATGGCGGCTCCGAGGCCGCGGCTCGCACCGGTGATGAGGGCGGTGGGCATGCGCCCACGATAGGCACGGCCGTGGGCGGCGTGCGGTCAGGCGTCGGCGGTCTGTGTGCGCGCCAGCCCGACGACGGCGGTCACGGCCTCGACGGCGACCTCGACGATCTCCGCGACGGGGCGGTTGTCCTCGACGACGAGCGCCGTCATCTCCTCGACCCCGCCGACCAGGAATCGGGCCGTGTCGACCGACAGCGGATGGAAGCCGGCGGTGCGCATCTCGTCGCTGGCGCTGAGTCCGACGAGCAGGTTGATGAACTCGTCACGGGGACGGCTCGCGAGGGTCACGGCGGGATCGCCGAGCGACGGCAGTTCACGCACCCAACTGCGGATCACCGCCGGGTGCGCGGCCACCCCGGTGAAGTAGGCGGTGACGGCCTGCCGGATCTGATCCTGCCAACCCGACTGAGGATCGACGGCCGCGGCGACCTCGGCCAGCATCGCCGAATGCACCGAGCGCAACAGCGCGAAGTAGCAGTCGTCGCGGTCGCGGAACTCCTCGTAGAAGGTGCGACGCGAGGTGTGTGCCCGTTTGACGACGTCGCCGATGGTGACGTCGCGATACGGCGACGCCGCCAACGCCTCGGCCATCCCGTCCATGAGCCGACGCCGATAGCCGGTTCGTCGGGTGTCGGTGGGGTCGGCGTCAGGCGTGACGGTCAAGGATGTCCTCTCTCAGGTGCCGGTGGGCGGTCGTAGCGGTCGCTGATCGCGCCCACGCTACCGAGACCTCGGCCTCGACAACGGTGACGCGGACGGTCACGACCTGGCCAGATTGACCAGGAACTCGATGCTGCCCGTTTTGTCCACAGTCACGAAGCTGCCGATCGACGGTGCCTCGACCCCGTAGTCGGACCACGTGACCGGGATCGAGCCCTGCACGATCACCGACGATCCCGAGCGGGCCACGGCGAGGTCGGTGGTGACCGGACGCTCGACGCCCTTGATGGTCAAGGTGCCCGTCGCCGGCACCGTGGCGCGGGCGCCCGAGGCCGGGACGCCGGAGATGTCGACGGGCCGGGTGATGGTGAACGTGGCCGTGGGGTGCGCGGCGGTGTCCATGATGTTGGTGCCCCGGAATCGGTTGTCGCGGGACGAATCCGGGCTGCGGATGGAGGCGACGTCGACGGTGATGGTGCCCGACTGGAGGGTGCTCCCGGTGACGGTGATCCCGCCGGACACCTCTGTCGTGCGGCCGTTGACGGTGATGTTCTCACCGCGGAGCACCTCGTCGACGCGATACCCGGCCTGGGTACGGGCGTCGTCGGTGCTCGGGCCCGCGACCACGCCCCAGTTCCCGGCGACGTCGACCGTGGCGCCCTGGGTCTGCGACGGCAGAGCGAGCTCGGCGTCGGCGTCGGTGACGATCCAGTTCTTGTAGACCCACGGTCCGGCCGCGAACGCGACGATCGCGATCACCACCACGATCCCTGCGGCCCACAGCAGCTTCTTCTTCATCGTGCTCACATCCGTCGTCTCAGGTGTGGCAAACCTTACCTAAGCAACCTGTGAACGATGTGTGACGAGCGAGGGGGCGATGAGTCCGGGCAGAATGTCCCAGGTGGCGAACCTCGGCTTCACCCCGACCCAGTTGTCGGCGCGCGCGGCCTACCTGTTGCGTGGCAACGACCTGGGCACGATGACGAGCGCCGCCCCGAGGCTCTATCCCCACATGTGGAGCTGGGACGCTGCATTCGTCGCGGTCGGACTCGCGCCGCTCAGCGTCGAACGCGCCGTCGTCGAACTCGACACCCTGCTCTCGGCCCAGTGGTCGAACGGGATGATCCCGCACATCGTGTTCGCGGGTGGCCGCGACGGCTACTTCCCGGGACCGGCGCGCTGGGAGGTCGCCCGCCTCGCGAAGCACGCACCGAGCACGGCGGACACCTCCGGCATCACCCAGCCCCCGGTCCACGCGATCGCGGTACAGCGCATCCTGGATCAGTCGCGTCGGCGCGGACGAACCACCCGGCAGGCCGCCAACGAGTTCATCGACCGCCGATGGGGGAACCTCATGCGGTGGCACCGGTGGCTCGCGCATGCGCGTGATCCGCAGGGGCGTGGGCGGATCACGGTGTTCCACGGGTGGGAATCGGGCATGGACAACTCGCCTCGATGGGATGCCGCCTACGGCAATGTCGTTCCCGGCGACGACCTGCCGCCGTACACCCGCGCCGACCTGCTGCACGTCGCCGATCTCACGATGCGGCCGACCGATCTGGAGTACGACCGCTATCTCTGGCTGGTCGAGCAGATGAAGCGTGTGAACTACGACGACGCCCTGCTGCCGTCGGTGATGAGTTTCGCCGTCGAGGACGTCTTCGTCAGCGCCATCTTCGCCGTCGCGTGCGACGTGCTGGCCACCATCGGTGAGGACTACTCGAAACCCCGCTCGGACGTCCGCGACCTGCGGGCCTGGGCCGACCGCTTCCGCGCCGGCGTCGTCGCGGCGACCAGCGAGCGCACCGGTGCCGCCCGTGATTTCGATCTGCGCGCGGGTCGATGGATCAACACCGAGACGATCGCGTCGTTCGCGCCGCTGCTGTGCGGCGGATTGCCGCGTGAACGGGAGCGGGCGCTGATGCGGATGTTCGAGGGGCCGCGCTTCTGCGGCCATCCGGACCTCAAATACGCGGTGCCGCCCTCGAACTCGCCGATCGCCGCGGACTTCAAGCCGCGTGAGTACTGGCGCGGGCCGGTGTGGCCGGTGATGACGTGGCTGTTCTCGTGGGCGTTCGCTCGCCGGGGATGGCCCGAGAAGTCGGCGCGTCTGCGCGAGGAGGGGTTGCGGCAGGCGCAGGACGGGTCGTTCGCGGAGTACTACGAACCGTTCACCGGCGAACCGCTGGGCAGCATGCAGCAGAGCTGGACCGCGGCCGCAGTGCTCGACTGGCTCGACTGAGACCCCCCGACGGGATCGCGTCGAGGGTGGCGGGGCAGGCCGATGAAGAGTAAAGGAACTTTTACCCGATGGTGGTCGTAGAACTATCGTGACGATCCTGGGAATCCTCGCCGGCATCGTGGTGGTGCTCATCATCACCGCGTTCACCGGGTATTTCGTCGCGCAGGAGTTCGCCTACATGGCGGTCGACCGGTCGCGACTCAAGGCCGCCGCGGCCGCCGGCGACCGTGCCGCACAGCGCGCACTCGGCGTGACCCGCCGCACCTCGTTCATGCTGTCGGGCGCTCAGCTCGGCATCACGGTGACCGGACTGCTCGTCGGTTACGTCGCCGAGCCGCTGATCGGCGAGGGGGTCGGTGAGCTGCTCGGCGGCATCGGGTTCGGCGCGGCGATCGGTGTCACGATCGGCACCGTGGTCGCGGTCGTCCTGTCGACCGTGGTGCAGATGCTGTTCGGTGAGTTGTTCCCGAAGAACCTGGCCATCGCACGGCCCGAGCCCGTCGCGAAGTGGCTCGCACGGTCCACCACTCTGTACCTGTCGCTGTTCGGGTGGCTCATCTGGCTGTTCGACCAGTCGTCCAACGTGCTGCTGAAGGTCCTCGGCATCAAGCCGGTGCACGACGTCGAACACTCGGCGACGCCGCGCGACCTCGCCCACATCGTCGCCGAATCGCGCGCCACCGGCGAACTCGCGCCCGATCTCTCGGCGCTGCTCGACCGCATCCTCGACTTCCCCGGCCGCACCGCGGTCCACGCGATGGTCCCGCGGTCGCGGGTCGGCACCGTCCATGCCGACGACGATGTCGCGACGGTGCTGGAACTGATGGGCACCGGTCACACGCGCTACCCGGTGATCGGCGATCGCCCCGACGACCTGCGCGGTGTCATCACGCTGCACGACCTGCTGGTCGACGAACCCCACGGCGTCGCCGGTGATCATCTCCGCCCGGCGGTCATGGTGCCGACGACGCTGCCGCTGCCCGCGGTGCTCACGACGCTCGACCGGGCCGACGCGGAGATGGCGATGGTGATCGACGAGTACGGAGGCTTCGCCGGCATCGTCACCGTGGAGGACATCGCCGAGGAACTCGTCGGTGACATCGCCGACGAGCACGATGCCGACAACCCCGTCGCGATCAGCGGCTCGCCGTCCGACGGATGGTCGCTACCCGGCGGGATGCCCATCGACGAGGTGGAGCGCATCATCGGATACCGCATGCCCGCAGGCGATTACGAGACCCTGGCCGGCGCCGCGATCCACTCCGCGGGTGGCTTTCCGGAGTGCGGCAGCACCGTGACGATCGAATTGCCCGGCGACGCCGCCGATCTCGTACACGACGACGTTCCCCCGGTGCGTGAGCTGGCCGTCACCGTGGTCGCCGTCGAACGCATGGTCCCGGCCCGGGTCCACGCGCGGATCGTCGTGCGCGACGGCACCGACGACGCCGACTCCGACCAGACCGGCAGCATGGAGACGACACGATGAGCAATCCCTGGGTACTCGTCGCGGTCACCGTCGGCCTGATCGCCGCCAGCGCGTTCTTCGTGGCGATCGAGTTCGCGTTGATCGCGGCCCGGCGCCACCGTCTGGAGGACGCGGCGGTCGACTCCCGCGCCGCCCGGGCCGCCCTGCGCAGCGCATCGGACCTGTCGGTGCTGCTCGCCGGATCGCAGCTCGGCATCACCGTGTGCACCCTGGCGCTGGGCGCCGTCACCAAACCCGCTGTGCACTACTGGCTCACGCCGCAGTTCGAGAGTCTCGGTGCCCCACTGTGGATCGCCGACGTCATCGGGTTCGTGCTCGCGCTGATCATCGTGACCTTCCTGCATCTGGTGGTCGGTGAGATGGCGCCGAAGTCCTGGGCCATCGCCCACCCGGAGCGGTCGGCGACGCTGCTCGCGATCCCGATGCGCGGCTTCATGTGGTTCACCCGCCCGCTGCTCGTCGCCCTGAACTCCGCCGCCAACTGGTGCCTGCGACGTGTCGGTGTCGAGCCGGTCGACCAGACCGACGGCACCCAGGACACCGACGGGCTCCGGCACCTGGTGGAGCACTCCGGCACCGTGGGCACCCTCGACGAGCGCTACCACGGACGCCTGATCAGTGCCCTGGAGATCGAACGCCTCACCGTCGGGGACATCGTGGGCGAATCGGTGCCCGCCACCGTCGACGTCGGGTCGCCGATCTCCGAGATCCGTTCGACGGCACACACCACCGGGCACCTGCGCCTGCTGGTGTGGGCGGCGGGCAAGATCGTCGGCGTGGTGCACGTGCGCGACGGGCTCACCGCACCGAAGGGATCCACGGCCGGCGACATCATGCGCTCACCGCTGTGGGTCGACGCCGCCGAACCGGTGCACCAGGTGCTGCGCACCATGCGCGAATCCCGCACGCACCTCGCGATCGTCCGGTCGTCCGAGGGCGACGCGGTCCGCGGGATCGTCACCCTCACCGACGTCGTCGACCGTCTCCTGCCCGCGACGCCGGTCGCCTGAACCCGGCGACTGCTCCTGAGCGGAGGGGTTGTCAGCGCAGCAGCGCGCGTGCCATCACCACTCGCTGGATCTGGTTGGTGCCCTCGTAGATCTGGGTGATCTTGGCGTCGCG
The DNA here is from genome assembly GCF_001424365.1 of Williamsia sp. Leaf354. Lineage (NCBI taxonomy): Bacteria > Bacillati > Actinomycetota > Actinomycetes > Mycobacteriales > Nocardiaceae > Williamsia > Williamsia sp. Leaf354. Next base: position 426,036 of record NZ_LMPL01000001.1, read on the forward strand.
CATCATTCGCTCCACCGGGAAGTCGCGGGTGTAGCCGGCGCCGCCGAAGAGCTGCACGGCATTGGTGGTGACCTCCATGGCGACATCGGAGGCGAAACATTTCGACGCCGACGCCTGGAAGGTCAATGCCGACTCTCCGCGTTCGGCGCGGGCGGCCGCGGAGTAGACCAGCAGACGCGCCGCCTCGATCTTCATCGCCATGTCGGCGATCATGAACTCGACGCCCTGGAACTGCGCGATGGCTTTGCCGAACTGCTTGCGGTCCTTGACGTAGGCGATGGTCGCGTCGAGCGCGCCCTGCGCGATGCCGACGGCCTGCGCACCGATCGTCGGGCGGGTGTGGTCGAGCGTGGTGAGGGCGGTCTTGAACCCGGTGCCGGGTTCACCGATGATCCGGTCGCCCGGGATCCGGCACTTCTCGAAATAGATCTCGGCGGTCGGCGACCCGTGCAGGCCCATCTTGCGTTCCTTCGGCCCGACCACGAACCCCTCGTCGTCGGCGTGCACCATGAACGACGAGATCCCGTTGGCGCCCTTGTCGGGGTCGGTCACCGCCATCACGGTGTACCACGAGGCCTTGCCGCCGTTGGTGATCCAGCACTTCGCGCCGTCGAGCACCCAGCCGTCACCGTCGGCGCGTGCCCGGGTCCGCATGGCCGCGGCGTCGCTGCCCGCCTCGCGTTCCGACAATGCGTAGGCGGCGATGGCCTCGCCCGATGCGACCGACGGCAGCACCTGGTTCTTCAGGTCGTCGGAGCCGCGGAGGATGAGACCGGTGGTGCCCAGCTTGTTGGCGATCGGGATCATCGACGACGCCGCGCAGACGCGAGCGACCTCCTCGATCGCGATGCACACCGCGACCCCGTCGGCGCCCTGGCCGCCGAACTCGTCGGGGACGTGCAGCGCGGCGAAGCCCGCCGCGCTCAGCGCCGCCAGCGCCTCGTCGGGGTAGCGGGAGTCCTCGTCGACCTCGGCCGCATGGGGCGCGATCTGCTTCTCGGACAGATCCCGGATGGCCTCGCGGAGCGCGACGTGCTCCTCGGGAAGTGCGAACAGGTCGAAGTCGGTGGTGGTCATGGCGGGCTGCCCCCTCGGGTTCGCGGACTCCGATGCACGAGCAATCGGTTAATCGATGTTAACCGGAATTGGGGTCTGTCTGAGCCCCGCGGTCGCCGCGGGCGCGGTTGTATCGTCGAGCCCGTCTGATCCATGAGCATGCGAGGGGGAACCGTGTATCTGCCGACCGTCCGAACCGCCACCGCCACCTGGCTGGCGGGCACCGCCGCCGCGCTCGTCGTGCAGGGCGTGTTCCCGGAGAAGTTCGCCGAGACCACCGCGTGGGGTGTCAACGCCGGGTGGCAGCGCGAGATCGCGATCTGGAACCTCGGCACGCTCGTCGCCGGCGGCGCCATCGTCGCCGGCGACAGCGATCCGATCCGCGCCCAGCTGCGCGGTCTCACCGTGCTGTCGGCACTGTTCGGAACGAATCACGCTGTCGCCGCGGTTCGTTCGGGCAAACCCGGCAACATCGCCTGGGCGGTCATCAACGGTGCCGGGGTCGTGTCCTCGCTCGCGGCACTCTCCCGGCGCGAGACCCCGGCGCGCTGACGGCCCGCCCGCGGGTCACACGCCGATCTTGCCGCCGGTCTTCCACACCGCGACCACCGACGGTCGCGGCTGGGCCGAGCCGCCGTCGGGCCAGTTCGATGCGGGTGCGTCGGCACTGGCGTCGTCGGTCTCGCCCGGATGCTGGACGCACACGATGATGCGGTCCTCGGTGATGATCGGACCGCACGTCTCGGCACCCTTGGGCACGGTGAGGAACTGCTTGGTCTCGCCGCGATTCGCACCCTCGAGGGCGACCGCGAACAACCCGTCGTTGCTCTTCAACGCGTTGCCGTCGGTCGAGATCCACAGGTTGCCGTGCGGGTCGAAGGCGACGTTGTCGGGGCAGGAGATGGGGCTGACCTTCGTCTTGTCGAACCCGCCGTAGTAGGTGTCGGCCGCGGCGGGATCGCCGCAGACCAGCAGCAGCTCCCAGGTGAACGCGGTACCGGCGTGATCGTCGGTGAACTCGATGATCTGGCCGTTCTTGTTCTCGTTGCGTGGGTTCGCCTCGTCGGCCGCAGCCTTGCCATCGGTGCCACGCTTGGTGTTGTTGGTCAACGCGCAGTACACCTTTCCGGTCTTCGGGTGGGGTTCGATGTCCTCGGGGCGATCCATCTTGGTGGCACCGGCCTTGTCGGCGGCGACGCGGGTGAACACCGCGACCTCGGCGGCGGTCATGCCGTCGATCTTCGACTCCGACGTCCCGTCCTCGTTCACCGTCAACAGGGGGAGCCACGTTCCCGAACCGGCGAACTTGCCGTCGGCGGGCAGCTTCCCCGAACCGTCGATGCTCTGCGGGGAGTCCCCGGTCAGCTTCGCGACGTAAAGGGTGCCGACCTCGAGGATGCGCATGTTGTCGCGCATCGCCGAATTGCCGCTGCCCGAGCGGATCTTGCGGCTCGAGACGAACTTGTAGATGTACTCGAAGCGCTCGTCGTCACCGGTGTAGGCGACGACGGTGCCGTCGGAGGTGACGAAGATGTTCGCCGACTCGTGCTTGAGTCGGCCCATCGAGGAGTGCTTGATCGGCGTCGACGACGGATCGTGCGGGTTGACCTCCACGATGTAGCCGAACCTGTTGGCCTCGTTGGGGTTCTTCGACAGATCGAAGCGCTGTTCGAAGCGTCCCCACTGGTGGTAGTCCGACTCGTCGGCGAAGCTGTAGCGATCGAGTCGCTCCTTGGTGGCCTTGTCGGTGATGCCGTCGGCGCCGGCGAAGTAGTTGTTGTAGTTCTCTTCACCGGAGAGCATGGTGCCCCAGGGCGTGAGACCGCCCGAACAGTTCGCGATGGTGCCCAGGATGGTGGTCCCGGCCGGATCGGCAGAGGTCTTCACGAACTCGCTGCCCGCGGCCGGACCGGTAAGGGTGAACGGCGTGCTCGCGGTGATCCGCCGATTGCGTTGGCCCACAACCGGGGTCAGCTTCCCGCTACCCGATTCGGCGGCCACCTCGACCACGGTGATCCCGTGCGCGGCCATCGACACCCGCGCCTGGTTCTCGGTGGGGTTCTTCGCCGTGTAGCCGGCGAACATGAACTCCTCGGTCGTGTACTCCTGGTTGCACACCAGATAGAACCGGTCGGGCTCACCGTCTATCGCGATGAGACCGGCGAAGTCGTTGTTGAATCCGAACTGCTTCTCCTGCGCCTGCGGAGTCTGTGCGGTGAAGTCGAATTCGGGTGCCCCGGGGATCACCGGGTCGCCCCACCGGATCACGACCGACTGCTCGTAGCCGGCCGGGATCACGACGGCGTCGGTGGTGTTGGGCGCCACCGCGGCGAAGTTCATGCCGTCACCGGTCCCCGTGCCGGTGACCGGCGGTGTCGAGGGTGCCGACGTCGCCGAACCGCCGTCGTCACCGCAGGCCGCGAGCGCCGAGGCGGCGCCGAGACCGATCGCCGCGGTCGCCGTGCCCTTCAGCACCGATCGTCGCGACACCATCGAACGGACGACGTCACCGAAGTACTCGTTGTCGCTGGTGTTGCCGGGCTCCTGCCAGCACGCCTCGCCGCACTTGTACTTGCAGGTGACATGCGCGCGACTCGACGAACCGGGCGCAGACGAGGCAGGGGCGAACAGGGGCAGCGCGATGCGGACCACGAGAACTCTCCCAGGGCTGTGGGGGAAGGACGGACCGCGCGGACGCTACGCATCGAAGGTAAAGGGATACCCGGCGCAAGGTAAACGGCAAGCAAAGCTGGCTATGGCACCGGGCAAGGCCGGCCTGCTGCGGGAACGGTCAGCAGGCCGACGGGGTGCGCTCGCAGTGCGGAGTGGTGCCGGGGAAATACTGTCGATGCGTGGCGACCCACCGGTAGCCGAGCTCCGAGAGAGGCCCGAGGCCGGGGACGCGGTAGAGCATGCGCGGAACCGAGACCCCCGTCGCCACACTCGAGGCGACGGCCGCGGCCTGCGCTGCCGACACGACGGCGCCGTCGTCACCGAGCCACCAGATGGACGCCATCAGTTCCTCGTCGTCCAGCGGGCGACCCAGCGCCGCCGACAGTCGCTGCGCGCAGTCGGGTGCCTGGAGCGGCTCGAGTCGCACATCGCCGGTTCGGTTCATGCGCTCCAACAGATCTCGCGCCCGGGTGCACATGCCGCAGTTGCCGTCGAAGAACAGCACCCCCGGGCCGGACGGCGGTGCGCTCACCCCGAGATCGAGTCGCGCCAGCGGCAGAGCTCGGCGACAGCGGCGAGTTCGTAATCGGGGCCGCCCACGCCGACGGTGAAGAACGTGACGCCCTCGGCGTGCAGCTGCTCGGCCCGCTCGACGACCCCCTTGAGGCCCTCGGCCAGCGCGGCCTTGGGGTCGAACTCGACGCCGGCGGAGTGCTCGATCTCGGACGGGTCGCGGCCGATGTCGGCGCAGTGCGCCTCGAGCACGCTCGACTTGTGGCGGTAGGACTCCGGGTCGACGAAGTAGTGCCACGTGTGGGCGTAGCGCGCGACGTGCTTGAGGGTCTTCTTCTCGCCACCGCCTCCGATGAGGATCGGGATCTCGCGGGTGGGCGCCGGGTTCAGCTTCGACCAGCGGTCGACGATGCGGGGCAGGGCGTCACCGAGAGCGTTCAATCGTGAACCGGCCGTGCCGAACTCGTAGCCGTACTCGGTGTAGTCGCGCTCGAACCAGCCCGAACCGATGCCGAGGATGAGTCGACCGCCGGAGATGTGGTCGACCGTGCGGGCCATGTCGGCGAGCAGTTCGGGGTTGCGGTAGCTGTTGCACGTGACCAGCGCGCCGATCTCGATGTTCGAGGTCTGCTCGGCCCACGCGGCGAGCATGGTCCAACATTCGAGATGCGAACCCTCGGGGTCGCCGTAGAGCGGGAAGAAGTGATCCCAGTTGAAGGCGACGTCGACGCCGATGTCCTCGGCACGGCGCACCGCGTCTCGGATCTGCGAGTAGTCGCTGAAGTGTTGTGGCTGGAGCTGGACACCGATGCGCACCTTGTTTGCCATGCTTCAGTCATACCGGCTCCGGCATCGGCGCGCCGCCGATCGCACGAGTCGAAGCGACTGCGGCGGTCCGGCGCTGCGCTGATGTCACAGCCGGGTGCGAACATGTGTTCGTGAGGGAGCGGGTCACGACCGACGGTGCGGCGTCGATCCTGCACGCCGATCTCGACTCGTTCTACGCCTCGGTCGAGCAGCGCGACGACCCACGGCTGCGTGGTCGTCCGGTGATCGTCGGTGGCGGTGTGGTGCTCGCGGCGAGCTATGAGGCGAAGGCCTTCGGCATCCGCACCCCGATGGGTGGCAGCGCCGCGTTGCGACTGTGCCCGCACGCGGTGGTCGTCCCGCCGCGGTTCGATGCCTACACCGAGGCGAGTCGCGCGGTGTTCGAGGTGTTCCACGACACGACACCGCTGGTCGAGGGCATCTCGATCGACGAGGCGTTCCTCGACGTCGGCGGTCTCCGGCGGATCAGTGGGACGCCCGTGGAGATCGGTCGGAGGCTCCGTCATCGCGTGGCCGCCGAGGTCGGGCTGCCGATCACCGTCGGCATCGCCCGCACGAAGTTCCTCGCGAAGGTGGCCAGCGCGGTCGCGAAGCCCGACGGACTGCTCGAGGTCGCCCCGCACGCCGAACTGGAGTTCCTGCACCCGCTGCCCGTCGAACGACTGTGGGGCGTGGGCACCGTGACCGCGGCGAAGCTGCACGACAGCGGCGTCCACACCGTCGGCGACATCGCCGACATGGGCCACGAGATGCTGGGTTCGGTGGTCGGCCGATCGGCCGGAGCGCACCTCTATGCGCTGTCGCTGGCGCGCGATCCGCGTCCGGTCCACGTCGGCAAACGCCGCCACTCGATCGGATCCCAACGGGCCATCGGGCGTGGACCGCATGCGTTGAGTGACCTCGAGGCGACGGTCGTCGCCATCGTCGACAGGCTGGGGCGCCGCCTTCGCCACGCGAACCGCGTCTGCCGAACCCTGGTGCTGCGCTTGCGGTTCGACGATTTCACCCGCGCGACGCGGTCGCACACTCTCGACGAGGCGACGGCATCGACGCAGATCATCATGGTCGGCGCCCGACGGCTGCTCGCCGACGCGTCCGATCTCCTCACCGAACGTGGATGCACCCTGATCGGCATCTCCCTGGCCAACCTCGACGACGCCGATTCGGTACAGCTGGCCTTGCCGTTCGGCGAGCAGGAGAAGCACCGGGAGTCGACCAGCGGCGCCCAGGTCACCCTCGACACCTCGGCGCTCGACGCCGCCGTCGACGGCCTGCGCGAGCGGTTCGGCGCCGGCGCGCTGACCCGCGGCGTCCTTCTCGGTCGCGCCGATCACGGTGAGGTGCCGAAACTGCCCGACTGACCCACGGTTGTGGTGCGTTCCAACGCCTACCCGGGAGTAACAAGAACGCGTTGCAGTGTCCTATGGTGAGTGCGTGAAGTCACAATTACGCGCGATCGCCATGGCGATCACCCTTGTCGCCGGTGTCGGGACCGTCGCCACCGGGACCGCGTCCGCCGCTCCCGGAGACACGTTCTACACGCCGCCGTCGAGCTACTCTTCCGAACCCGGCTCGATCATCAAGTCGCGCGGGACGCCGCTGTTCCTCCAGATCCCGGGCGTGCCCCGCGCGTTCCCGGGCAACGGCAGCACCATCATGTACACCTCGAAGCTGCAGGACGGCACGCCGACCGCGGTCACCGGCACGGTCATCGAGCCGTTCGCGCCGTGGCGTGGCAAGGGGCCGCGGCCGACCGTCGTGATGGCACCCGGCACCATCGGCCAGGGCGATCAGTGCGCCCCGTCGAAGCTGTTCGGTCTGCCGGTATCGATCGACCTCGCCAAGCCCTCGCTCGGCATCAACTACGAGGGCCTCTTCGCGAATCTGCTGCTGTACCAGGGCTACCGGATCATGATGACCGACTACATCGGTCTCGGCACCCCGGGGATCCACACCTACGTGAACCGGGCCGAGGAGGGCCACGCAGTCCTCGACGGCGCCCGCGCTGTCCTCAACTTCGCCAAGCTGCCGAAGGACTCGCCGGTCGGGTTCTGGGGGTACTCGCAGGGTGGTGGCGCCACGGCGTCGGCCGCGGAGATGGCGTCGACCTATGCGCCGGAGCTGAACGTCAAGGGCACCTACGCGGGTGCGCCCCCGGCGGATCTCGAGAGCGTGTTGAAGAAGGTCGACGGCACGTCGATCGTGGGCGTGATCGGCTACACCATCAACGGTCTCGTGGCCCGGTACCCCGAGCTGGGACCGATCATCGACCGTGAGGCGAGCCCGGCCGGCCGACAGATCCTGAAGACCCTGTCGACCGACTGCATCGGCGACACCTTCTTCCGCTACGGCTTCCGGTCCACCAGCGAATGGACGAACTCGAAGCAGTCGCTGTACCAGATCTCACAGAAGTACCCGGTGATCCAGAAGGCGCTCAACGATCAGCTGATCGGGAAGCTCAAGCCGAGCGCACCGGTGCTCGTCGAGACGGGTGTCAACGACGACATCATCCCGAATGCTCAGGTGATGACGATGGTCAACAGCTGGCGATCGAAGGGGGCGAACGTCGTCGTGTCGACCGACCGCACCCCGCCGATCCTGTCGAGGTTGGCGCTGAACCACGCACTGCCGTACCTGTTGAGCACCGTGCCGGCCTACAAGTTCCTGTTCGATCGGTTCAACTCGCCGAACTGATCGCGGGCTCGACGACGCCGACGGCGCCGACCTCCTCGACCGAGGGGTTCGGCGCCGTCGTGCGTTGCGATGCACTCAGGAGTGCATCGTGATCAGGGCAGCAGGGCGACCTTGCCGCCGGGGTGTCCGTCCATGACGAAGGCCAGGGCGTCGACGGCGTCGGCCAGCGGAACAGTGCGCGCCATCGGCACGTCGATTTCGCCGCGGCCGGCCATCGAGATGAGTTCGGCGCGAACGGCATCGCGGAACGCCGCGCTGGCCGGCATGGCGCCGGCGATCGCGCGCAGTCCCTCGCGTTCCGCGCGCGGCATGTTGACGACCGTGACGAACCGTTCGGGATCGACCAGCGCCGCCGACACGTCGAACGCCTCGTCGGTGCCCGCCGCGTCGAGCGCGGCGTCGACCGGACCGATCTCCCGGACCCGGTCGAGCAATCCCTCGCCGTAAGCGACCGCGACACCACCGAACCGGCGGACACGCTCGGCCCCGGACTCGCCGGCGGTACCGATGACGGTGATCCCCCGCGCGCGGGCGAGCTGGCACACCGCGACACCCACGGCACCCGATGCGCCGTGCAGGAGGACCGTCTCCCCTTCGGCCGCGCCGACCACGTGGAGCATCTCTGCCGCCGTGGTTCCCGCGAGCAGCAGGTTGGCCGCCTTCTCGAACGGCACGCCGGGTGGCTTGGCGAACACGTCACGCGCGGGGACGGTGATCGCGGTCGCGTACCCGCCCCGCACGCGGAAGGCGAGGACTTCGTCGCCCACCGACGCCGGGCCCGAACCGATCTCGGTGTCCGGGCCGATCGCGGAGATCACCCCCGCGACCTCGTACCCGACCGGCAGCGGGAACTGCGCACCCTCGCGCATCGTGTGTTTCAGATCGGCGGGATTGACGCCCGCGGCCCGGACGTCGATGGTCACCTGCCCCGATTCCGGTGGCGGCACCTCGTGATCGACGAAGCGGAAGTCCTCGAGACCGCCGCCGCCGTGGGCTTCCCATCGCTTCGCGCTCATGCTGCCGCCCCGCTGTCGTGTACGGCGGGCGTTCGTCGCGGTACGTACCGCATCGCGACGGCGCCCGACTCGTACTCCTGACGTCCCACGCATTCCAGATCGAGCGGTGCCCGCAGACCGTCGAACAAGCGCGGCCCGTGTCCCGCGACACGAGGATGCACCACGAATTCGTACTCGTCGATGAGACCGAGTTCGGCGAGCGCCATCGGCAGCATCACGCCGCCCAGACAGATGCCGTTGCCGGGTTCGGCCTTGAGCGCGGTCACCGCCTCGGCGAGGTCGCCGCGGATCAGCTCGGCGTTCCAGTCCACGCTCGACAACGTCGATGAGACGACGTACTTCTTCGCGGGGTCGATGACCGCGGCGAACGGGTCGGCGTCATCGTCGGCACCGCGGAAGGCCGATTCCATCATCTCGTAGGTGACGCGACCGAACAGCAGCGCGTCGGCCTGCGACAGCCTGTCGGCGGCGCGCCGGTGGAGTTCGGCGTCCGGGGTGATGCCGCGGTGGTCGCAGCATCCGTCGAGCGTGACGTTGATCGAGTAGAGGAGCGGGCGCATCCCTCAGTGATACCCCGACCCGTGGTGCCGCGGGCCGAACGCGAAGAACCCGCACCCGTCGAAACAGGTGCGGGTTCTTCGTGAGTCACGCGATCAGATCATCTCGATCGGATCAGGAATCGGCTCCGATCCCGATTCTGCTCGTCAGGAATCGGCTCCGATGATGAACTCCTCGAGCTGGGTGCGCGCGACGTCGTCGGCGAGCTGCTCCGGGGGGCTCTTCATGAGGTAGGCCGAGGCCGGGAGGATCGGTCCGCCGAGGCCGCGATCGAGCGCGATCTTCGCCGCACGCACGGCGTCGATGATGATGCCGGCCGAGTTGGGCGAGTCCCAGACCTCGAGCTTGTACTCGAGGTTCAGGGGCACGTCGCCGAAGGCGCGACCCTCGAGGCGCACGTAGGCCCACTTGCGGTCGTCGAGCCACGCGACGTGGTCCGAGGGTCCGATGTGGACGTTCTTGTCCTCGATCTTGTTGGCCAGCGAACCGTGCAGGTTCGAGGTGACGGCCTGGGTCTTGGAGACCTTCTTCGACTCCAGACGCTCACGCTCGAGCATGTTCTTGAAGTCCATGTTGCCGCCGACGTTGAGCTGGTAAGTGCGGTCGAGCGCGACGCCGCGGTCCTCGAACAGCTTCGCCATGACGCGGTGGGTGATGGTGGCACCGACCTGGCTCTTGATGTCATCGCCGACGATGGGGACGCCCGCGGCGCGGAACTTCTCGGCCCACTCGGGGTCGGAGGCGATGAACACCGGCAGGGCGTTGACGAAGGCGACGCCCGCGTCGATGCAGCACTGCGCGTAGAACTTGTCGGCCTGCTCGGATCCGACGGGCAGGTAGGACACGAGGACGTCGACCTTGTTGTCCTTGAGCGTCTGCACGACGTCGCCGCCCTCGCCGTCGGCCTCGGTGATGGTCTGGCGGTAGTACTTGCCCAGGCCGTCGAGGGTGTGGCCGCGCTGCACGGTCACGCCGGTGGGCTCGACATCGGCGAACTTGATGGTGTTGTTCTCCGAGGCGAAGATCGCCTCCGAGAGGTCGAAGCCGACCTTCTTGGCGTCCACGTCGAACGCGGCGACGAACTCGACGTCGCGGACGTGGTACTTGCCGAAGGTCACGTGCATGAGGCCGGGGACCGTGGCGGTCTCGTCGGCGTCCTTGTAGTACTGCACGCCCTGGACCAGGGATGAGGCGCAGTTACCCACACCCACAATGGCCACGCGGACTGAGTTTGTGTCACCCATGGTCGGGATCTCCTTCTTTCTGTGGTGAAACTGATGTTGTGTCCGGTTCGAGCAGCTGGGATTCGGGCTCGGCCGCCGATTCGGCGGCGATGAGCTCGTTGAGCCAGCGGACCTCGCGTTCGCTGGACTCCAGACTCAGCTGGTGGAGCTGTCGTGTGTAGCGGTCGACGGCCCGGTTGGACCGACCCACCGCCTCACGCAGTCCTTCACGGCGTTCCTCGACCTGGCGCCGGCGACCCTCGAGAATCCGCATGCGAGCCACGGCCGGCGTGCGGCTGAAGAATGCGAGATGCACTCCGAAGCCGTCGTCGGTGTAGTTCTGCGGACCGGTGTCGGCGACCAGTTCGGCGAAACGTTCCCGTCCCGCGGGGGTCATCTTGTAGACCCTGCGCGCACGTCGCTTGAGAGTTCCCTGCGGTCCGGCGTCCTCTTCGATGAGGCCGTCGGTCTGCATCCGGCGAAGTGTCGGGTACAGCGAACCGTAGGAGAAGGCGCGAAATGCGCCCAGCAGTCCGGTGAGGCGTTTGCGCAGCTCGTAGCCATGCATGGGTGCCTCGAGGAGCAGACCCAACACCGCCAACTCGAGCATTGCGTAACCCCTTTCCCGACCTGTCGAACGAACGTGTGGCAGTGACACTACCCGCAATGTATCGCGCCGATATAATCGGGATAGGAAACCGCGTGTGAACTGGGGTTTACCGAGACCGGGTGTGCGGGTGACCGGCAAGAGTTGTGTGACCCCTCGTGGTCGGGTGCACCCGAACCCGTGGGCAGGTGGGCGGCTGCACGTACTCTTGAGATCGTGCTTGTGCAGAGACAGACGGTGGATTACGCGCTGCAGCGCAGATCCCTGCTGTCCGAGGTCTACGCCGGGCGGACCGCCGTCGGTGCGGTGTGCGACGCCGACCCGTATCTGCTGCGTGCCGCCAAGTTCCACGGCCGCCCGAGCACCGTGCTGTGCCCGGTGTGCCGCAAGGAGCAGCTGACCTTGGTCTCCTGGGTGTTCGGGGACAAGATGGGTACCGTCAACGGCTCGGCCCGGTCGACCGAGGAGATCACGCGTCTGGCCGCGAGCACCGAGGAGTTCTCGGTGCACGTGGTGGAGGTCTGCCGGAGCTGCCGGTGGAACCACCTGGTGCAGTCCTTCGTTGCCGGGCTGCCCGTACGACCGCGCGCCCGCCGGTCGCGGCGGGTGGCCGGTACCGGCGAGTGATGCCGGAAACGGCCACGATGCCCAGCACGATATGACCGCCGCGGGACGACCGCGGCCACCTGCCCGCCCCGGTGTCGGTGGCGGGCTCGAACTATGAGTATGGAGACGGTGTTGTGAGCAACGGAACTGGCGCCCAGCCGCGCACGGTCCGCGAGAAGAAGCGCTCGCGGCTGAATGTCGTGGCGTGGACCCTCGGAATCCTCGGCAGCCTGGTCCCCCTCGGGGTCGTGGTGATGGCCGTGGTGTTCCTCTTCACCTATCTCGGCGCCTCGGTGCCCGGCCCGGACTCGATCAAGCAGAACCAGGTCGCCACGATCCTCAACGCGAACGGCGGCGAGATCGCCCGCATCGTGCCGCCGGAGGGCAACCGCACCGACGTCACCATCGACAAGATCCCCAAGGCCGTGCAGGACGCGGTCATCGCGGCCGAGGACCGACAGTTCCGCACCAACGCGGGGTTCTCGCCCACCGGTCTGGCGCGTGCGGTGATCGGTCAGATCACCAACAACGACGACGCCGGCGGCGGATCGACCATCACCCAGCAGTACGTGAAGAATGCGCTCGTCGGCGACGAGCGGAGCTACACCCGCAAGTTCAAGGAACTGGCGATCGCGACCAAGATGTCCAACGAGTGGACCAAAGACGACATCATGGCCGCGTACCTCAACACCATCTACTTCGGGCGCGGTGCCTACGGCATCTCCGCGGCGGCGCGGGCGTACTTCAACAAGGACATCACCCAGATCAACGTGCCCGAGGCCGCGGTGCTCGCGTCGTCGATCCGGTCGCCCTCCTTCTACGATCCCGCCACCAATCTCGCCGCCGCTCAGGCACGCTGGCGCTACGTGCTCGACGGCATGGTCACCACCGGTGCACTCACCCCGAGTGACGAGGCGACGCTGAAGTACCCGAAGGTCGCCGCTCCGCGCGACTCGTCGGGCACGACGACGACCGGCCCGAACGGACTCATCAAGCAGCAGGTCCTCGCCGAGCTCAGCTCGTTGAACATCTCCGAGCAGGACGTCCAGACCGAGGGTCTGAAGATCACCACCACCATCGATCCGAAGGTGCAGCGGTCGGTCGTCTCGGCGGCCAACGGCCAACTCGAGGGTGAGCCGAGCAACGTCCGAGACGCGGTCGTGTCGATCGATCCGAACACGGGCGCGGTGAAGGGTTACTTCGGCGGCAACAACGGCCAGGGCTACGACTACGCCCAGGCCGCGCTGCAGACCGGCTCGTCGTTCAAGGTGTTCGCCCTGATCGCGGCGCTCGAGCAGGGTGTGCCGCTGTCCAAGGTGTACTCGTCGGCGCCGTTCGACGCGCCCGGCGGACTGACCGTCACCAACTCCGACGGCGAGAGCTGCGGGTCGTGCAACCTCGCGACCGCGCTGAAGATGTCGCTCAACACCGTCTACTACCGCCTGATGATGGATCTCGACGGTCAGGCCCAGGCCGTGGCCGACGCCGCGCACCAGGCCGGCGTCGCCGAGAGCTTCGGCGACATCAAGAAGACGCTGCAGAACACCGACGGCACCGGCGTCGAGGGTGGCGTGGTGCTGGGCCAGTACCCCTCGCGGGTGATGGACATGGCCTCGGCGTACGCGACCTTGGCCAACCAGGGCGTCTATCACGCACCGCACTTCGTGCAGAAGGTCGAGACCTCCGACGGGACGGTGCTCTACGAGCGCAAGAACGACAGCGGTGAGCGGCGCTTCTCGGCGGCGGTGGCCAACAACACGACCGCGGCGATGCAACCGATCGCGGCCTACTCCAACGGTCACTCCCTCGACGACGGTCAGCGGCCGTCGGCGGCCAAGACCGGCACCACGCAGCTCGGCGACACCGGTCAGAACAAGGACGCCTGGATGGTCGGCTACACCCCGCAGCTGTCGACCGCGGTGTGGGTCGGTACCGACGCCGGTGTCGCGTTGAAGAACTACAACGGCGCGATCGTCTACGGATCGGGCCTGCCCTCGGACATCTGGCAGGCCGCGATGGACGGTGCGCTCGCCGACGACCCGATCGAACAGTTCCCGACACCGGCCGCCATCGGTGGCGTCGCCGGCGTCCCCGAGGAGGCGCCGCGCACCACGGCCACGCGCCGGTCGCGGGAACAGGACAGCGAGACCACCGACCCCGAGGCCCCGGTCACCACCTTCGCGCCGCCGTCGGCCACGCTGGCCCCCGGTGTCACGATCCCGCTCCCCGGCCCGCCGACGGAGACCGTGATCACCCCGACACCGCAGGATCCCGCCGGCGCCGGTAACGGGCCCTGACGGGCAACCGGCCGATGGGCGATCGCGAGACCGATCCGAGGACACCGGAGTCGACAGACCCCGACTTCTGGGATTCGCCGACCCGCCTGTCGGACGATCTGCGGGAGAACACCTCTCGTGACCTGCCGTCGCGGACCGATGCCGTCGCCCGCGAGGCCTCGATCGCCGTGGGCGGCCCGCTGGGGTTGCACGCGGTGGTCGGACGGTCGCGCTACCTGACGCCGCTGCGGGTCATCCTGCTGATGGCGCTCGTGGCGCTGGCGCTGGGGTGGTACGGGAAGGCGGGGTGTCTGCAGCAGGCGCCCGTCGCCGGATCGGCCGCCTCGGGAACCGAACGGTTCGAACTGGACTGGAGCAACCACCGGCAGTACATCGCGCTCTGCTACTCCGACACCATTCCGCTCTACACCGCCGAACGGCTCGACACCGGCGCGCTGCCGTACAAGTCGTCGTGGGAGCAGAAGCGCCCCGACGGCTCCACCGAGACGCGCTACATGGAGTATCCGGTGCTCACCGGCATGTACATGTACGCCGCGATGGAGGTCTCGCACGGCTGGCGGTGGGCCCACGACAACTGGGGCGTGCCCGGGGCCCTCGACGTCGTGTTGTTCTTCAACGTCGTCGCCCTCGGCCTGGCGCTGTTCTGGCTGTTGACCATCTGGGCGACCGCTCTCACAGCGGGTGTGCGGATCTGGTCGGCCGCCATCGCGGCGCTGTCACCGCTGGTGATCGTGCACATCTTCACCAATTTCGACGCCATCGCCACCGCGCTCCTCGCGCTGGCGATGCTGGCCTGGGCGCGCAAGAACCCCTGGGCGACAGGCCTGTTCCTCGGGATCGGCGTCGCGGCCAAGTTGTATCCGGGTCTGATGATCATCCCGTTGGCGGTGCTGTGTCTGCGGGCGGGGCGTATCCGCGAGTTCGCGGTGACCGTCGCGGTCGCGGTCGCGGCGTGGCTGGCGGTGAACCTGCCGTTCATGGTGACCGTCCCGACGGGGTGGTGGGAGTTCTTCCGCTACAACTCCGATCGCGGTACCGACCCGGACACCTGGTTCACGGTGGTCAGCAAGATCAGCGGGTACGCATGGGACGCCGACGCGAACGGCCGGTCCGATCTCGTCAACGCGATCTCCCTCGGCGCGTTCGTCGCGGTGTGCGTGGGTGTGGTGTTCGTCGGACTGCATGCCCCGAGACGACCGCGCCTGGCGCAGTTGATGTTCCTGACCGTCGCGGGGTTCCTGCTCGTGAACAAGGTGTGGAGTCCGCAGTATTCGTTGTGGCTCGTGCCGCTGGCCGTACTGGCGCTCCCGCGCACGCGCCTGCTGGTCGCGTGGATGGTCCTCGACGCCCTCGTGTGGATCCCGCGGATGGGGCTCTATCTCCCCGACGACGTCAAATGGCTTCCCGAACAGTGGTTCACGGGTGCGGTGGTGATCCGTGCGTTCGCCGTGATCGGGCTGTGCGCGGTGGTGATCTGGGAGATCTACCACCCCGAACGCGACCTGGTCCGCAGGGGACCCGGCGGCGAGTTCTACGACGATCCCGGTGGTGGTGTCCTCGACGACGCCGTCGACACGATCAGTCTTCGTCCCCGCGCGCCGGCCCCGACCGGCCGGCGCCGCGAGAAGGCCGCCGCGGTCAGCTGATCCGGTCGCGCAGGACCGATCGCGCCGACGGCCAGTCGTCGTCGGTCATCGCGAACTGCGCTGTGGTGCGCCACGATCCGTCGGGAAGCGGTCGGTGCTTGCGGAGCAGGCCCTCGAACTCGGCGCCGAGCTTCGCGATCGCCGCACGCGACTGGGCGTTGCGCTCGTCGGTGTGCCACACCACCCGCACCGCGCGGCGTGTCTCGAAGGCGTGTTGCAGCAGAAGTAGTTTCGACTCGGGATTGACCGCGGTGCCCTGTACGCGCCGCGAGTACCAGGTGTAGCCGATGGCGACCGAACGGTTGCGGGGATCGATGTCGTAGAAGCTCGTGGTCCCGACGATCGCGTCGGTACCGCCGGCGGTGTCGATCACCGCGAACGCCACCCGCGCGGGATCGGCGTGGGCGGTGGCGATGTAGTCGTGTGCCGCTGGCACGTCGCCTGGCACGCTGGTCCAGCGGAACGCCTCGGGTTCGTCGACGGCCGCGGCCAGCGCCGACGCGTCGTCATAGGTCAACGGGCGCAATCGGACACGGGTACCGGTCAGTGTCGGGGTTCCGATCCAGGCGGTCATCTCGCTGAGCTGAGTCACACGGCGACGGTAGCGGGAACCCGTTCGAGAAAGCCATCGGGTTTCGCCGTGCGTACCCGCAGCGGCGCACGCACGAACGCGACCACGAGGATGGCCAGCAACACCGCATGCGTCCACACGCCGAACTGCACGCCGCCCATCACCCACCACTTCATCGGCGATCCCGAGGTGTAGATGCCGAAGAGCCGGAAGATGGTGAGGTCCAACGAGAGATCGGCCAGCAGATAGAGCGCGATGATCGGCCACGCGACCCGCAGGAGCACGAAGAACGGCAGGATCCACAGCGTGTACTGCGGCGAGTGGACCTTGTGGAACAGCATGAAACCCGCCAACATCGCGGCGCTCACGCCGATCCACGGGTAGGCCTCACCGCTGCGCCACACGCGCACACCGAGGTAGATCACGACGGCGAACGACGCCAGGATCAGCAGGGGTGATGCGACACCGACGATCGAGTTGTAGGTGGAGTTCATGCCGCCGGTGAGATGGCGGACACCCCAGTACCAGATCGAGTTGGTGTCGACGTCGGACTTGCGGCGGCCCTGGAACGCCAGAGATGCCTTCCACCCGTCGAATCCGCCGATCATGAACGGCAACTGGATGGCCGCCACGGTGACGATGGCGGCGCCGATGACCCATGCCGCCGCGACACGGTCGAGGGCGCGGCGGCCGAGCGCGGCTGCGTCGCGCGGTGTGCCCCGGGTCAACACGTACGCCGCGAGGGGGAGCACGAACAGACCCGGATAGAGCTTGAGACAGAAACCGATCGCCAACAGCACCGATGCGATCACGCTGCTCGTCCGCAACGACAGGCGCGGTGCGCCCGTCCGCGGAGAGGTCTGCGCGCCGAAGACCATCACCGCCACGGCGCCGACCGCGGTGGCGACCACCGGCAGTTCCCAGTTGTGGAACGCATAGAGGATCAGCGGCGGCGTCGCGGCCCACAGCAGCGCCCACCAGCGGACCAGCAGGCCGAGCAGCACCGTCACGAGGATGCCGAACGGCAGCAGGATGAGTGCCGAGTGCATGAAGAACTGGGTGTCGGTGTGGGCGCCGATCGCACCGAGGTACATCAGCAGGCCCGAGAGCACCGGGTACTCCACGACCCCGCCGTACAACACGCCGTCGTCGGTGATGCCGCCGTGGATGTAGGGGAACACGTGGTTGTTGATGTCGCGCCCGACCCACAGGAACTGCAGGTCCGAGTAGCACGGCATCAGCAGCTCGTTCTTGCCCACCGGCCAGTGCTTGCTACGCCCGTCGGGGAAGTACGGCGCGCCGCCGCAGTCGAGTTTGCCGAGGTAGCCGAGCCACATGAACACCAGGCTGAGCACCACGAGGACGAGCAGGACGACCGCGAGGTTGCCCTTCGCGGCGTGCCATCGCAGGCGCCACCGATCGGACGTGGACATCGCGGGCATGGGCTACAGGTTAGGTGATCCCGTGTTCCACTCCACCCAGCCGACTCCCCGGCGACCGTCGGACCGGGTGAACTCGCCCCACGCCCGGGGCATGACGGCGACGTCGCCGGACCTCTGGCGGAGCAGCTGCGGTCCCTGCCCGAGGGCGCGGAACGTGACCGTCGACGAGCCGGGTTCGAGGGCGAACGTCATCGTGGTGATCGCATCACCGTCGGTGTCGGCGTCCACCATGCTGCAACTGTCGATCGCGATGATGGGTACCCCGGGCGCCTGGAGGTAGCCGGTGGATACGGGCGGTATCCCCGGGAGCCGGATGTCGACGCCGTGCGCGTGTGAGCCGTCGTCGAAGCGTGCCGCGAGCCAGTACCACTCGGTGTGCCACCAGTTCTGCGCGTCCCAGGCGTGGTCGCGCTGGCCCGGCCCGTCGATCGCGATGGGGGTGTCGGGCAGTCCCTCGCCGCGCAGCGTGATCGATCCGGTGACCATGCAGCCGATCTCGTACACGCGGGTGAGGTCGTATTGATACGGCCGCGCCGAGGTGTACCAGTGCAGGTCGAGCCGCACACCGACCTCGGGGCCGACCGTCGACCGGGCCGCCGACGCATCGGGCACCACGTGTCCGACACCGTCGACACCGATGTGGATGTGCGCGAGCGGGTCGACGACCGTGCAGATCACCGTGCCCGGTGCACCGGCGAGCACCTGCGCGAGGTCGATGTCGGGGTCGGACAGCGTGATGGTCGGCAGGTCGGGTCCGCAGACGGTGAGACTGAACCACCCGGTGGGGTTGTCGGGCCCCACGCCGAACCGCATCGACGCGCCGACACCGGCGGTCGGGTCGGCCACGTCGAGATACCAGGTCTCGTTCCAGCCGTCGCCCGGCGCCGGAGGGTGCGGTCCCTCGTCGACGGGGGACACGACGGTGTGCGACTCGCCGTCGGTCGCGGGTTCGTCGTCGGTCAGCACACCCGGGGGAGCCGGGTGACGCCGAGCGCCCGCCCGTGACAGATCGGTGGCCGCGGCGAGGGTCGCAGCGTGTGGGCTCGTCGTCGACTCGAGATCGATGAGGTAGCCGCACGCCCGATGGAAGTGGGTCAGCCAGAGCCGTTCGGTGTCGGCGGTGCGTGCACCGATCGAATCGGCCCACGAGGTGATGGCGTTGACGACGCAGTGGAAGGCCGCGTCGCGCACGTCGCGCCGCAGCGCCTCGAGGTCGCCGCCGACGATCCGGTGGTAGGCCGACAGGAGGGTGACGCCGAACTCGCGACGCATCCTCGGGTCGAGCGCCGTGCCCAGGAAGGTCGAGAGGTCGGTGGCACGCGAGCCCCAGTGCGCGTGCTGCCAGTTCACGATCGTGATCGGCCTCCGCGTCCCCGACCAGCCGAACAGGACGTTGCCGAGACGGAAGTCGCCGTGCACCACCGCCTGCGGGGAGGTCGACTGGCGCTGATGGGCGATCATCGACTCGACCGAGGAGACGACACGGTTGGCGACGCCGAGGGCATGGGGCGCGATCTGCTCGCCGTAGTTCTCGACGAACCGTACGTAGAGCTCCCCGAGGCCCCGTCGATCGACGAGCGTGGGCTCGGTGATGGTGCCGGGCAGCAGGGTGCGGTCGGCGAGGGTGGTGTGGACGTCGGCGAGCGCCGCGATCACCAGTTGTGCCTTGCCGCGGGTGATGCCGGCCAGCTCGTCACCGACGGTCGCCCGCCCCGAGTCGTGCAGTATCAGCCAGAAGTCGCCGGTGGTGGGGTCGAGTTCGGCGGCGAGGCAGCGCGCAACCGTGGTGATGGCCCCCGTCTGCGGCAGGGTGTGGAACGCCACGAGCCGGCGGAACGGGTGGTCGGAGCCCCGCCACGACGGTGCGGCCGCGACCACCAGGACCGACGTCGGCAGGTCAGGGGCGTCGGGGGCGTCGATTGCGACGCGGACGGTGACGGTGGCGCCGGAACGGGCGAAGGGCTCGATGTCGACGCCGGCGACGGGTGAGCCCAGGGCATCGGAGAGCCACGGGGCCGTCAGCTCCTCGATCCGCCACCACGCCATCGGTACGACTCTAGGAGCCAGGCGGCGGTCGTCGGAGTCCGATTCGGATACGTCCGTGCATCGATTCGTGCGCGATGGCCGACGATTTCGCTGGTCACGGGTGCCTGCGGTAGCCTGGGCCGGTTGCCGACGCAGGCGACCCTCCTGCCACGGACAGTCCGTGGCCGATCAGCCCATAGGAGGTGATGTGGTCTTATGCGTCATTACGAATTGATGGTGATCCTCGATCCGAACCTGGATGAGCGCACCGTTGCCCCCTCGCTCGACACATTTCTGAACGTTGTCCGCAAGGACGGCGGGAAGATCGACAAGGTCGACATCTGGGGAAAGCGCCGTCTCGCTTACGAGATCGACAAGCACACCGAAGCGATCTATGCGGTCATCGACATCGATGCCGAGTCCAAGACGGTGTCCGAGCTCGACCGTCAGCTGAAGCTGAACGAGTCGGTGCTCCGCACCAAGGTCATGAAGGCCAAGTAGACACCCGACTCGGCAGCCTCGCGTGACCGGTTCCCCACTCGAGGGAACCGGATCGCGCGAAGCCGCGTCGTATGTCGGTACCGATCAATAGGGTCGGCGTCATCACGACGCCACCACGGTCGGTGCGCATCGACTTCGACAACCACACTCACGTTTAGGGAGCAGACATGGCCGGCGACACAATCCTCACCGTCATCGGAAACCTGACGGCGGATCCCGAGCTGCGTTTCACCCCGTCCGGGGCTGCGGTGGCCAACTTCACCGTCGCCTCCACCCCGCGGATGTTCGATCGTCAGACCAATGAATGGAAAGACGGCGAAGCACTGTTCATGCGGTGCAGCATCTGGCGCGAGGCGGCGGAGAACGTGGCCGAGAGCCTCACCAAGGGCGCACGCGTCATCGTGTCCGGTCGGCTCAAGCAGCGCTCGTACGAGACCCGCGAGGGTGAGAAGCGCACGGTCGTGGAACTCGAGGTCGAGGAAGTCGGTCCGTCGTTGAAGTACGCCACCGCCAAGGTCAACCGCGCATCGCGCGGAGGCGGCGGGGGTGGCGGCTCTACGTCGTCGGGCGGTGGCGGTGGAAACCGCGGCGGCTCCGGTGGCGGCGGCGGCGGCGCGCAGAACGACGATCCGTGGGGCAGCGCCCCCGCGACCGGATCGTTCGGCGGCGGAGACGACGAACCACCCTTCTGACGAGTCGCCACCGGCCGGGACCTCGTCCCACCGGTGGTTCTCGGCAAGCGAGACAGCGGAGTACGTACATGCCCAAGGCATCGGGAGGCGGACGCAAGATCCGTCCCGAGAAGGACGTCACGGCCAAGGCCTGTTCCTTCTGCAAGGAGAAAGACACTCAGATCGACTACAAGGAGACGTCGCTGCTGCGTCGTTTCCTGTCCGACCGCGGCAGGATCCGTTCGCGTCGGGTTACCGGTAACTGCGTGCAGCACCAGCGAGACGTCGCTGTCGCAGTCAAGAATTCGCGCGAAGTGGCGCTGCTGCCGTTCACCTCGACGGCCCGCTGAGCGGAAAGGACAACACAATGAAACTCATCCTCACCACCGAGGTCGACAACCTCGGAGTCGCCGGCGACACCGTGGAGGTCAAGGACGGCTACGGCCGTAACCTCCTGCTGCCCCGCGGTCTGGCCATCCCGGCCACCCGCGGAGCCCAGAAGCAGGTCGACGGCATCCGTCGCTCGCAGGAGGCCCGCGCGGTGCGCGGCCTCGAGCACGCCAACGAGCTCAAGCAGGCCATCGAGGGCCTTGACGCGGTCACCCTGACCGTGAAGACCCACGATTCCGGCAAGCTCTTCGGTTCGGTCACCGTCTCCGACGTCGCCGACGCCATCCGCTCCGCGGGTGGCCCGGCCGTCGACAAGCGTTCGGTCGAGCTGCCCAAGGGGCACATCAAGTCCACCGGCAGCTTCCCGGTGGTCGTCAACCTGCACCCCGACGTCTCGGCGTCGGTCGACCTCACGGTCGTCGCGGGCTGACCCCCAACGCACCACACGCCTCGGCCCCCGACACCTGGTGTCGGGGGCCGAGTGCGTTATGCGTGGTGACCCGTCGGCGTCGTGTCTTTCGGTGCCGGGGTCAGTGGGCTGCGAGGTAGGCGGCGGTCTGCGCACCCACCAGGTCGATCAGGTCGCGCTGTGCGAGGTTGACGTCGAGCAGATGCGTGCCCCACGTCGGGTTGGGCAGTCGCGGCAGGGCCGAGGCCGGGATCGGTGCTGCGCCACTCACCTGCAGCACGTGCGGACCTGCCCCGGTGGTGCAGCGCGCCCGGTAACCGTCCACCGCGCGCCCGGCGATCAGCCCGCGGATCGGTGCGGTCGCGGTGCTGCCCAGGGCGGCCGGGTTGGTGCACGCCACCGACAAGTCGGGGCCCGCGGGGAACGGCGCGCCGGGTGTGGGTGCGCTGTCGGCCGCGGGCACCCGGCCGTAACGGGTGTCGGCGGGAGGCGTGGTGCCGAACGTGGAATAGGCCACCACACAGCCGAATTGGCTGCGTGCGGTGCAGAGCGGGATGGTCGAGAAGTCACCGCCGGTGGTCGCGCCGGAGCGGACGAGCACGTTGCCGCCGAGCAGGAGCGCCGAGACGATGCGGTCGCGGGTGGCCGTGCCGTCGATCGACTCGCGCATGAGTGCGCGCAGCATGAGGGTGCCCTGTGAGTGTCCGATGAGGACCACGCCTCGCCCGGCGTTGTGGTGGGCCAGGTAGTCCGACCACGCCGATCGGATGTCGGAGAACGCCACGGCCAGTGCGGCATTGCGCTGGGGGCCGTTGCCGGCGGAGAAGAGTCCGCGCAGCGTGCTCTGGCGGTACATCGGCGCCCACACGTTGCAGCGGGCGCCGAATGGTGCGGCCTGCTCGGCGGCGATCACCCGTTCCTCCGGCCCGATCACGCGGTTCGCGTTCTGACCGAGCTGCAGGGAGACGGTGGGATAGACGTAGAAGCAGTCGACCGGCGCGCCGGTACGGCCGCCGCAGGCGTCCCCGGGCTGACCGGGCCGGCACAGCCACACCGTGGACTCGCTCGCGCTCGGGGCGGCCGCGGCGGCCCCCACGCCGAGCACGGTGGCGAGCAGTGCGAGCACCGCGACGATGCCGGACGACGAGCGGGTCACACGCAGACGGGCCATGGGTCGATTAGACCGCACCCGCTGTGTGCGCCACCACCCCTTCGGCCGATGTGCGCAGTGGGGTGGCGCCGACCGTGCAGGGCACCGCGATGCGGTCGCCCACGGCGAGGTCCTTCGGGAGGGGTGCGGTGACCGCGGCGGTGTCGGTGTCGGCCGCGAGAGTGTGTGGCAGTCGCGAGTGCGTCCCGTCGCCCAACAGCTGCACCCGGTGCTTGTGGGCCACCGACACCCGTCCGATGAGACGCGCGTGATCCCAGGCGATGTCGATGACCGGCGCGTCGGTGTCGGTGGGGATGCCGCGGCGAACATCGCAGTCCAGCAACAGGATCGGCTCTGCCGGGTCGTCCAGGACTGCGCTCACCGAGCACACGATGACGATCGTCGTCGAGCGATCGTCGGGCGCCCAGCGCATCGGACTGCCCAGCAGAGCCGACGCGGTGGAGAGAGAGAAACCCTGCACCGCAACGTCATCGATCGTCACCGAGGTGCCCGGTGGCCACTGACGGAGATCGATGGGGTCGGGGATCGACATGCGCAACGTGGGCATGATGTCGGTGAGTGTCACATCCACCGGTGTACCCGCGAGGGCGCGCCCGCCGGCCGGCGATGACGAGTTCTCTACGCGGTGGTCCGCGAATGTTGACGAAAACCATACGGGCGTCACGGTTTCTGAACCATGCGTGCAGGGTGCCCGCAGGACACGCGTACTGTGTGGGAAGCGGACCTGTGCTCGCGACGTGTCGACCACCGTCGCGCAACCTGCCGTTCGTGCACGGTTCACCCAATCGACCGACGCCCGCAGTTGCGATTCGACGAACACGCCCGAAAACGCGCAAAGCGCGACACGCCGAAAAGAATTCGATCCACATGCCCTGGGCGTCAAAAGTGCACGGTGACCAGCGTCGACCACGCAGGAGACGGTCGTGTTCCCCAGCTTCATGCACAGGAACACGGCGTCTATGCCCACTCGGTCCACAGGTAGTTCACAAGTTGGTCCACAGGCCGGTTTGTAGCCGGTCACAACCCGCCCTAATGTCACTCACCGTGCCTGTAGCCGCTGTTCGCCCGCCCGCTCCGACCGCCTTCGTGGACCGGTCGACAGGGCTGGGTTGTTCTCCCGCGTGGAGCTGTCGGACCGGCGGTGTACTACTCACCCACAGGTGACCTGAGGTGGAGGGCGACGATGGTCGCCCACGGCGGGAACCCGCCGGTGTAGTGGTAGCGCAGTGAGACGTCGGGAGGATGAGTCGTGGCAGTAGTGGACGATCGCGGGCATTCGCCGCGCGACGAGCCGCCGCCCTCGGAGGACTTCGGCCGCCAGCCGCCGCAGGACCTCATGGCCGAGCAGTCCGTGCTCGGCGGCATGATGCTGTCGAAAGACGCGATCGCCGACGTCCTCGAGGTGCTGCGTCCCGGCGACTTCTACCGCCCGGCCCACCAGGCCGTCTACGACGCCGTGCTGGACCTCTACAGCAAGGGTGAGCCCGCTGACGCCGTGACCGTCTCCGCCGAGCTCGAGCGCAAGGGCGAGCTCCGCAGGATCGGCGGTGCGCCGTACATCCACACGCTGATCTCCACGGTCCCCACCGCGGCCAACGCCGGCTTCTACGCCCAGATCGTCGCCGAGAAGGCGATCCTGCGGCGTCTCGTGGAGGCCGGAACCCGCATCGTGCAGTTCGGCTACGGCGGTGACGACGGTCAGGATGTGGCCGAGGTCGTCGACCGCGCGCAGGCCGAGGTCTACGAGGTCACGGAGCGGCGTACCGCCGAGGACTACGTCCCGCTCGAGGAACTGCTGCAGCCCACGATGGACGAGATCGATTCCATCGCCTCCCGCGGTGGTATCTCCATCGGTGTGCCAACGGGTTTCACCGATCTCGACGCGGTCACCAACGGACTGCACGCGGGTCAGATGATCATCGTCGCCGCGCGTCCCGGTGTCGGCAAGGCACTCGCCCTCGACACCCCGCTGCCCACGCCCAACGGCTGGACCACCATGGGTGAGGTGAAGGTCGGCGATTCGCTGATCGACGCGGCCGGTACGCCCACCCGTGTGGTGGCCGCGACCGACGTGATGACCGAACGTCCCTGCTACGAGGTCGAGTTCTCCGATGGTTCGGTGCTGGTCGCCGACGCCGAACATCAGTGGCTCACCGAGTCCGACGGTGTGCGCTCGGTACAGACCACGTTCGCGCTCATCGGTCAGATCGGCGCGGTGTCGGTGCGCAACGCCGAGCCGCTGGAGCTCCCGCGACGCCGGTTCGGCTACGGCCCGTACACCGTTGCGGCGTTGGCGGGCATGGCCTTCGACGATCCCGAGATCGCGATGCGCATCGACGCCGAGGGCCCCGTCGACGTGATGGCGTTGATGTCGGATCTCGGTGGACGCATCCCGTACGAGTACCTCCGCGGTTCGATCGCCCAGCGGCGCGCGCTGCTCGCCGGGTTGCTCGACGCCCGCGGCATCGTCGACGAGGACGGCTGGATCACCGTCCCCGCCGCCACCCAACACATGAGCGCGGTGATCGCCGATCTCGTGGCCGGGCTGGGCTACTCCTACCGGCGTGCCGCCACCGGGTGGTTGCGCGTCGACGCCGACGACGACGTCTTCACGGTGCACCGCAAGGCTATTCGCCACAAGGAGCTGCGCCGCCCGTCGGGTCAGCGCCGCATCGTCGACATCCGTGCCGTCGACAGCGTGCCTGTCCGGTGCGTGCAGGTCGACAACGACGCGCACATGTACCTCGCCGGTGAGTCGATGGTGCCGACCCACAACTCGACTCTCGCGATGGACTTCCTGCGCAGCTGCTCGATCGCGAACCAGATGACCTCGGCGATGTTCTCGTTGGAGATGGGCAAGACCGAGATCGTGATGCGGCTGCTCTCGGCCGAGGCGAACATCAAGCTGGCCGACATGCGTTCGGGCCGCATGACCGACGACGACTGGACCCGCCTCGCACGCCGCATGGGCGAGATCAGCGAGGCGCCACTGTTCATCGACGACTCCCCGAACCTCACGATGATGGAGATCCGCGCCAAGGCCCGTCGCCTCAAACAGCGCCACGATCTGCGGCTGGTGGTCATCGACTACATGCAGCTGATGACGTCGGGCAAGAAGGTCGAGTCGCGGCAGCAGGAGGTCTCGGAGTTCTCCCGTCAGCTCAAGCTGCTGGCGAAGGAACTCGAGGTTCCCGTGGTCGCGATCAGCCAGCTCAACCGAGGCCCCGAGCAGCGCACCGACAAACGGCCTCAGGTGTCGGATCTTCGTGAGTCGGGCTCGCTGGAGCAGGACGCCGACATGGTGATCCTGCTGCACCGTCCCGACTCCATCGAACGCGACGACCCCCGCGCCGGCGAGGCCGACATCATCCTCGGCAAACACCGCAACGGCCCCACCGCCACCATTACCGTCGCCCACCAGCTCCACCTGAGCCGTTTCGTGAACATGGCCCGCGGCTGACCGGTGTCGTGACCTTGGCGCTGCGGATCACCTCGGGCGCTGTGCTTCTGCACCCGCCCACCGACGACGAGGTCGCCGAGGTTGTGCGTGCCGCGAGCGCACCGGGCGCGGTGTTGCCTCCCGGCGACGAGCACTTCGTGACATGGCTGGCCGGGCGTGACCCGGACAGTCTGGTCCGTGAGCGCGTTGCGCGGGTGGCTCACAACCGTGATCTGACCCGACGGCCGCAGTGGACGCTGGACCTCGTCGTCACGGTGTCGGGGATCGCGGTCGGACTGCAATCTCTGTCGGGACTGACCGGGTGGCCGACCCAGCGGATCGTGGGTACGACATCCTGGCTCCTCGCCGAACATCAACGACGCGGGATCGGCACGGCCGCACGCATGGGTGTCCTCGCGTTCGCGTTCGAGCATCTGAACGCCGAAGCCGCCCGCTCATGGGCGTTGGCGCAGAACCGCGCGAGCATCGCGGTGTCGGAACGACTCGGCTACACGCTCCGTAGTCGCCGGGAGATCGTGGAGGACGGCCATGTTCTCGACGAGTGTGTCTACGAGATCGACCGGGTCGCCTGGATGGGATCGCGCGGCGACGCCGGAGCGACGGTGGTCGTGTCCGGAGCCGCCGACGCCGTCACCGCCATCGGTTAGCGATCGAGTTCGGACAGCTCGCGGCGGCCGATCGTGCGGCCGGTGATCACCCGCGCGGAGATCGCGCCGAGGCGCAGCATCCCGCGGTAGGTGCTCGGGTTGAGCAGCGTCGGCCAGGTGGTGCGCTGGCGGTTCTCGTCGACCGGGCGTCCCTCGATGCGCTCACGCAGCCACCGCAGCGCGGTGGGCGCCGCCATCGGGTGCATCAGCATGTGCTCGCTGAACCGGTCGCGGTGGTAGGTGACGCTGGTTCCGGCGGCTGCGTAGGAGGCTGCGAGCGCGTCGATGTCGTCGACCGAGACGATGCGATCGTTCACGGCCTGCACGATGAGGACCGGCATGGCCGGTGCCGAACGGCCCAGCCGGATTTCGTCGAACACAGCCCGCACCTCGGGCGTGGCGAGGATCTCCGCCAGCGGCCGGTCGAGCATGTCGTCCATGTCGGTGAACATGAAGCGCAGCACCGCCTCGACGGTGGTGGCGCGTTGCAGACGCGCCAGCGCGATCTTGCCGCGTGGTGTCGTGTGATGGTCGATGATGCGCTGCAGATCGGGGTAGACGTGCTGCAGGGCCCCCACCACGAGTGCGGGCAACCCGGAGAACAGTCCGCCGTTGAGGCGGATGTAGGTGTTCCCGAGATCGCCCACGGGCGAACCGAGCACGGCGCCGACGACGTTGAGTTCCGGCGCGTGCTCGGCGAACATCTCGGCGGCCCACGCCGACGCGAGTCCGCCGCCGGAGTACCCCCAAAACCCCACCGGCGCGTCGTGGCGCAGACCGAGCGGCGCGTGGTCGAGTGCCGCGCGGACACCGTCGAGCACGATGTGGCCGGGTTCGCGCGGGATGCCCCACAGTCCGCGAGGACCCTCGTGATCGGGGATCGAGACCGCCCACCCCTCCGCGAGGAGTGCGGCGATGAGCAGGAACTCGAACTGGGGCAGAGCGCCCACGGCCCGCGCCCGCAGACGCAGCGCATAGGAGGGGAAGCACCGGCCGGTGATGGCGTCGATCGCGCACTGGTAGGACACGATGGGGCACTGCGCGCCCCGCTCCCGTCCGGGCGGGAGGAGAACCGTGGTCACCGCGACCATGGGCTCGCCCTGGGAATCGGTCGACCGGAACGCCAACTGGGTGGCCCGGATGCGCTGACGGACGACGCCGAGGAACGCGAGGGTCACGTCACGGGAGCGCAGAACGGTGCCCGGAACCGTGTCCTCGAACCCGCCGGGGGCGCGATAGAACGGGTCGTCGGCGGGCAACAGCGGCCTGCGGTGCGCTGCGGCGTCGTCGTGCGGGGCGACGAACGGGCGCTCGGGCGAGGCGGCGGCGGAATCGTGAACGGAGATGGGGACGTCCTCGGTATGTATCGGACACTCGGTCGTGTCGGTTGTCCGACGGTAACCCACATCACGCACCTGACCGCGATCGCTGTGTGATGTCCCGGCGAACGGGTGTGAGGATGGGGCCATGACCGCAACGCTCGTCGCGAAGGACCTGGCCGGCGGTTTCGCCCATCGCACGCTGTTCGACGGCCTCGATCTCACCGTCGCCCCCGGCGACGTCGTCGGTGTCGTGGGCGCCAACGGCGCAGGCAAGAGCAGCCTTCTGCGCATCCTCGCCGGCGTCCTCGAACCGCTGGAGGGCACGGTGAGCCTGGCCCCGGCCGATGCGTTCATCGGTTGGTTGCCGCAGGAGCACGATCGTGTTCCCGGTGAGACCGTGGCGGCGTACATCGCCCGTCGGACCGGCTGTGCCGAGGCGACCACGGCGATGGATGCCGCGGCCGCGGCGCTGTCGGACCCGGCCGCGGCGACACCCGGTGTCGACCCGGCCGAGGCGTACGGGGTGGCGCTCGACCACTGGCTCGCCACCGGTGCCGCCGACCTCGAGGAGCGACTGCCCGCGGTGCTGGCCGATCTCGGTCTGGACTCCCACGCCGTGGATCCCACGACCACGACCATGACCTCGCTCTCGGGCGGTCAGGCCGCACGCGTCGGCCTCGCGGCACTCATGGTGTCGCGGTTCGACATCGTGATGCTCGACGAGCCGACCAACGATCTCGACCTCGACGGCCTCGAACGCCTCGAGACGTTCGTCCGCGAGCTGCGGGGCGGGGTCGTCCTCGTCAGCCACGACCGGGAGTTCCTCGCCCGCAGCGTGAACCGCGTGCTCGAACTCGATCTGGCCCAGAACACGACGACGGTCTTCGGTGGCGGCTACGACAGCTATCTCGAGGAACGCGAGACCGCCCGCCGGCACCGCCGCGAGGAGTACGAGGAGTTCGCCGAGAAGAAGGCCGACCTCGTCGATCGCGCACGGACGCAACGTGAGTGGTCGAGCCAGGGCGTACGCAACGCGATGAAGAAGTCGCCCGACAACGACAAGATCCGCCGCAAGGCCGCCGCGGAATCGAGCGAGAAGCAGGCGCAGAAGGTGCGGCAGATGGAGAGCCGGATCGCGCGCCTGGAGGAGGTCGCCGAACCCCGCAAGGAATGGGAGCTGCACTTCACCATCGGCGCCGCACCGCGGTCGAGTTCGGTGGTCGCGACTCTCAGCGAGGCCGTGGTGCACCAGGGCGACTTCACCCTCGGACCGGTGTCGCTGCAGGTCGAGGCCGGCGAACGCATCGGCATCACCGGACCCAACGGGGCAGGGAAATCCACCCTCCTCCGTCTGCTCCTGGGTCGACAGTCCCCCGACTCCGGTCGGGCGAGTCTCGGTGCGAACGTCGCGATCGGCGAGATCGACCAGGCCCGTGCGGAGTTCACCGGCGCGACACGGCTGGTCGACCGGTTCGAGAGCCATGTACCCGACTGGCCCACCGCCGAGGTGCGGACCCTGCTCGCGAAGTTCGGACTGCGCGCCGACCACGTCGAACGCGCCGTCGACGACCTGTCGCCGGGGGAACGCACCCGCGCCGGCCTCGCACTGCTGCAGGCCGTCGGCACGAACGTGTTGGTGCTCGACGAACCGACCAACCACCTCGATCTGCCCGCCATCGAACAACTCGAGCAGGCGCTCGACAGCTACGAGGGCACACTGCTGCTGGTCACCCATGACCGGCGCATGCTCGACACGGTGCGCTGCGACCGTTCGTGGCTCGTGCTCGACGGCCAGGTCAGCGAACGCTGACCGGAGCCGCCCCCACAGCCCCCGCCCCCGATGCCTCCGCCTGCAGGTGTCGATACGCCCTCGGGCTCATGCCCTTCCACCGTCGGAACGCCTGGGAGAAGCTCGACACCTCCGCGTAGCCCAGCCGCCGTGCGGTCTCGGCGACCGACAGGCCGGTGACGCAGAGCAGCTCATCGGCCATGTCCTCGCGGACCTCGTTGACGATGCGCCGCAACGTGGTTCCCTCTTGCGCAAGTTGGCGGCGCAGGTGTCGCTCGGAGGTGTGGAGCTCGTGGGCGGCCCGGGACAGGGTGAGGGGTTCCGACGGCGCCCCCGACACCAGGTCCCGCACGCGCGCCGCCGTTCCCACGCGGACCCTGCGCTCCTGCAGGAGCGCCCGGCACTGTTCGTCGATCTCGGCGGCGACCAACGCGTTGGCCTGCGGCAGCGGCGTGTCGAGCAGCTCGGCGGAGAACCAGATCGCGTTCTCGGCTGCGTCGAACCGCGGTGTCACGCCGAGGGCGGCCTCGTAGGCGGAGGTGTCGGCCGGCTCGGGGAAGGTGGACGTGACCTCCTCGGCGACCAGTTCGCGCCCCATGATCTCGTGCGCGATGACACGTATCGCGGCGATGTCGCGGTCGCAGACGATGCGGCGGACCCGGTCGGGCACGCCGTGTTCGACCGTGAGGACCAAGGCGGCGCGACCGTCGGCGTCGCGCAGCCGGATGTGGCAGAACGCGAAGGTGAGATTGACCAGTCGGAGACCGACGGCGATGGCCTCGCGGAGCGTCGCGCTGCTGATCATGGCGAAACCCCACAGCCCGTAGGTGGTGAGGTGGTAGCGCTGTCCCAGCAGGGCGCCGAGCCCCTCGACCGCACCGAGCCGGTCGGCGAGCAGGCCGAGCATCGACAGTTCCTGCTGGGCGGTGATCGACCCGACGACGTCGTCGCCGTCGATCCCGGCGGCGGCCAGCATCTCCCGTTCGCCGATCCCGTGCTCGGCCGCGAAGTCCAGGAGCAGCCTCGAGCCCGGCGCCGACCGCAACACCGTCCAGGTGGCGTCGTCGGCGGGGCGGGTCATGGTGGTCAACTCTAGTAACTTCTTGGCCGCCAATCGCATGTTCGGGCGGGTCTCGGATGGCTAGCCTCGAAGGGGACATCGCACGACGCGATGTCGTCTACGTGACGAGGTTGCAGCAGATGAGCGTTCGAGGACAGTCGGTGGCCATCATCGGGACCGGCTTCGCGGGCCTGGGCATGGCCGCGACCCTGCGCCGCGCCGGCCACGACGACCTCGTGCTGTTCGAGGCGGCCGACGACGTCGGTGGATGCTGGCGGGAGAACACCTACCCCGGAGCGGCATGCGACGTGCCCTCGCATCTGTATTCGTTCTCATTCGCGCCGAGTGCGAAGTGGTCGCGACGGTTCGCGCCGCAGCCGGAGATCCTCGACTATCTCCGATCGATCGCCGACACCTTCGAGCTGCGTCCGCACATCCGCTTCCGCAATCGGGTCGCCGCGGCGACCTTCGACGACACGAGCGCGTCGTGGACCGTCCGTCTCGACGACGGCACCGAGACCGTGCACGACGTCGTCGTGTTCGCATGCGGCCAGCTCAGCAACCCGGCGATCCCCACGATCGAGGGTGCGGAGTCGTTCCGCGGCAACCTGTTCCACTCGGCGCGCTGGGATCACGACGCCGATCTCACCGGCGCGCGGGTCGCGGTGATCGGCACCGGTGCCTCGGCGATCCAGTTCGTGCCGCGCCTCGCCGAGCAGGTCGGCCATCTCACGCTGCTGCAGCGCAGCGCCCCGTTCGTCATCCCCAAGGCGGACTACGCCTACCCCCGGTGGGCCCGAAGCATGTTCGCCCGAGTGCCTGCGCTGCAACGACTCTCGCGCTGGCTCACCTGGGCGACGCTGGAACCACGGTCGATCGGGTTCACCAAGATCCCGGCGCTGCTCAAGATCGTGGGTCTGCGGTCACGGCTGCACATGCGGCGTCAGATCGCCGACCCCGCGACGCGGGCCGCGGTGACGCCCGATCATCCGATCGGCTGCAAGCGCATCCTCATCTCCAACGACTACCTGGCCTCGTTGGACCGACCGAACGTCACCGTCACCACCACCGGCATCGACCGCATCACCCCCGACGGCGTGCGTCTGGCCGACGGGTCGACCGTGGAGGCCGACACCATCGTCTACGGCACCGGCTTCCACGCGACGGACTTCCTGCGCGGGATCACGGTCACGGGCGCAGAAGGCCGAGACCTGCACCGTGAGTGGGACGACGGCGCGCAGGCCCACCTCGGGGTGAGCGTGCACGGGTTCCCCAACATGTTCCTGCTCTACGGGCCGAACACGAACCTCGGCCACACGTCGATCATCCTGATGCTCGAGGCGCAGATGAAGTACGTCGTGCAGGCCGTCGAACGCCTCGATGCCGGCCGGGCGCGAGCGGTGCAGGTGCGCGCCGACGTCGAGCGGCGGTCGAATCTCGCTCTGCAGTCGGCGCTGTCGAAGACCGTGTGGGAGCAGGGCTGCACCAGCTGGTACCGCACGGCCTCGGGTCGCAACACCAACAACTGGCCGGCGTCGACCGCCCACTACATCCGGGTCATGCGCTCGCTCGACGAGTCGGAGTTCGAGTGGACCCCGACCGACCGGAGCGCGTGACCCGACCCGGCGGCGCCGCGGCGGTCAGGCGGCGGCGAGGGTGATGATGACCGCGAGCGACACGATCGCGAGCACCACCGACGGCAGCGATGCGCCGCGGGTCTCGGAGTTGGCGTAGTCGCCGTTGCGGGCGTGGAACACCGTGGCGCCGATGAACACGATCAGCAGGCCGATCGCCGCGGCGATGCCGAGCGGATGCCAGGCGAGGCCGATCAGTAGGCCCGCCGCTCCGGCGACCTCGGCTCCACCGATGAACCGGATGAGCGACGCGCTGAGTCCTCGCCCGGAGAGCTGTTCGGCCGCCGGTCCCTTCAGCAGAGCCTTGGGCGCGCCCGCACCCAGGCTGACCAAGGCGAGCACGACGCTGAGGATGACGGCGGTGATGAACATGGGACTCCTGTCGACGGCATGTCGGTCGTGACTTCACGACCACATGTATTTGCGTAGGCAAGTACTGTCCCAGGAAATACTTGCCTACGCAAGTAAGATCGGCATTGCAGGGTGACGATCCGGAGGTGGTGGGAGTGACCGAACCGCTCGACGATGTCGAGGGCCGGGTGTGGCGTGCTCTCGCGCGGGCCTTGGTCGTGGTGCCCCGCGATCTGGAGACCGACCTGCAAAGGGAGTCGGGCCTCACCCTGGGCGAGTACCAGGTGCTCGTCATCCTGTCCGAGTCGCCCGACAGGCGATGTCGTATGACGGAGCTGGCATCGCTGGTGGGGCTGTCGGCGAGCCGGATGACGCGGCTGATCGCGGCGTTGACCGCACGCGGTGACACGACCCGCATGCGTGACGGCTGCGACCGACGGGGGATGAGCGCCGTGCTCACCGACGCCGGATTCGCGCGACTCGAGCGTGCCTACCCCGCGCACCTGGCGAGCGTGCGTGCGCGGGTGCTCGATCCGCTGCGGGCCGTCGACGCCGAGGCCCTCGCCGCGGCCCTCGAAGAGCTCGCAGGGCCGATCCCGCAGCTGAAGGCGTGACGCGTCAGCCCAATTGGGCTGCGAGGGCGCGCAGTTTCGGGATCTGGGTGGTCGGCGCGGTCGCGATCGATGTCGCGAGTTCGCGGGCGGGATCGTACACACCGGCGGCCAGCTCACGCTGAGCCATCGCGGCGGCTCCGGTCTCGCTGTCGGCCGACGCGAGCAGGACCGCGCGATCGAACGCCACCCCCGACTGGGCTCGCAGCCCGGCCAGGGTCGCGTCGGTGATGAACCCGTCGGGCATCGCCTCGCCCGCGGCGGCCGAGGGCAGAACCCAGTGGCCGCTCCACCCGTTCAGCTTCTGCAGCTCCGGCGTCTGCTGCGACACGATGAGCTTCCCGTAGTCGACGACCCGAGGGTCGGTTCCGCGATCGGCCGCGAGCTGTCCGACCTCGATCGCCCGCTGGTGATGACGGGCCATGGCGGTGACGAAGGCGTCGTCGGTGGCGTTGTGGGTGGCCGCGGGCCCGGGGTCGCTCCCGCACGCCGCCATCAGCATCACGCCGAGCACGGCGAGGACGGCGGCGGCGAACGCCGATCGGGGACGAGCGGGACGGCCTGCGGTGCGCATGGCTTCCAGTGTGCCCGCGTGAAAAGGCCCCTGGGTCGCACCCGCGCTCGCTAGACTGCTGTCCAGTCGGTTGTCCAGGGTCGGGTGGGCAGCCGGTGACGAGGACGGAGGTATGCGGTGTCGATCGACGGTCCTCGCCCCCAGCACGCGGAACTGGGCTTCTACGGTCTCGCCGACCACACCGACTCACCGCGGGATCTCCTCGACGAGGTGCGCACCGCCGACGATCTGGGACTCGGTTCGGTGTTCCTCTCCGAGCGCTACTCGACGAAAGACGCCGGCGTTCTCACCGGCGCGGCCGCCGCCTCGAGCGAGCGGATCGGCGTCGCGACCGCCGCCACCAACCACAACACCCGCCACCTGCTGGTGACCGCGACGACGGCGGTCACCGCCCACCGCATGAGTCACGGGCGGTTCGCGCTCGGCCTCGGCCGCGGCTTCGACGTCCTGTTCGACCTGATGAACCTGCCGCGGATCACCTCCGCGCAGATGACCGACGCCGTCGACCTGCTGCGGCGGTTGTGGCGGGGCGAGTCGATCATCGACCACGACGGGCCCGCCGGCCGATTCCCGTTCCTGCGGTTGCAGATCGACGCCGACGAGGACATCCCGATCGTGCTCGTCGCGATCGGCGACGCGACGCTGCGCCTCGCCGGACAGATCGCCGACGGGGTCGTCCTGCACACCTTCCTCACCGACGACACCGTCGCGCGGCAGGTGGGTGTCATCCGCGACGCCGCCCTGCGCGCCGGACGTGATCCGGGTGCCATCCGCATCTGGTCGGTGCTGGCGACCGTCGGCGACTGGGTGCCCGAGCCCGACCGCACCCGCCGCATCGTCGGTCGGCTCGCCACCTACCTGCAGGGCTACGGCGATCTGCTCGTACGCACCAACGGGTGGGATCGGCAGCGATTGGCGGACTTTCGCGCCGACGAACGGGTGCAGGCCTTCCGTGGCGCGTTCGACGCCGACGCCACACCCGACGACATCGCCCATCTCAGTGCGCTGCTCCCGGCCGAGTGGACCTCGGCCGCCGCCACCGGATCGGCCACCCACTGCGCCCGCCGGATCCTCGACCAGTTCGACGCCGGCGTCGACAGCGTGATCCTCCACGGCGCCACACCGGTCGAGATCGCGCCGCTGCTGCCGGCGTGGTCGACCCTCGCGCCGCAGAAGTGCGCCCGCGCTGTCGCGAACCCGGGGCGGCTGCGATGACCGTCCCCCTCGTGACCGACGTCGATGCCATGACACCGCAGTGGCTCACCGACCTGTTCGGTGCACCGGTGGCGACCGCGACCGCGGAACGCATCGGCACCGGACAGATCGCGTCGTGCCACCGCATCACGATGACCGGAGCCGGAGTCGACGCGGGTGTGGTGCCGCGCGCCGTGGTCGCGAAACTCCCCGCCGACGACCCCGCCGCACGCGAGATGCTCGCCGGGGCCTACGCCGCGGAGGTCCGCTTCTACGCCCACCTCGCCGACACGGTCGAGATCGCCGTACCCGCATGCCATCTCGCGATCATGAACGACACCGGCAGCGAGTTCACCCTGGTGTTGACCGACCTCTACGCCCACCACCAGGGTGACCAGATCGCCGGGTGCTCCACCGCCGCGGCCCTCGTCGCCGTGCGCAATCTCGCCGGCTTGCACGGCCCCCGGTGGTGCGACCCGACACTGCTCGCCCCGACCGCGCCGGACGTCCCCGCACTCACCGTGAACGGTCCCGCGGAGGCGGCGATGCTGGCGGAGCTCTACCCCTCGACGGTCGATCTGTTCCTCGATGCGGTCGGTGAGCAGCTCACCGCCGCCGACGTCGAGACCCTGCGCGAGGTCGGCGACGTCATCGAGCGGTGGAGCCTCGCGCGGTCGGAACGGTTCGCGCTCATCCACGGCGACCACCGTCTCGACAACCTCATGTTCGACGCCGGCGACACCGAGGTACTCGCCGTCGACTGGCAGACGGTCGGGATCGGTCTCCCCGCCCGCGATCTCGCGTTCTTCGTCGGCACCGCCCTCGAATCGGATGCGCGGAGGGCGGCGGAGACCA
The DNA here is from genome assembly GCF_001424365.1 of Williamsia sp. Leaf354. Taxonomy (NCBI): domain Bacteria; kingdom Bacillati; phylum Actinomycetota; class Actinomycetes; order Mycobacteriales; family Nocardiaceae; genus Williamsia; species Williamsia sp. Leaf354. The sequence goes on from NZ_LMPL01000001.1 coordinate 462,430, forward strand.
ATCTGGTCGACGCCTACCACCACGCGCTGCTCGGGCACGGCGTCACCGACCACGACCGGGACGAATGCCGAGACGACTACCGGTTCGCGATGATCCAGGGACCGCTGGTCTCGGTGTTCGGCTGCGCGTACGGCACCCGGTCCCCGCGCGGAGACGAGATGTTCGCGACCATGGTGCGCCGCTCGTGCGCGGCGATCCGGGACCTCGGCACCCTCGCCCTCGCCCGTCACTGCTGAGCAGGCTTTGCGGATTCTTGACGTCGACCGCGGATTCTTTACGCGGTGACGACTCCCGGAGGGGTCGGCGTCCGCGTACCCATGAGACATGACATCTTCGGTCGCCCCCGCCGTCTCGCCGAACATCCACCGTGGCCTCGCCGCCGCAGACGGTCCGCGGCACTTCCGGCTCCGTCCGCCCGCACCGATCCGGCTGCTCACGGCCTCGTGGGATCGCACCCACAACCCGCCGCGCGCCCTGTCGGGTCACGTCGCGATCGAGTACCCGATCACGACCGCGGTCGTCGCGACCCGCAACCTCTACGCCGTCACCGATGAGCTCCGCACCGCCCTCGAGGCGTCGGACCTCACGGGTTTCACCTTCGGCGCGTTGGCCTCTACGCGCGACCGGCACCTGCTGAGCCACTGCGACACCGACCTCGCGGGCACGCCGCGTCTGCACACCCTCGTGCTCACCGGCCGCGCCTGCTGCGCCGACATCGCACCGTGGCGCTGCGACTCTCTCGCCCTCTCGCGCGCGGCGGCGACCTTCCTGTGGCGCCACGACCCGTCGCTGCTGGCGTTCACCCACGTGCTCGATATCGCCGAATCGTCCTCCACACCGCGCTGATCACCCACGTTCCGTCGTAAGGTCACTCCACCGGGAGTGACGGCGGAGGTGGGCACGTGGCGCAGTGGCAACCGGAGCGTGGGCCGCACACGGTGTTGCCGTCCGGGCACGTGATCGTGTGCGGTTTCGCCGGCATCGCGGTGCCGATCATCGACGGATTCCTCGACGCCGGCGAACAGGTGGTCGTCGTGGTGCGCACCGCCGACCCCGCCCTCGACGCGGCCGTCGCCCGGTGGGGCATCCGGGCGCACACCGCGGTCGTCGGTGTCGCTGACGCGCTCGTCGACGCCGGGATCGCCGGAGCCGTCGCGGTGGTGTGCGTCGAGGAGAACGAGCTCCACAACCTCGAGACCGCCCTGGTGGCAGGACAACTGCGTGCCGACGTCCGGGTGATCACCCAGCTCTCGAACGCGACGGTCGCCGGCGCGATGGACGACGGGTCGACCCCGGGGGCGGTACTCGACGTCGCCGACCTCGCCGCGCCCTCGGTGATCGAGGCGTGCCTGGGCATCGGCGATCATCACATCGACGCCGCAGGCATCGATTTCGTGGCGACCACCGTCACCGTGGGTCGGGCGGGCACGTTGCGCGAACGCTTCGGGGACCTCGCGCCGCTGGCGGTCTCCACGCACACCTCGGCGTTGTCGCAGGCGGCCACACCGGCGACCGTGCTCTGCCCGGGGCGTGATCACCCCGTTCTCGCAGGCGATGTCGTGACACTGCTCGGCACCGCCGACGAGTTCGCCGCCCAGGGGATCGCGACGGCCGCCGACGACACCCCGGTCGCGCCCGCACGTCGCCCGTCGCGGCCGCAGCGCGTGCGCGCAGCCGTCCGTGGATTCCGAGAAGATGCGAACCCCAACTTCTTCCGCATGATCGGCGTGCTGTTCTTCCTGCTCGCGTTGTCGACCACCGTGCTGCGACTGGGATATCAGAAGCCGGGTATGAGCGTTCTCGACGCCGTGTACTTCAGCACCGAGACCGTCGCCACGGTCGGGTACGGCGACTTCAACTTCGCCGATCAGCCACCGGCTCTGCGCATCTGGTCGATCATCCTCATGTTCGCGGGCCTCACCACGACCGCGATGATCATGGCGTTCCTCGCCGAACTGCTCATCTCCCGACGCATCGCCGAGGCGGCCGGACGACGACGTGCACGGTTCATGACCGGACATGTCGTGGTTATCGGGCTGGGGGCGTTCGGGATCCGGGTCGCCCGTGAGCTCCGCTCGCGTGGTCGGGACGTGGTGGTCATCGAACGGTCGTCGTCGAACCGCTTCCTCTCCGCCGCCGCCAAGGCGGGGATACCGGTCATCGTGGGTGACGCCACCGTCGCCGAGACACTCTCCGATGCGCGCGTGCATCGCTCGGCGGCCGTCGCCGTTCTGACCAGCGACGACGTGATCAACATCGAGACCGGCATCGCCGTGCGCGGCGCGCTCGGCGACCGCTTCGCCGACGGGTCCCGTCGCGGCGTCCCCGTGGTGCTGCGGGTGTTCGACCGCGGCATGGGTGACGCCGTCGCCGCGCGATTCGGCTTCCGGCATGTCCGCTCGACCGCGGAGCTGGCGGCGCCCTGGTTCATCGGCGCCGCACTGGGACTGGAGATCCTCGGCACGTTCTCGGTGCAGTCGACGTCGTTCATGGTCGGTCGGGTCCGGATCCGGGCCGACGGTGGACTCGTCGGGGTCGAGATGCGCGAGTTGTCGGCGAACACCCGCGTGATCGCCATCCGCCGTGCGTCCGGTGAGAGCGGGGCGGGCGATCTCGAGTACCCACCGCGCCGGGGCACGAAGTTCGCGTCGGGTGACGACGCCTTCGTCGTCGGTCCCTACCAGGAGCTGCTCGCCGTGCTCGAACACCAGCGTGCCGTCACCGACGCCAAGCATTCGCCGTCGATCGGGCAGTAAACCCCGTCGATCGGGCACTTGTTCGCATCGATCGGGCAGTAAACCCCGTCGATCGGGCACTTGTTCGCGTCGATCGGGCGGGTTGGTGAGCGGGCTCGAGGGAACCGTCTCGTCCGGTGGAGCCGAGCGTCGTGGTCTGCCCACTCGATGCGACGACGTGCCCACTCGATGCACGTAACTGCCCGATCGGCGTCGGCGTCGCACCGGGGAGACGGCGTCGACTCTCTTGTGGAGCGTTCGGCCCGCCCGACGCGTAGGTGGTATCGATGAGGCATGAGTGGCATCGATGCGGACGTGATCGTGGTGGGGGCGGGGATCGCTGGTCTGCGGTGTGCCGCGGCGTTGCGGTTGCGCGGGTTGACCGTCCGCGTCCTCGAGGCCGACGCCGTGCCCGGTGGTCGGATCCGTACCGACGTGATCGACGGATTCCGCTGCGACCGCGGCTTTCAGCTGCTCAACCCCTCGTACCCGGCGGTGAAGCGGCACGTCGACGTCGATGCGCTCGATCTGCGGGTGGCCGGGCGCGGCGTGCGGATCGTCGACGACTCGGGCGACGCGCGGACGATCGCTGACCCGACCCGACACCCCCGACTGTTGCCGGAGACGGTGCGCTCGGCCTTCGGCGTGGGCCTGTTGCGACCATGTGCGGTCGCCGGTGCGGTGCGGTGGGCCCTGCCCGCCGTCGGACCGGTGCGCCGTCTGGCGACCGCACCCGACGCCGCGCTCGCCGACGACTGGGATCGCCTCGGCCTGCGTGGACCTTTGCGCGACTCGCTGTTGGCGCCGTTCCTCAGCGGAGTCCTCGCCGACGGCATCGGCGACACCTCCGACCGCTACGTCCGCCTCGTGCTGCGCAGCTTCCTCCTGGCGACACCCGGCGTGCCGAACGCCGGCATGCAGGCGTTCCCCGAACAGCTCGCCCGCACCGCCGGTGTCGACATCGCGTATTCGACCCGCGTCGAGGAGATCACCGACGGCGCCGACCCCTCGGTGCGAACCGCCGACGGCGCGGTCCTGCGTTCGCGGGCCGTGGTGGTGGCCACCGACTCGGTCGACGCGGCGACCCTCACCGCCTCGGCCACGTCACCGATGCGCGGGCTCTCCACGTGGTGGTTCGAGGCCGACGGACTCGCCTCCGACACCTTCCTGCGGGTGTCGGGTGTCGGCGGTGTCGTTGTCAACACGGCCGAGATGAGTTCCATCGCAGCTGGATACGCGCCGCCGGGGAAGACCCTCGTGCAGGCGACGACCCTGCTCGACGACACCGGGCCCGCGCCGGAGACGCAGGTGCGTGCCGAACTCGATCGCCTCTGGGGCACGACGACCGCGTCGTGGCGGGTCATCACACGCCACGACATCCGGCGCGCGTTGCCCAGACAGGAACCCGGAACACCTCTGCGGCGTCCGCTGCAGGTGGGTGAGCGGCTGGTGTTCGCCGGCGATCACCGCGACACCCCGTCGATCCAGGGCGCGCTCGTTTCCGGCGGTCGCGCAGCCGCCCGGGTCGCACGACTCATCGCCTGACCCCTTCCCCAGTTGGGCACCTAACGACCCCGATTGGGCACGTAACGACCCCGATTGGGCATGTAAGGACCGCGGTTGGGCAGCTGAGGACACGTGGTGCCCAACCGAAGGGGTTACGTGCCCACCTGCGGTCGTTACGTGCCCAACTGCGGTCGTTACGTGCCCAACTGGGGTGGTCAGGTGCTCGACGTGGGCGTCTGCGGGGTGCGGATGAGGCGGGCGTAGAGCTCGGCGAGTTCGTCGGTGACCTCGCCGAGGTCGAGAGGACCGACGCCCGACATCCTCAGCGCCCGGTTGAGGCCGGCGACGTCGAGATCGGCGAACACGTCGATCGACGGCGGGCTCGGCAGGGGCGGCGGTGTGAACCCGGAACCGTAGAAGTCGACGACCGCGGGCGCGCGGACGCGGACCGGCCGGGTCGGCTCGTCGGTGTCGTCGCGCAGATGGGCCAGGAGCGTGGCGATCTCGGCGCCCATCATCGTCAGCGCGATCGACGGCGTCTTGTCGATCTGCGCGGCCATCTCGTACCCGAGCGCCAACACGTGGATGCAGCGCGGCTCCTCGTCGGGACAGTTGCAGTCGCCTCGGACGTCGGCGGGCTCGGTGGGCAGCACCAGCGAACCGAGGATCCGCGGTTGTTCACCGCGCGCGACGGCCAACAGGTCGTCGGTGGCGTCGCGCTCGCGCAGCAGGGCGACGACGGTGTCGGGTTCGACGGTCCGCATCGTCAGCGACGTCTCGAACGGTTCGACCTGGCTGCCCTGCACGAGGGCGGTGACCGTACCGGGTCGAACGCGCACGTCGAGGATCGTGCGCTCACGGAAGTAGCTGCGCGCCTTGCCGACCCGACGGGTGTCCTCGGGACGGTCGATGACGGCGAGTACCGCCCGCGACCACGCGGTGAGCCCGTATCCGCGGACGGGTGCGTCCTTCTTCCGGGGGCTCACTCGCCCACCGCCTCGTCGCGCAGGCGCATGAGGTCGTACAACTGGTCGTCGTCGATCTTTCCGAGCCAGCTCTCGCCGGCGGTGACGGTCAGATCGGAGAGCGCGCGTTTGTCGGTGATCATCGCGTCGATGCGCTCCTCGATCGTCCCGACGCACACGAATGTGCGCACCTCGACCCGTTTGGTCTGTCCGATGCGGTAGGCGCGGTCGGTGGCCTGGGCCTCCACCGCGGGGTTCCACCACCGGTCGAGGTGCACGACGTGGTTCGCGGCGGTGAGGTTCAGCCCGGTCCCGCCGGCCTTGAGCGACGCCATCAGCACCGGTGGGCCCGCCGCGTCCTGGAACTCGGCGACCATCCGGTCGCGGGCCGTCCGCGAGAGTCCGCCGTGCAGGAACGACACGTCGTCGCCGCACACCTTGGACAACCACGGCGCGAGCATCTCGCCGAACGCCGTGAACTGGGTGAAGATCAGGGCGCGCTCACCGTCGGCCACGATGTTCTCGAGGATGTCGCCGAGCAACTCGAGCTTGCCGGACCGGTGGGCGTTGCGCCGGACCAGGGCCGATCCGTCGCCGAGGAAATGCGCGGGGTGGTTGCACACCTGCTTCAGCCGGGTCAGCGCGGCGAGAACCGTTCGCACCCGGTGTCCTTCGTCGCCCGAGGCCATCGACTGCTCCCGACCGAGCGCCTGCATCAGGTCGTCGGTGACGGCGCGGTAGAGCGCCGCCTGCTCGACGGTCAGGTTGGCGCGCACGGTCAACTCGGTCTTCTCGGGCAGATCGGCGATGATCGTCGGATCGGTCTTCACCCGACGCAGGATGAACGGCGAGGTGATCGCGTTCAGTCGGCGCGCGGCCTCCGGATCGCGCTCGCGCTCGATGGATTCGGCGAATCGTGCCTTGAACACCGACGGTGACCCGAGCAGACCGGGGTTGACCAGATCGATCACCGCACGAAGGTCCTCGAGGCGGTTCTCCACGGGCGTGCCGGTCAGCGCGATCCGTTGTCGCGCATCGATGCTGCGGACCGCGCGCGACGCGGCCGTGGCGACGTTCTTGATGTGCTGCGCCTCATCGACCACGACATGGCGCCACGCCACGGTCCGCAACGACTCCGCGTCGCGGGTGGCGATCGCGAAGGTGGTGATGGTGACGTCGGTGTCGAGTGCCGCGGCGGTGAAGGGGTCACGCCGCGCGCGGCCCGGGCCGTGGTGCACCATCACGCGCAGATGCGGTGCGAAACGGGCGATCTCCCGTTCCCAGTTGCCCACCACCGACATCGGGCAGACGATCAGCGTCGGCCCCGGGCGGTCCGCCGGTGCATCCGCATCGACGGTCTCCCGCTCACTGCACAGCAGCGCGATCACCTGGACGGTCTTGCCCAGGCCCATGTCATCGGCCAGAACGGCGCCGATGCCGAGCGACGCGAGGTGCGCGAGCCATTCCATCCCACGGTGTTGGTAGGGCCGGAGTTCGGCGGCCAGCGACGAAGGGGCGTCGAGCGGCTCGGGTGTGAGGGTGCCGCCGGCCGCGACCTCGTCGAGCCACGACAGGCCCGACACCGACGTCACCGGCACGCCCAGGCGGTCGGCACCGCCGGTGACGAGTCCGAACAGCTCGCCCATGTCGGCGGGGTGGCCGGAGGCGGCCAGGGCCCGCTGGGTGGTGATGAACTCCGCGGCCCGGCTCAGCGCCGACCCCTCCGCGCGGATCCAGACGCCCCGCACCCGGACGAGACCGCCCTTCTGTTCGGCGAGTGACGCGAGCTCGCCGTCGTCGAGGACATCCTCGCCGATCGCCAACTGCCACTGGAAGTCCCGGATCTCCGACAGCCCCACCATCACCGACCGCTCGACGGTGGCGCCGACGCCGGTGCGGCCCCGCAGCGACAGCGCCGGGGTGACCGCCGCCAGGGTGCGGGGTAGCAGCACGACGATGCCCGCACGCCCGAGCTGCTCGGCCCCGGTGTCGAGGAGGTCGGTGACGAGGTCGGTGTCAAGCAGGAAGTCGAGGGTGGCGCGATCGTGCCCGGCCCGCGACAGTCCGGCGAAAGCCCGCACGGCACCGGCGATCTCGGTGGTCACCTCGTCGAGCTCGTGCGGGCCGAGCCGGTGCAGATCGATGGGCACGTCGAGGCCGTCGGTGCTGCGGCGACACACCTGCAGCCGCCACCGATCGTCGGGAACGGTGTACGGGTCGTCGTCATCGGGGTACTCGGGCTCGTGGAGTCGGAGCACCAGAGCGCTCTCGTTCTCCCGTACGCCGTCGGCCCACTCCTGCCATGCGGTCGAGGCCGCAGAGGCGCGGTCGGACGACATCGGGAGCTCGTCGTCGGAACCGGGCAGCAGTGAGCGGACCAGCGACGACCGGAACACGCCGTGCGACAGGCCGTCACAGCGTCGTCGGCACTCGTGGTCGGTGATCTCGCGGCAGAAGTCGGCCACCGCCTCGGCGCCGCCGTTCGCGATCACCACCGGTGGTGCCGCCGAGACCGCCCCCGACATCCACGCTCGCCACGGGATGCCGGGCAGCGGCGCCCATCGGGTCGACCAGCTGCCCGCCGACCACGCCAGCGCCGGCGTCACCGAACCGGCCGAGACGAAGCGCCGCACCGACGCCGCGAGGTACGCGTAGTAGCCGAGCTCACCCGACAACCGCAGGCCGGGGGCGTCGAGGAGGTCGGTCGCGGCCGCCGGCCCCAGCGTCAACGACGCCACCTGACGTATCGTGCCCTCGCCGGGGCCGTGCACGGTGATGGTGCGCCGCAGGGTGCGGCCGGAGACGATCTCGGCGACCGGCCCGGGGATCGAGCCCTCGTCCGGGGTGGCGGTGGGTGCCCCGTCGGAGTCGGTGAACCACAGCGACAATCCGATGCCGGGACGCCACAGTGCGTGCGTCGATCCGGAGGAGGTCACGAATTCCATCCTGGCACGGGCCACCGACGCCGGATCGTCATGACCGAGATCGTCCGAACCGGGGCCAAGCTCCGGCAATGTGCCGGAGCTGTCGGTCAGGACGGACGATGTCGGTCGATCTTCTACGATCAACCCCTGTCGCAGGCCGTCCCGTCGCCGTCCCCGTCCAAGCCCGCGCGATACCCGGGCTCGCCGGCTCGGATCGGGGCGGCACCGGCGGCCCTGGCGGCCGCGCAGTTCCGGTAGTAGACGTCGCCCCCGTCGGGAACCACCGGCGCGGCCGGCGCAGGCGGCGGCGGTGTGTTGCGGGGAGCGGGTCGCGGCACCGGCGTCTGCGTGCGGGTCTCGGGAACCGGGGCCGGGGCGGCGACCGCACCGCAGGTGGTGAGCACGCGGGTGATCGCGTCCTTCTCGGCCTGGGTGACCCAGAGTCCGTACACCGACTTCACCTGCACCTGCCTGCTCACGTATGTGCAGCGGAACGCCCGGGAGGGCGGCAGCCAGGTGGCGGCGTCGCCGTCGCCCTTGCGCTGATTCGTCGGTCCGTCGGTGGCTTGCAGATTGCGGGGATCGTTGGCCAGGTCACGACGCTTGTCGGCCGAGAGTTGTTGCGCACCTTTCTGCCACGCGTCGCTCAGCGCGACCACGTGGTCGATCTGGACGTCGTCGGAGGTCTGCGCGCCGCGGGTGAAAGCGATGGACGTCGCGGTGTACGGGTCGGCGAGCGTCCCGGTCAGCACCACACAACCCCGGGTCCCCGGCCGCACGGTGATGGCGGTGAGGTCGCGCCGCAGTATGTCGTTGCGGGTGTCGCAGCCGTTGCGGCCACCGTCGACGTCGACGTCGTCGCTCCACGCCTGCCCGAATTGTGTTCGGCTGTAACCGGTCTTGGGCGCGCGGCCCTTCACGGCCAACCCGTCGAGCTGCCTCAGGGCCGCCTGGGCCTGGGTGGTCGACCCGACGGCGGCTGCACTCGACGGCGCCGGTGCCGGCGTATTCGTGGTCGTGGTCACCGGGGCCGAACCCGATGGGGCAGCGCTCGACTCGGCGCCGGCCGGCGGCGTCGCGACCACTGCTGCGGCCTGATCGGACGACTGCTTGGTGTCGTCGGGCGCGATCAACCCGACGGCGACGACCGCGCCGATCGCCCCGACCGCGATCCACGGCCAGCGACGCCGCCGCCGCGACGGCGATCCCCGGCCGGACTTGTAGCCGGAGGGGCGGGTCCAGTCGGGTTCGGTCATCGGTGGGCCCTGCGTGTCAGGTGATCGACACGCCACCGTCGACGACGATGGTCTGGCCGGTGACGTATCCGCCGGCGGGCGAGGCGAGCCACACCGCGGTGGCGGCGAGCTCGGCCGGGTCGCCGGTGCGGCCCAACAGTTGTCGCGGCTGCTGCGATTCGAGGTAGCCGTCGTGGTACTGGTCGGTCATCTCCGAGGCGAAGAAGCCCGGCGCGATCGCGTTGACGCGAATGCCCTTTCGGCTTCCCCACTGCTGGGCGAGGTCGCGGGTGAGACCGATGACGCCGGCCTTGCTGGCGGCGTAGGCGGCCTGCGGCAGTCCGGCGGTGGTGATGCCGAGGATGCTCGCGATGTTGATGATCGAGCTGCCCGGGGCCATCACCCTGCCCGCGGCCTGCGCCGTCCAGTACGAGCCGTTGAGGTTGATGTCGATGACCGAGCGGAACTGCTCGACGGTCTCCCGCGTCGCGGGCACCGCGGTCCCTACGCCGGCGTTGTTGATCAGCACGTCGACCTGACCGAACTCCGCCATGGCGGCGTCGACGAGCGCGGCACACGCCTCTGGATCGGCGACGTCGGTGGCGACGGTGAGCGCCTTCGCGCCGGCCGACTCCACCAGCGACTTCGTCTCCGCGAGCTTCTCGACCCGGCGCGCGGCGAGGACGACCGATGCGCCCGCCTCGGCCGACGCCTTCGCGAACGCGACACCGAGACCGGCGGACGCGCCGGTGACGATGACGACCTTGCCGTCGAGTCGGAACATGTCGAGAACGGACACCAATGTCTCCTCGTGTGGTCGGGCCCCTGCGAGGGACGCTACCGGAGACTACAAACCGAGATCGCGGCCGATGATCTCCTTCATGATCTCGTTGGAACCGGCCCAGATCTTGGTGACGCGCGCGTCCTTCCACGCCTGGGCGATGCGGTACTCGTTCATGAACCCGTAGCCGCCGTGCAACTGCAGGCAGGTGTCGAGGATCGAGTTCTGGATCTCGGCAGTCCACCACTTGGCCTTGGCGGCGTCGGCCGCCGACAGCTCACCGTCGGCGTGGGCGCTCACGCACGCGTCGACGAACGCCTGCGTCACGTCGATCTTCGTGGCCAGTTCGGCAATCGTGAACTTGTTGAACTGGAACGACCCGACCGCCTGGCCGAAGGCCTTGCGCTCGCTGACGTAGGTGAGGGTCTCGCCGAACAACGCCTTGGCGTGCGCCAGGTTCGAGACCGCGCAGTTGAGGCGCTCCTGCGGCAGGAACGTCATCATGTGGATGAAGCCGCGGTCGACCTCGCCGATCACGTTCTCGGCGGGGACGCGGACGTCGGAGAAGAAGAGCTCGGCGGTGTCGGACTCGGGTTGACCGACCTTGTCGAGTTTGCGGCCCCGCTCGAACCCGGGCATGCCCTTCTCGATCGCGAACATGGTGATGCCCTTGGACTTCTTCTCCGGCGAGGTCTTGACCGCGGCGACCACGAGATCGGCGTTGTAGCCGTTGGTGATGAAGGTCTTCGACCCGTTGATGACCCAATCGGTGCCCTCCTGCCGGGCGGTGGTCTTGATGCCGGCGAGGTCGGATCCGGCGGCGGGCTCGGTCATCGCGATCGCGGTGACGATGTCGCCGGTGCAGAAGCCGGGCAGCCAGCGCTCGCGCTGCTCCTCGGTGGTCAGCTGGGTGAGGTAGGGCGCGACGATGTCGACGTGGATGCCGAACGCCGACGGCAGGGCGGCGCTCACGCCCGAGAGCACCTCGGTGAACATCGCGTTGAACCGGTAGTCACCGGCCTCGGAGCCGCCGTAGGTCTCGGGGACCTCGAGACCGAGGAAGCCCGATTCGCCCGCGCGCTTCCAGATCTCGCGGTCGATGTAGCGCTGCTCGATGATCGACTCGTGCCGCGGCATGACGTAGCGGTCGACGAATTCCTGGGCCGACTCACCGAAGGCGACGTGGTCGGGTCCGTACAGGGTCCTGCGCATGGTTCTCCTCGAGGTGACACGGGGTTACCGACGGGTAACCACATGTGTGACCATGCTGCGCGACCGAGGAGCCAGCGTCAAAACGGCAGCGTCATCGCGCAGATGCGGTCGTTGCACCGCGCGGTGCCCGCGTGAGCGGAGACGATGGCCGAGGCCGTCTCGGGGTTGCTAGATTGCCGCTGTGAACTGCGGTTTCGTGGTTCCCACGCGACGAGAGGAAACGACACCGATGAGACTGTCCACGCGCAACCAGCTGTCCGGCGTGATCACCGAGATCACCCTGGGATCGGTCATGGCGACGGTGAAGATCGCGCTCGAACCGGGCGGCCAGACCGTGGTCTCGTCGATCACCAAGGAGGCCGTCGAGGAACTCGGCCTCACCGTCGGGCAGGCCGCGACCGCGCTCGTGAAGTCGACCGAGGTCACCATCGGCGTCGAGTGATCGCCGGTGGTTGCTGAAAACTGCCCCGTGGTGGCGCTCCGGGGGAACATTCCCCTCGAGGCACCGCCACGGGGCAGTTTTCAGCAGAGTCGTCGTCGCTCAGCTGTCCCCGCCCACGATCGCCTGCAGCGCGGCGACGTGACCGCGGAACGCGGTGCGCCCACCGTCGGTGATGCGGGCGCGGACCGTGCGGCGTGAGCCGGTGGTCGGTCGTTCGGTGGCGACGTACCCGGCGCCCTCGAGGGTCGAGAGTTGTTTCGACAGAGCGGAATCCGACATCGACAGCCGCTCGCGGAGGTAGGAGAACTCCACCCAGTCGGCGGCGGCGAGTGTCGCCATCAGTGTGAGCCGCGTGCTGGGGTGGATGAGTTCGTCGAAGCGCGCGTCGGTCATGCGCCCAGCCGGCGCCGCAGCGTGCGCAGGATCTCGGGTCCTCCGAAACCGACCACCGCCGCGACGAACACTGCCGCCCACAGTTGCGGGTGGTGGGCGCCGTCGGCGTCGAGGGCGAGCGCGGCGGCGACGGTGAGGGCGACCAGCGCCAGCAGCATCGCCACGACGACCACCGGCACGCGCCGATCGGCGACCTCGCGGCTGACCTGCAGTTGCGCGGTGCGACGCCGTCCCTCGAGCAGCCGCGACGCAGCGATGGAGTGCCCGACACCGAAGACGATGGTCGCGACCGTCGCCGCCCAGGCCGGACCGTAGGCCCCGATCACGCCGAGGACGAGCCACGCCGCGGCGAGAATCCACCAGTAGGCGCGGGGCAAACCGATCTCGGCGGCCACGTGGTCGCGTGCCCGTCCGACCGAATCGAGTGCTGCGCGAGCCTGTTCGGGATCGATGTCGTTCATGGGAGCCTCTCTTTCCTGGTTGGAAAGTAGCTTCTACTTTCCAACCAGGAAAGTCAAGAGGTCTCCCGGTGGAGAACGGTTACCGCCGTGCCTGCGCGTGTTCGGAGTCGCGACCCGCGACCCCGCCGAAGCCGACACTCGCGAGTTCCTCGCCGACGGTCTCTCGGTGGTCGGACCGCTGCTCCGGGGCGATCTCGACCTCGGCCTTGTCGCCCGACCGCCCGGTGAACATCGAGGCGATCGCACCGAGGATGCAGCAGACGATCGCGAAGGTGAACGCCGCCGACAGCCCGTTCGAGAACGGCTCGGAGATGAGGTGCGGGAAGAACTTCAGCCCCGTGAGCGTGTCCTGGTTGGTCTGAGACAGCGTCGACAGGTGCGGACCCACGAGCTCCTTGATCGGGTTGTAGCCGAGGAAGGCGGCGAACAGGATGCCGACGGTCGGCAGGTTCGCGACCGAGTTCGCATCGGCCTGCGAGACACCGTTGGCCACCAGGCCACCGTGCATCGCCGACGGCAGGTCGCTGGACAGACCGGCGATCATCAGGCTGAAGAACAGGCCGATCGACAGCACCATCGCGGCGTTCTGAAACGTGGTCATCATGCCTGCGCCCGACCCACGTGCGTTGGCGGGCAGGCTGTTCATCACCTCGGCGCGGTTGGGCGACGAGAACAGACCCATGCCGACGCCGTTGATCAGCAGGATGACCGCGAAGGCCCAGTAGTTGAAGTCGACCGGGATCACGATCAACGCGAAAAAGGTGACAGCGGTGATCGCGAGACCGCTGGTGGTGAACCACTTCGTGCCCACGCGGTCGGACAGATATCCCGAGACCGGCGCCGACAGCAGGAACCCGATCGTCATCGGCACCATGTAGATGCCCGCCCAGAGCGGGGTGCGGGTGTAGTCGTATCCGTGCTGCGGCAACCAGATTCCCTGCAGCCAGATGATCAGGATGAACTGCAGACCACCGCGGCCGATCGACGCCATGAGGTTGGCGAGGTTGCCGTAGAGGAACGAGTGGTTGCGGAACAGCGACAGGTTGAACAGCGGGTTGGCGACACGGGTCTCGATCACCGCGAACGCCGCGAGCACCACGAGCCCACCGATGAGGCAGCTCAACACCATCGGACTCGTCCAGCCCATGTTCGACGAACCGTAGGGCTGGATGCCGTAGGTGATGCCGACGAGGATCGCGATCAGACCGACGGCGAAGGTGAGGTTGCCCCACCAGTCCATCGACGCCTTCTGGCGAACTCCGGTGTCGTGCAACTTCATGTAGGCCCACACGGTGCCGACGACGCCGAAGGGGACCGACACCAGGAAGATGAGGTTCCAGTCGATCGGGGCGAGGACGCCGCCGACGAGAAGGCCGAGGAACGATCCGGCGATCGCCGCGACACCGTTGATGCCCAGGGCGAGTCCGCGCTGGTGCGTCGGGAAGGCGTCGGTGAGGATGGCCGACGAATTCGCCATGAGGAAGGCGCCGCCGACACCCTGGATGACGCGCCAGAAGATCAGCCAGATCGCGGCCTTGCTGCCGTCGAACCACGTCGCGGCGAGGAACACCGACGAGATGGTGAAGACCAGGAACCCGATGTTGTACATGCGCGCCCTGCCGAACATGTCGCCGAGGCGACCGAAGCTGACGACGAGCACCGCGGTGACGACGAGGAACCCCATCATCATCCACAGCAGGTAGCTGGTGTTGTCGGGCTCGAGCGGGTTGAGGTGGATGCCCTTGAAGATGTCGGGCAGGGCGATCAGCACGATGGAGGAGTTGATCGTGGCGATCAGCATCCCCAACGTGGTGTTGGACAAAGCGATCCACTTGTAGTGCGGACCGAGTTCCTCGAGCGAACGGATGCGCCGGCGGCCCGAGGGTTCGGGTGCGGCGCCCTTGTCGAGCACGGGGGTGGAACTGCGGGTCATGGCTTCCTCGGATCTCTCGCGGTGAAGAACGAAGCGGTGGTGTGCGGTTGCGCCGGAGGTCAGTCGGGTCGGGGCCGGACCGTCTCGATCAACGACTCCGCGAGCAGGGCGATGGAGCGCTCGGCGGCGGCGCGGTCGTCGGGGGACAGGCGGGAGAGCGCCTCCTCCATCAGTCGCGCACGGCGCGAGGTGGTGGAGGTGATGAGCTCGATCGCCGCGTCGGTCGCGGTGATCAGGCTGGCCCGTCCGTCGAGCGGGTCGGCGGTGCGGGCCACCATCCCGTCGCGTTCGAGCCCACTCACGATCCGCGACATCGTCGGCGCGGTGACGCGTTCACGTGCCGCCAGTTCCGACAGGCGCATCGGCGGGCTCGACACCAGCACCCACAGCGCCGACGTGGAGCCGAGCGTGAGCGATCCCGAACCCGCCTCGTGGCGGAGCGTTCGGGAGATCCGGGCGAGCGCGGTGTAGACGTCGACCGCGCTGCCGGTGCCGGTGGCAGCGGTGTGAACGGAGGTCATGAGCGAGGATATTAGTTGCGTAGTACTAAGTAATCGAATCGTAAAAGCGATATGTCCGATAGCAGACCAGCGATTCTGCCGACCTGTTATCCGGCTGTTACTGTGCTGGGGTCTACCGCCTCGCGAGAACCTAAGGACCAGATTCGATGTCGATTCGCAGCCTCCGAACACGCCTCGTGGCAGCAGTCCTGGCCACTGCGTCCATCGCGGGTTTCGCCACCGTCACCGCAGGACCCGCGCAGGCTCGTACCGCTTCCGATTACGTGTACTCGGCGGCCATGCAGAAGCGCATCCCGGTGCAGATCCTCGGCGCCCGCAAGGCGGGTGCCCCCACGCTGTACCTGCTAGACGGTCTCCGCGCCCCCAACAACGACAACGGCTGGCTGATCAACACCGACATCGTGCGGTTCTTCGCCAACAAGAACGTCAACGTCGTGCTGCCGTTCGGTGGCGCCGGCAGCTTCTACACCGACTGGGAGCGTCGCGATCCGGGCCTCGGGCTCAACAAGTGGGAGACCTTCCTCACCCGTGAACTCCCCGCCTACCTGGCCGGCAAGTACGGCAGCACCAACGGCCGCAACGCCATCGCCGGTCTGTCGATGAGCGGTACCAGCGCACTCAACCTCGCCACGCGTCACCCGAGCTTCTACCGCGGCGTCGCCTCATACAGCGGCTACCCCGTCGCCAGCGAGCCCGGCTTCGCGCAGGGCATCGGCGTGGCAGTCGGCCAGGTCGGCGGCGACGTGAACAACATGTGGGGCGTGTGGCCCGGCGGCGAGTGGCTCGCCAACGACCCGGCACTCAACGCGGGCAAGCTGCGCGGCAAGCGCGTCTACATCTCCTCCGGCTCGGGTGGCTCGAACATCAACCCGACCACCGACCCGGTGAAGTTCGCTCAGCTCGTGCCGCTCGAGGTCGCCGCCTCCATTGCGAGCGTCCAGTACGTCGACACCCTGCGCCGCAACGGCGTGAACCCGGTCGTGAAGATCACCGCCGAGGGCGTCCACTTCTGGGATTACTGGCAGGCCCGCCTGCACGAGTCGTGGTTCTCCACGCTCGGCCCGGCGCTCGGCGCCTGACCCACCGACGCTCCTCCGCCCCGGCACATCGATTCCGATCGACGTGACCGGGGCGGAGTCGTCTGGACCGTCGGTGCCCGTAGCGGGGTTGGCGCGGCGGCTGGGCACCGGCGACGCCATCGTGATCGGCCTCGGGTCGATGATCGGCGCCGGCATCTTCGTGGTGTTCGGCCCGGCGGCCGACGTGGCCGGATCGGGCCTGCTCATCGGTCTGGCGATTGCGGCGGTGGTGGCGTTCTGCAACGCGACGTCGTCGGCGCAACTGGCCGCGCAGTACCCCCAGTCGGGCGGCACCTACCTCTACGGTCGCGAGCGACTCGGCGACTGGGCCGGTTTCCTCGCCGGGTGGACCTTCGTCATCGGCAAGACCGCGAGCTGCGCGGCGATGGCCCTGACCTTCGCGACGTACGCCGTCCCGGCCGGGGCGGCTCCCTGGGTCGCCGCGGCCGCGGTCATCGCACTGGCCACCGTGAACTGTTTCGGTGTGACCCGCACGGCCACCGCGACGATGGTGATCGTGTCGGTGGTGTTGGCCGTCCTCGTCGCGGTGGTCGCCGTCGGTGTCGTCGGCGGTGACCCCGAAGCGTCGAATCTGACCGGTGATCTGCTCGGCCACGGGTGGTACGGCATCGCGCAGTCGGCCGGGCTGTTGTTCTTCGCCTTCGCCGGCTACGCCCGCATCGCGACCCTGGGCGAGGAGGTCCGTGACCCGCGGCGGGCCATCCCTCGCGCGATCGTGACCGCGCTGGGGATCACGCTCGTCGTGTACGTCGCCGTCGGGATCGCCGCGCTGGCCGTGCTCGGTGTCGACGATCTTGGGTCGAGCCGATCACCGCTGGTCGATCTGGCGACCGCGGGTGGGGGAAGTGGCTGGGCGACACCGGTCCGCATCGGTGCCGCGCTGGCGGCGCTCGGCGCGTTGCTGGCCCTCATCGCCGGGATCGGACGCACCGCATTGGCCATGGCGCGCAACGGCGATCTCCCGCGGGCACTGTCGAGGATCGCGCCGAGGCACCACGTCCCGCTGCGGGCCGAGGTGTCGCTCGCCGCGGTGGTCGTCGCCCTCGTGCTGACCGTCGATCTGCGTGACGCGATCGGGTTCTCGTCTTTCGGGGTGTTGCTCTACTACCTGATCGCCAACGCCGCGGCATGGACCCAGCGCGGCGACGACCGCCGCTATCCGCGCGCACTCCAAGCGCTCGGCGCCGTCGGCTGCGTGGTGTTGGTGGCGACGCTGCCGGTCGCGTCGATCGCCGTCGGGGTGGGTGTGGTGATCGTCGGTGTCGGCTATCGCCTCGCGGTGCAGAGGGTGTCGCGACCGGCGTGACCCAGCCAGGGTGGGGTGGACCGGGCGAAGGCACGCGGGTCACGCGGTGAGAGAGCCGACCGGAGCGTGCTCCGCCTCGGGACCCCACACGGCTACTCCGTCTGCCACCGAGGCGTAGAGGAAACCTCCCTCGCGACCGCGCGGCCACACGATCCCGGCCCGCGCGATCTGATCCTGCACGAATGACGCGCAGGCGCAGACGATCGACTCCGCGTCTGCATCAGCGAGGACGCCCTCGCCGTCGTGCATCATTCCCTGGGGGACGTCGCCGACGGGTGTCACCTCGCTCGACAACCAGATGTAGTCGTCCTCGTCGTCATCCCGGTTCGGCCGGTGCACGGCCTCGAAACGGATGTGCGCGATGTCGCCGTTGTAGTGCCGGACCGCCAGGTCGCGTCCGAGTCGGTCCAACGCATGATTCCACTGCGGTGGCAACACGCTGGAGGTGATCGTCGTGCCGCTACCCGGTGACCACTGCGCGGTCAGCAGCGTCTCGAGGTCGAAATAGCCGGGTGGGTACACCGGGTCAGCCTAGCGCGGCCGTGATCGGAGTATGATGGCTTGTGCACCGCCGAGATCAGCTGTGCGACTCGGCCTTTGCGACGATGTTGTGCAGCATGCGCGAGAAGACCACCTTGTGGAACGGCAGCTGTCCGTACCAGTGCGCGAGGCCCGCCAGGCCGCGTGCGTAGAAGATGGTCTTCTGTTCCAGTCGCGACCCGGAGCCGTCGGGGACCACTCGCAACTCGAGCCAACCGGTGCCGGGCATCTTCGTCTCCGCGCGCAGGCGCAGCAGCGAGCCGGGCTCGATGGCCTCCACGCGCCACCAGTCGAGGGCGTCGCCGACCTCCGGTGTGCCCGAGGGGCGGGTGCGACGGACGCCCGGTCCGCCGGCGACCGAGTCGATGAGCGCGCGAGCGGTCCAGGCGGATTCGAGTGAGTACCAACCGTTCTCGCCGCCGAGACCCTCGATGACGTCCCACAGTGCCTCGGGCGTGGCCGAAGTCGACAGCGAGCGGGTGTCGGTGAACACGTCCTCGCCGGCCCACGTGGGATCCGACGGAAGGGGTTCGGCGGCCGCCACGGAGGCGTCGGCGTTCGACCAGTCGTTGTCGGTATCGGCGCGACGGACCCGGTCGAGCGCGGCGTCGAGAGCCTCGCGATAGGTCTGCAGTCCGCCCTCGGGTCGGGGGATCACGGTGTCAATGTCGTGGTCGTGCATCACCGCGTCGCACTCGAGCGACTCGATGAGAGGGCGGGCCAGACCACTCGGCACCGGGGTCACCAGGCGCACCCAGCGGCTCGCGATCGACGGGGTCAGGTACGGCAGCACGATCATCCGGCGCCGGCGCAGTCCGGCGGCCTCGGCGTAGATCTGCATCATGTCGCCGTACTCGAACACCTCGGTGCCGCCGATGTCCCACGTGCGACTCTCCGGCACCGGGGCCGTGGCGGCCTCGACGAGGTAGTGCATCGCGTCGTGCACCGAGATCGGCTGGATCTTGTTGTGCACCCAGCGCGGTGTCGTCATCACCGGCAGGCGATCGGTGAGGTGCCGGATCAGTTCGAACGACGCCGAACCCGTGCCGATCACGACACCGGCCTGCAGCACGATCGTCTCGATGCCCGAGGCCATGAGGATCTCGCCGACCTCCACCCGCGAGGTGAGGTGTTGCGACAGATCCTTGCCCGTCGGGTGCAGGCCGCTGAGGTAGACGATCCGCGAGACGCCCGCGTGCTGGGCGGCCTTGGCGACGTTGGTGGCCGACTCGCGCTCCTCGGCCATGAAGTCCTCGGACAGGCCCATGGAGTGGACCAGGTGGTAGACGACGTCGACGCCCTCGAAGGCCCGGTCGAGGGAGTCGCGGTCGGAGAGATCGCCCTTGACCACCACGTCGGTGTCGGCCCACGGGGCGTCGGCGAGCTTCTCCGGCGTCCGCGCCAGCGCACGCACGGTGTGGCCCGCGGCGATGAGCCGTGGCGCGAGGCGTCCGCCGATGTATCCGGTGGCGCCGGTGACCAGGCAGGTCCGAGGATTCATGATTACTCCGTTGTCGTGCCCGTCGCGCGGTGGCGCGACGTGATGGCCTTCGGCGTCCAGCCTACGGACGGACGTCGGGCTGACCGGCCCGAAGAGGCGAACCGACCCCGCGACGGACACCGACCACGGCGCACCCGTCGACGGCGTCGTCGGTGACGGTGGTGGCGGTCAGTCCCGCCCGTATGAACGCGGCCTCGAGATGCGGGGCCTGCGTGGGTGAGGTCTCTATCGCCAAGGTGCCGCCGTCGGCGAGCCACCGGGGCGCGTCGGCGACGATGCGGCGGGCGATCGCGAGACCGTCGTCGCCACCGTCGAGTGCGTGTCGGGGTTCGTGGTCGCGGGCGTCGCGCGGCATGAACGCGATCGCGTTCCCGGGAACGTACGGGGCGTTGGCGACAATGACGTCGACACGGCCGGCGAGATCGCGGGGCAGGGGGTCGAAGAGGTCGCCGCAGACGATGTGGGCGTCGGGGGCGTTGACCTCCGCGCAGGCGACCGCGATCGGATCGATGTCGCAGGCGGTGGCCGACCGGACACCGGTGCGTTCGGTCACCGCGCGCGTGATAGCAGCGCTGCCGCAACATATCTCGACGAACACCGAGTCGGATACCAGCCGGGCCGAGGCGATGGTGACCAGCAGCTCGGTGCGCCGTCGAGGCACGAACACCCCGGGCCGCACGTCGATGCGCAGGCCGTCGAACGCGACCCATCCGACGACCTGTTCCAGCGGCTCCCCGGCGATCCGACGAGCAAGGAGCGCACGCAGTGCCGCGGGCGACTCGGCGGCGTCGGTGAGCAGGCGTGCCTCGTCGTCGGCGAACACGCATCCGGCCCGCCGCAGCGCAGCGACCAGTGCGGGGTGATCGACGCCGGTGTCGTGGTCAGGTTCCGTCGGTCGTCCCCTCGGAACCGCCCAGCGCGTGGTCGGGCTTCGTCGTGTCGGAGTCGTCGTCGGTGGGCTCCTGCGACGCGGCGTACGCCTTCTCCTCCTCGGCGATCTCTGTCGTCTCGCCGATGGGGGTCTCGTTGTCGTGCGGGAAATCGCTCATGGTCGCCGGCCTCCTCGAGTGGCGTCTGCGCTGCTTCACCGTGTCACGGCCAGCCCCACCGTACGTCGCCTCCCGCCGCCGACCGTGCAGTTGCCGCCGTCGACCGGGCAGTTGCTGCCGTCGACCGTGCACTTAATTGGATCGATCGGGCAGATCCCGGAGTCGATTCGACGGCAGTCCGGAGCTCGACCGCCGTTGTGCCCACTCGATGCTGATAAGTGCCCGATCGACGCGAATAAATGCCCGATCGACGGAGTTACCTGCCCGATCGACGGAGTTACCTGCCCGATGGACGGAGTTACCTGCCCGATCGGCGGGTGGGTCAGGGGGTCGCGAAGCGCTCGACGACCGAGCGGTGGAAGTCGGGGAGTTCGTCGGGGCCCGAGAGGGCACGGGCGACGTCGGTGATCGTGTACCACTCGCCGGCGTCCTGGTACCGGACACGGGCGATGCCCCGGTTGCCGTCGTCGCAGCGACAGGCGATCTCGACCGATCCGGTGATGACGCCGACCTCGTCGGTCATCACGCCCCCCGGTGCGGCGGTCACGATGGTGGACAGTTCTCCCGGCGCGATGTCACCTGTCATGGTCAGCAGCCGTTCAGCAGGGTGGTGAGTGCGGACTTCTCCGACGATTGCAGGCTCAGGCCCCAGGCGTGCTTCGACCCGACCCACATGCGGGCGTAGGTGCAGCGATACGCCGACACCGGCGGCAGCCACGTCGAGGGATCCTGATCGCCCTTCGAGCGGTTCGAACTCGCCGACACCGCGATGAGCTGGGAGTTGGTGAGATCGTTCGCGAACTGCTGGCGGCGGGCGGTGGTCCACGACGCCGCACCGGAGCGCCACGCCTCGGCGAGGGGCACCACGTGGTCGATGTCGACACCGGACGACTCCGCGATGGTGACGCCGTCGTACGGCGAGTACCAGCTGCCGGCGGTCGGGGAGCAGTCCGAGCCGGTCGTCACGCCGCTGCCGTCGCGCTTGAGCACGGTCTCGCGGGTGTCGCAGGTGCCCGACTGGGCGATCCAGTGCGGGAACTGGTCGCGTGAGTACCCGCTCATCGAGCCCTCGGTGGCGACCTGGAGGTCGGCCAGCTCGGACCGTGCGGTCGCGGCCGACGGGATCGCCGGCGGGGTGGCGCCCGCGACACCGGGTGCGGTCACGACACCCGCGGCGGCGGCACCGATCGCGGCGGTGACGATCAGCGTTCGAATTCGATTGTGCGCAAACATCTGTTGGTCTCTCGGCTCGCCCCCGAACCCCCGCGAGGGGAGACGCTAGGGGTGCCGGGTGGACGCGACGCGACCGCGACACAGATGTGACGCTAACTAAACATTACGGTCGATCGACGAGACCGCGGTGACGCTCGTGCGACGAGCGCCACCCGCGGTGGTCGATGACGGTCGTTCAGGAACCGGCGGGAGGTGCAGGCGCGCCGCTCGGTGCCGGCGGGCGCTGCCCACCGTCGGTCGGGGCCTTGCCGTCGGGTCCACCCTTGGCATCCGGACCGGCCGGGCCGCCCTTGGCGTCGGGACCCGCGGGTCCGCCCTTCGCATCCGGTCCACCCTTGGCGTCGGGTCCGGCGGGGCCGCCCTTGGCGTCGGGTCCGCCCGGGGCGGGGGGCCCACCCGGGGCGCACTTCGCGCCGTCGGGGCCGCCCTTGGCATCCGGTCCGTCCGGGCCGCCCTTGGCGTCGGGACCCGCGGGTCCGCCCTTGCCACCGGGGCCGGCGCCGTCACCGGGGGCCGCGGGTGCTCCCGACCCACCCGGTGCCGACGGTGCGCCGGAGGCATCGGGTGCCTGCGGCTGGTCGCCACCGGAGCGGGGCAGCGCGCTCGACGACGATGCGTTGTTGACGTTCTGCTCCACCGGGTTGGCGAGGAAGATCGCCGACACCACGACGGCGCCGAGGAGCGCCCCGCCCACACCGACCGCGGTGAGCGGCAGCCAGGGCTTGGCGCCGGCCTGCGAGCGGACACGCGACCAGCGCGACCCGCTGGGGGCGGCCGGTGCTGCCGCAGCGGGTGCGGGCTGGCCCTCGAGGGGGCTGGTCGACGGGTTGTTCGCGCTGTAGGCGACCGTCGGTGTGTGGGGGTCCGCCGGGGTGGCGGGGCGGTCGATGCGCCCGGTCGGGGTGTCGTCGCCGGGCTTGTCCGGAGTCTTGTCAGCCATCGCTGGTCCTCGTCTCGTGTCTCGTGGGAGTCGAGCGGTGAGCCCGACATCAACGACGGTGACGGCCGCAGCTGAAGCCATCCTGAATCGAGCGACCCCACAGCGGGTCTTCAGCGTCACTTCAGGCAGTCGTGAGCACAGTGGTGTCATGGCAGACCACAATGGGCCGGTGACCCAGGGCGACTTCAGCACCGCGCAACGCGTCGTGGTCGTCGAGGACTCCGACGCGATCCGCGAACCGGTGGTGGAGGCCTTCGTCGACGCGGGGTATTCCGCGACCGGTGTCGCCGACGGCGGCGATCTCGAACAACTGATCGCCGCGCGGCGTCCCGATCTGGTGATCCTCGACGTGATGCTGCCCGGCGGGCGCGACGGATTCGACCTGATCGACATCGTCCGCGAGCGTTCCGATGCGGGCATCATCATGGTGACCGCCCGCGACCACATCGACGACCGGCTCCACGGGTTGCGCAGCGGCGCCGACGATTACGTGGTCAAACCGTTCCTGCTCGACGAGCTGCTCGCGCGGGCCGACGCGGTGCTCCGCCGGCGCGGCCGGACCGAGGCGGCGGTGTCGGTGGGCGACCTGCTGGTCGATCCGACCGCGGGCACCATCACCCGCGGCGGCGCCGTCCTCGACGTGACGGCGACCGAACTGCGGCTCGCCGAGTTCCTCGTCACCCAACGCGGCCGCACGGTCACCAAACCGCAGATCCTGCAGGCGGTCTGGGGATACGACGCCTACGACGTGAACCTGGTGGAGGTCCACATCAGCGCGTTGCGCCGCAAGATGGAAGCCCACGGACCGCGCATGATCCACACCGTCCGGGGCCTCGGCTACGTCCTCCGGGTCGCCTCGTGACCGCGACCTCCCCGAGCGTCTGGATACGTCGCATCGGTGGGCGCCGACACCCCGTGGACCCCGAGGGCATCTCGACCACCCCGACACCCTCGTTGCGTCGCCGGGTGCTGGTGCTCGTGGTGCTGCTGTTCGCCGTGCTGCTCACGCTCGTCGGGGTCGCGATCGACATCGCGTTGGGTCATCAACTGCGCAGCGATCTCTCGGCCCGGCTCACCGACCGCGCCGACCGGTCCACCACGCTGGTGGCCGAGGGCTACTCACCCCAACAGCTCGCGAACGCGTTGCAGGGCGACGCGATCCGGGTGCGCGTCACCACCTCCGACGGCGAGGTCTACGGCGGTCCCGGACCGTTCCCCGACGCCGGTGCCGGTGACGTCCCGGTCCCGCCGTCGGGTCGTCCGGGTCCGGGTGGGCGGGGTACGGGTGACCCCGGCGGTCGGGATGCCGTCGACCCGAGTGGCGGCCCTCCGGCGCCGGGGGTGGGCCCTGATCGAGGCCCGCCGCGGCCGCCCGCGGATTCGCTGGTGGTGACCCGGCGGCTGCCGGGCGGCACCACGGTCACCCTCCTCGGCGACACCACGTCGATCGCCGAGGTCCGGACGCAACTGCGGTGGTTGATGCTCGGCGCGGGCGCGGCGACCCTCGTGGTGGCCGCTGCACTGATGCTCCTCGTCGTCCGGCGTGCGCTGCGGCCGCTCGATGCGATGGTCGCCGTCGCGCGCGGCATCACCTCCGGCGACCGCGGTCGACGCCTCCGCCCCCGCGCCCCCGACACCGAGCTCGGACGCGCGGCGGGGTCGGTCGACGAGATGCTCGATGCCCTCGAGGCGGCCGAGACCGCACAGCGCGCCGCCGCCGACACCGCTCGCCGGGCCGAGGCCGACACCAAACGGTTCCTCGCCGACGCGGCGCACGAACTGCGCACCCCGATCGCAGGGTTGTCGGCGGTGGCCGAGTCCCTGCGCCGCGACGCCGGTGACCGCCCCGATCGCATCCCGCGGTGGACCGAGCTGCTGGTGCGGGAGTCGCAGCACGCCTCGCGACTCGTCGCCGACCTGCTCGACATGGCGCGCATCGACAGCGATCCGCAGCTCACCCTCGCCGACACCGACCTCGTGGAGGTGGTCGACGACGTCATCGATCGGTGGCGTCTGCTCGGTGGACCGGTGACCATCCGCCGCACCGGTGCCGCCGCTGTGCCCATCCGTGTCGACGGGGGCCGGATCGGGCAGGTGGTGTCGAACCTCGTCGACAACGCGGTGCGCGCCGCCACCGACACCGCGCGTGCTCTGGTCACGGTCGACATCTCCGTCGACGGCCCCACGGCACGGATCGCGGTCACCGACAGCGGTCCCGGGGTGCCCCCCGAGGCGCGGGAGCGGATCTTCGACCGGCTCGTCCAACTCGACGCCGCACGTGACTCGACGGGCGCGGGACTCGGCCTCCCGATCGCCCGCGCGCTGGCCCGCGCCCACGGCGGCGACGTCACCCACGCGACCGTGACCCACGAGCAGTCGACGGACGAATCGCCGCATTCGTCCGAATCGGCGCAAGACGGGGTTCGGCCCGGTGTCGGCGGCGCGACCTTCGTCGTGACGCTCCCCCTCGCCACGGATGCTTCCCGGTCCCCTACGGAGGGGGATGTACGTCGGACGGAAAATCCGTAGCATCGGTGTGCAGCACTCCTCGCCGCCCGATCCCCGCGCGTGAACCGCACGGGATCCGGCGCCACCGATACCGAGCAGCCGAGTATCGCGACGATCCGAGAGGTGGCACCGGCCCCGAGGCCGGTCGCCCTGACACGAGAGTTCGGACATGACAACCACCTCCGGCGAGATCACCTCTCGCCCGGCTGCCGCCGCACACCTGACCAGGGTGTGTTTCAAGCTGGGGCCACCGCGACTCATCGGCGCCGAACTGGAATGGTTCACCCGCGTCGCCGAGGAGACCCCGCGCGATCCCGTCTCCGCCGCGCGACCCGCTCTCACCGCCGAGGCCGCCCGACCCGAGCTGCGTGACCTCGCCGCAGCACTCGGTCGGCACGCCCCCCGCTCCATCGCACCTGATTCCCCCGAACTGCCCCTGGGCTCCGGAAGTGTCGTCTCCGTCGAGCCCGGCGGCCAGATCGAACTCTCCAGCGTCCCCCTCCCCGACACCCGCGCGCTCCGCCGAGCCCTCGCGGCCGACGAGGCGCGGCTGCGCGAGTTGCTCGCCGCCCGAGGCATCGCCGTGGTCGCCGGCGCGGCCGACGGATTCCGCCCACCGCAGCGGTTGCTCACCACCGAGCGGTACCGCGCGATGGAGGAGAGCTTCGGCCGCAGCGGTCGTTTCGGCGCCCTGATGATGTGCAACACCGCCGCGGTCCAGGTCGCGCTCGACGCCGGCGTCGACGCCGACCACGCGGTCACCCGATGGACGCTGCTGCACACCATCGGACCGGCCCTCATGTCGGCGTTCGCGAACTCCCCGGATCTGCACGGCGTCGACGGGTCGCCGTGGGCGTCGCAGCGGATGCGCACGTGGCTCGAGACCGACCGCACCCGGATCCCCCCGCCGGCGCAGACCATCGACGACTACACCGACTGGGTGCTCGCGGTCCCGCTGCTGTGCGTACGCACCGCGGCGGGCACCCTGTGGACACCGCCCGCGGGTGCGACGTTCGCCGACTGGATGGACGGGCACCTCGATGCCGCCGTCGGCCGCCGCCCCGACGCCGACGACCTCGCGTACCACGTCAGCACCGTCTTCCCGATGGTCCGCCCGCAGGGATACCTCGAGGTGCGCTACCTCGACGGTCAGCCCGCCGGCATGTGGTCGGTACCGATCGCCGCGGTCACCGCACTGCTCTCCGCCGACGACGTCGGGGCCGCGGCCGCCGCCATCGCCGAATCCACCGCCGACGCCTGGCTCCGCGCCGCGCAGCGCGGTCTGCGCGACGCCGAGCTCCGTTCGGCGGCAAGCCATCTGCTGTCGCTGGCCGCCGAGGCCACGCCCGCAGGAACCGACCACGACGACCTCGTCGCCGCCGTAGCGCGCTGCGCCCGCGGCCACACCCCCGCCCAGGAGGCGATTCCGGCATGACTGCTTTCCATCCCGCTGTGGACACCCCGTACGGCGAGACCCCCTCGGCCACCCGTGCCCGCCTCGCCGAGGTGCTGGGGCGGGCGCGCAGCCGCACCGCCGCTCTCACCGACGCGGTCACCGATGCCGATCTGCGGGCGCAGCACTCGCCCCTCATGAGTCCCCTCGTGTGGGACCTCGCCCACATCGGCAACCAGGAGGAACTCTGGTTGATCCGCGAGGTCGGCCGCCGCGAGCCGCTACGCCCCGATCTCGACGACCTCTACGACGCCTTCCGTCACTCGCGGTCGTCGCGGCCGGGCCTCCCGATCCTCGATCCCACCCAGGCGCGTGCCTACGCCGCCGCGGTCCGCGACCACGCGATGGGCGTCCTCGACACCACACCCCTGACCGGCGACCCGCTCGTCGACCGCGGATTCGTGTTCGCGATGATCGCCCAGCACGAGCAGCAGCACGACGAGACGATGCTCGCCACCCACCAGTTGCGTTCCGGCGAGCCGGTTCTCACCGCACCCGCCCCGCCGCGCGCCGGCCGCGTGGTCGCCGACCAGGTCATAGTCCCCGGCGGTCCGTTCGTGATGGGCACCGACACCGACCCGTGGGCCCTCGACAACGAGAAGCCCGCGCACACGGTCATGGTCCCGACCTTCGCGATCGACCGATACCCCGTGACCAACGGGCGCTACGCGGAGTTCATCGACGACGGCGGGTACACCCGGCGCGAGCTGTGGTCGGAACGCGGGTGGGCGCATCGCGCCGAGGCAGGCCTCGTGGCCCCGCAGTTCTGGGATCGCGACGCCGACGGGTCCTGGTCGCGAACCGCTTTCGGCGTGCGGGCACCGATCCGCGAGAACCAACCCGTCGTGCACGTCTGTTATTTCGAGGCCGAGGCGTTCGCGCGCTGGGCCGGGATGCGGCTGCCGACCGAGGCCGAATGGGAGAAGGCCGCACGTTTCGACCCGGCGACCGGGGTATCGGTCGCCGGACCCCGATACCCGTGGGGTGACGCCGATCCCACGCCCGATCACGCCAACCTCGCGCAGCGACACCTCGAGCCGGCCGACATCGGTGCGTACCCCGCGGGCGCCTCGGCGCTGGGGGTGGAGCAGATGGTGGGCGACGTGTGGGAGTGGACCTCGAGCGGCTTCACCGCCTACCCGG
The DNA here is from genome assembly GCF_001424365.1 of Williamsia sp. Leaf354. NCBI lineage: Bacteria > Bacillati > Actinomycetota > Actinomycetes > Mycobacteriales > Nocardiaceae > Williamsia > Williamsia sp. Leaf354. The sequence goes on from NZ_LMPL01000001.1 coordinate 490,311, forward strand.
AGTTCGCGATGTTCCCCTACCCCGAGTACTCCGAGGTGTTCTTCGGCGGCGACTACAAGATGTTGCGCGGCGGGTCGTTCGGTACCGACCCGGTCGCGGTGCGCTCGACGTTCCGCAACTGGGACCACCCCATCCGGCGGCAGATCTTCTCCGGTTTCCGACTCGCGCGAGACGTCGACTGACACATGTGTCGACACCTCGGTTACCTGGGGCCCGCCGCGGCCGTGGGTGACGTCCTCCACCATGGGGGACACTCGCTGATCGTCCAGTCGTGGGCACCGAACGACATGCGCTGCGGCGCCGTCGCCAACGCCGACGGGTTCGGTGCCGCCTGGTGGCCCGACTCCGGCTCGGACGGTGACCCGACGGGACCCGTTGCCGCGACGTTGTATCGGTCGGCCGCCCCGATCTGGACCGACCGCACCGTCGACGACGTCCTGACCCACACCCGCTCGACCGCGGTGCTCGCCGCGGTCCGATCGGCCACGGTCGGGATGCCCGTCGTCGCGACCGCCTCGGCCCCGTTCGTCGACGGCCGATGGGCCTTCAGTCACAACGGTGTCGTCGCCGGATGGCCGCACAGCCTCGCCGGCCTCGCCGCCGAGGTGCCCGTCGAGGACCTGCTACGGCTGCCCGCCGCCACCGACTCGGCCGGGTTGTGGATGGTCATCCGACACCTCCTGCGCGACCACGACCCCGTCGACGTGTTGCGCCGCGTCGTGACCGCGCTCGACGAGTCCGGGCCCGGTTCGCGTCTGAACCTCCTCCTCGGCGATGGGACCACGCTGTGGGGCACTGCCGTCCATCACTCGCTGTCGACGTCGGTCACCGACGACGACGTGTGGGTGGCCTCGGAACCCCTCGACTCGGACCCGCTCGACGGGGACCGCACCTGGGAGCCCGTGCCCGACCGATCTCTGATCGTCGCGACCGCGGGATCGGTGACGACGCAACCCCTCTAGACCCGTTCGATCCATTCGACCTGCTCCACCCTGAGCCCCCTGAGGAGGCAACCCGTGTCCCATCCCGTCTCGACCGAGGCACTCGAGATCCACATCAACCCCGACGAGGTCGACGAGGCCCTCGTCACCGATGTGCGTGCCGGTCTCACGGCATCGCCGAAACACCTGCCGCCCAAGTGGTTCTACGATCAGCGGGGCAGCGAGCTGTTCGAGGTCATCACCACGCTCGACGAGTACTACCCCACGCGTACCGAGAAGGCGATCCTCGCCGCCCACGCCGACGACATCGCCGCCGCGACCGGCATGACCACGCTCGTCGAGCTCGGCTCGGGGTCGTCGGAGAAGACGCGTCTGCTCCTCGACGCCGGGATCCGCGCCGGGACGTTGACCACCTATGTGCCGCAGGATGTCTCGGTCACCGCGTTGCAGGGTGCGGTCGACGAGCTGGCGGTGGAGTACCCCGATCTGCGCGTCGCCGGCATCGTCAGCGATTTCATCGACACCGCCGCGTCCATCCCCGATCACGCCAACCGGACCGTCGCGTTCCTGGGTGGGACCCTGGGCAATCTCGTGCCCGCCGACCGGGCGGCCTTCCTCACCGGCGTCGCCGCCGCGTTGCGTCCCGGCGAACACCTCATCATCGGCGTGGGCCTCGTGGTCGACGAGTCGATCGTGGTGCCGGCCTACGACGACGCGCGCGGCGTGACCGCCGACTTCAACCGCAACGTGCTCGCCGTCATCAACCGTCGCCTCGGTGGCGACTTCGATCTCGACGGCTTCGACCACGTCGCTATGTTCGACACCGACAACGAGTGGATCGAGATGCGGCTGCGGGCGCGCCGGGCCATGACCGTCCGCGTGCGCGATCTCGATCTCGAGGTCGAGTTCGCCGAGGGCGAGCAGATGCGCACCGAGATCTCCGCCAAGTTCCGACGGTCGGGGATCACCGAGGAACTCACCGCCGCCGGTTTCGGGGTCGAGCAGATCTGGACCGATCCCGACGACCGCTTCGCCGTGGTGCTCGCCGAGAAGCACTGATTCGGTCGGTCCGAACCATTTATGGTGAGAACCATAGTATGGTTCGGACCATGACGACGGACCCCACACTCGCGACCCTGACCCTCGAGCGCGACGGGCACCTGTTGCTGATCGGGCTCAACCGACCCGAGAAGCGCAACTCCTTCAACCGGGATCTGCTGGCCGACCTGGCCCGCGCGTACGCGATCGTGGAGGACGACCCCGACGTGTGGTGCGGCGTCCTCTTCGCCCACGGCGCCGACTTCACCACCGGGCTCGACCTCGCCGACGTCGGTGCGGCCGTGCTGGCCGGCGAGGTGTTGGTGCCCGAGGGCTCGCGCGACCCGTGGCGGCTCGACGGGCCGTGGACCACACCCGTCGTCGCCGCGGCGCAGGGCTGGGTCATGACGCTGGGGATCGAACTGCTTCTCGCGGCCGACATCCGTGTCGCCGACACCACCGCGCGCTTCACGCAGCTCGAGGTGCAGCGCGGGATCTACCCGTTCGGGGGCGCGACACTGCGTTTCACCCGGGAGGCGGGGTGGGGCAACGCGATGCGATGGATGCTCACCGGCGACGAGTTCGACTCGGCGGAGGCGTTCCGGATCGGCCTCATTCAGGAGATCGCCCCGGAAGGTGCGGCGCGGGAGGCTGCTGTGCGCATAGCGCGGTCGATCGTCGACAAGGCCGCCCCACTGGGCGTCCGGGCCACGTTGGCCTCGGCGCAGTCGGCACTGCCCGACACCACCGCGGCCGTCGAGAAGCTGCAGCCGACCGTCGCGGGACTGTTCACCACCGCCGACGGCGCCGAAGGCATGACCTCGTTCGTCGAGCGCCGGGCCGCGAGGTTCACCGGGGCCTGATCAGGCCCCCTGCGCCCCGTCTGTGCCCTGCGCGTCCCCGCCGACGACCTCGCGTCCGATCATGTGCAGCAGTTCGTCGATGCGGTCGCGGATCGGGTCGGTGGTGATGTCGGTGGCGAGCACGCTGGCGAACATGGCGGTGCCCGCGGCGATGATGATCATCGCGAGGGCGTCGGTCTCGGCCTGATCGCGTCGCGTCGGGGCGCCCTGGACGGCGTATCGCTCGGCCGCCGGACCGGCCAAGCCGCTCCACAGCTGATTGCGGAGACCCGGGTCCTGTTCGAACGTGCTGAGCAGACCGGGCAGGGCCGAGCGCAGATCGGGGTGACCGAAGATCTGACGGCTCTGTCGGATGAGGTCGTCGATCCACCCGCCGGGTTCGTCGGTGCCGATGTCCTCCAGCACGATCCGGTCGTTGAGAACCGCGTGCAGCACCAGTTCCGCCTTCGTCTCCCAGCGGCGGTTGATGGTCGCGCGGGCCACGCCCGACTTCGCCGCGACCGCGCGCACGCTCAGGTCGTTCCAACCGACCTCGACGAGCAGATCGCGGACCACCGGTAATACGCGCGCGTCGATCGTCATGTCCCTCGGCCGGCCGCCACGCGGCGTCGGTGCCGCGGGCGCGCCACCGCGATCGTCCGGTTCCCCGGCCGATCCGAGAGCGGTCGATGAATTCGACGTGACCACGCACACACCTTCCTGATCCAGTGGTATCGTATCCATTGGTATCGGTACCACTGGCCTCGATACTACGCATACCCGTCTCGCTGACGGGCCGACCTCACCGCTGCCGTGATCCGACGAGATCGGCGGCGGGACGTACCACCAGGAGACGAATGACCTCCCTCGATCGTATTGCCGGCGCCGCGACCGATCCCGCCGCCTGCCCGTTCATGCATGACGGGTTCGACTTCACCGACCCCGATCTGCTCGAGAAGGGCCTCCCGATCCACGAGTTCGCCCAGCTGCGCAAGACCGCGCCGGTGTGGTGGAACGCCCAGAAGCCGGGCAAGGGCGGTGGCTTCACCGACGGCGGGTACTGGGTGGTCAGCAAGCACGAGCACGTGCGCGACATCTCGAAGAACGACGCCCTGTGGTCGACCAACGACAACGGCGTCATCATGCGGTTCGAGGACACGATGCCGCCCGAGGCCCTCGAGATCACCAAGGCGCTGCTCATCAACCACGACCCGCCGGAGCACACCCGCCTGCGCAAGCTGGTGTCGCGGCTGTTCACCCCCCGCGCCGTGCACGGCCTCGAGGAGAAGCTGGCCACCGCGGCCGAGACCATCGTGAAGGAGGCCGCCGCGAACGGTCGGGGCGACTTCGTGCACCAGGTCGCCGTCGAGCTGCCGCTGCAGGCCATCGCCGATCTGCTCGGTGTCCCGCAGGAGGACCGGCACAAGCTCTTCGAGTGGTCGAACTCGATGATGAACGCCGACGACCCCGAGTTCACCGTCGATCCGACCACCGCGTCGGCGGAGGTGCTCGGGTACGCCTACCAGATGGCCGAGGCGCGCAAGACCTGTCCGGCGGAGGACATCGTCACCGAGCTGGTCAACGCGGACTTCGACGGAGAATCACTGTCGGAGATCGAGTTCGGCTACTTCTTCATCCTGCTGTCGGTCGCCGGCAACGAGACCACCCGCAACGCGATCACCCACGGCATGAACGCCTTCCTCGACCACCCCGATCAGTGGGAGCTCTACAAGCGTGAGCGCCCCACGACCGCGGCCGACGAGATCGTCCGGTGGGCCACCCCGGTCAACTCGTTCCAGCGCACGGCGCGTGAGGACCTCGTGCTCGACGGTGTGCAGATCAAGAAGGGCGACCGCGTCGGCATGTTCTACGGCTCGGCCAACTACGACGAGGAAGTCTTCGCAGACCCGTTCACGTTCGACATCCTGCGAGATCCCAACCCGCACGTCGGTTTCGGTGGCCACGGCACGCACTACTGCATCGGTGCGAACCTGGCGCGCATGGAGATCAACCTGATCTTCAACGCCATTGCCGACCACATGCCCGACATCACCAAGCTGGCCGAGCCCGAACGACTGCGGTCGGGGTGGCTCAACGGCGTGAAGCGCCTCTCGGTCGACTACGGGACCTCATGACGATCCTGGGACTCATCCTGATCGTCATCGGTCTGATCATCCCGATCCAGTGGATGTGGATCATCGGCATCGTGCTGGCGGTCATCGGTGTCGCACTGGCCTTCTCGGGCAGCCACGGTCGCGTGGTCGCCGGCCGGTCGCACTACTTCTGAACAAGGCGCGCTGCTGAGATCGTCCCCCTGAGAGGTTGCCGAGGGCGTATCGCCGCCGGACCGTCGTCACGGGGACGATCTCGGCCACGCACCATGCACAACGCCCCGCCGGGTGGACCCGGCGGGGCGTCGTGGTGGAACGGGTGTGTCAGCGAACGAGCGCGAGAGGCGTCACGTTCGGGTACGCACCGTCGATGGGCGTGGTGATGAACAGGTTGAGGTTGTATCCGCGCGAGACGATCACGTTCTTGATCGCCTTCCACTGTGCACTCGACACCTGCTTGTCGCGCTTGAGCACGAAGCCCGAGAGACGCTCGGGGCTGCCGACGAGCGCCCAGGAGTAGTCGGGCGCGATGTAGGTGACGATGTAGTTCGTCGGGCCCGACTTCGAGCTCTGGAACGGCACACCCGGGAAGCTGACGTGCAGCTGCGCCTTCGTCTTCTGGTCGTTGACGCGGGCATTGCCGGTGATGCCGCTGCGCTGCCCGGTGAACTTGGTGCAGGTGTTCTCGACCTTGATGTTGTTCGGGTCGATCAGGGTGTAGCGGGCCTGGGTGTTGCGCAGGCAGTCGATGTTGAACGGCTGCGGGATCGCCGCGACCTGATTCCACACCCCGAGATAGCGATCGACGTCGAGCTTCGCGATCGGGCCGAGCGGTGCCGCACTGGCACTCGCCGTGCCGGCGACGAGACCGAGCGCGGCCATCACCGCGACGATCATCGACATCACGACCGGGCGCCGACGCCCCCTGTTGACCTGCACCGTGCTCACGCTCTCTCCTTCATTCGTTCTTCCCCGTGGGGCCTACCCAGACGGTCTTGACGTTACAGAACTCGCGAATGCCGAACGTGGCCAGCTCGCGCCCGTGACCACTGTTCTTGATGCCACCGAACGAGATCTCCGGGTACGACGTGGTCATGCCGTTGACGAACACCTGGCCGGCCTCGAGTTCGTCGATGCAGCGCTCGATCTCGGCGTCGTCGGTGGTCCACACGTTCGACCCCAGACCGAAGTCGGTGTCGTTGGCGATGCGCAGGGCGTCGTCGATGTCGGTGGCGCGGTACAGCGATGCCACCGGCCCGAAGACCTCTTCGCCGTATATGTCCATCTCCGTGGTGATCTCGGAGATGACCGTCGGCGGGTAGAACCAGCCCGGACCGTCGGGCACGGTGCCGCCGGTGAGCACCTTGGCGCCCTTGGCGACCGCGTCGTCGACGAGATCGGTGACGTCGGTACGGCCCTGCTCGGTGGCGAGGGGCCCGATGTCGGTGTCGTCGGCGGTCGGGTCGCCGACCTTCTGTGCGGCCATCTCGGCGACGAAGAGTTCGGCGAACTCGTCGTAGACGTCGGTGTGGACGATGAACCGCTTGGCCGCGATGCACGACTGCCCGTTGTTCTGGCAGCGCGCGGTGGTCGCGGTCTTCGCCGCGGCGGGCAGATCGGCCGACGGCAACACCACGAACGGATCGGATCCGCCGAGTTCGAGCACAACCTTCTTGAGTTGTCCGCCCGCGGTCTCACCGACCGCGCGGCCTGCGCCCTCGCTGCCGGTCAGTGTCGCCGCGGCGACCCGGGGGTCCTTGAGGATGTCCTCGATCTGACCCGACGAGATCAGCAGTGTCTGGAACACGCCCTCGGGCAACCCCGCCCGCCGGAACAGCTCCTCGAGGTACAGCGCCGTCTGCGGCACGTTCGACGCGTGCTTGAGCAGTCCGACGTTGCCCGCCATGAGGCCGGGACCGGCGAACCGGATCACCTGCCACAGAGGGAAGTTCCACGGCATGACCGCGAGGATCACGCCCAGCGGTTGGAAGCGGTGCAGCGCCCGCGAGGCGTTGACGGCGTCCGCGTCGGCGATGTCGTCGGCCAACATCGCCGGCGCGGCGTCGGCGTAGTACCGCAGCCCCTTGGCGCACTTGCCGATCTCGGCCTTGGCCGCGGTGATGGTCTTGCCCATCTCCGCGGTCATGGTGGCGGCCAACGTGTCGGTGTCTGCGTCGAGGATGTCGGCGGCCCGACGCAGTCCCGCGGCCCGCTCGTCGAAGCCGGTGCGGCGGTACTCCCGTGCGACCCGCGCGGCGGTGGCGAGCTTCTCCTCGACCTCGGAGTCCGACAACGCGTCGAACTCCCGGATCGTCTCCCCGGTCGCCGGGTTGGTCGATGCGATCGCCATCAGTTCGAGGTGCCCTCGGAGTCGTCGACGAAGGCCCACTCGCCGTCGTGGTCGACCTCGAGGCGCCACCCGAGTTCGGTGTTGTCCTCCTGGCTCTCCTTGAACCACGAGTACGCGTCGTCGGCACTGTCGATGTCCTTGGTCGCGACGACGTCGCCGGTGGGGTTGATCACTCGATAGCTGGCCATGGGTGCCTCCTGTGGATCGGACGCCGAACCGTGATCTCGAGTCGGTGATGGTGGTGCGTGACGTACTCGATCCACCCTACGGACCGCCGGTGACGTGCTGAAGTCCACCGTCGGCACCGGTTCGTCGGAGTTCGTCCAGGCGGGGCCTGTGAGCCTTGACACACGAACGGCATCGGCGCAGGGTTGGCGCTCAACTGATGTTGAGAGGCGCCGTGTCCGGCGTCGGGGAGGGGATCGACCGTGAGCGTCGACATCGACACCGCTCGTCACCGAGTCGGGTCCGCGGGTCCGGGTGACCCGCGCACCACCGCGGAACGACTGCTGCGCTCGACCGCCGACAACGCCCTCGACGGCGAGCTCGACATCGACTGGGACGCCCCCCTCGACCCCACCAAGGCGTGGCTCACCGAGTGCCGCGGCACGCTGTTCGGCACGAAGATGTGGGATTCGCTGACCCCCGAACAGCAGCTGACGCTGGGGCGTGCCGAGGCGGTCGCGGTGTTGAGCTACGGCATCGTCGCGGAGATGGGACTGTGCAACAACCTGCTGCGCAGGGTCTTTCACGTCGAGGACTTCACCGAGCCGCAGATGCTGTACTCGCTGACCGAGGTCGCCGAGGAGACCCGGCACTCGACGATGTTCGGGCGCCTGATCAACAAGGCGGAGATGCCGGCCTGGCCCGCGCCCGCTCCACTGAACTGGGCGCTGCGCCTGATGGGTTTCGTTCCCCACGGGCCGCTCATCTTCGCGATCACCCTCATCGTCGAGGAGATGCTCGACGCGGTGCAGCGCGAGGCCACCCGCGACGAGAACGTGCAGCCCCACGTCCGACAGATGATGCGCATCCACATCCTCGAGGAGGCCCGCCACATCACCTATGCCCGTACCGAACTTGTGCGGGCGATCGAGAACTGTGGGCCGATCTCGCTCGCGATCAACCGGGTGCTGATCGGGCTGCTGGTGTTGATCGTGATGCCGACGCTGATCGATCCCCGCGCCTACATCTCGGTCGGCATCTCACCGACCCGCGGCTGGCTGGTGGCGCAGCGTTCGCCGCACTACCGCGAGAACGCGACGTTCGCCTGTGGACCGATGTTGCGGTTCTTCGGCGAGGCCGGTCTCATCCGCGGTCGCGTCACCACGCTGCTGTACCGGGCGTCGCGGTCACTGCCCGAGGGTCTGTTGGCGTCACTGCGCCGCTGAGGTCGCCGGGCCGGCGGTGAGATCTGCGACGTGGGTCTGCGACAACCGTTGTGCGCCATCGTCGTCGACGAAGGCGTGCTCGACGCGGACGCTGATCCGCTCACCGCTCACCGTCAGCGACATCACGCCGTTGTCGAACCAGGGCCCGGCCGTCGCCTTCCACGACATCGGTGACGGGCCCGCCCCGGCGCGCTTGGCGAGCGCCCGCATGAGCTTGACCATCGGTGCCTTCACGGCGATCCGGTTGACCGCGCGCACGGGGCGCTCCAAGGGGTTCCGGAACGGCGACATCGTCAGCTGGCACAGCGTGGTGTCGGGTGTGGCGCGGCCGACCAACTCCGCCTCGGCGACGTAGGAGCAGTGCACGTCACCGGAGAGCCACACCACCGAGGCCGGTGGTGTGGCGCGGGAGGTGAGTTCGCCGACGAGGTCGGCCATCGCGTCGAAGGAGTTGTCGAACGCCGCCCAGTGTTCGAGATCGAGTTCCAGGCGCAGCTTCTCGCCGAGCTTCGCCGCCCGCGGACCCCAGGCACCCTGGGCGACGGCCTCGTTCCACTGCTCGAGGTGATGCAGCGCCGGCAGCATCAGATAGGGCAACGACGTGCCGAACACGATGTGCCGCGCGTCGGTCTCGGTGGCGACCGTCCGCAGCCACTGCCATTCATTGTCGTCGAGCATCGTGCGACGCTCCGGATCGAGATCGCGGGAGCAGCGCGAGTCGATCACGATGAGGCGGGTGGCGCCGAGATCGCGGACGAAACTCCATCGCGCGGAATCGGGTTCGGCGTCGGCGCGCAGGGCGAAGTCGGCGAGGATCTGCTCGCGGTCGGCGTCGGTGGCCGCCCCGCGCACCGCGGCGTACACGGGGTCGATGGCGAGCGACTCGGGCGAGAGATTGCCCAGGTGCTGGTAGATCCAGTACGAGGTGAAGGCGCCGACGACCCGGCGCGGCCACCAGGGCGCGGCGGTGACGGTGCGCCGCCAGTCCATCGACGAGTTCCAGTCGTCGCGCAGGTCGTGGTCGTCGAGGATCATGCAGCTGGGAACGGCCGCCATCAGTGCGCGCACCTCGGGCGTCCCCCACGACTCGGCGTAGAGCCAGGTGTACTCCTCGAGGTCGCAGATCTCGTCGGCCACCTCGTCGTCCAACGCCCCCCGACCCGGGACCGGACCGCCCTGCCCGCCGGTCTGTGCGCGGTGCCGGTGCAGGCGCGCGAGGATCTCCGGTGACGGGTCGTCGGCGTACACCTGGTCGCCCAGCAGCATCAACAGATCGGGGCGGCGTTGCGGCGCCTCGGTGTTCACCCGGTGCGCGAGGCCGACGAGCGCGTCCGCACCGATCCGTCCGAGTGATTCCTCGTCGTAGGTGTCACCGCGACGGCACGAGCCGAACGCGATCGTGACGTCGGCCCCGACCGCCGCGGTGCGCAGTCGGCACTGTTCGCCGTCGGGCGGCCACACCGCGTCGGAACCGGTGTCGTCACCGAGGACGACCGAGTAGTCGACCTGTGTGTCCGCCGGCAGGCCCTCGAGCACCACGATCGCGTAGTGGTGTCCACCGACGCCCCAGGTGTCGGTCCGCGCCGAGACACCGACCGAGGTGTCGATGCGCACCTCGGTGGCCCGGTCGGTCTCGACCCAGATGGTCGCGCGCGACTCGTCGACGAACCGGAGGAGGGGTCCCAGCACCAGTGCGGGGGCACCACGGTCGGCGCGGTCGTGGCGGCTGGGATCGGTGTGCGCGAGCGTCATCACCCCACGTTTCCATCGAATCGGGCATTGCGCACACACCTCGCCCACATCGGACCACCGACGGGGTGCGGTCAGGCGGTCGCGGTGTCCGGATCGTCGGCGTCGATGTCGTTGGCGACCGCGAACGGCGGGGTGCTCTTGCCGTTGATCCGGAAGCGGTCCCAGAAATCGGGATCGCCCAGGTAGGCCTCCTGTGCACTGTGCGGCGTCTTCACGATCACCCGGATGCGCTTGGCGTCGCCGACGGCGGCGGTGAGGCGCTCGTTCTTGCCGACGCGACCGATCCATCGATAGATGCCGTCGATGGGTTCGCGGTACCCCTTCATCTCGACCGTCACGGGGATCTCGACCCCCTTGATCACGATGGCCGCGTCGCCGCGGTAGTCGGAATCGTCGTGCGGCGAGCGCGGCGTGGCACGTCCCAGATCCTCGGTCATGGCGCTGTCCCCTCTCCTCAAGTGCGGTGATGTGTCTTCCACTTCCGCCCGCATGTGCCTTGAATTACATATGAGCCCCGGATTACGTAGGATTCGGGGTCACATCGTGCAACAGGTCCGCGAATGGGGAATGTGATGACTTCGAACATCGGAATCGACCGGGTCGGCGCGGCCGACGCGGCCCCCGATGCCGATCGCCGGCCGCGTCGTCGCTCCATCGCCGACCGGGAACGTGCGGCCCAGCGGTTCCTCATCGCCACCGTCGACGAGCGTTTCGACGCCGATCTCGACATCGACTGGTCGGCCACCCCGTCGGAGAACGCCGCCTGGCTGCCCGAGCACCTCGTGTCGGTGTCGGGCACGCGGCTGTGGGAGCGCATGCCCGCCCCGAAGCGGGCCGAGCTCGCCCGCCGTGAACTGGTGAACCTCCTCACGTTGTGCGTCTTCGCGAACACCTCGCAGTCGATGCTCGAGTTCCGACGGATCGGCGAGGACCAGACCCTCGCCGACGACACCGCGCGCTGGGGTTTCGCGACCATCAACATCCGGACCACGAACACCGCGATGTTCGGTCGACTGATCACGGTGACGGGCCTGCCCCCGCACCCGCACCCCCGGCTGGCATGGCTCCTCGAGCGCTACACCCTGCTGATCCCGGCGGGTGCGATGACCGCGTCGATCTACCTCATGGCCGAATCGTGCACCCGAGCGTTGGTCACCACCCTCGCTGCCGACCGGTCGGTGCAACCGCACGTGCGGCAGGTCGCGGACCTGCACGAACGCTCGACGCGCCGCCTCAATGACTTCGCGCGCCTCGACTTCGAGGCGTCGATGGACCGCAAGGGACCGCTGCGCACCTTCTTCTACTCGGTGGTGTCGGGTCTCGTGCTCCGCATGGTGGCCCGCACCCTGATCGCACCCGAGGCCTACCGCGAGACCGGCCTCATGGTGCGTCGGAGTCAGTGGGCCGCGCGGCGCAGCAATCGGCGCGGTGCACGCCTGGACCTGTTCTTCGCCGAGTACCTGGACCTGGCGAGGGCGCACGGCCTGTTCGGCGACGCCCTGAGCCGTCGGCTCGTGCACATCGTCCCCGCCGCGTCGCGACGCCCGGAGACCGTCCTACCGGGGTCGGTGGATCGTTGATGGACGTCTTGACACCCTCTGTCAGCCCAGTACCGTTTACTCAACAACTGTCATGCCCACGCCCTGCGTGCGGCGTTCGAGCTCGTCAAACCCTGTGTGAGAGGAACTCATCGTGACCGTCGACAACTACGCGCCCGCCACCACGCCCGCAGGGCCCACGCCGTCGGAGATCGACGAGCGCATGGCCATCGCCGAGCGTCTGCTGCGGTCGACCGCGGATCGTGCCTACGACGGTGAGCTCGACATCGACTGGGACGCCGACATCGACCCCGAGAAGGCCTGGTCGACCGAGAAGCGCGGCACGCTCTTCGGCACCGAGCTGTACGAGGGACTCGACGACGCGCAGAAACTGACGCTGAGCCGCGCCGAGGCCGTCGCGATCCTCACCTACGGCATCAACGCCGAGGTCGGGCTGTGCACCAACCTGCTTCGTGGGGTGTTCACCAACGACAACCTCGCCGACGAGCACACCCTGTACTCGCTCACCGAGATCGCCGAGGAGACCCGGCACTCGACCATGTTCGGTCGCCTGATCAACAAGACCGAGATGGAGCCGTACCGCCGTCCGAAGCTGCTGTCGATGCCGCTGCGGCTCATCGGCTTCATCCCCCACGGCCCGCTGGTCTACGCCGGCACCCTGCTCGTCGAGGAGGTGCTCGACCGCGTGCAGCGTGAGTCGATGGCCGACGAGACCATCCAGCCGCACGTGCGCCAGCTGATGAAGATCCACGTCCTCGAAGAGGCGCGGCACATCACCTTCGCCCGCAACGAGCTGATCCAGGCCACCGAGAAGTGCGGCCCGATCTCGCTCGCGGTCAATCGCGTCCTCATCGCACTGCTGACCCTGTTCGTGATGCCGACCCTGGTCGACTCGCAGGCGTACCGGTCGGTCGGCATCGGTCAGCTCGCCGGCTGGAAGGCCGCGCAGCGGTCGCCGCGCTACCGCGAGAACGCCACGTTCATGTGTGGACCGATGCTGACGTTCTTCTACGAGGCCGGTCTCATCAAGGGACGTCTGACCACCAAGATCTACAAGATGTCGCGGTCGCTGCCCGACGAGGTGCTCAGCCAGCTCGAAGGCGGCCGCCGCCGTCGCTGATCGGCCCGTTCGCCGACACATCCGTGCGGGTCGACCCGTTCGGACATCTCGCTCTGCCGTCCGGCGGAGTGGTACGAAAACGGCTCTACGAGAAAGCATGACACTGCGTTGAAGACACTTGCGGGCAAGACCGTCGTCGTGACCGGGGCGGGATCGGGGATCGGCCGCAGCCTGGCCGTCCAACTCGCCGGCAAGGGTGCGCGCCTGGCCCTGTCCGACGTCAACCTCAACGCGGTGTCGGAGACGGTGGCGCTGTGTGAGAAGGCCGGCGCCGAGGCGGCCCCGTTCGCCCTCGACGTCGCCGACCGCGAGGCTTTCCTCGCCCACGCCGAGGACGTCCGCAGCCGTTTCGGTGGCGCGAACGTGATCATCAACAACGCCGGTGTCTCGCTGAGCGCGTCGATCCTCGACATGACGTGGGACGACTTCGACTGGATCATGGGCATCGACTTCTGGGGTGTCGCGCACGGCACGAAGGCCTTCCTGCCCGACCTCATCGCCTCCGGCGACGGCCATGTGGTGAACGTGTCGTCGGTGTTCGGTCTCATGTCGATCCCGGCCCAGAGTGCCTACAACGCAGCCAAGTTCGCCGTCCGCGGGTTCACCGGGTCGCTGCGCCAGGAGATGATCAGCGCCGGCCACAACGTGGGCGTCACGTGTGTGCACCCGGGCGGCATCAAGACCGGCATCGTCCGCAACGGCCGACAGAGCGGCGAGTTCGCCCAGGACCTGAAGGTCAAGGACGACAACTTCCAGAAGATCGCCTTCACCCGCCCCGAGACCGCGGCGAAGAAGATCATCAAGGGCATCGAGAAGAACAAGCCGAAGGTGCTCATCGGGCCCGACGCCCGTCTGTTCGACGCCCTCCCGCGACTGCTCGGCGGCCGCTACCAGGACGTGATGGCCCGACCGATGGCCGCAGGCCAGCGCATCGGCCAGTGAGCACGTCCGACACGCCGGAGCAGGCGGCGGCGAGCCGGCTCGAGAGCCGCGCCCACGAACTCGAGGTCGTCGACGTCATCCGCGAGACCCCGGATTCGGTCTCCATCGTCTTCGAGGTCCCCGACCGCATCCTCAGCCGGTTCCGGTACCACCCGGGGCAGTTCCTCACCCTGAAGATCCCCGGCGCCGACGGCTCGGGAACCGCTGTCGCGCGGTGCTATTCGATGTCGAGCTCGCCGCATCTCGACGACGACCTGATCGTCACGGTCAAGCGCGTGAACGGCGGTGTCGCCTCGGGATGGTTGTGCGACAACGTCACCGTCGGCGAACGCATCACGGTGCTCAGCCCGTCGGGATCGTTCTATCCGCGCTCCTACGGCAACGATCTCCTGCTCGTCGGCGCGGGCAGCGGCATCACCCCGCTGATGTCGATCGCGAAGTCGACCCTCATCGGCGGACTGTCGTCGGTGCACCTCATCTACGCCAACCGCGACGCCGACTCGGCGATCTTCTCCGCCGAGATCGACGAGATGGTCGCCGAGTTCCCCGACCGCTTCGCCGTGACGCACTGGCTCGAGACCGAGCGCGGTCTGCCCGACGCCGCGGCCATGGCCGACCTCATGCGCGACGAGGCCGATCGGGAGCTGTTCATCTGCGGGCCGCCGCCGTTCATGGCGGTGGTCGAGGAGACCGCCGAGCAGATCGGTATCCCGGCCGCGCTCACCCACACCGAGCGGTACATCTCGCTGTCGGGCGACCCGTTCAGCGAGATCGAGGTGTCGGTCTCCAGCGGCGACGACGACGCGTCGGTCGCGGTCACCCTGGCCGGGACGTCGATCGACCTCGCCTGGCCGCGGTCGGCGACGCTGCTGGACGTGCTGCTCGCCGCCGGACACGACGCCCCGTTCTCGTGTCGCGAGGGGGAGTGCAGCTCGTGCGCCTGCCGCGTGGTCAGCGGCGAGGTGCACATGCGCAAGAACGACACCCTCGTCGACTCCGACCTCGCGATGGGACTGACGCTGGCCTGCCAGGCGGTGCCCGTGTCCGACGAGGTCACCGTCACCTTCGACACCTGAGTCACCCGGATCGCCGCACACTGGCGTAGCGTGGACCCTGTTTTCGACTGACAGTCGAAAACCGGATCCGATGCAGCCGGGAGGCGACATGGCACACGACGGGAATCGCGCCGACCTCGTGGTCGTCGGTGCCGGCGTCGCAGGTCTCACCGCGGCGATCCACGCCGCCGAACTCGGGTTGTCGGTGATCGTGGTGACCAAGGGGTCCCGGCGGACCCCCGGATCGGACACCTCCACGCGCTACGCACAGGGTGGGATCGCCGTCGTCGACCCCACCGATCCCGCCGACTCGGTCGATGCGCACCTCGCCGACACCGTGGCCGCGGGCGCCGGCCACACCGACCCCCTCGCCGCCCGGTCGATCCTCGCCGACGGCCCCGATGCCGTCGCGGCGTTGATCTCGTGGGGCGCGCGGTTCGACGCCCACGCCGACGGGACACTGCTGCGGACCCGCGAGGGTGGACACTCCGTGCGGCGGATCATCCATGCCGGTGGCGACGCCACCGGGGCCGAGGTGGAGCGCGCGCTGTGGGAGGCGCTGCGTCCGCACATGGTGACCGGGCGCGTGGGTGTCCGCGCCGAGACCATGGTCATCGCCATCGCCACCGATTCCGAGGGACGCGCGGTCGGTGTGACCGCGCGCGACGGGACGGGACGCGCGGTGACCACCCATGCACCGAGCGTGCTGCTCGCCACCGGCGGTATCGGCCAGATCTATGCGGCCACCACCAATCCCGAGGGATCGATGGGCGATGGGGTCGCGCTCGCGCTGCGTGCCGGTGCCGCGGTCGCCGACCTCGAGTTCGTGCAGTTCCACCCCACGATGCTCTACACCGCGGGTGCGCGGGGTCGGCGCACGCTCATCAGCGAGGCCGTGCGCGGCGAGGGGGCCCGTCTCGTCGACGCGGCCGGTGTCTCGATCACCGCGGGCGTCCACCCGCTCGGCGATCTCGCCCCGCGTGACGTCGTCGCGCACGCCGTGCACTCGGCGATGGTGGCCTCGGCCCGGTCGTGCATGTACCTCGATGCCCGCGACGTACCCGATGTCGCACAACGGTTCCCGACGGTCACCGCCGGTGTGCGCGCCATCGGCCTCGATCCCCGCACCGACCTCATCCCGATCGTCCCCGGGGCGCACTACCTCTGCGGTGGCGTGGTCACCGGCGAGCGCGGCGACACCACCGTCGACGGACTGTTCGCCGCGGGGGAGGTCGCACGCACCGGATTGCACGGCGCGAACCGTCTCGCCTCGAACAGTCTGCTGGAGGGTCTGGTGATGGGGCGCCGGGTCGCGCAGGCGGCGGCCGATCGTGCCGGTGTGCCGACGGCCCCGGTCGATGTCGAGATGCTCACCCGCGCAGTACGATGCGACCGCACGGTGCTGCAGGACGCGATGTCGGCCGGAGCCGGTGTCACCCGGGACGCCGCGGGTCTGTCCGCCGTCGCAGATCTGGTCGCGGGCGCCCCGGTGCGGCCGCTGCGATCGTTCGCCGATGTCGCCGACGCCGCGGCCACGATGGTCGCCGGCGCGGTGGTGGCGGCCGCGCTGCACCGCGACGAGTCCCGTGGATGTCACCGGCGCGCCGATCGCCCGCTGGCCGATCCGGTGTCACGCCTCGACTGGGCCCGCATCGGCGATCCGGGTGCGGTGACGCCCGGGATCGATGGGATGCGCTGGGCCGCAGCGACGCCGATCGAGAGCCCGGTCGTCGCCTGACCTGCCCGCCGCGTGATCCGCCCCGCAGCCGTCAGTCGCGCAGATCGCCCACGAAGTCGACGACCGCGGCGGTGAACGCGTCGTTGTCGTCGCCGGCCGCGGTGTGCCCGGCGTCGCGGAGTTCGGCGACCCGGGCGTGGGGCACCCGCTCGCAGAAGGCGTTCAGGACGTCTTCGGGCACCACGTCGGACAGTTTGCCGCGTACCACCATGATCGGGATGTCGAGTCCCGCTGCGGCGTCGTCGAGATAGTCGGTGGGGATGCGGTCGAGGGTCTTCTGGTCGATCACCCGCGGGTCCCAGTGCCAGTACCAGCGGCCGTCGGACCGCTGTCGCAGATTGCGGGTGAGACCCGCTGTGCTGCGGGGCCTCTCGCGATGCGGCAGATACCCGGCGACGGTGTCGGCGGCCTGCTCGAGGGAGTCGAAGCCCTCCATGCCGCTGCGCATGAAATGTCGGATGCGGGCGCTGCCGGCGCGGTCGTAGCGCGGCACCACGTCGACGAGAACGAGGGCGGAGACGGCCTCGGGACCGAAGCGGTCGGCCACGGTGATGCCGGTGAGACCGCCGACGCTGGCGCCGATCAGGGTCACCGGTCCACCGATCTCGGTGATGACCGTGTGGACGTCGTCGGCGAACATCTCGATGCTGTAGAAGCCGTCGGGCGACCACCCGCTGTCGCCGTGTCCGCGACAGTCGAGGGTGACCACCCGCATGCCCGCGGCGGCGAGGAGTTCGCCCGTCGCCTTCCAGGACCACCGGGTCTGCCCGCCGCCGTGCAGCATCACCGCGGTGCCCCAGGGGGGTCCCGACGGTTCCCACCGCGTACCGCACAGACGCACACCGTCGGGTGCGGTGAACTGGACGGTTTCCGATGTCGCGGTCGCGCTCACCGCCACCCCCTCAGGTGCTGTGTGGATCCTCGCCGACGCCCGCTGACGTGGCATCGGATCGTCACGCTATTGCACGACGGGACCACTGCGAAACAGACGGCGAGACAGGCGGCCGGGAGCGCGGCGGGCGGGCATGCCAAAAACTGAAACGATTGTCAGGAAGTGTGTCATCGGCGTACCGTGGGGGTGACAGAGCGAGCGCTCGGTGAAGCGTCCTCGCGGCGAACGATGTGAAGGTGATCCCACGATGAAGCGTCTTGTCTTCGAGTCCGAACACGACCAGCTGCGCGCGTCGGCGAAGGCATTCGTCGAGCGCGAGATCGCCCCGTACGCCGATCAGTGGGAGCGCGACGGGATCATCGACCGCGAGGTGTTCAAGAAGGCCGGCGAGTCCGGACTCGTGGGCTTCTACATGCCCGAGGAGTACGGCGGCTCCGACATCGACGACTTCCGGTTCAACGCCGTCGTCATCGAGGAGATGGCGAAGTTCGGTTCGCGCGCTCCGGCGTTCACGCTGCAGAACGACGTGATCGGTCCCTACTTCAAGAAGCTGTGCACCGACGAGCAGAAGCAGCGCTGGATCCCCGGGTTTGCCTCGGGTGAGATCATCGGCGCCATCGCGATGACCGAGCCGGGCGCGGGCAGCGACCTCGCCGGTATCAAGACCTCCGCGGTGCTCGACGGCGACCACTGGGTCCTCAACGGCGCGAAGACCTTCATCTCCTGCGGTATCAACGCCGACCTCGTCATCGTGGTGACCCGCACCGATCCCGAGGCGGGACACAAGGGATTCACCCTCCTGGCCGTGGAGCGCGGCATGGAGGGCTTCGAGCGCGGTCGCAACCTCGACAAGATGGGCCAGCACGCCCAGGACACCGCCGAGCTGAGCTTCACGAACGTGCGGGTGCCGGTCGCCAACGTGGTCGGTGAGGTGAACAAGGGCTTCTATCACCTGATGCACAAC
This sequence comes from Williamsia sp. Leaf354, assembly GCF_001424365.1. Classification (NCBI taxonomy): domain Bacteria; kingdom Bacillati; phylum Actinomycetota; class Actinomycetes; order Mycobacteriales; family Nocardiaceae; genus Williamsia; species Williamsia sp. Leaf354. Next base: position 509,006 of record NZ_LMPL01000001.1, read on the forward strand.
CTGCCCTCGGAGCGACTGGCGATCGGTGTCGGCGCGGTCGCCGGTGCCCGCAAGGCGTTCGAGGACACGCTGACCTATGTCGCCGAGCGCAAGGCGTTCGGCCAGTCCATCGGGTCGTTCCAGGCCAACCGCCACAAGATCGCCGAGATCGCCACCGAGCTCGACATCGCCCAGGCGTTCGTCGACCGCTGCATCCAGGGCGCGGTCGACGGTGAGCTCACCGCCGTCGACGCCTCGAAGACGAAGTGGTGGTGCACCGAGCTCGCCAAGCGCATCGTCGACACCTGCCTGCAGCTGCACGGCGGCTACGGCTACATGGCCGAGTACCCGATCTCGCGGATGTACACCGACGTGCGGATCGAGACCATCTACGGCGGCACCACCGAGATCATGAAGGACATCATCGGTCGCGATCTGGGCTTCTGAGCAGGTTCTCAGCTCCGCGGCGGGTGACCGTCGAGATGTGATCGAACATCTACCTCCGCGACAGCGTTCTCTCAGGATCGATCCTCACAATCGAGGGCGACGAGAGAGGACGACCCGATGGACATCACCCTCATCGCGGCGATCGGTACCACCGTCGCTGTGGGCTGGTCGGCGATCGCCCTCGGTGTCGGTGTGGTGATCGGTCGCGGCATCCGGATGGCCGAACGCGCGGAACGCGGCGGCCGTGACGGCACACGACCGACCGATCGCGACGACAGACTTCAGCCGATCGAGTGAACTTTCGACCGGCTGCCGAGCGAATCGGACAGCGGCGGTCCCGTCTGTGGTCTGTTCGCACTAGTCTGTCCGGCAGGGGACCGCGGTTTCGCCCTGATCCCGGTCCTGTCACGGCCCGGGGCAGACGAGCCGTGGGTACGTGGGTCTGGGGGTATCGACAATGCACGACGGATGTTGGTCGACGGTGATCTGCACCGGTGCGGAGAGATCCGCGCTGGGCGACACCACCGACACGGGGTGGGTGCTGGGCTGCCGTCTGAGCATCGGGCACCGCGGCGATCACGCGACCGATGCGGAGGTCGTCCCACGCTTCGACCGCCGGCTCTGGCTCGAGTGGAACGACCGCGACCAGCACGCGCAGTCGCTCATCGACCGCAACCCGTGCACATCGCCCGGTCGGTGCATGTTGTTCGAGGGCCACGGAGGCGACCACTGGTTCGCCCCGGCCAACGGCCACGCCCCGTCGGTCGGCGGAGGACGCCGCCACGTCGGCGGCCCGACCACCCACAGTCCGAATTCCCACAGCCAGGACACCCACACCCCGAACATCGACACCGTGAACACCAACGGACATGGGTCGGTCACCACGATGGCCCGTTTCGCGCACGCGGAGCGCTCCGAGGCGCCCGCTCCCGCCGACCCCCTCGGTGACCCCCTTGTCGATCCGCCCCGCGTCGAGGGGAGCCGTCCCGTGGCCTCCGCCGGTGACGTCCCCGGTCGCGAGTTCTCGAGCGGTGACATCCTCGCGGGCGATTTCCCGACCGGCGACATCCCCAACCTGCGCAGTCGCGCTGTCCGCACGACACCGGATGTCGATGCGCACCGCGATGTCCCCGCGGCGCCCTCGGTGCCCGACGCGCTCGACGACGTCGTGGCGGCGCTCTCGCGCCTCGCCGAGGCCATGCGCCTCGAACGCTCTCGATCGGAGAGTCGCACCGACCGCTGACGCCCGCACGTCTGGGACGAGGATCGTCGGTCGAGGTTTGCGCTCCACATACGGTAGGGGGGTACCGTACTTTGGCGTGAAGGTGTATACCTGATGGGGGTATCACGCCGGTGGAAGGGATCGCGGTCATGGACGGTGCACAGCACGGCTACATCCAGCGCAAGGACGACTACCTCAAGCGTCTGCGCAGGATCGAGGGCCAGGCCCGCGGACTGCAGCGGATGGTCGACGAAGAGGCCTACTGCATCGACATCCTCACCCAGGTGACCGCGATGACGAAGGCGCTGCAGGCGGTCAGCCTCGGGTTGCTCGAGGAACACATGAACCACTGCGTGATCAACGCCGCTCAGGAGAGCGACGACCTCGGCCAGGTCAAGGTGCGCGAGGCGATGGACGCCATCACCCGCCTCGTCAAGTCCTGAGCCCGAGTCACATCCTGAAGGGAGACACCATGAACGACGACACGACCACCACTTACACCGTGCGCGGCATGACCTGCCAGCACTGCGTCGCCTCGGTGACCGAAGAGGTCTCCGAGGTGCCCGGCGTCCGCGAGGTCGCGGTCGACCTCGCCTCGGGCGCAGTGACGGTACGCGGCTCCGGACCGATCGACGACGCGGCGATCGCCGCGGCGGTGACCGAGGCCGGGTACGAGCTGGTCGCACCGTGACCGCGTCGGGCGATGCGGCCCTCCACACCGACGACCGCTCGGTGGCCGTCGTCGACGCCGGCAAGGTCACTGATGTCTTCGACATCGCGGGCATGACGTGCGCCTCGTGTGCGTCGCGCATCGAACGCAAGCTCAACAAGGTCGACGGCGTCGAGGCGACGGTCAACTTCGCCACCGAGACCGCGCAGGTGCATCACCCGGATTCGGTGAGCACCTCCGACCTCGCCGATGTCGTTGCCGCCGCCGGGTATTCGGCGTCGACGCGTCGGCCCCCGCACACCCGCGGTGACTCCGATGCCGAGCACGGCCACCACGACTCCGAGGCCGGGCACGGTCACATGGACCACGGCGGGGACGCCGCCGCCCTGCGGCAACGCCTGATCATCAGTGCGGCGCTGAGCATCCCGGTGGTCGCGCTCGCGATGATCCCGGCGATCCAGTTCGACAACTGGCAGTGGCTCTCGCTCACCCTGGCCGCGCCGGTGGTGGTGTGGGGGGCGTGGCCGTTCCACCGCGCCACGTGGACCAACGCGCGCCACGGCGCCACCACGATGGACACCCTCGTCTCCATCGGCATCCTCGCCGCGTTCGGATGGTCGCTGTACGCGCTGTTCTTCGGCTCGGCCGGGATGACCGGTATGCGCCACGGGTTCTCGTTCACGCTCGAGCGCGGGGACGCCTCGGCGAACATCTATCTCGAGGTCGCCGCGGGGGTCACGACGTTCCTGCTGGCGGGACGGTTCCTCGAGGCGCGTTCGACCCGACAGGCCGGTGCCGCCATGCGCTCACTCGCCGAACTGGGCGCGAAACAGGCCACCGTTCTCGTCGACGGGCCCGACGGTGTGGTCGAGAAGACCATCGACACCGCCGATCTCGTCGTCGGCGATCGATTCGTCGTACGGCCCGGGGAGAAGATCGCGACCGACGGTGAGGTCGTGTCGGGGACGTCTGCGGTCGACGCGTCGGTGATCACCGGGGAGTCGGTGCCCGTCGACGTCGGCCCGGGAGACCGGGTGGTCGGCGCCACCGTCAACACCTCGGGTGCCATCACCGTCCGGGCCACCACCGTCGGTGCCGACACCCAGATCGCACAGATCGCCCGTCTGGTGGAGGACGCGCAGAACGGTAAGGCGAACGTGGCGCGGCTCGCCGATGCGATCTCCGCCTGGTTCGTCCCGGTGGTGCTGGTCCTCGCGGTCGTCACCTTCTCCGCATGGCTCGTCGCCGGCGGCGGGCTCTCGGCGGCGTTCACCGCGGCGGTGGCCGTGCTGATCATCGCGTGCCCGTGCGCCCTCGGGCTGGCCACACCCACCGCGCTGATGGCCGGTACGGGGCGTGGTGCGCACCTGGGCATCCTCATCCGTGGACCGCAGGTCCTCGAGCGCGCCGGCCGCGTCAACACCGTGGTGCTCGACAAGACCGGCACCGTCACCACCGGCGTCATGACCGTCACCGACGTCGTGGGATCTGTCGGCGCGGATGCCGACCGGGTCCTCGAGGTCGCCGCGTCGGTCGAGAGCCTCTCGGAGCATCCGATCGCCCGCGCCATCGCGGCGGCCGGCCGCGCCAGCTTCCGCAACCTCACGCAGGCAACCGATTTCGACAACGTCGCCGGCCACGGCGTGCGTGGCCGCGTGCACGGGGTGGACGTCGTCGCCGGACGGGTCGGTTGGGTCGCGAGCGAGACCGGAGGCGACATCGACGTCGAGCTGCGCGACCGGATCGACGCGGCGGAGGCCTCCGGCGCGACCGCCATCGCCGTCGGATGGGGCGACGCGGTCCGCGGTGTCGTCGTGGTGGCCGACGAGGTCAAACCCGGTGCCGCCGATGCCATCGCGCGGCTGCGGGAGCTCGGACTCACGCCGATCCTGCTGACCGGTGACAACGACGGCGCGGCACGGTCGGTGGCCGCCGAGGTCGGTATCGACACCGTGCACTCCGGTGTCGTACCGGAACAGAAGGTGTCGATCGTGCGCGACCTGCAGTCACAGGGGGCGCGGGTGGCGATGGTCGGAGACGGCGTCAACGACGCCGCCGCCCTGGCCCAGGCCGACCTCGGCCTGTCCATGGGAACCGGTACCGATGTCGCCATCGAGTCGTCCGACCTGACCCTTTTGTCCGGCGATCTCCGGGTCGCGGTCGACGCGATCACGCTGTCCCGCAGGACGCTCTCGACGATCCGGGCGAACCTGTTCTGGGCGTTCGGTTACAACGTCGCCGCCCTGCCGCTCGCCGCGTCGGGACTGTTGAACCCGATGTTCGCGGGGGCGGCCATGGCGTTCTCGTCGGTGTTCGTGGTGGCGAACAGCCTGCGGCTGCGCAGCTTCGGACGGCGGTAGACCTGAGGCGCGACCTCAAGCCCGAGCGGTCGCACGCCGGAACGCGTGAGCTGCCCTGACGGTGTAGACATGAACGGCTTGTTGAGGCAACAGCATCAGACGAGGAAGGACCTCGGGTCGCTGTTAGACGGCACCGGCGGTACCGATCCACGCCCCCGGTCATCACCGCTATGGCTTTCGGCGGCCCAGCCGCAGTACAAGCCGCCTAGATAGATCCATCCCGCGTCATCGACTCGAACCCATCGACCGGAGCCCTGGTATGTGTGCGCCCCCGTAGGGTGTCGTGTTGCACCGACCCAGCTCGTACTCTTCGCGTGAAAATCCTGTTCATGTCCCGCTATTGGTGTGCGGCAACGACGCCAGCAACCGCATCGGTTCATCCGATTCGAGCGAAGGCCTCGACGACCACAGCGACAACGACGAGCAAGACGAATGTGATCTGAAAGAACACTGCGCGCTGGAGGCGTTTGGCTCGCCGTTGGTTAGCGGTGCGCAAAGTGCCGATTGACTCGACGTCTCGGCTCGCGATTATGAACCGGGCTTCGCGTTCGGGTGCATCCCACTTCTCCCTGACCATGGTCTGGAGGGTTTGTTCTTTCGTCAGGGAGTACTTGCTGGTTCCGCTTTGCACCAACGCCCCGTAGCAAAGCGAAGGAATGAGGAAGAGGACACTCCCCAGGAGGGCCCATACAGTTGCTGTGTGCAGTTGAGCCGGTGTTGACCGACCGATAACCAGTGCCGCTGCGGCGACGACAGCCGCGAAGATCGCCAGGTCGGTTCTGAACACCAGCTCACCGCGCCCCTCGAGCGTCTTCATGCGACTGAACTCGAGGTCTCGGACTACCGAGATGTGGTCGGCGAAAACCTCGCCAGGTTTAGCGTGGTCGGCCACGGCCGTACCGGAGGTGTGGCGGAGGTGTGCCGCTACCGGTGATTGATTCGTTTTCTCCCCAGTCGATCAGCTTCATCTCTTCTGATCCTGGCGGGGGCGTCGCGCCCTCGTCGCTAGTGGCTGGGGTCTCGTCGTCGGCGGCATCTTCGTTGGACACTGGGTATACCTCTGTCGGGTTGGGCGTGAGCCTTAGTGGGTGCGGTTGCTACGGGGGTAGCCGTACCCGCCCATGAATATTTCGTTCTCACCCCAGTCGACGAGAGTGGGTTCGTCAGGGTGGCCCACGACCGGGGGTTGGTCGTGATCTGGTGCGGGTTCGCCGCGCGGGTCGTTGTTGCGGGGGTCCATGTCTTTGCCTTACTACTTCGTGTCGCGTGGCGGATTGGGGTCGTTGCCCGGCGCGACGGTGTCCGAGTCGCGGATCTTCCCGTCGCGGCCGCTGATGGCTACCTCGCCGCCGCCGAGGTTCTTCACGATTTCGCGTGCGCGTGTGACGGCCTGGGCCTGGGTGTCGGTGTGAGCGCTAGACCGCGTCCCTGCGCCTTTGACGTCCCACCCGCCGGCGCGGTTGGGCACGACGTTTCGCCTGGTCGGTTTGCTCATCTTTGCTCCTGTGTAGGGTGATTCGGCTGCGTCGGTGCGAGTTACGCCGAGCTCGCGGACCGCCGCACGGTGGCGGTTCGCCGTCGCCTGGCGTTGGCTATCTCGCGCAGGGCGTGCAGGATCTTGGTGTCGACCGACGGCAGCGCCTGCGATTTCGGTCCCAGCCCGTTGAGTCGGTCCGCGAGGTCTATGCCCTCTTCTAAGCGTCGGGCCAGCAGGTGCCACTGCCACGCCTGTACTGGGGTGGCCGAAAGATGCTCGAGTTCGCGGGCCCTGGTGATGACGTCGTGGCGACGGGCGTCACCAATAAGGTCGTCGCCGGCGGGGGCGCAGCACCCCGGCGTGTGGCAGACCAGCCTGGCCCACAGCGCGCGGTTCGCGCGGGCGAGTTCGAGCCGTCGCTTGGGTACGCCCCGCCCCACCTGCTGAATGTAGACCGGGCGCGGCCCGGGAGGGCCGGTACTTGGCGACCGGTTCTGGGTCATCCGGGATTGAAGATCACATTTCTCGCGCCACCCGATTCCGCACTCGTAACCTGCTGCACCCTCGATGACACACGCCTCACCGAGAAGTCCCTGCTGCCACATCGTGACCATGTAGGAGCGTGAGAGCTCCCGGACCAGCCCGAGCAGATTTCCGATGCGATCCGCGGGCTTGACTCCCAAATGGACGCGCGATGCCGCCACCGCCACCTCGTCTGGAGACAACGCGGCCAGGCCGTTCCAGAGATCGTCGAGAGCTTTCCTGCCCATCGGGTTCATACATCGCCACCCCAGGGCCACGACAGCGATCACCGGCAAGTTGATCTCGGCCCGCTGCAGGTAGGCCATGGTTCGTCGCCACAACCCCGCCTGAACTTGGACCCACCCCACGGTGGGGTTCTCGATATGTACGTACGGCGCGATGACCGCGGTGGCTCCGGATTCGATCTGGTAGTTGACCACCGCTTCCACCAGGGCGTCCTGGGCGTCCACGCGCATGAGAGCAGACGGGGTCAGCAGGTCGGGATTGGCGTAGGGGACTGCGCACCAGGGCGCGGCCGCGCACTGAAGGTCCTGTAGGTAGTGCGTCTCCGGATCAATCAGGAACGGAACGCCAGCCCGCCGCGCCGTTGACGCAACATCAGGTCCGGTCGTCGATAGCGGAACGTGTGCGTCGACAATCAGCCGGTCAGGTCGGTGGGGAGCCGCGGCGTAACCCGACTCCAGCCCGTAGAGCCGACGGATCAGGAGGTTGTCCGCCCCTGACGCCCTGATGGTCAGGAGCGACTGCCTGTAGGGCTGCCGTATGGGAACTGACATCGCGCACCTCCTGTCTCGTTGATCCCACGGTATCACAGGGGTGCAATTTATACTGCAAACTAGGCGCAGAAAGAACGCATTTCGGGGTGCGGTCAAGACGCATCTTGTGGTGTATAGAGTGATAAAGAACCAACCCGACCACGAGGAGAGCCATGTCTACGCACACAGATAAAGGGGTGTTGAGCAATAGCGGGGGACGAAATACCGCGGCTGGAACGGGTGAGGGCAGCACCACCTACCTACGCATCCTGGAAGAGGTGACCGAATCGGGACTAACCAGAACTGAACTCAGCAAGGCAGTCGGTGCGGCGGAGCGCACCGTGCAGACGTGGGTGGCCGGGACGAGCAAACCCACCGGCATTCGCGCCCAGCGCCTCCTTGACGTCCAGATGATCTTGCGGCTTCTCAGCGACACGTATACGCCCGAGGGCATTCGCATCTGGCTCAACTCACGCAACCGCAACCTCGACTTGCAGCGACCCATCGATCTGCTCACCGGCCACGACGGCATTGACTCCGTACTCGAGGAAGCCAATCGCATCTCCGGAGGCCTTTAGTCGCCATGGATTCGCTCGCCAACGCAATCGCCGGTCAAAATCCCACACAGGTCGCGGGGACCTGGCATCGGCACCTGCCGGCCAAATACGTTGTCAGCGCGATGGAGGGGAGATCGGCCTACTCGCGATGGGGCCGCAACAACAGCTTCCCGGTTTTGTACCTCGGGCAACCCACCGATTCAGTCATCGTGGAGGCGTACCGCCATCTGGTGGACCCGGTCGTCGATAAGGCCGCCGACTTCAAGGACACACTCACCCCTCGAATGCTCGTCACCGCCGAAGTATCGGTAACGAACATTCTCGACTTGCGCACCGCTACAACGCGCATGGAGCTGGGGTTGAGCTTGGAAGAGATGCGGTCCGAGACCTACGATCGTGACGCCTATGCGGCCTGCCAAGAAGTCGCAGGTGCCGCCCATCAACAGGGTTTTCACGGTCTGATCGCGCCGGCCGCCACGAAGCGGGGTGACACTCTGGTCTTGTTCACCAACCGGTTGCCCGCTAGCGAGGTTCCCATCGTCGGGACCCAAGAATTATGGATCCCGTTCCCGGACGACCCGCGTTCCGCGTCCAGTCCGAGACTTCGAGTCGTTCGAGACGATTGAACGGTTCGTTGTCCGGTTCCCGCTCGCGACAGCGACGTGGCCGCAACGGCGAACTGACCACGCAAACCTGTTGTCTACCTGCCACTTCGGGCCACCGCCTGACTAATCAGCGTTATCGGCGCGCAATCGCCTGCGAGTCAACGCAACTAGCGCATGACGTCACGCTCCTATCGGGTCAGCCAATCTAGCTGCTGCGCCGCAGCACTGATGTGCGGATCTGGGCCGAGCCGACTCGTTGGGTGTGCGCTACGGGGCGTTTGTAGCGCCAGCGGATCAGGCGCTCCGCGTAGGACGAGTGCCGCGTGAACAGCCCGCGGCTGCGGAGCTTTCGGGCGTCGGTAGGCATCTGGTCGGAACGACGAGGGGCCCGAGGCGTGATGCCTCGGGCCCCTCGTGCGTGACGATGATCGTCAGTCGACGCGTGTGGCCTTCTTCGGGGTCGACATGTGGATCTGGAAGCGCGGACGGACCTCGCTGCCCGGCAGTGCGGCGGCGATCTGCTGCTCGGCGCGCCCGACCACCTCGGTGATCTCTGCGAAGTCCCGATTCGACTCGGCCTCGACGGTGATCTCGAGCATGACCCGCTTGCGGTCGTCGACCGCCCGCGAGCGCGTCGAGGTGATGAGGCGGTGCCGCGCGAGGTCCTCGGCGACGGCGCTCGCGATCTTGCCCGGGTTGACCGCCAGGGTGCCCGATCCGTCGCTGCCCGGGAGGACGACCGTCCCGGTCTTGCGGGGGCGGCTGTTGAGCGCGAGCAGCAGCAGTCCGATGAGGATGCCACCCACGGCGATCCCGATGAGGACGTACAGCCACCAGCTCTCGTCCGGAGCACGGTCGAACCACCCCAGGTCGATCTTGTCGAGCTGATCGCGGACCTGCGCGACCTTGAGCTCCCACGCGATGGCGACCGCACCCACGGCGATGAACACGAGTCCGAGGAGCAGTGTGATGAACCGGTTCACACCGGTGGGCAACACGTTCACGAGTGCACCTCCTTGCTGGTCGAGACGGTGGCGCCGGCGGTTGTCGTCGCCGGAGCGGTCTCGTCGTCGGCCGAGCTCTCCACGATCGGTTCCGGAAGGCTCGGTCGGCCGGCTGCGGGCGGCGGCGTCTGCGACTTCGGGGTCTTGATCGTGATGGTCTTGACCTTCACCGTGTGCTTCGGCAGAACCGTCGCGATGGACGCGGCGATCGACGCTCGGACCTCATCGGCAGAGGCGGGGGCCTCGTCGGTGGTGGTGATGCGCGTGACCACCTTGCGGCGCTTCACCGTGCTGTCGGCGCGGGTGACCCCGGCGCTCTGGCGTGCCACGGCACTCGCGCGGCGGGCGACGTCGACCTTGCGGGTCCACGTGCTCGGCGAGTAACCGTCGACAGTGCCTGCCCCGTCGAGGGCTATGTGCGTCTTCGACCGCGGTCGTATCGCGGTCCACACGAGGAACAGCCCGACGACGATCAGCGCGATCGCGACGGCCCAGAACCAGCCCTGCCACGACAGGTCGCCGAACCACCGCGAGGCGGCGGCGATCCAACCCGACCCGGTGATCCACTTCTGGTCGACGCAGATGTCGCGGATGGCGACACCGCCGAGGGCGATGAGCGCGATGGCGAACAGTGACGTGATCCAGACAGCGCCGGGTGTGGCGGTGGGCGGGACGATCTTCTTCAAGCGGGGCGCCGGACCGGGGTCGGGCGTGCCCTGCGACGTGGGTGTGGTCATCGCACTCTCCTCTGCGCACTCGTCTCGGCGACGATCACGTCGGCGATCGTGACGTCGACCCGGTGCGGGGTGACGCCGGTGAGTCGCGCCAGTTCGGTGTGGACCAGGGCCCGCACCTCCTGGCAGAGGGCGGTCACCTGGGTGGGCCAACGGACGGCGATGTCGACCTTCACGTCCGGGTGGGGACGCGACATGTCGATCGACACCTTCGGGTGGTCCCCGCCGGTGATGAGACCGAGTGATCCGCGATGGCGCAGAACGCCTTCGATGGACAGCGCAGCAGCGCGACCGATCTGCTCGCCGACCCGGTCGTGGATCGTGGTGGTGCCGGGACCGCCGCCGTCGGTGACGCCTGGGGCGGCTCCGGTGGTCGGGTCAGCCACGGTTGCGGCTCCGCAGGAGCCCGGAGAGATCGATGGTCCCGTCGCGGTGCAGGCCCACGGCGAGGCCCACCGCGCCGAGCACGATGGCGAGGATGAAGCCGCCGAAACCGCCGGTGGTGGCGGCGATGGCCAGCAGCAGGCCGACGATGAGACCGATGGTCGCGTTGTTGTTCATGTGGTTCCCCTGATGGGTCGGTGTGACGGTGGATGGTGGGTGATCGGCACCGGTGCGACCCGCGCGGGCGAATCGATGTCGGTGGATCAGATCTCGAAGTATCGCTTGGCGCCGGGGACCGAGCGCGGGAGCCTTGCCCGCACCGCGTCGATGGTCCTCACCGTCGAGCGTCGGAGGCGACGTATCCGTGAGGTGGGTCGCACGCGGGGGCGCGGCGACGCCGACGCACGGGGCGCGGCTCCGGTGGAGCGGGGAGCACCGGGGTCGACACCGGTGGTTCGACCGAATTCCCGGTCGAGTCGGGCCAACTCGCGATGCAAGGCCTGCGGATCGCCGCCGACGTCGGGGTGGTACTGACGTATCACGGCCCGACGTCGGGCGGCGTAGTCCGAAGGCGGAGGCATCGGGTCAGCGATCACCGTCGGCCGCGGCGAGACCGGGCGGATCCTGCGTGCCGACGACGGCGTCGTGATCGGCGATCTCGCCCGGGGGCGGGTCGGCGACCGTCACGTCCTCGACGATGACCGTGATGGTCCGTCCGGACGCCTTCTCGGCCGCCGCTCGCACGGCGTCGGCCGTGTCCATCACGTTGCGCGACAGATCGACCTCGATGTGTACCTCGCCGCTGAACTCCTGGAGCCGGACCCCGACGATGCGACGGCCGGCCGTGTAGGTGGCCACCTCGCCGAACCGGCCGGAGTTCAGGCCGGTCACGCCGGGCACCGACGTGGTGGCGGCGACCACCGCGTCGGCGACCTCGGCGTCGGAACTCACTGGACCCGGGGCTCCGCGGTCTCGCCGGTGGTCTCGTCGTCCTCGAAGTGGATGTCGTGGATGGCGATGTTGACCTCGGTGACCTCCAGGCTGGTCATCTGCTCGATCGAGTTGATGACGTTGGAGCGCACCGCGGCGGCGAGATCGTGGATCGCGACGCCGTAGTTGGCGACGAGGCCCAGATCGACTGCGGCCTGCTTCTCGCCGACCTCGACCGAGATGCCCTGGGTGATGCTCTGGCCGCCGCCGACCGGGATGGCCTCGCGGACGCGGCCGACGATGCGGGCGGCCTGGCCGCCGAGGTCGTAGACGCCCTCGATCTCGCGTGCGGCGATACCGGCGATCTTCGAGACGACCTGATCGGCGATGGTGGTACGGCCGTGCTCACCGACGAGGTCACGGTGCGATTCGGAGACCTCCTTGCTCGGGGAGACCTTCGCTGCGGCCGAAGAGGTCGTGGCGGTGGATGGTGTGGTCATCTGCACTCCTTCATGTCAACACATGAGAGCGGTCTTTTCGACAGACCGGACTCGATTGGATCGAACGTCGTGCACCGGGTCGGATCGAACGTCCTGTCACGAACGCGGGTGCGATCCGGTGTAATGGTTGAGTCGGTGGCCGCGCCGGTTCTGCACGCGGGGTGAAACGTGACGTGGCCCACACTTTCGACGAGAGGCACACGACGTGCAGACCGAGGATCCCGTGGCGCCGCCTGACCCCGCCCGCAGCGACCCCGATCTCGACGATCTCGCCCGGGGCGATGTCCCGGTGAAGGTCTCCGGCCTCGACATCGCCGACGAGTCCGACGAGACCCTCGCGCGGGCGGCCGCAGTCGGCGACCGTGCCGCGTTCGACGAACTGGTCCGGCGAACCCTGCCGATGCTGTTGCGGTACGCGCGGCGCATGGTCTCCGACGCCGGCAACGCCGAGGACGTGGTGCAGGAGGCGTTGCTGGCCGCGTGGAAGGGTCTGCCGCGGTTCGGTTTTCAGAGCAGTTTCCGCACCTGGGTGTTCTCGATCGCGCACCGGAAGATCATCGACCTGCGCCGTCGTCGCAGCGAGGTCGCCGCCGACGACGAGTTCCTCACCGCGATCCCGTCGTCGTCGCCGACCCCTCTCGACGATGCGATGGGCACCTCACTGCGCGACGCACTCGAACGCGAGCTCGCCGAACTGCCCTATCTCTCGCGCGCCACCTGGTGGCTACGGGAGATGGAGGGGTTGTCGCACCCGGAGATCGCCCGCGTCCTCGACATCACGCCCAACTCGGTGCGGGGTCATCTCCAACGCACCAGGGCCCGCCTCGCCGAGCGGATGGAGCCGTGGCGACCCGGTCGCGACCCGGCCGTGTCCGATCGGCCCGCGCGCCGAGCCGATCCCCCGAGACGGCCCGATCCTCCGGCCGGCCGCGCCCCGCGCCCGAAGGGTGGTCCATCGACCACCTCAGATCCACCGACCACACCGGATCCACCGACATCGGAGACCACATGGCAGTCACGGACGTGAGCGATCAGGGGTCCGAGAAGTGGATCGTCGACGCGGGTCGTGAACTGGATCCGCCGGCGTCCGACGTCGAGCGGCTCACCGCGAAGGTCATCGATTCGGCGCGCAGGCTGTCGCATTCGCGGTCGGAGTTGGCGACCGACCACACCTCGGTCGTCGTCACCGATCGCGTGGTGCGTCGGGTGATCATGATCGAGATCCGTCGCCAGGTGTCGCGGCCGGTGCTGGAGGTCGCGCTGACCTCGGAGGAGCGTGAGGTGACCGGTGTGCGACTCGGTCTGATGTGCCGCTACGACGACGACCTCGGCGCACTCGCCGACCGGGCGCGCGGGGTGACCGCGGAGGTCCTCGCGGCCACGCTGGGCGACGTGCGGGGTGCTCGCGCGGCGAGCCGTGTCGACGTCGACTGGATGGACCTCGACTGGCCGTCCCCCTCGAGCACCGGGAAAAACTAGAACCTGTTCTAGTATCTCGGTACTCTTGACGCATCGGACGGGTGAACCGTCCGGGTCACGAGCGAGAGGACATGCGGTGCGCGCCGAACTCCCCGAGGTCATCCGTCACACCGACATCACCGACTGGTCCGACGAGGTCGACGTCCTCGTCGTCGGGTGCGGGATCTCGGGTGGTTGCGCGGCGGTCGAGGCGGCCGCCGCCGGCGCCTCGGTCCTCGTCCTGGAACGCGCCGGTGTCGCCGGCGGCACCACCTCGCTGGCGGGTGGCCACTTCTATCTCGGTGGCGGGACCGCGGTGCAGCAGGCGACGGGTCACGCCGACTCGGCCGAGGAGATGGAGAAGTACATCACCGCGGTCAGCCGCGATCCCGAGCCCGACAAGATCCACGCCTATTGCCGCGACAGCGTCGAGCACTTCGACTGGCTCGAGGCGCTCGGCTTCCATTTCGAGCGCAGCTTCTACGACAAGAAGGCCGTCATCCAGCCCGGCACCGAGGGCCTCATGTTCACCGGCAACGAGAAGGTGTGGCCGTTCTGCGATCTCGCCATCCCCGCGCCGCGCGGCCACAAGGTGCCCGTCCCCGGTGACACCGGGGGCGCCGGGATGGTGATCGACCTCCTCGTGAAGCGCCTCGCCGATCTCGACGTCGAGATCCGCTACGACACCGGCGCACGACACCTCGTGGTCGACGACGCCGGCGCCGTGGTGGGCGTGGGGTGGAAGCGGCTCGGCGAGACCGGGGCGATCCGGGCGCGCAGCGTGGTGATCGCCGCCGGCGGGTTCGTCATGAACGAGTCGATGGTCGACGAGTTCGTGCCGTCGCTGTCGGAGAAGCCGTACACACTCGGCAACACCTTCGACGACGGGCTCGGCATCCGTCTCGGTGCGTCGGTCGGCGCGGCGCTCAAGCACATGGACCAGACGTTCGTGACCGCGCCGGTCTACCCACCCTCGGTGCTCATCACCGGACTCATCGTCAACGCCGACGGTGATCGCTTCGTCGCCGAGGACTCCTACCATTCGCGCACATCGGGTTTCGTGATGGAACAGCCCGGTGCCGTGGCCTACCTGATCGTCGACGAGGCACACATGGAACGGCCTGCGTTCCCGCTGATCTCGTTCATCGACGGCTGGGAGACCATCGAGGAGATGGAGGCCGCCCTGAAGATCCCGGCCGGTCGTCTGGTCGCGACGATGGAGCGGTACAACGCCCACGCCGCCGATGGCGAGGACCCCGATTTCCACAAGCGCCCCGAGTGGTTGGCGCCGCAGACCGAGGGCCCCTGGGCGGCATTCGATCTGAGTCTGGGCAAGGCGCTCTACGCCGGCTTCACGATGGGCGGGTTGGCGACGAGCGTCGACGGCGAGGTCCTCACCGCGGCAGGCGCGCCGATCGTGGGGCTCTACGCGGCGGGCGCGGGCGCGGCCAACATCGCCCAGGACGGCAAGGGGTACGCCAGCGGAACCCAGCTCGGCGAGGGCTCCTACTTCGGTCGTCGCGCGGGCCGCCACGCAGCCGGTCAGGCCTGACGCTCGGCGTCGCACGGCGCACGATCGAAGCGAACAACTGCCCGCTCGACGGCGATAAGTGCACGGTCGATGGGCTGGACACACGACAACGGACCGAAGCCAAGGGGCAGATGGCTTCGGTCCGTTGTCCGTGGGTGACGTACCGGCCCCGGAGGTCCGATACGTCAGTTCACAGCTGGTACATCAGTGATCAAGTGATCAGGCCGGGGGCATGAGCACCGAGTCGATGAGGTACACGGTCGCGTTGGCGGTCTTGACGCCACCACAGATGACCGACGCGTTACCGGCGCCGACCTTGAGGTCGTTGCCCGAGCCCGAGACGGTGACGTCCTGGCCCTCGACGGTCTTGTGGGTGCCGGCGATCTGCGACGGCGAGAGCTGACCCGGGATCACGTGGTAGGTCAGGATCTTGGTCAGCAGGGCGTCATCGGTCTTCAGGGTGTCGATGGTGGCCGCCGGGATCTTGGCGAACGCATCGTCGACCGGCGCGAAGACGGTGAACTGGCTGCTGTTGAGGGTGTCGACCAGGTTGACCTTGGGGTTCAGCTGTCCGGAGACGGCCTGGGTCAGGGTCTTCAGCAGCGGGTTGTTCGAGGCTGCGGTCGCAACCGGGTCCAAAGCCATGCCACCGACCGAGCCGGGGCCACTGGCGTTGGCCTCGGCGTAGGAGGCGCAGCCCGAGCCGACGAGGTCAGCGGCCGGATCGGCGCTGGCGGCGGAGCTCTCGGCGGCCGACGACGCGGCGGTCGAGGTGGCGGCGGTGCTGGACGATGCGGAGTCGGAGCTGTCGTCGCTGGAGCAACCGGCGACGAGGCCGACTGCCATACCCAGGCTTGCAACTGCTACGGCGAATCGTTGGGTCCTCTTGAGGGCCATTGCCTATCCAATCTTTTGGTGTTGTCGGTCACTTGCCATTCGGACCTTACGGCCGGGCAGATGGGTCATGACCGAAACTTTCTGTCTCGAATCCGTCAATACGCATCTGAAGCATCACGGTGCGGTAACGGCCCCGGAAATACGTCGAGGTCGTCAGGCATCCGTTTCATGGTCGGCGACGAATAGCTTGATGAACCTTTGACACATGCATTTCGCCGGGTAGGGCACGACTTCCTTCCGGTGCGGTGCCGCCATGTTCCACCACGTATTCCACCGAGAGGCCATCATGCGAATCGAGAAGACCGCCCGCGGCGCCCTGGCCGGTCTCGTGGCCGTCGGGTCCGCACTGGCGGCCGGGGAGATCGTCTCCGTCGCGGTCTCGTCCTACGCCTCTCCCTACTTCGCGGTCGGCTCCTACCTGGTCGACAACGCACCGGCTCCGGTGCGCGAATTCGCGATCCGGCAGTTCGGCACCAGCGACAAGATCGCGCTGCTGACCGGCATGGCCGTGGGCATCGCGGTGCTCGCCGTGGTCGCCGGTCTCGTCGAACGTCGTACCCGTCCGATCGGCTCGGTGCTCATCGTGCTGTTCGGTGCCTTCGGTGTGTTCGCCGCCATGGCCCGGCCCACCGCCGACGCGAGCTACTCGATCCCGTCGATCGTCGCGGCGGTCGTCGGCATCATCGTTCTCCGCGCACTGCTCGGCTTCTTCGGCCGGACCAACGCCGCAGCACCGGAACAGAACGGCCTCTCGCGTCGGCTCTTCTTCTCCTCGGCGGTGACGGTGGCCGTGGTCGCCGGAGCGGTTGCCTTCGCGGGCAAGAAGATCGCCGAGGCCGGCGACGCCATCGCCGAACGCCGCAAGCTGAAGCTGCCGACACCGGTCAGCAAGGCCGCGCCGATCCCCGCGGGCGCAGATCTGAAGGTCCCCGGCGCGACACCGTTCGTGACCTCGAACTCCGACTTCTATCGCATCGACACCGCGCTGCAGGTCCCGAACCTCAAGACCGCGGACTGGCAACTGCGCATCCACGGCATGGTCGAGAACGAGATGACCCTCACGTGGGAAGACCTGATGGGGATGCAGGCAGAGGAGAAGGTCATCACCCTCACCTGTGTGTCCAACCAGGTCGGTGGCATCCTCGCCGGCAACGCCACCTGGATCGGCTACCCGATCAAGTCGATCCTCGAGCGCGTCGGGGTGAAGAGCGACGCCGACATGCTGTTCTCCACCAGCGTCGACGGCTGGACCTCCGGGTCCCCGATCTCGGCGCTCACCGACGGACGCGATGCGATCCTCGCCGTCGCCATGAACGGGCAGCCCCTTCCTCTCGAACACGGATACCCCGTCCGCCAGGTGGTGCCGGGCCTCTACGGCTTCGTCTCCGCCTGCAAGTGGGTCGTCGACTGGGAGATCACCCGGTTCGACAAGGCCGAGGCGTACTGGACCAAGCGCGGCTGGGGTGCGCAGGGGCCGATCAAGACCGCGTCGCGCATCGACCGGCCCGAGCCCTTCTCGAACTCCCCCGCCGGCGAGGTCATCCTGGCGGGCACGGCCTGGGCGCAGCATCGCGGTATCTCGAAGGTCGAGGTGCGGATCGACAACGGACCGTGGGAACCCGCAGATCTCACCGAGGAGTACTCGAACGACACCTGGCGGCAGTGGTCGTACCGGTGGCAGGCCACACCTGGCCAGCACACCGTCTACTGCAGGGCCACCGACAAGACCGGTCAGTTGCAGACCGAGGAACGCACGCCCCCGATCCCGGGTGGCGCCACAGGCTGGCACAACCGTGTCCTCACGATTGCGTAGGGCGATGAATCAGACAAGCTACTGTCGGTCCTGTGACCGACCGTTCTCTCGCGCGTCTGCCGGAACTGGCAGACCTGTTGGAGAGGACGGCTGCGCGCGACCGGGCTGCCTTCGCGGCGCTCTACGACGCGACCAGTCCACGAATCTACGGCCTCATCCTGCGGGTGCTGCGCGATCCCGGCTACGCCGAGGAGACGCTGCAGGAGGTCTACCTGCAGGTATGGCAGAACGCCTCGAACTATCGACCGGACATGGGGTCGGTCGTGTCGTGGATGCTGACGATCGGGCACCGTCGAGCGGTCGATCGCGTCCGCTCGGAAGAGGCGTCGTCGCGGCGTGGGACGCAATACACGGTCTCGAACGCGATGACCGAGGTCGACGAGGTCGTCGAATCGGTGGTCACCCGCGAGGACCGGCGCGCGGTCATCGCGTGCCTGGGCACCCTCACCGACACCCAGCGGGAGAGCATCGAGCTCTCGTACTACGGCGGGCTGAGCTACCCGCAGGTGGCGGAGAAGCTCGGGGCGGCGTTGCCCACCGTGAAATCGCGCATCCGGGACGGGCTGCGTCGACTCAAGTCCTGCCTGGAGTCCAACGATGAGGCCTGACCGAGATCCTCGCGAGCTCGTCGACGACCTGCTCGAGCTCTACGCCATCGACGCGCTCGATCGATCCGAGCGCGCGTCGTTTGAGGCCGCGTTGCAGGCGGTCGACCCCGAACGTCGCGTCGCCGCGGTCACCGAGATCCGTCGCACGCACGACGCCATCGCACGCATGGCCGCCGAACACACCGTCGTCCCGCCGTCGGCGGTGCGCCGGTCGCTGCTCGACGCCGTCGCCGCGGATCGTCTCGGAGCGGTCCGGCCGCTGCGATCGTTGCCGGCGGACACCTCCGGCCCGGTCTCGCAGGACATCCCTGCCCTCTCCGTCGACGAGTCGCCGCACACCGACGGCCCGTCCCACGGTGACGAGCTGGCCGCACGGCGCACCCGGCGACGTCGGCTCGCCATGTCGGTGGCGTCGGCCGCCGCGGCACTGCTGCTCGTGATCGGCGGTGTCGTCATCGGACGGTCGTCGGTGTCGACCCCGGAGCCGTCCACCCCGGCCGTCGCGGCGGGTTCGGCCGAACTCGAGCAACTCCGTTCGGTGATGAGTGCGCAGGATGCCGAGATGCACCGCACACAGCTGACCGGCATGCCCGGGACCGTCGTGGTCGCCTCGTCGCGGTCGATGGACACCGCCGTGGTGTTGCTCGACAGTGCACCGGTGCCCGCGAACGCGCAGACTTATCAGCTGTGGCTCATCGGGAACGCGCACGCGCCGAAGTCGGCCGGCCTGATCACCGATGCGTCGGCCTCGACCCCGGTGATCGTCCACGGACTGGACCGATCGCGGACGGTCGGCATGACCATGGAGCCCCGCGGCGGATCACCGCAGCCGACCGGTGACGTCCTCGCCGCTGTCTCCATCTGACACGTTTCGTCCGTGCGACTGTTTCCGCTGACAGTCGTCATCTGGCGGCCCTCGGGTGGGCACCTCGCCCCGCGATGTCCGGTGCTATGTTTCGTTCAACCTTCGGTCGCCGATCGTGACCGTTTGCCCTTCGAAGTGCCAGCGTCGGTGACCCCTCGGACGCGGCCTCACGCGGTGTCGTCGTGACGCTGTCGTGAACACGTGTGCAGCAGTGTGAGACAGGTGGGTATATGAGCGTCGGTGTCGTGCGCGAGATCGCAGAGGGGGAACGGCGCGTCGCGCTGGTACCCAAGGTCGTCGCGTCGTTGGTGAACAAGAAGGTCGACGTGATCGTCGAATCGGGGGCGGGCCTGGGTGCTCTCATCCCCGACTCGCTCTACACCGACGCCGGGGCCACCATCGGTGACCCGTGGTCGGCGGATCTGGTCGTCAAGGTCGTCGCCCCGACCGACGACGAGGTCGCGAAGATGCGCTCGGGTCAGACCCTCATCGGGTTCCTCGCGCCGCGCAACCAGACGAATCAGATCGGCGCGTTGAAGTCGGCCGGGGTACAGGCCTTCGCCGTGGAGGCCATCCCGCGCATCTCGCGGGCGCAGGCCATGGATGCGCTGAGCTCGCAGGGCAACGTCTCCGGCTACAAGGCGGTGCTGCTCGCCGCCGAACAGTCCACCCGCTACTTCCCGATGCTGACCACAGCGGCCGGCACGGTGAAGCCGGCGACCGCGCTGATCCTCGGCGTCGGTGTGGCGGGCCTGCAGGCGCTCGCCACCGCCAAGCGCCTCGGCGCCCGCACCACCGGGTACGACGTGCGGCCCGAGGTCGCCGATCAGGTGAAGTCGGTCGGCGCACAGTGGCTCGACCTCGGTATCGACGCCGCCGGTGAGGGCGGCTACGCGCGCGAGCTCACCGAGGACGAGCGCGCCCAGCAGCAGAAGGCCCTCGAGGATGCCATCAAGGGTTTCGACGTGGTCATCACCACCGCGCTCGTGCCCGGACGTCCCGCCCCGCGCCTCGTGACCGCCGCCGCGGTCGAGGGCATGAAGCCCGGCAGCGTGATCGTCGACCTCGCCGGCGAGACCGGCGGCAACTGTGAACTCACCGAGCCCGGCGAGAACGTCGTCAAGCACGGCGTGACGATCTGTTCGCCGCTCAACCTCCCCGCCGGCATGCCCGAGCATGCCAGCGAGCTCTACTCCAAGAATCTCCTCGCCCTCATCGAGCTGATGCTCGACGAGAACGGCTCGATAGCACCGGATTTCTCCGATGAGGTGCTCGCGAAGTCGTGCGTGACCCGAGAGGCAGGCGACGCCTGATGTACACCGGACTCCTGGCCAACCTCGCGATCCTGGTGCTCGCCGGATTCGTGGGCTTCGCCGTCATCTCGAAGGTGCCCAACACCCTGCACACCCCGCTGATGTCGGGCACGAACGCCATCCACGGCATCGTGGTGCTCGGCGCGCTCGTCGTGCTCGGCGCCCTTCCCGCCGACGCGAACTGGGGCGTGCGGATCATCGCCTTCGTCGCGTTGGTGTTCGGCACGCTCAACGTCATCGGCGGCTTCGCCGTCACCGACCGCATGCTCGGGATGTTCAAGGGCAAGAAGGAGGTCGAGAAGTGACCAACGATTTCTTCGTTCTCGTCGGCGGTCACGTGCCGAATCAGGGCGTCTCCTACGCCGTCACCGCGCTGTACATCCTCGCCTTCGGGCTCTTCATCTACGGCCTGTCCGGCCTGACCGGACCGAAGACCGCGGTGCGCGGCAACTGGATCGCCGCCATCGGCATGGGGATCGCGGTCGCCGCGACCCTGCTCTACGTCTGGAACGAGGGCGCCCGCGCAGACGAGGGACCCGGCCGCGTCGAGGTCCCGACCATCAACTGGATCCTCATCGCCGCCGGTCTCATCATCGGTGTCGCACTGGGTATCCCGCCGGCGCTGAAGACCAAGATGACGGCGATGCCTCAGCTCGTCGCGCTGTTCAACGGTGTCGGTGGCGGCACGGTGGCGCTCATCGCGTGGTCGGAGTTCATCGAGACCTCGGGCTTCTCCGAGTTCGGCGGCACCGAGCCCGCCTCGCCGCTGGTCGTCGGGTCGTTGATCGCGGCCATCATCGGCTCGATCTCGTTCTGGGGTTCGCTGATCGCCTTCTCGAAGCTGCAGGAGATCCTGCCGAAGGGCATCGAGAAGGTCTTCGTCGGCAACGCCAAGCTGTTCCAGCTCGCCAACATCATCCTGCTCGTCGGATCGATCGCCGTGGCGGTCTACCTCGGCGTGCAGGCCACCAGCGGTGGCGGAGCCAGCGTGTGGTGGATCGTCGGCCTGCTCATCGCAGCCGGTGTGATGGGCCTGTTCGTGGTGCTGCCCATCGGCGGTGCGGACATGCCCGTCGTCATCTCGCTGCTCAACGCCATGACCGGGTTGTCGGCTGCCGCAGCGGGTATCGCGCTCGACAACACCGCACTCATCGTCGCCGGCATGATCGTCGGCGCGTCGGGCTCCATCCTCACCAACCTGATGGCCAAGGCCATGAACCGGTCGATCCCCGCGATCGTCTTCGGTTCGTTCGGTGGTGGCTCCGATGGCGCCGCAGCGGGTCCCGCCGGCGACGGCGGCACCGTGAAGGCCACCTCCGCCGCTGACGCCGCGATCCAGATGGCGTACGCCAACCAGGTCATCGTCGTCCCGGGTTACGGCCTCGCGGTCGCACAGGCGCAGCACGCGGTGAAGGAGATGGCGACGCTGCTCGAGGCCAAGGGGGTCGAGGTCAAGTACGCGATCCACCCGGTCGCCGGTCGCATGCCCGGGCACATGAACGTGCTGCTGGCCGAGGCCGACGTCGAATACGACGCGATGAAGGAGATGGACGACATCAACGGCGAGTTCAGCCGTACCGACGTCGCCATCGTCATCGGCGCCAACGACGTCACCAACCCCGCGGCCCGCAACGACCCGAGCTCGCCGATTCACGGCATGCCCATCCTCAACGTCGACGAGGCGCGATCGGTGATCGTGCTCAAGCGGTCGATGTCGTCGGGCTACGCCGGCATCGAGAACCCGCTGTTCGGTGCAGCGGGGACCTCCATGCTCTTCGGCGACGCCAAGAAGTCGGTCGGCGAGGTCATCGAGGAGCTCAAGGCCCTGTAACCAGCCGCAGAACCGTTGCAGCCGTAGCAGTTCGTCTCGCTCAGCGAGACATACTGCTACGGCTGTTTGGTTTCCTGCCAGGTGCGGCCGAGGATGCAGAACTCGTTGCCCTCGGGATCGGCGAGCACGGTCCAGGTGACTGAGGGGTCCTGGCCGATGTCGACGCGTGTGGCACCGAGCGACTCCACCCGGGCGATCTCGTCGGCGGTGGTGACCCCGTCGGCGCGCAGATCGAGATGGAGACGGTTCTTGATCGTCTTGGCCTCGGGGACGCGGAGGAAGTCGATGGTGGGCGTGGATCCGTCGGCCGGACCGATGCTGAGGTAGTCGTCGCCGTCGATGTCGGTGACCTCCCATCCGAGGACCGCGGTCCAGAAGTCGGCCACGAGTCGGATGTCGTGACAATCGATGGCGATGACGTCGATTCTGCTGGTCATGGCAGCAACCCTACGACCGCACGAACGTGCGAAAGGTTGCGATTGCGTATCGGGGACTGGACATCCTTCGCGGCGCAAAGCATGTTGATAGCCAGTTGGTACGCACACGTTCCACCAGGAGGTAGGTCGATGAGAACACGACGCATCGCGCTCGCCGCAGCGGCGGCCGCTGCGCTGTCGGTGGCTGCGGCCCCGGGCGCCGGCGCGGCACCGGAGGCGTCTCCCGAACTGACCGGCGCACCCGACGTCACGATCTCGCGCCCGCAGGTGTCGACCGATCCGGCGACGCGCGGCGAGATCTCGGTCGTGATCAGCAACGTGGGTACCGCCCGGGCCACCGGGATCGTCGCGTATATCAACTCCTTCCCGAACAGGTTCGGCGGCACCGAGCTGATCGACGGCATCGACCCGGGGAAGTCGGTGCGGCAGCGCGTCGGCACGATCGGCTCGACCCCCTTCACCGGGATCGTCGCCTCCGCGGTGTACGCCAACGGTCGAGACCCACAGCCACTGAACAACTACTCCTTCAGCGTCGAGGTACTGCGCCCTCCCCGCTGACACACCGACCCCCAGGCGTGCCCCGCCTCCCCCCGGGCGTGGGCAGGTCGGGTGGGATCGAGACCCCCGATCCCACCCGACCACCTCACTTGGTCACAACTCGGCGCGCACGATGTGCGCCGCGGTCACCAGATTGCGTAGTGACGCCTCCACCTCGTCGGTCGAGCGAGTCTTCAGCCCGCAGTCCGGGTTGATCCAGAGCCGCTGCGCAGGAACCGCGTCCAATGCAGCGCGCAATGACGCCACGATCTCGCCGACCTCGGGAACACGAGGCGAGTGGATGTCGTAGACACCCGGCCCCACGCTGTTCGCGTACCCGATGGCGTTGAGGTCGTCGAGCACCTCCATGTGCGACCGCGCGGCTTCGATGGAGGTGACGTCGGCGTCGAGATCGGCGATCGCACCGATCACCGCACCGAACTCCGAATAGCAGAGATGGGTGTGGATCTGCGTCGCATCGGCCACGCCCGCCGTCGACAGCCGGAACGCGTCGACCGCCCAGCGCAGGTACGCCGGTTGATCCTCCGCGCGCAGCGGCAACAGCTCCCGCAGCGCCGGCTCGTCGACCTGGATGATCCCGACACCCGCCGCCTCGAGGTCGACGGTCTCGTCACGGATCGCCGACGCGATCTGATTCGCACTGTCCCACAACGGCTGATCGTCGCGGACGAACGACCACGCGAGGATGGTGACCGGACCGGTCAGCATGCCCTTCACCGGTCGATCGGTGAGCGACTGCGCGTAGTCGATCCACGTCACCGTCATCGGATGCCGCCTGCGGACGTCGCCGTAGAGGATCGGCGGCCGCACGCAGCGCGTCCCGTACGACTGCACCCACCCGTTCTCGGTGGCGAAGAACCCGTCGAGCTGTTCGGCGAAGTACTGCACCATGTCGTTGCGTTCGGGCTCGCCGTGTACCAGCACGTCGAGCCCGAGGTCCTCCTGCAGCGCGATGACGCTCGCCACCTCCCCGCGCATGCGTTGTTCGTACTCGTCCACACCGATCTCGTTCGCGCGCAGAGCCGCTCGCACCCGCCGGATCTCCGATGTCTGCGGATACGACCCGATCGTGGTGGTGGGCACGGCAGGTAGACCGAGCCGTTCGTCCTGGGCGGCACGCCGTTGCGCTGCCGGCCCGCGGGCGACACCTGCCTCGACCGCGGCCGCGACGCGCTCGCGGATGCCGTCGTCGTGGACACGTGGATCCGAACGGCGGGCCGCCAGTGCCCGCGCGCAGGTGTCCAGGGCCTCGCCAACCGAGTCGCGTCCATCCCGCAGCGCGGTGGCCAGGGTGACCACCTCGGCGACCTTCTCGGCGCCGAACGCCAGCCAACTGCGGAGGGTGTCGTCGAGCCCGGACTCCCTGTCGAGGGAGTACGGCACGTGCAGCGTCGAGCACGACGTCGACACCGCCACCGACGCGGCCGAGCCCAACAGCGTCGCCAGGGTCGCGAGCGACGCCGACAGGTCGTTGCGCCAGATGTTGCGGCCGTTGACGATTCCCGCCACCAGCAGCTTCGAGGTCAACGCCGGTACCGAGACCACCGGGTCGGCGGTGCCCCGCACCAGATCGACCGCGATTCCCTCGATGTCGGTGGCCGCTAGCGCCGGCAACACCTCCCGGAGATCGCCGAAGTAGCTCGCGACGAGGATCGCCGGCCGGTCGGTCCCGCGGGCCAGTTCTCCGTAGACCCGTGTGACGAGGCCGGCCGGGTCGTCGTGCAGGTCGGTGACCAGTGCGGGTTCGTCGATCTGCACCCAGTCCGCGCCGGCGTCACGCAGCGACGACAGCAGTTCGCGGTACAGCGGGAGCAGCTCGTCGAGTCGTTCGATCGGCGCGGTGCCGTCGACGCCCTTGCTCAGCAGCAGGAACGTGATCGGGCCGATGACCACCGGCCGCGCCGGGACCCCCAGTGCCAGAGCCTCGCTCAGTTCACCGAGCACCTTGTCCGGGTGCAACGAGAACGTGGTCGAGGACGAGATCTCCGGGACGAGGTAGTGATAGTTGGTGTCGAACCACTTCGTCATCTCCAACGGGGCGACCTTGCCGGTGCCCCGCGCCGCGGCGAAGTACCGGTCGAGGTCGTCGGCGATGTCGGCGACCCGTGGCGGTAGTGCGCCGAGAAGGACTGCGGTGTCGAGCATCTGATCGTAGAACGAGAACGTGTTGACCGGGATCGAGTCGAGCCCGGCGGCGTGTAGTTCCCGCAGGCCGGCGAGGCGCAGGTCGGCGGCGAGAGCCTGCAGCTGGGCCTGGTCGGTGCGACCGGCCCAGTACGATTCGACGGCGCGTTTGAGCTGCCGATTCGGTCCGATGCGGGCCGAGCCCAGAGTGGTTGCGGTGAACGGTGTACCAGTCATGTGCGTGACAATCCTTCGGTGCGTGCGGATGGCCATCACCAAGGGACGTGGTACCGACGAGCCGGCCGGGTGCCGAGGGCACGCGGCCTGAAGCCGTACCCCTCACGAGGGCACAGCCGTCAGCTCTTGCGGTCACACGCCCAGTCCACGAGGCGATGATCCGCCGGGTGCGGCGCACCCGGCACAACTGGCAGGTCTTCGGACTCGTGGGCGTGACACTCGCGGCCTACTGGCCGACGCTTCCCAGCAGGTCCGCTCTCGCGGACCCGCCAGTGCTGATTGTCGGCGGTCGTTCCCACTCACCGCTGCGGGACAGTCCCGGATTCTCACCGGGTTCCCTCTTGCCCGGCCGCCACCGAGGGCGGTGACCGGGCTCGATGCCGCACGACCGACTCAGGGGCTCCTGGGTGTCACTCGTACGGCAGACCAGCTGCGATCGCGACAGTACGCGCCCGTGTGCCGGCGTTAGCATCGCGGTATGCCCTTTCATCGGTTCCTCGAACGCCATGACCACGACGAGTCGTTCGCGATGGGCAAGGCCATGCGGGAGACGCGCGGCCGGTCGACGCTGGCGCAGCTGCCGTCGGGCGAGCGCGACCTGGTCGACCTCGTCCGCAAGCAGCACGAGGGGCGTATCGCCGAACTCATCCCGCTGCGTATCGAGCGGATGAGCGAGTCGCCGTTCGCGTTCTTCCGCGCGACCGCCGACATCATGGCCACCGACCTGTCGTCGATCCCGGTGACCGGTGTCGACGTGGTGATCAGCGGCGACGCCCACATCGGCAACTTCGGCTTCTACGCCAGCCCCGAACGCCGCATCCTGTTCGACCTCAACGACTTCGACGAATCCGGCGTCGGACCGTGGGAGTGGGACATCAAGCGGCTGGTGACCAGCGCGGTGCTGTGCGCCCGCGCCGACGACGCCGACCGCGACGACCAGGCCGAGCTCGCCGCCGATGCCGCGCAGGCCTATCGCCGGGCACTGCGCGTGGCGGGGTCGCAGTCGGTGATCGACCGCTACTACACATCGGTCGACGCAGAGGTGCTGGCCGACAACGCCGGTGGCGTGGTCGCCGATGTCATCGACTCCGCGCTGGCCAAGGCGCGGCGACGCACGGCGAACAGCATCGTCGACAAGATCACCGAGATCGGTCCCGATGGTCGCCGCCGCATCACGCCGGATCCGCCCATCGTGGTCCCGCTGTCCGCCCAGCACCCCGAGCGGATCGAACTCGCCGGGCAACGCGTCGACGAGATCTTCGACCACTACCTGTCGTCGGTGCGCACCGACGTGGCGTTGTTGTTGTCGCAGTTCGAGATCGTCGATGTCGCACGACGGGTGGTGGGTGTCGGCTCGGTCGGCAACATCGCACTGATCGTGCTGCTGCAGGGTCCGTCGGATGAGCCGATGGTGCTCCAGCTCAAGCAGGTCGCGCCGTCGGTGCTCGAGACCAACGGCGGACTCACCTCGGTGATACCCGAGACCGAGCACACGCCGGCCGACGCGCGTGACGCGATCCGCGTGGTGGCGAGTGCGCATGTGTTGCAGGCCAATTCCGATCCGTTCCTCGGGTGGACCGCATCACGCGAGGGCGCGTTCTACTGGCGGCAGTTCCGGGACATGAAGGGGTCGATCGACGCTACCGACCTCAAGGCGCGCGAACTGCGCCGCTACAGCGAACTCTGTGCGCGACTGCTGGCCCGATCACACAGCCAGAGTCCGGCGTTCGCGCAGATCGCCGGTTACCTCGGCAAGAAGGACACCGCGGACGAGGCCATCGCCCGGTGGGCGGTCGACTACGCCGATCAGGTCGACCGCGATCACGCGGAATTCCTCGCCGCGGCGGCCGACGGGGTGATCTGAGGGTCAGGCGGAGGCGACGGCGCGGTCGAACAGCGTGCGGTCGTGGGCGTTGACGATCACCAGATCGGGTTCTGCGCGACGGCGCAGCTCGGCGATGCGTTCCTGGTTGCGCCGCAACTGCTTGCGGTCCATCGCGAGCGCGGTCTCGGTCACCCGCATCGTCCACGGCGTCGAGGTCTCGTCCTCGATGGCGCCCCGGTGATGAAAGGCGTCGCCGCAGTGCAGAACCCAGCGGTTGCCGGCGTCGACGGCGATCGCGGCGTGCCCACGGGTGTGGCCGGGCAGCGAGATCAGGACCACCCCGGGGGCGATGGCGGTGAGTTCCCGCGCCGCGGCGAATCCCCGCCAGGACTCGCCGACGGGTTCGTGGGTGACCAGGGTGGGGCCGTGGGCCCACTGGCGTCGGCGGTAGCGGCCGTGCTCGAGCGTGGTGCGCGGGCGTTGGGCGGCGGTGACCTCGGTGGCGGTGGCATGGACGGTGGCACCGGGGAAGTCGGCGATGCCGCCGACGTGGTCGAGGTCGAAATGCGTGACGACGATGTGGCGGACGTCGTCGGTGGAGTAGCCGAGGTTCTCGATCTGGCGGGCCGCGGTCTCCTCCGGGTCGAGCACCGGACGGATCACATGGCGCAACGGCCCCAGACGTCGTGCGGGCGAGGCACAGTCGGCGAGACCGTAGCCGGAGTCGACGAGGATGAGGCCGTTGTCGGTCTCGAGCAGCAGCACATGGCACACCAGTGAGTCGCCGGGGACGGGCATCGTCCCGCAGTTGAGGTGACGGACACGCATGTCAGACCACCGCGCGGAAGTGGGTGATGAGACGCCAGCCGTCGAGCTGGTGGAAGGCGAGACCCGGTGGCTGGGAGGCGTCGACGATGTCGGTTCCCTCGAACGAGAGGTTCAGGGTCGACGAGACGCCCGGGGCGAGGCACACCGGACGACCGGCGAAGCTGGTGACGGCGCCGGTGTGCGCGTGACCGCAGAGGAAGCCGACGATGCCGGGGTGCTTCTCGACGAGCCGCAGCAGGCGGTCCTCCCCGGTCTGTCGGATCGAGTCCATGAACGGCATACCCAGCACCACCGGGGGATGGTGGAAACACACGATGACCGGCACACCCTCACCCACGGCGGTGATCTCGCGATCCATCCAGGCGACGGTGTCGTCGGAGAGGTATCCGTCGTTGCGCCCGGGGATGGTGCTGTCGCACATGAGGAACAGCGCGCCGGCGATCACCGCGGAGCGGTTGAGCGGCATGTCGTGGGTGTGACGACCGAACAGGCCGAAGCCGAACTCGTCGCGGCGGTCGTGGTTGCCGGGGATGAGCAGCGTGGTCGGTAACGGCACCCCGCGCAGCACCTCCGCGGCCTCCTCGTACTGGGCCGGCGAACCGTCGTCGGTGATGTCACCGGTCACCACGAGGGCGTCGATGCCGTCGGCGCGTGCAGAGATGTGGGCGAGCACCGCCTCCACTCGCGCGCGGTGGTCGGCCTCCCCGCTGAAGTGGAGGTCGCTGATGTGGGCGACGGTCAGCATGCGATTCATGATCACAGATCGCCGGGAAGCTTGTCCCTGCGGATGCCCCGCCAGCTCGGATGCCTCAGGTGGCCGGTGCTGGTCCAGTCCATGAAGCGCACCTCGGCCACCACCTTCGGCAGTACCCACACCGCGTCGTGTTCGACGGGCCGGTCGAGTCGTTCCACGAAGGGGGAGGTCTTCCGCCGCAGCGGCGCCAGCTCCTCGGCGAGGGCGGTGCGCTGCTTGTCGGTGAACCCGGTACCGACCCGTCCGATGTAGCGCAGGCCGGTGTGCTCGGGGAGTCCGACGAGCAGCGAACCGATCGTGTTCGAGCGGTTGCCCTTGCCCGGACGCCATCCACCGACGACGACCTCGATGTCACGCCAGTTCTTCTGCTTGAGCCACGTCCGCGACCGGCGCCCCTGCTGGTAGACCGAGTCGCGGCGCTTGGCGATCACGCCCTCCCAGCCCTTGTCGCGACTGTGGTCCATCGCCTCGGCACCCGATCCGCTCAGCAGCGGCGGAACCTCGATCGCCGGGTCGCGGGCGAAGACCGGTGCGATCTCGTCGAGCAGCGATCGGCGTTGCTCCCACGTCATCCGGAGCAGCGACGAACCGTTGAGGTACAGGATGTCGAACAGCATCAGTTTGAGGGTGAAGGGTTCGGACGTGGAGTCGCGGCTGGCGAGCAGTGTGAAGTTGGTCTTGCCGGTTGCGTCGACGGCCACCACCTCGCCGTCGAGCACGGTGTCGATCAACCCGAGATCGTCGGCGAGGGAGCTCAACTGGGGGAAGTCGGCGGTCATGTCGATGCCGGCGCGGCTGGTGAGCCGCAGTTCGCCCCCGATGTAGCGGGCGATGATCCGGTAGCCGTCCCACTTGCCCTCGAAGGCCCAGGTGTCGGCGGAGAGTTTCTCGACGGGGTCGTCGGTGGCGAGCATCGGGCGGGGATCGCGCAGGCTGTCGGGGACGATCGGTCGCGGCTCGTCGGACATGAGGTGCGCGAGCCAGTTCTTCTCGCCCGTCTTGATCAGGGCGTAGCGACCCTGGATGCGGTCACCGTGCAGTCGCACGATCACCTCGTCGTCACGCCACTTCTCGGTCTCGTAGGTGCCGTGGTCCCAGATCTCCACGTGTCCGCCGCCGTACTCCCCGGCGGGGATGTCGCCGGCGAAATCGGCGTAGTCCATGGGGTGGTCCTCGGTGTGGACCGCGAGACGGTTCTGGTCGCTGTCGGTGGGCAGGTTCTTGGGTACCGCCCACGACACCAGCACGCCGTCCCTCTCGAGCCGGAAGTCGTAGTGCAGTCGGCGCGCGTGGTGTTCCTGGATCACGAAGATCGGCAGACCCGGGCCGGCGTCGTCCTCGACGTCGGTGTCGTCGGATCGCGTTGCTGCCCGGTGTGTCTCGTCACCGAACGGTTCGGGGGTCTTCGATTCGTCGCGCTTGCGCCGGTATTCGCTGAGACTGACCACCGCCGGCGTATCGGCGACGACCGCGGCATCGGGTACGACCACGGCCGGTGCCGTGATCGCGTCGTCGAGACCGGCGAGGATGTCGCCGTGCTCGGAGATGCGCTCGAGGACCGCGGTGAAGTCGAGTTGCGCGATGCCGGGATCGGACAACTCGTCCCAGAATCGCGGTGCCGCGGCCCAGGGTTGCTCGCGCCCGCGTAGGGAGTAGGGCGCGAGAGTGGTCTTCGCGCTGGAGTTCTGGCTCCAGTCGATGAACACCTTTCCCGCGCGCACCGCCTTCGCCATCACCGCCGTCACGTCGTCGGGGCGCTCGGCGGCCAGCGCGGTCGCGATCTGCTTCGCCACCGCCCGGGCGCCGTCGCTCGACACCGCGGCCGGCAACGGGGCGTACACGTGGATCCCCTTGCTGCCGCTGGTCACCGGATAGGAATCGAGGCCTGCCCCGGCCAGGAGTTCACGGACCAGCAGGGCGATCTCGGCGCAGTGGGCGAGGCTGACACCCGGGCCGGGGTCGAGATCGAGCACGAGACGGTTGGCGCGGCGGTCGGGCTTGGCGACGGGGGCGTCGGAATCGGGCGGGAACGTCCACTGCGGCACATGCAGTTCGAGGGCGGCCTGCTGCCCGAACCACACGAGGTCGGCGCGCGAGGTGGCGACGGGGTAGACCGCGTCGCGGTCGCTGTGTTCGATGACCCGGCGCTCCAGCCAGCCCGGGGCGCTCGTGGGCAGGTTCTTCTCGAAGAAGGGCGCCGACTCGACGCCGTCGGGCCAGCGCTTACGCGTGACCGGACGCCGCCACAGATGCGGGAGCATCACCTGCGCCACCCGGTTGTAGTAGTCGATCACCTCGGCTTTCCGGGTCCCGGTCGCCGGGTACAGGACCTTGTCGAGGTGCGTGACGCCCACCGATCGTCCGTCGACGTCCAGTGAATCGGCCATGGTCCCGATCCTACCGACTGCTGGACAGATACCCCGGGGGGTGTGTATACCCATGGGGGTATCAAGCACCCGAGAGGACATCCCATGCGCGCCGCACCCCCCTCGTCACCCGACCTCCGTCGGCCCGACACCACCCCGCGTCCCGGACTGCTCGGTCGGGTCGGCGGCTGGGGTACCGATCACCGGCGAATGGTGTTCGGGCTGTGGCTGGCCGCGATCGTCGTTCTCGGTGCGTTCGCGCCCTCGGTGTTCTCGTCGCTTGCCGGGGCGGGGTGGCAGGCGAACGACTCGGAATCGGTCGCCGTGCGCGAGCTGGCGCAGCAGCACTTCGGCGGGAACTCCTCGGCCGCGGTGCAGATCGTCGTCCACTCGAACTCCGCCACCGTCTCCGAATCGAGCATGCAGGCGGTGTTCACAGAGATCGAGCGAGAGCTCGGGTCGGACTCGCGCTTCGGCGAGATCGTCGCGCCGCAGCCCGGTGTGACCATCAGCCGCGACCGCCACACCGGCATCCTCATCGCCGGGGCGAACGCGTCGACCGACGAGATGGTGAAGGCCGTCGACGACCACAAGTCGGAGCTGACCGCGCTGTCCCGCAACGGGATCGAGGTCTACCCCACCGGAGCGTCGGCGCTGTGGGCGGACTTCAACAAGGCCAACCACGACGCGATGATCACAGCCGAGTTGTTCTCATGGCCCGTCACACTCGCGATCATGGTGCTCGCGTTCGGTTCTCTGGTCGCCGCCGGTCTGCCGTTGCTGCTGACCGTCGCGGGCCTCGTCGCGTCCGCGGGTGGACTGGTGCTGCTCAACCAGGTGACACCGATCTCGGTGTGGGCCATGAACTTCGCGATGATGTTCGCCCTGGCGCTCGGCATCGACTATGCGCTGTTCATCGTCTCGCGGTTCCGTGACGCGCTGAAGCAGCGCGGCGATCGCCGTCAGGCCGTCGTCGACACCATGGACACCGCGGGCAAGGCCGTGTTCCTGTCGGGCCTCACCGTCCTCGTGAGCCTCTCGGCCGTCCTGCTCGTCCCGGCGCCGGCGGTGCGGACGATGGCGGTCGGGATCATGCTCGCGGTGGTCTTCGTCCTTCTCGCGACCCTGACCCTGCTGCCCACCGTGCTCGGTGCCCTCGGTCCGAGGGTCAACGCGGTGTCGTTGCCCTACGCGAAGAAGCAGGAGCACCGGTCGCCGGTGTTCCACCGCTGGGGGTCGCTGCTGCACAAGCACCCGTGGCCGTTCGCGGTCGTCTCCCTGGGCATCCTGGTGCTGCTGGCTCTGCCGGTGTTCGGGCTGAAGGTCGCGATGCCCTCGATCTCGGTGGTGCCGGAGGATGCTCCGGTCCGCCAGGGGTATGCGCTGGTGCAGCAGCAGTTCGGTCCGGGTGCTCCTGGCGCGCTGCAGATCATCTCTCCGGCCGCCGAGGCGCAGGACGCAGCGACCACCGCATCGTCGAGCCCGGGTATCGCGGTGGTCACCCCGCCGCAGCCCGCGCGCGACGGTTCGGGATATGCCCTCATGCAGGCGATCCCGACCGTGGACCCGTCGAACGCGCAGATGGGGTCGATCCTCGACACACTGCGCAACCGTCTCCCGGCCGATGCTCTCGTCGGCGGGGCACCCGCGGAGAACCTCGATCTGCAGACCGCACTGGACGACTATCTGCCCGTCATCGTCGGCGTCATCCTGACCATGGGCTTCCTGCTGTTGCTCGTCGCATTGCAGGCGCCGCTCATCGCCCTGATGGGAACCGTGGTCAGTCTGCTGTCCACCGGGGCGGCGTTCGGTGTCGCGAAGCTGGTCTTCCAGGACGGTCACGGGGCGTCGCTGCTCGGATTCACGCCGCAGGGATTCCTCGACGGATGGGGTCCGGTGTTCTTCTTCGCGATGATCTTCGCCATCGCGATGGACTACACGGTGTTCCTACTGGCCACGGCCAAGGAGCACTACGAGAAGAGCGGTGACCCGTACACCGCGCAGATCGACGGCATGGCCCACTCGGGTCGGGTGATCTTCGCGGCGGCCGCGGTGATGGTGGCGGTGTTCTTCAGCTTCGCCCTCGCCGATCCGCTCCCGCCGAAGGAGATGGGCATCATCCTGGGTGTTGCGGTCCTCCTCGATGCCGTCCTCATCCGATTGGTCCTGCTACCGGTGCTGCTGCGACTGACCGGCCACGCCGGATGGTGGTCACCGGCATGGCTCCGGCGCGTCCTGCCCTCGATCAGCTTCGCCCACAACTGAACTCGACGTTCTCGAACACAACGAAGGAGACACCCATGGAACTGGGACTGAGCACGACCCTCACCGACACCGACCTGGCCACCGCGAAGCAGAAGGTGACCGACGCCCTCGCCGAGCAGGGCTTCGGAGTCCTCACCGAGATCGACGTGCAGGCGACGATGAAGAAGAAACTCGACGAGGACATGGAGACGTTCACCATCCTCGGAGCCTGCAATCCGCACATCGCCCACCGCGCTCTCGGTGTTAAACCGCAGATCGGAATGCTGTTGCCGTGCAACGTCGTCATCCGTGCCGACACCGCCGACGACACCGGTCGCACCCTGATCGTCGAGGCGATGAACCCCGACCTCATGGGATCGGTGACGGGGGAACAGGCGCTGACGCCCATCGCGGCGGAGGCGGGTGAGCTGCTGCGCAGGGCGATCGCGACGATCGCCGCCCCCTGATACCCCCGGGGCTATGCTGGGTGATCACCATCCGCGGCGAGGAGAAACTCATGATCGGCGACGACGACGCAATCGCGCAGGTGCTCAACCGGTTGCGGCGCGCGCAGGGGCAACTCGGCGGGGTGATCGCGATGATCGAGGCCGGGCGTGACTGCAAGGACGTGGTGACCCAGCTCGCCGCGGTGTCGAAGGCCCTCGACCGTGCCGGGTTCAAGATCGTGGCGACCGGACTCCGTGAGTGCATGACCGACAACGCCGAGGGCGTGCGGGAACCGATGACCGAGGCCGAACTCGAGAAACTGTTCCTCGCGCTGGCGTAGATCACCCCGCCCGACGCGATCGGGCGGTGACGGTCTCCGTCGGTGTCCGCGTCGCACCGCAGGTCATGGTCTGACCTAGGCTCGACCCATGACCGGGGCAGATTTCTATTCCGAACTGCGGGCCCTGCGTCTCGAGCGTGTCCTCGACGCATCGGTGGAGATCATCACCGATCAGGGCTGGGACGGCCTGAGCATGACCGCGGTCGCGAAGCGCTCCGGGGTCCCGCGGCAGAGCCTTTACAAAGAGGTGGGGACCCGAGAAGAGCTCGGCAACGCGGTGGTGCACCGAGAGGTCGATCGCTTCCTGGAGCGTGTGTCGGCCGGCCTCGCGGCGCATCCCGACGACTTCGAGAAGGGCGTCTCGGCGGCCGTGCGGAATGTCCTGGAGCACGGTCGGTCGAATGCCGCTCTCGCAGCCGTCCTCCGGCCGGGCCACGACGCGGGCCTCCTCGCACTGCTCACCGTGAACCCCGACGCCGTACTGGGTCAGGCGACCGGCGCACTCCGATCACTCCTGGGGGACACGGTGTCCGAGGCGCTCGTCGATTCCGTTGTGCGACTCACGATGAGCCATCTCCTGCAACCGACAGTGGACGTCGACGAAGCGGTCAGCCGCATCGACCGGGTGGTCCGCGGATTCGACTGACCGCCTGTCGGCAGGTCCGTCGGGCTACAGGTCGAGGACCAGCTTCGACGACAGCGACCGCGACACGCAGAGCATCACCGAGTCGCCGCGGTCGCGCTCCGCGCGTGTGAGCACGGAGTCCCGGTGGTCCGGGGTCCCGTCGAGGACCTCGGCCTGACAGGTGCCGCAGATGCCCTCCATGCACGACCCCATCACGTCGACGCCGGCCTCCTCGACGGCCTCGAACATCGACGTCCCCGCGGGCACGGTGACCGTCACACCGGAGTCGACGCACTCGACCTCGAACGAGTCCAGCGCACCCTCGGGGGCGTCGATCGTCTTGGGGGCGAACCGTTCCAGGTGCAGGCTCTCGGCCGGCCAGACGGCGCACCTCTCCTCGACGGCGTCGAGGAGGACGTCGGGGCCGCAGCAGTAGACGAGCGTATCGGGCCGGGGGTCGGCGAGAAGCGTGTCGAGGTCGAAGCGTGCGCCGCGTTCGTCCTTGGCCCACACCGTCACCCGGTCGTCACCCTCGAACTCGTCGAGGAACGCCATCGTCGACCGGGACTTGCCGACGTAGACCATCTCCCACTTCGCGCCGTGGGCGTCCGCGGCAGCGATCATGGTGCGGATCGGGGTGATACCGATACCGCCGGCGACGAACAGGTACCGCGGCGAGTCGACGAGCGCGAAGTGGTTGGCGGGACCCGTCACCTGGAGGGTCGTCCCCTCGGTGAGCTCGTCGTGGACGAACGCCGACCCACCACGGCCGTCCGGTTCGCGGAGGACCGCGACCGTCCACGACGACCGATCGGCGGGATCACCACACAGCGAGTAGTGCCGGGTCATGTCCGAACGGAGGTGGAGTTCGGCGTGCGCACCCGGAGCCCACTGCGGCAGCGGTTCTCCCGACGGGGCGGTGAGCGTCAGCTCGACGACACCCTCGGCCGCATCCCGTCGCCGGGCGACCTGGACGTCGAGCACCGTCCGCTCGACGCGTCCCTTGCGCTGCGGTCGTGCCGGCGCCGGTGCCGGCGTCTCCGCGGCCTGTGCCTGCTCGCGTCGGCGCCGTTCCTGGTGCATCGCGCGGTAGGTGCCGTGCTGTCGCCGCTGGGCGCCCTTCGGGGTGAGCTGGACCATCATCGAGCTGTAGCCGCGCACGAAGTTCGACTGCACGCGTTCGGGCTCGGCGAGGACCTCGATGTCGTCGAACCGGGCCAACAGCTCCTCCCAGAGGATGCGGAGCTGCAGCTCCGCGAGACGGCTCCCCATGCAGCGGTGCGTGCCGATACCGAACGCCAGGTGGTGGCGCGCGTTGCGTCGGTCGACGATGAAGCTGTCGGGGTCGTCGAACGTGCGCTCGTCGCGGTTGGCCGAGGCGTACCACATGACGACCTTGTCGCCCTTGCGGATGAATTGCCCGTTGAGGACGGTGTCGCGCGTGGCGATCCGGCGCATGTAGGCGAGCGGCGTCTGCCAGCGGAGGATCTCGTGGACCGCCTTCGACACCAGGCCCGGGTCGTCGCGGAGGCGGTCGAACTGCTCGGGGAACTGGTTGAGGGCGAGTAGACCACCGGTCATGGAGTTGCGGGTGGTGTCGTTGCCGCCGATGACGAGCAGGACGATGTTGCCCAGGAACTCCATCGGGCGCTCGATGAGGTCCTTGGTGTCCTCGGACATCTGCATCAGGGTGATCAGGTCGTAGCCGGGCTTCTCGCCGGCCTTCAGTCGCGCGGCCTTGTCGTGCCACAGGTTGCTGAAACTCTTGGCGGCCTCGGCCGCAGCCCGGTACGCGGCATCGGTGTCGGTGGAGCCGCCGGTTGCCGACGCGCTGGCGGCCACCAGATCGGTCCACTCGACCAGCTTGCGCCGTTCCTCGTAGGGGAAGTCGAGCAGCGTCGCGAGCATCCGGGAGGTCAGTTCGATGCTCACCCGGTCGACCCAGTCGAAGGGTTCGTCCACGGGGAGTTCATCGAGGACCTCCGCGACCCGCTCGCGGATGAGGCTTTCCATCTCCTCGAGGTTCTGCGGGGCGACGACTCCCTGGACCGCCCCGCGCTGCTGGTCGTGTCGCGGGGGGTCCATGGCGATGAACATCTCGATGTCGAGCCCCTCCGGCGGTGTGCCGAGGATGATCTGCGGTTCGGCGGAGAAGGTCTCGAAGTCCTTGTCGACGGTGATGATGTCGTCGTATCGGGTCACCGACCAGAACGGCCCGAACTTGCTGTCGCCGCGAAAGTGCACCGGGGCCTCATCCCGCAGTCGGCGGAAGTAGGCCTCCCACTGCCCCTGACGCCAGAGGAACGGGTCGCTGACATCGATGTCGGTGAGATCGAGGTCGGCGACGTCGGGGATCGCGGACTCGGTGAATCGCGGTTGATCGTCGCCGATCAAGCGGCTCTTCGTGTGCTGAAAGAGATGGAGCGCCTGGATCTGGCGCTGCATCGGCACCACTGCCTGGGCTTTGGTGATCACCTGGTCGAGTACGCGCATGACGACTACCGCCTTCACTGGGTTCCATGCCGGAGTGACATAAATGAACCATACGTCCCCAGTGATGACAATGTGAGCACTTTTGTCGCATCACTTTGTCGCTCGGCGTGGAGCGGTGCAGCGGACGGGTTGTGACGCGGTCGTCACGGCAGGGTAGGCGCGAAGCGAGGACACTGGAGAGAGTTCGTCCAGCTCGGGGCGAGTGACACCAACCATCGCGGTGCTCGCCATCGCCTGTCACGCCAGGAGCTGCACATGCCCGACGCCGAACCCGCTCGTTTCCCCGACTCCGATCTCGAGACCGGTGGGAGTGTCGACCCCGGCGCCACCCCACCCGCGGACGCGTCGACCTCGATGGCCTCCGACGCACGACAGGCGACGCCACGGCGGTTCTCGCCCACCACCATCGTGGTCGGGGTCATCACGACGATCGTGATCATCGTCGCGATCGCCGGGCTCATCGCCGTGATCGTGGATTCAACCCAGTACTTCTGATCTCCCGAATTGGGATCAGGCCTGCTCGGCCTCGATGATGCTCTTGATCCTCGCGAGGGTCGCCGGGATGCCGGTGTGGGCGGCGTCGACGCGATCGGTGATCTGCGCCTGCGCCTCGTCGCCGTACTTCTCGTGGAAGAAGGCGATGCCGTCGTCGCGGAACTGCCAGGTCTCGGTGAGTCGGGTTCCGTCGCCCGCCGGCTCGAGGGTGAAGCCCCAGCGCGCGTACTTCCCGCCGACCAGCCACGCGAATTCGCGCCCGGGCTCCGCGGCCACCACGACCGATCGCGTCTCCCAGGTGCGTGACGGCTTCTCGTTGCGTCCGGTGAACCAGGCGTCGACCCGCGGACCGTCGGGACCCGGCTCGTCGCCGCTGTCCCACCAGCAGGCGGTGCAGATGGGGCTCCACTCCCCGGTCCGCGTCACGTCGGACACCACGCGGTAGACGGTGTCGGGGGAGGCGTCGATGTCGATCGATTCCGCGTGCTCATAGCTCATGTGACCCAACCTAACGAACGACGCAAGGGACTCGCTTTAGACGACCACTCCGCCCACTAGCCGTCCGATCGCGTAGGTCACCACCATGGCGATGACGCCGCCGACCGTGACCCGCAGGACCGCGCGCGAGCGATGCGCCTCACCGATCGTCGCGCTGATGAACCCGGCCAGGGCGAGGGCCGCGGCCACCACGAGGAAGGTGACCGGGATCCGCAGGTGCGCAGGTGTCAGGAGGATGGCGAGCAGCGGCAGCACCGCGCCGGTGGTGAACGAGATGGCCGAGGAGATCGCGGCCTGCCAGGGGCTGGTCAGATCATCGGGGTCGATACCCAGCTCGGCGTCGACGTGCGCGGCGAAGGCGTCGTTCTCGGTGAGCTCGGTGGCGACCTGCCACGCGGTCTCGGTCGAGAGGCCCTTCGCCTCGTAGATCGCGGCGAGCTCCTCGAGTTCCTCCTCCGGCTGCTCGGCCAGTTCGTCCCGCTCCTTGTCCAGCAGCGCCTTCTCGGTGTCGCGCTGGGTGCTCACCGACACGTACTCGCCGAGCGCCATCGACACCGCGCCCGCGGCCAAACCCGCAACCCCGGCGGTGAAGATGGGCTCCCGCTCGGCGGTCGCCGCGGCGACACCGATGACGATGCCTGCGGTGGAGACGATTCCGTCGTTCGCGCCGAGGACCCCGGCGCGCAACCAGTTGAGTTTGCCCCCGGTCCCCGATGCATGGGGTTCGGCGCTGTGCTGGATCGGTTCGGTCTCGGACATGGCCACCATGAAACATGGTCGGCACCAGCTCGTCCAGGCAGATGAGGCTGTCCTGACCTGCGTGGATGAGGTGCCGCACATCACCAGTGCCACCACGGCGCGACACATCGGTCTACGGTGGAGATGTTGCTCCTGCAGTCAGTCGGGTCGACTGAACCACAGCACATTCACCTGCCACCGGTCCCGAGGGTCCCGTGGCGGATCCACGCACGGCAGCAATGGATCTCAGAACTCATCTGGTCAGCGCTGCGGTGCGTCACCGCGCGGCCGTCCTTGGCGACTGCCGACCGGTGAGATGCCCCAGGAGGGCCATATGTCCAGACGTATCACCACTTTTCGCGCACTCCACGATCTCGGTGCAGCCGCATGGTTCGGCGGATCGCTGATGGGCGCGGTCGGGGTCAACGGCGCCGCTGCCGCGGTCCGCGATCCCCAGGATCGCGCTCGGGTCGCCGCCGTCGGTTGGGCCGGCTGGTCGCCGGTCAACGCCGCCGCCATCGCCGCGCACGCCGTGGGCGGCGCCGTCGTGCTGTACGACAACCGCGGCCGCGCTGCGCACCAGACCGGTGTGCGCGCGAACACAGTCGCCAAGCTCGCCGTCACCGGTGCAGCCGTGGCGGCCACGGTCTACAGCGGCCTGCTGGGCGCCAAGACCGCGACCGGCGACGGCTCCCCCGTGCGGGGTGCCACCGAGCCCGCACCGACGACGCCGCCCGACGTCGCCGCAGCCCAGAAGCAGCTCCGCTACCTGCAGTGGGCGCTGCCGGTGCTGACCGGGACGATCGTGATCCTCGGTGCCCAGCAGGGCGAGCAGCAGCGCGCGACACAGATCGTGTCCGGCCTCGCCGACGGCGTCGCCCGACGCATCCGTCGCTGAGACACATCGCCGTACTCCCACGGGAGTACGGCGATGTCGTTCGGTCGACGACCACGAGACCGCCGGCGCGCGTGTCGGGTGACCTCAGTCGGCGACGTGGACCACGGTCTTGCCGAAGCTGCGGCCCGCCAGCATGTCTCGGAACGCGTCGAGGGTGTTGTCGAAGCCGTCGACCACGTGCTCGAGGTACTTCAGTGAACCGTCGGCGACCCACTGCGAAGCCTCGCCCAGGAAGGTCTCCTGCTGCTCGGCGGCGAACTCGGTCTGGATGAAGCCGCGCACGGTGAGGCTGCTGCGCAGGATGACGCCCATGAGTGCGCCGCTGCGGTCGGGACCCTCCGGCAGCGACGTCAGGTTGTAGTTGGCGACCAACCCGCACACCGGGATCCGGCCGTAGGTGTTCATGCGCGGGAGGACGGCGTCGAACACCTTGCCGCCCACGTTCTCGAAGTAGACGTCGATGCCGTCGCCGGTCGCCGCCGCGAGCTGGTCGGCGAAATCATCGGCGCGATGGTCGATCGCGGCGTCGAAACCCAACTCGTCGCGCAGGTACGCGACCTTGTCGGGTCCGCCCGCGATACCGACGGCGCGGGCGCCCTTGATCTTCGCGATCTGACCGACCGCGGAACCCACGGGACCGGTGGCCGCGGCGACGACGACGGTCTCGCCGGGCTGCGGGCGGCCGATGGTCAGCAGGCCCGAGTAGGCGGTGAAGCCGGGCATGCCGAGGACACCGAGGGCGGTGGTGTGCGGGACCGCCGAATCGGCGTCGAGCTTGCGGAGGTGCGTGGTCGACTCGACCGAATGGGTCTGCCACCCGCCGTAGCCGAGCACGACGTCGCCCTCGGCGAAGCCGGGGTCGCTCGATGCCAGCACCCGCGAGACGGTCGCGCCGACCATCGGGGCGTCGATCTCGACCGGCGGTGCGTACGACTTCGCCGCGCTCATCCGACCGCGCATGTAGGGGTCGAGGGAGAGGTCGAGCGTCTGCAGCAACACCTGGCCCTCACGCGGTTCCGGGAGGGTGAACTCCTCGAATCGGACGTCGGAGTCCTGTGGCTCGCCGTGGGGGCGGGCGGCGAGAACGATGCGTCGGGCGGACTGCGGCGAGGTCATGACGGTGGAGCTCCTTGAGATTTCGTGGACAAAACTGCTGTGTGGGGCAACGACCCCACCCTGCGCGTTGTTCCGACCCCCTTCGCAGCCCGGTCGCAGCGACCTCCCAGGTTCGGCTCCGATGCTGGTCATCACACCGGCGAGAAGACCGACGAGCGGTCGCCGCGAGATGCGAAGGAGTCAGCCGTGAACACACCCCAACGCGGGATCCGACGAGCACGATGGGCCGCCGGCGCTCTCGCGGCGAGCGCACTCGCCGCCGTCGGGATCACCTCGGGCCTGGCCTACGCCGACACCGGGTCGACCGGCACCTCGACCTCCACGACGTCCACCACGACCTCGACGGGATCGACCTCCACCGGGACCACCGATTCGACCGGAACCGACTCGAGCGGGTCGGATTCGTCTGGCACCTCGTCCTACGGCACCGCGCCCACCGTGACCGCCGGCTCGGGCGACACCCACGGCCAGACGAGCGGCTCATGAATCACCCCCGTGCGTCATCGGTCTGCGCCACGTCCACCTGGAGTGTGTGGGGACTCGAGGCCTCGCTGGTCGTCACCGACCCCGATCGTCTCGTGGAGGCGCGCGCCGTCGTCGATGCCGTTCTCGCCGATGTCGACGCCGCCTGCAGCCGGTTCCGTCCCGACGCCGAGCTGTACGGACGGTCGATCCGGCGTGGGCACCCCACGCGGATCACCCCGGTCCTGGCGACCCTCGTCGACGCCGCGCTCGACGCCGCCCGTGCCTCCGGCGGCGCCGTCGACCCCACCATCGGTCGACGACTCGTCGCGCTGGGATACGACCGCGACTTCGCCGATGTCGTCGCCGACCGCGCGAGCGGACTGACCGCGGGACCCAGCGTCGCCGTGCACGAGGCCGATCACACGATGATCCGGCGCCACGCCGACATTCTCACCGTCCCCGAGGGCGTGCTCCTCGATCTCGGGGCGACCGCCAAGGCGGTGGCCGCGGACCTCGCCGCCGAGGTCATCGCCGACGAGATCGGTTGCGGCGCCATGGTGAACCTCGGAGGCGACATCAGCGCTCGCGGGGACGCCCCCTCCGGCGGCTGGCAGATCCTGGTCCAGGACGTCCCCGCCGACGGGCGGCCCGAACCCGCGGCACAGATCGGACTCGTCGGTGACTGCGCGGTGGCCACCTCCAGCACGCTGCGCCGACAGTGGACCCACAAGGGCCGCAGCGTGCACCACATCATCGATCCCCGCACGGGTGAGCCGGCCGCACGGCATTGGCGCACCGTGACCGTGGTCGCCCGCCGGTGCGTCGACGCCAACACGCTGACCACCGGCGCCATCGTCAAAGGCGCTGCGGGACAGCACTGGATCGAGTCCACCGGGCTGCCCGCCCGTCTGGTCGCGGCCGACGGGACCGTCGTCGGGCTGGGCGGCTGGCCGCAGGATGCGGAGATGGCGGCGTGAGCGACGAGGCCCTCTGGGCGCTGGGCCGCGGCACCGGCATCACCGCTCTCATGATGCTGACGGTGTCGATGGTGCTCGGCATCGCGACACGATCGGGGCGTGGGGTCGCCGGACTGCCGCGCTTCGGTGTGGTGTCAATGCACCAGTTCGCCTCTCTCTCGGCGACATTGCTCATCGCGGTGCACGTCACGACTCTCGTCGTCGACCCGTACGCGCAGCTCGACCTCGTCGACGTGGTCGTCCCGTTCGGCGGCGGTTACGAGTGGTTCTGGGTGGGCCTGGGCACGCTGACCCTGGACCTTGTGGTCGTGGTGGTGCTCAGCGCACTCCTCCGACATCGCATCGGGCAGAAAGCATTTCGAAGCATCCACTGGGCCGCCTACGGACTGTGGCCCATCGCGGTCGCGCACGGGCTCGGTGCGGGCAGCGACAGCGGCGCCCCGTGGATGTGGGCCATCACCGCGTGCTGCGTCGTCGCCGTGCTCATCGCCGTCGGCATCCGACTGCACCCCCGTTTCACCGAGTTCTCCCGACCACGAGAGGTGGCGACCGCATGACCGCGATCACCGAACCCCGCCCGTCGCGGCACCGCGCCACGGCGTCCGACCATCCCGCCGACCGACTGCTGACCGGTGCCGGCGGCTCGCTGCGGCGGCACCACGAGATCTACGGGGCGAGGGCCCGTCGCGGTCGCGACCTCATCGATCTGATCGCGGCGGCAGGGCTCACGGGTCGTGGCGGCGCGGCCTTCCCGGTCGCCCGCAAGATCGAGGCCACCGCGCACGCAGCACGACGACGCAACCGACCGATCGTCGTCGCCAACGGCGCCGAGGGTGAGCCGCTCAGCGGCAAGGACGCCGTCCTGCTCCGGCAGTCGCCGCACCTGGTGCTCGACGGCCTCGCCGCGGTCGCCGAGGCCGTGGGCGCACAGGCCGCCCACCTCTGCGTGCCCGCGCACCGCGTCGACGAGCTCGCCGCGCTCGTCGCCGAGCGCGCCGCGTCGGGATGGGATCGCACCCCCGTGACGGTGACCGCGACCGCGGGGCGCTTCGTCGACGGCGAGACCACCGCCATCGTCGACCTGCTCTCCGGCGGGCCGGGTCTCCCCCGCAATCGGATGGTCCCGAGCGCGGTCCGCGGTGTCGGCGGCCGACCCACGCTGGTGCAGAACGTCGAGACGCTCGCCCACGTCGCGCTCATCCACCGCAACGGCGCCGCGTGGTTCCGGGGCCGCGGCACCGCCGCCGAACCCGGCACCGCACTGGTCACCCTGTCCGGCCGGGCCGGCCTCGACGGCGTCGTCGAGACCGACCTCGGGACCCCGCTGGCGGTGATGCTCCGACGCATCTCGGTCGACCCGACCGATCTCCGCGCGGTCCTCGTCGGGGGGTTCCACGGCACGTGGGTCGACGGACGCGCGGTCCCGCGGCTGGCCCTGTCGGCACGGTCGCTGTCGGAGGTCGGGGCGAGTCCCGGTGCCGGCGTGTTCTCGTACCTGATGCGCGGCGAG
Source organism: Williamsia sp. Leaf354 (assembly GCF_001424365.1). Lineage (NCBI taxonomy): Bacteria > Bacillati > Actinomycetota > Actinomycetes > Mycobacteriales > Nocardiaceae > Williamsia > Williamsia sp. Leaf354. The sequence goes on from NZ_LMPL01000001.1 coordinate 553,464, forward strand.
CGCGGTCTGCCCGTCGTCGCCGAGATCGTCGGCCACCTCGCGCACGAGAGTGCGGGGCAGTGCGGTCCGTGCCGGTTCGGGATGCCCGCGCTGGCCGAGGCGATGACGGCCGTGGCCGCCGGTGCGGGAGCCCACGCCGCGCACCGCGCGATCACCCTCGCCGACACCATCGACGGACGCGGCGCGTGCAGCCATCCCGACGGCACCGCTCACATGGTGCGCTCGGCACTGCGGGTGTTCGCCGACGAGGTCGCGGCGGGACAGATCCGATGACCGCTCTGCACATCGACTGGACCGCCTGCGACGGCCGCGGCCTGTGCGCCGAACTGATGCCCGAGGTGTTCGACCGCGACGAGTGGGGTTACCCGGTGAGCCGCGACGGCCGCCGCCGACCCGAGGTGCCGCACGACGCCACCGGCCGGGCACGGCGGGCGGTCCGGGCCTGCCCGCGACTGGCGTTGACGCTGGTCGAGACCGAGCCCCGAGCCGATGCCGAGGCAACCCCGCCGGGTCACTGATCTGCATCGACACGGCCCAGGGGGCTGCGCACCGCGCCCGAGGTCGGCACAATGATCCCCATGCGCTCGATCTGGAAAGGCGATCTGAGCTTTGGCCTGGTCAACGTGCCGGTCAAGGTGTACTCCGCCACGGAGTCTCATGACCGCACCTCGCACCAGGTCGACGCGAAGGACGGCACCCGCATCCGCTACCGCAAGGTGCGCGAGGGCACCGACACCGAGGTCGAGTTCTCCGACATCGCCAACGCGTACGAGAGCGACAGCGGCGAGACGGTGATCCTCACCAAGTCCGACCTCGCCGAGCTGCCGGTGCAGAAGAGCCCCGAGATCTCGATCACCGGGTTCGTGCCACGTGAGCAGATCGACCCGATCTACTACGACAAGCCCTATTACCTCGAACCGGCGTCGAAGTCGCCGAAGGCGTACGTGCTGTTGCGTCAGGCGCTCGCCGACAGCGACCGAGTGGCCGTCGTGACGTTCACGCTCCGCAACCGGACCCGGCTCGCGGCGCTGCGCGTGGTCGACAACGTGATGACCCTGCAGACCCTGCTGTGGCCCGACGAGGTCCGCAAGGCCGAGTTCCCCGCGCTCGAGGACGAGCCGACCATCCGCCCGCAGGAACTCGAGATGGCGCAGTCGTTGATCGACACCATGGCAGGCGATTTCGACCCGTCGGAGTACGAGGACACCTACCAGCTCGAGCTGAGCAAGCTGATCGAGGCGAAAGCCGAGGGGACCGAGGCGTTCCCGGTCGCCGAGACCGACGACTCGGGCGACGACGACTCCGAGGTGGCCGACCTGCTCGCCGCACTGCGCGCATCGGTGAAGAACCGCGGCGGCCCGGACACATCGGCATCGGACGACTCGGGTTCCGACGAGGAGAAGGCACCCGCGAAGAAGGCGCCGGCCGCGAAGGCCGCGCCCCGCAAGACCGCTGCGAAAAAGGCACCTGCGAAGAAGGCGCCCGCGAAGAAGGCCGCGGCGAAGAAGTCGGCCTGAGCGCCGCGCCGAGATTTCTCACTCCACGGGTCAGCAGCGCTGTATGGGCATCGCTGGCGTTCTCAGCGGCACATCTCAGTCGCCAGGTCGGTCGACGAGTGCGGCGAGCCGACAGGGCGCGCGGAGGCAATAGCTCTCGGTGAGCAACTCGACCACCTCGTCCCAGTCGATCGCGGCCGGATCGGGCAGCACCATGCCGAGCACGGACGCCGACCACCTGGGCCGGAAGAACGGCAGCCCGATCCGCTCGAGTGCATCGATCTCCGGCGGCGCCGACGAGAAGGTCAGGACCGGCACTGCGATGTCATCGGATCCGATCGCCCGGGCGTACGACGCCGGCGCCCCGTGCGACACCAGCAACACGTGCGCGAACGTCGCGGCGCGGATACGCCACCGGTCTCCGACCCATGCGCGCTGTTCCACCACCTCGGGGAAGCCCGTGCAGATCGCGCGAATCCGGGCGACGATGCGCGGGTCGACCACGTCCGAGTCATCCGATTCGCCGGTCACCGCCCGACAGTAGCGCCGGCCACGGAGTCGGCGAGGTTTCCCGGCGGGCGGGACACTCTACCGACTATCGGTGGCCGGGACCTCGGTAGACCTGAGCGACCTTGCGGCGGCCCACCAGCTTGCCCGCGGCGGGGAGCAGTCGTTGGCCGGTGGAGACCAGTGCGGGCACACGTCCCGGTATGACCTGGTCACGGCCGGAGTCCAACGCCGCCACCGTCTCCCGCGCGATCGTCTCCACCGGCACCTTCGGGATCGTCAACGTGTGGGCACGGTTCTCGGGGGTGCGGGTGGCATCGAGTGCCTCCACGAGCGGGGAGTCGAACTCGCCGGGGCAGATCAGGTGCACCCCGATGCCCTGCGGTTCCATCTCGAAACGCAGTGCGTTCGTGAAACCGACGAGGGCGTGTTTGGCCGCACAGTACGGCGTGTAGCCGAAGACCCCGGTGAGGCCGGCGAGGGAGGCGATGTTCACGATTCGCCCGCTGGGATGCGGAAGATGCGGCAGCACAGCACGAATGGCGTTCACGGTGCCGAAGAAGTTGATGTCCATGACGTCGGTGAACGCCGAGGCGGGCAGTGTCTCGAAGTAGCCCTCGCGCATGATGCCCGCCGAGTTGATCAGCACGTCGATCGGATGGTCGGCGGCGAGTCCGGCGAACGCATCCACGAGCGCATCGGGGTCGGAGACGTCGACCGACAGGGTGCGTACCGCCGCGTCGGCGACCTGCGCGCGCAACGCCTTCGCCGCCGTGGCGAGCTTCGCCTCGTCCCGGGCGAGCAGCGTGACCCCGACACCGCGTTCGACCAACTGGCGACTGATCTCCAGTCCCAGACCCGACGAACCGCCGGTCACCACCGCATGGCGGCCCGCGCTGACCCAGGAACCCGCGCCGCTCATCGCGCGCTCACCGTGGTCGGGCGCGCCGCGAACGGTGTGGTCGGATTCTTGTGCGGCACATGCGACATCGCTTCCTCGGCCATCGCGGTGATGGTGAGGCTGGGGTTCACCCCGGCGTTGGCGGCGACCGTCGAGCCGTCGGTGATCAGCAGGTTCTCGTAGCCGAAGGCGCGACGGAAGCGATCCACGACACCGTGTGCGGGTGAGTCGGCGATGACCGCGCCACCGAGGATGTGCGCGGTGGTCGGGCGGGCGAGCAGCGATTCGGTGACCGCGGTGGAACCGTAACCGCCCCCGCCGATGTGCCGGACCGCCGACTCGGCGATCGTCCGCGCGATCGGGAGGTCGCCGAGGGGCGCGTCGCCGTCGCCGACCGCGGTGTTGATGCGGCTGAACCGGTTCCGGCGTCGCAGCCGGAGTGCGGTGTCGGTGCTCTGCATGATGGTGAACACCACCGAACGCCTCGACCACCCCGACAGTCGCGTGGGGCTCAGCCAGCGCAACGGGCGCGCGAGCATCGCGAGGACGAACTGTCCCACTCGGAGACGACCGCCGGTGAGCGGACCGAACGTGAGGCCCATGGCGTCGCCGCCGAGTCCGTAGGTGTTGTTGGTGAAATGCGTGTGTTCGTCGGGATGGATGCTCGTGGTGATGGCGATGTCGCTGCGCAGGTCGGCTTTCGGGTCGTTCGACGTCACCGCGACGATGGCCTCGCTGTTGGTGCGCACGAGGTGGCCGAGCCGGTCGCTCAGTCGGGGCAGGCTGCCGCGGTCGCGCAGTGTGCGCAGCAGCAGGTTGGTGCCCAGTGCGCCGCCGGCCACGATAACGCCATGCGTGCGGATCGTCTGCCGGTCGCGACGCAGGATGCCGCCGGATCGGACGGTGGTGACCTCGTAGCCGTCGGAACCGTCGGCGGCGCCGATCGGACGGATGTCGACGACGGTCCGTTCGGCCTCCACCCGGGCGCCGAGGCGTTCGGCCAGGTGGAGGTAGTTCTTCACCAGGGTGTTCTTCGCGTTGTGGCGGCATCCGAGCATGCACTGACCGCACCGGATGCAGCCCGCACGGTCGGGGCCGGCGCCGTCGAAGTAGGGGTCGGGGACCCGCTTCCCGGGTTCGCCGAGGAACACCCCGACCTCGGTGGTGTGGATCCGGTCGCTCGCGCCGAGGTCGGCGGCGATGTCACGCATCAGGTCCTCGCTCGGTCCCTCGCCGACGAACGTGGTGACGCCGAGCATCGTCTGGGCGGTCGCGAAGTGGGGAGCGAGTTCGCTGCGCCAGTCGGCGAGATCGGCCCACTGGGGGTGACGGTAGAAATCGTCGGAGTGCGGGACGTAGAGGGTGTTGCCGTAGACCAGCGACCCGCCGCCGACGCCCACCCCGCTGATGACGGTGACGTGGGAGAACGGGGTCATGGCCATGATGCCGCGCAGACCCGCGAACGGTGCCCACAACAGTTTGCCGACCTGCCAGGCGCTCGAGGCGAAATCGGTGTCGGCGAAGCGACGGCCCTTCTCGAGCACGGTGACGTCGTAGCCCTTCTCGGCCAGCCGCAGGGCGGCGACGCTGCCGCCGAAGCCGGACCCGATGACGACCCAGTCGTGGTCGATCTCCGCCATGGCGCGCACCCTTCATCCGATGACAAGCGTCATCAGATTAACGCATCGGCGTCACCACGACGGCGAGATGGTCGATCAGTGATCCGACTCCGCGATGGCCACGAGGAACCGCGTCGACGCCGCGACCAGCACCCGCCGATCGGTCGTGTACCCGTCGATCAGCCAGGCGGTGCCCGTCTGTCGGATGCCGCCGACGGCTGCCGTCGCGAGGACACGGCGCTCGGCCTCGTCGACGGGAGCCTGCTGATCCGCCCGCATCTGCGACAGCAGCAGGTCGCCGAACCGGTTGAGGGTGTCGAGATAGAGCCGGTCGACCCGAGGGCTCACCCCGAGGACCTCGAGCCACACCACGCGCGCGAGCAACGGGTTCTCGGTCACGCCGAAGAACGCGTCGAGCCCGCGACTGGCTCGGACCACGGTCGTGGCATCCGTTGGCAGGGCGGCGAGTTCGGCGACGACGGCAGCCATCATCCGGTCGACGCATTCGGCGTACACCGCGAGCAACAGGTCCTCGAGGGTCGGGAACTGTTCGTAGAAATAGCGATCGGCGACGCGGGCCTCGCGGCACAGGCCCCGTACGGTCGCCGCGCGGAAACCCACCGAACCGAAGATCGACAGGCCCGCGTCCAGTAGTTGTCGTCGCCGTCGTTCGTCCCGCGCCACCGGGCTCTCGCCCCCGTAGCTGCGGCCCCCCTCCCGAGCGATGGTCACCCTCACCCCTTCTTGTGATCGCCGAACGGCTCGTCCCGCTCCCGCACTGCCTGCTTGAATCCCGATGTCGCCGAACGTGTCTGGAACGCGTAGCCCTCGCGCGTGTGTCGCGACACGCCGTCGAAGACGGTGCTGATCATGGCCGAGTTGGCCACCCCCTGTGACAGCAGCGCGCTGTTGAGGGCGAGTTTGACCATCATCAACTGGTTGATCGGCATCGCGGCGATGCGGGCGACGTAGTCCTCCACCACCTCGTCGAGACGATCGGCCGGTGCCGATTCGACGGCGAGACCCCAGTCGAGCGCGGTCTTCCCGTCGATGCTGTCGCCGGTGAACAGCATCCGCTTGGCGCGCTGGTCTCCGATGCGATGGGCCCACAGACCGGTGGACGGCACACCCCACACCCGCACCGGCGGATAACCGATGCGGACGTCGTCGGCGGTGATGATCTGGTCGCAGTGCAGGGCGATGTCGGTGCCGCCGGCGATGCAGAACCCGTGCAGCTTCGCCACCACCGGCTTGTTCGCGTGCAGCAGGCTCGAGAAGCCTCGGCCGTTGCGGCTCATCATCGCGAAATCGACCATCGGGTCCCACTGACCGGCCGGGTTGTGGTTGGTCGCCTGGACCATCGGGTCGAGCACGGTGCCGTCGACACCCACCTCGTGCACCGACGTCCGCGACTCGTCGGCGCCCGGGTCCTGCCAGCGTTCGGCGAACATGCCGAGGTCGTACCCGCCGCAGAAACCCTTGCCGCGACCCGACAGCAGGATCACGTGCACGCGCGGATCGAGATCGGCGTGCTCGACGGCCGCCGCGATGTCGCGCGGGGTGTCGGAGGTGATCGCGTTCCCGTGCGCGGGCCGGTTGAAGGTGATCCGCGCGATGCGTCCGGTCACCTCGTAGGTCAGCGTCGGGTAGTCGAGTGTGTCCGGCGGGGTGCGGTCGCCCAACGCCGACACCGGTGGCCCCGAGGTCCAGTCGTCGCGCCATCCGGCGGGCCGGTCGCCGCCCTGTGTCGGGGTCGTCAGGTTCGAGTCGTCGCTCATCGCCGCAACACTATCGGTGGCCTGACCGGCCCGGGCCCGTACCGCGCGGGTCTACTGTCGACCCATGGCCGAGCTGGTACAGGTGCGTCACGACGGTCCGGTGACCGTCATCGCCATCGACCGCCCCGAGGTGCGCAACGCGGTCGATCGCCCGACCGCCGAGGCCCTCGCGCAGGCGTTTCGCGACTTCGACGCCGACGACGACGCCGCGGTAGCGATCCTCCACGGACTCGGTGGCACCTTCTGTGCCGGTGCCGATCTCGGGGCCATCGCCGCGGGTGATCCCGAGCGCATCAACCGGTTCGCTCCCGACGGCGACGCCCCGATGGGGGTCTCCCGGATGCGTCTGGGCAAACCGGTGATCGCCGCGATCGAGGGATACGCCGTCGCCGGTGGTCTCGAACTCGCCCTCTGGGCCGATCTGCGCGTGGCCGACGAGAACGCCACCCTGGGGGTCTTCTGTCGTCGGTGGGGGGTGCCGCTGATCGACGGCGGAACCGTCCGGCTGCCCCGCCTCATCGGCGAGAGCCGCGCGATGGACCTCATCCTCACCGGACGCCCGGTCGACGCGACCGAGGCGCACGCCATCGGACTCGTCAATCGGATCGCCCCCGCGGGAACCGCCCTGGAGGTCGCCGTCGCGCTCGCCCACGACCTCGCCGCGTTCCCGCAGACCTGCATGCGTGAGGACCGGATGTCGGTGCTCGAACAGGACGGCCTCACCCTCGACCAGGCGCTGCTCAACGAGACCCGCCACGGTGCGACATCGTTGGTGAACGGCACCGCACAGGGCGCAGGGCGATTCGTGTCCGGCGCGGGCCGCCACGGCACCTTCGAGTCCGGCGCGTCGTGACCTGCCGGCGCGGTCAGTCGGCGGCGGTGTCGACGACCGTCGCGCGTCGGCGCGACCGGTAGCCGAGAACGGTCGGGACGCCGCCCAGCACCAGCAGCGTGATCAGTCCCGCGACGCCGGCCCACAGGAGCGACCGCGCGACCAACGGTGCGTTGTCGCGGGCGAGGATCACCTGTGTCTGGCGCGCCGACTCCGGCGGGGTGATCGCGGCGGTCGGACCCAGGTCGGCCTGCGCGGCACCGATGCGGCTGTCGATGGTCTTCAGCACGGTGGTCAGCTGGCCGAAGGTCTTGGTGAACGAGTTCGCCGCCTCGACCACCCGGGGGCGTGCGGAGGACAGCGTCGCGAAGCCCTCGCTGAGCTGACCGGCCGACTGCCGCGCGGAGGAGATGCCCGCGTCGACGGTTCCCGCCGATGACCGCGCCGCCGGTCCCAGACCCGCCAACGCCCGACGCAATCCGGCGATCGCCTCGGTCTGTGACGTGAGATCACCGGTGGCCCTCTGCAGCGATCGCAGCGCGGGCAGACTGCTCCGCGCCCCCGGTATGGCGTTGGACTCGACCGCGTTGACGATGCGGTCGACGAGGTCGTCGATCGGCGCGGCGGCGTCGGACAACCGCGACACCTCTCCGAGTGCGTCGGCGGCCCGGGCCGTCAGCTGCGACACCTGCCCACCCGCCGCGGCCAACGACGGAGCCTGCTCGAGCGCCGTCACCAGCTGCTGCGATCCGCGTCCGGCGGTGTCGACCGCGTCGAAGATCTGCCCGACACCGTCGGTCAGCGTGGTCACCGTCGCCGACCCGCCCGCGACGGCCGCGTTCAGGAAGCCGAACAGCAGCTTGGCCTCCGACAGCGAGTCGCGGGCGGACTGTACTTTCTCCGGTCGGGGGTCGGCGGCCTGTGGCGCCGCGATCGGTCGCGACGGTGCGCCCGCGGCGAACACCGCTCCACCGACGATCACCGACACCGTCACCACACCGAGGAACACCGTGACCCATCGGGGCATGCGGGAGATCGTGGCTGACATGCCGTCAGCCTAGGTAGTCGCCCGACGGTGTCGTGGTCACCGCCGTCTGTGAACTCGCAGCATTTCCTCAGAAACGGTCGGCTCCGCGAGGTGGGGGCGTCGCGACACGGCCGCGACCCTGGCCGAACTCTCATGCATCGTCGCGCTCCGCGACGTGCGGGTTCGCTGCTCTGGCACCCTGGATACGGACATGACGTGTGAACGATGAGAGGGCGGTGGGCGTGAGTTCCGTCCTGGAGAAGTCGCGGGTACGCAGGCAGTCCGTCGACGGGCGTCGGCGGTTGCGGATCAGCGCCATCGAGGCGGCCGAGGCCGCGGCGCTCGCCGATGTGGCCGCCGCGATCTGCGTGCTGAGCCGGGTGCTGCCGATCGCGGGGGCCGCGATCCTCGTCTCGTCGATCCCGTTCGCCGTCCTCGGCATCCGACGACGCCTGTCGGTGTGCATCCTCGCCGGGGTCACCGGATGGATCGTGGCGCTGCTCTTCGGTGGATACGGCACGGCGAACATGGTGGCCGCTGCCGCGTTGTCCGGGTGCTTCGCGGGCATCGCGATCCGGCGCCTCTGGTCGCCGCCGACCGTCGTCGCCGGGGCGATCCTCGGTCTCGGGGTCCCGTCGGCGGCGCTGACCACCGCGGGCCTCGCGGTGTTCTCGAGCTACCGCGAGTTCATCTTCGACAACATCCGCAACAGCGTCGGCGGTGCGGCGCGACTGATCGGCAACGCCGGCGCGACCCAGGTCGAGCAGATCGACCGCGCGGTGGTGAGCGCCCTGCGGGTCTGGCCGATCACCATCCCCGTCGCGACACTTCTCGGCGTCGTGTTCACCGCGCTGTTCACCTACCTGTTCGTCAAGCGCCCGGCGCAGTCGCTGGCACGTCGTCTCGGTCCGCCGTCGACCGATGTGCTGGTGGAGGAGACCGGCCGTATCGCGCCGGTCCCGATGGAACTGCGCGATGTGTCGGTCACCCACCCCGGGGCCACCACCCCGACCGTGTGGGGGATGAACGCCGACATCGCGCCCGGTCGTCTCACCGCTGTCGCCGGACGCAACGGGGCGGGTAAATCGACTCTCGCCCGGGTCATCTCGGGCCGCGCCCCGACCACCGGTGTCGTGAACCGTGCGGGCAATCCCGGCCTCGGCGCGCCCGGCGGCACCGCTGTCATCGGGCAACGCCCCGAGACCGGTGTGCTCGGTCTGCAGGTCGGCGACGACCTCGCCTGGGGTGATCCCACGATGACCCCCGAACGCGCGCGGGCGCTGCTGGACCGTGTGGGTCTCGATGTCGCGCTCGACGCCGAGACCTCCCGACTGTCCGGGGGACAACTGCAACGACTCGCGATCGCCGGGGCCCTCGCCCGCGATCCGCAGTTGCTGGTGAGCGACGAGAGCACCGCGATGATCGACGGCCCGGGTCGTGAGGCGTTGATGACCACCTACCGCCGACTCGCCGACGGGGGCACCGCCGTGGTGCACGTGACCCACGACCCGCGCGAGATCGCCGCCGCCGACGCGACGATCGTCGTCCCCGGTGGCGACACCGAACCCGCGACACCGCCTGCGGGCAACCGCCGCAACTGGATTCGCGGCGGGCGGCTCGATGTCCGCGGTCTGCGGTTCGCCCACGACAGCGGCACCCCGTGGCACCGCGAGGTCCTCGCCGACATCGACATGACCATCGCGCCGGGTCAGACCGTGCTGGTCACCGGCGCCAACGGTGCGGGCAAGTCCACGCTGGCCCGCCTGCTCGCCGGGATCGAGAAGCCCGACGCCGGCGAGGTGCATCTCGACGGTGAGCCGGTTCTCAACAACCGCGACGGCGCACTGTTCGGCCACCAGTACGCACGACTGTCACTGGTGCGCTCCCGTGTCCGCGACGACATCTGCGACGCCGCCGGTGTCGACCGCTCCAACGGCCGTCTGGTGTGGGAGTCGTTGCGCGAGTTGGGTCTCGACCCTTCGGTGGTGGCCGAGATGCGCGTCGATCACCTCAGCGTCGGACAGCAGCGGCGGGTCGCGCTGGCCGGACTCCTCGCCGCACGCCCCCGGGTCCTGGTGCTCGACGAACCGCTCGCCGGACTCGACGACGCGTCGCGGATCGCCATGGTCGCGGCCCTGCAACGGGTGCGCGCATCGGGCACCACGCTCGTCATCGTCACCCATGACCTGAACGAATTGCGCGCCATCGCCGACCGCGCGATCGACGTCGCGGTCCTCCCGCCGCGTCCGCCGACGATCGAGAAGCGTCCCTCTCGGGCGTCGATGGCCGGTGTCGTGGGACGTGTTCTGCCCCGGCCGTCGCCGGCGCATCGACTGTGGGTGGGCAGCAAGGTGTTCGCCATCGTCGCGACGGCCCTGATGTTCGCGATCGATCCGGGCTGGATCACCGTCGGCGCCTCGGTGCTCATCGCCGCGGCATGGACACTCGCCGGTCGCATCCCCGTCGCCGCCCTGCCGCGGCTGCCGTGGTGGATCTTCGCCCTGATGGGCCTGGGTGGTTTCGTCACCGCGATGGGCGGCGGCAAGCCGTTCGTGACGGTCTTCGACGTCCGGCTCGGGCTCGGTGGCGCGAGCACCTGGGCCGTGCTCATCTCGATCACGATCGTGTCGTTCTATCTGTCGCTGATCTTCTGCTGGACCACGCCGATGGCCGAGGTGCCCGCGTTCGGGCAGCGGGTCGTCGGGTGGGCGCGGCGGGTCGGCATCCCGCTGCAGCCCGTCGCGGTCGCGGTGACCGTCGCGCTCCGTCTGCTGCCGTTCATGATCTCCGACTTCCGGGTGTTGCTGCAGACCGTCGGGCAGCGTCGTACGCCCGGGAAGCGGTCGGCCCAGCAGCGGGTCGAACAGTGGTCGGCATGCATGCCCATCGCGTGCTCGTTGGCGGTGCAGAATGCGCGCGAGGTGGCCACCGCGATGGACAACCGCGGCGGGATCGGATCGGTCGCCCGTGCCGATCGACGACCCGGCATGAGCGACGTCATCGCCATCGTCTTCGTCGCCGCCGTGGTGGTCGCCGCGATCGCCGTAGGCTGGTGACACCAGCTGCGCCGCTATTGACGCTTCGTCAATAAGAGCGTTATTGTCGATCAGTCAATAAGCGTCCGGTGGGCTCGTCAGCCGGATCGGCTCCGATGCGGAGAGGATCATCATGACCCAGGCAGGCACGTCCGAGACCAGGTCGGAATCAGCAGTCGAGTTCCGTGACGTGCTGATCGTCGGTGCGGGACTATCGGGCATCGACGCCGCGTACCGGCTGCAGGAACGCAACCCCGGCCTGAGCTACGCGATCCTCGAGCGCCGCCAGGCGATCGGCGGCACCTGGGACCTCTTCCGGTATCCCGGCGTCCGCTCCGACAGCGACATCTACACGCTGAGCTACCCGTTCCGTCCGTGGGACGGGGAGAAGTCCATCGCCGACGGCGACGACATCCGGCAGTACCTCGTCGACGCCGCCGCGGAGTACGGCATCGACGAGAAGATCCGCTACGGCGTCCACGTGCTCTCGGCGGACTTCGACACCACGGTCGACCGCTGGACGGTGGAGACCGAGATCGACGGCAAGCCCGTCACCTACCAGGCACGCTTCTTCCACCTGTGCACCGGCTACTACGACTACGACGGCGGATACACCCCCGATTTCGCGGGCATCGACCGCTTCGGCGGGCAGGTCGTGCACCCGCAGAAGTGGCCCGAGGATCTCGACTACGCCGGTAAGAAGGTGGTCGTGATCGGCAGCGGCGCCACAGCGATCACGTTGATCCCCAGCATGTCCCGCGACGCCGAGCACGTGACGATGCTGCAGCGCTCACCCACCTACATCACGGTGCTGCCCTCGGTCGACAAAGTCGCGCACACGCTGCAGAAGCGATTGCCCGCCCCGCTGGCGAGCAAGATCATCCGCGGCAAGAACGCGGGGATCTCGCTGGCGTTCTACCTCTACTGCCGTCGCTTCCCCGACTCGGCGCGCGCACGGCTGCGCGGGTTGGCCAAGCGCATCCTTCCCGACGACTTCGACGTCGACACGCACTTCAACCCGACCTACAACCCGTGGGATCAGCGCCTGTGCGTAGTCCCCGACGCAGACCTGTTCCGCGCCATCAAATCCGGCAAGGCCGGCATCGTCACCGACACCATCGACAGCTTCGACGAGACCGGTATCCGCCTCTCGTCGGGCGACCACCTCGACGCCGACGTCGTCGTCACCGCGACCGGTCTGCAGTTGCAGGTGTTCGGCGGGATCAGCCTGGCCGTCGACGGCGAGAAGGTCACGCCCGGTGAGCGTTTCCTCTACCGCGGCCGCATGCTCGAGGGCGTCCCGAACTTCGCGTGGACGTTCGGCTACACCAACGCGTCGTGGACGCTGCGCGCCGACCTCACGTCCAAGGCCGTCGCAGATCTGCTGCACTACATGGACTCCCACGGCTACACCCACGCCTACCCCGACCGGGGCGGCAAGGAGCTCCCCGACGTCCCGATGGTGGACCTGTCGAGCGGCTACGTCGCACGGTCGGCGGGTGCCCTGCCCAAGGCCAGCGCCGACAAGCCGTGGACGGTCCGCGCGAACGTGGTGCTCGACGCGATCGACGCCAAGCGCGACAAGATCACCGAGTCGATGACCTTCGGACGCGCGCCGAAGTCCGTCCCGCAGCGCGACGCCGTCCACAGCTGACCGCTGCTGAGATCGTCCCCCTGGCGGGGCGCCGACGGCGATCTGCCCCCGGCGGGCTCTGAGGGGGACGATCTCGGCAACTCGGCCGCCTGGTCGACTCAGGCACCGGCGACGCCCATCACGGTCACGGCCGGTAGGTGGTGTCGATGACCGCCTTCTGGCTGCCGACGTGCTGCCCCCGCGGGGTGATGGTGACGTCGTAGACGCCCTCCTTGCCCGGGCTGACGATGTCGCGGCCGGGGTTGCCGACGAAGCCGGGACCGCGCGAGGTGCGCGTGAAGGTGGAGACGTGTCCGTCGGCGCGACCACGGAAGACGAAGTCGACGGTGATCGAACATGGTCCGACGCCGATCAAGTTGCCCGAGAACCCGATATCGGCCTGGCCTGGGTAGTTCCCGACACCGGCGGTGATCGACCCGGCGCAGAATCCGCTGGTGGCAAGGGTGTAGATGGTGGAGGTCGCCGGGGCAGGCGCTGCCGCAGCGACCCCTGCCCCCAGCGCCGAGAGGCCGACGCCGGCGGCGGCCACCGTGGTGAGCGCGACTGCGGTCGCGGCGGTGCGAGACTTCGAGATGGACGTCACGTGGTGCTCCTTCGGTGTATTCGGTCATTTCGTTATGCATCCGAACTATCGAGGGGCAGGGTCGTCCTGTTACACCCGGGGCGAAACTCGGTGGCGTCTGCGCCGCCGAAACGGGCATCCTGGACGGTGTGAGCGTGGCCGAGACGTCGACCGGCGCCGAGCGATCGCGGTTGCCGCGTGCCCTGGCGCCGTTGGCCCGTACCCAATACCGCTTGCTCGCGATGGGTCTCGTGCTGGCGACGTTCGCCGACGGCATCTGGACCGTCGGCGTCGTCTGGCAGGTCATCGCCCTCGGTGGCGGACCCGGTGCGCTGTCGGCGATCACCACGCTCGCCGCGATCGGGATGGTCGTGTCCACGCTGTTCGGCGGCGTGCTCGCCGACCGGATGTCACAGCGCACCATCCTCATCGCGCTCGAGGTCGTGAAGCTGGTCGCCATCGGCGGTGTCGGACTGCTGGGTGTCACCGGAAATCTCGGTGTCGGTGCACTCGCCGTCGTCGGGTTGATCGGTGGCATCACCACCGGCATCTACTACCCGGCGTACTCGGCGTTGGTGCCGCGCGTGGTGCCGCCGGCGGAACTGCTCGCGGTCAACGGGTTCGAGGGCACCCTGCGTCCGGTCATCTTCCAGGCCGCGGGTCCGGCACTCGCCGGCGGACTGATCGCGATGTCCGCACCTCCCGTGGCGATCCTCGGGTCGGCCGTGGCGAGCGCACTCTCGGCGGTCTTCTACATGCGGATGCGACCGGTGGTCGTCGAGCGTGTGACCGACGATCGACATCCGGTGCGTCGCACGGTCGCCGAGATCGCCGAGGGCTTCGGCTACATGTGGCGCACACCGTGGCTGCTGGCCACGTTGTTGTTCGCGCTGATCCTGGTGATGATGACCGCCGGCCCGCTGGAGGTGTTGGTCCCGTTCGCGATCAAGGACCGCGCCGGTGGTGACGCCGGCTCGCACGCCATGGTGCTGGCGGCCTTCGGTGTCGGAGGCGCGCTGGGGTCGCTGTACATGGCGTCGCGACCCATGCCGCGTCGCTACCTGACGATCATGTTCGTCGTGTGGGGTCTCAGCGGACTCCCGTTGATCGCCTTCGCGTTCGCCGACCACGTCGCCATGTTCGTGGTGGCCGCCTTCGTCATGGGCATCACCTTCGACGCGCCGATGGTGCTGTGGGGGACGCTCCTGCAACGGCGCGTGCCGCCGGCGATGCTGGGTCGTGTCTCGAGCCTCGACTTCTTCGTCTCGGTCGCCTTCATGCCCGTGTCGATGGCGGTGGCCGCACCGGTCGCGGGCGCCGTCGGTCTCACCACGACGTTCCTCCTGGCCGCGGTCATCCCCGTCCCGGTCGCCGTGATCGCCTACGCCGCAGCACGACTCGCTCACGACGAGATCGCGCATCCGTTGCGCGACACGGGGGCGACGTCACACGAGGAAGTCGCGACCGGCAGCGACGATGAGGTCGGTCAGCTCCGCGATCAGCGGTGAGTTGACCGTCCAGTACTGCCAGTACAACTCGATGTCGACATGGTCGTCGGAGAGCACCACGACGGTGCCGGCGGCGAGGGCGTCGGCGATCTGCGCCTGCGGCACCGTGCCCCACCCGGCGCCGAGTTCGACGGCGCGGTGGTACTCGGTCGACGCAGGGATGTACGTGGTCGGCGGCGACAGCGGTGTGCGGGTGTGGCGTCGGATGAGGGCGGCCATGATCGTGTCCTTGCGGTCGAAGGCCACCATCGGCGCTCGCGCGAGGTCGCGTGCGTTCAGCCCGTCCGGGAACCACGTACGCGCGAAGTCGGCACTCGCCACCGGGAGGTAGCGCGTCGCGCCGAGACGTCGTTCGGTGCACCCCCGGATCGGGGTGGGATCGGAGGTGAGGGCGCCCAGCACCTGCCCCGACCGCAGGTACTCGGTGTTGTGGCTCTCGTCGTCGCGCATCACCTCGATGGCGACGTCGAACCGGTTCTGCATGTCCACGATCACCGGCAGCAACCAGATGGCGAGCGAGTCGGCGTTGCTCGCGATGGGCAGGTGCACCCGTGGACGGTCGCGCGGATCGTCCGGTTCGTGCTCGGCGGCGCCGGTCAGTTCAGCGAAGGCGCTGGAGGTCAACAGATCCCACTGCTTGGCGAGGCGGAGCAGCACCTCGCCGTCGGTGGTCGCGACGCACGGTTTGCTGCGCCGCACCACGACCCGTCCGACGTCGGACTCGAGTGCCTTGATCCGCTGACTGATTGCCGACGGCGTCACGTGCAGGGCGCGAGCGGCGGCATCGAAGGTGCCCTCGCGCACCACCGCGGCCAGGGTCGCGAGGCCGTCACTCGTGATCATGAAGTGATTCTAATGATTCGTGAAAATCATTCGCTGGATTGATGGTGGATCCGTCATTAGCGTCGTCGGCATGAACCCACTGCCCATTGCACTGACCGGACTCGCCACCGGTGCCGGCCTGATCATCGCGATCGGTCCGCAGAACGTCATGGTGCTGCGCAACGGTGTCGCACGGACCCACGTCGTCCCCATCGTCGCGGTGTGCGCGGTCTCCGATCTGGTCCTGATCCTCGCGGGTGTGGTCGGCCTCGGCGCCGTCGTCTCCGGGCACCCGGGCATCGTGACCGTGGCGACGGTGCTCGGCGCCGGCTACGTGATCGTGTTGGGGCTCATGGCCGCTCGTCGCAGCCTGGCGCCGACGGCCATCGCGAGCGGGGAGGTCACCTCCCGTTCGGGCAGCCGGTCACGATGGGCCGCCGTCGGTGCCGCACTCGCTCTCACGTGGCTCAACCCGCACGTCTACCTCGACACCGTGCTGACCCTCGGGGCGATCGCCAACAGCCACGGCCCCGAGGGGAAGTGGGCGTTCGCGATCGGCGCCGGCGCGGCCAGCATCCTGTGGTTCTGCGCCCTGGGATTCGCCGCGGGCAAGCTGGCGCCGCTGTTCACCCGGCCTCGCGCCTGGCAGATCCTCGACGCGTTCGTCGCCGTCGTGATGCTGGCCGTCGGCGCGATGCTGCTCGCGTCGCTGTGACGCCTCAGCGCGGCGCGAGACCCACGATGATCGACCGTGCGATCTCGGCGACCACGGTGCGATCGGTCGTGATGCACCACCGATAGTCGTCCGAGCCCGGTCCGTCGATGGCCGTGGCGATGACCGCGACCGCATGACCTGCGGCGATCACCGCCACCGCGAAGGTGTCGTCGGGCGCGGTGTCCGGGGTGAGCGGTCCGAGGACGCCCGGCTGCGGCGCACGGCCGAGCCCCGGACCGGTGAGACCGACCAGGAGCTGCCGTCGGGCCAGGTCGCGGTAGCGCGCCGCGATCTCCGCGGAGATGTGACGCGCACCCTGCAGCGCCGCGACCACACACCCCGGCGTGGTCTCCTCCAGCGCGGCGTTCTCGACCGCGTCGCACATCGACAACACGTCGGCCAGCGTGCCCACCGCCGTGGGCACCCGATCAGAGATCGCACGTAGGGGATCGACGCGTCCGCGTGTCGTGTCGACCAGGCGGGGTCGCGGTCCCACCAGCGGCGCGACATCCGACAGCGGCCCCGGACGGCCGTACCGGAATCCCTGACCGAGGGTCGCGCCCAGTTGGTCGGCGCACCGCTCGTGGGCGGAGGTCTCGACCCCTTCGGCGATGATCGCCACATCGTGACGGCGGGCGTACTCGCCGGCGATGGTGATCGCGAGGGCGGTCTCGATGGTCGACTCGTCCATATGGGTGAGCCCACGGTCGAGCTTCACCACGTCGGGAGCGATGACATCGAGAAGCGCGAGGCCGTCGACCTGCGCACCGATGTCGTCGAGCGCGATGCCGTACCCGGATCTCCGTGACTGCTCCACCGTGCGGAGCACGCTCGACGGATCGCTGAGCAGGGTGCGCTCGGTCAGTTCGAGCACGATCTGGATACCCGACTCCTCGACGTCGGCCAGCAACCGGTCGTCGTGCCACGGTGGCGGTGAGGCCAGGGTGTCCGGTTCGACGTTCATGAACAGGTATTGGCTGCGATCCATCTCGTCGACCACCGCCGTCTCGAACGCGCGTCGTCGACACCACCAGTCCAGTCGGGCCACCTCGCCGAGAGCGCGGGCGACGTCGAACGCCTCGACCGGGTTGACCCCGGGTGACTCGGGCCACCGGGCCAGCGCCTCGAACCCGATGACGTCACGGCTGTCGAGCCGGACGATGGGCTGGAAGACCGGCGCCACCCGCGAAGGGTGGTCCAGTATGTGTGTGATCCCGCGTCTGATCGGCGCCAACGAACACCTCGTCCACTTCTGCGAATCGACCGTGGACATGTCGAATCGGATTCCCGCATCGCATGAGAAGTGCTGATCGCGCTGGTAGTTCCCCCCACCACCGCGGCACCGCCCCCCCGAGGCCTGTCGTGCGAAAAGCTTAACGCATACCCCAAACACGCTGTGGTGCCGTGAAGAGCTGATCCGCCATCCTGGTCGGCGCGGCCCGTCGGTGGATCCACCGATCGGTTGATCCCGGTGTAACCGACCGGTCGATGCCGCGAGCCCGTTTCCCGACGACGCTGATGACATGGCAATCATTCGAGTGGAACATCTGAGCAAGGGCTACCCCGGTGGCCGTGGCGTCGTCGACGTCGGATTCGAGGTCGCCGAGGGCGAGATCTTCGGGATCCTCGGCCCCAACGGCGCGGGCAAGACGACGACCGTCGAGTGCATCGGGGGTCTACGCACCCGTGACGGCGGTGTCGTGGAGGTGGCCGGACACGACCCGGCCGACGAATCCCCTGACCTCCGTGAGGTGTTGGGGATCCAACTGCAGGAGTCGTTGCTGCCGGACAAGATTCGGGTCGGTGAGGCGCTCTCGCTGTACGCGAGCTTCTACCGCAACCCCTTCGACATCGCCGAGCTCACCGAGCGCCTCGGGTTGGGCCCACAGCGCGACGTCGCCTTCTCCCGGCTCTCCGGAGGGCAGAAGCAACGACTGTCGGTGGCCCTCGCCCTCGTCGGCCGTCCGCGAGTGGCGATCCTCGATGAGCTCACCACCGGTCTCGACCCGCAGGCGCGCCGCGAGGTGTGGGGCCTGCTCGAGGACCTGCGGACGACCGGCGTCACGCTGCTCCTGGTGTCGCACTTCATGGAAGAGGCTCAGCGACTGTGTGACCGGGTCGCCGTCATCGACTCGGGACGTGTCGTCGCCCTCGGGACGCCGACCGAACTCGCCGATCGCGTGGGCGGGGCCCAGGTGATGACCTTCGTGCCGTCCGCCCCGGTCGACCTAGGCACCATCCGTGCGCTGACCGCGGTGTCCGACACCGAGACACGCGGTGAGGTCGTTCACGTCACCGGTGACGCCGAGATGGTCGCCGACGTGCTCGCCGCCCTGCGCGCGCAGGGGGTCTCCGCCGGACACCTCCGCGTCGAACAACCCACCCTCGATGACGCTTTCGTCTCGCTCGTCACCCACGGAAAGGACCTGCACTCATGACCACCACACTGTCGCCGCGCACATCCGGCCTCACACTGCCGCACGGACTGCCCGGCATCCTCACCTCCGAGGCGCGTCTGATGGCCCGCAACCCCGCCCTGGTGGTGTGGGTCGCCGCCCTGCCGCTCATCGCGTCGATCGTGCTGGGGGTCATCCCCGCCACGACCCGATCGGTCGCCGACCTCGACGGCTCGAGTTGGTTCACCGCCTACCAACCCATCCTGGTGATGTTCTCCGCGGTGCTCCTGAGCGTCCAGATCCTCCCCGACGTGCTCACGCGGTACCGGGAGATGGGGATCCTGCGACGCCTGCGCACCACACCGGCATCACCGGCGGCGCTGCTGGCCGCGCAGGTGATCCTGTGCCTCGCGGTCGAGGTCGTCGTGGTCGCGGCGATGGTGGGTGTCCCCGCCGCGTTCGGTGCACCGCTGCCGCGCAACGGGATCGGGTTCGTGCTGGCACTCGCGTTCGCCGTCGCGGCGATGCTGTCGATCGGGATGGTGCTCGCGAGTGCGTTCCGCAGCAACAAGATCGCCGCCGCCGTGGGCACCGTCCTGTTCTTCGCCCTGCAGTTCTTCGCCGGCCTGTGGATCCCGCGGGCGTCGATGCCGGGGTGGCTGCGCGGCATCTCCGACGGCACACCCAGCGGGTCGGCGGTCGGTGCGCTGACCAGCGCCATCGACGGTGGTTGGCCGAGCCTCCTGCACCTCGGGGTCCTCGCGGCGTGGACCGTCGTCCTCGCGGCGGTGTCGGTGCGGGTCTTCCGATGGGAATGAGCTCGACGATGTCGCGGCGCCCGGCGTGGCAGGATCAGCCCATGCGTGGGCAGCAACGCACCCCGGAGCCGCTGAACTGGCAGCGATTCGACATCGCGCCGGTCTGGCTGACGGTGATCCCCGGTGGACTCATCCTGGCGTCGCTGATGATCAGCGCGCTCGTGGGACTGCCCGCCGACACCGATGCGTTCATCGCCCTGATCGTCCTGTCGGCGGCGGCCTTCGCGCTGCAGTGCACGTGGGTGCGCCGCAGCACGGTGTCGAGCCGGGCTCGTGTGCTGATCGTGGTCGTGCAGTTCGCGTTCACCGCGTCGCTCATCTGGCTCAGCCCGTTCTACGGGATCTACGCGTTCATGGGGTACCTGACCGCGTTGATGATGTTCACCGGTGGCGGTCTCTGGATCGCGATGACCGCCAACGCCGTGCTGGCGGCGGTGTCGCAGATCGGCGGGTTCGACCAACTCGGGCGGTCGTGGCCCGCGTTCTGCGTCCTGGTGCTGATCAACACCGGGTTGGTCGTCTTGTTCAGCTGGGTGGGCGCGCGCCGCGACGAGGAGGTCGCCCGGCGCGAGGCCGCGGTGCACGAGCTCGAGCAGGTGCAACAGCGCAATGTCGAACTGCAGGAACAACTCCTGCTGCGGGCGCGGGAACAGGGTGTGCTCGAGGAGCGTGCACGGCTGTCACGGGAGATCCACGACACCGTCGCCCAGGACCTCGTCGCCATCGTCAGTCAGCTCGAGGCCATCGACGGCACCGACTGGCGCGGCCGGGTCGACACCGCGAAAGATCTGGCCCGCTCCGGTCTCGGCGAGGCCCGACGCGCCGTGTACGCGCTGCGGTCGCCGATGCTCGACGCGCAGCCCCTGCCGGTCGCGGTCACCGAACTGGTGAACGCCTGGGCGACCGTCCACCGGCTGGCCGCGCACGTCGAGATCGCCGGCGACCCCGTCCCCACCGACGCCGATCAGGACCTCTTGCGGATCTGTCAGGAGGCGTTGTCGAACGTGTCGCGGCACGCACATGCCCGCGCGGTCGACGTCTGCCTGTCCTATGTCGAGGAGGGTGTGCTGCTCGACATCAAGGACGACGGCGACGGCTTCGACCCGCAGCGGATCCGCGAGGGCAACGGGTTGCGGGGGATGCGTGAGCGGGTGTCGTCGTCGGGTGGCACGGTCGACATCGCCACCGAGATCGGCGGAGGATGCCTGGTGAGCGCGGTGGTGCCGGCATGACCATCCGACTGGTGATCGCCGACGACCACCCGATCGTCCGCGACGGCGTGACCGGCATGCTCGCCGGCGACGAGCGGATCGAGGTCGTCGGTGCGGCGTCGTCGGGGCCCGAAGCCGTCGCCCAGGTCACCGAGCTCGATCCCGACGTCGTATTGATGGACCTCCGGATGCCCGGCGGCGACGGCGTTCCCGCCATCGAGGCGCTGCGACGCCGAGACCGCGCCCGGCCGCGGATCCTGGTGCTCACCACCTTCGATGCTGACCGCGACATCGCGGGCGCGATCGATGCCGGCGCGGACGGATATCTCCTGAAGGCGCTCGGGCGTGACGAACTGATCGCCGCCGTCGTCGACGCCGCGGCCGGACGAAGTGTGTTGGCGCCCAGCGCCGCCCAGAGCCTGATGGCTCGGCGGCACCACGAGGAGCTCACCGACCGGGAGGTCGAGGTCCTCACCCGCATCGCCGGTGGAGGGACGAATCGGACGGTCGCGCAGGGCCTGGTGATCAGCGAGGCGACCGTCAAGACCCATCTGCTCCACATCTACTCGAAGCTCGGGGTCCGCGACCGCGCCGCTGCGGTCCGCGTCGCCTACGAACGAGGCCTCCTCTGACCCACCCCGACCGTGCACTTATCCGCATCGATCGTGCAGATACCTCCGTCGATCGTGCACTTACCTCCGTCGAGCGGGCATCTGTTCGCATCCATCGGGCACAACCCGCGGTGCAGAAGCCCACGAACAAGGTCGATGCGGGTAAATGCCCGATCGACGGCTCCATCTGCCCCGTCGATGCGGGCAAATGCCCGATCGATGGCGTTACCTGCCCGATCGACGCACCTACCTGCCCGATCGACGCACGTAACTGCCCGGTCGGCGGAGGGTGAGGAACAGCACCGCGGCGACGAGTAGCGGCGGGAGCAGGGGTGCCGCGACGGCGGCGTGCGACACCAGCGCACCCGACGCAGAGGCCCCGGCCAGCAACGACAGCAACCCCTGGGCGGCAGACCGGTTGAGCCGACCGTCGACGACGAGATCGGTGAGCAGTCCGGTGAGCGTGCCGGTGAAATAGGTGCTCGACAGCCCCGGCACACCGACGAGGGCGAAGGCCCGGGTCTGCACCCCCATCGCGCCGGCGGCGAGCACCAACGCCGCGTACGCGGTCGCGCCCGCGGGGTGGGAATCCGCCGCGATCCACAGAGCGGCCACACACACCAGCGCAACGAGTTCGACCAGGTGGAGCCACCCGAGGCGCCGAGCGGCGGAGCGACTCGACCGGGTGAACCCCGCGGCCAATGCCACCCCGACGGCGTAGGCGAGCACGGCGACCGCCGCGTGCGACATCGCCGTGGCGTCGCCCGAACCGATGCCGACACCGATCACGACCACGTTCCCGGTGATCACACTGGCGAACACGTGGCCGAGGCCGGTGAACACGACGACGTCGACCGCCCCGGACGCCGCGCTCAGCAGGCACCCGATCAGCGTCGCCGGCGGCCGCGAAACCGTGTTCACCCCCGCAACCCTAGGCAGCCCGCCGACCGGGGCGCGGGATTAGGCTCGCACGCATGAGCGCCGACGCCCTGACCGTGCTCCAGCATCAGCTGCAGGCCCGCCTGCAACTCCTCCGCGACGCGGCCCTGTGGAAGCTCGAGGGCCTCGACTCCTACGACCTCCGTCGCCCGCTGACGCCCACGGGCACGAATCTGCTGGGACTGGTCAAACATCTGGCCGGGGTCGAGTTGGACTATTTCGGCGACACCTTCGGCCGCCCCACCGACATCGCCACACCGTGGCGGGGCAGCGACGACGACGCCGACCTGTGGGCCGCCGCCGACGAATCCGTCGATGACATCGTCGCGCTGTACCGGCAATCCTGGGCGCACGCGCAGGAGACCTTCGACGCGTCGACGCTCACCACCACTGGCACCGTGCCGTGGTGGCCGCCCGAGAAGCGCGACGTCACACTCGGTCTCGTGCTGGTGCACATGATCACCGAGACGGCCCGACACGTCGGGCAGATGGACATCCTCCGCGAGGGGATCGACGGCGCCGCAGGCATGTACGAGACGAACGACAACCTGTCCCATGCCGATCAGCGCGCCCGCGACCAGTACGTGGCACGGCTACAGAGTGTGGCCGACGCCGTGAAAGGGAGATCATGACCGATCAGATCGAACGCCCCACCGCGACACCGCCGTCGCCGGGACGTGCCCGCCAGAACGCCATCTACTCGGCCGGTGTGTTCGGCCACATCCCCTCGGTGCCTGCTGATTTCGCCGAGCTTGAGCGTCGCGCGAAGCGGGCGATGGGTCCGCGGGCGTGGGCGTACATCGGTGGCGGTGCCGGCGAGGGTGCGACGATGCGCGCGAATCGTGCCGCGTTCGACGACTGGGCGATCGTGCCCCGCGTGCTGCGCGACGTCTCCCGACGCGACCTGTCGGTCGACCTCTTCGGTACCACCCTGCCCGCGCCCGTGCTGTTCTCGCCGGTGGGTGCCGGGGAGCTCGCCCACCCCGACTCCGACATTCACATCGGTTCCGCCGCAGCAGAGCTCGGTGTCCCCTACATCTTCTCCAACCAGGGTTGCTCGCCGATGGAGGACACCGCGGCCGCTATGGAGGCGGTGACGCCGGGGGCGCCGCGCTGGTTCCAGCTGTACTGGTCGACCGACGACGCCCTCGTCGAGTCCCTCGTGCGACGCGCGGAGACCATGGGCGCCGAGGCGATCGTCGTCACCCTCGACACCACCATGCTGGGGTGGCGTCCGCAGGATCTGAACCTCGGATCGTTGCCGTTCGCGCGCGCCGAGGGCATCGCGCAGTACACCTCGGACCCGCGGTTCCGCGACATCGTCGCCGAGCGGATCGCGAACCCCTCGGGCGCAGCGGGACCGAAGGTCGAGCTCACCCGCGCCGCCGTGTCCACCCTGTTCTCGATGGCGCGCCACCTGCCGGGATCGCTTCTCAAGAACCTGGCGTCGCCGGTCCCCAAGCAGTCGGTGCAGACGTTCCTCGACATCTACTCGCGGCCGTCGCTCACCTGGGACGACATAGCGGGGCTGCAGAAACGGACGTCACTGCCGGTCGTGTTGAAGGGCATCCTGCACCCCGACGACGCGCGCACCGCGGTGGAGATGGGCATCGACGGCATCATCGTCTCCAATCACGGTGGGCGACAGGTCGACGGCTCCATCAGTTCACTGCACGCGCTGCCCGACGTGGTGGCGGCCGTGGACGGGCGGGCGAAGGTGCTCATCGATTCCGGTGTCTACACCGGAGCCGACGCGTTCAAGGCGCTCGCGCTCGGGGCCGACGCCGTCTGCATCGGTCGCCCCCACATGTACGGCCTCGCGATCAACGGTCGCGAGGGCGCCCGCGACGCCGTCGCGAACATCATCGCCGAGCTCGACCTCACGCTGGGACTGTCGGGGCACGCCGACGTCAGCTCCCTCACCCCGGACGTACTCCGGCACATGGGTCGGCGCTGACCGTTCCTCCCCGCCGTTCAACCGTGCGATAGTGGTCGTCGTCGGTGACCGGTTCGCGGAGGTGTGATGCCCTATTTCGAGATGATCGGGACCTCGGCCCTGCCGTACTCCGCCCTGCTGACGGGCCTGCTGATCGTGCTGGCAGTGGTCGGGGCGATCGACGTGCTCGGCCGCGACACCGTCTACATCCGCGGGCTCCCGCAATGGGCGTGGCTGCTGATCGTGGTGGCGTTCCCCGTCGTCGGGCTGCTCGCCTGGCTCCTCATCGGGCGGCGCCGTAGGCGCCGTCCGCGTCGCGCGCGGACCGACCCAGTGGCGAGTGCCTTCCCGGAGTACGACCGCAAGGGCCGCTTCGTGCCGTCCGATCCCGAGGCCGACGCGGCGTTCCTGCAGCAGTGCCGCGAGCGGGCCGAGCACCAGCGCCGGGTCGCCGAGATAGAACGTCGTCGCAGGGAGTCGCGCGGGTTCTGACCAGTGGGTGGGTCGTGCCGCTATCCCAACCAGACCGAGCGCGCGCCACTCTCGCCCACGAGGTACACCATGACAATCGCCGCGATGGCGAAGCCGACGACGATCACGGCGGCGGCCACCGACGAGATCGTCACCGTGCGAGAGGGTATCGACACCTTCGAGGCGACCTTGCCCATGATCCAGTCGTTGTTCAGCGCCCAAAAGACGACGATGAACACGAACAGCGGTGCGACGACGATGATCATCTTGTCGCCGAGTTCGGTGTGATCGGCGAGGTACTGGTTCGGGCCGACCTTCTTCTCCAGTGACTCACCGGCGCTGGTCGTGAGCGGGGTCATGATCACCGCGACGAGCCCGGCGATCGGCGCGATGATGCCGATCTTGCGGCGAGCCGCCGGCCACACCACCGCGAGGATGCCGAGGACCGCCGCCAGCGGGATCGCGACCACGGTGAGATGCACGAACAGCGGGTGCGCCGGGATGCCGTTGATGGTGTCCATCGCCTCAGCATAGGAGCCGAGTGCGGCTCACGACGCCATTGTCCGATTAGTCGGTGGAGACCTCCGGCGACCCGATCAGCTTGTCGCGCAGCCACTCGACGAGATCGCCGATGACCTCGGCCCGGTTGGTCTCGTTCACGATCTCGTGTCGGGCACCGGGGTACACGTGGGTGGTCACGTCCGCCACGCCCGCGTCGCGCAACCGATCGACCAACGGCGTGAACAACGCCAGACTGCCGTTCACCGGGTCCTGATCGCCGACCGCGATGTACAACGGCAGATCCGACCGAATCCGCGCGAGCACCGCGGGGTCGGCCAGCGGACGTGCCCCGACGAACATGGCGCGGCTCGCATCACCGTCGAGTCCGAAGCCGCACAACGGATCTGCGACATACGCGTCGACCGCGGCCTCGTCACGGCTGAGCCACTCGAATCCGGTCCGCGGTTCGAACGGCGCGTTGAAGACGGCGAGGTCCAGTGGTGCGTCGAGGTCGAGTGCCGGTTCGAGGATGTCGATCGCCGCGGTGCCCGACAGTGCGACGGCGTCGAACGCGTCGCTGTGCGCCGGCAGCACCTGCTGGGTCGCGAACGACCCCATGCTGTGCGCGAACACGCCGATGGGAAGCCCGGGTTCGCGCTGTCGGATCCAGCGGGCCACCTCGGCGATGTCGTCGACGAGAGCCGACCATCCGGTGCTCCCGATCTCACCGGGAACGCCGTCACCGATCCCCGCACCGTGGCCGCGTTGGTCGTATCCGTAGACGGCGACGCCCGCGGCGGTGAGTGCCGCGGCGACGTGGTCGTAGCGCAGCACGTGCTCGCCCATGCCGTGGACGATCATCACGACCGCGCGAGGATCGCTCTCGGGTGCCCACCGGTACACGGGAAGCGTTGTGCCAGTGCTGTCGGTGAACTCCGCGGACTCTCTCACCGGACCGACGGTACAAGCCACGGTGCAGGCCGGGAGTGGTTTCTGGAGACGACCGATGAGTTCCGGTGCCGGTGTCGGTCAACCCCACCGACACCATCACATCCACGGAGGACACCATGACCACCACAGCCACCATCCCCGCCGACACGACCACCACCACTCGCCGATCGCGCACCCACACCGCCGGAGTGGTTCTCAGCGTGCTGCTCGGCGCGTTCCTGCTGTTCGACATCCTCGGCAAGCTCTTCCAACCCGAATCCGTCGTCGAGGGCACCGAGAAGCTCGGCTTCAGCACCACCCAGGCGACGGTGATGGGCATCGTTCTCGCCCTCTGCCTTGTCGTGTGGGCCATCCCGCGGACCGCGGTGCTGGGCGCGATCGGGATCACCGCCTACCTCGGCGGAGCGGTCACCGCGAACTGGAACGACGACGCACCGCTGGCGAGCACCACGCTGTTCGCCGTGTACTTCGGTGTCGCACTGTGGATCGCGATGGTGCTCCGTCGCCCGGCCCTGCTCGCCGTGCTCGGACTGCGAAAGAGCTGACGACAGGGGCTGCTGCCGACAACGTCCCCCTGAGCGCCCACCGAGGGCAGATCCCCCTCGGTGGGATCTCTCGGGGACGTTCTCGGCAGCGCGGGTCGGCTAGCGAATCGAGTCGGTCTCGGCGAGGAAGTCGGGCAGATCTGCGGGCAGTGTCGAGGTGAACTGCGCCGGACGCTTCTCCAGGAACGCCGCGACGCCCTCCTTGCCGTCGGCGATCGACGTGTAGTACATCGCCAGCGAGTCCACCCGGTGGGCGTCGACCGGTGAGGCGAAAGCGCTGTTGCGGTAGAGCATGTGACGCATCAGGGCGGTGGCGACCGGTGAGCGGCCGTCGACGAACCTGTGCGCCAACGCGATCGCCGCGTCGAGCAGTTCCTCGGGCGGATGGATCGACCGCACCAGCCCCAGGTCCTTGGCCCGTTCGGCGTCGACGATGTCGGCGGTGTAGATCAGTTCGAGGGCGTTCTGCATCCCCACCACGCGCGGCAGGAACCAGCTCGAACACGCCTCCAGCACGATGCCGAGGCGCCCGAAGACGAACCCGATGCGGGCCTTCTCCGACGCCAACCGGAAGTCCATCGGGAGGGTCATCGTGGCGCCGATACCGACCGCCGCGCCGTTGATCGCGCCGATGACCGGCTTGGGGCAGCGGTAGATGGCCAGGGACACGCGGCCACCGGTGTCGCGCACGCCGCTGACGATGGCGGGGTCGTCGAAGCGGTCGTACAGGTCGGCGAGCGTGGGCTGCAGGTCCTCGTCGAGCCCGAAGACATTGCCCTCGCTGCTCAGATCCATCCCGGCGCAGAAGGCCTTGCCCTCTCCGGTGACCACGATCGCGGCGACCTCCGGATCGGCCGACGCCTCGTCGAACGCGGCCTCGAGATCGTCGGCCATCTGCACCGTGAACGCGTTGAGGTTCTCGGGACGGGTCAGGGTGAGCACGAGGACACCGTCGGTGACCTCGTAGCGGACGGTCTCACGGTTCATCGGTGTACGGCTCCCTCGCGGTCGGATGGATTCCAACCTACGGGAGTCGGTGACGCGACCGACGTCGTCACCGCCCGAGGACCCGATCGAGGAAACGGTCGGCGTCGGGGCGTGCGGCGACGAGGACGCCCGGGTGATCGGCGCCCGGGTAGACCCGCAGCTCCAATGGCTGGCGGTTCGCCGTGAGCTGCGCGGCCAACGACAACGCCGACGGGGCCGGGACGTTGACGTCGAGCAGCCCCTGGGCGAGGAAGATCGGTTCGCGGTAACCGTTGTCGGGCGTGCCGAGATACGACCGCAGCGCGCCGTAGATGTTCGGGATCGACGACAGCGGATGGGTGAACAGCGTGCGCAGGTCGAGATCGCGCGCGTACGGACGAAGCTGTGTGCCGCAGGTGATCCCGGCGAGGTCGGCCAGTCGCCGCCCCAGTGGGGTGAGCAGGCTGTCGATGCGCAGGTCGGGGCGTGCGTCGCGGAATCCGGCGAGGATGTAGAGCACGTACCCGTTCAGCGCGCGCGGCAGTGTCAGTGGCGGGAACTGTGGGCCACCGAGCACGAGGGCGGACTCGATGTTGGCCGGGGCTCCGGTGGCCACGACGCCGCGGTAGTCCAGCCCGGCTCCTGCGGTGAACTCGTCGGCGCGGCGTGCGGTGTTCAGTGCGGCACCGGCACCCTCGGAGTGGCCGACGGCAACCCATCTGCGTGACAAAGGGATCGGCAGCTGGTGGACCGCTCGCACCGAGTCGGCGACCGAATGGGCCGACTCGACACCGTTGAGGTAGCCGAGGAGCCCCGGCGTCCCCATCCCGGTGTAGTCGGTCGCGGTGATGACGAAACCTCGTGTGAGCCAGTGGTTCAGGTAGGCCGCATCGGACTCCGACCGCACCTGCGCCGAGGGTGCACAGTCGTCCCCCATACCGACGGTGCCATGCGCCCAGGCCATCACGGGCCAACCGCCCACGGGCGCCTGCCCGCGGGGTACGAACACCGCGCCGGTGCTGATCGCCCGCCGGCCCCGTGCGTCGGTGGTCGCGTACACCACCCGGTAGGCGCGTGCGGCCTCCCGCAACGACAGCCGCGGATCGAGGGGACGGTCGGCGATGAGTGCGCCGTCGCGGTCGGGGATCGGGCCCGAGTAGTCCCGGACGTCGAGACCCGACCAGATCGGTGCCGGTTCGGGGGTGAGCGGCGTACCCGGCGCCGGGATCGCCGAAGCGACGGGCGCGGCGAGGACCGACAGCGCCGCAGCGACGATCACGACGAGGATTGCGCGCAGCCGGCGACGTCCGAGCGGGCGCGTCATCTCAGGATCCGGGCCAGGAACGGTGTCGAGTCCTTCACCGACGCGTACACCGTGCCGGAGTGATCGGTCGGGTAGACGTGCAGTTCGACGGGTTGACGGTTCGCGGTGAGCTGCGCGGCCAACGACAACGCCGAGGGCGCCGGTACGTCGACGTCGGTGAGGCCCTGCCCGAGGAAGATCGGCCGGTCGTAACCGCTCGCGGGGGTGCCGATGAACCGATGGAGTTCGTCGTAGGCGTTCGGGATCGACGACACCGGCTTGGCGAAGAACGTGCGGATGTCGGCTCCGGTCAGGGCCTGTCGGAGCTCCGGGTAGCACAGGATCTCGGCCTTGTCGGCGGCGGCGCGACCGCGGGCGGTGAGGATGTCGTCGACGCGGAGATCCGGCCGCGCCTCGCGGATGGCCGCGAGAATGTAGGTGGTGTACGTCGTCAGGCCGGTGGGCAACGCGAACGGCGGGAAGGTCGGACCGCCGAACTGCAGGACGGTCTCGATGTTCGCCGGCGTGCCGGTGGCGACGACCCCGCGGTAGTCGAGACCGGTGCCGCGGGTCAGCGAGGTGGCCAGTCGCGCGGCGTTCATCGCCGCACCCGCACCCTGCGACTGCCCGACGATGGCCCACCGCATCGCCGTCGGGACCCGAAGTCCACGAAGCGCTTTCACGGAGTCGACGATGGAGCGCGCCTCGGCGACGCCGTTGAGATAGCTCATCAGACCGGGGGTTCCCAGTCCCGCGTAGTCGGAGGCGACGATGGCGTAGCCGCGTCGCAGCCAGTGCGAGAGGTAGTCGCTGTCGCGCTGGGCGCGCGGCTGCGCCGAGGGGGTGCAGTCGTCGCCGATCCCGACGGTCCCGTGTGCCCATGCCAGCACCGGCCATCCACCCCGGGGCGCGGTGCCCTGCGGCAGGAACACCGCACCGGTGCTCACGGCTGCGCTGTTGTGCTGATCGATGGTCGAGTAGAGGATCCTCGTGGCCGATCCGGCACCCGGGATCGACAGCGCCGGCGCGAGGGGAGTCGACTCGATCAGCGTCCCGGCGCGCGCGGGGATCGGTCCGGAGTAGTCGCGCACGTCGAGACCCGACCAGTTCGGTGTACCGGTGGGTGGCGGCTGGTCGGCGAGGGCCGGACCGGCGACGACGCCCGTCGACAGCACCAGCAGGAATGTCGCGATGACGGTCGCGACCACGCGCGACCCGGTAGGACGGTGGCTCATGCGGGCAACGTTAGTGCCGCGAACGTCGTGTCGGAACGGTTCGAGGCGCCGGCCACCGGTGGGGATAGTCTGACCGGCGTGTCCGAACAGCAGGGATCCGAACGCGCCGACGCCCCCCGGGGCGAGCAGGACGTACATCACGCCCACGAGGAGTTCCGGAGCCCGCACGCCCCGATGCCGATCGAGCTGCCGCTCGACGATCAGGAGGCATCGACCGACGTCGACCTGAAGACACAGCTCGTCCGGTTCGTGGTGACCGGTGCCGGTTCGGGTGTCCTCGATTTCGGCATCACCCTGGTGCTGCAGTACCTGCTCGGCGCGCCGTACTGGCTCGCCAAGACCGTCGGCTTCATCGCCGGGACGACGACGGCCTACCTCATCAACCGTCGATGGACCTTCCGCGCCGAACCCAGCCGCGCCCGCTTCATCGCGGTGGTCGCGCTGTACCTGGTGACCTTCGCGGTGCAGGTGGGGATCTATTCGGTGCTGTCGCACGTCTGGCCCGAAGAGGTGCTCTACAGCCTGGCCGCGTTCGTCCTGGCCCAGGGCACCGCCACCGTCATCAACTTCGCGGTGCAGCGCGCCGTCATCTTCCGCATCCGCTGATCGTTAGCATCGCCTGATGGAACTCGCAGGCGCCGTCGCAGTCGTCACCGGAGCAGGCGCGGGCATCGGTGCCGCGATCGCCCGGGCCATCGTCGACCAGGGCGGTTCGGTGGTGGTCGCCGACCTGAACGCCGAGCGCGTACGTGCGGTCGCGGAGGGGATCAACACCGACACCGGCGCAACCCGTGCGGCCGCTGTCGCCGGTGACGTGTCCGACGACGCCGTGATCGCCGAGCTCGTCGCCACCGCCGAACGCGAGTTCGGGTCGGTGGATCTCTACGTCGCCAACGCCGGTACCACCGCGGGCCTCGGGCTCGATTCCGACGACGCCGCCTGGCAGACCGCGCTCGACGTCAACGTCCTCGCCCACGTGCGCGCGGCGCGCGCCCTGGTGCCCGGCTGGGTCGAGCGTGGTCGCGGCTACTTCCTGTCGACGGCGTCGGCCGCGGGTCTGCTGACGCAGATCGGCTCGGTCACCTATTCGGTGAGCAAGCACGCGGCGGTCGGGTTCGCCGAGTGGTTGCGCGTCACCTACGGCGACTCCGGTGTCGGGGTGAGCTGCCTGTGCCCGATGGGCGTGAACACCGAACTGCTCAACGCAGGTTTCTCCGGCGATCGCGACGGAGGCTCGATCGCCGCGAGCGCGGTGACGAGCGCGGGCACCGTGTTGGAACCCGAGGACGTCGCGGCCGTGGTGATCGAGGCACTGCGCGACGAGCGGTTCCTGATCCTGCCGCACCCCGAGGTGCTGACGATGTACCAGCGCAAGGGATCGGACTACGACCGCTGGATCGCGGGTATGCAGCGCTACCAACACTCGCTCCGCGGCGGCGCCTGACGCGCGCGCGTCGAGGTCACTCGATCTCGGGCGCCGGTGTCCGCAGGGGTCGGTGGGCGACCTCGTGCGCGTCGGCCTTCGACAGCCCGAACATCCGCAACAGATTCGTCGCGAGCTCGTCGGCGACACGCTCGGTGTCCATGCCGGGATCGCGGGTGACGAGATGCAGGCACCCCAGCAGCGATCCCGCGGTACACGCGAGTGCTGCCGGTAGGTCGTCGATGTCGAGACGTCCGGATGTGCGCGCGGCGTCGAGATCACGCAACGCTCGGGGAGCCAACCCGTCGTCGCGATCGAGGTAGCTCATCCCGACGCCGACCATCGTCCGCGCCACCCGCGAGTGGGACCGATTGAGCCGCATCGTCATCCGCACGCCGGCGGCGAACACCTCGGCAGGGTCGGTCAGTCCCTCGGTGGCACTGTCGAACAGCCGGCCATAGGTGTCGAGGGTGCTGGCGATGGCAGCGTCGAACAGCTCGGCCTTGCCCGCGAAATGGTTGTAGAACGATCCGATGCCGACATCGGCGAGTTCGGTGATCTCGGAGATGCTGGCGTCGGTGCCGCGGGGTCCCTCCAGCATCCGGCACGCCGCGTCGATCAGTGCTGCCCGTGTACGTGCCTTCCGCCGATCGAGTCGGTTGGCCGGGATGTCGGGGGTGGTGTCCACCGGTGATCTCACCTCACTTCTGACGATGATTCCAAGTGTGAAGGCACTTGACTGAGGTGTCCATCAAAAGTGAGGATTTCATCAGTTTGATGGGAGATGATCATGACACAGCTTGTTGGAACCGTCCCGGCGCCGTCGGTACACGCCGATCTGCACAGTGAGTTCGGCGCTCGTCCCGGTGATCCCGACGACCGCCATCGGTCGCCGGTGATCAAGGTGATCGACATCGCCTGGTTGGAGTTCGAGAAGCAGAACCTCGCCGACGCGGAACGATTCGCGCGCGACTTCGGGTTCACCGTGGCGAACCGCACCGCCGACCGCCTCGAGTTGCGGGGGACCTGGGCGGGCGCGCCGTGCGTGCTGATCCGCCGCGCACGTCGATCCCGCTTCGTCGGACCGGCGTACCGCGCCGAGAGCACCACCGACCTCACCACCCTCGCCGAGGCGACGGGCACGCGCGTGCACTCACTCGGCGACCTCGGCGGCAGCGTGGTCGACCTCGTCGACCCGTCCGGTCAGCCGCTGCGGGTGGTGGCCGACCTGTTCGACCTGCCCTCCCTCCCCGATCAGGAACCGCTCACCGTCAACGCGGGCGGGAAGGTGGCGCGGTTCAACGCGATCCAGCGCCCACCGCGGGCCCCGGCGCGGGTGCAACGCCTCGGCCACGTGGTGATCGAGTCACCCCGCTTCCGTGAAGCGTTGCACTGGTATCAGTCGGTGCTCGGGTTCATCGTGAGCGACTTCCAGTTCTTCCCCGGTCAGCGCGACCGCGGCCCGACCATGGCCTTCATGCGGTGTGACCGGGGTGCCGACGCCGCCGATCATCACACCCTCGCCATGACGCTGGGACCGCGAGCCCGCTACGTGCACAGCGCCTATCAGGTCGCTGACCTCGACGCTGTCGCCGCCGGCGGCGCGTACCTGGCCGACCGCGGATACCACCACGCGTGGGGAATGGGCCGCCACATCCAGGGCAGCCAGATCTTCGACTACTGGCGTGATCCCGACAAGTTCATGGTCGAGCACTACGCCGACGGCGACGTCTTCGACAACAGCGTCACCGCGGGATGGGCGCCCATGACCGCCAGCGGCCTCTCGCAGTGGGGCCCGCCGGTCACGCGCGACTTCCTCGGCGCCAACCCCGACCCCGACCTCGTGAAAGGCATCCTCAACGGCCTTCGCGACGACAACGAGTTCGACATCCACCGCCTCCTCGGCCTGTTGAAAGTTGCCCGCTCATGACAACGACGATCATCCGAACCACCGCCGGCTGGTGGGTTGCGCGCGACGAGGTCGCCGTGCCGATCACCACATCGGCCACCACCACCGGCGAACTCCTCGCCGACCGTGCCGCGATCGATGCCGCGGCCACGGGCGATGCGGGTTCGACGCGGGTGGCCGACCTCGACCTCCTCTCGCCGATCACGACGCCGTGTCGGGTGGTGGCGCAGATGGTCAACTACGCCAGCCACGCCCGCGACTCCAACATCGACCCGAGTCGGGTGCAGGCGACGTTCTTCCGCAAGGCGTCGGGATCGGTGGTCGGCCCGTACGACGACATCGTGAAGCCCGCACATGTCCGTCTGCTCGACTATGAGGTCGAGATCGGACTCGTCGCGGGCGGCGAGTTGACGGTCGGGAGCACGGTGACCGCGGATGATCTCGGCGACGTCATCGCCGGCGTCGTGATCACGAACGACGTGAGTGCCCGCGATGTCCAGCTGCCGAAAACCCAGTTCTACGAGTCGAAGTCGTACCCCACGTTCACCCCGATGGGTCCGCGACTGGTGCTCCTCGACCACGAGGAGTGGCGTCGATTCGACCAACTGCGACTGCAGCTCTGGGTCAACGGCGAACGCCGACAGGACGGCCATGTCGGCGGCGACATGATCGTCGACCCGGTCAGCGCGCTGAGCGTGCTCGCCGGTTTCCAGCGACTCGCCCCCGGCGACGTGTTGCTCACCGGAACCCCCGGGGGCACCGCCCTGTCGGCGCCGCCGAAGCCGATCGAGATGATCGGGGCGCTGCTTCCCCCGCATGTGAAGTGGAAGCAGTTCTTCTCCCGCCAGGCGTCGAACCCGAAGTATCTCCACGAGGGCGACGTCGTCGAGGTCCGCATCGCCACCGACGACGGATCGATCGACCTGGGCAGGCAGCGGTGCACGGTCCGGTACGCATGACGTCCCCGCGGGCGTCGACGACCGTGGTCATCGTCGGGGCCGGTCCGGTCGGGGTGACCGCGGCGCTGTTGCTGGCCCGGCGCGGGGTCGCGACCGTCGTCCTCGAACGACACCCCGAGCCGTATGCCCTGCCGCGGGCCGTGCACCTCGACGACGACGTGTTCCGGATCCTGCAGGCCGCCGGGGTCGACGAGGCGTTCCGCACCGTGAGCAGGCCCATGCCCGGCATGCGTCTCATCGACGGCCGCGGTCGCGTGATGGCCGAGTTCGGGCGCGACACCGCCGACGGGCCCCAGGGATTCCCGCCGGACAGCATGTTCGACCAACCCGACCTCGAGAAGATCCTCCACGACGCGGCGAGCCGAGAGCCGCTCATCGACATGCGCCGTGGGTGTGAGGTCGTCGACGTGGCCGAGGGGCCGACACCGACGGTCCGCCACATCGACGCCGACGGGGTCGAGACGACCGTCGCCGGTGCGGCCGTGATCGCCTGCGACGGCGCGAACAGCCTCGTGCGTGAGCGCCTCGGGATCACCTCGACCGATCTGCGGTTCGCCGAGAAGTGGCTCGTCATCGACGTGAACACCCCACGCCCGCTCCACGTCTGGGACGGTGTGCACCAGATCTGCGACCCGGCGCGGGCGGCCACCTTCATGCCCGTCACGGGCAACCGGTACCGCTGGGAGTTCCGGGTCCACGACGGCGAGGACCTCGATGCGCTCGTCTCGGTCGACGGTCTGCGGAACCTGCTGTCGCCGTGGTTGTCCGCCGACGAGATCGACGAGGCGGAGATCCTGCGACGAGCGTTCTACACCTTTCGCGCGCGCGTGGCCGACCGGTGGCGCGCCGGTGGCATCTTCCTGGCCGGCGACGCCGCGCACCAGACGCCGCCCTTCGTCGGTCAGGGGCTCGGCTCGGGACTGCGCGACGTGTCGAACCTGACGTGGAAGCTCGCCGACGTGCTCGACGGGACAGCGCGCGGCGACTTGCTCGACACCTACGAGGTGGAGCGGCGCCCCCACGCGATCGCGGTCATCCGGATGGCGTTGGCCGTGGGGATGGCCCTGACCGGCGGGCAGGATCGCTTCGCGGGTGTGCGCCGCCTCGGCGTGGCCGCGGTGTGTCGGGTGCCGGGGCTCGCCGCGGTGATGCCTGCCGTCGGGGTGCCGCCGTTGCGGCCCGGACCACTCGTGATGCCCACACCGCTCCTGCGGCGGATGCTGCTGCGCCGGGTGAACGGCTCGGCCCTTCCTCAACCTGCCGTCGGATTCGCCTCCGACACCGCACGACTCGACGAACTGATCGGATCGCGCTGGGCTCTCGTGACCCGAGGCCGCGTCCCCGGGACACTCACGGCTCGGGTCGCGGATGTCGGTGCGGTGCACATCGACGCCGATCGTCTCGCCACCCACCCGGCCGGTGTCGCGTCGCCGGCACGGTGGCTGCGTCGCAATCACGCGGTCGCGGCGCTGGTGCGCCCGGACCGTGTGGTCGCCGCGAGCGCCACCGATCCCGACGGGATCGGCGATCTCCTCACCGTGCTCCGCGACATGCGGTCACCGGTACCGCGGCGCGTCGGGGTACTCGCGTGACCGCCGGCCCGGAGACGATGTCGCGTCGGAGCGCGCGACGTACCGCCCCATCGGTCGACGTCGACCTCTACGGCCGGCAGGCGCTGGTCGACCCGCACCCGGTGTACCGACGGATCCGCGACGCCGGCCCCCTCGTCTGGCTGCCGCGCCACCGCGTGTGGGCCATGGGTCGCTTCGACGACGTGCGCGGCGCGTTGCGTGACGACACGACCTTCCGTAGCGGACGCGGTGTCGCGGCGAACCCGGTCGCCAACCTCCTCGGCCGCAAGACGGTGCTCTCCAGCGACGACGACACCCACGCGACACGGCGGCGGATCCTCATGCAGTCGTTGATGTCCCGTGCGATCCGACCCTCGCTGCCACTGTTGCGCGACGAGGCCGAGGCCACCGTGACGCGGCTGCTGCATCGCGAGTCCTTCGACGGCATCGCCGATTTCGCCACCCGACTGCCGATTTCCGCCGTGGCCGACCTCGTCGGCGTGCGGGTCGGTCACGATCAGCTCCTCACGTGGGGCGCGAGCACCTTCGACATCCTCGGTCCGGTGAACCGGCGCACCCTCGACGCCACCGCGACGGCCCTGGGGCTGTACCTCTACTCGATGCGACTGCGTCGATCGCAGGTCACACCCGACGGCTGGGCGGCCACCGTCTTCGATGCGGCCGATCGTGGTGAGATCACGCGGTCCGAGGCGCGCACGATGGTCATCGATTTCGTCGCCCCCAGCCTCGACACCACCATCCTCGCCACGGGTCAGCTGCTGTGGAGCCTCGGTCGCGATCCGCAGCTCTACGCACAGCTGCGCGCAGAACCGGACCTCATCCCCACCGCCGTGGTGGAGGCCGTGCGCATGGCCTCACCGGTCCGCGGGTTCACTCGGACGGTCGCCCGCGACACCGAGATCGGCGGGGTCCGTATCCCCGCCGGTGAGCGCGTGGTCCTGCTCTACGCGGCGGCGAACTTCGATGAGCGACACTTCGACCGACCCGAGACGTTCTCGCTGCACCGCCGGGGCAGCAACCTCGGATGGGGTCACGGCATGCACACCTGCGTCGGCATGCAGTTGTCGAAGCTGGAGATGCAGACCCTCCTCGAGGTCATGATCGCCCGGGTCAGCACCATCGAGGTGTCCGACCCGAAGCCGCTGACCAACAACTGTCTGCAGGGTTTCGCCTCGTTCCGCGCGTCGATCACCTGACCTTCCCCGAGCCCGGTCCTCCCTGACCCGTTGACTCAAGAACGGAACGGGTGTTCACTTCTTCGGTATGGCATACCGACGCACCCCCGCCGTGCAGCGGCGTCTGGATGAACTCCGGACGCGGCTGATCGACGCGGCGATCGCACAGGTGGCCGAGCACGGGTACGCAGGGTGCTCGGTGGCGTCGGTCGCCGCGGCCGCCGGTGTCGGCACCGGCACGGTGTACCGCCACTTCGAGGGCAAGAGCGAACTGTTCGCCGAGGTCTTCCGCATCGTGTGCGGCCGTGAGGTGCAGGCGATGGTCGAGATCGGTGAGATGGCCCGCGCCACCGACGGTCGCGCGGTCGACGCCGTCGTGGCCTCGGTGTGCGCGTTCGCCGATCGCGCGTTGCGCATGCCCACCCTCGCCCACGCCCTGCTCGTCGAACCGGTCGACCAGACCATCGACACCGAACGTCTGGCGTTCCGGACGGCGTTCCGCGACAACCTGTCGGTGGCGATCGACGCCGCCGCCGACGCCGGCGAGATCCCGCACCAGAACAGCGAGTTCACCGCGGCATGCATCGTCGGGGCCATCGGCGAGGCCCTGGTCACACCGCTGGCCCGCAGCGCCTACACCCACGAGACACCCGACCCGACGACTCTGACCACTGACATCACCACCTTCACCCTTCGAGCACTGGGGAGCACCGATGCACAGCACACACGAGGTCACCAATCAGGTTCCGCCGCTGGTGGATTACGACGCGGCTGAGTACCCGCCGATCCTCGAGGCGCTGAGCCGCGAGGGTGCCGGTTCCGCGCTGGAGACCATCCACGAGGTCGGCCGTCGCGCGGGCAGCGCCGAGGCCATCGAGTGGGGTGACCTCGCCGAGGATCACCCACCGGTGCTCCACACCCACGACCGCTACGGCCACCGCGTCGACGAGGTGCGCTACGACCCCGCCTACCACCAGCTCATGACGACCGCGGTCGAGCTGGGCCTGCATGCCGCCCCGTGGGCCGACCCCGACCCGCACGCCCACCTGCACCGCGCCGCGAAGCTGACCGTGTGGGGCCAGACCGACGCCGGCCACCAGTGCCCCATCTCCATGACGTACGCGATGGTGCCCGCCCTGCGCCACAACGCCGAGCTGGCTGCGCAGTACGAACCGCTGCTCTCCGCGAAGGTCTACGACCCGAGAACCGCTGCGCCGCTGACCAAACCGGGACTCATCGCCGGCATGTCGATGACCGAGAAGCAGGGTGGTTCCGACGTCCGGTCGGGGACCACACGCGCGGTTCCGCAGGCCGACGGCAGCTACCTGCTGACCGGGCACAAGTGGTTCACCTCAGCACCGATGTCGGACGTGTTCCTCGTGCTCGCGCAGGCGCCCGGCGGACTGAGCTGCTTCTTCCTCCCGCGCGTGCTGCCCGACGGCACCCGCAACCGGATGTTCCTGCAGCGCCTCAAGAACAAGCTCGGCAACCACTCCAACGCGAGCAGCGAGATCGAGTACGACGAGGCGACCGCCTGGCTCGTCGGTGAGGAGGGACGCGGTGTCCCCACCATCGTCGAGATGGTGAACATGACCCGCCTCGACTGCATCATCGGCGCCTCGACCGGTATGCGCGCCGGCACGCATCAGGCGACCCATCACGCCGTGCACCGCAGCGCGTTCGGTGCGGCCCTGGTCGACCAGCCGCTCATGCGCAACGTGCTGGCTGATCTCGCCGTGGAGGCCGAGGCGTCCACGACGGTCGCGATGTGGCTGGCTGCGCTCACCGATCGCGCGACCTCCGGTGACGATCGCGCCGCCTCGTTGCGACGGATCTCGCTGGCGGTCACCAAGTACTTCGTGTGCAAGCGCAATCCCCTGCACGCGGCCGAGGCTCTGGAATGCCTGGGCGGCAACGGGTATGTGGAGGACTCGCGGATGCCGCGGATCTACCGCGAGGCGCCCCTGGTCTCTGTGTGGGAGGGATCGGGCAACGTCGCCGCACTCGACACGCTGCGCGCCATGGTGAAGCAGCCCGAGACCCTCGAGGTGTTCTTCGACGAGCTCGACACCGCCACCGGATCCGACGACCGCTACGACGCGGCGGTCACGCGGTTGAAGGCCGAGTTCGGCGACTTCGACACCATGCAGCACCGTGCCCGTCGCGTGGTCGGCGACATGGCTCTGGCGCTGCAGGGATCACTGCTGATCCGGCACGGTCACCCGGCGGTGTCGGATGCGTTCTGCACCAGTCGACTCGGCGGTGACTGGGGCAGCGTCTTCGGCACATTGCCCGTCGGTGTCGACACCGCGGCCATCATCGGCCGCGCGACCCCGAAGGTCGGGTCGCAGTAGACCCGACCTCCCGGGTCAGAGGGTGAACGGTTCCATGTGGCGCACGGCGTGGCCGACGGCGACAACTTTCGCCGGGTCATGGAGCTCGGCGAGGTCGGCCAGGCGCTGAAAGGTCTTCTCGTCGTAGCGGCGGGCGAGGTGGGCCGGCTCGCAGGAGTGCGCGAAGTTGGGCAGCTCGCCGCCGGTCGACCACGACGACATCGCCGCGATCACGGAGTTGGCGTGTACCGGCACCACGGCAGCGATCTCGGGCGCCAGCACCCCGATCACCATCAGCGTGTACTCGACGTCGCGGTGGCAGAACGCACTCGGCTCGGCAGCGGGCCGAGCCAGCGCACCGCCGAGGCGTCGGAGTTCGACGATCGTCTGCGGTGATCCCGAGTCCGGACCGGTCACGGCGAGCAACGCCTCCACGGCGTCGGCCGGCAACGACGCGAGCAGGGTGTGGTCCTGAAACGCGGGCATCGGGTCGACGGGGTCGGAGTGCACGGCACCGATGGCCGAGTACGGCATCACCCCGATCATGTCGATGATCGGTTCGGCGACGGCGCGCATCGGTGCGAGCACCGCGGCGGCCTGCTCGGCGTCGGCGACCGAGGTGTAGCGCACGGCGACGGTGAAGGCGCCGGCGAGCGGCGGCGGCACGTCCGGCAGCGGCGGCAGCTGCAGGAACGCGATCGAGGTGTTCGTGTCCTCGGGGAGGTCAGCGCTCCAGTCCCGCCACGCCCGCAGGACCGCGGGTGCGTCGGCCGCTGCGAAGTACAGTGCGCCGCCGAAGAACTGGGTGAGAGGGACGAGCTCGACCTCGACCGCGGTGACGATGCCGAGCGTGCCCTTGCCGCCACGCAGGCCCCAGAACAGGTCGGGGTTCTCGGTCGACGTCACGCGGAGCTGCTCACCGGCGCCGGTGACGAGCTCGAATGCCCGGACGTGATCCGACGAAGCCCCGTACGTGCGGACCATCGGCCCGATGCCGCCGCCGGTGAGGAACCCGACGACACCGAGTGCGGGCGTCGAACCGACCAGCGGCGCCAGTCCGTGCGGGGCCGCGGCGTCCATCACCGTCTGCCACATGACACCGGCACCGACGCGTGCGGTGCGGGTGGTGGCGTCGACCGTGCACTCGGTGAGGGCGCCGGTGTGGATGAGGATCGACGACTCGTCGGTGGCCACTGCTCCGTGTCCGGTGGAGGCGACCGCCACGGTGAGCCCGTGATCGGCGGCGATCCGGATGGTGGCGGCGACGTCGTCGGCGTCGGCGGGGATCACGACCGCCCGCGGGGTCACCGGCACCGCGACGTTCCACGGGGTCGCCCGTCGGTACTCGGGGTCGTCGGGACCGGCGACCACACCGGTGACCGCGCCGCGCAGCGCGGCGATCGGGTCGGTGGCCTCGGTGTGGGTGGTGGGGGACTGCACTGTGGTCATCGGATTCCTGCCCTCGTGGTGGCCCGGTCGTCCGGACCTCGTCGTGTCGGACATCAGAGTGCGGGGCAGCGCTTGAAGAGACCTTGGAGAAGTCGTGCGGGAGAGGGTCCCCCGAGGTCAGGCCAGTGACGCCGCGGTGGCGGCGAGACCCGACATCCCCATCTGCGTTGCGGTGGCGGCCACCCCGGCGAGCTCGCGGGCGCGTTCATCGGGGCCGACCGCCGACGACGCGAGGATGACGCGGCCGCGCAGTACTGCCGGTGTCCCGTCGGTGCGCTCACCGAGTTCGACGACCTGCCGTGCACGGTCGCGCGCCTGGTCGATCCGGCCGGCGGCCAGGTTCAGCCGCGCCAGTGCGAGCGCCACGGGACCGGCGCAGCCGACGTGACCGATCACGGCCACCCCGTCGGCGAACGGGGTCAAGGCCGCGACGAAGCGGTCGACGTGGTCAGTGAGGCCGTGGTCGGCCACAACGTGCGCGAGCAGTGCGTCGGTGCCGAGCGTGGTCCACATGTGCGGTATCCGGGTCTGCCACCAGTGGTCGACGAGGCGTTCGACGGTGACCCGGTCGGTGCGGGTACCCGCGGTCGCGGCGACGCCGGCCGCGGCGACCCCGACCATCCCGACGTCGTCGCCGGCTGCGACCACCTCGCGCAACCACCGCAGCGGATCCTGCTCGCCCACACCGAGGTCGGCGAGCTCGCCGCGTTCCCAACCATGCGACATCAGCGCGATCATGCCGCTGCCCGCCGCGTACAGCTCGGTCTGCTCGTGGACCTCTCGGGCGATCGCGTGATGGCGCTGCGCCCGGGCCAGATCCCCGTGCCACAGCGCCAGCGTCGATTCCATCCACCGCAGCTGTGCGCGGACCACCGGAAGCCGCAACTTCTCACTGCCCTCGATGCCGGCGCGCAGATGGTTCTCGGCCAGTCGGAGATCGCCCAGGTACAGCGCGGCGATCGAGGCCACCGAATGGCCGATCACCGCGTCGACGGGTGACCGCACATCCGCCGCGATCACCGAGTCCACACGCGCGAGGATCTCGCGGCTGCGTTCGGGCACAGCGCAATAGGTCAGCAGATACGCCGCGTCCACGTCGGCGCGCACGCCGGGCTCGCCGAGCTCGTCGGCCAGCTCACGAGCCCGGCGCAGATATCCCTCGGGCACCGCGGGATCGGGGTGATAGCAGTGCCCCACGGCCAGTGCCGCCAACACCGAGGCCTGCGCGGTGGCGTTCCCGACGGTGAGTTCCCGGCCCCGCTCGAGGATGTCCATCAGCGGGCCGGGATTCTCGCTCGGGATCATCCACGGCCAGCTGCCGCCCGATCGCAGCACCGCCGCGGCCAGCGCCCCGGTGGCGACGACACGTCCGGCGTCGATGGCCTCGGTCAGATGGCTCGCCGCGGTGTCGAGGACGGTCTGTCCGCGACCCGCACG
This sequence comes from Williamsia sp. Leaf354, assembly GCF_001424365.1. Classification (NCBI taxonomy): domain Bacteria; kingdom Bacillati; phylum Actinomycetota; class Actinomycetes; order Mycobacteriales; family Nocardiaceae; genus Williamsia; species Williamsia sp. Leaf354. The sequence continues at coordinate 596,080 of NZ_LMPL01000001.1, forward strand.
GGCTTCGGCGCGCAACAGCGACATGATCAGGTCGTCGCGCAGCGCCACCACCTGACGGTCGGCGGGGAGACGATCGTGGGCGTCGATCGCGGCGCGCCACCACCGCGCCGCGGTGTCCGAACTCCATCGCGCCGCAGCGTCATCCGCCGCAGACGAACACGCCTCGACCACCGCGAGCGGATCGGCGAGCGGGCCCGCGGCCACGAGGTGTCGGGCACGCCGCGCGACGATGTCACCGCCGCCGCGCATCTCACCCAGTTGTTCGGCCACCCGCAGATGTAGGAGCTCTCGCCGCGACGGACGCATGGAGGTCAGGACCTCGTCGCGCAACAGTCCGTGCGCGAACACGTACGACCCGGAATCACTGGCGGTGGTGATGATCCGGTGATCGGCGGCCTCGTCGAGCAGGGCGGCCAGCGCATGGGGGTCGAACTCGCAGACGGGCATGAGGATCCGCAGGTCGAGTTCGTCGCCGATGACCGACGCGACCCGCAGCACCTCGAGTGTCGGCTCGGTCAGCGCGGCGAGGCGTCGGTCGAGCACCGAGCGCACCGCGACCGGGATGTCGCCGGCGGCCCGCTCGGTGCGGGACAGTCGCGCGTACTCCGACACGAACAGCGGGTTGCCGCCGGTGCGGTCGGCGAGGTCACCGCGCTCGCGGTCGGTCAACGACTCCTCGGCGACCTGATCGGCCAGGGTGGCGACATCGTCGTGGGTGAGGGCCGGCACCACGACCTGTCGGTTGCCGCCGTCGCGGGCGATCGCGGCCAGCAGTCGTGGCAGGCCACCCCGGGACTCGGTGTCGCGCAGCGTGAGGACCATGGTGACCGGGGTCTCGACGAGAGCGCCGACCAGGAAGATGAGGCACCCCAGTGAGGCGGGATCGGCCCACTGGACGTCGTCGATGATCAGCGTGAGAGGCGCTGTCCGCGAGGCTGTCTCGATCATCGACTGCACGCGCTCGTAGATCGCGAAACGTGCGGTGTCGGCGTCGACGCCGCCGGGGACGATCAACAGGTCGTCGGTGTCGGCGTCGAGTCCGCGCGCGATCTGCCGCAGGGTCCACCACGTCGGCGCCGTCTCCTCGGGATTGCGCGCCCACACCACACGGCCGCCACGATCGCCCGTCGCGGACCCGGCGTACTGGGCCAGACGTGTCTTGCCGATGCCGGGCGGGCCCATCAGCACGAGCCATCTGCTCACTCCTGCCGTCGATTCCGCCACGACGCGGTCGATGATGTCGATCTCGCGGGAACGGCCGACGAGCGCGGTCGGCGACTCCGACGTGGCCGGCTCGGCCCGGGCCACGAGCGGTGTCGGGGCCTGTGCGCGGGTCGCACGGTCCGCGTCGGGGCGGTCGGGCCAGGACGCGAGCGCGGGGTCGTGGCGGAGGATGGCGCCCTGCAGATCCCGGAGCTCGGGGCCCGGCGCCAGCCCCAGGTCATCGTCGAGGCGCTGGATGTAGCGGCCGAGCAGCGCGAGTGCCTCGGCCGAGCGTCCGGCCCGGTACAGCGCGAGCATCGACAACCAGGTCGCCCGGTCGCGCAGCGGCGCCCGCCGCCGCAGGTCGACGGCGTCGGCGACCGCCGGCGCGATCTGCCCGGTGGCCAGCAGCGCGGTGATCCGGGTCTCGCGGCACTCGACATCCAGCTCGGCGATACCGACGGCATGGGTGGCCACCCAGTCACGATCGGCCAGATCGGCCAGGAGCGTTCCCCGGTGCAGCGCGAGCGCGCGGGCGGTCACATCCAGTGCCTCGCGCACGCGCCGGGCCTCGAGGTCGGCGCGGGCCTGCTCCACGAGCGCGCGGAACTCCGCGACGTCGACCTGCTCGGGGGCCACATCGATGAGGTAGCCCGGTGGCTGGCGCACGATCGGGGAGGTGCCGGCCTCGGGATCTCGCAGCACGCGACGCAGATGCGAGATGTAGGCGTGCAGGCCGGCCATCGCGTTGGGCGGCAGATCGTCGCCCCAGATCGCGGCACAGAGACGGTCGGCGGACACCACACGACCGCGCTCGAGCAACAACAGAGCCAGCACCGAGCGTTGCTTCGGAGACCCCAGCTCGCAGGACGTGTCCCCACGCATCACCGCGAGCGGCCCCAGGAGCTGGTACCGCATGTTCCTCCCGCTGCCCCGATGGGCACTGCGACAGTTCTAACCCATCACGACGATCATCGCAGGCTGTCTGAGGGGACCGTCCGGAATCGGGTAGAGCCACGTGTCAGGGATTGACCTTGCTGATCACGTTGTCGGCGAACATCCGTAGGTTGTCGATCTTGTTCTGCAGAGGCTCGGTGTCGGGGCCGGTGATGTACGGGATGCGGAAGCCGACGATGACGTCGGTGATGCCCTTGTCCTCGAGTCGTTTGCATCCGTCGGGGGTGTAGGCGTCGAGCGAGATGACGTGGATCTCGAAGGGGTCGTTGAGCTTTCCCTCACCCTTGCGGATGTCGTGCAGTTTCGTCAGGAGCGCGTCGAGCTCCTCGGGCTGACCGCCGCCGTGCATCCAGCCGTCGCCGCGGACCACCGCCCGCTTCAGTGCGAGGTCGGCGTGTCCTCCCACCAGCAGCGGGATCGGTTGCGTGGGTGCGGGGGTCATCTTGATGCGGGGGAAATCGTAGAACTCGCCGTGGAACTCGAAGTACTCACCGGTCGAGAGCCCGCGGATGATGTCCATGCACTCGTTCATCCGCTTGCCGCGACGCGCGTAGTCGACGCCCATGATGTCGTAGTCCTCGGGCCACGGGCTGGTGCCGACACCCAGCGCGAGTCGGTTGTCGGTCATGAACGCCACCGACATGGCCTGCTTGGCCACCAGCACCGGCGGCCGCACCGGAAGCTTCAGCACGAACGGGTTGAAGCGGATGGACTTCGTGACCGCACCCATCGCCATGGCCTGGATGAACGTCTCGATGAACGCCTTGCCATCGAGGAACTCGCGGTTCCCGTCCTCGGTGTAGGGGTACGTGGAGTCCGATTCCTCGGGGTATGCCAGCGAGTCGGGGATGGTGAACCCCTCGTATCCCGCCTCCTCGGCCGCCACCGCGAGATCAGGATAGAAGCGGGGATCCGTCATCGCCTCGGCATAGGTGAATCGCATGATCGGTCTCCTCGTCGGTGGGTCGACATCCACCTCGATTAGAACATGTTCTAGTTTGATTCGGCAGGGAGTCGGCCACCGGTTGATGGTTCACGCTCCACCTGTGGAGCGACGCTCCACTTGCAAGCGGAGCGTGGCAAGGAAAAGCGGAGCGCGAAACGTCAGGGTCGGGTGAAGTGCTCGCGCCGGCCCTGGCCGCGCAGGCGGACCCATTCCCGGAAACCCGCGATGTCACGCTTCTGCACGAGGAAGTACCACCCGAAGCGGGCGTACTCCTGCGGGATCAACTTCCGCAGGCCCGGCTGGTGCAGCAGGTAACCGCGATTGCGATAGGTGAAGAACCGCTTGGTGGCGTCGTCGGGGTATTGGGTGTGCATCCGACCGCCGAGGATGGGGCGGAACTCCGCGGTCCCGTCGGGATGCAGATAGGCCGTGATGAGACAGGTGCCGAAGCGCATGCCCGAGCGCACGAGACGACGGTGCATCTCCACCTCGTCGCCGCGGACGAACAGGCGCAGATCGGGGACGCCGACGGCGTCGATGGCGCGCGCGGAGAACAGCGCGCCGTTCATCAACGAGGCGATCCCGTCGAGGACCTCCTCGGTCTCCTCGGGCCCGGCGAACAGTTCAGATCGCTTGCGACGCCACACGACACCGCGTCGCAGCGGGAACGCGAGGGTGTCGGGGTCGTCGATGTTGCAGACCACCGGCGACAGCTCGTCGTAGCCACCCTCGGTCGCGCAGCGCATCAGTGTGGCGAGCACCTCGGGTCCCTCGGGTCGGCCGTCGTCGTCGGCACACCACACCCAGTCGGCGCCCAGGGCGAGGGCGTGCAGCATCCCGAGGGCGAAACCGCCTGCACCGCCCAGGTTGTGGGCCGATCCGATGTAGGTGGTCGGGACGTCGAGGCCGGAGACGAGGTCGGCGACGTCGGCCTCGTCACCGTTGTCGACCACCACCAGATGATCGATGGGACGGCTCTGGCCGGTGAGCACCGCCAGCGACTGTCGCAGCAGCTCGACGCGACGGTGGGTGACCACCACCGCGACAACGCGCTCCGTCACGCCGGATCGGCCGACCCGGCGCGCGCGGCATCGTCGCGCGCCTTGTCATCCCGGGCGACATCGGCGATCACGTCGCGTACGTGTCGTGCGGCGTCGGGACCCTCGTAGGCGCCGACGACCTCCTCGATGCCACCGTCCATGCGAATCTGGCCGTGATCGATCCACAGTGCCCGGTCGCACAGCTGGGCCAGGAACTCGTTGGAATGGCTGGCGAACACCAGGATTCCCGAACGCTTCACCAGATCCTGCAGTCGCACGCGGGCTTTGCGCATGAAGTCGGCGTCGACCGCGCCGATGCCCTCGTCGAGGATGAGGATCTCGGGGTCGATGGAGGTGACCACGCCGAGCGACACCCGCACCCGCATACCGGTCGAGTACGTGCGCAGCGGCATCTTCAGGTAGTCGCCCAGCTCGGTGAACTCGGCGATCTCGTCGGTCTTCTTGAGCATCTCCCGACGACTCATGCCGAGAAACATGCCGCGGATGATGATGTTCTCGTAACCCGAGATCTCCGGGTCCATGCCGACGCCCAGATCGAACACCGGCGCGACGCGACCGGAGATCTTGCAGGCCCCGCGCGTCGGTTCGTAGATGCCCGACAGCAGCCTCAGCAGCGTCGACTTGCCGGCGCCGTTGTGGCCGACGAGACCGATCCGGTCACCGTGCGAGAGATGCAGGTCGATGTTCTTGAGCGCCTCGACCACGACGACGTTCGACTCGTTCGAGCCGATCACGCCACCGGCGCGACCGAGGACCGACTTCTTGAACGACCGTGTCTTCGCGTCGAAGATGGGGAAGTCGACGCACGCACCCCAGGTGTCCAACCGCACTGTGCTCATCGCGTTCCCCTCAGACCCAGTAGGCCACGCGGGCCCGGTAGTTGCGGAGCACGAGGAGCGCGGCCGCCCAGCCCACCGCCGTGCAGCCGATCACGATGAACCAGTGGTAGGCCGCCACGTGCGCGCCGACGAGTGGCCCCCGGGAGATCTCGAGATAGTGGAACATCGGGTTGAGCTCCACCAGCTTGAGCCGCTCCGAGTTCTTCGCGTTCTGGCCGAGGTTGTCGGTCGTCCAGATGATCGGCGTCATGAAGAACACCAGTTGCACCACCGTCGCGAGCAGCTGGCCGATGTCGCGGAACCGGGTCGAGAGGATCCCGAAGACGATCGTCACCCAGATCGCGTTGAGCGCGAAGAGGAACAGCGCCGGGATGATCAGCAGGATCGTCCAGTTCACCGGCTGCGGGAACACCGCCATCACCACGGCGTAGATCACGATGTTGTGGGCGAAGATGATCGACTGCCGCCACACCAGCCGGTAGACGTGCACACTCAGCGCCGACGGGATCTGCTTGAGCAGGCCCTCGTTGCTGGAGAACACCACCGAGCCCTCGAGGATCGACTGGGAGATGAAGTTCCAGAAGATCAGCCCGAGGGTGACGTGCGGCAGGAAGGTCTTGATGTCGATGCCGAACAGTTCGCCGTAGAGAAGGCCCATCGCGACGGCAGTGACTCCGGTCGCGACGGTGATCCACAGCGGACCGAGCAGGGATCGGCGATAGCGCTGCTTGATGTCCTGCCAGCCGAGCAGGGCCCACAGTTCACGCTGGCCGAAGCCGGTGCGCAGGTCGGTCCACGCGCGCCGGAACGTCCTCGAGTCCGATGCGACCGGCGCGGCCGGCGAGACGTCGTCATCGTGCAGAACAGTGGACACGGTGCACGAGCCTACCGGCCTCGCCGTGCGACGACGGTCTCGCGGCAGGTCAGAGGTACTGGCCGGTGCCGGTCACGCCGTGTCCACCGGACATCGGTCCGCCGCCTGGGCCGGGCAGCTGTCCCTGACGCATCTGCTCGAGCTGCGCGCGGGCGGCCATCTGCTGGGCGAACAGGGCCGTCTGGATGCCGTGGAACAGTCCCTCGAGCCAGCCGACGAGCTGGGCCTGGGCGATCCGCAGCTCGGCGTCCGAGGGTGTCGACTCGTCGGTGAACGGCAGTGCCAACCGCTCGAGTTCCTCGCGCAGCTCCGGCGCGAGACCGTCCTCGAGTTCACGGATCGACGACTGGTGGATCTCCTTGAGTCGGGTGCGGCTGGCGTCGTCGAGAGGAGCCGCGCGCACCTCCTCGAGCAGCTGCTTGATCATCGTGCCGATCCGCATCACCTTGGCCGGCTGCTCCACCATGTCGGTGAGGCCACCCGACCCCTCGTGGTCGTCGCCGGCGCCGGTCGGGCCACCGGGCCCGACCACCACGATGCGGTCGTCGGAGTCCGTGGAGTCCGACCCTGAACCGAAGACTGGGGATGTCATGTACCCATTGTGCGATATGCGTCCGACGCCATGTGGGCACCGTCCCCACCTGCGGTGACGAGCTGGTATGGATCACCTAAGCGAACGGTCTATCGTGTCTGCCATGAGTTACGACGTCGCTCGGGTGCGCGGGCTGTTCCCGTCGCTCGGCGACGGATGGATCCACCTCGATCCGCAGGTCGGGATGCAGATCCCGGACTCGGTCGCATCGACGGTGTCCAAGGCGTTCCGGGCCCTGGTGTCCGCGCCGGGCGGGGTCTACCCCGCGGCACTGCAGTCGCGCGCGATCATCGACGCTGCCCGTGGCGCCGTCGCCGACCTCGTCGGCGGACAGTCGCGCGGGGTCGTTCTCGGACCGAGCCGCGGGGCCCTGCTCAACACCCTCGCCGAGTCGATGAGTCCTCGCGTCTGGCTCGGGTCGACGGTGATCGTCAGCCGACTCGACGACGAGGCCAACCTCGTCCCCTGGATACGGGCGGCCGACCGGTTCGGCGCGAAGGTGTCGTGGGCCGAGGTCGACATCGAGAACGGTGCGCTGCCGCCCTGGCAATACCGCGACCTCGCCGGCGAATCGACCAGCGTCATCGCTGTGACGGCCGCGTCGTCGACCATCGGGACGGTCACCGACGTCCGTTCGGTCGCCGAGGTCGCGCAGTCGGTGGGCGCGCTGCTCGTCGTGGATGCCACCAGCGCGGCGCCCTACATGCCTCTCGACATCACCGAACTCCAGGCCGACGTCCTCGTGGTCTCCGCCGAACGGTGGGGCGGCCCGCAGGCCGCCGCCATGGTGTTCCGTGATCCCGACCAGCTCGACCGGGTGCGCGCCGCGAGCCTGTCGCCACGCGCGGTCGGCCCGGAGCGACTGGAGGTCGACGGCCACCAGCACGCCATGCTGGCCGGACTCGTCGCATCGATCGAGCACCTCGCAGGTCTGGACGAGGCCGCCACCGGCACCCGACGCGAACGGATCGTCACCTCGATGACGAGCCTGTCGGGATATCTCCAGCGATTGCTGACCTACCTGGTGAACTCCCTCGAGCAGCTCAACACCGTCCGTGTGGTCGGGACCAGCGACCCGCGCGTGCCGACGGTCAGCTTCACCTTCAGCGGGGTGTCGGCCGACAAGGTGGTCCGGCGCCTGGCCGACAACGGCATCTGTGCGCTCGCCGATCAACCCAGCCGCGCGCTCGACGGCATCGGTGCCGGCGACGTCGGTGGCGCGGTCACCCTCGGCCTCGGCCAGTACTCGACCCCGTACGAGGTCGACCAGCTCGTCCGTTGCCTCGGCTCCCTCGCCTGACCCTCCCGTCGATCGGGCATTTCCAGGCATCGATCGGGCAGTTAAGTTCGTCGATCGGGCAGGTAACTGCGTCGACCGGGCAGGAACTCAGATCGTGAGCAGCACCTTGCCGATGGCGTCGCCGCCGTCGAGGTGGCGGTGCGCGGCATCGGCGTCGGCGAGTGCGAAGGTGCGGTCGATGATCGGACGGATCGAGCCGTCGGCGACCTTCGGCCACGTCGCCTCCCGTACCCCGTTCATCACCGCGATCTTGCCGGTCGGGCCGTCGACGGGACGCCCGCGCAGGTTGGTCGCGGCGACCGTGGCGCGCTTGGTGAGCATCGCGCCGAGGTTCACTTCCGCGGTCGCGCCGCCCTGGAGCCCGATGACGACGAGTCGGCCGCTGTCGGCGAGGGCGGAAATGTTCTGCTGCAAGTACTTCGCCCCCATGATGTCGAGGATGACGTTCGCGCCACCGAGCTCCGACACGACCTTTACGAAGTCGTCGTCGTGGTAGTTGATGAGGGTGGTGGCGCCGAGGTCGGCGCAGAAATCGAGCTTGCGTTGCGATCCCGCGGTCACCGCGATGCGGGCGCCGAGTGCGCGCGCGAACTGGATCGCGTGGGTGCCGATCCCGCTCGCGCCGCCCTGGATCAGCAGGAGGTCGTCGGCGGCGAGACCGGCGGTCATCGACAGGTTCGACCACACGGTGGCCGCGACCTCGGGCAGCGCCGCGGCCGAGACGAGGTCGAGCGACTCCGGCACGGGGAGCACCTGACCGGCCGGTACGGCGACGAACTCGGCGTAGCCACCGCCGGCGAGCAACGCGCAGACCTCGTCGCCGACGGCGAGGCCGGTCACCCCCTCACCGCGTTCGGCGACCGTCCCCGACACCTCTAGGCCGAGGATCTCGCTGGCCCCGGGCGGCGGCGGATACAGGCCCTGTCGTTGCATGAGGTCGGCACGGTTGACCCCGGCCGCGACGACGGCGATGACGACCTCGCCGTGACCGGCGGAGGGCTTCGGGGCGGTGGTGGGTTCGAGGACGGCGTCGGATCCGTCGCCGCGGACGGCGATCGTGCGCATGGAGGTCACCCGTCATCTCTACCCCGTCACATCGGCGGGTACACGCGAGCCGCGGGTCGTGGCCGCTGCGACACAGAGTTAGCCGCGCGAAGTAGAGCGTTCGTCCGACTGTTTTCCGTCGCCGTGAGTCGTATCGTTCGATGACGTCGCGAACTGTTTGTCGCACGACGCCGTCGACTCCGGGGGTCACATGTTCAGCATCGGTCAGCAGACGGACGAGGCCCCGAACGGGGTCGACTCCGACGCCTGGTCGGGCCCGTCGGCGTCCTCGAACCTCCACTCCGTCACCGACGATCGCTCGCACGACGCGACATCCGACAGCGAGTCGATGTCGCCCGAGGAGCAGCGGTCGTGGCGCGCCTTCGTCGACGGCACCCACGCGCTGCTCGTCACCCTCGACAAGGCCCTCGTCTGCGATGTCGACCTCGCGCTCGGCGAGTTCCTGCTGCTCACGGCGTTGTCGGAGAACGACTCGATGCGCATGTCGGACCTGTCGAGCAGTGGTCTCGGATCGCGGAGCACCATCTCGCGGCAGGTGTCGCGGCTGGTCGGTATCGGTGACATCGCCCGGCTGCCCGATTCCACCGATGCCCGCAATCGCCTGGTCAGCATCACCGATCGCGGTCTCGAGCATCTGCGTGTCGCCGAGGTCGATCACTCCCGACGCGTCCGCAAGCATCTGCTCGCCCACATCAGCACCGAACAACTCGACGAGCTCGGCAGCATCTTCACCCGCGTGCGCGACGGTCTCGAATCCGACTGACCGGCCCCGCCGAGCAGTCGGTGGCCCCGGCCGTCAGAGCCGCTTGTCCAGCGTGAGCCAGTGCGGGAGCAGGAGGTCGGTGGCGGCATGGCCGGCGTCGTGCCAGGGCCTCGGCGCGACGACGGGACAGCTCGGGTCGCGCCGACTCATCACCCACGCCGCCCACCAACTGAACGACGAGTTGCTCATGATCATGCCGTGTCCCGCCGCCATCGCGGCGAGCGTGGTGACCGGTCCCATCGCCAGCTCGGGGTCGTAGATCTCGGCGTCGGCGAGGAAGTCGAAGTCGGGGGCGAGCAGCTCGGGGCTGTCGGTGAAGAGGACCTGCGTCGACGGAAGGCCGGCCACCCGGTGCATCGCCGCACGGAAGTATCCCGGTCCGGCGAGGCCGTGGATCCCTCTGTTCTGGGCCTGCAGGTAGTCGCCGCGCCGTATGTGCACGGTAAGGAAGTCGCCCGGTAGCGCCGGACTGTCGACGCGTGCGCGTGCGAAGGCCGACTCGAGGATCTCGAACAACTCGTCGGCAGCCTCCCCGAAATAGCGCGGACTCTGGAAATACCCGGACAGCGTGGTCCCCGGCGTGATCGCGTCGATCGACGGGTCGACCTCCCGGCTCGCCGGCCGGAACACCGGCGCCCGCGAGATCCGCAGCCGCGCGAGCGGCGGCATCGCGGCCGCGACCCGGTGGCGCAACCCCACCGAACCGTCGGCGGCGGCGCGGGGGTAGTCGAGATTGACCAGCGTGCCGGGTAGCCCGAGTGCGTCGATCTCGAACGAGCGCTGCGCGTAGCTGCAGAACGCCGACACGTCGATGTACAGCGGGCAGCCCAGTCGCCGTGATTGCGCGAAACCTGCTGCGTACTCGAAGAGTTGGTTTCCCAGACCCCCACCGATCTGGTGCACGCAGATGCCGTCGGCGATGTCGCGTGGCGAGACGTGCGGTGCTGCCGACGCGGGTCCGACCACCACAGGGTCGCGATCACCGGCGGTGTCCATACACACGACACTAACGATCGGTCACGTGCCCGTGCCATCACCCTCGACGAGCCCGATGCGGGTCTGACGTACCCTTCTCGGCGAAGGAAGTGTGGCAGAGCGGCCGAATGCACTCGCCTTGAAAGCGAGCGTCAGTTAACCCTGACCGGGGGTTCAAATCCCTCCACTTCCGCCGATGGATGCCGCGATTCGCGACGTTTGCGCGGACCGCGGCGTGTTCCGGTGTCGCCCACGAGGCGGGACGGACTGTGCGCGGTGGCGTTCATGGTGCATCGCTCTCGGTGGGCCCGGCCTGCGACAGTCGGGCGTTGATGGAGTCGACGATCGTGCGTGCCGTCGCCACCAGCGACGCGCACTGGCCGGGTGTCAGGTCGGCGGTGGTGACCTCGTCGAGGTCGCGCCACATCGCGGCGATCGGTTCACGCATCGCCTCGCCTTTGGCGGTGAGGTGATTGACCGAGACGCGGCGGTCGTACTCGGCGGGCGAACGAGTCACGAGGCCGGCATCGTGCATGCGCCGCAACGCTTTCGACATGGTGGAGTGGTCGACACCGACGTTGGCGACCAGATCGGACTGGGTCTGGCCGTCTCGTTGATGCAGGTGCATGAGGATCAGTTCCTGCCCGGGGTGCAGGTCGAGCCGCCTCAGCAGCGCCGAGGCATAGCCGCGATGCGCGCGAGCGAGCTGAAAGATCGCGTAACTCACGTTCGCTTCATCGAAGACAGCTCCGGGGGATGGTGCGGTGGGATCAGACATGTGCCCCATTCTCGGCCCGCCAGGTCGGGTAGTCGGTGTACCCCGCCGCGCCTCCGCCGTAGAACGTGCTCGGGTCGGGTTCGTTGAGCGGTCCGCCCTGTCGGAGCCGGGCCACGAGATCGGGGTTGGCCAGGGCGAGACCGCCGATGGCGATGAGATCGGCGACACCGCTCTCCACATCGGCAACGCGGGTGGCGATGTCGGCGCCCGCGCGGTTGAGGATCACCGTCGTGGGCCACAGGTCCCGGATGGTGGTCAGGAGGGCGTCGTCGCCGGAATGCATGACGTGGAGGTAGGCGAGATGCAATGGGGCGAGCGCGGCCGCGAGTGCCGGGTAGAGCTCGCTGGTGTCGGATTCGGCGATGTCGTTGAAGGTGTTACCGGGGGAGATGCGGAAACCGGTGCGATCAGAACCGATTTCGTCGGCGACCGCGGTGGCGACCTCGACGGCGAAGCGGATCCGGTTGTCGAGCGAACCGCCGTAGGCGTCGGTGCGATAGTTGGTGTTGTCGGAGAGGAACTGCTGGATCAGGTACCCGTTGGCTCCATGGATCTCGACCCCATCGGCGCCGGCGGCGATCGCCGCGGCGGCGGCCTCGCGGAAGTCGTCGACGGTCTGCGCCACTTCCCGGCCCGACAGTTCCCGCGGCTGTGGAATCGGCTGCATTCCCGTCGCGGTGAACATCGACGCCTCGGGGGTGATCGCCGACGGCGCGACCGGCCGGCGTCCGTGCGGGGTGTTGTCGGGGTGTGAGACCCGCCCGACGTGCATCAGTTGGATGACGATCTTGCCGCCGGCGGCGTGCACCGCGCTGGTGACCTGGCGCCAGCCTGCGACGTGGGCGTCGGTGTAGATGCCGGGGGTCAGGAGGTAGCCCTGGCCGTCGTCGGACGGTTGGGTGCCTTCGGTGATGATCAGTCCGGTCGAGGCCCTCTGGGCGTAGTACTCGGCGTTCAGTTCGGTCGGAACGCCTTCGGGTGTGGAGCGGTCGCGGGTCATCGGGGCCATCGCGATGCGGTTGGCGACATCGGTCGCGCCGACAGTGGCCGGGGTCCAGAGTGCGTCGTACATGAGAGGTCCTTTGGTGTGGAGGGGTGGCGTCGGATGGGTGGGGACGTGCGAGGTCACGCGATGGTCAGCGCGAGCTTTCCCCGTGTGTGGCCGCCGTCGCTCGCGTCCTGGGCCGCGGCGGCCTGTTCGAGCGGATAGGTGGTGACCGTGGTGATGAGGCTCCCGTCGGCGGCGTCGCGGGCAAGCTCCGCGAGGCGTCTCGGCGAGCGTGGCGTGGGCCCGCTGACGAAGGTGATCCCGAGCTCGTGGGCGCGGAAGTCGGCGATGGTGGCGATCCGATCCGTGCCGCCGCGGAGCGTGATCGAGTCCTCCAGGGCGCCTTTGCCCGCAAGATCGAACACCGCGTCGACACCGTCGGGTGCCAACTGCTCGACGCGGTCGACGAGCCCGTCGCCGTAGAGGGTGGCGGTGGCTCCGAGCGATGCGAGGTACAGCTGATTGCCCTGTCCGGCGGTCGCGATGACGCGGGCACCGCGTGCGGCTGCGAGTTGCACGGCGATGGTGCCGACGGCCCCGGCGGCGCCGTGGAGCAGCACCGTCTCCCCGGCCGTGACCTCGAGCAGATCGAGAACCCGTTCGGCCGTCGCGCCGGCGATGGGAAGCGACACGGCCTGTTCCCAGGGGAGTTCGGCCGGTTTGACCGCGATCTCCCCGACTGCCGCGAGGGCGTACTCCGCGTAGCCGCCGGTGGACGACCAACCGAACACCTCGTCCCCGACGGCGATGTCCTCGACGCCGTCGCCGATGGCATCGACCACCCCGGCGACCTCGAAGCCGGGAATGGAGGGGAACGCCGTCGTGATGGCGGTCATGGAGCCCGAACGGATCTTCCCGTCGAGCGCGTTCACCCCTGCGGCCCGCACCCGAATGCGAACCTGGTCCGGACCGACCTGCGGTACGTCGACCTCGGCGAGGTGCAGTTCCGATGTGGTTCCGAACCGATCGAACTGAATGGCCTGCATGGGGGTCTCCTCGGAATAATCGTTTTATGTGGCTGGCCAAACAATAACAGGATATGTGTGGCTGGCCAAGTAATATCGAGGATGTGGCCGTCCAGTAGTGGATGAGTACAGCTCACCGGGCTCCGACGGACCCGCCCTCGGATGGACCGGGTGTGGACGCGCCCGTCTATGGCGTGGTCGTCAGGCGAGAGATTCCTGAGCGGATTCGGCTCTCAGGCCGTCCGTCGCAGGGCCGCGGCCGCATCGGATGCGGCGGCACGGAGAACCGCCACCTCGAAATCGGCCTGGATCAGTCCTGCGCCGAGGCGGGCACGCAGCGACGACCGCGACGACGGTGGGCCGATCGCGGTGCCGAGTGCTCGGAGGACCAGGAAGATGGCGGTGTCGAGGACGAGCAGGGGCGCACAGCGTCGGCGTTGGCGAAAACTCGACGTCCCGTACCTCCGGTACTGCTCGCGCAGTTCGGCGAATCGCTCACGGGGATGCCACACCACACGCGTGGTCGGGTCGACGGCGAACGCCACGCCGAGATCGGTGGCACGAGAACACAGCCCGACGTCGGCGCCACCGCGAATCTCTTCGAACCCGCCTGCCCGCCAGAAGAATTCACGATCGATGCCCAGATTGCAGGCGGGGTAGAAGCCGGCGTGGGCGTAGGTGCGGGCGCTGAACGGGTTGAGGTGGCGGGCGATCGCGGCGGCGATGTCGGCGGTCTGCTCGACCTCGATGTCGGAGTACGAGATCACCGGACGGTCGGCGTCACGCAGCGCGTCACGATGCGATTCCAGCCAGCCGTCCAGCGCACGACACCGGGTGTCGAAGAACACGAGCGCGGTGGTCGTGGCGAGCGCGGCGCCGAGGTTGCGCGCGCCGTAGGGCCCGGGCGCATGGGAGTTGAGCAGCAGGCGAACGCCGAGGCGGGCACAGATCTCGGCGGTCGCGTCGCACGAACGGTCGTCGATGACGACGATGTCGTCACCGGGTCGCAACTGTGGCAGCACCGAGGTCAGGCAGTCCTCGATCAGGTTCTCGGCGTCCTTGGCCGCCACGATGACCGACAGGGTGATGTCACCGGATACCGATGCGTCCATACGAACGCAGTTTACGACCGAATGAACAGGTCTGCCGGGTACGCCGGATTCAGACCCCGAACATGGGCGGCAGCGCCAACAGGATCACCGCGGTCCACGCCACGTGGGTGAGCATGGGCGCGAGGATGCCGTCGGTGGCACGGCGCTCGATGGCGGCGACCAGACCCAGCAGGATCGCGGCGAAACCGAGCATCGGGTTGCCGCTGGCCAGCGTGACCACGATGTAGATCAGGGTCGAGAAGATCACCGGGTAGTGCCGGCCCAGCGCCGAGTAGAGGGCGCCGCGGAAGAACATCTCCTCGGCGATGCCGTTGACCAGCGCGATGACCACGACGACGGTCAGATTGCCCTTGGTGGCGTGTTCGAAGACGTTGGCGATCAGATCGTGGATCGGCGGGATGAGGCGCACCACCAGTCCGCCGAGGACGAAGACGAGCCCGAGCCCGAGGCCGACGCCGAGACCGGTCAGCACCGGGCGTCGCCGGTGGCCACGCCACGTGATGCGACCGAGGTGCAGCGGTCGCGACAGTGCCGCCCCGATGACCCACGTGGCGGCCAGGGCGAGGGTGTAGACGTAGAAGATCGACGCGCCGGGCTCGGTCGAGAGCGACAACGCCAGGAACACGCTGCCGATCAGCAGGAACACCACGACCACGATGCGCCGTCGGCGGATCACGGCCGGATCCTCGCCCGGGTGACTGGGCTCGCGGTGCAGCACCGCGCCACGCAACTCGTCCCAACCCTGAGTGACCATCGTCGTCATCGTGTCACCGTCCTACGCGCGGCGCGATCTTGTTGAAGGACGACAGCGCCAGATCCACGCCGGTGCGGACCGCGCCGGCCGCCGTTCCGTTGGACAACACGAGACCCGCACCGAGCTTCTCCACGTGATCCCATCCGCCCGAGCCGAACAGGGTCGAGGCGACACGGCGCACCCGCAGCAGATCGCCACCGGCCCACACCGGGTCGGAGTCGGCCAGGTGATGGATGTCGGTGAGCTGGTTGACCGGCAGCGCCGGTCCGCTCGCCACGGACCGCTCGACCGCCTCGGTCACGGTGAGCAGACCGCCGGGCGGGTCGGGCACGATCGACCGGATCCGGTCCTCCGAGGCGTACATCGGGTAGTCGAGCGACGCGACGAGGTCGGCGGTCAGACCGGTCGGGACGGGCACCAGCGAACTGCTGACCAGAGACGCCAACCCGGTACCGAATCCCCGCAGCGGCAACGGGATACGACGACGATGCGCTGCGGCCAGGTAGGCGAACAGCAGCTCGCGGTAGCTCGACTTGTTGGCCCCGGCGACGTCGTAGTCGCCGGCGGGCAGGGTGTCGGGATCGGCTGCGGCGACGAGGTAGTAGCAGATGTCGCGCACCGAGATCGGGTCCATCTTGTTGTCGGCCCAGGCCGGCAGCGGGATCACCGGGAGGCGGTCGGCGAGATAGCGGACGAGCTCGAACGAGGTCGACCCGGCGCCCACCACGACCGCCGCGCGCAACCACACCAGTTCGGGACCGTCGTCGACGCGCAGATGATCGGCGACCTCGGCGCGACTCTCCAGGTGCTCGGAGAGCTTCTCGCCGTCGGGCACGAAACCGCCGAGATAGACGATGCGCGAGACGCCGGCGTCGCGGGCCGCCTCGGCGACGTTGCGGGCCGAGGTGTTGTCGGTGCTGCGGAAGTCGGACTGCCCGATCGCGTGGACGAGGTAGTACACGACGTCGACGTGGCCGATCGCGCCGAAGGCGGTGGCCGCGGCGGTCCGGTCGGTGGCGTCGAGAGCCACAGGCAACACGTCGTCGTACCAGCCGAACGCGGCCAGACCGTCGGGCTTACGGGACGCCGCGACCACCTCGTGCCCCGCGGAGAGCAGTTCGGTGATCAGTCGTGATCCCACGTAGCCGGTTGCACCGGTGACCAGTACTCGCATGCCTCCACGGTACGGACCGGTACGTCCGCATCGGGTGTGAGATACCGCTCCGCCGAGAGCGGAATGCCCGCGGTGACACGTGGCGTGACGTGCGGATCAGAGCCAGTCGCGGCGCTTGAACAAGACGTAGAGGACCACCATCGTGGTCAGCAGCAGTACGACACTCGTGACGAAACCGGCGGTGTGGTCGAACCCGGGGAAGGGCACGTTCTGACCGTAGAAGCCGGTGATGGCCGTCGGCACGGCGATGATCGCCGCCCACCCGGTGAGCTTCTTCATCACCGTGTTCAGCCGTGCGTCCTGCAGCGACAGGTTCGTCTCGAACACGGTGGTCACCATGTCGCGCAGCGATTCGGTCCACTCCGTCGCCCGCAGCACGTGGTCGTAGAGGTCGGTGAACTCGGGGTCGAGCCGGTCGGACGAGCCGAGTGCGTCGCGCCGACGCTGGATCAGCGACACCACCTCCCGCATCGGCAGCACCACCCGGCGCAGCGCCACCAGGTTCTTGCGCAGCAGGTAGGTGCGGCGCTGCAGCGATCGCGACCCCGTCGAGTCGTCGAACAACATGCTCTCGAGATCCTCGATCGCGTCGTCGAGTTGCTGCACGGCCTCGAAGTGACCATCGACCACGACGTCGAGGAGACCGTGCAGCAGCGACCCCACCCCGCGCTCGAGACCCCCGATCTCGGCCCACCGCGCGACGACGTCGTCCATGTCGAACACCGCCGACCGGTCGTCGGCCGCATCGCGCCCCGCCGTGAGGCGGACCGTGATGAGCGCGTTGCCCACGATGAACATCGAGATCCGTTGCACCTTCAGTGCGTTCTCGGCGAACTCGACATCGAGCTCGGAGTCCGGCGAGGCTGCCGCGCCGTCGAACGCCACCGCGTACACGGTGATGAACGTGTGGTGCGCGTAGCCCGTCGCCTTGACCCGTTCCGACGCCGCGAGCGCATCCTCGACCGCCCAGCGGTTGAGGTCGAGTTCGTCGGCGAGGGCGCTCAGCGTCTCGTGCGACGGGTCGACGAGATCGGCCCAGATCATGGTGGAGGGGTCGTCGATGCAGTCCGACACCTTCGCCAACTCGAAACCGTCGACGGGTTCGCCGTCGCGCCAGATCTGTCCGCGTACCTTGTTGTCGTCCACGGTGTGCGGCGTCAGTGCGAGGTCGAGAAACCGGACCGACGGCGGTGGCGGGCCAGCGCCAGGTCGACCAGACGGTCGATGAGGTCCCGGTACGGCAGGTCGGTCGCCTCCCACATCTTCGGGTACATCGACGACGGCGTGAAGCCGGGAATCGTGTTGACCTCGTTGAGGAGCCAGCCCCGACCGCCCTCCTCGTAGAAGAAGTCGGCGCGCGCCATCCCCGAGCAGCGCATCTCGGTGAACGCCGAGACGGCCAGCGCGCGGACCTCCGCGATCTCGTCGTCGGTCAGCTTCGCCGGGATCTGCAGTCCCGCAGTGCCGTTGAGGTATTTGTCGGCGTAGTCGTAGAACTCTGCACCGGGCAGCACCTCGCCGGGCAGCGACGCCTCGGGTGCCTCGTTGCCCAGCACCGCGACCTCGATCTCCCGTCCGGTGACGGCCTCCTCGAGGACGATGACCTCGTCGTAGGTCAGCGCCAGGTCGATCGCCGCGGTCAGCTCGGCGGCGTCGTGCGCCTTCGAGATCCCCACCGAGGAACCGAGATTCGCGGGCTTGACGAACAGCGGCACGCCGAGTTCGGCGATCGCGCGGGCCTCGAGCTCGGCGCGGTCACCGATGCCGTCGCGGTATTCCAGCCACCGGCACTGCGGGATCCCCGCCTGCGCCGTGACGACCTTGGCCATCGCCTTGTCCATGCACACCGCCGACGACAGCACCCCGCTGCCGACGTAGGGGACGCCGGCGAGCTCCAACATGCCCTGCACGGTCCCGTCCTCGCCGTGCGGACCGTGCAGCAGCGGCAGCACGACCACCGGCAGATCACCCTCGGCGACGGCGGCCAACGGTTGCAGTGCCGTGCCGACAGGCTCGAGGTGATCGGGCAGCGCGCGTTGCTCGGCCATGGCGGCGATGGCGGCGTCGTTGCGGGTCCAGGCCCCCTCGCGGGTGATCCCGACGGGAACGATCTCGTAGCGGTCGCGATCGGCGGCGGCGAGGACGTGCGCGGCCGTGACACACGACACGTCGTGTTCGGCCGAGACTCCGCCGAACAGGACCACCAGGCGGTGACGATCAGGCGATCCGCCGGTGGTGGCGGGGGTCAGCATGCCCTCACCATACGGTTGCCCGCCCGTCGGTCGCGAGGGACGTGCCCGGCACCGCCGAACGGGTTCGGCGGGGGGCAGCGCTGCCGCGGAGTAGTTTCGATGCGTGCAATTCACAGCAACGGAGGTGGCCGCGGCGACCGGTGGTCGGCTGATCGGCCCCGACACGACGGTGTCGGGCGCCGGTATCGACTCGCGCACCATCACCGCCGGTCAGCTGTTCGTGCCGATCGTCGCCGCACGGGACGGTCACGAGTTCATTCCCACCGCGGTGGCCGCGGGAGCGAGCGCGACCCTGGCCTCGACACCGGTCGATGACCCCGGGGTGACGGTTGTCGAGGTCGACGACACCGCGACGGCGCTCGCGCGCCTCGGTACGGCGGCCCGCGCTCGTGTGACCGGCCCCGTCATCGGCGTCACGGGTTCGGTCGGCAAGACCTCGACCAAGGATCTCCTCGCCCGTGTCCTGTCGACCGAGCTGCGGACCGCGGCCAACGAGCGTTCGTTCAACAACGAACTCGGCCTGCCGCTGACCCTGTTCAACGCCCCCGATGACACCGAGGCCGTCGTGGTGGAGATGGGCGCGCGCGGTGTCGGCCACATCGCGACACTCTGCGAGATCGCCCATCCGACGATCGGTGTCGTGACCCGGGTTGACGGCGTGCACCTCGAACTGTTCGGCGACATCGCCTCGATCGTGCAGGCCAAGGGAGAGCTCATCGCGTCTCTCCCCGACGACGGTCTCGCCGTGCTCAACGCCGATCAGGCGGAGGTGGTGTCGATGGCGGCACGCACCTCGGCGCGTGTCATCGCCTACGGTTCGGCGCCCACCGCCGACGTCCGCGCCACCGACATCCGCGTCGACGCCGAACTCCGACCCACCTTCGTGCTGCACACCCCGTGGGGGTCGATCGAGGTGTCGATGCAGGCGCGCGGCCGCCACCAGGTCCACAACGCGCTCGCCGCGGCGGCGGTCGCCGGCGGGATCGGGCTCGGTGTCGATCGCATCGCCGAAGGACTGTCGGGTGCGGCGATCTCCGGTCTGCGGATGGAGCTGTCGCGCACCGACTCCGGAGTGCAGATCCTCAACGACTCCTACAACGCCAACCCGACGTCGATGGTCGCCGCATTGGAGGCGCTCGCCGGGCTGACGGGCAACCGCAAGCTCGCCGTCCTGGGTGTGATGGCCGAACTCGGCGGCACCGCGCGCGCCGAACACCTCGCGATCAGCGACCGCGCCGCCGAACTGGGAATCGACGTGATCGCCGTCGATGCGCCGGATTACGGTCCGCGCGCCACCCACGTCGCCGACATCGACGACGCCGTGCTGGCCCTCGGCGATCTCGGGGACGGCGACGCAGTGCTGGTGAAGGGCAGTCGGGTCGCCGCGCTCGAACGCGTCGCGCAGGCCCTGCTCACGACCACGGGCGCGCACTGAGCGAGACGGCGAACGCCGCCCCGGCGCTGCGCCTCTCGTCGTCGCTCACCGGGATCCGCGGTGTCGCGGCGCTTCTGGTGTGCGCCTCGCACGCGGCCTTCTGGACCGGCCACTACACCGACGACCTACCGGGTCGGATCCTCGCGCGCCTCGAGGTCGGCGTGCCGATCTTCTTCACGCTGTCGGGTTTCCTGCTGTTCCGCCCGTGGGTCTCGGGTCTCGCGAACGGCACCGGCTCGCCGTCGCTGCGGCGCTACGCCGATCACCGGGTGCGCCGCATCCTGCCCGCCTACTGGGTCACGGTGCTCGTGGTCTACGCCGTCTACGCGTGGTTCCGCACCGACGACTCCGAGTTCGGCCAGGGCGTCGGAGGCCTGCTCCGTAATCTCACGCTCACCCAGATATACGGTTTCGGACACCTGCACACCGCGCTCACACAGATGTGGAGTCTCGCGGTGGAGGTCGTGTTCTACCTCGCGCTGCCCGCCATCGGGTGGGTGGTCACCGCGCTCGTCTGTCGACGCCGGTGGCGCCCCGATCTGGTGCTGATCAGCCTGGTGGCGCTGTTGACGATCTCGCCGCTATGGGCGCTGGCGACCCACAGCGGGTCGGGCATCGATCCCACCGCGCGGCTGTGGCCACCGGCATTCCTCAGCTGGTTCGTCGGCGGGATGATCCTGGCCGTCGCCGTGCAGCTGTCGGTGCGTGCCCACCCGACGCTCCTCGTGCTGATCGCCGTTCTGCTCTTCCAGCTCAGCTGCGCCGATTTCGCCGGCGAACCCACCATCACCCCGACGACGATGTCGGCCACCGTCATCAAGCTCATGCTGTACCTGGGCGCCGCGATGTGCCTCGTCGGCGCCCTCGTCCTCGGACCGCCGGGCTCGTGGATCGACCGCCTGCTGTCGCGGCCGATGATCGTGTGGCTCGGCGAGATCTCCTACGAGTTCTTCCTCACCCACCTCCTCGTGCTGGAGATCGTGATGGACGTCCTCGACTACCGCACCTTCACCGGGTCGACGATCGGCGTGTTCGTGGTGACGACGGTCATCACCGCCCCGATCGCGTGGGCACTGCACCGCGTGACGTCGATCATCTGGCGTCGTCCCAGCGGTCGAGAGCGCGTCCGATCCGTACCATCGACGGTGTGACCAGCCCCGATCGCGACACCCCGGACCGGCCCGAGGCCACTCGTGCCGACACCCCCGGGGTCGACGCCGCCGCGATCCGACGCTGGTGCGAGCGCTCGATCATCCCGGGCCCACATCCCGAACTGTCCGACTCCGCCGCCGTCGTCATCGCCTCGGGCCACCTCACCGAACCCGCCCGCGCGATCATGATCCGCCGCATGTCCTCCGGGCTCCCGATCCCCACGGCGCAGGCCGTCCTCGGGGGCGATCGCGGCGGCTTCGGTGAGCTGCGCAGGATGCACCGCACCATCAACGCCATCGAGGCCCAGCTCGGCAACCCGATGATCCCGGGCATGGTGGCGCCGGTGCTGCGGAGTCGTCGCAACACGTTCGTGCGTCGGCTCGACGACGCCCGCAAATCCCTCGTCAACGGCAAGGGCATCTTCTCGACCAGCATCCGCGGGATCCGGCGCGAACGCCGCGAGGGTGTCCACCTCGAACTCGCCGACCGCGAGCGGTTGTTCCTCGGACTCACCTACACCCCGACACCCAACGTCGATTCCGGCGGTTACGTCCGTCGCGCCGGGACCGCCGCGATCGATCGCGTCGCCGGGATGGTCGGATCCGCCGCCGCCAGAGCGGGACTCGAGCGCGGCCACCGGTGGGTCGCCGAGCTCGTCGGGGACACCGACACCTTCACCACCTCCGACGACGCCCGCTTCGTCGACGGCTACGAGACCATCCTGTTCGCCGCCGGCTCGTTCTACGACCGGGTGATGCGCTGCCCGGCATGGCATTCCGAACATTTCCAGATCCAACGCACCGCGGTCGACCTGCACGCCGAACTCGCCGACATCGCCGCCGACGTGATCGCCCTGCGCACCATCCGCATCGATCTCGACGCCAGCCGGCGCGCCGCCGGATTCGACGCCGACTTCACCTCGCACATCGACGGACGCGAGGGCGCGCTGCGGCCGGTGTGGGGTGAACTCGTCGAGCGGGTCGCCGCACT
The DNA here is from genome assembly GCF_001424365.1 of Williamsia sp. Leaf354. NCBI lineage: Bacteria > Bacillati > Actinomycetota > Actinomycetes > Mycobacteriales > Nocardiaceae > Williamsia > Williamsia sp. Leaf354. Next base: position 618,315 of record NZ_LMPL01000001.1, read on the forward strand.
GGCGTCGGTGGCCGAGGTGGTCGAGTCCGCCGCGGTGGAGCTGCGGGTGCTCGCGGAGTTCGCGCACACCGCCACCATCGACGACCGCATCGACCGTCTCGTCGCGCGTGCGGGCGATCGGGAGATCTCGGCGGACAACACCCAGCGACTCGCCGAACAGGTGCGTTCCGGCGAAGAGCAACTGCGCATCTACCGGGACGTGTTGCAGGGCAACATCCTCCGTCTGTCCTCGACCGAGGGCCCCAAGCCCCGCTGACCCCTGGGCACCCCACCCCGTCAGTTGGGCACGTAACGCCATCAGTTGGGCACGTAACTCCGTCAGTTGGGCAGGTGGCCGAGCACGTGGGGCGCGGGTGCCCAATTGCGGTCGTTACGTGCCCAACTGCGGTCGTTACGTGCCCAACTGGCGTGTCAGGAGCCCGCGACACCGATCTGGTGGGAGATCCACGGCAGGGTGTCCTGCAGTGCGCCCGCGGCGAACTGCCATGAGTGTCGGCCGGGCCGGGTGTCGATGGTGCAGGTGATGTCGACCTTCCGGTTGTCGGCGCACAACGTCGCGGCGGCCTGCGACTGATCGTTGGTCCCCCCGTCACCGCGCCCGCCGAGACCGGCACCCGCGCCGCCCTGCTGCCCACCGGGCGGATGCTTGCCGCCGCCGTGGAACGCGTGGTTGCCGTGCCACCGCTGCATCCCCTTCTGGTCGGCCTCCTCATACCGAGCCGAGACCCCGACGTACGGCCCATGACGTGTCATCACCGTCGCCGGGTCGAACGAGGCTGCCGCCGAGGCGTTCCCACCGAAGAGTCGCTGCACGCTCTGGGCCGCGGTGCCCGCCACAGGGGCCGCGTCACCCGCGATGTCGACGTAGCTCGAGAAGAGGTCGGGGTGCATCACGGTCAGATCGACCGAGCACGTGCCGCCCATCGACCATCCGACGATGCCCCACTGCGCCGCCGACGACGCGGTGTGGAACTGCGAGATCACGGCCGGGCGGACCTCGTCGGTGAGATGGGTCGCGACGTTGCCGCGCGGACCGTTCACGCACTCGGTGTCGTTGTTGAACGAGCCCCCGGCGTCGACGAACGCGAGCACCGGTGCCTCACCGCCGTGCTTCGTCGCGTAGGTGTCGGCGATCGAGATGGCGTCGCCGGTGCGGATCCAGTCCGACGGGGTGTTGAACTCGCCGGCGATCATCATCACCACGGGCAGCGCGGGCGGAGTCGCGCCGCGGAACCACGCGGGCGGGAGGTAGACGTATTCGGTGCGATGCGCGAAGTGGCTGATCGAGTCGGTGGTCGTCATCGGGACGACCGCACCCTTCGTGCGCGTGGTGGAGCGCAGTGACGGCAGGGCGGATGCCGACACCTGATCGGGCAGTGGTCCGGCGGTGATCGCACCCCAGGCGGCCGACAGCGACGGGTAGTAGCCCACCCACTGGTTGAGGATGACCGAGGTCGTGAGGACGGTGAGCAGCACCGCCACCAGCGTCACACCGCGTCGCCACCACCGCGCCGTCGTGAAACCCAGGACGAGTACCGCGAGCGCACCGACGCTCAGGCCCACCCAGACCCACAGCTGCCAGGGGGCGGGGTCGGTCGCGAGGCCCTCGGAGTCGAAGTAGAGGTGCACGGCCCACGCGCCGGCCACGGCCACGACGACGGCGATCGGGAACCACAGGAGGCGCCAGCGGCGCGTCCTCCATCCGATGGCGACGACGAGGACGACGGCGGCGAGAATCTGCAGGGTGAGCGGGAACCACCCGTCGAGCAGGGACACACCCTGGTGTGGCGACACAGGCCCGACACCGATTGTGCCCGCGTAATCGGTTGCGGGACTGTGAGTTTCCTGGGAACCGAAAGCGGACGGAACGGCGGAAAACGGACGAAGCGGCGAGTGGGCAGCGGGGTCAGGCGGGGCGCGACCAGGTCGACAGGTGCCCCTTCTCCTCGGCGGTGAGGCGACGGAGGGTGTGGTTCTCGATGTCGACGACGGCCATCTGCGTCGTGGCGGTGCACGCCGGTGTGGAGCCTGCTGGGTCATCGGCCGCGCCGATCTCGTAGCCGATCACGAAGTCGACCGACCGGTACCGGTCGATCCACATCCCGATGCGCAACGGACCGTCCCGATGCGTGAGGCGCCGATGGAACCGCACGCCGACGGTCACGATCATCGCGCTGGTGATCAGGGGTCGGTACTCCGCGCCCGCGCTGAGCAGCCACGCCACCCGCGCCTCCTCCATCAGGGTGACCAGGCGGGCGTCGTTGATCGCGCCGGTGCTGTCGGCGTCGGACCACCGGACCCCGACCGCGGCCTCGAACGCGAACGCGTCGGGTTCGAGCACGGTGGCGCCTCCGTTGCGTCGTGGTGGCCCAATCGTGACCGACCTGAAGTATGCCGATCCACGATAGATCGCTGTTCGGCGCCGGATCGCTCGGTACTCTCGCTGTAGTGAAGTGCGGCTCGAGGTCGCGTCGGGGGAGGTGATCGGCCGTGAGGGGTTCTCAGATGTCACGACATGGTGTGGGTGTGCGTGCTCGGGGGTTGCTCCGTGCCGCCGCCCCGATCCTGATGGCGGCCGGACTCGTCGCCGGGTCCGGTGTGCTCGTCGGGCCGATCGCGTCTGCCGCCCCCGCGCCGAAGGCGGCGACCCTCGACACCGTCACCAAGGTCACGCCACGGCACCTCGACCTCACCATCGATTCCCCGGCCATGCGCGGCAAGGTCAGCGTCTCGGTGCTGCTGCCCCGCGACACGTCGGCCTCGCGGTCGACGGTCTACATGCTCGACGGTGCGGGCGCGACCGGCGCGGTCAGCGACTGGATCACCAAGGGCAACGCGGTGAAGTTCTTCGAGGACAAGAACGTCAACGTGGTGCTGCCGTCGGGCGGCAAGGGTTCGTTCTACACCGACTGGGACCGCAAGGACCCTGTGGTCGGCCAGCCGATGTGGGAGACGTTCCTGACCCAGGAGCTCCCCCCGCTCATCGATCAGTACTACAACGGCAACGGCCGCAACGCGATCGTCGGCCTGTCGATGGGCGGCCAGGCCGCGCTCGCCCTCACCTTCCGTCACCCGAACCTCTACACCGGTGCCGCGTCGCTCAGTGGCTGCCCGCCGGTCAGCGGTCTGCTCAACGAGGCCTACGTCCGCGCGACCGTGGCACGCGACGGCGGCGACGCCACCAACATGTGGGGCCCGATCCAGGGACCGAACTGGGCCGCGCACGACCCGAGCCTGCACCTGGACAAGCTGCGCGGGAAGAACCTGTACATCTCGGCCGGGTCGGGGGCCATCGGACCGCTCGACTTCACCGCACCGCTCGATCCGGGGATGTCGCGCCAGCAGCAGCTGTTCGCCGCGTCGGGTCTGGAGAGCGGCGCCTACCGATGCTCGTTGGAGTTCGCGGTCACCCTGCGCGCCAACAACGTCCCCGCGACGGAGAGCTTCCCGTTGATCGGTACTCACTCGTGGGCCTACTGGTCGCGTGACCTGCCCGAACTATGGCCCACCATCGCCCGAGGGCTCTAGCCCGGAGCGTTCCCGCTCAGCGCCGTCGTGCGGCCGATCGTGGTGGCGCTGAACGCATGTGCGTCAGCACCGGTGACAACAGGCTCGCCAGCGTCTGTGGGTCGTCGGCCGACATCGGTCCGAAGAGCTGATCCCGCAGCACCGCGGTGTGCCCGGGCAACACCGCGGCCAGGCGGTCACGGCCGCTGTCGGTGATGGACACCGTCACGCCGCGCTCGTCGTCTTTCGACGGCGCACGGGTCACCAGACCCGCCTTCTCCAGTAGTCCCGCCTGGTAGGTCAACCCGCTGCGGCTGTACACGACGCCGTCGGCGAGATCGGTCATCCGTTCGCTGCCCGTCGGTGAGTTCAGCCCCAGGCGTGCCAGGAGCTGGAACTGCACGTAGCTGAGCTCTCCCGCGTCGCGGAGCTGCTGCTCCACCGCGTGCCGGAGCAGGCCGGCCACATCCATCAACGCGAGGTAGGCCTCCAGCTGGATCCGCTCGAGGGGTGCGGGGTGGTCGGACATCCCCCGAGCCTACGACCTGCTTCGCATTCGAAACACTTGCTTCGAATTCGCACTAGGTCTAACGTTCTCCTGGTGCTTCGAATTCGCAGCACATCGAGAATGCGAGAGAGGTCGAAACCATGAAGGCACTGCGATTCCACGAGTACGGAAGCCCCGACACCCTGCGGTACGAAGAGGTCGACCGGCCGGAGCCCGCCGAGGGCCAGGTGCGGATCCGTGTCGCCGCGACGTCGTTCAACAGCGTCGACGGCACCATCCGTGCGGGCGCCATGCAGGGGCCGATTCCGGTCGACCTCCCGCACGTTCCCGGCCTCGACGTCGCCGGTGTCGTCGACGCCCTCGGGGACGGCGCGGACCGGTTCGCCGTCGGTGACCGGGTGATCGGGTTCCTGCCGTTCGCCCCCGACGGTGCATCGGCCGAGTACGTCGTCGCCGCGGTCGACGGGCTCACGCCCGCGCCGACGTCCATCCCTCTCGCCGACGCGGCCGCATTGCCGCTGGTGGGTCTCACGGCCTGGCAGGCGCTGTTCGACCACGCCGGACTACAGGCGGGACAACGGATCCTGATCAACGGGGCCGGTGGTGCGGTCGGCGGCTACGCGGTGCAGTTGGCTGCCGCCGCCGGCGCACATGTCGTCGCCACCGCGGGTCCGTCGAGCCGTGCGCGGGTCATGGCCGCAGGCGCCCACGAGATCGTCGATCACACCGCGACCGATCTGCTCGCCGCGGTGACCGAGCCGGTCGATGTCCTGCTGAACCTGGCGTCGATCGACTCCGACCGTCTCACCGCGCTCGCCGGCCTGGTCGGTGACGGCGGTGTCGTGGTCAACACGACCGTGTGGATGCCCGCCCCGGCCGATCCCGCCCGTGGTGTCCGGGGCGTCGACATGTACGTGCGCAGCGATGCCGCTCAGCTGGCTGAGCTCGCCACCCGGGTCGATCGGGGTGAGTTGACCGTCGATGTCGCAGAACGGGTCTCGCTCACGGGAGTGATCGACGTCCACGCCCGCGCGGCACAGGGTCAGATCTCCGGCAAGGTCGTCGTGGTCGTCGACGACACGGTCGGGTGAGGCGGTCAGCGGGCGTCGCGGCGGGTGGCCAGCAGGTGGATCGCGACGCCGATGATCGGCACGAGCCAGATCAGGGCGAGCCGCTGTCGTCGCGGTCGCGATGCCACCTCGCGGCTCACGAGATCGATCGTGACGTAGACGGCCATCGCGATCCACGCCAGCGTCACCGCCGCGAGTGCGAGCCAGCCGGCGACCTCGAGGTAGTGCGGGAACATGTTGCACCCGCGGGTTCGCGCACACTGGGCGAACCCGAGGCCCTCGGTGCGGGGTGCGTCAGCGATGCTCGCCCGCCCTGTGCTCGCCGGCCCAATTCTCGGCGAACGCGAGGAACACGTCGGTCTCGGCCGCCTCGGTGACCGTGACCCGCACACCGTCGCCGTCGAACGGGCGGATCACGACGCCGTGGTCGATGCTCGCCGCTGCGAAATCGAGAGCGTCGGCGCCCAGATCGATCCACACGAAGTTCGCCTGCGAGTCTGCGACCCGGTAGCCGAGGTCGCGTAGTCGAGCGGTCACACGGTCACGCTCGGCCACGACCGCCTCGGTCCGGGCGAGCAACTCGTCGTCGGCGGCGAGGCAGGCGACGGCCGCGGCCTGCGCGAGCGTGTTGACGCTGAACGGCACGTGCACACGGCGGAGGCCGTCGATGACGGTCGGGTCGGCGATCGCGTACCCGACGCGCAGGCCCGCCAGCCCGTAGGCCTTCGAGAACGTCCGCAGGACGACCAGATTCGGGTAGCGACGGTGCAGCTCGATCGCGTCGTAGTTCTGCGCCTGCGACGGCCGCACGTACTCGATGTAGGCCTCGTCGAGCGCGACCACGATCTCCGGCGGCACGCGGTCGAGGAAGTCGACCAGGTCGTCGGCGGTGACGATGGTGCCGGTCGGGTTGTTGGGGTTGCAGACGAAGATCAGGCGGGTGCGCTCGGTGATCGCCTCGGCCATCGCGGCGAGGTCGTAGGTGTGATCCCCGGTGAGCGGGATCTGGACCGGTGTCGCGCCGGCGACACGGGTCGCGAGCGGATAGGTCTCGAACGACCGCCAACCGAACAGCACCTCGTCGCCGGGTGTCGTGGTGATGGTGATGAGGTTCTGGCACAGGCTGACCGAGCCGCAGCCGGTCTGGATGTTGTCGGGCGTCACACCCAGCTTCTTGGCGAGGGCCTCGGTGAGCTCGACCATCCCGTTGTCGGGATAGCGGTTGAGCGAGGCTGCGGCGTCGGCGATGGCCGCGGCGACGCTGGGCAGCGGCCCGAAGGTGACCTCGTTGCTCGCGAGCTTGACCGATCCGGGGAAGGTCTTGCCCGGCACGTACGCGGGCACGGTGGCCAGATCGGGACGGATTCGTGGTGTCACGTGCTCAAATCTAGGCGGCATATCGCCACGTCACCAACCGGTTTGCTCCGCAAGTCAACCCGTGTGTAACCTTTGCGTTCGGCAGTTCGCAAGGACTCGCTGGAGGCGTGCCAGAGCGGCCGAATGGGATTCACTGCTAATGAATTGTCCCGCTAAAACGGGACCGGAGGTTCAAATCCTCTCGCCTCCGCCACGGCATCGGCCCCTCGCGGGGCCGGACCGCCACAACTGAAAAGCACGCGCCCGTAGCTCAACGGATAGAGCACTTGACTACGGATCAAGAGGTTAGGGGTTCGAATCCCTTCGGGCGCACTCTCACGATGAACCCGCCGACGCACTCAGCGTCGGCGGGTTCGTTCGTTTCCGGGCTCTCGCGCGTCCACCGTTCGCACGCGCGCGGTGGTGGCCGCGCGGATGAGCGGTGGGTGCGCGGTCAGGGGAGCGTGTGTCCGGCAGCGCGGAAGATCCGGTACCACTGCTCGCGGGTGAGGGTGATGTCGGAACCGGCCGTGGCCTCCGACACCCGAGACGGCGTGGTGGTGCCGAGCACCACCTGGATGGTCGCCGGATGCCGGGTGAGCCAGGCCGTCGCGATGCCGGTCGGTGTCACACCGTGCTCGGCCGCGAGGTCGTCGAGCACGTCGTTGAGCTCCGGATAGTTCTCACGGTCGCCGACGAACACCCCGCGTCCAGCCACGCCGGACTGGAACGGCGACCACGCCTGCAGCGTGATGCCGTGGACGCGGGAGAAGTCGAGCAGCCCGTTGTCGCGACTCACCGACTGCTCGAGGTCCCCGACGTTCGCCGCGACGCCGGCGGCGATCAGGGGCGCGTGCGTGACACTCACCTGGACCTGGTTCACCACGAGAGGCTGCGTCACCGCTGTCTGCAGGAGCTCGATCTGGCCCGGCGTGTGATTGGAGACGCCGAACGCGCGCACCTTGCCCGCCGCCTGCAGGGTGTCGAAGGCAGCGGCGACCTCCTCGGGCTCCACGAGGGTGTCGGGGCGATGCAGGAGGAGCAGATCAAGATGGTCGGTGCGCAGCGCGCTGAGGGACTCGTCGACGGTATCGAGGATGTGGCGCGTCGAGAAGTCGTAGAACCCGTCACGGATGCCGACCTTGCTCTGCACCAGCACGCGGTCGCGCTGTGCGGCCGTGAACGACACCGCTGCGCCGAACCTGCGCTCGCACGCGTGCCGCTCGCTGCCGTAGATGTCGGCGTGGTCGAACACGGTGACGCCGTCGTCGAGCGCCGTCTCGACCAGAGTGCGGATCTCCTCGTCGTCGAGGGACTCGATGCGCATCAGTCCGAGGACGATGTGCGATGCGGGCTGCGGAACGGAGGCGATGTCGACGTACTTCATGCCCCCACTATCGGCGACGTCACCGTCGTGCGGTGGCCGATCCCCGTCCTGCTGCGGCGATGGCCTGCTCGGCGAGGTTCTCGGCGTCGTGGGTGTTGATGTCGATGCCTGCGACGATCGCTCCGATCCGCTCGGCCTGCTCGAGACCGGACAGCCCCGTCGAGCGGTAGGTGCGACCCGCCTCACGGGCGCTCTCGCGGACCAGTCGGGTGCGGTCACGTCGCAGATCCTCGTAGACCCGCAACCGCCCCGGGATGTCGGTCGCAGCGCAGTCGCGCAGGACGACGGCAAGTGTCGCCGCGTCCTCGATGGCCTGATTCGCGCCCTGTCCCAGATGCGGGGTGACCGCATGTGCGGAGTCGCCCAGGAGCGCGATCCGATCGGTGGACCACCGTTCGAGGGGTTCGCGGTCGTAGATCCCCCAGCGGAACGTGACGTCCATCGCGGCGATGATGTCGAGCACCCGCTGATCCCATCCGGCGTAGGAGGCCGCGAGTTCCTCGACGTCACCGGGCGCGGTCCAGGACTCGGCGACGTCGAGGTTGCTCGGCGCGAACGCCACCACGTTCAGCAGTGAACCGGCCGAGACGGGGTACACGAGGAAGCTGCGCTGCGGGCCGAGCCACATCGCGCACATGCTCATGTCGATGATGTGCTCGACGCGCTCGGCCGGGATGAGTCCCCGGTAGGCCATCACGCCCTCGCTGACGGGCTCTGCGGGCGTGCTCACCAGCCCCTGCAGTCGGGAGTGGATGCCGTCCGCTCCGAGCACCAGATCGGCCTCGACCACGCTGCCGTCGGCGAACTCCACCGTCACACCGCTGTCCTGTTCGCGGACCGCAACGACCTTGTGACCCAGCCGGAGTGCATCGGTCGGGAGTGCGTCGCAGAGCACCTGCTGGAAGTCACCCCGGTGCAGGAACAGGGTGTGTTCGGGGTCGCCGAAGGACAGTTCCGACGGCTCCCCGGCGATCGGCTCTCCCTGCCAGGTGCGGAACGCGTACCGCGAGAACGTGCCCGCAACGTTCCTGAGCTGCTCGCCGAGACCGAGACCGTCCAGGATCCGAGAACCGTTGGTGGCGATGGACACGCCGGCACCGAGCGCTCTCAGTTCCGACGCCTGCTCGTACACGACGGCGTCGATCCCCTCGGCGCGCAATGCGATGGCCGCGCTCAGTCCGCCGATGCCGGCCCCGACAACCGCCACCCGGAGTGTTCGATCTCGCCTCACGATCTGACCTCCTCGAGAATACCTGTACCGATCGGCACATCTTTGACGGTAGGCGTACCGATCGATACATTCAAGCGATGCCCCGAATGCCCGATCTGGACAAGCGCGCCGAACTGCTCCGCTCGGTGGTGGCGTACCTGCAGGACAACGGGGTGAGCGACCTGTCGTTGGCGCCGATGGCCGAGGCGCTGGGCACGAGCAAGCGAATGCTGTTGTACTACTTCGGTGATCGCGGCGAGCTGCTGAAGCAGGCGTTGGACGCGGCCCGCCCTGATGCCGGTGAGATGTTCGCCGATGTGACCACCGAACACGAGTTCGTCGCCGCCGCGACGACGCTGTGGCGCGCCATTTCGCGGGGCGAGCAACGCCGCAGCGTCACCATGATGCTGCAGGTGCTGAGTCTGGCGAGCACCGATGCCGACACCTACCAGCAGTACGCACGAACGGGTGTCGAGGTGATGCTGGCGCCGATCACCGCGGCCCTGGTCGCACTGGGGCATCCGCGCGCCGACGCGAGAGCCCGCGCGACGCTGGTGGTCTCCGGGTTGCGGGGACTCTGCCAGGACGCGCTCGTCACCGGGCAGCGCGCCCGCATCGATGCCGCGGCCGACCTCGTCATCGCCGCCGCGGTCGCCGCGCCACGGTGAGAGACGCTGCCGTGGAGACTCATCGGGTCAGGTAGACGCCCCACCCCGACGGGCTGATCGGGGTGTAGCACAGTCGGGCGCCGGTCTCGCGACAGCTCGTCAGGCCGGACAGGTCGGCAGGATCGGGATGGGCCGACAGGTAGAGCGCGGCCACGACACCCAGGACGCCGAGTACCAGGCAGCCGATGGCGACGCCCCGACCGGCTCGACCGGTGGATCGACTGGCGGCAGCGACGAGCAGGACGATCACGATCGCCACGGGTGTCACGAGATGACGCTGTCCCGCGAGCGCACCGGACACGAAGATCGTGCCGTAGGCGTAGCTCGCGGCCCCGGTCAGCGCCAGCAGCGAGAACCAGGGGGCGACCGCATCCCACCGCAGCACCGCCATGGTCACGCCGAACGCCGCCACCAGCCACACCGAGGTGACGACGGTCGGGAGCAGCGGTCCGCCGTCGGGGTGGAACAGGCTGCTGAACCCGAAGAGCCAGCCACCCGCGACGCGCTCGACCACCGCCCGCACGGCGAGCTCCACCGACCCGCCGCCGGGGGTGGTGCGCGACGACGACGCGTAGATGATCGCCTGGATGACCGCTCCGGCGATCGCCACCGCAGCGACGACCGCCGACTGCGCCGATCGACCGACCCGCCACCACCGGTAGACGATCACCGGGAGCAGGAGCACGACGACCGGGCCGCTCGTCGCCAACAGGGCGACCGTGACGACCTCGACCACCCGGCCCACCCGCGACCCCGGGTCGTCGCACAGGGCGATGAGGAACAGACCGACACCGCCCACGAAGATGAGGTTGGCGATGTTGCCGTAGACCTCGCTGAGGACAGGGGACACGCACAGCAGGACGAACGCGACGGCGCGGGCCCGCGGGGTCGGCAGCAGCCACGAGAGTCGCTCGGAGAGCACGATCGAGAACAGGCCGAGCGCCACGACCACCGCGGTGACCGCGTACAGCAGCGGCGCGACCGTGAAGGGCAGGGGCGCGTACAGCAGCGCGATCAGTCGAGGGATCACGTGCAGGTACCCCGCGTAGGGAGTGAGCAGGACGTCGAGACCACCGCGGCTGATCTGTTCGGAGAAGAACTGCGCCCCGTCCTCGGCCCAGAACGCCGGGTGGACGATGCGGGCGAACCCTCGGCCCACGAAGAGGATCACTCCCGCGAGGACGAGCACCCGTGTCAGACGTCCGGTGCGGCTCGTGTCGTGACGGGACCCGGTGTCGATCGCGTGCATGCCCGACGTCTACCCGAACGGACGTACCGACACAGGGATTCGCCGCAGATTCATGCGATCAGAGGGTGCCCGCCCGCAGTGCCGTGACCGGTCAGGTCTCGTCGGGCATGCGATCGGCACCCCAGCTGCGTTCGATGAAGCCGACGATGCGGTCGATGTCCTCGGCGGGCACGTTCTGCGGCTCGCCGTTCTCGAGTGGATCGGCGTGGAAGATGTAGAGCCGCGAGGCGAACTGATCGAACGGGAGCGATCCTTCGCCGTGGCGTTCGCCGTTGCCCGCGGTGCCCACCACGACACCGTCGCCCCAATCCTGGCCACTGTCGTTGTTGGGGTTGAAGAAGTACACCCGCATCACGCCGTCCGGGTCGGCCGCCACGCGCAGGATGGTGATCGCATGCCAGCCCACGTAGCGGGCGGCACTGTCGGTCACCGCGACACCCGCCGGCTGCGGGTGGATCAGCGGCTGATCACCGTTGTAGGCCGGGTGGTAGGAGGCGTGGAACTGCCGCAGGAACCCGTCGAGGTCGGTGAGCTTGCCGGTCTCGACGTCGACGTCGATGTGGAAGTCGCGCGCCGACCACCAGCCGTGGAACTCCGGGTTGACCCAGCGGTGCGGGTCGCCCGGGCGTCCCGCGCACTGGCGGACCATCTCGGCGTAGATGCGGTCGAGGTAGGGCACCAGCAGCAACGACACGGGGTCGAGGTCGATCGGATCGCTCGTGGCCACGCCGCTCACGCTGTCGGTCGACGACAGTGCCTTGCCCTCGAAGTGCATGACGATCTCGTCGTCGCGGGCCGCCCACACCACCATCTGCAGCAGGTAGTCGGGATCGTTGTAGGCCCACATCGACAGCGCCCGCGCCGACTGGCAGGTCGGGTTGTCGCCCTGTCCGACACCGAGCGGCTGGCCCAGCATCGACAACAGCCCGCCCAGCAGACGCGCCTCGGGGGTCGGGGTGGAGCCGAAGGCCGCGTGGAGTCGCTCGGATGCCTTGTCCGACAGGGTCAGTGCTATCTGGCGCCACAGCGACGGCACGATCGGTGGCTGGTGCAGGATGCCGCGGTCGAGCATCAGTGCCAGCCCGTAGAGACACTGTGCGGTCTCCGGGTGCACGGCCTCGATGATCAGCCGCGACACCAGTTCGGGGTACCGCTGCAGCGAGGTGCGACCCACCTCCGACAACCCCAGCGCCTCGGGAAGGAGGTGGGCGTTGTTCTCGGTGAGGTGGCGCACGAGGGTGGCGTGGTACGGCGACACCAGCCCGGTGTCGTGCATCGCGCGCGCGAAACCGCCTGCCTCGAACTGCAATCCACCCGCGTCCATCACCTCCAGGCGCGAGCGGTAGACCTCGACCCCGGGGTCTTCGCGGCATGCGTCGGTGGTGCCGAACAGCGCGGTGATCAGCCGGTCGAGCCCTTGCCCCGACGCCCCGAGGTCGACCGAGGGGTCGTCGCGGTAGATCGCGATGCGGGTCACGATCGCCTTCACCTGGTCGACCTGGATGGGACGTTGGCGCAGGATCCGCCAGATCTCGTCGACGAGTTCGTCGAGCACGCTGTCGTAGCCGATCTGCTCGGCGACATAGCCGAACAGATCGCGGATGACATAGGCCGTCTTGCCCAGGCGGACCCGCTCGGCCTCCGACGGCGGCGTGAACAGCACCTCGAGGTTCATCGCCAGCACCTGCGACAGGAACCGCCTCGCGTCGTCGGGATCGATTGCGGGATGGGTGTACTCGCCGGCCGCGATCGCCACCAGACGCAGCTCACTCGTCGCCTCGAGCGTGACGGTGTCGGCCTGCCCGCTGCGCAGACTGGTCCCCACGAAACCGGGGACCAGGATGTCGGGGTGAGCCCAGTCGGTGCCGGCGAACAGCCCGGCCTCGTCGAGCGCACCCGCCCGGTCGCGGATGGCCGCGCAGCCACCTTTCTGGCCGAGCACGCGGTGCAACGCATCCAGCACGCGACGCACCTTGGTGCCCTTGGTGAACTCCGGGGCGGCGCGCAACGCGGCGGTCGCGTGGTCGAGTTGGGCGAGCCGCGACGTCAGCGCCGGATCGACCGCCGGTGCGGCGACGTCGTCGGAGCCCGACCCGTCACCGGCGGCGCCGGGATCGGGGTCCATCGACTGTGTCGGTCCGCTGCGGTCGTTCCCGAGTTCCTGCCTCACACGTAGAAGTCCAGTTCTTCCTGTTGTTTGAGCAGGTCCCGCATCCGGTACGGGTCCTCACCGAAGAAGTACAGCAGACCCCAGTGTGTCCCGAACGCGGTGCGCTTGGTGACGGTCTCCTCCAGCGGCGGCGCGAGATCGTTCGTCTCGTAGTAGTCGTCCTCGGCGGTGACCTCGGGGATCTGCAGGTTGCTGACCACGCGACGTCGCGGATACACACCGAAACACCCGGCGACACCGCCCGCGTCGACGACCTCCTTCGGGAAGAACGCGTCGATCTCTTCCTCGGTGGTCTTCGGGTCGAACGCGAGAGCCAGCCCCTGGTAGGCGTTGAAGCCGTAGGCCCGCTCGAGCAGCTCGAACACCTTGAAGCCCGGCGGTCGGTAGGCGACCTCGCCGAAGTACATCTCGCCGTCGCTGGTCACGAAGTACTCCGGGTGCACGAAACCGAACTCGATGTCGAAGGTCTTGATGAGCTTCTCGATCTGTGCGGTGATCGCGGGTCGGTACTTCTCGAGCTCCGGGGTGGCCGGCACGAACACCGAGTACCCCAGCGTCACGTACTCGGAGATGTTGAGGAACTTGATCTTGCCGTTGTGGATCCACGCCTCGACCGCGAACTCCCAACCGTCGAGGTGCGATTCCATCAGCACCGGGAACTCCTCGTCCGGGATGGAGTCGACCTCGTCGGGGGTACGGATCACGCGGTGCCCCAGGCAGCCTGCCTTGTCGAACGCCTTGAGGTGGATCGGGTCGTTCGGGTCGCCGTCGAGCTTGAGCAGCGTCTGGTTCACGCGCCGGAGGAAGCGGATCACGTCCTCACGGTCGTGTGCCTCCTCGAAGATGCCGACGCGGATGCCGCCGAGCTGGGCACGTCGCTTCATCAACGCCTTGTCGCGCAACAACATCGCCTGACCGAACAGGCGAGGGTTGTTCAGCAGAACGGAATTGATGGCGCCCGCCCACTCGACGGTCTCCTCGTAGAGCGGGATCGCGACGTCGACGCCCATGTCGCGCAACGTCTCGGCGATCTCCAGTGAGCGGTCGTTCAGTCGCTCGAAGTTCCAGGGCAGGAACGGGATGTCGTGGGTGGTGCAGTACTCCTGCGCCCATTCGGGGGCGACGACGACGTATCGGCGATCGAATCCCTCGAGGGCTTCGACTGCGGCGAGACTCCATCCGAGGAGTGCCACGTACCCCTTCTCGGGGTCTTTCGGCAGCTTCGCGGGCTGCGACATATAGATCCTTCCTTCGCGTCGAACGGTCGGATGATCGTTGTCAACGGTACAGATGGGCGTCATGACGTCAGCCGGGCCCACCAGGGCTACGGGGATCCGGCCGCCAACCGTGCTGTACGACAGCCGGTTACGTCGCCTTCCACTCATCGGTGCGCTCGGGGCTCGCCTCGGCGAGGGCCTTGCGCGCGTCGTCGGGGCCGAGGTCCTTGCCGTAGACCGGCTGGCCGGGCTGCTGACGCCACGAATCGGCGATGCTGCCCGCGTCGACGGGGTCGAAACCGAGGTCGTCGACGAGTTCGGAGACGATCTTCTTCGCCTCGGCGTCGTCACCGGCGATGGGCAGAGCGATGCGGCCCTCGGTGCCCGCGGGCACACCCTTCGAGCCGAGGTGCTTCCAGTAGATACCGTTGAACACCTTCACCACCGGTTCGCCTATCTGCTCCGAGACCCACGCGCTCTCGGTCTGGCCGTCCTCGATCGCGGCGATCAACCCATCGCGCTGCTGCGGGTAGTAGTTGTTCGTCTCGATGATCGGCGCACCCGGCTTCCGGGCGGAGAACAGGTCATCGGCCAGATCGGGGACGTTCTTCTGCGGGATCGACAGGATCACCAGATCGGCGTCCTCGGCGGCGTCGCGCGCCCACACCGCGTGGGCACCGCTCTCCTCGGCCAGCGCGGTCAGGGCCTGCTGATCTGCGGCGTGGGGGTCGCGGGAGTTGGACACCGCGACCTGATGGCCCAGTTCACGCAGCCGGCGCGTGAGCGTTCCCCCGATGAATCCTGCGCCGATGATGCCGATCTTCATATGTCTTCTCCTCGGTCTGCCGTGCCGGCCTCGCGCCGGGCTCGCAAGGTGCAGCCACTGCGCAGTCCGCGATATTCCGGCACCGAACATCCGGCAGTCGTCGGTCGCGGGTGATGTGATCAGTCACCCAGGCGGGTCAGCGTGGTGCGCCGGGACACCGATCCGGCGCATCCGGTGAGGTAGGTGGTGGTGCCCGGTCCGCTCACCGAGGCGAAGGGGCGAGGCGCGTTCGCCGGTGGCACGACACGTTCGGTGGCGCGAGCGACACCGGTGGCGCCGTTCGTACACGTGACCGGAACCCCTGTGGTGGTGCGCTCGAATCCGCGCGAGCGGTACGACAGGGCGGACAGGTACTGACCCCCGGTCGAGTACAACGCGATGGTGCAGCGGCTGCCGTCGCGCAGACAGACCGGCGCGAGCCTGGCCTCACCGCTGGTCGCCGGGAATCGACGGGCGAGGCTCGCCGGTCGCGAGGAGACCGTCGTCTGCGCCACCTCGTACCGGCCCTGCAGGCCCGCCCCCGGGATGTCGGTACGAGCCGCGACGACAGGCGTCCTGGGCAGCGGCGCGGTCCCCGCCGGAAGGTCCCCGACGCGGTGCAGGCGTATCCGGGACCGGACGAGCTGGGCGCAGCTGCCGCCCTGATAGGTGTCGACGATCCCGTCGAGGTCGGTGATCTGCTGTGCCGATGACGAGGCCGTCGCGCGGAACTCGCTCTGCTGCATGCCCACCCACGGTTCGGTGACGGCCGAGGACGTGCCCGCGGGTGTGCATGTGCGGGTGACGGTCTCGGTGACGCGCGTCCACTCGTCGTCCTCGTGGACGAACACCATGCGCCGTCGGTTGAGATTGCTCGCCGTGGGCGCGGTGGCGGCGGCGACGGTGACGCAGCCGGCACCCGGACCGTCGCACCGGGTCTGCACGACCCAGCGCCGCGTGGTCGGTTGGGCTTCGGGCTCGCCCGCGGCGGGACGTCGACCGTTGATCCGGTAGGTGGTGAGCTGCGCCTCGTAGACGCCGCTGAAACCGGCGGGGTTGCTCGGAGCGGTCGACGAGCTGCTCGCCGCGGCGGGATCAGGTGCAGAGGGCGCGGCGTCGTCGCTGCACCCGGCCAGGCCGATGACGCCGGCGCAGACGACAAGCAGGGCCAGTGCCCGCGCCGCGGTTCGGGGACGTCTCGCGGCGATCGGCACGTGGCGACTCTATGGGCAGGCGCCGATCCGGCGCGCGGGAACCCGCGCAGATGGGTCGGTCGAACGACGACGTCAGGGCGCTGCGGGCAGATCACCGCGCTTCATGGCGACCGCGGTGCGGGTCGCGACCACCGCCCACGCGACGAACAGGGCCGCGAAAACGCCGACCGCGATGCCGTCGACAGCGACGGAGCCGGTGGCCTTCCCGAGCGCGCTCGCACCGGTGACGCAGGTGCCGATCGGGAAGGTGAAGCTCCACCAGGTCATCGAGAAGGGCAGTCCGCGCAGCGCCGCGCGTGCGGTGACCGTGATCGCGACGGCGATGGTGGCGGCGGCCAGACCGGCGAAGATGACACCGACGCCGACCCCGAGGGAGTGCAGACCGGTGCTGCCGCTCGCCGCACCGAGGGCGACCGAGGCGGTGATCGACTGGCCCATCATGCCGAGCGGGATCCACACGGTCGGCGCTGCGGCGCCCAGAGGCGCCCCGGTACGCAGCATCTGGCGGAACACGGCCACGGCGGTGGCGCCACCGGCGACCAGCGCGGTGGCGAACATGACGGCAGCGGTCACGAGGATCAGGTGGGCGACGGCGTCGTTCGCGATGTGTGTGGCGAGGAGCGCGCCGGTCGAGGCCGAGACCGTCGGCGCGACGACCGACATCATCCGCGTCGGCGCAGCCGGACCACCCCGGTCGGGGCGGCGCAGCGAGCCGACACCGACGACGATCAGCGTCGCGACGCCCACTGCGGTCCCCGCCGCCCACAGCGCGGCGTCGGTGAGGAGCGCGGTGGTCGCTCCGACGATCGGTGCGGCGTAGAGGAGCGTTCCCGCGCCGACGGTCATCGCCGCCATGGCCGGCGCCCCGTAGAAGTGCGCCATGGTCGCGTGACGGGCGTAGGCGCGCGCGGCGTCGCGATGGCGGTGCCAATGCAGTGCGAACGCAACCGTGACGGCGACGAACACCACGACCGACGCCGCCCACAGCGCGGTCCCGAGCAGCCGGAGGCCGTGACCACCGACGGGCAGCTGCGCGGCCGCCACCGCGACGATGCCCGTACCCATCACAGTCGTGAACCAGTTGGGGGTGATGTGTGCGAGCCGTGCCGTGGTCGGCGCAGGCGCAGTCGGAGATGCGGTGCGCGTGGTCATCGATGCGGTCATGTCCTCACGATCGCCGAGCACGGTGTCCGCGGGTAGACGTCACGATCTTGTAGGGCTACAAGCACAGGTTGTAACCGGTCTGTCGGGGTTGTAGCGTCGGCGCTCATGGTGGTGCCCGTGCACGTCCCCGAGTTGGCGACACTCGACGTCCTCGTCACCGTCGCCCGCGCCGGCAGCATGAACGCGGCCGCCGGGGAACTCGGGATGAGTCAGCAGGCGGTGAGCGCACGTGTGCACGCGGCCGAACGCGAGACCGGGATGGCGGTGTTCCGCCGCTCGGCCACCGGCGTGGAGCCGACCACCGAGGGTGTCGTGATCCTCGAATGGGCCGCGGCCGTCCTCCATCAGGCCCAACGGTTCTCGGCCGGCATCGACAGCCTGTTGGGGCAACGCTCGGCGACCCTGACCGTCGCGGCGTCGATGACGATCGCCGAATACCTGATGCCCGAATGGGTGGTGGCACTGCGCGATGCGCATCCCGAGGTGAAGGTCCGTGTGTGGCCGATGAACAGCACGGAGGTGCGCGCCCGGGTGGTCGCCGGGGAGTGCGCGGTGGGTTTCGTGGAGGACGGCGGCGTGCAGGGTGGCGTGACGGCGCGTGTCGTCGACCACGACGAGCTCCTCCTCGTGGTGCCATCGGATCACGCCTGGGCGCGTAAGGGGCGTGTCGCTCCGTCGACCGTGGCGCGAACGGCGTTGGTGCAGCGCGAATCCGGCTCGGGGACCCGGGTGGTGTTCACCGACGCGATGACCGCCGCCGGACACCCACCGGCAGAACCGATGCTCGAACTCAACTCGGTGTCGGCGGTACGTGCGGCCATGCTCAGCGCGGGGTCGCCTGCGGTGCTGTCGTCGCTGTCGGTGCGCGACGACCTCCGGCGCGGCACGCTCGTCGCCGTCGCCATCGACGGGGTCACGATGCCGCGGCAGCTTCGAGCGATCTGGGATCGCGATCGTGGGTTACGAGGTCCCGCACGTGATCTCGTCGATCACGCCCTACGGCACGGGTCGGGTTCAGACCACGCGTGACGGTCGCCCGAACCGGGTGCGGACACCGGGCGAGTACAACGCGCGCAGAGGTGCGCCGGCGGGCATCACCCCCGACGCGTCGAGGAGGTCGTCGTCGAGTTCGACCACCTCGGCACCACGCAACGGCCATGCGTCGTGTTCGTTCGGTACCCACCAGGTGTGTCCGGCGACGCGGGTGTGTGCGCCCCACCGCGCGGTGAGCCACGTCTCGAGGTCGGTCGGCGTCACCTCGTCCCCGACGTCGATGGTGAGTCGGCTGCGCAGACCGCGTCGCGGCCACCGACGGGTGCTGTCGTAGGTGATGCGGTCACCGTCGCGGGTCATCCGCATCTTCGCCCAGGTGTACGGGATGCCGAGCCCGACACGGGTCGCGGGGACCACCGCGAGCCGTTCGGTCTCGAGCGATCGGAACAGGACGCCGTGCCGCCCGGCGTCGTCGACCGAGTACAGGCGGATGTTGGTCTCCAGGAACGACCCGAGATAGGGGACGGGTGGAGTCGACGGGCCCAGCGCGATGGAGTTCATCACGAACGGCACCAGGGCCACCCAGGTGACGCCGTCGAACACGTCGGGGCGGGTGCCCTCGGGGAACAGGTGCGCCACGTTCTCCGGTGCCACGGGCCAGTGCACGAAGGTGAGGTCGTCCCACCGCTGATCGAGGAACACCGGTCGCCGGAGGTCGGGTGCGGTCACCGGGTAGCCCTCGAGCGTGCTCATGAATCCATCGTGGCACGCCCCCGGGGTGCGCCCGATGTGCGTTGGGCCACCCCACGACCACCGTGTTCGCCCTGCGCGAAGACCGGTCCGTGGCGTCCCATCGCGCGCCGGATCGGCGCACAATGATCGTCGTCGCGTCGCGCGCGGTGTCGAGTGTGCGGCGACCATCGACCCTCGAGAGGTCACCAGTGTCTGTTCCCGTCCCGAACGCCGCGCCCGCCAGGGCCGCCGATGCCAGCCAGGCGAAGTCGTCCATCCTGACCGTGGACGACGACCCGTCGGTGTCGCGTGCCGTCGCGCGGGATCTCCGTCGCCGCTACGGCGAGCGCTACCGCATCATCCGCGCCGAGTCGCCGGAGTCGGCACTGGAGGCGTTGCGGGAGATGACGTTGCGCGGCGAGGCGGTCGCGCTGATCCTCGCCGACTACCGGATGCCGATGATGAGCGGCATCGAGTTCCTCGAACAGGCGATGGACCTGTTCCCGATGGCGCGTCGGGTGCTGTTGACCGCCTACGCCGACACCGGCGCGGCGATCGACGCGATCAACCTCGTCGATCTCGACCACTATCTGCTCAAGCCGTGGGATCCGCCGGAGGAGAAGCTCTATCCCGTCGTCGATGCGCTCCTCGAGGCGTGGTCCACGACCGAGAACCGCCCCGCGACGGACACGCGCGTCATCGGCCACCGGTGGGACCCGCGGTCGTCGGAGGTGCGGGAGTTCTTGGCGCGCAACCAGTTGTCCTATCGGTGGTTCATGGCCGACGAGCCCGAGGGGGCCCGGTTGCTCGCCGCCGCCGGTCTCGATGACACCGCGCTGCCGACGGTGATCTGCGCCGACGGGACCGCGCTGGTCACCCCGACCGACTCCGAACTCGCCACGCACCTGGGCCTGCAGACCGCTCCGTCGGGCGAGTTCTACGACCTGGTGGTCGTCGGCGGCGGACCCGCCGGGCTCGGTGCCGCGCTGTACGGCGCGTCCGAGGGCCTGCGGACGGTGCTCGTCGAGCGCACCGCGACCGGTGGCCAGGCCGGCCAGAGCTCACGCATCGAGAACTACCTCGGCTTCCCCGACGGGGTGTCGGGGGCGCAGCTCGCCGACCGGGCACGTCGGCAGGCGACGCGGTTCGGTGCCGAGCTCATCACCACCCGCGATGTGGTGGCCCTGGAGACCAACGGATCTGCGCGCACCGTCCGCTTCGACGACGGCACGAGCGTCGACGCCCACACCGTGATCCTCGCGACCGGCGTCTCCTACCGGCAGCACGACGCCGACGGACTCGAGGCACTCACGGGCCGTGGCGTTTACTACGGGTCGGCCGTGACCGAGGCGGCACGCTGTGCCGATCAGGACGTCTACATCGTGGGCGGCGCCAACTCCGCCGGGCAGGGAGCGTTGTTCCTCGCTCGTAGCGCACGATCGGTGACCATCGTGGTGCGCGCGCCGTCGTTGGCGGCGTCGATGTCGCACTACCTCGTCGCGCAGATCGAGAAGACCCCCAACGTCCACGTGCGCACCTGCACCGAGGTCGTCGGTGTCGACGGGACCGACCACCTCGAGTCGATCCGGTTGCGCGACAACACCACCGGCGATGTCGAGTCCGTTGACGCCGGGTTCCTGTTCCTGTTCATCGGGGCGGCGCCGCGCACCGATTGGCTCGACGGTCTGCTCGCGCGTGACCAGCACGGGTTCATCCTCTCCGGTCCCGATCTGCTCGACAGCGGGGTCGGCCGGTGGCCGCTCGACCGCATGCCCCACCACCTCGAGACGAGCGTGCCCGGGGTCTACGCCGCCGGCGATGTGCGCTCGCAGTCGGCCAAGCGCGTCGCGTCGGCGGTGGGCGAGGGGGCGATGGCCGTCATGCTCGTGCACCGCTACATCGCCAACCCCTGACCCGCGCCGGCCCTCTCCCCACCGAATCCGACACCCACTCGAAGAAATCAGACGACCATGACACCCACCACGTGCAGTCCCGACGAACTGCGGACGCTCTTCCTGTTCGAGAAGCTCGACCGGTCACAGCTCGAGACCCTGTGCGAGAACGGTCATGTCGAGCTCATTGAAACGGGTCCGGTGTACGCCGAGGGCGACGACGCCACGTGCTTCTACGTGCTCATCTCCGGCGAGATGGTGATGAGCAAGCTGTCCGGGGGTGAGGACATCGAGATCAGTCGCACCTCGCAGCCGGGCGTGTACTCGGGTGCGTGGCAGGCATATCTGGGTGAGCGGGCGGCGCAGACGTACCCGGCCTCGGCGCGGGTACTCGTGCCGTCGCGGTTCTTCGTCCTCGACGCCGACGTGTTCGGCCGGCTGGTCCGCGAGTGGTTCCCGATGGCCGTCCACCTGCTGGAGGGCCTCTTCTTCGGCAACCAGAACTCGCGACAGATCATGGACCAGCGCGAGCGGCTCCTCGCTCTCGGCTCGCTGTCGGCGGGTCTGACCCACGAGCTCAACAACCCTGCCGCGGCCGCCGTCCGTGCGACGGCGAGCCTGCGGGACCGGGTGTCGCACATGCGCCGCAAGCTCGGCATGATCGCGTCGGGCACCTACGACCACGAGACGATGGCCAGTCTCATCCGGCTGCAGGACGAGGCGGCCGAGCTCGTCGCGAAGGCGCCGACGCTCTCGCCGATGGAGGCCGCCGACCGCGAGGACGAGCTCGCCGACTGGTTCGACGCCCGCGGTGTGGCCGGTGGCTGGGATCTCGCTCCGACGTTCGTCGCCGCCGGGATGGATGTCGCCTGGCTGGACAAGGTCCGTGCGGGTGTCGATGACGATGTCCTGCTCGAGAGCGCGATCCGGTGGCTGAACTACACCGTCGAGACCGAGCTGCTGATGAACGAGATCGCCGACTCCACCACGCGGGTGTCGACCCTGGTCGACGCGGCCAAGCAGTACTCGCAGATGGACCGCGCCCCCTATCAGCGGGCCGATCTGCGGGAGCTGCTCGACAGCACCCTGGTGATGCTGGGGCGCAAGATCGGTGACCTCACGGTCGTCAAGGAGTACGACCCCGCACTGCCGGCGATCCCGATGTACGCGGCCGAGCTGAACCAGGTGTGGACCAACCTCATCGACAACGCGGTGGCCGCCATGGACGGCGCGGGCACACTCACCGTCCGCACGCGACGCGAGGGCGACACCGCGCTCATCCAGATCGGCGACACCGGGCCGGGCATCGACGCCGACATCCGCGACCGCATCTTCGAACCGTTCTTCACCACCAAGCCCGTCGGACAGGGCACCGGGCTCGGTCTCGACATCTCCTGGCGCATCGTGGTGAAGAAGCACAAGGGCAGTCTGCGGGTGGAATCGGAGCCCGGTGCCACCACGTTCGAGGTGCGCATACCGATCGAACCGCGCGACTAGGGTGGGTCCATGGCGGCCGACGGTGGTACCGGTGACGGGGCAACACAGCAGATGTGGGCGCGGGGACGGTACGAGGCGGTCGGCGAACGGATAGCCGGTGTCGCCGCCGAACTCGTCGCGACGGTCGACGATCTCCGTCCGCTGCAGGGCCGCGATGTCGTCGACCTCGCGTGTGGCACCGGTTCGGTCGCACTGGGTGCCGCGAAAGCCGGCGCCCGCGTCACCGGTGTGGACATCACCGCCGATCTGCTCGGCCTCGCCGCCGCGAAAGCCGACGCGGCGCAATCAGATCCGATCACCTGGGTGCGCGCCGACGCCTCGGCGACGGGGCTGCCCGACGACTCCGCCGACGTGATCCTGTCGAGCATGGGCATCATCTTCGTGGAGCCGGCCGCGCAGGTCGCCGAGATCGCCCGCCTGCTCCGCGCCGACGGCACGCTCGGCTTCACCTCGTGGGTACGTGCCACGCACAACCCCTTCTACGACCCCATCGTGTCGGTGCTCGGGCGGCCGCGCCCCGAGGGTGCTGATCACTCGCCCGACGACTGGGGCGTGCCCGACACCGTCCACGCCCGGCTCGCGGGCGACTTCGACACCGTCGAGATCGACCATCGCGTGCACACGTGGCGCTTCGGCACCCTCGAGACCGCGTTGCACTTCATCTCCGAGGAGTCGCCGATGCACGTCGATGTGCTGCACCGGGTCAGCGAGATGCAGCACGACCGGTTGATGTCGGCGTTCGAGGTGGCGCTCGCACCCCACACCGACGCCGACGGCGCCATCGCCTTCGACTCGCCCTACGTGGTGGTCACGGCCCGTCGCCGCTGAGTGCGCAGCCCGGCGCGATGGGTTCGGCCGACGGTTGTTCGCGAGCGGCCTCGGTCGCCTACCGTAGAGGCGTGAGTTCTCCACAGGTTTCCCCGACATCGGGATCCGCGCCTGCAGCCCCGGGTGCGACCGACCGCGATGTGACCGCCCACGACGCCCAGCGTGACGTGACCGAGGTGTCGTCGTCGTCCGACGACTTCAAGAAGGTCTTCACCTGGCGCGGCGTCGACGCGACCCGGCTCGAGCAGGTCCGCGTGCAGGTGACCGGTCTGCGCGTGAAGGCGTTCGGACAGGTCATCGGCGCGGCCACCGACACCCACGAGGCGTTCTCGGCCACCTATGACCTGCTCACCAACGATGCGGGTGTCACCCGACGGCTGTCGGTGCACCTTGCCCGGGCGGGTGGCGAGACGCAGATCTCGATCACCCGCGATGGCGAGAACAACTGGTTGGTGCAGACCCCGCAGGGCACGGAGCGTAGCGACTTCGGTGGAGCGCAGGACGTCGATCTCGTGCTGAGCCCGTTCTTCAACGCCCTGCCGATCCGCCGTCTCGACCTGCACCGGAACCCGACGCAGATCCAGGTCCCGGTCGTCTACCTCTACCTCCCCGAGGGCTCGGTCGCCCCGGCGACGGTGAGCTACGACTCGTCCGCCGATGCGATCGCCGTGCAGTCACCTGTCGGTTCGTCGTCCATCTCCACCGACGACACCGGTTTCGTCCGGGACTACGAGGGACTCGCCGAGCGGATCTGAGTCCGCGACTCGGTGGTCCACACGCGGCCGAGGTGCGCCTGACGGCGTAGTTCCGCCGCCCATCCCGATTCGCCGACCGTCACGCCCGTGATCGGCTGCGCCGGTGTCGAGGTCATCGCCTCCCAGCGGGTGCGGACGCGGTGGCCGTCGTCGACGACGAGTTCGACCGAACCGGTGTCGCGCAGGTCGTCGCGTGCACGGGTCAGGCGGTCGAGCGCCTCGTCCATCGCGCTCACCAGCGCTGTCGTGTTGGCCTCGAGCATCGCCCGCTGTAACGGCACCGCGGTGCCCGCGACCCGCGTGCCGTCGCGGAAGCTGCCCGCGGCCAGGCGCAGGGCGAGCTGTCCGTCGCCCCCGGCGACTGCCGCGGTGATCGCCGCGGTCACGTGCGGCAGATGCGAGATCGCCGCGACGACACGGTCGTGTTCGTCGGTCTCCACCGGGACCACGACCGCTCCCACCGACAGGGCGAGGTCGGCGACGTCGGTCCAGATGCCCGGGTCGACGCCGTCGTCGGCGGCGACCACCCAGCTCGCCCCGGCGAACAGTCCGGGGTCGGTGGCCGCCCACCCCGACTGCGACGTACCGGCCATCGGGTGCCCGCCGACCCATCGCGCCGACAGACCGGCTCGCAAAACCGACTGTGCGACAGCCTGTTTGACGCTGATGACGTCGGTGATCGCACACTCCGGTGCCCATCGTGCGATGGCGTCGAGAACCGGGTCGACCGCGGTCACCGGTACTGCGACCACGATCAGCGCGTCGGTCGCGGCGGCGCGGCGCAGCGTGCGTTCGAGGTCGTCGTCGGCGTCGTAACCCGCCGCGGTGGCCTCGGTGACCGTCGCCGTGGATCGGTTGTGGCCGAACGCGGTGCGCCCCGAGTCGGCCACCGCGCGCAGCAGCGAGCCGCCGATGAGGCCGAGGCCCAGCACGCACAGAGGTGCGGTGGCCCTCGACGTGTCCTGGGATGCGGTGGTGCGCGATGGGGTGTCGGCCGACATGCCCTCAGCGTGGCACATCGTGTCGCACCTGCGGAAAGAGTCCTGCAGGTGCCGTCAGGGCCATCGCTTGGGATAACTCCGACGGTGCGACTACGGTGTCGCACATGGCTGCTGCGAGTTCGGACGATCTGGATGGTTTCGCCGTCGCAGTGGTTCGCGAAGAGGGCAAGTGGACCGTCTCCGCGATGGACAACGCAGCGCTGAGCAGCCTCGACGACGCCGAGAAATCGCTGAAGCAGATGCGTAGCGCCGGAGCGGTCTTCGGTCTGCTCGATGTGGACGACGAGTTCTTCGTGGTGATCCGGCCGGCCCCGTCGGGTTCGCGGTTGCTGGTCTCCGACGCGACCGCCGCCATCGACTATGACATCGCCGCCGACGTCCTCGACGCCATCAACATCGACGTCCCCGACATCGATTCCGACGACCTCGACGACGTCGAGCCGTGGGAGGAGGGCGACCTCGGGGTGCTCGCCGACCTCGGTCTGCCCGACTCGGTGATGAGCGTGATCGTCGGGGACACCGACCTCTACGCCGACGAGCAGATCGGGATGATCGCCGCACGTCTCGGCTTCGCCGACGAACTCGGCCGCGTCCTCGACAAGCTCGGTCACTGACCTACGCGGATCCCACGCGCTGAGGCCGACCGACCCATGACACCGAACGATGCGGACCTGATGGCCGTGGCGCTCGAGGCCGCGACAACGTCGGGTGTGGACGATGTCCCGGTGGGGGCCGTCGTGTTCGACGCCGACCTGCGTGAGATCGCCCGCAGTGGCAACGCCCGTGAACGCGACGGTGACCCGACCGCCCACGCGGAGATCCGCGCGCTGCGGGCCGCGGCGGCCGTCCTCGGGGACGGTTGGCGACTCGAGGGCTGCACCCTGGTCGTCACCCTCGAACCCTGCGTGATGTGTGCCGGTGCGATCACCTCGGCGCGGATCGGCCGACTCGTGTTCGGTGCGTGGGAACCGAAGACCGGCGCGGTGGGCTCGCTCTGGGATCTCGTCCGCGATCGCCGTCTCACCCACCGACCGCAGGTCCGGGCGGGTGTCCGGGAGGCCGAGTGCGCCGCGCTGCTCCACGAGTTCTTCCGAGCGCACCGATCCGGGTGATCGCATCATGGCCGCTGCGCCGGCGGCGTGGCACGGTGGAGGGGGGTCGCGCGTCGACCCCGAGGGTTGTGGCGGTAGGAGAACCGCCGAAGCAGAGGCCCCCGCACGCTCGACGAAGGGATGAACCATGGGCATCACCGACGACGCCAAGAACAAGGCCGAAGAACTCAAGGGACGCGGCAAGGAAGCCGCCGGCAGCGTGACCGGCGACGACGAGCTGAAGGCCGAGGGCAAGGGCGACCAGGCCTCCGCCGACACCAAGCAGAAGATCGCCGACGCCGCCGATGCGGTCAAGGGCAAGATCGACGACGTCAAGGACAAGCTCACCGGCAAGTGACCCCGCCGGCACTGCACGGCTCTGAGCAGCGGATTTAGGCTCACCGGGGTCCTGCGGTAGTGTCTTCGGCGGTGGCGTGTCCGAGCGGCCGAAGGTGCAGCACTCGAAATGCTGTGTGCGGTAACCCCGTACCGGGGGTTCAAATCCCCCCGCCACCGCCACCAGATCCCCCGTTCGCGCGATGCGCGGGCGGGGGATTTGTCGTGAGGGGCCGCCGTATGGTGGTTCGATGGCAGTTGTTGTAGATCCTAAAGATTCACTTTTCTGGTTTGGAACCTCCGATGCGATGCCCACGGACCAGTACTTCCTGCTCGCCTTCGCGACTGCAGGGCCTGCCGCCGCTCCCACGTGGGAGAAGCTGGTCGAGGTCATCGCCGATCGGTCCGCCGCGATACCTGCGCTGAACAAGCGGCTCGCCGAGAGTCCGGCCGGCATCGACTATCCGCGGTGGGTGCACCACGCCGCCGACATGGGCGAGTGTGTGCACCGGCTCGTCGACGAGGACTCGACGTGCTCGACACCGGAGGCGACCCGTCAGTGGTCGACATGTGTCGACCGGATCGAGGAACTCCTCGGGTCGACCCTGGACGCGACCCGCACCCCGTGGCAGCTCCACATCGCCCCCGACGTCGTCGGCGTGCCGGACGTCGACGGTCGCGCCACGATCGTGTTCGTGCGGTTCAGCCACGTGTTGACCGACGGACTCGGCGGCGCCGCGTTGTTGCGCGCCCTCTTCGGTCGTACGCCGCACCCCGCGGACGCCGAGATCGCCGCCGCCTCCGAGCCCCACGAACCCGGCGCGGTGGGGTGGCGACTCCGTGACGTCGGTCGGGCGTTCGGGCGTCTCGTGCGTCTGCCGTCGGCACTGGTGGCGACCGCCGTCGCGGGACGCCGTTCGGCGCGGTCGTCGGACAGCGAGGATCCACCGACCGCGCCCCTGCGCCGCGCATCGATCAACACCTGCGGTGCCGGGGTTCGCGATGTGACCGTTCTACCGATCCCGCGCCGCATCTCGGCGTCGCAGCGGTTCACGGTCACCCAGCTCGCGTTGTGCGCCGCGTCGCTCGCCACCGAACGCCTGCTGATCCGCCGCGGCGAGGCGCCGGATTCCCTCGCCGCCGCTGTGCCGGTCGCGGTGCGTGAGGGGGCGCAATGGTTGGGGGACAATCGATTTGCCACCGCGGTGGTCGGACTCGGGGTCGCATCGTCCACTGCGCTCGATCGTGCCGAGGCGATTCGGTCGTCGCTCGGCGCCGAACGCCGACGCCTGGTCAGCCCTGACACCATCACGATGCTGCGGCTCGTCGAATCGGTTCCGTGGCCGATTCTCTCGAGGTATCTGCGTCGCGGACGCGCACGGGGGGTGCGGACCGAGTTCGTGCCCGCGCACATGTCGGTGACGAGTGTGAACTGCGGCGACGCCGACATGGAGTTGTCCGGTGCTCCGGCGGTCATGGTGGCCGGGTTCCCGTGTCTGTCGCCCGACATCGGTATCGGGCTCGGCATCTACGGACTGGGGACCACGGTGACCCTCGGGGTGCTCACGTCACCCGACGCGGTGCCCGATGCCGACGAGTACGTGGATCTGCTGCGGTCGGCGCTCGACGAACTGTCGATGACCGTCGCCTGACGAGGCGTCGACTCGCGCGGAACCTCCCGGATCTGACGCCCGGAACTGACGTCACTGGGGGATGAAGCCGAACGAGGACTCGCCGCGAGTGCAGCGGGCGAGCACGCCGGTGGTCTGCGACGGGCCGCAGGACCAGCCGTCGACGGTGCGGTTGCGCCCGGTGGAGATGGTCGGGCCGTAGGTGCGGGCGACCGGCATCACGGTGCCGCAGTCGACCGAACCGCCCGGGAAGATCACGACCCGCAGAGCACCCTCGGGTCCGTTGGCGGTGTCGCACCGGGTGCCGGCGATGGACGGCGCCGCCTTCGACGGCGGGACAGAGGTGGCTGCCGGCAGTCGGGGGCCGGGGACCGCCGTCGCGCTCGGATCGGTCGTGGTGGGCGCGTTCGGGTCGACCGCTGCTCCCGAGGCGTCTGATCCCGAGGTGGCCGACCCCGAGGCGTCGGGTGCCGCGGTGGTCGAGGAGCTCTGCGCGGTGGTGTCGCCGGAGTCGCCACACGCGGCGAGACCCAGGGCGGCGGTCGCGGCGGCGATCATGACGACCGCCCGGACTCGGTGCATCAGCATGGACGCCACCGTATCGAACGGCGTCGGTGCGACCCCGGTCACTTCTCGGCGGCACAGTGACCGATCACGCAAAAGTGCGTGCGTCGGAAAAATTGCAGGATTGCGCAAGTTCGGTCATGATCGATGGCATGACCTCGGGACTTCGGGAGACGAAGAAGGCGGCGACGCGGCAGGCGCTCGCCGTCGCCGTGCTGCGTCTGTCGGAGGCGGAGGGTTTCGACAGCGTCTCGGTGGAGGCGGTCGCCGCCGAGGTCGGCGTCTCGCCGCGCACGTTCCACAACTACTTCGCGGGCAAGGAAGACGCGCTGCGCTTCTACCTGAGCGAGGTCATCGATCGGATCTTCACCGCACTGGAGGCGCGTCCCGGAGACGAGGGGTTCTGGGACTCGGCCGCTGCGGCGTTCATCGAGGTGATCTGCGACCGCGACGGCGACCCCCGGGCGCTCGCGCACCTGATGACGCTGATGGACACCGAACCGTCCATCGCGATGAAGAAGAGCCGTGACGGCGGGATCGACCCGATCGTCGCGCGGTTCGAGGCGCTGTGCGAGCAGCGGTCCATCGGTCCCGGTGGATTGACGTACGCGCGACTCGTCCTGGGGTGCGCCGCGGTCGGTATCCGCGTCGCCCTCGAGGACCACCTCGACGGTGAGGTTGCGCCGGAGGCGCTGCGCGCGACGCTGCAGCGCACCTTCGAACAGATCCGCACCGGGATGGCCGCGCCGCTACCCGATCCCTGATTCCTCGAGCACCGACCAGGACGCCCGAAACCAACTCACCACCAACGACATCCGTCGTCGAACAGGAAAGAATCCATGGCCACATACTTGTACCGCATCGGCAAGTGGGCGTTCACGAACAAATTCAAGGTCATCGGCATCTGGATGCTGATCCTGGTCGGCATGGGCGTGGCGGGATCGACCCTCGCCGGCCCGTCGAGTTCGAGCTTCTCCATCCCCGGCATCCCGTCGGAGAAGGCTCAGGACAGCCTGGTCTCGAGCTTCCCCGAGAAGCCGAAATTCTCGCAGGACATCAGCATCAAGTACGTGCTGAAGGCGCCGGAGGGCAAGACCCTGCTGGACTACCAGCCCGCCATCGACACGATGGTCACCTCGATGAAGCAGTTCGACGGCGTCAAGGCGCCCGACTCCATCGTCAACCCGTTCAGCCCCGAGGCGTTCGGGACGCCGAGCGATCCGGGCAAAGTGGTCCAGACCTCCGTCGACTTCCAGAAGGACACCTTCGGCAAGTCCGACGCGCAGGCGCGAGCCGACGCCGCCGCATCGTCGCCGATCAACGCGAACGCCACCGTGGCGCAGCTCGGCGCCTCCTACACCGCGACCCAGGCGACCGACGTCTCCGACAAGGCGCATGACCAGCAGACCGCCGTCGCCGACGCGGCCCGCAACGCGGGCCTGACCGTCGAGATGAGCGGCACCGCGCTGCCGCAGCCGGCCATCGGTGTCACCTCCGAGCTCATCGGTGTCGGCGTGGCCGTTGTCGTCCTCATCATCACGTTCGGGTCGTTCGTCGCCTGGGGCATGCCGATCCTGACCGCTCTGGTCGGTCTCGTCATCGGACTCATGGGCGTCAGCGCAGCGTCGGGCTTCTTCAGCCTCAGCGAGGAGACCCCGATTCTCGCGACGATGATCGGCCTCGCGGTCGGCATCGACTACGCGCTGTTCATCGTCTCCCGTTATCGACACGAGCTCCTGGAGTCGAAGACCCGGGCCGAGGCCGCGGGACGCGCGGTCGGCACGGCGGGATCGGCGGTCGTGTTCGCCGGCCTGACGGTGATCATCGCCCTGTCGGCGCTGTCGATCGTCAACATCCCGTTCCTCACCGCCATGGGCCTCGCGGCCGCGGTCACGGTGCTCGTCGCCGTCCTCGTCGCGCTCACCTTGCTGCCCGCGGTGCTCGGACTGTTCGGCGGCAAGGCGTTCGCAGGCTCCATCGGGTTCCTCAACGCACCCGACACCCCGAAGTCGGCGGGCTCGACGGCGCCGCGCGTGTCGAACGGTTCGCGGTTCGTCAACCAGGTCGTGAAGCACCCGGCCGTGGCCCTCGTGCTCGGTGTCGTGGTCCTCGGTGTGATCGCCGCACCGATGGTCGGTCTGAAGCTGGCGCTGCCCAACGACGGCACCTCCGATCCGTCGACGTCGCCCCGCAAGGCCTACGACCTCGTGGCCGAGGGCTTCGGTCCCGGCCAGAACGGTCCACTGGTCGTGGTGGCGAACGCCTCGGGAGTCTCGGATCCGAACGCCCGCAACGCCGCGTTCAACAGCGTCGTCACGAAGATCAAGCAGCTCCCCGACGTGAAGACCGCGCTGGTGAGCCCCGGCGATGTGAACAAGGCCGGCGATGCCGCGGTGATCACGGTGCTGCCCAACAGCGGCCCGAGCTCGAGCGACACCCAGCAGTTGGTGAAGGACCTGCGGTCGGCGGAGTCGGGCATCACCCGCGCCGACGGTGTCACCTACGGGGTGACCGGTCAGACCGCCATCGAAAGTGATGTGTCCGACCGACTCTCGCAGTCACTCATCCCGTATCTCGCGGTGGTCGTGGGTCTCGCGTTCATCCTGCTGATGCTGGTGTTCCGCTCGATCCTGGTCCCGCTCACCGCGGCGCTCGGGTTCCTGCTCAGCATCATCGCCACCTTCGGCGCCACGGTCGCCATCTTCCAGAACGGCGACCTGGGGCTCATCGGCAACCCGCAACCGATCGTGAGCTTCCTGCCGATCTTCCTCATCGGCATCGTGTTCGGCCTCGCGATGGACTATCAGGTGTTCCTGGTGACCCGGATGCGCGAGGAGTACGTCCACGGCGCCTCGGCGAGGGACGCGATCAAGAAGGGCTTCGGGCACAGCGCCCGGGTGGTCGCGGCGGCGGCGACGATCATGATCTCGGTGTTCGCGGCCTTCATGCTGCAGGACAACTCGCTGATCAAGTCGATGGGCTTCGCCCTCGCCGCAGCGGTCTTCTTCGACGCCTTCATCATCCGCATGATCGTCATCCCGGCCGCGCTCGCGCTGCTCGGTGACAAGGCGTGGTGGCTGCCGAAGTGGCTCGACCGAATCCTGCCGAATGTCGATGTCGAAGGCGAGAAGCTGGGCGAGTACCTCGCCGAGACGACACCGGACGGCGGCCGGCACCGCGAGAAGGTCGGCGTCTGACCCCAGACGTGGACATGCCCTCGCGGTGAGCTCGGGGGACGGCGACGATGGCAGCGAGAGATCGCGGCGATCGTCGCCGTTGTCGCGGGTCTAGTCTGACCCGATGACAGTGACCCGCATCACATCGATGTCCCGGCGGCTCGGCATCGCGGCGGCAGTCGCCCTGGTCGCACTCGCCGTTCCCGTCACCACCGCGCACGCCACACCCAGTTCGGGCATCAGCGCGGTCGAACTGGCCCGGGCCGACATCCCCGCCGGCCTCCTGCCGTTCATCACCGGGCCGGGGAAGGCGACGGTCCGCGAGATCACGATCGCGCCGGGCGGAACCACGGGATGGCACTTCCACGACGGTCGACTCATCGGGATCGTCAAACAGGGCACGCTCACCCACCCGGGAGCCGACTGCAAGCCGGTCGTCTACCGCCAGGGCCAGCTGATCGTCGAACCCGAGGGCGAGAAGAACACCCACGTAGGCCGCAACCTGACGTCGTCGCCGGTGGTGCTCGACGTGCTGTACCTGCTGCCCGCGGGCAAGCCCTTCTTCGAGGACGCCCCCGCGCCCCCGTGTGATGCCCCACGGTAAGAGGAGGTGCGGGGCGGTGTCGGTCTGGGATGATCGGGAGTCGTGACCGACCCCGACATCCCCGATCCCGACACCACCGACCGCAGCGCCACCACCCCCGACCACAGCTTCGTGTTCGGCACCGAGCTCGCGGGGACCCTCGGTCGCACCGGGGTCATCCGCACCCCGCACGGTGACATCCGCACGCCGGCGTTCATCCCCGTCGGCACCAAGGCGACGGTGAAGACCGTGGTGCCCGAGGCGGTGGCCGATCTCGGTGCGCAGGCGGTGCTGGCCAACGCCTATCACCTCTATCTGCAGCCGGGTCCCGAGATCGTGGACGCCGCAGGCGGATTGGGTCGGTTCATGAACTGGCCCGGTCCCACCTACACCGACAGCGGCGGGTTCCAGGTGATGTCGCTGGGCGTGGGGTTCAAGAAGGTCATCTCGATGGAGGTGCGAGAGACCGAGAACGACGACGTCATCGCGCCGGGCAAGGAGCGACTCGCCCGCGTCGACGACGACGGCGTCACGTTCAAATCCCATCTCGACGGCACCACCCACCGGTTCAGTCCGGAGGTGTCGATGCAGATCCAGCACCAGCTCGGTGCCGACATCATCTTCGCCTTCGACGAGCTGACCACGCTGATGAACACCCGCGCCTACCAGGTGGATTCACTCGAACGCACCCGCCTGTGGGCCATCCGATGCCTCGACGAACACAACCGCCTCACCCGCGAACGGCACGACCGGCCGCTGCAGTCGCTGTGGGGTGTGGTGCAGGGCGCGCAGTACGAGGACCTACGGCGTGCTGCCGCACGCGGACTGATGGAGGCGAGCCGCCGCGACCAGGACGCCGGCGGGCGCGGATTCGGCGGGTACGGCATCGGAGGGGCGCTCGAGAAGGAGAACCTGGGACAGATCGTCGGGTGGGTCAACGACGAACTGCCCAGGGATACGGCCAAACACCTCTTGGGGATCAGCGAACCCGACGACATCTTCACCGCCATCGAGAACGGCATCGACACCTTCGACTGTGTGTCGCCGTCGCGGGTGGCGCGCAACGGGGCGATCTACTCGTTCGACGGTCGCTACAACATCACCAACAGTCGCTTCCGCGCCGACTTCTCGCCGATGGAACCCGAACTCGAGAACTATTCGA
Source organism: Williamsia sp. Leaf354 (assembly GCF_001424365.1). Lineage (NCBI taxonomy): Bacteria > Bacillati > Actinomycetota > Actinomycetes > Mycobacteriales > Nocardiaceae > Williamsia > Williamsia sp. Leaf354. The sequence continues at coordinate 652,081 of NZ_LMPL01000001.1, forward strand.
CGCAGTACAGCCGCGCCTACATCCACCACCTGTTCAAGGCCAAGGAGGGACTGGCCTCGACGCTGTGCACCATCCACAACGAGCACTTCATCGTGACGCTGGTGGACCGGGCGCGCCAGGCCATCGAGGACGGCAACTACATCGAGTACCGCGACGCGTTCCTGGCGCGCTACTACGCCGGGAGCAGTTAGGTCGATCGGCCGAACACGGCGTGCGCACACCCATCTCAGGGGGTCGGTGGCTCTAGTCTTTTGTACAGAAAGAGCCTGACGCCCATCGCATCGAGACAGGAATGCCATGACGTACCCGCCCTCTGACGACCCGTTGCGCAAGCAGCCCGATCCGTCCGGTGACCAGCCCCCGGGTGGATACCCGCCCCCGGGCTCGTACCCTCCGCCGCCGCAGGGGTCGTATCCCCCGCCCGGCGCATACCCACCGCCACAACAGGGTTCGTATCCACCTCCGCCGCCCGGGGCATACCCTCCGCCGCCTCCCGGGGCGTACCCGCCGCCCGGTGGTTTCGGCGGTGCACCCGGCTACGGCGGGCCTCCCGGGTTCACCCCGCCGCCCACCCAGTACTCGGTCGGTGACGCCATCAGCGTCGGATGGGAGCGGTTCAAGGACAATCCGGGAACGTGGATCGGGTTCTTCGTCCTGAACTTCGCGGTCATCGCGGTCGCATTCGTGATCTATTTCTTCGCCATCGTGGGCGCGGCGTTCGCGTCGGATTCGGTCGACTCGACGAGCACCGGTTTCTCGGTCGGGTTCATCGCGCTCAGCGCGGTGTTCTTCGTGGTGCTCGTCGCCATCTTCTTCGTGTTCCAGGCCGCGGCGATCCAGGGTGCACTGCAGGAGGTCGCCGGTCAACGGGCGCAGTTCGGCTCGATGTTCCGGTTCCGCAAGCTCGGCGATGTCATCGTCGCGTCGCTCATCGTCGGACTCATCGTGGGTATCGGTCTGGCGCTGTTCTATCTGCCGGGCATCATCGCCGGGTTCCTGCTCGCGAACACCCTCTACTTCGTGGTCGACGACGGTCTGTCGCCGGTGGAGGCCATCAAGGCCAGTTTCCGTCTCGCCACGGGTCGTTTCGGCGATGTGTTCGTGCTGTTCCTGCTGACCGGGATCATCGGTGGCATCGGAGCGGTCATCTGCTACGTCGGCGTCGTGGTGACCGCACCGATCGCCGCGATCGCGCAGGCCTATGGCTTCCGGATGTTCACCGGCAAGCCCGTTGCGCCTGTCAAACTTCGGTAGGCCCAGCACCTTTCACAACGCGCAGCGCCCCGCAGACGAGATCGTCTGCGGGGCGCTGTGTTCGGTGTCAGGTCAGACGCGCACGACGCGGGTTCCGCCCGCGAACTTGTCGTGCAGTCCCTGCTTGTTCGGGTCGTTGCTGATGGTCACGCCGATGGCGATCAGCACACCCAGAGTCGCCAGCCCGACGAGGAACGGGAGGAAGAAGATGAACGCCAGGAGCGACGACAGCACCGAGAGGAGCAGCCAGATGTTCCGTTTGAAGGCGATGTCCTGTGCCGGGATGTTGCCGTCGGGTCCGACGGTGCGCAGCTTCAGCAGCTGCTTGCCGAGGGTCGCGCCCTTCCGGGATTCGAAGTACGTGAAGTAGAGGATCGCCGCGAAGCTCAGGATCACCGACACCACGTAGTAGACGGCGTAGTTCGCGGCCACACCGATGATGCCCTCGACGATGGCGACCGGGATGCCGACGATGAGGCCGTCGATGATGCGCGCACCCAGGCGGACACCGGCGCCGGCCGGCTGACCCGAGGTCGAGTAGATGCCCTGCTCGCCGTACTGCTGCTGGCCCACCGGCGGCGGGGGCGGGTACTGCCCGGGCGGCGGGTAGGAACCCTCGGCGCCACCCTTCGACAGGTCGGGAGCCGGGTACTGGGGCTGACCGTACTGGGGCTGACCGTATTGGGGCTGGCCGTACTGAGGTTGTCCGTACTGGGGTTGCCCGGGTTGGGGCGACCCGTACTGAGGATCCTGACCCTCCGGATTCTGGCCCGGGTACTGGGGTCCGGTCATGTGACGTCCTCTCGTTTCGACGCGTGCCGGGGTGTGGTCCGCGTGGCCGCCAGTCTAAATCAGAACCAATCGGACACCGAGGAAATCAGCGACGACGAGGAGGTTCGCGATCGCACGTCGTTGATCGTCGATCACCAGAGGTCGTCGGGATCGAGAATCCACGGGCCGTTCGGGAGGCGCGCAGGATCGAATCGACGGAGAACGTCGTTCGCGGTGAGGTTTTCGCCGACGGTGCCGAGATTCAGCGACGACGCCAGCAGGGACAGCAGCCGTGTGTCGTCGACGCCGACCATGGCGAGGTCGGCGCGCGTGACGGCGCCGTCGCGCTTGGCCAGGCGGGACCCGGAGGTGTTGAGCACCAGGGGCACGTGCGCGTACTGCGGGATGGGCACCCCGATCAGCGTGGCCAGGTATGCCTGTCGCGGGGCCGAGGTCAGCAGGTCGTCGGCGCGGACCACCTGGTCGACGCCTTCGGCGCCGTCGTCGATCACGACGGCGAGGTTGTAGGCGGCGGTGCCGTCGCCGCGGCGGAGCACGAAGTCGTCCACGGCGCCGGTGAACTCGCCGCACAGGGTGTCGGTGATCGTGAAAGAGCTTGTATCGCTTCTCAATCGGATGGCGGGGTCGCGGCCGGCGGCGCGTCGGGCGGCCCGGTCGGCCTCGCCGAGGTCGCGGCAGGTGCCGGGGTAGGAACCCGGCGGGGCGTGGGGTGCGGTGGTGGCGGCGTGGATCTCGCGGCGGCTGCAGAAGCACTCGAACGTGCGGCCCGCCGCGGTGAGGTCGTCGATCACGGCGTCGTAGACGTGGGTGCGTCGTGATTGCACGGTCGGATCGTCGTCCCACTCGATGCCGAGCGCGCACAGGTCGCCGAGTTGGGCGTCGGCGACGGCGTCGCGCGAGCGGTCGTCGAGGTCCTCGATGCGCAGGACGAAGCGTCGCTCGGTGCTGCGGGCGAACAACCATGCGAGCAGCGCCGTACGAAGGTTCCCGATGTGCAGGTCGCCCGAGGGTGACGGCGCGTATCGGCCCGCCCCGGGTGTCTGAATCATCGGTTCGTTCGTTCGACGAGGTGGGCGAGCTCGGCGGGCACGAGCCGGGCGGTGGTGTCGGTGGGGTGCCACCAGAACGCGATCTCGTGAGGGGCATCGAAGATCGGGAACCGATCGCGGTCGACGGGGGAGTCGTGGAGCTCGGCGTCGAAGGTGAACACGATCTCGTGGCCGATCTCGCCGTCGGCGGTGAAGAGGTTCTCGAACACCTCGAGGAGTGTCGCGGACGCAACGGTGACACCGAGCTCTTCGGTGACCTCGCGGTCGAGCGCGGTGCGCGCGGACTCGCCGAACTCGATGCCGCCGCCGAGTGGGCGGACGCGCGGGTCGTCGGTCCCGATGCCGTGGCCGGTGACGAGGAGGGCGCCGTCGGAGGGCCGCCGGATCAATGCCAGCACGATCGGCCGGATCGAGTTCGCCATGACATCGAGCGTAACCGCGCCGCCGACCGTGCCGACTGTCTGCAAAAACGTACGGTCGCGGAAGTCGAGGCTGAGTGTGTGGAAAGTCGAGCCGAGCGATGGGGGGCTGAGTGTGTGGAAAGTTCAGTCGCGCGGTGGTGCTGAGTGTGTGGAAAGTTCAGTCGAGTGTGCTGACCGCGTCGCGTAAGTCGACAGTCATACAGCGCACACTCGACGCCGACTTTCCGCACAGTCAGCGGCGGTAGAACGCAACTACCTACGAGGCAGCTCGGTACAGCGGAGCATCCGGCCATGTGATGTCGACGCGTGGCGCACGCGGGTATTCGACATCGAGGACCTGTGGCGGCGGTTCTTCGATGTTTGGAGGTTCGACCCACGGGTCACTACTCGTCGAATGCTGTTGGAGCAGTTCGTCGACCCGGTGCAGGTGGTTGGCGCGGAGCTGGTCGGGTGGGTCGGTGTTGCGGCGCCAGCCGTAGCGGCCCTTGTCGGGACCGTCGGTGATCTTCTCGGTGCTCCACTGATGCGGTTCGGGACCGACGGCCCGGTTGTGGCGTCCGCATGCGGGGGCCATGTGCGGAGAGTCGGCGAGTCCGCCGTCGGCCCAGTCCTGTTCGGCGTGGTGCATTTCTGTGTGGGCGAACGGTGTCGTGCAGTCGTCCTTGCTGCAGCCCTTGTACTGGGCGAAGGCCATCAAGCGCTGCGCTTGTGAGGCGAGGCGCCGGCCGCGGCCGAAGAACAACGGCTCGTTGGTGATGTCACTGAACACCGCGAGGTGGACTTGCGCGTCGGCGGCCAATTTCACGACGTCGCTGATGGGCAGGTCGCTACCGGTCGCGGTGCGTGCGACACCGGCGTGTTCGCGCAACTGTGCGTCGGTGATGGACACGATGATCTGCGGCGGCAAACCACGATGCGAGCCGCCGACGAGTCCACCGTTCACGGCGGCGTCCAGCAGGGCCTTGAGGGCGTCGTGGTTGCGTTGGCTCTGACTGCGGCAGTCTCGGTCAGCCGCATCTTTCAGCAACTGCGGGTCGGCGTCGGCGTGATCGCCTTTCGGTGACTGATCGTCGTCGGGATTGTTCATCCCGGGAGCCGCCCATTTCGCGAGGACGACGTCGAACAGAGCACGTGTGATCGGATCCAGCGTCGCGGTCAGCTTCGACATCAACTGCGAGTCCTGGCACCCGAGGTTCAGTTTCCGGTTCCGGGCGCGATCGCGGTCGTCGGTCAATCTGCCGTCGGGATCGAGGTGGGCGAGGATCCGTGTTCCAACCGCACCGATCTCTCTAGGCGTCAACGTCGTCGCGAACTCGGCGAGAGTTTCCTCGGCACGCGCCCGCTGCTCGGGCTCGACCGCAGCGGGCATCTTGGCCATGACGTCCAACACCGCGTGAACGTGGTCGGGTCCGATGGTTCCGGCGGCCAACTCGCGAGCGGTGTTCGGGCACACCGGCGGCAGTTTCTCACCGGTCATCGCGTGCATCGGTTCCAACGCCTGCACCGCCTGTAACCGTTTCTTGGGGTGGGTGATCCGCAGTTTCGTCTGCAGGAACTCGGTGACCGTCACGCATCCCACGGTCTTGTGGGCGTCGCGGTCGGAGACCTCGACGATGCGCTGGTTGCCGATGGATTCCATTCGGCGGATGTTGTGTTCGTGGCGGATCGCCAGCTCGGCGACGGTCTCCGCGTCGCACGACGTTGAGTCGGATGCAGCGATTCTATCCAAGATCTGTTCCAGGGCAGCGTAATCCGCTACGAGATCGCTCACGGTACGCCCCCTCCCCGGGTGTGACTGTACGTCTATTCTAGCACGCGTGTTCGAGGTGTGGGGGCTTAAATTTGGTGAATGTTGTTCACTGTGAACGTATTTCGTACGGATGGTTGGGTTCTACTGCCGCTGACGGTGCGGAAGCCGGCCGCCGAGTGTGCGTTGTTTCGTCGTCGGCGTGCGGTGAGCTGTCAGCACACTCGACGACCGTTTCCACACAGTCAGCAACCATGACTCACACACTCGACGGCCGTTTCCACACAGTCAGCATCTCCGGAGCACGTCGCGTAGTCAGCATCCTTGGCTCGCGGCGCGTCGTCAGCGCACTCAGCACCTACCGGCGCCTTCTGCAGCGTCGGGGGCGGGGTGAGTGAGACCATGGGGGCGTGGACCTCCCCGTCATGCCACCTGTCGCGCCGATGCTCGCCAAGGCGGTCACCGCCGTGCCCGCCCAGCCCGACGATGGCATCGCGTGGTCGCACGAGCCCAAGTGGGACGGGTTCCGGGCACTGATCTTCCGTGACGGCGACGAGGTGGTGATGGGTTCACGCAGCGGGAAAGATCTCGCGCGCTACTTCCCCGAACTCGTCGAGGCGGCTCGCACCGAACTCCCGAATCGGGTCGTCGTCGACGGTGAGATCGGCGTGCAGGCCGAGATCGGCGGCGTCCGCCGGCTCGACTGGGACTCGCTCAGTCAACGGATCCACCCCGCCGACTCGCGGGTGCAGATGCTCGCCGACACCACCCCGGCCATGTTCATCGGGTTCGACGCCCTCGCCCTCGGCGACCGCGACCTCACCGGCGAACCCTTCCGAGTGCGGCGCGAGGCGCTGACCGAGGCGATACCGGGCGCGGGTCTCCTCCGGGTGAGCCGAGTGACCACCGATTCGCAGACCGCGATCGACTGGTTCAGTGCCTTCGAGGGCGCCGGACTCGACGGGGTCGTCAGCAAACGCATCGAGGGTGGCTACGTCGGCGGCAAGCGAGAGATGCTGAAGGTCAAGCACAAACGCACCGCCGACTGCGTGGTCATCGGCTACCGGGTACACAAGAGCGGCACCGGCGTCGGATCGATGTTGCTCGGGCTCTACCAGGACGGGCAGCTGCGCAGCGTCGGCGGATCGAGTGCGTTCACCGACGCCAAACGCGTCGAACTGCAGGAGCAGTTCGAGCCCATGCGGCTCGACCCCGACCACACCGCGCGGGGCGAGCCGAACCGCTGGAACTCCGCAGGCACCGGCGAGTGGATCCCGATCCGTCCCGAGCTGGTGGTCGAGGTCGGCTACGACCAGATGGAGAAGGAGCGATTCCGGCACACCGTGAGGTTCCAGCGATGGCGCCCCGACCGCGACCCCGAGAGCTGCGGGTACGACCAGCTCGAGGTCCCGCTCACCTACGACCTGCACGATGTGCTGGAAGGGGCCGATTGATGGCGAAGACACCAGCGGCGATGGTGGCCGTCGGCGACCGCGAGGTGCGCGTCTCGAGCCCCGACCGCGTCGTCTACGACGCGACCGATCGCACTCCCGACATCACCAAACTCGAGGTGTGCGAGTACTTCGCCACGGTCGGTGACGCCCTCATGGCCGCGATCGGCGAACGACCGACCGCCATGGAACGGTGGCCCGACGGGTGGCGCGAGGGCATGCGCCTGGCCACCGGACCGCAGGATCGCGAGGGCGACGGTTTCTATCAGAAGCGACTTCCCAAGGGCGCGCCCGATTTTGTCGACACCGTGTCGATCGCGTTCCCGAGCGGACGCAAGGCTGACGAGCTATGCCCCACCGAGCCCGCGTCGTTGGTGTGGGCCGCACAGATGGGTGCCCTGACCTTCCACCCCTGGCCGGTACGCCGCCCCGACGTGGACCACCCCGACGAACTCCGCATCGATCTGGATCCGCAGCCCGGCACGTCGTTCTCCGACGCCCAACGCGTCGCCGATGTGCTGAGGGAGCTGCTGGCCGAACACGGTCTGCGGGGCTTCCCCAAGACCAGCGGTAACCGGGGCGTCCACATCTACGTGCGCATCGAGCCGCGGTGGACGTTCAACGAGGTACGCCACGCGGCGATCGGACTGGGCCGCGAGCTCGAGCGCCGCGACGACGGCGTGACGACCGCGTGGTGGAAGGAGGAACGCGGCACCCGCCTGTTCCTCGATTACAACCAGAACCTCCGCGATCGGACCATCGCCAGTGCGTGGAGCCTGCGGGCGCAGCCCGGGGCGCCGGTGAGCACACCGGTCACCTGGGAGCGGCTCGCCGAGGTCACCGACCCGAGGGACTTCACTCTCACGACCGTCCCCGACTACCTGGCCGACGGCGATCCGTGGTCGGAGATCGACTCGCAGGCGTACTCGATCGAGCCACTGCTCGAACTGTGGGAGACGTTGCCCGGCGGCGAACTCAATTTCCCGCCGGACTACCCGAAGCAGAAGGGCGAGCCCCCGCGGGTACAGCCGAGCAAGAAGGTGGAGTCGCACTGGGACTCCGACGGCAACAGGCTGGAGTGACGTTGCGCGCTCACCGCAACCGCGGTCACTCCGGAGCGAAGAACCTCGCGATGGCGTTGTCCCACATGATGTCCCGCTTGCGGTCGCAGTGCGTGCGGATCCAGTTCTGCAGCGCCAGCAGCGTGGCGATCACCAGGCCGATGAGCACGATGACCACCGCGACCGCCGTCACGCCGGCGTCGGCGCGCAACGGCATCGGCGGGGTGGGGCGGCCGTCCTGGTCGACGGTGAGCAGCAAAGAGCTGCCGGCTGCGGTGCCGGGCGGGACCGTGATGACCCCGGACTTCGCGGCGCCCTTGTAGGTCCAGTGCGCGGGCACCTTGTTCGACTCGTCGGAACCGATGGTCGAGGTGATCGGGGTGACGGCCGCCGAACCGAGGTCGGTCGTCGCACTCACGGTGTCGATGCGCTTCTGCGGCGGGTCGTCCTGATGGGAGCTCCAGATCAGGATGCCGGGCACGATCGCCAGCGGCAGCAGGATCATGCCGACGAGGACCACCAGCCGGTGCATACGACGTTCGGTGATGTCGATCTCGCGCTCGAGCGGGTTCGCGCCACGGTGGTGCCGGGCGTTCGCGCGGCGCATCGCACGCCGGGCGTCGGATCGCCGCTCACCGGACATCGGCCGCTCCTGGGTCGGGGTCGTGCGTTCGTTGGGGGATTCACGCCTGTGGTCGCCCGGTGATCCGGGCGGCCACAACCGCAGTTGCCGTTCACAGCATATTCGACGCGGCGGTCCCCGCGGATGTGGTCGGTTCAGCCCGGGTGAAAACCGTGCCCACCGATGCGGTGCCGCTGTGCAGCGTCGTCTCGATGCAGGTCGCGGCGCGATCGGCCGACCCCTGTGCCGGTGCGATGGCCGCGATCTGCCGAGCCCGGTCACGGCGCCCGAGGGCGGTCGACACCGCATCGCGGAGAGATCGAGCCGTCATGCTGCGCGGTTCGATACGCACCCCCGACCCGGCTGCGTCCACCCGCGCGGCGACATCGCGCTGATCGCGTCCGAACGGTGCGATCACCATCGGGATGCCGCGGGCCAGCGCCTTCTGCGTGATGCCCATCCCGCCGTGACTGATCACCACCGATGCCCGGTCGAGTACCTGTTCGTGGGGGAGGAACCGCACCACGGTGGCGTCGGGTCCGGCGACGAACTGATCGGGGTCGAGCGCGCCGGTGGTGACGACCGCGTGCATCCCGGTCCCGGCGAGGGCCTCGAGCGCGGTGGTGGCCAGCGTCTGGTCGGCCTGCAGTTCGGTGGAGCAGGTCACCAGGGCGATCGGGCCGTCGATCGCGTCGATGCGGGGGTCGCGGTCGCCGGGCGGGGCCCACAGCGACGGTCCGACCATCGTCACGCTGGGCGGCCAATCGACGCGAGGGCGCTCGAGCGGCGCACCGCACAGGCTCAGGACCAGAGGCGCCCGACGGATGACACCGTCGCAATGCCGGAGCTCGGGGAGGCCGAACCCGCGTCGTGCGCGGTTGAACTTTCGTCGGAACGTGACGTCCCAGATACCCTGCGCCGCATGGGCGATGACCGCGTCCCGCAGGTGCGGAAGTCGTCCGTCGCGAGGCGTGAGCCCCAACCCGATCGGCGGCCCGTCGGTGGTGAACAGCGGCAGGAAGGTCGCGCTCCAGATGGCCCACGGAAGGCCCGACGCCTCGGCCGCGCACTGGGCGCCGGTGGCCACCACGTCGGTGAGGATCATGTCCGGGCGATGATCGGCCACAGCGGCGGTGAGGTGCGTGAACTCGGCGTCGATCCGCGACAGCAGTCGGTCGGTCAGCGAGTTCGGTGTCCGCGTGTCGTCGCCCCGCCAGTCACCCGGTAGCGCCTCGTCGATCTCGGGCGGCAGCGGCGAGGCCGACAGTCCCAGGCCGCGCAGCATCGGCACCTCGTCGGCGATGGTGATCATGTGGATGTCGTGCCCGCGGTCGCGGAGCTCCAGAAGCGTCTCGACGATCGGGTACATCACGCCACGTGCGGGCGAGGTCATGACCAGGATGCGGGGCAAGGTGTGTCCTCCGGTCGGCGGGGATGGTCAGCGTGTGCAGGCCAGTGATCGCGCCGCTGCGTTGCGAACGGACACGGCGAGAACAGGATCGGTGAGCACCGGAGGGTAGGCGCCGACGAAGGCGCGGCAGTACGTGTCGCTGCCCGTCACGAACTCCAGGAACGCCAACCCGATACGGGTCAGCGGGTAGTCGGCCACCGGATCGACCGCGGCGAGGTGGGGAGCGCCGCGCGCCACGGTGAACCACGTCGGCGCGGCCGGACGATCGACGATGATGGGGCGCAATAGGTTCGGCGACGCGGTGCGGTCGTCGGTGCCGGTGGTGATCAGCGTCGGTGTGCGCGATGGTCCGGGCAGGGTGTAGATGTCGGGCGCCATCGCGAGGACCCCGACCACCCGGACCCCGGAGGCGACAGTGAGCGGGAGGCGATCGGTGATGACCTGCAGAGGGGGAGAGGCGATGAGGCTCGCGGACTCGAGCGCCTTGGTGGCACCGGCGGAGTGGCCGGCGAGGACGACCCGTGACGGGTCGATCCGGCCGTACAGCGGCGAGCGTGGGTCGTTCGTGGCGGCGACCGCACGCCGGATGCCGGTGAACACGCTCTCGGGTGCGATCTCCCGGGCGTCGTAGGCCACCGCGACGACGAACCCGTGACTCGCCCAGTGGGTCACCATCCGGACGAAGTAGCCGGGGTTGGCACCGCTACCGCCGACGAGCACGACAAGCGGGCGGCGACCGGGCGCACCGTCGGGTGAGTAGACGTCGACACCGGTGTCGGGCCCGGAGCCAATCGGTGCGGCGGAGGTACACAGCAGAGGCGAACGGGCTCCCTGCTCGCGGACGCTGCGGATCTGCTCGGCGGCACCGGGACCTCGGCAGGGAGCAACCCGCGCGGTCGCGGTGACCCGGAAGGGCCCGGGTTCGGACAGATCGGGAGAGGCGCCGACGGAGGATTGCGCGACCGCGGGCTGCGCCGAACTGACCCCCGGTGCGGCGATGGCCACCATGGCGACAGCGGTGAGCACGGCCAGTGCCGACGCAACGATTCTGATCACGCGAATCCCCGAGATTCTTTGATGAACTGAATAGCGACTTTCGCGAAAGGCTACGGTCGCTTGCCCGGTCGGGGTACTTGAGAGGTGGCGAAACGGCTGTCAGAAAAACCACACATCGCCGACGCGCGGAAACGGCAGGCGCGTGTTAGCGCGCCTGCCGTTCTCGTGTCATCGACGGACGATCACTTCCAGCGGGCGAGGATCTCGTTCGATCGCTCGGCGAGAACCGCCTGCCAGATCGGGCCGAAGCTGACGCGACCCACGCCGAGTCCGGCGAGCGTCGCCTTGTCGCTGTTCACCGGGTGGCCGATGGCGTTGACCGGCAGGGGCAGCTCCGAGGTCAGACGCTTCTGGACGTCGTCGCTGTGGAAGCCGACCGGGTACAGCACGTCGGCGCCGGCCTCGGCGGCCAGCTTCAGGCGGGAGATCGCGCGGTCGACGCGGTCGGACTCGTCGCCGATCTCCTTCACGAACAGGTCGGTGCGGGCGTTGATGACGACGTGGACGTCGGTCGCATCCGACGCCGCACGCAGTGCTCCGACGAAATCGGCGTGCTCTTGGGCCTCGCGCAGACGACCGCCCTCGCTGTGCACGGTGTCCTCGATGTTGAGGCCCACGGCCCCGGCATCGATGAGTCCCTCGATCAGGCGCTTCGGATCCTCGCCGTAGCCCGATTCGATGTCGACCGAGATCGGCACATCGACCGCCGCGGTGATCTGCTTGATGCGGGTCAGCACCTCGTCGAAGGTGAGTCCCTCGTTGTCGGACTTGCCGATCGAGTCGGAGATCGGATGGCTGCCCACGGTCAGCGCGGTGAAGCCGGCCGAGACGGCGAGGTTCGCCGTCCACGCGTCCCACACGGTCGGCAGGATCACCGGGTCACCGGGCTTGTGCAGTTCGAGAAGTGTCGTGGCCTTGCTGCTGAGGTCATTCGTGCTGGGGTTCGTCATGCCAACGTCAACGCCGTCGCTCCGTGCCTATTTCCGGCCGTCCCACGATGTGAGAACGACCGTTCTCCCGCTCCGGCGTGCTCCCTACAGACCGAGGCTGCGGGCGATGAGCATCAGCTGCACCTCGGTGGTGCCCTCACCGATCTCGAGGATCTTGCTGTCGCGGTAGTGCCGGGCGACGGTGTACTCGTTCATGTAGCCGTAGCCGCCGTGCACCTGGGTGCCATCGCGCGAGTTGTCCATCGCGGCCTCCGAGGCGACCATCTTCGCGATCGACGCCTGGGTCTTGAACGGCTTGCCGGCCAGCATCAACGCGGCGGCGTCGTAGTAGGCGGTGCGCGCCGCGTAGGCGCGTGCCTCCATGCGGGCGATGGTGAACGCGATCGACTGGTTGTCGCCGATGGGTCGCCCGAACGCCGACCGTTCCTTTGCGTACTTCACGCATTCGTCCACACATCCCTGCGCGACCCCGACCGCCAACGCCGCGATGGCGATACGACCCTCGTCGAGGATGCGCAGGAAGTTGGCATACCCGCGACCCTGCTCGCCGAGGAGGTTGGCGCGCGGCACCCGCACGTCGTCGAAGGTGAGCGGGTGGGTGTCCGAGGCGTTCCACCCGACCTTGTCGTACGACGGGCCTGCGGTGAAGCCGGCCGACGACGTGGGAACGATGATCGACGAGATCTGCTTGTGGCCGTTGGCGTCGGCCCCGGTCACCGCGGCCACGGTGACGAGCTCGGTGATGTCGGTGCCGGAGTTGGTGATGAACTGCTTGGAGCCGTTGATGACCCATTCGTCGCCGTCGAGGACGGCGGTGGTCTTCGTCGCGCCGGCGTCACTGCCGCCGCCCGCCTCGGTGAGACCGAACGCGCCGAGCGCTTGTCCACTCGTCAAGCGCGGCAACCACTCCTGCTTCTGCTCCTCGGTCCCGAAGCTGTAGATCGGCATGGCGCCCAACGAGACGCCGGCCTCCAGGGTGATGGCGACGCTCTGGTCGACCTTCCCGAGCTCCTCGAGTGCGAGGCACAACGCGAAGTAGTCGCCGCCCATGCCGCCGTACTCCTCGGGGAACGGCAGCCCGAACAGGCCCATCTCCGCCATCCCCGCGACGACCTCGTACGGGAACGACCGTTCCGCATCGTGCTTCGCCGACACCGGGGCCACCACCGACCGGGCGAAGTCGGCCACCGTCGCCTTGAGGTCGCGATAGTCCTCCGGCAGGTTCGCCGTCGAGATCGATTCCGAGCTGGTCATGGTCATGCTGTTTCCCCTGGTGTCGTTCCCGTGGATGTCTCGGTGTCGGTGGGTGTCTCGGTGTCGGTCGGGATCACGCGGGCGAGGAGTTCGCCCACGCCCACCTGATCGCCCACCGCGGCCGACAGTTCGACCCGACCGTCGACCGGTGCGCTGAGCGCGTGTTCCATCTTCATGGCCTCGACGATGACGACCACCGTCCCCGCGGTCACCTCGTCACCGTCGGCCACGCCGACCGCGATGACCGACCCCGGCATGGGGCTCCGGAGATCGGCATCGGTCGCCGCGTCGGCGCCGGCGCGTCCCGTACCCGCCGGGATCTGCGACACCGACCACGTGCCCCCGGTGCGATCCACCCAGATGTCGTTGCCGCGCTGCGCAACTCGATAGCGCCGCCGCGTGCCGTCGGTGGTGATCACGACACCCTCGTCGGTCACGGCGACCGACACGTGCAGATCGGCGTCGTCGTCGAGCGAGACCCGCGCGTCGTCGGGTGTCCCCGTCACCGACACCACCCGGATGTCGGGCCCGGCCTGCAGGCGGACGACGGTCGGCGCGGCTGGTCGTGAGGCCCGCCAGCCGGTGGGTCGTGACCACGGACCGGAGCCGGCGTCGCGCCAGCGTGCCGCCCATCCGGCGACGGCGGCGGCGATGACCGCGTCGTCGGGGATGACGGGAGCAACGATGGTCTCGACGAGCCGGTCGAGGAAGCCGGTGTCGAGGCGACCGGCGAGCACGTCGTCCTCGGCGAGAACGGTGCGCAGGAAGTCGATGTTGGTGCCCACACCGAGCACCCCGGTCGCGGCCAACGCGGTGTCGAGCCGCGCGAGGGCGGAGGCGCGGTCGGGCCCGTGGGCGATCACCTTCGACAGCATCGGATCGTAGTGACTGCTGACCACGGTGCCGGTGACGAGGCCGGAATCGACCCGGATGCCGGTGCCCCGGGGCTCGACCAGGTCGATCACCGTGCCACCGGTCGGGATGAAGCCACGCGCGGGGTCCTCGGCGTAGACGCGGGCCTCGATCGCGTGCCCGGTCATCGTCACGTCGTCCTGCGCGATGGCGAGCTTCTCGCCCCGGGCGACGCGGATCTGCCACTCCACCAGATCGATCCCGGTCACCAGTTCGGTCACCGGATGCTCGACCTGCAGCCGTGTGTTCATCTCCATGAAGAAGAACTCGTCGGGTCGGTCGGCGGAGACGATGAACTCGACCGTCCCGGCGCCCCGGTAGCCGACGCTGCGCGCGGTGTCGCAGGCCGCGGCCCCGATGCGTGCTCGGGTCGCCTCGTCGAGCAGGGGTGAGGGAGCCTCCTCGATCACCTTCTGGTGACGACGCTGCAGGCTGCATTCCCGCTCGCCGAGGTGGATGACCCCACCGTGGGCATCGGCGAGCACCTGCACCTCGATGTGTCTCGGCGACAACACGAATCGCTCGAGGAACAGGGTGTCGTCGCCGAAGGACGAGGCGGCCTCGCGGCGGGCACCGGCGAGCGCGGCGGGAAGGGCCGACGGCTCGGTGACGACGCGCATCCCCTTGCCACCGCCACCCGCCGACGGTTTCACGAGCACCGGGTACCCGATGTCGACGGCCGCAGAAACGAGATCGTCGTCGGTGAGACCGGGCCGCGCGATGCCGGGCACGACGGGGACGTCGTGTGCCGAGACGGTGTTCTTCGCGGTGATCTTGTCGCTCATCACCGTCATGGCCTCGGGCGTCGGACCGATGAACACGATGCCGGCCGCCTCGCAGGCGGTCGCGAACGCGCTGTTCTCCGAGAGGAATCCGTACCCCGGGTGGATGGCGTCGGCGCCGGTGGCGACGGCCGCGGCCATCACCTTGTCGATGTCGAGGTAGCTCTCGCGGGCGGGGGCGGGACCGATGCCCACGGCGTCGTCGGCGACCGTGACGTGCAGGGCGTCGGCGTCGGCGTCGCTGAACACGGCGATGGACCGTATGCCCATCGCGCGCAGCGATCGCATCACGCGCACGGCGATCTCGCCGCGGTTGGCGACGAGTACCGAGGAGATCGGGATCAGGCTGTCTGTCATCAGGTCACATCCGGAAGACGCCGTAGGAGACCGGTTCCAGGGGCGCGTTCGCGCACGCCGCCAGGGCCAGTCCGACGATGTTGCGGGTGTCGGCGGGGTCGATGATCCCGTCGTCCCACAACCGCGCGGTGGAGTAGTACGGGTTGCCCTGGTGCTCGTACTGCTCGCGGATCGGCGCCTTGAAAGCCTCCTGATCGGCGTCAGACCAGGGGGCGCCCTTCGCGTCGAGCTGGTCGCTGCGCACCGTCGACAGCACCGACGCCGCCTGTTCGCCACCCATCACCGAGATGCGCGCATTCGGCCACATCCACAGGAAGCGTGGGGAATACGCCCGCCCGCACATCGAGTAGTTGCCCGCGCCGTAGGACCCGCCGATCACGACGGTGAGCTTCGGCACGCGGGCGCAGGCGACGGCGGTGACCATCTTCGCGCCGTGCTTGGCGATACCGCCGGCCTCGTAGTCGCGTCCCACCATGAACCCGGAGATGTTCTGCAGGAACAGCAGGGGGATGCTCCGTTTGTCGCACAGCTCGATGAAATGCGCGCCCTTCATGGCCGATTCGCCGAACAGGACCCCGTTGTTGGCGACGATGCCCACGGGATGGCCCTCGATGTGGGCGAAGCCGGTGACGAGGGTGGTGCCGTAACCGGCCTTGAACTCGTCGAACTCACCCGTCGTGGAATCGGTCCCGTCGGCTTCGGTGCCGACGTCGACGAGACGCGAGATCACCTCGCGCACGTCGTAGGGGGTGCGCAGATCCGTGGGGACGACGTCGTACAGGTCGCGCTGATCGGTTGCGGCGGGGCGGGGTTCGCGCACCGGCCAGGGGGACTCGCTCCGTGGGCCGAGTGTGGAGACGATGCGTCGGACCCGGTGCAGCGCGTCGGCGTCGTCGTCGGCGAGATGATCGGTCACCCCCGACACCGTCGAGTGCAGCACACCACCACCGAGTTCCTCGGCCGTGACGACCTCGCCGGTCGCGGCCTTCACCAGCGGCGGTCCGCCGAGGAAGATCGTGCCCTGATCGCGGACGATCACGCATTCGTCGCTCATGGCGGGCACGTAGGCGCCGCCGGCGGTGCACGAGCCGAGAACGGCTGCGATCTGCGCGATCCCGCGCGCGCTCATCGTCGCCTGGTTGAAGAAGATGCGGCCGAAGTGTTCGCGGTCGGGGAACACCTCGTCCTGCTTCGGGAGGAAGGCGCCACCGGAGTCGACGAGGTAGATGCACGGGAGGTTGTTGTGCAGGGCCACCTCCTGCGCGCGGAGGTGCTTCTTCACGCTCATCGGGTAGTAGGTGCCGCCCTTGACCGTGGCGTCGTTGGCCACGATGACGCATTCCCGGCCCGACACCCGGCCGATGCCGGTGATGACCCCGGCGCCGGGGCACTCGTCGTGACCGGCGGCGTCGAGATAGATACCGGTGCCGGCCAGGGCGGACAGCTCGAGGAAGGGGCTGCCGGGATCGAGCAGGCTGTCCACGCGATCGCGGGGGAGCAGCTTGCCGCGTGCGACGTGTCGTTCACGCGACGAGGCCGACCCGCCGAGCGCGGCAGCGGCCACGCGCTCGGACAGGTCGGCCACGAGGCTCTCGTGATCGGCCCGGTTACGCGCTCGATCGAACACCATCAGCAGACACTCCGGGGCAACTGGGTTAATGACGACTAACTCAGTTCGGAGGGTACGGCGCGGTGACGGCGGTGTCCAGTACGCAGCCGGGTTCGGTCGGGTCAGCGATTGCCGAGCGGGATCTCGCCGTTGCCCAGGTTCAGGCACCCCGAGAACGTCTGGAAGTCGCCCGCGAACCCGATCCCGCCGGTGCAGGTCGCGCCCGAGCGGCCGGTGACCGTGACGGTGGCCCCCGGGCCGGCGATGCCGATGGCGAGACCGGGCTTGATGCCGGTCAGGTTCGTGACGGCGCCGGGTCCGCTCGCGATGGCCGCGGGGGCGGCGAAGTTCTCTGCCTGCGAGGTGGCCTTGCCACCGCCGAGACCGATGGCCAACGACAACCCGTTGCGGCCACCGTCGGCGCTCGCCGCGCCCTGGGTGTCGCCGATGGCGGCCGACGTCCCGGTGACCGTCGAGGTCGCGGTGCAGTTCGGGGTGGTCGCGGTCTGACCGGGCAGCGCCGGGCAGGCCAGCGGAGCGGCGGCAGCGGGTGCCGCGACGAAGGCGATGCCCGCGCCGGCGAGCAGGGTGAATGCGCCGAGAGCGCTGGCGCGGCGGATGGATGTGCTGGACATGGCTTCTCCTCTGTCGACTGTCTGCTCGATGGTCCCCACCGCCCGACACGGGGCGGCCGAGCGTCGGTCACGATGGGATCGCGACCACATCTCGTTCCGATCACGCTCGGGCTGCTGCCGACGGTGCTCCGGGGATGGCGCAGAGTGTCGGACATGACGGAGCTCATCCACGCCGACGAACTCGAGGTCGGCTCGGTGTGGCCGCTGGGGAGTTACACGCCGACCGAGGCCGAGATCATCGAGTTCGCGCGTCAGTGGGATCCGCAGCGGTTCCACACCGATCCGGCCTACGCGGCCGACCACTTCTTCGGGGGCATCATCGCCAGCGGTATCCACACGATGGCGATCTTCCAGCGCCTCGCGGTGCCGGCGGTGTTCGATCGATGGGCCACGATCGCGGGCCGAGGGATGGAGAACGTGCGGTTGCTGCGGCCGGTGCGTCCTGACGAGGAGTTGACGGGATCGATCACGGTCGAGGCCGTCGACCTGCACCGGCCCGACCGTGCGACGGTGTCG
This sequence comes from Williamsia sp. Leaf354, assembly GCF_001424365.1. NCBI lineage: Bacteria > Bacillati > Actinomycetota > Actinomycetes > Mycobacteriales > Nocardiaceae > Williamsia > Williamsia sp. Leaf354. The sequence goes on from NZ_LMPL01000001.1 coordinate 669,961, forward strand.
CTGACCGGTCGGCTCGACTCACCCGACGGCGCGGTGCTCACCATGGCGCTGGAGATCGCAGCCCGCCGACGGGCGGCTACCCACGGTTGACGCGTTCGCCGGTGACGTCGACGAGGTGATGCACCGGGTCGTGGATGAAGTACCGCGCGAGGGTCTCGACGGTGAACACGCTGCCGTCACTGCGGCGACCGGTGCGCATGCGCGAGGTGGGGTGCACCGCCCGGAAGTCCCGCGCGAGAGCCAGGCCGGCGTCACGGAGCTCGGCGAGGACCACGGCGGGATCCTGCTCGCCATACCTCTCGGCGATCGCCGTCGCATCCTGATCCCAGTTGTCGAACAGTGGATCGGTCTGCGTCAGCATCATGTCGAGACGAACGCCGAATATCCGGAAGACGTCGCGGACATGCGCCGCGTACTCCAGGGGCGACCACGTGTGGTCGTCCGGGCGCAGCGCGGGATCGGCGACGTCGAGCGCCCGTGGCCATCGGTCGACGTTGTCCTCGGTGAGGTCGGCGACGGCGTCGAACTCGATCCGTGAGGCGTCGAGACCGCAGGCCGGACAGGCCCTCTCCAGCACCCAGGTCCAGTTCGCGGTGTCGGGGACGATCGGCATGATCGAACGGTAGCGAGATCCCGGTCGCACCGCCGGCCTCGCCAGCGGTTGTGGCACGAATTGTGCGGAGAGCGGCAGGATCTCGGTGCTCTCACCCGATGTCGCGGCGGCGGGCGGTGACGGCTCCGTGCGGCCGCTGCCCGGCGGCCTCCCGGACATGGGTCTCAGTCACGTCGAATCCCGCCTCTCCCAGCAGGTCGGCGAGCCATGAGACGGGCCAGCGGTACGCCGTGATCACCGTGTGGGCAAACGACTCGACCGCCGCGTCAGCCGCGAAGTGTCCGATCAGCAGGACTCCGCCGGGCGCGATCACGCGCGCGAGCTCGGACAGGGTCCGTCGCACCGCGGCGGGATCGAGATGGATCAGGGAGTACCAGGCGAACACAGCCCCGATCGACGCCGCCGGGAGCTGGAGGGATTCGAGGTCGCCCTGGGCGACATCGAGGTGCGGGTGGTGCGCTCGCGCATGCTCGACGAACTCTGCCACCGGGTCGACACCACTGACGTCGCAACCACATTCGTGGAGGAAACCCGTCCACTGACCGGGGCCACAACCGAGATCGAGCACCCGGCCTGACGTCGACGACGCCCACAGGCGCACCAGTTCGCGATCGAGTGGGTGGGTCGCCGCGATCGATCCGAACCGATGGATGTACTCGCCTGCCCAGTGCGCGTACGCGATACGAGTCGACTCGGTGTCACCCACTGTTCGACCGTACCGCCAGGGTTGTCGACCTAGGCTGGTCGACATGCGACGAGCCGATGCCACCCCGCGGCCCGGTCGCCCGGTGCGCGGATCCACCAGCGGCCGCCCGATCATGGCGCTCCTCGATCTCCTGGGGCGTCGGGCGACGCTGGGGATCCTGTGGGCGCTCGCCGAGGGTCCCGCGTCGTTCCGGGCACTCCAGGAGCGCGCCGGTGGGGTCGCCGCGAGCACGCTGAACACCCGGCTGGCCGAATTGCGCGACGTGGGACTCGTCGAACGGACCGATGCGGGCTATGCGCTCACCGACGACGCGAGCGCGCTCCTCGAGGCGGGCGCTCCGTTGGTGGGGTGGGCCGACGACTGGGCCGCGCGCATCACCGAGCGGACGTCAGGTCCGGACGGCGAAGCAGGCTGAGACCGCCTGAGAAAGAACAGATCTCAGCGTGACCGGACGGCCTGGGCACCGAGGAAGGCGACGTACGCGCCGAGTCCGATCCATCCGAGTGTGCGGGTCGCGGGGATCGCGATCGCCGTCCCGACCACGGTCTCGGTGATGCCGTTGCGGGTGATCCAGGTGTCGGTGTCATCGGGGAAGGCCTGCGCGGTGATGCCGGCGAAGGCCTGCGGCGCGACGAAGTGGGCCACGCCGGTGGCCGCGAGGCCTGCGCCGACGACGGTGGCGGCGGTGACGGGTCGATCCGACATGGCAGAACTCCTCGGGTGATGGCAACGGTGTCCGGAGTGCCAGTCAATCGCACGCCTGCTCTCGAATCAAGAGCAGGCCGTCCCCAGGCCTCACAATCGCGGGTCGACGGGCTCCGATTCCATGGCGAGGAGTCCGAACACGCACTGGTGGATGCGCCACAGCGGCTCGTCCTCGGTGGCGCGGCGCAGGGCCTCGAGCCCGAGGGCGTACTCGCGCAGGGCCATCGACCGCTTCTGTCCGAGATTGCGTCGGCGCAGTCCCTCGAGCGTGGACGGGGTGGTGTAGTCGGCGCCGTAGATGATGCGCAGGTACTCACGGCCGCGCACCTTCAGTCCCGGCTGCACGAGGCCCTTCGGGCCGCGCCCGACGTTGGCCAGCGGCTTGACCACCATCCCCTCACCGCCGGCACCGGTGAGCTCCTCCCACCACGCGATGCCCTGGGTCCGCGACGACGCGTCGCCGGTGTCCACCTCGCAGCGACGCGTCGTGCGGAACAGCTCCGGCGCGGCGTCGACGAGACGGTCGGCGATCGCGAGATGCCAACCGTGATCGCGGGTCTCGTAGGTGGCGCCGTTGCTCGCGAGGACCTGGAAGGGTGCGATCGCGATCCCCAGCGGCGAATCGATCGGCGCGACGTGGCGGCGGTAGGCGTCGACGAACCGGTCGGCGTCGGCGGCACGTGAACGCGTCCGCGTCAGCAGGTCGCCCACCGCGAGACCCCGATCGGCCGCGGTCTCCAGGACGGAGACGGCGGCGGGGAGCGCCGTCGTCGCCGCGGCACCGACACGGGCGTACTGGTCGCGGACCAGTGCTTCGGCCTTCACCGTCCACGGCAGGATCTCGGTGTCGAACAGGACCCACGTGGCACCGAGCTCGGCGAACACCCCGGCCATCTCGACCGCACGTGCGACCGCCGCGAGAACCGCGGCCTGGGTGTCGGCGTCGAAGAACGCGCGACCGGTACGGGTGTGGATGACGCCTGTGCCGTCGACCGACACCCGCACCACCGCCCGCGATCCCATGTGCTTCTCCTCGCAGATCACCTGCGACACCGCGTTCTTCGCGAAGAAGTCGAACGCCTCGTCGGGGTGTTCCAGCAGTCCGTCACGCGACGAGCTGTCGACCGGTGACATCGTCGGCGGCAGGTACACGAGCTCCGACGGTGCGACGGCGAAGCGGCTCATCACCTCCAACGCGCCGGCCGCGTTCTCCGCGCGCAGCGAGACCCGACCCATGTACGCGGTGTCGATGACCCGGGGGCCGAGGACGTCGGTGAGCGCCAGCACCTGTGGGTCCCGCTCGGGCGGGGCAGGCGGCCGCACCGGCTCGTAGTAGGTGGCGGCCGCGGGCACCGAGACGACCTCCCGTTCGGGATAGCGCAGCGCCGTGAGGCTGCCGCCGAACACGCAGCCGGTGTCGAGGCACAGGGTGTTGTTCACCCACTCGGTAATCGGAACCGGTGTGTGGCCGTAGAGAACCGTCGCCGCGCCGCGATAGTCGTCGGCCCACGGGTAACGGATCGGCAGTCCGAACTCGTCGGTCTCACCGCTGGTGTCGCCGTACAGCGCGAAGGCCCGTACCCGACCCGACGCGCGTCCGTGGTATTTCTCCTTCAGGCCGGCGTGGGCGACGACGAGTCGACCCCCGTCGAGGACATAGTGCGCCACGAGACCGTCGCAGAACTCCCGGACCGCGGCGGTGAACTCGGGCCCGGCGGCCGACAGCTCGTCGAGTGTTCTCTGCAGTCCGTGGCTCGGGATGACATCCTTGCGGCCGAGCGCGCGAACGAGTTTGGCCTCGTGGTTGCCCGACACGCACAGTGCGTTGCCCGACGCGACCATCCCCATCGCCAGGCGGAGCACGCCCACCGAGTCGGGACCGCGGTCGACGAGATCGCCGACGAACACCACGCGGCGCCGGTCGGTGTGGGAGGCGTCGACCGGCTGACCGTCGGCGTCCTCGATGACTATGTATCCCAGGCGCATCAATAGCTCTCGTAGTTCGCCGAGGCAGCCGTGGACGTCACCGATCACGTCGAACGGCCCGTGGTCGTCACTGCGGTCGTTGAACAGCCGCGTCCGTGTGAACGACACCTGCGCCACGGCCTCGACGGAATCGAGCACGTGGACCGTGCGGAACCCTTCACGCTTGAGACTGCGCAGCGAACGGCGCAGCTGGTCGTGCTGTCGCTTCACCACGTGCGACCCGAAGGTCCGGTCCGGGCGTGATGCGTTGCGCTCGACGGCGAGCGACACCGGGAGGTCGAGGACGATCGCGACCGGGAGCACGTCGTGCTCTTTCGCCAGCGCCAGCAGGGACTTCCGCGACGACGCCTGTACATTCGTCGCGTCGATCACGGTGAGCAGCCCACGGCTCAGGCGCTTCCCGGCGATGTACTCCAGCACGTCGAACGCGTCGCCGGTGGCGCCCTGGTCGTTGGCGTCGTCGGAGACCATCGCGCGACAGTCGTCGCTCGATATGACCTCGGTGGTCGCGAAGTGCTCGGCGGCGAAGGTCGACTTGCCCGACCCGCTGGTGCCGATGAGGAGAATCAGGGACAGACGCGGTATGGCCAACTCGGTCATGACGCATCCTCCAGCGATGCGCGAACACGGAAAACAGCCATCTGCGTGGGCGATCCGACGATGTGGTCCACCTCGCCGACCGGACGACGATCGACGGAGTAGCCGTACCGATCGGCCATCGACACGGCCCACGCGGCGAATTCGTCTCGTGTCCACTCGAACCGGTGGTCGGTGTGACGGAACGCGCCGGGTGCCAGCCCGGGATAGCGGACGTTGTACTCGGCGTTGGGCGTGGTGACCACGACCGCGCGCGGCCGCATCGCCCCGAACAAGGCTGCCTCGACGGTCGGGAGTCGTTCGATGTCGATGTGTTCGATCACCTCCATCAGCACCGCGACGTCCATTCCCTCGAGTCGGTCGTCGGTGTACATCAGCGACGACAGCAGTAGTTGCAGTCGCTCCGACTGCCGTTCGGTCATGCGATCGGTGTGCAACCGGGTGGCGGCGGTCGACAGTGCCGAATCCGACACCTCTGTGCCGACCACCGACGTCACGCCACGAATCTCGAGCAGCGACGCCAGCAATGCACCCTGACCGCACCCGAGGTCGACCACAGAAGAAGGCTGTAGCTCCCGCACCGCCTGCAGGACCGCGTCGTGCCGGTCACGTACCAGCGGCCGGACGGTGGTGACCACCTCCTCGGCGACCGCATCGTCGGCCGGTCGGTCGTCGAGTTCGACGAGTCGTTGTACAGCAGCCTCTTTCAGGCCGCGCTGGCGTGCGAGGTAGCGGTGCGTGATGAGGTCCCGTTCGGGGTGCGTGGCCAGCCACGAGCCGCCCGTGCGGATCAGCTTGTCGATTTCGCTCTCGCCCACCCAGTAGTGCTTCGCGTCGTCGAGCACCGGAAGGAGCACATAGAGGTGGCCGAGCGCGTCGGCGAGTCGTAGCGTCCCGCGCACCGTGAGCGACACGAACGGCGCCGCACCCCACTCCGGTCGGGTGGAGTCGAGTGCGACCGGCGTCGCGGTCATCGTCCAGCCCAACGGGTCGAACAGTCGTTGCAGCAGTTCGGGATTCCCCGGCACCGCGGGCAGGGTGACCTCGAGATCGGCGGCGCGGTCCACGAGCTCTTCGTGGCCGGGGCACCGTCCGTTCAGCGCCGACCGGAACACCTTTCCCATCGCGACGGCGAGGAGCGACGACGCCACGTACGGGCGATCGTTGATGTACTGCCCCAGGGCGAAACCGTCTCGCGCGCCGGAGCGTCCGCGGACGAGTGCGACCGGATCGACCTCGAGCAGCAACGCGACGGTGCAGATCTCGTCGGTCACCTCGGGGTAGAAGACCTGCGCCGTTCCGCCGTAGACGTCGAACGACTGCACCCTGTCTGGGTGCTTGTGGAGCAGGAAGCCGAGGTCGCTCGGGGCGTCGAACGCCGGGGAGCGTCGAGCCGAGATGGTCAGGAACATCGGGTCAGTGTGCCGTACCGACCGGCTCGGCCACCTCAGGTTTTCGGCGCCCCGAACTAGTCTCACGGTGTGACCGAGCGGTTGATCGTGGTGAGTGCGGTGGTGATCCGTGACGGCGAGGGGCGGGTGCTGACCGTCCGCAAACGCGGGACGGCGCGGTTCATGCTCCCGGGCGGCAAACCCGAACCGGGGGAGTCGGCGGCGCAGGCGGCGATCCGTGAGGTGCACGAGGAGGTCGGCGCCGTTCTCGATCCGGCGCAGCTCACGTCTCTCGGCGTCCACGCGACCCCCGCCGCCAACGAGGACGGGTACACCCTGCGCGCATCGGTCTTCGAACATCCGTGGCTGGACATCCCCGGGGCGGCCGCGGAGATCGACGAGGTGCGCTGGCTGGCGCCGGTCGAGGGAGATCACCCCGACATCGCGCCGCTGCTCACCCAGGCGGTGTTTCCTTTGTTGCTGTCCAGCTGACGTCCGCATCTGTCACCGCTCGACTCCGGGAAATGGATGATCCAAGCCGCGCACCGCAAACGTGCAAATTGTGTTCGGCGCGGTCCGATCGGATGAGTCCTTCGAGTCTCGCTCTCGGCGCGCGTTGTTCCCCGGGAATCTCGAGATGAGGACGATGATCGTGCGACGGCCGGACTCGCTGGTCGCAGCGCCCGTTCAATCGGCCAGCGACAACTGCGGCACGGGCTACTACGAGAACTCGCGCTGATTATGCGTACCCGATCCTGATTCCTCTACGTCGGACATACAGTGTCGGGACATATATGCACGCCGTGACCAGACGGGGTGCCTGCTCCGGTCACGGCGGCATCGACGACGGCGCGTCGACCGGGGATTCCGCGGCGTTCGTTCTCGGCAGCATCGCGACAGGCGGATTGCGCTCCGCTGCGGCACTCTCGGACCATTTCGCTTGGTTGGTAGCAGCTGACCTGCCAGATCTGGCGGAGGTGCTGGACCTGTGTACCGGCCAACGCGATCTTGGAGCGCGTGTTCGTGCACTCCGGGATCGGGTCGCCTGGAACTGTCGGAGCAACGTGGTTTGCTGAGCGTCTCGGAGCAGTCACACGACGGAGGACGACTATGCGTATTCGTGAGGTCCTTATTCGCTGGTACAAGTCGTTCAATTACGACTATGAGCTCAAGGCAAACCTTCGATCGGAGCGAAAGTCCTGGCAAGAGACGGCAGATGGCTGGCTTCCGCACGTCCGAATCGGCCTCGAAGATGACATCACTGCGGTCGTTGGAGCGAATGAGTCTGGAAAGTCCCACCTTCTCGACGCCATCCACATAGTGCTAACGGGTCTAGGTCACCATCAGAATGACTTTTGCCGGTACTCGACGCTGTTCTCGGTGGAGAAGGATCAGCGATTGTTTCCAGAGGTCGGCGCTGTATTTGTGCTCGATGACACGGACATCGAGGCCCTGACTGCCCTGGAGATTCCGTTGCAGGCGAATGGTGAGTTGCTAATGCTTCGCCCCAGCCCAGGCAGTGTTGAAGTTCTCGACGCCTCGGAGACCAGAGTCGTGCTGGACGATGATCAGGTCAAGGGTCTGAGTCCACTCTTGCCGCATGCGCATCTGCTGAAGACCCAGGTCGACTTGCCAGATTCTCTTTCGATTTCTGGCCTTGCGAAGACGACGTCCGTCTTCGCAAGCCGGCGGCGCCGATACGAGCTTTTCCAGCTTCTAGCTGGGCTGAAAACACCCGAACTGGTTACAGCGCAGGCTGCCGGGTTGGTCGGGATGATCACCGCTGCTCAGGATATTGAGACAGAGCAACAGAAGCTCGGCCAGCTCCTACTGACGAAGGTCGCGCGCATCGACTCCAGCGCGTTTCGCGACCTTCAGAATGCGATCGCTGACGAGGAGGAGGGCCTGGTCAACGCGCTCGTCCAGGAGATGAACCGATCGATCGCGCGTCACCTGAATATCTCGAAGTGGTGGAGCCAAGACGAGGACTTTCAACTCCGCGTTTCGCCTCGCGAACACGAACTCGTCTTCACAATTCGGGACCGTACTGGCACCGACTATTCCTTCAGTGAACGAAGTCGCGGGTTGACTTACTTCCTGAGTTATTACGTCCAACTGCGGTCACACGATCGCCCACAGGGCATTCCAGAGGTTCTCCTCATGGATGAGCCAGATGCCTACCTGTCCGCCCTTGGTCAGCAGGATCTCCTTCGTGTCCTCGAGGACCACGCTCGACCGGAGGACTCCAACCGGACTGACCAGGTCGTGTATGTCACGCACTCGCCGTTTCTCATTAACCGAAATGCAGGCCATCGAGTGCGCGTGGTCGACAAGGGCACGCGGCAGGAGGGAACTCGGCAGGTCAAAGACGCGACCCAAAACCACTATGAGCCGCTCCGGACTTCCCTAGGTGCCTTCATCGCGGAGACCGCCTTCATCGGGGGCGACAACCTGTTCATCGAAGGAATCTCAGATCAAGTCCTAATTGCGGGGATGAACGCCCGTCTCCGCCGCAGGGGAACGGTGCCGAGTGAGTGCCTCGACCTCAACCAAGTCACCCTCGTCCCAGGAGGCTCCAACGTTCCGTACATGCTCTACCTGGCGCGTGGCCGCTCACAGTACAAGCCCGCCTGCGCCGTCCTATTGGACAGTGACAAGGCTGGGAGGACGGCACAAGCCCAGATCAAGAAGGGTGGCGCTCGTGGGAAGCCCTCGGTTACTGACGATCTCGTCATCATGCTTGGCGACTGGGCGGTCGCTGCAGGTGCGGTTGCCGAACACGGCGTCACGATCGAAGAACCGGAGGACCTCGTCCCGGCGAACCTCGCCGGCATCGCAGCTCGGAGATACGCCATGCGCTTCCTTGGCTGCAGCGAAGAGGAAGTCGCCACACTCGAGGACGCCCAAATCTCGGCGGCTATTAGCGGAGACAACACGTCCATGTGGGACGCAATCGCCAGCGCGTTCAAGACGGCGTTTGACACAGATATTGGCAAGGCGGGCTTCGCAAAGGAACTCCTAGCGCATTTGAAGGAGCATCAGGACGACGAGACCCAGCCGGACGGGATCGATGTCCTTGAGAGGAACTTCGCCTCACTGATCAAGAAGCTAGCCGAGACCCTCGAACTAGCGCGCGCGAAGGAGAACGACAGCCGACGCGACCAGCGCGTCCAACGCATCATCGAAGAGTTCGCGGACGATCACCCGAACGGAACCCTTCGCGACCGCGCTTCAATGATGCTTAGGCGTATCGACGCTGCAGCTGACGACACTGAAGACGGTGACATGATCAGGGCAGGGACGGCGCGCATCCGGCGAGACTTCAAGCTCGATACCGACCCCCTTGAGGGGGTGCCGGAGTACGGGAAGTTCCTAGATCGGCTGAACAGCCTTCCTCTCTACGTCCGACTGCGAGATCAGGGAGCAATCACTCAGGCTGAGGTAGAACTGGAATCGGAAGAGGTCGGTGACGCCAGCCCAGAAGTGGGCAAGCCGAGGTAGCCGTTACGTCCGGCGCGCTCCAACCGTGGGACGGATCAGATCCGATCGAACGGAGGAATAGATGTCTTCAGGGCCGTGCTGGCGGAGGATAGGGGATTCGAACCCCTGAGGGCTGTTAACCCAACCCGCGTTCCAGGCGAGCGCCATAGGCCACTAGGCGAATCCTCCAGTGCTGCGATAGTAGCCGCGGCAGGGATGACCACCAAAAAGGCCCTGGTCGTGGCAAGGGTTGGAGTCGCCGCCACCCCACCGTCTACACTCGACCTCGGATCCCGCGCGGCGTGCATCCTGTGAACTCCCCCAGGGCCGGAAGGCAGCAAGGGTCAACGGGCTCTCTCGGGTGCGCGGGATCCTCTTTTTATGTGTCCACCACGGCGCGGTGGTGTCGGACCTGAAGAGATCGTCTGCGAAAGGCCAGCGTGAACTACCACTCGATGAGTGCCGCCGAACTGGGTTCCACCCGCGACGAGCTGGCCGGACTCTACGAGACGCTGCAGGCCGCAGGGTTGAAGCTCGACCTCACTCGTGGCAAACCCTCCCCCGATCAGCTCGACCTCTCCAACGGATTGCTGTCGCTGCCGGGTGACACCCACACCGATCCCGCGGGCACCGATTGCCGCAACTACGGCGGCACCGCGGGGCTTCCCGGTCTACGCGAGATCTTCGGCGAGCTGTTGGCCGTGCCGCCGAAGCAGCTGATCGCGGCGAACAACTCGAGCCTCGAGATCATGTACGACCTCACCGTCTTCGCGATGCTGCACGGCACTCCCGATTCGGACGGTCCGTGGGGTCGCGACCCGGTGAAGTTCCTGTGCCCCGCACCCGGATACGACCGTCACTTCGCCATCTGCGAGAGCCTCGGCATCGAGATGGTCACCGTCGAGATGCTGCCCAACGGTCCCGACGTCGATGCGTGCGCGGCGCTGGTCGCGGACGATCCCACGATCAAGGGACTGTGGGCGGTGCCCACGTTCTCCAACCCCACCGGTGTCACCTTCAGCGAGGACGTGGTGCGCGGCCTGATGGCGATGCCCGCCGCGGCGCCCGATTTCCGTGTGTACTGGGACAACGCCTACGCCGTGCACACGCTCACCGAGGATTTCCCGCCGCCGGTGCCGATCCTCGAGATCGCCGCCCAGGAGGGCAACCCGAACCGGCCCTACGTCCTCGGTTCGACATCGAAGATCACCTTCGCCGGCAGCGGGGTGTCGTTCTTCGGGTCGTCGGAGTCGAACATCGCCTGGCATCAGAAGCACGTCGGCATCAGCTCCATCGGCCCCGACAAGGTCAACCAGCTCCGTCACCTGATGTTCTTCGGCGACGCCGACGGTGTGCGGGCCCACATGGCGAAGCATCGAGACTTGTTGGCGCCCAAGTTCGCACTGGTCGCGAAGATCCTCTCCGATCGTCTCGGCGACTCCAAGGTCGCGTCGTGGACCGAGCCCGACGGCGGTTACTTCGTCAGCCTCGACGTCATCGACGGCACCGCCGCGCGAGTGATCGAACTGGCGAAGGAGGCCGGCATCGCGCTCACCGCGGCCGGCTCCACCTACCCGTACAAGCGCGATCCCTACGACCGCAACATCCGCCTGGCGCCCACGTTCCCCGGCACCGAGGAACTGGCCACGGCGATGGACGGCGTCGCGACCTGTGTGCTGCTCGCCGCGGCCGACAAGCTGCTCGCGGTGGGTGCGGTTCCCGACCCGAAGTCCTGAGGTGGTCGCGCGCCGGACGCTGATCGTCGCCGGGTTCGGTGCCCTCGGCGTCCTCGCCGTCTACGTCCAGCACCTGATCATCGGCTACGACGTCCCGTTCTGGGGACTGTTCGACAACCAGCTCGACCTCGACGTCTACCGCGCCGGGGCGCGCACCGTCCTCGACGGCGGCCGCCTCTACGACGCCAAGCTGCTGGGTCAGATGGACTACACCTACGCGCCGGTGTCGGTGGTGGTGTTCACCCCGTTCGCGTGGATGTCGTTCCTCGCCGCGCGCATCGTGTGGACGGCCGCGATCTTCGTCGCGCTCTACTTCGTGATCACGCTGTCGTTCCGGGCGCTGGGCCGGCCGATGACCCCGCGCCTGCGGGTGATCGCGGTGTCATTGGTGCTGGTGGCGGCGTTGTTGGAACCGGTTCGCAGCACCATCTGGTTCGGTCAGGTCAACATCTTCCTCATGGCGGTCATCCTGTGGGATCTGCTGCGGGCCGATCGCTCGCGCCTGCACGGGATCGGCACCGGAATCGCCGCCGGCGTGAAACTGACCCCGCTGATCTTCGTGCTGTACCTGCTGGTGCAGCGCCGATGGCGCGCCGCGATCGGCGTGATCGTCGGGTTCGTGGGGACGATCGTGGCCGCGTTCGTGGTGTTGCCCCGGGACTCGTGGCAGTACTGGACGGGGACGTTCTTCGACTCGAATCGTGTCGGGGTGCCCGACACCGTCGGCAACCAGTCGATCCGCGGGGCCCTGGCCAACTACTTCCGCACCGACAGCCCCTCGACCGGCGCCTGGCTGGTGCTCGCGTTGCTCGCGATGGGGCTGGGGTTGTGGGCGGCGGTGGTCGCCCATCGACACGGCCAGGAGCTGTTGGCGTTGACGCTGGTGGGGATGACGTCGTGCGCGGTGTCGCCCATGTCGTGGGGCCACCACTGGGTGTGGGTGGTCCCGCTCGGCGTGATCCTCGTGCATCACGCGCTGGCGGCGCGCACCCGGCTGATCGCGGTCGCGGCGACAACGTCGGCCGTCGCCCTGCTGTTGGTGACGTTCGCGTGGCGGACGGTGATCGACGGCCCGATGACCTTCGTCGGCGAGACCCACCCCGACGCCCGCTACACCGGCCTGTTCTTCAAGCACGGCATCGAGTGGCTCCGATGGTTCACCCTCGACCCCTACAACTGGGTGTTCGTCGCCGCCGCGGTGACGACGTTGGTGATCCTGGTCCCCGCACGAATGTCCGTGTTCGATTCCCGAGCGCTCGCCCAGGATGGCTATCATTCCTGACGATCGATGACACCCTGTGTCGATCGAGTCCAGGAGTACAACAGTGGCCGCGGGAGCGACGTCGTCTGACGGTGGCGAGATGATGGGGCGCGAGGTGACCGGGAGAACCCTCCCGCGACACCCCGCCCTCTACGCGATCCCCGTGGCCCTCGCCGCCGTCGCCCTCTACCTGCAATACGCGTACATCCCGTTCCGCGCGCATGTCTTCGGGCTGTTCCAGAACCAGGCGGACCTGCGGGTCTATCGTGCCGGGGCCCAGCACCTGCTCCACGGTCAGCCGATCTACGACCGGCCGGTGCTGGGACATTTCGACTACACCTACACACCGTTCTCGACCGTGGTGATGCAGCCGCTCGCCTGGGTGAGCAAGGACGTCGCCGTCGCGGCGTGGTCGGCCCTCGTCGTGGTGGCGCTGTTCTATGTGGTGATCGCGAGCTTCCGGGCGCTGGGATACCGCCTCGACGCGCGCCTGGTGGTGGTGGCGACGTCGCTGGTCGCGATCGCGCTGCTGCTCGAGCCGGTGCGCACCACCATCTGGTACGGCCAGATCAACGTCTTCCTGATGGCGATCGTGATGTGGGATCTGTTGCGCCCGTCGGGTAGTCGACTCCGCGGTGTCGGGGTCGGTATCGCCGCGGGCATCAAGCTGACCCCCGCGTTCTTCGTGTTCTTTCTCGCCCTCACGCGTTCGTGGCGGGCGGTCGCGGTGGCCGCGGCCACGGGGGTGGCGACCGTGGTGGTCGGGGTGGTGTTCATCCCGAAGCAGTCGTGGATGTTCTGGACCGACAAGGTCTTCGACTCCCAGCGCGTCGGCGACGTCCGCAACCCGGCGAACCAATCGCTGCGCGGCGCGATCGCGCACGTCTTCGAGACCCGTGAACCGAACACGGTGGTGTGGCTGCTGGCGGTCGTCGTCGTCGCCGCCCTCGGGCTGGGCGCGGCGATGGTGGCGCATCGCCACGGGAACGACGTCCTCGCGTTGTCGTTGACGGGTATGACGACGACGGCGGTGTCGCCGTTCTCCTGGGGCCACCACTGGGTGTGGTTCGTGCCCCTGCTGGTGGTGACCGTCGATCTCGTCCTGCAGGCCTGGACCCGCGAGGCCTACGTGCGAGCCGCGGCCCTGACCGCTCTGCCCGTGGCTCTCGTGCTGTCGACGTTCGTCTGGAAGTTCTTCCTGCCCGACGGCGCCATGGGGTTGCGGCCGTTCTACGGGATCGGCCTGTTCATGAACCCCGTCCCCGAGTGGTTCCGCTGGTTCGGCGCACAGCCGTACCTGTGGGTCCTGCTGGTCACCGCGTCTGCGACCCTCGGCACGTACCTCGTCGGTGGCCGCCGGGTCGCCACACGTGGGGCCACCGACGACGTCGTCGGCGAGCCTGTGGACAGTGCCGTCGGTGGGCGCTCGCCGCGTCGGTAGGCGCCGGTAGTCTTTCTCGCGTGGCCCTGTACCGGACGTATCGACCAGCTACGTTTGCCGACGTCGTCGGACAAGAACACGTCACCGAGCCGCTGTGTCGGGCACTCGATTCCGGCCGCATCAACCACGCCTACCTGTTCTCGGGTCCGCGCGGCTGCGGCAAGACGTCGTCGGCGCGCATCCTCGCGCGGTCGCTGAACTGCGTCGAAGGCCCCACTTCGACGCCGTGCGGCGTGTGCGACTCGTGCGTGGCGCTCGCGCCCGGCGGCCCCGGCAACCTCGACGTGATGGAACTCGACGCGGCGAGCCACGGCAACGTCGACGACACCCGCGAGCTCCGCGACCGTGCCTCCTACACCCCGGCGTCGTCGCGGTATCGGGTGTTCATCATCGACGAGGCGCACATGGTCTCGAGCGCGGGCTTCAACGCGCTGCTGAAGGTGGTGGAGGAGCCGCCGGAACACCTCATCTTCATCTTCGCGACCACCGAGCCCGAGAAGGTGCTGCAGACCATCCGGTCGCGCACCCACCACTACCCGTTCCGGCTGCTCGCGCCCGCGGTGATGCGCGGCCTGCTCGAGTCGATCTGCGCCAAGGAGAACGTCACCGTGGCGCCGCCGGTGTTCCCATTGGTGATCCGCGCGGGTGGTGGCTCGCCACGCGACTCGTTGAGTGTTCTCGACCAGTTGCTGGCCGGCGCCGGACCCGAGGGCGTGACCTACGAGCGGGCGCTGGCGTTGCTCGGCGTCACCGATGTCGCGCTGATCGACGACTCCGTCGACGCGTTGGCCGAGTCGAATGGCGCCGCACTGTTCGGTGCGGTCGAGCGGCTCGTCGATGCCGGCCACGATCCGCGTCGGTTCGCCGTCGACCTGCTCGAACGGTTCCGCGACCTCATCCTCCTGCAGGCCGTGCCCGACGCGGTGGAGCGCGGACTCGTCGAGGTCCCCGAGGACCAGGTCGAGCACATGCGTGCCGAGGTCGAGCGCATCGGCCCCGCCACGCTGACCCGCTTCGCCGAGACGGTGCACGCGGCGCTGGGAGAGATGCGCGGCACCACCTCGCCGCGCCTGCTGCTCGAGGTGATGTGCGCGCGCATGCTGCTGCCCTCGGCGTCGGATGCGGAATCAGCTGTGCTGCAACGGATCGAACGTATCGAGGCGCAGCTCGCCGGTGGCGCACCCGCGGTCACGGCCCAGATCGGTGCACCGGCACCCGCGGTGGTGCCCGGACCCGCCGGACCGCCTGCCGCGCCCGCCGACACCGACGCGGGGTCGAAGTTCGTGCGTCCCTCGCAGCGTCGGGAGGCCGAGCCCGACTCGCGGCCCGAGACCGAACCCGCGCCTCCGGTCACCGCGCCGGCACCCGTCGTCGAACCGGTCGCGGTCTCCGAGCCCGCCGCCCCCGAGGTCGTTCCGGAGCCCGAGCCGCCCGTCGAGCCTGAAGCTGCCGAGCCCCCCGTTGTCGAGCCCGTAGCCGTCGAGCCCCCCGTCGTAGAGCCCGTAGCCGTCGAGCCCGAGCCGGAGGTCGTCGACGAGCCCGAGCCGCCCTTGCTCGAGCCCGAACCGGTCGAGCCCGAACCGGAACCGGAACCGCCGACGCCCGAACCCGTCGCAGCCGAGCCGGGCCCTCCCGCGGCGGCCGGTGTCGACGTCGAGACCGTGCGCGCGAAGTGGGCCGATGTACGCGCCAAGATCGGCGAACGCGACAAGATCATCCAGGTGATGCTGTCGGCCGCGACGGTGCGCGCGGTCGAGGGGTCGACCCTCGTGATCAGCCACGACGCGGCACCGTTGGTCGCGCGGCTCTCCGAACCCCGCGGTCAGACGGTGATCAGCGCCGCGATGGGCGACGTGTTCGGCGGCGAGTGGTCCATGCGCTGCGTCCACATGGCCAACGACGCGGCGTCGGCGCCGACGGTGACCGACTCGACGGGTCCCGGCCGCAAGGGCGCAGCGGCGGAGAAGACCACCTACACGCGTCGTGGCGGACGCAGTGGGGCGAACGCGGCGGCCGCGGGGTCATCGGACGAACCACCGCCGCCCGAGGAACCATCCCCGGAACCTGCGCCACCCGTCGCCGACGAGGACCTCACCGACGCCGATCGTGACGAGATGATCGCCGACGCCCGCGACAGCGACCCCGATCCGCGCATGGATCCCGAGCAGGTCGCCATGGCGCTGCTTGTCTCCGAGCTCGGCGCCCGCCCCATCGACGGCACCTAGCCCGCCAGTTGGGCACGTAACGACCGCAGTTGGGCACGTAACGCCCGCGGTTGGGCACGTGACGACCCCGATCGAACGGCATCACAAACGCCGGCGCCCAAGTGCGGCACTATCTGCCCAACTGCGGGATCTACGTGCCCAACTGCGGGGGTGTCAGATCAGGCGTTCCACCAGGGGCGCAGGGGGAGGCCGTTGCCGCCGTTCTCGTCGAGCTTGACCGCGAGCACCTGGTGCAGCTGGATGATGTTGCGCTCGAAGCCGACCCGGCAGGCGGCCATGTACAGACCCCACAGGCGGGCGGTCGATTCACCGACCTCGGCGACGGCGTCGTCCCAGTTGGCCACGAGGTTCCGGTTCCAGTCGCGCAGCGTCATCGCGTAGTGCTCGCGCAGGTTCTCCTCGTGGACCACCTCGAGGCCGGCGTCCTGCATGGCCGCGATGATGGTGCCCGATCCGGTCAACTCCCCGTCGGGGAACACGTATCGGTCGATGAACGCGCCCGCCTTGTGCTTGCCCTTGTTGTCGGGCCGGGTGATCGAGTGGTTCAGCATCAACCCGCCCGGCTTCACCTTGTCGCGCATGAACCCGAAGTACGACGGGTAGTTCGCCACACCGATGTGCTCGGTGAGGCCGATGGACGAGACCGCGTCGAACCCGGTCTCGGTGACGTCGCGGTAGTCACTGAACCGGACCTCGGCGAACTCCGCGAGCCCCTCCTCGGCGATCGCCTTCTGCGCCCAGTCGGCCTGTTCGGCCGACAGCGTCGCACCGATCGCGTACACACCCTGACGAGCCGCGTAGCGCACCATGCCGCCCCAGCCGCAACCGATGTCGAGCAGTCGGTCGCCGGGCTTCAGGCCGAGCTTGTCGAACACCAGGCGGTACTTGTTGTCCTGCGCCGTCTCCAGGCTCGCGTCGCGGTCGGGGAAGCAGGCGCACGTGTAGGTCATCGACGGCCCGAGAACCCACTCGTAGAACGTGTTCGACACGTCGTAGTGGTGGTGGATCGCCTCGGCGTCACGAGTTCGGCTGTGCCGCAACCCTTCGGCGATACGACGCCACCTCGGCTGCGCCTCCTGGGCGGGCGGGGTGATCGGCTTGAAGTGCTCGAGCCCGAGCGACCGCGTGATGTTGGCCAGCGTGATCGCGTTGGGTCGGGCGAAACTGACGTTCGCCGAGAGTGCCTTGAGCGCATCGTAGGGGTCTCCGGGCGGAGAGCCCTTGAGGTCGAGATCGCCGGAGATGTACGCCCGGGCCATCCCGAGATCACCCGGTGCGGTGACCAGATACGTTGTGCCACGCGGGGTCACGAGGTCGAGGCCGTACTCGGCGTCGACAGGTCCGGCGGCGCTGCCGTCGTACGCGGTGACCCGCACCTTCAGGTCGCCGCCGGCGATCGCCTCGACGATCTCGGCGAGCGACATCTTGGGCGCCGAGATGATCGACGGTGAACCGCCTTTGGTGGATGTTCCGTGATTCGCCGTCATTGACGTTTCACCGCCTTCGCATAGAGATCCAGGAAACGGGCTCCCGGGTCGAACTGTTTCTTCAGACGCCGCATCGCGTCTCCGCCGTACAACTCGTCGAACTGTTCCTCGTCGTAGAACGCGTCCGAGTACAGGGACTTGTGGCCGTCGAGATCGGAGACCTTGGCCTCGATCAGACGGTTGGCCCGACCCTCGACTGCGCCCTCCTGAATCGGTACCGCCGACCAGAACCCGACGTTGACGTAGGTACGGTTCGGCTCCAGGGGATATAGCGGCCACGGCCTGTCGCCGTTCGACCCGCTCGCGTCGCTCGCGGCGCGTAACCGGAGTGGGCACAGCCAGATCGGCTCGATCGGGATGGTGTCGAGGAACCACTCGATGAACTCGGTGGTCCGTTCGATGGGCACCTCGATGTCCTGCACGACACGCTCGTTCGGCGGCTCACCCTTGCGGGCGTTGAGTCGGTCGGCGATGTCGTAACGGTGGTCGAGGGCGATCAGCTTCCAGTAGAAACTGCTGCGCAACAACTTCTTCGGCCAGAATCGACGGATCTTCGGGTTCTGCGCGCCGAACGCACGCGAGCACCAGAACCAGTCGGTGTCCCACCGCCACAGGTAGTCGTGGATCGTCAGCCGGTCGCGGATCGGCGTCGAGGTCGTCGCGTGCTGGATGGACCGGTAATAGATGTCGGACCCGGTGTAGTTGCTGACCGGTCCCTCGACCGCGCTGCGACGACCCAGCGTGAGGTACGCCTCGGTCGCGGTGAACACGACACCGTCGAGGTAGTCGACGGTCTCGCCGTCGTGGCTGCCGTCGGTGATGATGCGGTCCATCGTGTCCTGCAGCGTCGCGATGTCGGTGAATCGCAGGTGGCGCAGCTCCACGAACGGGTCGACACGTTCGAGTTCGATGCGCAGCCGCGTGCTGTAGCCCAGCGTCCCGTAGGAGTTGGGGAAGCCGTGGAAGAGGTCGGCGTTGCTGTTGGTGGGACTCGCGGTGACGATGTCCCCCGAACCGGTGAGGATGTCCATCTCGAGCACCGACTCGTGCGGGAGCCCGTTGCGGAACGATGTGCTCTCGATACCGAGTCCGGTGACCGCACCGCCGAGGGTGATGGTCTTGAGCTGGGGCACCACCAGTGGTGCGAGACCGTAGGGGAGGGTCGCCTCGACGAGGTTCTCGTAGGTGCACATCCCGGCGACGTCGGCGGTCATCGCGTCGGGGTCGACGGAGATCACCCGGTCGAGGCCGGACACGTCGAGTCCCGGGTACGGGTTCTTCGCGCGACGGCGGAAGAGGTTGGAGGTCTTCTTCGCCAAGCGGACCGTGGCGTGGTCGGGGATCGCGCGGTAGCTCGCGAGAAGCGTCTCGACACCGCGGGCGAACGCGTCGGTCCCCATCTCGCGGTCGTTCGACCCCGCCTGCGACCGCCGCCGCCTCAGCACCTCGCCCGATCCCGCCGCTGTGTCTGAAGTCATCTCGATGAGACTAGGACTCCGCTCTCGGCCCCGCCAACCAGCCACCGGACACGACCGGATGGCGCGTGAATGAACACCACTCGACGCGTGCCACGATTGGTCCATGGACGCCACCGCACTGCGCGAACTGCAGAAGCCGCTCAAGGACCAGTACAAGGAACAGCCCGAGGCCGCCCTCGCGCCGTTGCACGCCGTCGGGACGTTCACCGACGGGGACATCACCTGCACCGTCGACACCTGGGCCGGTCCCATCACCGCCGGTCTGCACCCCACCACCGGCGGCGACGGCAGCGAGGCCTGCTCGGGCGACATGCTGCTGCAGGCGCTCGTGGCGTGTGCCGGGGTGACGTTCCGTTCGGTTGCGACGGCGATGTCGCTCGACATCCGCAACGCACAGGTGCGTGCCGACGGCGCGTTCGACGCTCGCGGCACCCTCGGCATCGACCGCGACGTGCCCGTCGGGATGACCGACATCTCGCTGACCTTCACCTTCGACACCGACGCCGACGACGCCAAGGTCGCGAAGCTCCTCGAACTCACCGAGCGCTACTGCGTGGTCGCCCGCACCCTCGCGGGGTCGGCGCCGGTGGCGATCAGGAGGGGCTGACCACCGGTAATCTGTTCGGCACGACACGGCCTGCCCTTCCGGCGGGCCCGACACCGAGGAGATTCTCGTGGCCCAGGTTTCGGCGACCCAGTCGATCGACATCAACGCAGCACCCGACGCGGTGCTCTCGGCGCTGTCGGACTACACCGTGGTGCGTCCGCAGATCCTGCCCGAGCAGTACCTCGACTACCAGGTGGTGAGCGGGAAGTCCGGCGCGGGCACCGTCGCGCAGTGGACGCTGCAGGCGACGAAGAAGCGCTCGCGGAACGTGAAGGCGACGGTCACGGCCGACGCGAACTCGATCACCGAGACCGACGCGAACTCGACGATGGTCACCACCTACACCGTCACCCCGGCGGGTTCGGGTTCGAAGGTCTCGACCACCACGCAGTGGCAGGGTGCCGGTGGCATCGGCGGCTTCTTCGAGAAGACCTTCGCCCCCAAGGGGCTGAACCGCATCCAGTCGGCGTTGCTCGGCAACCTGAAGACGCGGCTCGAGACCTCGTGACCGCTTTTCGGTCGCGCTGAGTCGAACAACGAGCCGACCGATGGGACGCCGCCGCCGAGCGCACCCGCTGCCGCCGCGTGACGGTGTCGACGCCACGCGCGTGGTGGTCCGCGACCCCGCCCTCGCTCTCCTCGACGTACTCCGTGCGGCCCCGGCGTTCGCCGGCGTCGGCGATGCGGCCCTGCTCGAGCGTTTCGCGGCCGGCGAGGTCGTCGATTCCACCGGCATCGCGCTGACCCCGGCGACTCGATGCCGGGCGGGTCGGCCGGTGTACCTCTACCGGGATCTCCCGACCGAGGTCGAGATCGGGTTCGCGATGCCGATCCTGCACCGCGACGACGACATCGTGGTGGTCGACAAACCGCACTTCCTCTCGACGATGCCGCGCGGCGCGCATGTCACGCAGACCGCATTGGTGCGTCTGCGCCGCCACCTCGGCATCGATGCGGTGAGTCCGGCCCATCGGCTCGACCGGCTGACCGCCGGCGTGCTGCTGTTCACTCTCCGACCCGAGGTGCGGGGCGCCTACCAGCGTTTGTTCGCCGAACGGCAGGTGCGCAAGGTGTATCGCGCGGTCGCACCGGCGCCGCGGGTGTCGATGCCGACAGAGGTCGCCGATCGCATCGTCAAGGACGCGACCGACCTGCGGGCACGCGTCGTCGCGGGTGCGGTGAACGCGCGCAGCCGCGTCGAGGTGGTCGGGGAATCCGGCACCGAGGGACTCGCCGAGTACCGGCTGACACCGATCACGGGCCGCACCCATCAACTCCGCGTGCACATGGCCGGTCTCGGGACCCCGATCGTCGGCGATCCTCTCTACCCCGAGATCGACGACGACCTCGCCGCCCGCCCCGACCGCGGCGACTTCTCCCGACCGCTGCGGCTGGTCGCGGCCGAGTTGACCTTCGACGATCCGCTCACCGGCCGTACCCGCACCTTCACCACCGACCGCCGGCCCTGACCCGACACCACCGCACCCCGCACCACCGCAGTCGGGCCGTCGTGACGCAGCGGGTGCGACGATGGTCCGATGATCGTCGCGTCGTACGACCGCATCGCCGATCTGGCGTTCGAGGCCGTCATCTTTCTCGACACCGAGAGCAGCGACTGCTTCCAGATCCAACGTGACCTGCTGACCCAGGTCACCACGACGGCGCCGACGTACCAGGTCAGCACCGGTATGAGCGCGCCCGTCCCCGATGGCATCACCCAGTGGCGACGGATCGGCGACCGGTTCGAGTTCGCGCTCACCGCCCGCGCGTCGCGGATCTTCGGCGGCACCGACGTCCTGTCGTTCGACGCCGAGGCCGCCGACGGCGTGACCCTGGACGAGATCGCCGAGCACGTCGAGCGTCTGCTGCGCTGACTTGGGCGGCGCGCCCACTACGCTGGAGTACGTGGATCCCGAGAACCCGATGGCAGGACTGTTGGCGCAGGCACAGAAGATGCAGGAGCAGCTTCTCGCCGCGCAGAACCAGATCGCGGAGACCGAGCTGACCGGCACGGCCGGTGGCGGCCTGGTCACCGTGACCGGAAGCGGTACCGGCGACGTGACCGGCGTGACGATCGACCCGAAGGTGATCGACGTCGATGACGTCGAGACACTGCAGGATCTCATCGTCGGCGCGCTCGCCGACCTCGCGAGCAAGCGCGACGCCCTGGCGTCGCAGACCATGGGCCCCCTGGCCGGCGGCCTCGGCGGACTGGGTGGCGGGCTGCCCGGATTCGGCGGCCCCGGCCTGGGTCAGTGACACCCCTGTGTACGAGGGACCGATCCAGGATCTGATCGACGAGCTGGCCAAGCTTCCCGGTCTGGGACCCAAAGGCGCACAGCGTATTGCGTTCCACCTGCTCGGCTCCGAGAACCAGGAGTTCGACCGGTTGATCGCCGCTCTCGGACACGTCCGCGACGACGTCACCTTCTGCGCCGAATGCGGCAACGTCTCCGCCGACAAGCTGTGTCGCATCTGCTCCGACGCCCGCCGCGACACCACGAAGATCTGTGTGGTCGAGGAACCCAAGGACGTGCAGGCGATCGAGCGCACGAAGGAGTTCAAGGGTCGCTACCACGTCCTCGGTGGCGCCCTCGACCCGCTCGGCGGCATCGGTCCCGACCAGCTGAGGATCCGAGAACTGTTGCGGCGTCTAGGTAATCAGGCCGACGGCGTCGACGTCACCGAGGTCATCGTCGCGACCGACCCGAACACCGAGGGTGAGGCCACCGCGACCTATCTCGTGCGGATGCTCAAGGACTTCCCGGGCCTGTCGGTCACCCGACTGGCCTCCGGTCTGCCCATGGGCGGTGACCTCGAATTCGCCGACGAACTCACCCTCGGGCGCGCCATGTCGGGTCGCCGTGTTCTCACGTAGTCGCCGTCGTGTCGTCTCCTGATCTCGATTCCCGTTCGGTGACATCGGATCTCGCCGACGAGCTCCGTTCGGGCATCGTGGTGATCGACGGGCCGTCGGGCGCCGGAAAGTCGTCGTTCGCCGATCAGCTGATGAGTGCGCTGGGCGAGCGCCGGCGCGGTGCCGTGCTCATCCGCACCGACGAGTTCGCCACGTGGGATGACCCGGTGGGATGGTGGCCGGAGCTCGAACACGAGGTGCTGCAGGCGTATACACGCCGACACGACTACCGGCACCGACCGCGTGTGTGGCGTGGCGACACCGCCGAGCCGGGTCCACGCGTGTGGATCCGGTGGGAACCACTCCTGGTCATCGAGGGGGTGTCGAGTGCGCGGACCGCCATGGCCGATCGCGCCGACCACGCGCTGTGGCTCGACGGCCCCACCGCCCCGGAACGACTCGAGCGTGCGGTCGCCCGCGACGGCGAGAACACGCGGGAGCACCTGCAACGCTGGCAGGATTTCGAGGCAGGCTGGTTCGCCGTCGACCGCACCCGCGAGCGGTGCCGGGTGATCGGCTGACTCAGTCGAGCTCCTCGAGTGTCGGCCCCAGATCGGCCCGCTCCCAGTGTCTCCGACTGTTGTCGCACCACAGCACCTCGTACACCGACGTCATGTGCCCTCCCGCCGGGTGCGTGGCGCCGGCCACCACGGCGAAGTCCTCGGAATGGGCGACCTCGGCCTCCAACACCGCCCCCGTGGTCCGCGGGTCTGGCGCGGCGCCGGATGGGATGTCGACCACGGTGCAGGCGTGGCGCCAGAACGTCGTGATGGTGATGGGATCCGCGGTCTCGTCGGTGCCGACGGACGTGACGGTGACCCCGCCGTCGAGCGTCTCGGTGCCCTGCTCGACGACGGTCAGGTCGAGCGCGCGACACAGCTCGGTCACCAGCGACCACGCGAAGGTGTCGAGGTCGGCGACGTCGCGATCGCTGTCAGGGCGCACGGTGGCGAAGAGCTGGTGTCGCGGACCCGTGATCATCGTTCCACCGTCGCACGCAGCACCGACACCGAACGGTGCCTCAGCTACCGCTTCGCCGCCGCGATCCGTTCACGGCGCAGCTGGTCGATCTCCGGCAGATCGAGCGGTGGCAGTGTCGCGCCACCCATGGCCCGCGACAACAGGTGGTCGGCGAGCTCGGGATTGCGGGCGAGCACCGGACCGTGGAGGTAGGTGCCGATCACCGACCCGGTGACAGCGCCGTCGGCTCGATCCCCGGCGCGGTTGCCGTGACCGGAGTCGACGCGGGCCAGCGGAACCGAGTCGGTGCCGAGAATCGTTCCACCGCGGTGGTTCTCGAATCCCGTGAGTTGCTGTGTGAGACCAGCGAGGGTGGGGCTGGTGACCAGCTCGCCGATGCTGCGGGTCGCCTGCGGTGTGGTGGTGAGATCGAGCATCGAGATGCCCTCGACCCGCTCGCCTGCCGAGGTCTCGTACCAGTGACCCAGAACCTGGATGGCGGCGCAGATCGCCAGCACGGGCGCCCCCTTGGCGGCGGCCTTCTGTAAACCCGGGTATCGCAGGAGGTGTCGGGTGGCGAGACGCTGCGCGTAGTCCTCGGCCCCACCGAGCGTGTAGACGTCGAGCGACTCGGGGACGGGGTCGTCGAGGGTGATCTGCACGATCTCGGCGTCTATGCCGCGCATCCGTGCGCGCTGGCGGAGGATGAGGGCGTTGCCGCCGTCACCGTAGGTGCCCATCACGTCGGGCAGCACCAAACCGATTCGGAGAGTCGAGGTCTGGTCAGCCACGGCGGGTCCCCTCCGAGCGTTCGATCCGGTCGATGGCGACGCCGAGGTCACGGAACGCGGTGTAGTTGGCGAGGACATCCACCCGGCCGGGAGGGCACGAGGCGATGGCCACCAACGGATCGGGGATGGTCTGGTGCTCGGCCCCGGCGTAGATGAGGCGCACCCCGAGGTCGGAGGCCCGTTCTCCCGCGGCGACGACCGTCGTGTTCTCGAAGTGCTCAAAACGCACGTCCCAGAGCCACGAGAGATCCTCGCCGTCGGGCACCTGGCCGTTGACGGCGATCACCAGTCCGGCGGCATCGGGATCGATCATCGACAGCGCCTCCTGCCATCCGGCCGGGTTCTTGGCGAGCAGCAGACGGACCGAGTGCGGGCCGACGGTGCGCACCCCGTACCGCCCGGCGACCTCGCCGACACCGGACACCGCGGCGACCGCGGCGTGGGGGTCGGCGCCCATGGCCACCGCCGCGGCGACGGCCTGGGTCGCGTTGCCGCGGTTGGCCTTCCCGGGCAGGGTGAGGGTCATCGGCGCGGTGAAGCCGTCGGGGCCGTGGATGGAGTCGTCGTCGAACCACCACGAGGGTGTGGGGCGCCGGAAGTCGGTTCCGCTGCTGTACCAGTCGTCGCCGGAACGGATGATCGGTTCGCCCGAGCGTGGGCAGCTCACCGAGTCGTTGGCCCATCCGGCGCCGGCCGCGACCCACACCACGTTCGCCGCGTCGTACGCCGCGGAGGCGACGAGTACGTCGTCGCAGTTCGCGATCACCGTCATGTCGGGGTGTTTGGCGATGCCCTCGCGCAGCCTGCGCTCGATGATGTTGATCTCGCCTACACGGTCGAGCTGATCGCGTGAGAGATTCAGCAGCACAAGCACATCGGGATCGACCGCGTCGGACACGTGGGGTACGTGCAGCTCGTCGACCTCGATCGCGGCATACGGAGCGTCGCGTCCGAGCGTGAGTGCGGCGATGATGCCGGCGTCCATGTTGGCGCCGTCGGCCTGACTGATCACACCACCGAGCCCGGCCAATGCCGCGGCGGTCATCTTGGTCGTCGTGGACTTGCCGTTGGTGCCGGTGATGAGCGCGGTGGCCTTACCGCCCGCGAGGCGACCCATGATCGAGGGGTCGATCTTCGCGGCGATGAGGCCACCGATCATGGAGCCTTTGCCGCGACCGGTTCTCTGGGAGGCCCAGCGAGCTCCTGCGGCCGCCGCGAGCGCCGTCCGGGTACGAATCGGGAGGCGCGCCCGGCGTTGCGTGGGGGCGTCGGACATGCCGATGAGTCTGTCACAGGGACCGCTCTGCCCGCCGCGCCCATCATCCCGCCCAGGCAGCCGACGATGACCACCGCGGCCCCGATGAGCTGCAGCGCAGACGGATCCTCACCGAGCACGAGCCACGAGGCGGTGATCCCCACCACGGGCACCAGCAGCGAGAACGGCGCCACCGTGCTCGCCGGGTGCTTGCTCATCAGATAGGTCCACAGTCCCGACCCGGCGACGGTTCCCAGCACGATCACGTAGGCGAGTCCACCGAGCGCGATCAGACCCTCGTGCGTGAACGCGGTCGACAGTGCGTCGACCCCGGCCGAGGGTCCCTCGATCACCAGGCTCACGAGGTAGAGCGGGATCGGCGGGATCACGCACATCCACAACGTGAGCCGCATGGGGTTGTCGGGCTTGGCCATGCGGCTGCCGAGATTGCCGAACGCCCACCCCAGTCCCGCGATCAGTGTGAGGAGCATCGGGAGCACGCCGATCCCGGCGCCGGCCTCGGCGCGGTCGATCCCGATCAGCACCATGCCGCCGATCGCGACACCGATGCCCACCACCTGCCGCCGCGTCATCCGCTCGCCGAGCAACACCACCCCGAGGACGACGGTGAACGGGGCCGACGACTGCAGCACCAGGGACGCGAGTCCGGTCGGCATGCCGGTCGCCAAGGCCAGGAACAGGAACGCGAACTGGATGATCCCGAACCCGGTTCCGTAGAGCAGGAGCCACCGCACGGGGACGTTCGGGAAGGGGACGAACAGGATCACCGGGACGGCCATCAGGGCGAAGCGCAGCGCGGCGAAGAAGAACGGCGGGAAGTGTTCGAGGCCCGCGTGGATCGCGATGAAGTTCAGGCCCCACAGCACGACGACGGTCAGCCCGATCAGACGGTGGCGAGTGCTCATGTGGACAACGATGGGCGAGGCGCCCGCTTCAGGACAATCGAATTGTTGTGCGCGGTCGTTGTAGATTTCCTACATGGACGTGCACCGGTTGCGGCTGCTCAGGGAATTCGCCGATCGGGGCAGTGTCGGCGCCGTCGCCGATGCGATGCGCCTCACGCCGTCGGCGGTGTCGCAGCAGTTCAAGGTTCTGGCCCGCGAGGCGGGTATCGAGCTCCTCGAGCAGCAGGGGCGCGGCCTGCGGCTCACCGACGCGGGCCGTGCGCTGGTGCTGCGCGCCGACGAGGTGATCGCCGCCGTCGACCGGGCCGCCGAGGAGATGGCCGCCCGTTCTCGCACCACCGTCGGCACGGTGCGACTCGCGATGTTCCCTTCGGCCGCAGCGCTGCTGCTGCCGGGTCTGCTGTCGGCGACGCGGTCGTCGGGGATCGACCTCGTGGCCGTCGATGTCGACGTGCCCTACGGCTCGGCGCCCGATGCGCTGGCCGACCACGATCTTGTGCTCACCCACCGCGACGAACGCGCGCCGTCGATCACCTCGCCCCGCGTTCGCTCCGCCGTGGTGATGCGGGAACCCGTCGACCTCGTCGTCCCGCCGGACCATCGCCTCTCCGAGCGTGAGTCGGTGAGTCTCGATGACCTCGACGGCGAGGACTGGATCAGCGTGCGCGGTGGGTTCCCGGTTGACGACGTGCTGCTGTCCCTCGCGACGGTGACCGGTGTCGCACCTCGGGTCGTCCACCGCATCAACGACTTCGCGGTCATCGAGGCCATGGTCGCCGCCGGCCACGGCATCGCGCTCATGCCCCGTCACGCGGTGCGGCATCCCCACGTCCATCGGCTGGTGCTCTCCGGCGTCCGCGCGGCCCGCGTCTACGAGATCCTCCACCGACCGACGGCCCTCGACCGTCGCGTGAACGCCGCTGTGGCCGAGGACATCCGTGGGTTGTGCGCGAGCATCGAGTGACCGCTACGGCGAGAACGGCCGTACCGCGTGACGGGGTGGGGCCCGCAGCGGCGTCTCAGACGGGTTGGGTGCTGGTTCCGAATGCGTAATCCGAGAGCGGGAACGTCGAGGCCGAATGGAGGCTGTTCGACGTCGAGGTCGGACGCAGCAGCGCCGCCTCGCCGTGCTGGTTGAAGTAGTAGCTCCGCGAGGTGGAGCACTGGCCGCCGTAGAAGACCGAGTCGCCGAGCTTCTCGGTGACGTCGTCCAGGAAGGCGGAGTTGGCGTCGTCGGTCACCTCGAAGGTGGCCGCGCCACGCCGCGACAGCTCGCCGAGCAGACGGCGCATGTGGGCCATCTGCGATTCGATCGTCGTGAAGTAGGACAGCCCGCTGTAGGAGTACGGACTGTTCAGGCTCAACAGGTTCGGGAACCTCGGGATCGTGATGCCCTCGTAGGCCTGGAACCGGTGTTCACGCCACCACGCACCGAGGTCGCGTCCCTCGCGTCCGATGATCTGCAACGCCGGGAAATTGGTGTCCCAGAGGTTGAAACCGGTCGCCAGCACGAGCGTGTCGATCGGTGTGCGGGTGCCGTCGGCGGTGATCACCGCGTCGCTCTCGAAGCGTTCGATCGACGATGTCTGCAGCCGGGTGTTCGGGCGGTTGAACGTGCGGAAGTACTTGTTGGAGAACGTCGGTCGTTTGCAGCCGAAGTCGTAGTGCGGTGTGAGGGCCTTCCTCGTCGCGCGACTGCGGACCGAGACCCGCAGGTGCGCCCGCGCGGCGGCGGCGGCGATCTTGTTGACGATCTTGGCCTGCCGGAAGTGCAGGACACCCACCACCATGATCCCCTCGAGGATCGCGTTGTTGACCGATCGTGCCGCCCGCTGGGTGCGCGGCACGCGGGCGAACAGGCGCTGCACGAACGGCGGTATGGCGAAGTCGATCTTCGGCACGACCCAGATGGGGGTGCGCTGGAACACCGTGAGAGCGGTTGCGCGCGCAGCTATCTCGGGGATGAGCTGCACCGCCGTGGCACCCGTGCCGATGATCGCGGCACGTTCGCCGGTGAAGTCGTGGTCGTCATCCCATCGCGTGGTGTGGATGATCGTGCCCGCGAACTCGTCGATACCCGGGAAGTCGGGCGTGTGGGGTTGGGACAGGAATCCGGTGGCGGTCACGAGGAAGCGTCCGGTGAGGGTCTCGCCCGCGTCGGTGGTCACGGTCCAGTGGTGTTCGCGGCCATTCCATTCGGCGCGCTGCACACTGACCCCGAAACGCATCGCGCGCCGCAGGTCGTAGGTGTCGGCGATGTGTTCGGCGTACTTCTTCAGCTCGGCGCCGGGTGCGAACAGTCGCGACCAGTGGGGGTTCGGGGCGAACGAGTACGAGTAGGTCACCGAGGCGATGTCGACGGCGAGCCCGGGGTAGTGGTTGACGTGCCACGTACCGCCGAGGTCGTCCTCGCGATCGAGGATCGACAGACGCTCGTACCCCAGTTCGCGGAGTGCGATCGCGGCACCCATGCCGCCGAAGCCTGCGCCGACGATGATCGCGTCGAACTGTGGTGTCATCATCGACCCCTCGGTTAGCTGTGACGGCTCGTCACATGTATCCGTGGAGTGTGGTCCATGACCACGTCGCCGTCAAGGGCAGCCGGCGTGTGCCAGCCCGCTTCGAACTGACGAACCCGCCTCATGCAGGAGGCGGGTTCGTCGGTTCAGGGCGGGTCGACGCGGGCTACGGCGCCCAGGTGCGCGGCGCGGGACCTGCGGCGACGTCGTCGCCCTGTCCCGACCCGAACCGCTTGCGGTGGTTGCGATTGACGGCCGAGACGACCGCGCGCAGCGTCGCGGTGGTGATCGAGGTGGCGATGCCGACGCCCCACACGACCTCGCCGTCGATCTCGGTCTCCACGTAGCTGGCCGCGCTGGCATCGAAGCCCGCGGTCATCGCGTGCTCGCTGTAGTCGAGGATCCGGATGTTGAACCCGACGGTGCCCAGGGCATCGACGAACGCCGCGAGCGGCCCGTTGCCCCGGCCGGCGATCTCCTTCTCGACGCCGTCGACCTTGACCACGGCACTGATGCGGTCCTCACCGTCGTCGGTCTCGGCGGCGTCGACGCGCTGGCTGATGCGCTCCAACGGTCGCAGCGGATGCAGGTACTCGTCGGCGAAGACGTCCCACATCTCCTTCGGCGAGACCTCGCCGCCCTCGCCGTCGGTGATCTTCTGGATCTCACGGCTGAACTCGATCTGCAGTCGCCGCGGCATGGCCAGCCCGTGGTCGGACTTCATGATGTAGGCGACGCCACCCTTGCCCGACTGGCTGTTCACGCGGATCACGGCCTCGTAGGTGCGGCCGACGTCCTTGGGGTCGATGGGCAGATACGGAACCTGCCAGTAGAGGTCGTCGATGTCGGAATCGGCGGCGTCGGCGTCGATCTTCATCTGGTCGAGGCCCTTGTTGATCGCGTCCTGGTGGCTGCCCGAGAACGCGGTGTAGACCAGATCGCCACCGTAGGGATGGCGCTCGGGTACGCCCAGCTGGTTGCAGTACTCGACGGTGCGGCGGATCTCATCGATGTCGGCGAAGCTGATCTGCGGGTCGACGCCACGGCTGAACAGGTTCATCCCGAGGGTCACCAGGCACACGTTGCCGGTGCGCTCCCCGTTGCCGAACAGGCAGCCCTCGATGCGGTCGGCGCCCGCCTGGTAACCGAGTTCTGCTGCGGCCACGGCGGTTCCGCGATCGTTGTGCGGGTGCAGGCTCAGGATCACCGAGTCGCGACGAGCCAGGTTGCGGTGCATCCACTCGATGGAGTCGGCGTACACGTTCGGCGTCGCCATCTCGACGGTGGCCGGCAGGTTCAGGATGATCGGGTCGGCCGGGGTGGGAGCGATGATCTCGGTGACCGCGTCGCACACCTCCTTGGCGTAGCTGAGCTCGGTCCCGGTGTACGACTCCGGGGAGTACTCGTAGCGCCAGTGGGTGTCGGGGTACTTCTGCTCCTCCGACTTCACCTTGCGGGCGGCATCGGTGGCGATCTTGGTGATCGCGGCCTTGTCGGCGCGGAACACGACGCGGCGTTGCAGGACCGAGGTCGAGTTGTAGAAGTGCACGATCACCCGGTTCGCGCCGCGGCAGGCGTCGAAGGTGCGCTCGATCAGTTCGTCACGGCACTGGGTGAGGACCTGGATGGTGACGTCGTCCGGGATGGCTCCGTCGGTGATGATCTCGCGGACGAAGTCGTAGTCGGTCTGGCTGGCCGAGGGGAAGCCGACCTCGATCTCCTTGTAGCCCATACGGACCAGCAGGTCGAACATCCGGCGCTTGCGCGCGGGGCTCATCGGGTCGATCAGCGCCTGGTTGCCGTCGCGCAGATCGACCGCGCACCACGCCGGGGCGCGGTCGATGACCCGGTCGGGCCAGGTGCGGTCGGCCAGCGTGATGGACTCGACCTCGTCGGCGAAGGGCTTGTACCGATGCGACGGCATCGCCGACGCGCGCTGGGTGTTCCAGCTCGGTTGATCAGAGGGGACGGGGCCGCCGGGCGAGACGATGCGGCTGGCTCCGGAACGAAAACTGTCTGCTGCAGGCATGGAAGGTCATTTCTCCGTGGTCGTGGATGAAGTGACCGGCGCAGGATCGACCCCCGCGACGGGGAGCCGGTCTGATCAGACCCCGCCGCGGCACCCGAGAAGGAGGCTGCGCCGCATGGTGGCAGACGATACCCCCGCCCCCGTGATGGGCCAAACAGTCGTCTCCGAGAGCTCACCCGACTGTCCCCTTCAGGTCACCCGACCTTGGCCGCACGGGCTCGGAGGTCGGAGACCACGTCCGCGCCGAGCGGACGGTCACGCGGCGCCGTCCAACACGCGGCGAGAAGGTCGTGGCCGAGGTGACGCAGGTGTACGTGGGAGGGCCAGTCGGTGTGGGCCCAACGGGGTTCGTCGACCGCGCTCTCGGTGGCCGCGAGCTCGGCCTCCATCAGCGCCCACTGCACATCCCGGCGGCCCGCCCGCGCGGCGTCGGTGTGCGGTGAGGTGACGGCGACGTCGTCGAGCAGGCGTCGCATGTTCCCGACCGCGGCCGACCGGGACCACCGCGTGGTGCGTCGATGTGCGCCGGGGCTCACGACCCACAACGCGGCGACCGCGACGGCCACGCCCAGTGCCGTCTCGATGATCCGGTCGCCCGCGATCACCGCGAGGCCCGCTGTCGTCGGCGACATCAGCAAGGCGAGGGGTGTGATGGCGAGGACGGCGAGTCCGTAGTTGCTCACCACGCTGATCTCGATCGTGAAGGTGAGGACGGTCAGGATCGCGACGAGCGCCACACTGCCCGGCTCGAGGAGGTGCACCACCGCGAACAGGCCCACGCCGACAACGGTTCCGGCGAGTCGATGGGCGCCCCGCAACACACCGCGGATGCGGTCGGGCCCGAGCTGCAGAACCAGGACGACCGCGGCGATCGCCCAGTCCGGTCGACTCAGCCCGACCGCGACCGAGACGAGCCCGACGACGGTGGCCGCGACGACCACCCGGACGGTCGCGACCGTGGCGTGGCTGTTCGGGTGCGCGGCGGCCCGGAGTCGTTGTCCCACCGACGGGCGCGGCAGCGGTGCGGTCGAGAGGGTCTCGTCGTCGGTGGCGCCGTGGAGTCGATGGTGCGATTGCCGGAGTCGCCGCGCCAGAGCGCCGTCGGTCTGTGCGGCGTCGTGCAACACGCTCCAGGCGTGCAGCAGCTGCCCCGACGCACCCTGGCGCAGCGCCGATTCCGGTGGGGCGTCGGTCGCGAGGTAGTCGTCGATCGCGGCGACGGCCGCGCTCACCGACGACTCCTCGGGTCGTGAGCGGTGCACCAGCGCCGGGGCCATGCCGGCGACCATCGAGCCGACGGTCCCGGCCGCGGTACACCCGACGACGACCCACGGGTTCACACCGTGCTGGGTCACCGTCGCGGAGATCCCGCCGGTCAGCACGAAGAACAGCGGCCCGGGCGGACCGATCCGCAGGGCGTTGCCCACGAACACCGCGACACCGGCGATGACGACCGACGCCATCACCAGTCCCGACCGCACCGCGGCCGAGGCGTCGAGGTCGGCGAGGTGGCCGAGGGATCCCATCACCGCGACCGAGGCCAGCAGCGCCGCCGAGGCGATGCCGATGACCCGCCATCGGATCCGGAAGGGACGGTTCTCGCCGTAGAGCACCGCGAACGAACCGAGTGCGGCGAACAGTGCGTTGTGACCGAGCCCGCCGATCAGCAGGACCACGGCCGGCAGCGCGAACGCGGCCGCGGCCCGTACCGCGGCCGGCCAGCGCGTGCCGAAGCCCGACACCCCGAAGAACAGCGCCCGCAACGACGGCCGCGGGGGCGGCGGATGGTGTGCCGAGCCGTCGTCGGAACTCATCCGCCGAAGGGGTGGCCCCAGCGCTCGGCGAACGCGATCTCGCCCAGGGGCCGTCGCGTGCGCTCGCGCGCGTCCTTCTCGGCGATCTTCGGCTCCAGTGTGGCCGGGTCGGCGAGGGTCCCGACCGCGAGCAGCACCAGCGGCCGCTCACCGGCGGGGATCTCGAAACGCTCGATGGTCGCGGGGACCTCGAAACCGGCCATCGGGTGACCCACGTATCCGAGATCGACGGCCTGCAGGATCATCTGGGCGGTCGCGAGGCCGAGGTCGACGGCTCCATAGGTGGTCGCGTTCGCGTCGGTGGCGTCGTCGCGAGTGGTGAGCAGGATCAACGCCGATGACGCGCTCGCCCAGGCGTTCCCGCGGCTGAGGACCTCGGTCAGCGTGGTGAACGTCGCATCGCCACGCACTCCCACCACGAACCGCACGGGTTGCGTCGACCCCCAGGTCGGCGCCCAGCGCCCCGCCTCCAGGATCGAGGTGAGGTGATCGGCGGGAATGGTCGCCGAGGCGTCGAGGCCTCGCGCGCTCCATCGCTTCTCGAAGAGTTCGTGCACGGTTGTCGTCCCTCCCTGCGCCCGCGGTGCGGGCACCATCAGCGCGCTGGTCGGCGGCGCAGCACGACCGCGATCACCGCGGCCATCAGCACCAGTATTCCTGCGCTGGTGCCCACGGCGACATGCAGCCCGTCGACGAACGCGGTTCGGGCGGTCTGCGCCAGATCGTCACCCTGGCCGGTTCCGAGTTGTGTTGCGTGCCGCAGGGTCTCACCGAGGGTGTCGGAGAAGTCGCGTCCGTCGGAATTGCCGCGGAACACCAGTGTCGCCAGCGAACCGATCAGCGCGAGGCCGAGCGAGGTGCCGAGCTCGAAGCTCGTCTCGGAGATGCCCGATGCCGCGCCCGCACGCTCGGGCGGGGCCGAGGCCACCGCGACCTCCGACACCAGGCTGAAGACGATGCCGTACCCGACGCCGGCGACGGTGGTCGCCGCGAGGTAGATCCACAGCGGGGTGTCGGTGCCCAGGCCGAGCAACCCGAGATTGCCGACCGCGGCGAACAGAAGCGCCGTCACGAAGGCGCCGCGATTGCCGAGCAACGAGCTGATCCGCGACGCCCCCAGTGAGAACACCGCGACGGCGACGGCCATCGGGACACCCGCCAGAGCGGCGGCCAACACATCGCGACCCAGCACCGACTGCAGGTAGATGCCGGTCAGGTACGACAGCGCGCCGAGGGTCATCATGCACGTCAACGCGGCCATGATCGCCGAGGTGAACGCAGGGAGACGAAACAGGTTGATCTGCAGCAGCGGGTGTTTCGCGCTGCGCTGCTGTCGGATGAACGCCACGATCGCGACCACACCGATGACCGCGGAGACGATCCCGACGGCATCGACACCGTCGGCGGCAAGATGCTTGATCGCGTAGACCAGCGGCAGGATGCCGAGCAGCGACAGCACGACACCGAGGACATCGAAGGGATCGGTGGTGCCCGAACGGTATTCGGGGACGAACCGCGGCGCGAGCACCAGCAGCACGAGCAGGATCGGCACGTTGAGAAGGAAGATCGAACCCCACCAGAAGTGGTGCAGCACCACGCCGCCGATGACCGGGCCCACGGCCGAGCCGCCGGCGAAGCACGCGGTCCACACGCCGATCGCCAGCGAGCGGTGGCGCAGGTTGGGGAACATGTTGCTGATCAGCGACAGGCTCGCCGGCAGCAGTGTCGCGCCACCGACGCCCATCAGGGCGCGCGCGCCGATGAGCACCTCGGGGTTGGGTGCGAAGGCCGCGATCACCGACGCCAGGCCGAACAGCGTCGCGCCCGTCAGCAGGATCTTGCGGCGCCCGAAGCGGTCACCGATGTTGCCCATCGTGATGAGCAGGCCGGCGATGAGGAAGCCGTAGATGTCGACGATCCAGAGCTGCTCGGCCGCCGTCGGCTCGAGCTGATCGGTGATGGTCGGGATGGCGAGGTAGAGGACCGAGAAGTCCATGGCGACCAGCAGGACCGGCAGCGACATGATCGCGAGGCCCAGCCAGGCGCGGGGGTCGGTGCGCGGTTGCGTCCCTCGCGGGTCGGCGCCTCCTGTTGTCTGCGCGATCGTGCTCATGCTGCTGTCCTCCTCTGCTGACTCGACTGCCGACACCGGTGCGCGTACGGCGTACGCGGATGGTTTGCTCCGGCAAAGATACCCAGTTGGGTACGCTGTACGCAAATGAATTCTGTGGTGCTCTGCGCCACCGTCGACGGGAGGTGACGTGCGATGACCGAATCGACGTCGACGACGCGCCTGACCCGGTCGGCGATCGTCGAGGCGGCGATCGATCTCGCCGACGCCGAGGGCTTCGCGGCGGTCACCATGCGCAAGATCGCCGACCGTCTCGGGGTGGGCGCGATGTCGCTCTACCGCCACGTCGCCGACAAGGACGCGCTGCTCATGGCCATGACCGAGGAGGTCGGCCGGAGATTCCCCTACCCGCACGAGATGGCGCGCACCGACGGTGGCGGCGACGCCCTCAGCGACGATCTCGCCGTCGTCGGTCACCGCACGTGGCGTGAGTGCGTGCAGGTCGCCGTCGAGATCGACTGGGCGCTCTACCAGCGTCACCCGTGGGTCGTGCTGGCCTACTCGTCACCGCGACACAGCATGGGCGCGTCGAGTCTGGGGTGTCTGGACTGGATGATGGCCGGCTTCTCCCAGCTCGGTGTCGACCGCGTGACATCGGCCGAGATGACCCTGACCCTCTGGAGCTACATCCAGGGTGTCGCGCTGGCCGACGTCAGCGATCAGCTGCTGCGGACCAACCCCGAGCAGGTCTCCACCCGCAGCGGCCTCGACGACGTGCTCGACGGCGACGAGACCGAAGAGCCGCCGCCCCGTGTCGCGGCCCTGCGCGGCGTCGGCCGCGAGCGTCGACTGACCGATTCGCGGCGTCGGCTCGACCACGGCGTCGAGCTGCTCTGCGTGGGGTTCGAGGCCGCCGCACGCTGACTGGCGGGATCTTTGCGAAGAGTGTCGCAACTGCCACTGTTGGCAGGATCGTTGTGCCCGCAGAGTCAGTGCCATGACCTTCACACTGATCCTGATCCTCGGCCCTGCTCTCGTCCTGGCGTTGGCCCTTGCCGATCGACGCAGTCGTCGCGAGGCGGGGTTGCCCACCCTCGACTACTACGCCGGCGTCCTGACCGATCTCGGTCCCGATGCCGACGGCATCCGTGACGAGGTGACCATCCGCGCCGCCCGCGATCGACTCGGCGCGCACGAGCTGTCGGGGACCGACACCGACACCGGGTTCCCCGGCCCGCGGTGGCTCGGGGTGCGGTGAGCCCCGCAGATGTGACCCGGAGGGTCATGCCCCCGACACACGTCGGCGACGACACCTACTGTCGGGACCATGCGACTGGGACTGCGACATGCGATGCCATCGGTCGAACTGACCATCGACACCCCTGCCGCCGCGGTGTGGGACGTCATCACCGATCTCACGGCCTGGCCGGAATGGGGGCCATCGGTCTCGGGTGCTCAGGTCGACACCCCCGGCGGGCTCGCGGCGGGAGCGCGCGGCAAGGTGTGGACCCCGGTGGGGGTGCCGTTGCCGTTCACCATCACCGAGTTCACCGAGGGGAGGGCGTGGGCGTGGCGGGTGGCGGGTGTCCCCGCGACGCGTCACGAGGTGATCCCGCGCGGTGAGGACCGGTGCGTGCTGAGTTTCGGTGTGCCCCTGTGGGCTCCGGCCTACCTGACGATCATGGCGATCGCCCTGCCGCGGATCGAGAAGCTGGCGCTCGCTCGCGCGTGATCGGCCCCGCGCGCTCAGATCGCGTGCGGGTAGACCGTCAGCATGTGGGCGCCGAACCACGAGCTCAGCGTCACCACCGCGGCGAGCACCCACAGCTGGGTGAACGGGCGCGCGCGGGACAGTGCGATCGCCGATGGGATCAGCATCACGAAGGCGGGCAACAACAGTCGCGGTCGGCTCATCATCAAACCGCTCGAGGCGACGATCGACACGATGACCAGCGTCCCGTACAGCAGCACCGGCCAGGGCAACCGCTCCCACACGCAGACCGCGACGAGTGCGATGGTGGCGACCATGATCCACGCGGTCGCGACCACGGCGACCTCGTCGGCGTTGACGAGCGAGTAGTTGACGAACTGCCAGGCGGCCCTGCCCCAGTCGATCTCGGTGCCCCACCCCTGGGTCTGGATGGTGAACCATCCGGTGGGACTGCCGGTCTGGTGCCACACCACGCCGAGGTAGCCGAGATAGCCCAGTGGGCTGAGGACCACCGCGAGCCACGCCCGGGGTCCGTCGCGACGGGCGAGCAGAGCCGCCAGCATCACCACGCCGACCAGCACCACGGCCGTGGGGCGGGTGAGTCCGGCGAGCATCGTCATGGCCCCGGCGAGCAGCCACCGGCGTTCGAGCACACCGACGAGCGCCCACACCGCGAGCGCGCAGAACAGGGCCTCGGTGTACGCCATCGACAGCACGATGCCCATCGGCGCGGCGGCGAACAGCACCACCAGGATCAGTCCGACCCTGCGCGGGGCCACGCGCGACGTCGGTGCGTCGGTCGAGTCGGTGGTCGAGTTGAGGAACATCGAGACGCGCGAGGTGATCCGCAGGTTGTCGGTGAACCACCCCGACCCGCCTCGGGGTCGGTCGCCCATCAGGCGACAACACAGGGCGCCGAGGCGCGCGACGCCGACCGCGGCGATGCAGCCGACCACGATGTTGACCGCCATCGCGGCGCCGAACGTGGTGACGCCGGGAAGTTTCGCGACCGCACCGACGAGCATCGGGTACCCGGGGAAGAAGGCGTAGGGGGTGTTGGCGTCGCGATAGCCGTGGGCGTCGGCCTGCGTGAAGGGCACCCCGTTGTATCCGTGCTCTGCGATGGCCAGCATCCACTTGCCGTCCCAGGACGAGAGGAAGTAGCCGACCGAGCCACCCCGCAGGTCGGCGAAGCGGGCGAGCGTCAGCAGCCCGATTGCCCGGATCGCGAGATAGATCGCGATCGGCGCCAGCCAGTCCTGGTGTCGGGCTGCCCAACCGGACTCGACCGGTGATGCGGTGTCGGTCGACGCCGGCTCGAGGTCGTCGGTGCTCGACCCGGGACGATCGGTCGCCGTGGGGGTGCTCGCCGAGGGGGTTCCTGCCACGACTACAGATCGTAAGCCCCGCGATCGAACCGATCCGGCCAGGTCACCGCTCGAATCGGTCATGGCGCAGGTGGGCCGGTAGGGTATGGCGAGTCTCAGATGGCGGTACACAGACGAGGACAGGTGGAGGTAGGCCGGCGTGGCGCTCGTGGTGCAGAAGTACGGCGGATCGTCGGTCGCATCGGCCGAACGCATCCGTCGCGTGGCCGAGCGGATCGTCGCCACCAAGAAGCAGGGGAACGACGTCGTCGTCGTGTGTTCGGCGATGGGCGACACCACCGACGAGCTGCTCGACCTCGCCGAGCAGGTGTGCCCCTCGCCGCCCGCCCGCGAGATGGACATGCTCCTCACCTCCGGTGAGCGCATCTCCAACGCGCTCGTCGCGATGGCGATCAGCTCGATGGGCGCGCAGGCGCAGTCGTTCACCGGATCGCAGGCCGGCGTCATCACGACGAGCAGCCACGGCAAGGCCAAGATCATCGACGTCAACCCCGGCCGCGTCCGCAGCGCGCTCGACGAGGGCAAGATCGTCCTCGTCGCCGGCTTCCAGGGCGTCTCGCAGGACACCAAGGACGTGACCACGCTCGGTCGCGGCGGTTCCGACACCACCGCCGTCGCGCTGGCCGCGGCGCTGAACGCCGACGTGTGCGAGATCTACACCGACGTCGACGGCATCTACTCCGCCGACCCGCGCATCGTCCCCGACGCACGACACCTCGCGACCGTCTCCTTCGAGGAGATGCTCGAGATGGCCGCGTGCGGCGCCAAGGTCCTGATGCTGCGATGCGTGGAATACGCACGCCGATACAACGTTCCCGTACACGTTCGCTCGTCGTACACGACCAAGCCCGGCACCATCGTGTCCGGTTCGATGGAGGACATCGCAGTGGAAGACGCAATTCTCACCGGAGTCGCACACGATCGCAGCGAGGCCAAGATCACCGTGGTGGGGCTCGACGACAAGCCCGGCTACGCCGCGCGGGTGTTCCGTGCCGTCGCCGACGCCGAGATCAACATCGACATGGTGTTGCAGAACGTCTCGAAGGTCGACACCGGCAAGACAGACATCACCTTCACCCTGCCGAAGGAACTCGGACCGGTCGCGGTCGACAAGCTGATGAAGCTCAAGGGCGAGATCGGGTTCTCGGAGATCCTGTTCGACGACCACATCGGCAAGGTGTCGCTGGTGGGTGCCGGCATGAAGAGCCATCCCGGGGTCACGGCCACGTTCTGTGAGGCGCTGAGCCAGGCCGGCATCAACATCGAGCTCATCTCCACCTCCGAGATCCGGATCTCGGTGCTGTGCCGTGACACCGAGCTCGACGACGCCGTCCGCGCGATCCACGCCGCCTTCGATCTCGGCGGCGACGAGGTCGCGAAGGTCCACGCCGGAACGGGGCGGTGAACCCATGACACGAATCGGAGTCGTCGGCGCGACCGGACAGGTCGGTGCCGTCATGCGCACCCTGCTCGCCGAGCGGGAGTTCCCCGCCGACGAGGTGCGATTCTTCGCGTCGTCGCGGTCGGCGGGCAAGAAGCTGCCGTGGCTCGACGGTGAGATCACCGTGGAGGATGCGGCGACGGCCGATCCCTCCGGTCTCGACATCGCGTTGTTCTCCGCCGGCGCGACGATGTCGCGGGAGCAGGCGCCGCGGTTCGCCGCGGCCGGGGTCACCGTGATCGACAACTCCTCGGCGTGGCGCAAGGACGCGGACGTCCCGCTGATCGTCTCCGAGGTCAACGGCCATCTGGCCGCGAACCCGCCCAAGGGCATCATCGCCAACCCGAACTGCACCACGATGGCCGCGATGCCGGTGCTCAAGCCGCTGCACGCCGAGGCTGGTCTGCGTCGGCTCATCATCTCGAGCTACCAGGCGGTCTCGGGGAGCGGTCTCGCGGGCGTCGAGGAGCTCGCCGGGCAGCTGCGTGCCGGGATCGACGGTGTCGAGGGGCTGGTGCACGACGGCTCCGCGGTCACCGGTCCGGATCCGGTGAAGTACGTCGCGCCGATCGCCTACAACGTGATCCCGCTGGCCGGGTCGATCGTCGACGACGGATCGTTCGAGACCGACGAGGACCAGAAGCTGCGCAACGAGTCGCGCAAGATCCTCGACCTGCCCGAGCTGCTGGTCAGCGGTACCTGCGTGCGCGTTCCCGTGTTCACCGGCCACTCGCTGTCGATCAACGCCGAGTTCGACCGGCCGTTGTCGCCCGCGCGTGCGCGCGAGATCCTCGCCGACGCCGCCGGCGTGCGACTGGTCGACGTGCCGACCCCGCGTGACGCGGCCGGCATCGACGAATCGCTGGTCGGACGCATCCGCGTCGACGAAGGGGTGCCCGACGGACGCGGCCTGTCGCTGTTCGTCGCCGGCGACAACCTGCGCAAGGGTGCCGCGCTGAACACGATCCAGATCGCCGAACTGCTCGTCTGATCGGTCGGGTGCCACACTGGGGTGCGTGAGCACTCCGCAGGATCCCGAGCCCATCCCCAGCCTCGCCGAGCTCGACGCCATGGACATGGCCGAGATCGCGGCCGGCCGGACGTCGGCCGACAAGGACCTGCGCAACGACGACATCGGCCCGCCACCCCGCGCGCTGCAGCAAGCGTTCGTGCTGTGGGTGGGCGGCGCCGTCGCGGCTCTCGCCAGCGCGGCGTACGGGTTGATCAATCTCGGGACCATCTCCGATGCCCTGCGCGGCCGACTGGAGGAGGGCATCGCGACGGATCCCAGTGAGTCGGCGCCCGCCACCCAGGTCGACTCGCTCTCCTCGACCTATCCGGTGATCATGCTGATCGCCATCGTGGTGTTGCTGGCGATCCAGTACCCGCTGTTGACCGCCATCGCGCGCCACCACAGCCGCAACTGCCGCAGCTTCTACGTCACCGCGGTCGTACTCATGCTGCTGTGCATCCCGGTCGGCATCGACCTGCTCTTCGACTACCCCGAGGTCTCGCCGGTGATGACGGTGATCGCGTGGGTGCAGTTCGCGTTGCTCCTGCTCTCGGCGCTGTTCACGTTGCGTCGCAGCGTCAATCAGTGGCTGCCCGAGCCGATGCGCCTGCGCCCGGGACAGATGCGGTCCCGTCGCGGCTGATCTGGATCGACCCCGAGATCTGGATCCAGTCCAGATGATGCCGTACCGTTGGTCCCATCTCCGGCCGTGAACGAATGCAGCCCGACCGACAAGCGCGACTCTTCGAGCCCTGGCGAGCCGCACGGCACCACTAGGAGACCATCGATGACCCAGCACGCCTCCACCCCGCACACCACCTCCAACACCGGAATCCCGGTCGCCAGCGACGACCAGTCGTTGACCGCCGGCCCGCAGGGACCGATCCTGCTGCACGACCACTACCTCATCGAGAAGATGGCGCAGTTCAACCGTGAGCGCGTGCCGGAGCGTGTCGTGCACGCCAAGGGCGGCGGCGCGTTCGGTGAACTCGAGATCACGCACGACATCTCGAAGTACACGAAAGCTGCTGTGTTGCAGCAG
Organism: Williamsia sp. Leaf354; assembly: GCF_001424365.1. NCBI lineage: Bacteria > Bacillati > Actinomycetota > Actinomycetes > Mycobacteriales > Nocardiaceae > Williamsia > Williamsia sp. Leaf354. The sequence continues at coordinate 711,550 of NZ_LMPL01000001.1, forward strand.
GGCACGAAAACCGAAGCGCTGGCGCGTTTCTCGACCGTCGCCGGTGAGCAGGGCAGCCCCGACACCTGGCGTGACCCGCGCGGCTTCGCGCTGAAGTTCTACACCACTCAGGGCAACTGGGATCTGGTCGGCAACAACACTCCGGTCTTCTTCGTGAAGGACCCCATCAAGTTCCAGGACTTCATCCGGTCGCAGAAGCGTCTGCCCGGCTCGGCCCTGCGTGACCACAACATGCAGTGGGACTTCTGGACCCTGAGCCCGGAGAGCGCACACCAGGTGACCTGGTTGATGGGTGATCGCGGTATCCCGAAGACGTGGCGCAACATGGACGGCTTCGGTTCGCACACCTACCAGACGGTCAACGAAGCGGGAGAACGCTTCTGGGTGAAGTTCCACTTCAAGACCGACCAGGGCATCGACTTCCTCACCCAGGACGAGGCGGACACCCTCGCGGGCAGCAGCCCCGATCACCACCGCAAGGATCTCTACGAGACCATCGATTCCGGTGACTTCCCGAGCTGGACCTTCAAGATCCAGGTCATGCCCGTGGACGAGGCCGAGGGGTACAGGTTCAACCCGTTCGACCTCACCAAGGTCTGGTCGCAGAAGGACTACCCGCTGATCGAGGTCGGCACGCTCACGCTGAACCGCAATCCGCGCAACTTCTTCAACGACATCGAGCAGTCGTCGTTCGAGCCGTCGAATGTCGTTCCGGGCATCGGCTTCTCGCCGGACAAGATGCTGCTGGGTCGGGTGTTCAGCTACGCCGACGCCCACCGCTATCGCATCGGCACCAACTACTCGCAGCTGCCGGTGAACTACGCGAAGAACGCGGAGATCAACACCTACTCCAAGGAGGGGTCGATGTCGTACCGCTCCAACGGGCCCGAGGTCCCGGTGTACGCCCCGAACTCCTACGGCGGACCGCACGCCTCCGAGCAGGCCGCCGGCGACGAGGGCCTGTGGAGCTTCGACGGTGACGCCTTGCGTACCGGCTACATCGAGCACCCCGAGGACGGTGACTTCGTGCAGGCGGGTCAGCTCGTCCGCGAGGTGATGGACGACGACGCGCGTGATCGGCTCGTCGACAACATCGTCGGCCACGTCCTCGACGGCGTGAAGGAGCCGGTGCTCAGCCGCGTGTTCGAGTACTGGACCAACGTCGATCCCGACCTGGGCAAGAAGGTCGAGGCGGGGGTCCGCGAGGGACTCGCGAGCTGATGTGACGGCGGCCCGGGGCGGAACAGAATTCTGCCCCGGGTCGTTCACCTCATCAGTGCCGTTCGCACACCATGCGAACGTGTCCGATCGAGGAAAGGGAGCGCTACATGAGCATCGATGTCGTCTACACCATCTCGTCCAAGTCCACCGGAGGCGGCCGCGACGGCCAGGTGTACTCCGAGACGGGTCAGATCGACCTGGACCTGCGCCCGCCGAAGGAGATGGGCGGCAGTGGTGAGGGCAGCAACCCCGAGGAGCTGTTCTCGGCCGGTTACGCCGCATGCTTCATGGGTGCGCTCCGCGCAACCGCAGGTCAGGCCGGTAACACCGTTCCCGACAACGCCGAGGTCAACGTCAAGATCGGTCTCGGCAAGGACAGCGCCGACGGCGGCTTCGGCCTGACGGCCGACATCGACGTCTACCTGCCCGGTGTGGAGCAGGCGACCGCCGACGAGATGGCCCAGACCGCGCACGGCTTCTGCCCGTACTCGAAGGCCACAAAGGGCAACATCGACCAGAAGGTCAGCGCACGCGTCTGATCGCACCCGACGCAGATCTGTCACGCCAGGAGCGTGCATCACTCCCGCCCCCATCGGAGGGGATGAGCGAGCGGTGCACGCTTCTTCGCGTCTGTGCGCCGGTTGTAGCGTGAGCGGGTGACCGATCCCGACACGCCGGCCCCGATCCCCCTGCATCGTCAGGTGCGCGCGATGTCCGTGGTGTTCGGGGGTGGGCTGGTGGGGACCGCGCTGCGGTACGCCGCCGAACGGCTCGATCCGGCGGCGGCCGGACAGTGGCCGTGGGCCACGTTCGTCGTGAACCTGGTCGGTGCAACGATTCTCGGGTCGCTGGTCGGTGGGTTGACGGTGTCGGGTCCCGACACCGGTGTGCGCCAGCGGATCCGTTTACTCGTCGGGGTCGGGTTCTGCGGCTCGCTGACCACCTACAGCGCCTTCGCACTCGAGTCGGACCGGCTGCTCGCCGGTGCCGATCGGGTCATCGGGATCGCCTATGTCGCGACGACCGTCATCGTTGGGATCATCTGCGCCGCAATTGGATTCATGGCTTCGAGATCGGTGATGACGCGATGATCGCGGTCCTCGTCACCCTCGCGGGTGCACTCGGGGCGGTGGCCCGCTTCGCGGTCGACGGCGAGTTGCGCCACCGTTTCGGGTGGTCGACGCCGTGGCAGACCACCATCATCAACGTCACCGGATCGTTCGCGCTCGGTGTGGTCGCCGGCCTGGTGACCGGTGCCGGGGTCGACGCCGACTGGCAGGCGGTGATCGGAACCGGCTTCTGCGGCGGCTACACCACCTTCAGCACCGCCAGCGTGGAGACCGTGGCGCTGCTGCGCTCCGGTCGCGTGGTCGCCGGGATCGGTTATGCGACACTGTCGTTGATCCTGGCGTTGGCATCGTGTGCTGCCGGTCTCGGGATCGTCTACGCGCTCGGCTGAGCGAGGGAAGACGCGTCAGAAGTTCTCGACGTCGCCCAGCGACTCGAGTGGTTCGTCGTCGGCACTGCGGCCCAGATAGGCGGCCAGGACCACGAGCAGCACGATGACGACCAGTGCTGCGATGACACCGATCGTGGACAGCAGGCCCATGAGCGGCAGCGCGGTCACGACCGCGCCGATGAGCGTGCCGAGGATGACGGCGACGAGAACGCCCTCGATGGCCAGGGTCAGCCAGTCGCGGCTGCGCTCGTCGGGGCCGACACCCATGGGTGCGGAGCCCGTGCTCACAGTGCCCCGGTGGCCGCGGAGGCGGCCAGGATCACGATGGTCGCGATGACCAGGGCGGCGAGCATGATGACGCCGCCGTGCTCGCCGAGCAGCAGGCTCTCCGGCGGACCGGGCAGCGCGTCGGCGATGTCGCCGAACAGGTTCTCTGCCTTGTCGGCGACATCGGCGAGAACAGAATCCGACGTGGTGTCCGCGTCGGCGAGGGAAGGGGCCGCGAAGGTGGCCGGGGTGGTGACCGCGGGCTCGACGCCTGCGGGCTGGGGGATGTGGTGCTCGAGAATGTTCTGGTCCATGGCGGGCCTTTCGAACAACGCGCGGTCAGGCGCGTGTGACGCGACGACCCATTTCTTTGATCGCTATGAAAAGGACGCTATACCGTTACCTGCCCGAACAGAGAATCGTCGAGGGCATCGGTATCCATTCGAGAACTCGCCGCGAGTCGGTAACGAAACGATCACGGCGCCGGCCATCGGCCGGGTGACCATCACTGCTGGCTGATGTGCGCCTGCGCCGTGGCCATGATCCGGCGGATGCCGCCCTGTGACAGCGCGGGGATCTGGGTCTCGATGGTGCGGACCACGTCGGCGTCGTCGCGCACCTTCTCGCTCGACTGGATGAGAACCGTTCCCGCGCCGGTGAAGTCGAACTGTTGTTCCTCACCGCTGCCCGCCCCCATCATGGCCGCGCCGGCGGCCATGAAGCCGTTCACCCAGTTCTGGTCGTAGTGGTGACTCGGTGACGGGCAGTCGGCCCAACCGACGAGGGACTGCGGATCCACGCGCACCGGTGGCTCGGCGAACATCACCGGTCCGTTCGAGGACGCGAGGAACTTGCCGGTCCCGATGAGGGTGAGGTAGCCGGGCACGATCGACTGGTTGAGGTGCAGGCCCGGTTCGAAGGCGAGGAGGTTCGCCGCGCGCACGGTGAGGTTGCCGTCGTCGAGGTCGAACGAGTTGATGTCGAATCCACGATCGCCGATGATCAACGTCCCCTGGCCCTCGGCCACCACGAAGTTACCCATGTACATCGGTGCGCTGATCGTGCCCGCAATCGACGACAGCAGTCCCGACTGCAGTCCCTGCATCAACGTCCGGAACTGCATCTGTCCGTAGTAGGCGATCATCGCGCCCTTCGACATGATCCAGGGCTTGTCGAGGGTGATGTAGTACGCGTAGGAGTTGTGCGGCACGTTGTCGTTTCCCACCAGGACCCCGGGGTTCAGGATGTCGCTCACAACTTCTCCCTCACAGTTTCTGCTCCGATGCCTGCACGAACACGATGCCGTCGCCGGTGCAGTGCAGTTGCATGGCCTCACCCGCGCCGCGACCGACCGCATCCCGCCAACTCAACGCCGACTTCAGCTGTGTCTGAACGTGTCCCAGCGTTCCCACGAACGCCTGGGGGTCGACGACCACGGGTTCACCACCCACACGCAGCTCCATCACCTCGCCGTGGGCGAGCAGCACGACCGCGCCCTGGCCCTGCAGCTGCGTGGTCATCAACCCGTTGCCGGTGAGGGCTCCGGTCGCCGCGCCGCGCAGGGCGTTGCGCAGGCCGCCACCCCCGCCGCCGGACTGGGACTGCATCATCACCACCGACGCCTGCAGGCCCGCGGTGTGCCCGAGCAGCCGCGAGGCGTCGGCGGTCACCGTGCCGCCCTGGGGCAGGTCGACGATGTGGACGGCAAGACCGGCGAAACCGTAGTGCACCACACCGTTTCCCTGCGCCAGCATCGTCTTCTCGTGCTCGCCGGCCATCATCCGACCCGCCACGCCGGCCATCGCGCCGAGGCCCGCGCCACCGGCGCCGGGGATCATGTGGGGCGAGAACATCACCTGGCCGGTGTAGAAGAGCATGGCTCCCTTGCGGGCGATCACGCCTCCCGCTCGGGCGATGTCGACCGAGACGACCTTGCTGTTGACCTTCTCGAAGACCATGGCGTTCACCGTTCCGCGGGTTGGATCGAGACGACACCTTGGCCCTGCCATCGCAGGGAGAAGGCCTCACCGCCGCCGGCGCCGACCATGTCGCGCCAGCTCACGTCGGTGACGAACGACTGCTGCAGTTGACCTTTCGCCGACACGAAGGCGTCGGGGTCGACCACCAGGGGGAGATTCGGGTTGACCTCGAGGTGGATCAGCGGGCCGCCCGACGACAGCAGTGCCACCTGACCGGTACCGGTGACCGTGGTGGTGAACAGCCCCTGGCCGCTGCTCATGCCGCCGAGGCCGGCGAAGGTGACGTTGGTCTGCAGGGCACCGGCCATCGCCAACAGTTGCTGCGACTCGACCTGCAGCGTCTCGTTGGTCAACTGCAACACGCTGACGTACTGACCGTTCACGGCCAGGTGGACGACTCCGGTACCGGTGGCCTCCATCAACGACAGGCTCTCGCCGGTCGCGCGCTGCTTCAGTCCGGCGAGTACCCCCGATCCGCCGCCGAAGCCGGCGGACTTGAACGCCACCGTGCCCTGGTAGGACACCATCGATCCGGATATCGCCCGGATCGAGGTGTTGTCGAGCCGCGCAGCGACGATGCGCGCGGAATGTTCGACCAGTTCAGCCATCGGTGCTCCTCGAGGACGGACGCCCGATGCGCCTCCGGCCGGTACGACCGGGCGCATGTTCGGGGCCATCGTAGGGCGCGGGACTCGACGACGGGCGATCAAACGGACAATTCGCTGCGCGCCGCCGCGGGTGGGGTCGGACGGTAGCGTGACGGCCGTGGACAGCTCTGTGGTGGCGGCGTTCGGACTCGTGGCGGCGATCGCGGCGGTCATCGCCTACACCCATCACCGGCGGCGCGAGGGCGACCACCTCGGTCGCGACGCGGCTCTGGCCGCATCGCTGCGCACTCTCGCCGACGGGGACCCGGTGCGGTTGGCGGCCGTTGACGAGTTCGAGACGACGATCTACCGCCGGCTGTTCGCCGCGTCGACCACCGCGCCCCGGTTGGTGGCGACCGCGTGGTCCCTGGGTGGGCTGGTCCTGGCGCTGGCCGCGGCCCTCGTCACCGAACCCGGGTCGGGTGCGCTCGTCGACGTGGCGTTCTACCTCGCGCTCGCCGCTGCCGTCGGCTTCGCTGTCGCGACGATCGTGCATGCGGTGCGGGCTGTCCTCGCCGCCACCGTGGTCCCCCGCATCGCCTTCGACGACATCGTCGAGCCGGCTCCGGTGACCGCCGACGCCATGAGCACCGACGCCGTGAGCACCGACGCCGGGGACCCGCCGGCGAAGCCCTGAGACAGGCCGCGCACGAGCGTCAGTCGGCCGCGACCGGGCACCCGAAGCGTCGGCGATAGGCGGTGGGGGATACGCCGACGACGGCCGAGAAGTGGTGTCGCAGCAGGGTCGCCGATCCGAAGCCGGCGCGCTCGGCGACCTCTTCGATCCCGATGTCGGTCGCCTCCAACGTGTTCTGCGCGTGCAACACCCGCTGCTCGGTGAGCCATCGGTGGGGAGTGGTGCCGACCTCGTCGACGAACCGACGGGCGAACGTCCGCGCGGACATGTGCGAGCGGGCCGCGAGGGCGGGCACCGAGATGTCTTCGGCCAGGTTCTCGAGCATCCACGCCAGCACCGCGCCGAACCCGTCCTCGGAACAGTCCGGCACGGGAGCCGAGACGAACTGTCGCTGTCCGCCGTCGCGGTGGGGCGGAACCACCATGCGCCGGGCGATGGCGTTGGCCACCACGGGCCCGTGTTCCTGTCGGACGATGTGCAGGCAGGCATCGATACCGGCGGCGGTGCCCGCGCTGGTGACGATCGGGAACTCGTCGACGAACAGGACATCGGTGTCGACAACGGTGTTCGGGTATCGCGCGGTCAACTTCTCGCCGTGACGCCAGTGCGTGGTGCAGCGTTTCCCGTCGAGCAGACCGGTGGCCGCGATCGTGAAGGCGCCGGTGCACACCGACAGCAGACGGCCACCGCGGCCGGTGACGGTGCGCAGCACATCGAGGACCTCGGGTAGTGGGTCCCCGTCGCTCGGGCCACCGGGGATCGCGACGAGGTCGGCGTCGAGGGCGGCCGACAGCGGGAGGGGCGCGATGATCGACGCCCCGCTGCCGCTCGAGAGCGGGACGTTCGGCGTCGGGGAGCAGATGAGCAGCTCGAACGGGGGCACACCGTCATCGGTGCGGTCGAGCCCGAAGACCTCGTGCACCACCCCGTACTCGAAGAGCGCGACGGGTTCCTGCACGATCACGGCGACTGTTCGCAGCATGACGACCAGTGTGGCAGAAATTTTGTGAACATCGGCAATTCTGCCGCTGGTGGCACGATATGCGCGAGAACACACTTTCTGACATGACCCTCGCAGTGATCCTCGTACCCGTACTCGTCGTCGCCTTCATCGCGATCTACCGCAACCAGCGCGACACCGCCCACCTGAACCGGGTGCCGTTCTCCAGCGGACCCGACGCCGCACGCATCCACGCCGAACTGCTCATGTTGACCGAACGCGATCCGGTCGTGGATCAGTCGGGGACGAAGTCGTCGAACGTCGCCGCGAACAGTCGGACACAGACCGCCAGGATGTGATCGGGGTCGGTCGAGCCGTTGCCGAGCACCCAGTCGACGAGAAGCTGGTTGACCGCACCCACCAGGCCGACCGCGACGAGATGGAACTCGTGAGTGGTCTCCTCGAGACCGGCGTGAGCGGCGCCCGCCGCGACGATGACGTCGGCGAAGTCGTGGATGACCCGGTAGCGGCGCGCCTCCAGTGTGGGGCTGACCCCGACGACCTCGAGCAGCATGATCCGAGCGCGTCGCGCGTCCTCGGTGAGGCAGTCGACGAACTCGCCGAGCGCGACGCGGGCCAGGTCGGCGATGGTGGTGCCGCCGTCGGCGATGGAGGCCTCGGTCCGGCCGCGCACCACCTCGACCACCGAGTCGTAGACACCGAGCAGCAGGCTCTCGCGGTCGTCGAAGGACTCGTAGAAGTAGCGCTGTGTCAGTCCGGCGCGCTCGCAGACCTGCTTCACCGAGGTCCGCTGGTAGCCGTCGGTGCCGAAGCACTCGAGTCCGGCGTCGAGCAGCTGTTCACGCCGCGCGGCCTGCCGGGCCGCCGGATCCTGGCCGCCGTAGCGACGGCCCGTCGTCTGCACACTCGTCGCGCCCGGCCTCATCGCAGTCCAGACTAGTCGGCCCGGGGTCGACGACCGTGCCCGGAGGATCGATGCGGCCAATCAGGAACGATCTCGTGTCAGATGATGTATCCTCGCCGGACGACCCCGACCACCAGGAGCAGCCGGCATGACCACCTTCGAGGCACCGACCCACGCCGCACCGATCGACGATCGCGTGATCCGGCCGATCCCCGAGTTCGAGGGCGTCCACGACATCTGGCCGCGCGGCAAGCGCCTCGACGCCGTCCGCGCTGCCGCGCAGGCCTACCGCGAGCGGTTCATCGCCCAGGGGCAGGTGCGCGCGATCAAGAGCTTCGACATCGCCGCGGCCCCCTACCCCCAGCGGTTCGCCTTCCAGGGTTACTCGGTCGGACCCAATCCGATGATCTCGATCATCAACCGGATGTTCGTCATCCAGTTCGAGGGGTTTGACGGCGAACTCAAGACCCTGGTGTGGGAACCCACGGTCGCGGCGGGCTCCGCGGAGGCTCCGTTCTACGCGAAGCTCGAGTCGATGGCCGGCAAGTTCCTGTCGCACAAGGTGTTCACGAAGTACTACAACGACCCGCAGAGCGTGCTGCCGCAGTGTGGACTGACCAACGACGACGTCGACTTCCTCAGCTTCGATCATCTGCACGTCCAGGACGTCCGGATGATCCTCGGCAGCACCTCGGTGATCCCGGGCGAGTCCGCGCCCCGGAAGCCGTTGTTCCCCAACGCCGAACTCCTCGTGCACCGCAAGGAACTCGGCACCTTCGAGGCGCCGCATCCGCTGCAGTGGTCGTGGTACGTCGAGGGCGGGATGGACGGTGTGCCGATGGACCGGGTGCGGGTGTTCGACGGCGATGTCGAACTCGGTGTCGGGGTCAGTCTGCTGTGGACGCCGGGCCACACCGACGGCAACCACTCGCTCGTGGTCAACACCCCCGACGGCGTCTGGGTGTCGTCGGAGAACGGGATGGCCGCCGACAGTTGGCAGCCCGAGCTGTCGAGGATCCCCGGTGTGCGACGGCAGGCGGAGTTCTACAACCGGGAGGTCGTCCTCAACGCCAACACGATGGAGGACTCGCTCGACCAGTACGACTCGATGGTGAAGGAGAAGACGATGGCGTCGCCGTCGCCGAAGGATCCGCGCTGGCTGCAGATCATCGCGTCCTCGGAGTGTGCGTCGTGGAAGCGCCAGTGGCCGGTGGTGCCGACCTTCTCGCACGGCGGACTCGACTACGGCACCATCGAGCGGGCGCGGTAGGTCCGCGCGTCAGATGATGGTCCCGACGTCGTTCGCCACCAGATTGTCCAGTGCGCGTTCGGCGATCGCGGCGATCGTCATCGACGGATTGCAGGCCGCGCAGTTGCCGGGTATCAGCGCACCGTCGAGGACGTAGAGCCCCTTCTGCCCGCGGACGCGGCCGTCGAGGTCGCACACCGACCCCATCGACGCACCGCCCAACGGATGCCACGTGTTGGGGAAGACGCCCGTGGTGTCGGTGAGGATGTCGCCTCCGGCGATCTTGCGCACGGTCGGACCGATACGCGTGTTCTGGATGTGGGCGTCGCCGTCGGCGGGCCACCGCAGGATCGCGTCGTCGGCGCGCGAGTCGTAGGTGAAGTGGCCGCGGCCCTCGCTGACGCCGTACCCGACCATCATCGTCGTGCGCGAATCGATCCCCGCCAGCGACGGTATCGACGCCTGGATCACCGTGACGGCCTCCGTCGGTCGCGACCAGTCGAGCGATCCGAACACCACGGGACCACCCTGCACGGCGCCGAAGTCGTCGGTGAGGCTGGTCCAGCTGTAGATCCGGTCGGCGTTGCTGCCCCATCCGCGCCCGAGTCCGTCGGGCATGTCGCCGATCTGATTCTTGGCGGAGGCGCGCATCAGCAGGCGGGTCGTGTTCATCGTGCCCGCCGCCATCACCAACGTCGGAGTGGTGATGATCTTGTTCTCCAGCACGCGACCCGAGGTGTCGGTGCGGTCGACGTGGACCTCCCACTGCCCGTTGCGGGTTCGGAACACCTCGCGGACCTCGTGGCGTACCGCGACGGTGACCCGACCGGTCGCCTCGGCCTGCTTGATGTAGGTGACGTCGACGCTGTGTTTCCCGCCGTTGTTCACCCCGAGGCTGCCAGCGCTGTTGGTGTACGACGGGGTCATCTCCCCGCGGAGTTCGCGGAGTGCGTAGGTCCAGTCGATCGGCATGGGGATCTTCGAGACCGGGAGTCCTGCTGCCCGAGCACGTTTCGCGAACACACGCGGTGCGTGGTAGGGCGGGCTGTCGACGAGCGCGTCGGGTGCGGTCTCGAGCTGCAGCATCCGCGCGACGCGCGGGTAGTGGACGCGGGCCATCCGCGCGTAGTCGAGTTGCTCGGGGAACTGCGTCGCGAACACGTCCGCGGCGGGTTGCAGGGTCATCCCCTGGTAGATGAGGGAACCGCCGCCCACCCCGGCCGCGCAGATCGACGTCATGTTCTCGCCGACGACGGCGTCGAGCAGACCGGTGTAGGGCTCGAAGCCGACCGGTTTCCCGAACAGTTGCGGGGCGCCGCGGTGCCACAGGATCCGCTTGTCCGGCGCTGTCGCGAGGGGGAACGTCGTCGCGTTGGGCCCGGTGGGCCAGCGATTCCCCCGCTCGAGAACCAGGACGGGCACCCCGGCCTGCGCCAGACGCAGAGCGGTGACGCCGCCGCCGAACCCCGAGCCGACGACCACGACGCGGTGGCTCTCCCGTGTGAGGCGCACCCGTGCCGGGGCCGGCCCGCGGCGGGCCGGCGGTGTCTGCGCCTGCGCCACAACGGGTGCGGCGAGCGCGGCGACACCCGCGGCGGCGGTACCTGCGAGAAACGAGCGGCGACTGACGTCGGCCATGTGGGATCCCCCGATGGATCGGCGATGCGATGACGTCCTGAAACTAGACAGTCAGCGTGGAAAGTGTCAAGAACTAGCCGAGCGACGGACCGAGCCATCGCGTCAGGAACGTGCGGAGTTCCTCGTTGGAGCGGCCCGTGGGGTCGTCGAAGAGGATGACCGAGAGACCGAGGAGCACGGCCATCTCGACGATGTCGTCGATGCGCGGGGCGAGCTGGGGGAAGCGATCGGCCATGGGGGACAGCATCTCCCGTGCCACCGGGCGCGCGCGGTCGAGCATGCCGGAATCGAAGAGAGGGTTGTGGGATTCGCCGCGCAACAGGGTGGCCAGCACCGGATGTCGGTGGAGCACCGCCCGGCCGGCGACGATGAACTCCACGAGGTACTCGGTGGGACACTCGGCGGTGTCGACGCCCGACCGCATCTCCTCCGTCGCCGCCATCGTCACGCTGATCACCGCCTGCGACACCATGTCCTCACGGCTGCCGAAGATCGAGTAGATCGTCTGCCGGGACACCCCGGCCCGCGACGCCACGGCCGCGATGCTCGCCGCGGCGAACCCGCCCTCGTCGACCAGTTCGAGGGCCGCGTCGATGACCTTCTGTCGGGACCGCATGACCCCAGTATCCCGGGTGGATGGACGGATCCGGCGCATCCGCGTACCACCATCGGCTCCGCGTCACACACATCGGAACCGGTCGGATCGGAGGTGTCCGAGAGGCCCACGAGCCGAGTCGCTCTGGTGGTAGACAGGAGGAGTTGGACCACACACCAGCTCACGTGCGACGAAAGGCAGATCATGGCGCTCGACGACGATGACATCACCACCTCCACCGGTGGCGGAGAAGGCCCCGCCGACGGCGGTTCGAACCCCGGCGGCCACGACGGTGGTGCCGACGGCACCGCGGGTGCGGGCGAGGGTCCGGCCGACGGTGGCTCGAACCCCGACGGTCACGACGGTGGCGCCGACGGCACCGCGGGTGCGGGCGAGGGTCCGGCCGACGGTGGCTCGAACCCCGGCGGCCACGACGGTGGCGCCGACGGCACGGCCTGACGACACCAGAAGATGCTGAGCCGTTGCATCTCAGTCGATCTGGGAACCTTCCAGCGCGAGTACTGGGGTCGTAAGCCACTGCTCAGCACCTCGACGACGCTGCCCCGCGACTTCGGTGATCTCCTCTCGGCCTCCGCGGTCGACGAGTTGCTCGCCGAGCGCGGGGTACGCGCGCCGTTCATCCGGATGGCGCGCAACGGTTCGCTGCTGTCCCGGGACGAGTTCCTGGGGTCGGCCGGCGTCGGAGCCGAGATCGGCGATCAGGTCGACTCGGCAAAAGCATTGGCGCAGTTCGCCGACGGGGCTTCCATCGTCCTGCAGGGACTGCACCGACTGTGGCCCCCGGTGATCGACTTCGTCCGTCGCCTCGTCGACGATCTCGGACATCCCGTGCAGGCCAACGCCTACATCACCCCACCGGGCAGCCAGGGCTTCGACTCCCACCACGACGTCCACGACGTGTTCGTGCTGCAAGTGGCGGGTCACAAACACTGGACGGTGCACGAACCGGTGGTGACCAGTCCGCTGCCGACCGATGCGTGGACCGGTCATCGCGACGCCATCGCCCGGCGCGTCACCGAGACCCCCGTCATCGACACCGATCTCGCCCCCGGCGACGCCCTGTATCTCCCGCGGGGCTGGCTGCACTCGGCGCGGACCACCGACGAGACCGCCATCCACCTGACCATCGGCGTCCCCGCACTCACACGGGTCGACGTCGCGCGCGCTGCGGTCGACCGCGTCGCCGGCGCGGTCGCCGACCTGCGCACGTCACTGCCCGTCGGCATCGACCCCACCGACCACGACGCGATCGCCGCCCACGCGACGAAGGCGTTGCTGGCGTTTGCCGACGAGATCCGCGACCGCGCCGACGAATGGGGTTCGGCCGCGGCCGACGACCTCGCCGACACCTTCGCGAGCCGCACCCGCCCCGCCGCGGTGCGACCCCTCGCCACCCTCGACGCCATCGCCGCCGCGAAATCGGTGCGCGTGCGCTGGCGCCACGGACTCATCGGGTCCGTCGTCGACGAACCGACGACCGGACGCGTCCGCGTACAACTGTCCGGCCGTGGCATCTCGTTCCCCGATTTCTGCGCGCCGGCGCTCCGTCACCTGCGTTCGACCGAGAGTGCGGACGCAACAACCCTTCCCGGCCTCGGCACCGCCGACGCCACCGTGCTGATCCGACGCCTCCTGCGGGAGGCTGTCGTGGTCCCGGCGGAGGTGTGACCTCGCCGGGCGCCCGACCGAGCGTGACCGCCGGCGAACAGCGCGTGTCGCTGCCACCCTGTAGTGATCGGTCTCTGGCGGCCGAGGAGCCGCTCTTCGCGACGGCATCTCTCGGTCACGACTGGCTGCTCCTCGAGGTGGCCGGACCGTGGGGACATTCGGCGTTCCTGCAGTCGCCGCGCATCCTCGACCCCTCACTGGGGCGGGCGATCGTGCGTCGCGCCGAGGCGGCCTCGATGCGCATCGTCGCGATCCGCCGCCCGGGGCGTCGCGCCGAGACACCGCGCTGGCGGTGGTTCATCGCGCAGACGAGGCCGGTCGGTTCGGTGCTGTACGGCGGCGAGGTCTCCGGGCCGGAGGACTATCTCGACCTGCCCCTCGACGGCTCGGCCGGATCGATCGTGGACGGACCCCTCGCGGCGGTGTGCGCCCACGGCAAACACGACCGATGTTGCGCGGTGCGCGGTCGGGCCGCGACGGCTGATCTGGCCGCCGCGAACCCCGACATCACCTGGGAGTGTTCGCATCTGGGGGGTGATCGTTTCGCCGCGACGATGATCGTGCTGCCCGACGGGTTGAGTTACGGACGGGTCGATTCCGGGGACGTGGTCGACCTCATGTCCCGGCACGCCCAGGGTCGCGTCGTCCCCGAGATGCTGCGCGGACGGACCTGCGTCCCGCATGTGGTGCAGGCCGCGCAACATTTCGCTCGCGCACACACCGGGGACGATCGGATCGAGGCGTTCGCCCCGATCGACGTCCTCGACGACGGGGAGACCGCGCGTGTCGTCCTCGATGCCGGCGGTGGTCGGCGTGCCGAGGTCACCCTGCGGGTGTCGGCGTCACCACCGCTGCTGTCCACGTGCGACGCGACGATCCCGGGCAGCGTCCGACGATTCGCCCTGGATCGCATCGACTTTCCCCTGACCTGACCGCCACGCGTGGGGTCCCTCAGCGGGCGAGGAACTCGGTCACCGCTGGCCCGGCCTCGTGGTGGCATTCCTCGAAATAGGCGTGACGGGCGCCGTTGAAAACCCGTACGGTCGCGTCGGCGATGCGGTCGGCGAGGAGTGCGGCGTTGCCGACCGGGGCCATCCGGTCGTCGCTGCCGTGCAGGATCAGGGTCGGTGCCGTGATGTCGCCCAAGGCATCCCACGCGTCGTGGTTGTTGCTCGCCTGCAGGTGTCGGTGTCGGGCGTGGTTCGTCATCGACGGGTCGCCGAGGGTGCGATAGGGGCCGGGATGTGCGGCGCGCCACCGCGGTGTGTACATCAGGTCGGTGAGCACCTCCTGCGAGCGATCGTGCGCCAGCGCGCGACGGACCTCGGCGCTGCGGGGGACGCCGTGGGCGTCACCCGGTGTGGTGCATCCCAGGACCAGATGGGTCACCCGACCGGGGTGTCGAGCGGCGACCCACTGCGCGACGCGACCGCCCATCGACGTCCCGTACACGGCCGCGTCCGCGATCCCGAGGTCGTCGAGCACCGCGACGGCATCGTCGGCGAACATCGGTGTCGAATAGGGCATCTCGGGGGAATCGCTGCCGCCGGTCCCGCGGTAGTCGACGGCGACCGTGGTGCGGCCGACGCCGAGGTCCTCGCGCACACCGTCCCACCATGTGTGGTCGTTGGACTGTCCGGCCAGCAGCAGCAGCGCGGGTCCGCGGCCACGGATCGAGACGGCCAGCCGCGTCCCGTCGGCGGCCACGACCGAGTGGTTCTCACTCACGTTCGAAACTCCCGAACACCACCAGACCCTCGTGGTCGACGGTGAACGACGCCGTCGTGCACCGGGTTCGGATCTCGCCGTCGAGTGCGATGGTGGTGGGCCCGTCGAGCGAGGTCACCGTGAACTCGGTGACCCGCAGCTCGCGGTAGAGACTCGACCGCGCGAGCTGACCGGTGAGGACCGAGAACATGATGCGGCTCTTCGCGAACCGCCGGTCGACCTCGAGGATGCGGACGTCGAGGAGTCCGTCGTCCATCCGTGGTCGATGCGCCGGCGCGAACCCCGGGGTCTCGTATACCGACGTCCCCAGGAAGAACAGCGACGTGGTGACGGTGGTGTCCCCGTTGTCGGTGTCCCGGTACCGCAGCCGCACCGGCCGCTCGCGGCGCAGCGTGTGCAGCATCGCGTAGACGCTGGCGATCGGCTTGCCCAGCGTCTTCTCGTATCGCTCGCGGAACCGCACGAACTGCGGATAGGCGCCGATGTTCGCGTTGTTGATGAACGCCGTCTCACCGTTGAGCAGCGCGAGGTCGACCCGCGCCGCGCGTCCCTTGCGGATCGCGTCGACGGTGTCGGCGACCGTGGCGCACCCGATGTCCTTGGCGAAGTGGTTGAAGGTGCCGGCGGGGAACACCGCCAGCGGCAGCCCGGAGGTGCGGGCGATGTCGGCCGCGGCAGCGACGGTCCCGTCGCCGCCACCCACGGCGAGGACCTCGGCGCGCTCGGCGGCGGCGCGCAACAACTCGGTGGTGTCGTCACCCTCGCCGCAGGTCACGATCTCCGCGGCGGGCAGATGGGCGCGGATCTCGTCGATGATCCGTTCGCCGCTGCCGCTGCCGGAGTTCGGGTTGATGACCAGCACCACCCCGGCGCCGTCGCTGCGCTCACGGGTCGGCACCCACCGAGGGGCGTGATCGACCGGGCGGTACACCGACATCGGCGGGAACACCCGCCCGATGATCAGCGCGATGGAGGCGCCCATCCCGAACCCGACGACGACGTCGGCGGGGTAGTGCGCGCCCGTGGCGACCCGGGAAATGCCGACGAGCGCGGCCAGCGGCGCCAACGCGGCGCCGAACTTCCGGTTCTCCAACCCGACCCCCACCGCGAAGGCCGCCGCACTCGCCGAGTGACCCGAGGGCATCGACGTCGACGACGGCGTGCGGACCACCCGGGCCAGGGGGACCGCGTCGGGGATCGGTCGCCGTCGCGACCAGACCCGTTTCGCGACCTGGTTGGTGACGATGCTGCTGACGGCGAGGCTGGTGACGCCGCGTGCCGCTCCCCGCTGGGCCGACGCCGACCGCGAGGCGACGAGTCCCGCCGCGATGGCGAACCACAGTCGCGAATAGTTCGCCGCGTTGGTGAGTCGCGGCATCGTGGCGTCGAGGAGTGGACTGTCCGATCGTGCGACGGCGTCGTAGACGGCGCGATCGACGGCACCGAGGGCGACCCCGATGCGCCGGCGGCGGCGGTGTCCGGTTGTCATGTCGCCCCGGTTCTCATCCGCTCAGTCTGCCTCAGGCCGGTGGGCGCACTCGACTGACCAGGCGCGGGACGGAGCGAGTGTTCGGTCGCTTGTCCCGCACCACACATCACGGATCGTTGATCTGGAGCGCGTCACCACGTATCCGGGAGGCCGTGACCTGACGGTGACATTGCACCCGACTGCATTGTCTGTTCTGTGATCGCAAGCGTGCGCGCCACGCCCTGAGGCAACGTACTGTTGGCCGGAGAGACCCGGATCACACTCGCTGAACGCCAGGCGTGGGGGTAACCGGGGGTGCGGACAGCAGCCATCTCGATCGAGAACCTTGTGAGGTCACGTGTCACCTATGAATCCCAGCGGGCGTCTCGATGGCTGAACGCGGCGCCACACCCCAGGTATCGCCCCTGCGCAGGGGGTTCCTCAAGGGAATCCGGGCGCTGTTCAGTCCGCTCGAACCCGATGACTACATCGAGCTGATCAATCCCCTGTGGACCACCAAGGAATTGCGTGGTCGCGTCGAAGAGGTCAGCCCCGAGGGCACCGACGCCTCGACGGTGTGGATCCGACCCGGTTACGAGTGGCCCGGCCACGAGCCCGGTCAGTACGTCCGGCTCGGACTGGTCATCGACGGCAAGTTCCACTGGCGTGCCTACTCGCTGACCTCGGATCCCGAACCCCGCGACGGACTCATCAGTGTCTCGCCGAAGCTCGTCGAGGAGGGAACCGTCTCGCCGTACCTGGTGCGCGCGATCCGCCCCGGTGAGATCGTCCGCCTCAGCGACGTCGAGGGCACGTTCCTGCTGCCCGAGCCCCTGCCGAAGAAGATGCTGTTCATCAGCGCCGGCAGTGGGATCACGCCGATCATGAGCATGATGCGCGCGCTCGATCATCGCGGAGAGATGAACGACGTCGTGGCCATCCACTCGATCCATCGTCGCGAGCAGACGATGTTCCTGCGCGAACTCGAGCGGTTCGACAAGGCGCACGAGGGCTTCACGCTGAACCTGCGGGTGACCGGCGACGAGGGCCGCATGAAGCCCGAGGATCTCGACCAGTTGTGCCCCGACTGGCGGGAGCGCACCACGATGGCGTCGGGGCCGGCGGAGTTGCTCGACGATCTCGTCGAGCACTACAAGGCCAACGACATCGGCGACCAGATCCTGCTCGAACGATTCCAGCCCACCTTCGGTGCAGACCCCGGTGAAGGTGAGGGTGGCCACGTCACGATGCTCAAGAGTGACAGTGACTTCGAGTGTGAGCCAGGCGTTCCCATCTTGCAGGCAGGCGAGAAGGCGGGGCTGGAGCTCAAGTACGGGTGCCGCATCGGCATCTGTCACACCTGTACGGGTGTGTTGAAGAAGGGACAGATCCGTGATCTGCGCACCGGAGACGTCTCCTCACCCGAGGGGCAGTCGATCCGCATCTGCGTGAACAGCGCCGAGGGCGACGTGGAAGTGGATCTGTAACCCACGGATCCGGCTCCATCACAACCCACGCGGCAGGCAAGACCAGCGATTCGCGACGCACCACAGCGATCCATCAGGGAGGACAACCCATGACCACCACCGAACGACGCAACCCCACCGGGAACCCGATCGCCCACCTCGACGCCGAGACGATCGAGCGCCTGGGCAAGGAGTTCGACGCGATCCACGACGAGGTCTACAGCGACCTCGGCGACAAGGACCGCAACTACATCAAGTCCGTGATCGCCGCGCAGCGTCAGCTCGTCGCGCTCGGCCGCGTGATCCTCCTCAACTCGCGGTCCAAGCCCGCCTGGTTCGCCGGCACGGCGGCCCTCGGCGCGGCGAAGATCCTCGAGAACATGGAGATCGGCCACAACGTCATGCACGGCCAGTGGGACTGGATGAACGATCCCAACATCCACTCGTCGGTGTGGGACTGGGACACCGCATCGACCGCCGAGTCGTGGAAGCACTCGCACAACTACGTGCACCACACCTTCACCAACATCCGCGGCAAGGACAAGGATCTCGGCTACGAGATCATGCGCATCGACCCGCATCAGCCGTGGAATCCCGTGTACCTCGCGCAGCCGTTCTACAACCTGCTGCTCATCGCGTTCTTCGAGTGGGGCGTGGCGTTGCACGATCTCGACCTCGAGGCGCTGCGACGGGGCGAAAAGTCGCCGACCGAGGTCCTCAAGGACCTGCGCGGCATCGGCGGCAAGATGCGCGCTCAGATCGTGAAGGACTACATCGGCTGGCCCGCGATCAGCGCCGGCGCGTTCGCGCTGACCGCCATCGCGACCGGTGGTCGGGTCCACCAGTCGAAGGGCTCGCGGTTGGGCAAGCAGATCCGCAAACTCAACGGCAAGCGGACGAAGTCCATCGCATCGGTCGCCGACCGCGTGCTGCCGGGTGTCGAGGACACGTTCGTCGCGACCTTCTGGGCGAACTTCACCGCCAACATCATCCGCAACGTGTGGTCGAACGCGATCATCTTCTGCGGACACTTCCCGGACCAGGCGTACACCTTCAGCAAGGAGGAGGCGGCCGACGAGAGTCGCGGTGCCTGGTACGCCCGTCAGCTCGTGGGCGCGGCCAACATCGACGGCAGCCCGCTGTTCCACATCGCCAGCGGCAACCTGAGCTACCAGGTGGAGCACCACCTCTACCCCGACATGCCGAGCTCGCGGTACTCGCAGATCGCCCCGAAGGTGAAGGACATCTGCGAGCGCTACGACCTGCCGTACAACACCGGTCCGTTCTTCTCCCAGTGGGGACAGGTGCAGCGCACCATCCTGCGGCTGGCGTTCCCCGGCGGCAAGGTGCGACCGAAGCCCGGTCCATACCACCGCCCGGCGCACTCGGGTTCCGACGTCCGCGACAGCGAGGCCGCTCGTTTCCGCGGTCGTCTGCCGGCTGATCACCCCGACGCGGGTCCCGAGCACGGTGGCGACAACGGTGTGCGCGTCTCGATGCCCCCGAGGGAGTGAGGCAGCGCGCCTGACCTCGGGCGGTCCCGCACGACCGGCCTGAACTGCTGAGATCGTCCCCGTGGAGGGGAGCGGTGGACACCACGTCCACCGCGACACCCCACGGGGACGTTCTGCGTTCGGGGCCACCGCCGAGGGTTTACAGGTGTACGCCGAGCACGTATCGTGACAATGAGCGTTGACTACAACGTTCATTGACTACAACATCAGTTGTCACGATGGAGGGACGCGAGATGACGATCACCGTCGAGAGCACCGGAACCACCGAGACCCGTCGCGATCAGGGGTCGAACGAGGTGTCCGACCGACTGATCGCGTCCGCCGCACGGATGTCGCGCAACGCGATGACCGAGATCGACTGGAACGAGCCCCTCGATCCGACCAAGTACGGCTGCAGCCCGGAATGGTCGTCGCTGTACGGCACCGACATGTGGGACGAGCTGACCGAAGAGCAGCGCATCGAGCTGACCCGGCACGAGTTCGCGTCCATCTCCACCAACGGCATCTGGTTCGAGATGATCCTGCAGGAGATGGTCATCCGCGACCAGTACCTCGGCGAGTACCACTCGCCCGAATTCCAGTGGTCGCTGGTCGAGATCGCCGACGAGTGCCGTCACTCGCTGATGTTCGCCAAGGGCGCCGACGTCATGGTGGGCACCTCCTACCGGCCGTCGAAGTTCGTGGGTTGGGCCGGCAAGGCGTTCATGGCGCTGGCGAAGAACGAGGTCGCCTACAGCGCGATCCTCGTCGCCGAAGAGGTCCTCGACGTCTTCCAGCGCGGCTGCATGAACGACGACCGCGTGCTGCCTCTGGTGCGCACGGTCAACGAGATCCATGTGCTCGAGGAGTCGCGCCACATGAAGTTCGCGCGTGAAGAGGTGCGCGAGTCGATGGAGGGTGTCGGCTGGTTCCGTCGCCAGCTCAGCGCACTCATCATCGCGATCGCCGGCTTCCTCATCGTGACGAGCCTGCACTCGCCGCACCTGTACACCAACGCCGGATTGGACAGCAAGCGTGCGATGGCGGTGAAGAAGAACAACCGTCACTTCCAGTCGATGATGCGCGAGAGCTGCGTCCACCTCATGGAGTTCCTCGACAGCGTCGGTCTCCTCACGCGTCCGGCCGCACGGTGGTACCGCAGGGCGAATCTTCTCTGATGGCGTTCGCGATCACCCAGTCGTGTTGTAGCGACGCCGGGTGCGTGTCGGTCTGCCCGGTCAACTGCATCCACCCCGCGCCGGGCGAGCCGGGTTTCGGGACCGCCGACATCCTGCACATCGATCCCGACACCTGCATCGACTGCGGTGCCTGTTCGGATGCGTGCCCGGTCGACGCGATCTTCCCGGTCGACCGCCTCGGTCCGCGTGATCTGCACTTCGCCGAGGTGAACGCGGCCTATTACCGCGACCGCGAGGTCTCCCAGGACCAGAAGCCCACCGAGTACGTGCCGCTGCTGCGGCTGCCCGAGGGCATGAAGGTGGCGCTGGTCGGCACCGGTCCCTCGGCGGGCTACGCGCTGCGCACCCTGCTGATGCGCACCGCCGTCGAGGTCACGGTGATCGACAAGCTGCCCACGCCGGGCGGACTCGTGCGTTCGGGCGTGGCGCCGGATCACCCGGCGACGAAGAACATCACCCGCGGGTTCGATCTGCACCTGCGGGATCCTCGCGTGACGGTGCTCGGCGGTGTCGAGGTCGGTCGCGACGTCTCGCCGCAGGATCTCGCCGACCACTTCGACGCGGTCTTCTACGCCATCGGGGCGTCGGAGCCCCGTCGTCTCGGCATCCCCGGTGAGGACCTTCCCGGCAGCACCTCGGCGAGTGCGGCGGTCGCCTGGTACAACGGCATCCCCGACGCACCGAACCCGTTGCAGTCGGCCGACATCGGGCGCACCGTCATCGTCGGCACGGGCAACGTGGCCCTCGACATCGTGCGCCTGTTCCACACCGATCTCGCCGATCTCGGCCGCACCGACATCGCCGATCGGGCCCTGGACTTCTTCGAGGCCCACCGCACCCACGAGGTGGTCCTGCTGGGCCGCCGCGGTCGCGACACCGGCGCCCACACTCCCGCCGAGTACACCGCCCTGGTGAACACCCCCGGGGTCGAGATCATCACCGTCGACGCGTCGGATCAGGAGTCGATCACCGTCACCGCCGAGGTGGACGGGGCACACAAGCGGATCGTCTTCCTGTACGACTCCACGCCGCTGGAGGTGCTGGGGGACGACCGCGTCCGGGCGGTCCGTGTCCGCACCGGCGACGTGGTGCGCGACATCCCTGCCGACAACCTCATCTCCTCCATCGGCTACCGCACCCGGCCGATACCCGGCCTCCCGTTCGACGACGCAGCGGGCCGGATCCCCAACGAGGCCGGCCGGATCTCCGACGCCTCGGTCGAGGTGGCCGGCTCATACGTGGTCGGCTGGGCCAAACGTGGCCCCACCGGCGGGATCGGCGCCAACCGTGCCGACGCCGAGGAGACGGTGCAGGCCTTCATCGCCGACGCCGCGGGGGGTCGACTCGCGACCCGCCCGCACGCGATGGGCGACTTCGACTCGTTCCTCCGTCGCCGCGGCGTGCAACCGGTGCGGGCCCGCGGGATCGCCACCATCGATCGCGTCGAACGACGTCGCGGGACCACCGCGGGTCGTCCCCGCGTGAAGCTCACGAGCGAGACCGAGCTGCGGCAGACCGCGCGGCCTCGGCGTCGCCGGATCTTCCGCTCCGGGGACTGACGGCGGTCACGTGTCGCGGTCGGCGGTGACCCGCGACTCGGCCCGCGACGCACAGCGACGCACGTCACTTCGCACGGGCCGACGAGGTGTCGCCGACTTTCCCTGTGCGCAGCCTCTTTTCGGTTCTATTCTGGGGAACAGAACGAACGTGCCACTCGGGGCGTTCGCCGACGAGAAGGAGAGGCCATGCTCATCACCATGTTCGTGCTCGGCACCGTGGCGGTCTCGGGAATCCTGCTGTGGGGCGGCAACGACCTCGATTTCAGTGCCCGCACCCGCTACTAGAACCTGCACAGATCGCTAGCGATCACCGATCGCCCACCGGATCCCGCCGTCGACACCGACGGCGGGATCCGTCGTAGGGCGATCGGCAAGATAGATAGTGCACGATTCAATCGTGTACTATCCATATCGTGACCGATGCTCCCGCGACCGACGATCTGCTCCGGCTCGACCGGCAGGTGTGTTTCGCCCTGGCCGTCACCAACCGCACCGTGCTGACGATCTACCGGCCGCTGCTCGAACCGTTGGGGCTGACCCACCCGCAGTACCTGGTGATGCTGGCGCTGTGGGAGTCGTCGCCGCGCAGCGTGCGCGCCATCGGGGAGGTGCTCATGCTCGATTCCGCCACGTTGTCGCCGCTGCTCAAACGACTCGAGGCGGCCGGACTCGTCACCCGCGAGCGATCGAGCGCCGACGAGCGTCAGCTCGACGTCACCCTCACCGACGCCGGCGCGGCCCTGCGCACCAGAGCCCTCGACATCCCGCCGGCCGTGGTCGACGCCCTGGGGGTGTCCCTGGCCGATCTCGAGGATCTGCGCGAGGTGCTCTGGCGGATCAACGCCGCGGCCAGGGCAGCCGCGGAGAAGGAGGCCGAGCGATGATCGGATCGACACGGGCGCGCACGCGACCGACGGTGTGGCAGTGGATCGGATACGCGTTCGGCCGCACCCTCGACGACGACCTGCGCGACTGGGTGCGCCGAGATCTGCTGGGGCGCAACTTCTACATCCGACACCTCGTGCGCGGCATGGTGCCGTTCCTACCGATCTTCGCGGTGTTCATGATGTTCCCGGGGCCGTGGTGGCTACGCGCGCAGATGGTCGCTCTCGCAGCGGTTCTCGGGCTGATCTACTGCGCGGCCTACATGGACCAGAACCGGACGCACCGCCTCGGCAAGCACGGACTCGATCCCGACCTGCTCCCGGAGAGCCGTCGGCGTCAGGCCGTCGCCGACCGTGCCGCGTACGAGGCGATCTACGGTCGGTCGACCTCGGTCACCCGACGCACGCTCGATCCGGCCGATCACGAGCGCCTCGAGCGCTGACGTCAGGCCGTCGGGGTCGCGCAGGGATATCCGCGGAGCACCGTGCGCGCGAGGATGCCGAGGGTCGCCGTGAGTGACTCAGGTCGGATCACCGGGAAGATGCCCTTCGCGCGCCACTCCGGGTGGATGTCGGACCAGTCGTAGAACGATGTGACCCGTGTGCCGTCGCCCTCGGGCCGCAGTCGGTAGCCGTACACGTGGCCGATGGGCGGGCGCATGCGGCCGAGGATCGTCCAGGAGATCTCGCGGTCGCGCTCGAACGACGCGATCGTCACGGTCACGTCGTATTCGCCCATCGGGATGTCGCCGAGGGCCTCACGGTCCATGTGCACGACGAACGTGTCGCCCGCCGCGCGCACCCGGTCGCCGTCGGCGCCCATCAACATGCCCGACCCGTCGATGGCGACGTGTCCCTGCGGGTCGCTGAGCACCGCGAACACCTCGGCGGGCGATGCGGCGATCACGCGCGACACCTCGATGCGTGTCGAGGACGGATCGGTGGCGTCGACCGATGGGGTCGAGGACTCGGTGGGAGGCACCAGACGAGCCTACGGTTCGCCGATGTGTCAGCCCGTGCGGTCGGTGGAGAACCTGACCGTCCGGTTCCCACCCGCCCCCTTGGCGGCGTACATGGCCATGTCCGCGTCGCGGAGGAGGTCGTCGATGGTGCGGCCGTCGCCCTGCGGCACCACCACGTGACCGATGCTCGCGCCGACTCCCATCGTCCAGCCGTCGAGTTCGAGCGGGCGCGACAGCGCGTGGTGGACGGCCTCGGACACCTCGTCGGTGTCGGCACTCGGGCCCGCGAGCAGTACGACGAACTCGTCACCGCCGACCCGACCGACCTGGCACCCGTCCGGCACGACCGCGCGGAGTCGCCTCGACACCTCGCGTAGTACGGCGTCACCGATGCTGTGGCCGAAGGAGTCGTTGATCGTCTTGAGATTGTCGAGATCGACGTAGAGCACCGCGATCGGCCCACGCTCGGCCGACGCCATGGTCTCGGTCAGCACCGACACCACGTGGAGGCGGTTGGGCAGATCGGTCAGTGAGTCGTGGGTGGCCTGGTAGGCGAGTTGTGCGGCGGCGGCGCGTTCGGCGGTGATGTCGGTGAACGACGCGACCAGATGCGACAGCGGGTGATCGTCGATCAGGGCCGAGGTGCCGCGCAACCACACCTGGGTCCCGTCGGGGCGTGTCACGCCGAGAAGGAAACGGGTCGGTCGGCCGGTACGCGAGGTGGTGGCGTGAGGGAGGTCTGCGTGGGCCACGGGCCGACCGTCGGTGTCGACGACGGTGATGGCGCGCACCAACTCTCGCGGAAGGTCCCGACCGACCACGGCCGCCGCATCGACACCGAGGGCGCTGGCCGCCGCGGCGTTGATCGACTGCACGATGCCGTCGGGGTCCTGTACGACAACACCTTCGGCGAGGGTGGAGACGACGCTGGCGAACTGGTGCTCGGCCGCCGCCGCGGCACGTTCGGCGGCGCGTTGCGCGGAGAGATCACGCAGGACCGCGAGATAGGCCGGGCGCCCCTCCCAGAGGGTGAGCACCGAGCGGGACTCCACCGGCGTCTGCCGGCCCCCGATGCAGCGCAGCATCATCTCGGTCGGCGTGGACGGCACGCCCTCGACCTCGAGACTGCGGATGCGTTCCCGTAGCGCACCCAATGAGCCCTGGTCGACGAACTCGGAGAACAGATGGCCGACAACCTGATCGCGGGAATGCGCACCGACGAGGCGGAGTGCCGCGGGGTTCACGAACACCAGCCGGCGTCCCTCGTGCACGACGATCGCGTCGGGACTGTGATCGATCAGGATCTTGTAGTGACGGTCCGGATCGGTCACCCCGTGCCTCCCCGTCGCGCCACGCTCACCTGACGTCGGGGTCTCGTCCACCCGACCGGCGAAGTCTATCGGACCATCAACAGGCGATGAGAGGACTCGAAAAATGTGCAGAAAGGGTGACTGCGCATTGGTGATGTCGCATTGTTGACGCCTTCTTTTGTGTTGTCGCCCCATGTGTATCTCAATGGTTCTCGGGGATGTCTTCCCCGATCTCGCGACGACGAAAGGTGTCACCGAAATGATCTCGAACAATCGCACGGACAATGTGGACATCGTCGGCGTCGGAGCCGTCACCGGTTACGGGTGGGGCACCGATGCGCTGTGGGGCGGTGTGTCGGGCGGGAAACCTGCCGCCGTCCTCCACCAGGGGGCGGCGTACGCCGACGGGGGTGGCATCTGGCTCGCGAAGGTGCCCGACGGTGGCGACCCGGCCGATGGTCGCAGTCGCTTCTCGCAGGCCATGCGCTTCGCGGCGAGGGAGGCGATCGACGACGCGCACGCACGGGGGTGGGATCCCGGCCGCCGGGTGGGGTTGTTGCACGGCGTGGTGCTCGGCGACACCGAGGACTGGCGGTCGTTCCATCTCGACGATCACGGTCACCGCCGCATTCGCGATTACATGGGTCTGCTTCCCTCGACGCCCATCTCGACCCTCATGCAGGAATTCGGCTTCCACGGTCCCGCGATGAATGTGTCGGCCACATGCAGCTCCGGGAATGTCGCACTCATCACCGCGAAGATGTGGCTCGACGCCGGCATCGTCGACGACGTCGTGTGCGTCGCCACCGATCTGTCGCTCACCCCCGAGAACGTCGATCACTTCGTTCGGCTCGGAGCGGGTGTCGTCGACACCGAACCGCTCGACGCGTGCCGACCGTTCCAGGAGGGTAGCCGCGGATTCGCCATGGGGGAGGCGTCAGTCGGGTTCGTCGTGAGCAGGCGCGGCCCCGCGCGGGGCTACCTCGGCATCCTGGGGGGCGCGATGTCGCACGACGGGTTCCACGTGGCGTCGGTGGCGCCCGATCATCGGGAGATCATGCGGTGTGTCGCCGACGCCCTCGCCGATGCCGGCGTCGCCGCGCGGGATGTGCGGTACCTCAACGCGCACGGCCCCGGCACCGCGCAGTGCGACGCGGCCGAGACCGCGATCCTCGGGGAGATGTTCGCCGAGTCGCGCCCCGCCGTCTACTCGATGAAGCCGCTGACCGGGCACTGCCAGGGTGCGGCGGCCGCGGTCGAGATCGCTGCGGCCGCGCTGGGGTCCGAGCACGGCGTGGTCCCGGCGCCCCCACAGGTCGCCGAGGCGCATCCGCAGCTCCTCGACGGCGCGACGCCCATGGTCGACGGGATCACGGTGAAGCCCTCGCTGGGCATGGGCGGACACAACTCGGTCACGGTGCTCGCGCCGGTCGGGTGAGGGCATGACCCCGATGACGGGCCCAGTGGTGACCTCCTCCAACAGGCGTTGAGGAATACGACGCGAACAGGGTCCCTGCGTCGTGACTGTTCACAGTGACCCAGGTCACGCGTTACCGAAAACGAACGTACCTCGGTGAATGTGTCCGACGGATGCCCTTGTCGTGGATATCTTTCGCCCGGCGTACGAACAGGGGGCATTCGGCTTCCGCGGCGCCGGAAGAGATCCCTGAAAGGGCACACATGAAGACCACTCGTGGACTCCAGCGCCTCGCGATCGGCTGCGTGTCGATCGCGGCTGTGGCGGGACTCGGTGCAGGCCTGGCCGGTCCGGCCACCGCGGCACCGTCGGTGCAGCAACTAACCGACACCATCAAGCAGGGGGCCAAGAAGCCGACGAAGGCGGCTCCGAAGGTTCAGCTCCAACAACAGAACGGAACGGCCAACCGTTCCATCACCACCAACGCCGTGGCCGGTCCTTTCACCGTGCCCGACGGCACCGGCAGCACCGCCTCGGACACCTCAGGGGTGGGGCCGCAGCAGACCAACTTCGGCAACGCCTTCGGTTACGCCATCCTGAATCCCAACGCCGCGCCCCCCGGCGCCAACGACTTCGGCTGCAAGCCCAAGTCGGGTCAGCGCCCGGTCGTCCTGCTCCACGGCACGTGGGAGAACGCCTACGACAACTTCGCGCGGATCTCCCCGGATCTGAAGGCGGCGGGCTACTGCACCTTCACGTTCAACTACGGCAAGCTCAACATCACCAACGGCGGTGGCGTGATCTCCCTGATCCCCGGGACCAACGGCACCGGTGACATCCCGACCTCGGCCGGCCAGGTCGCAACCTTCGTCAACCGCGTTCTCGCGGCGACCGGTGCGTCGAAGGTCGACATCGTCGGGCACTCGCAGGGCGGTGTCCTCGCGCGTCAGTACCTGAAGTTCAACGGCGGTGCGAGCAAGGTGCAGAAGCTGATCACCCTCGGTGCCACCAACCACGGCACCACGCTGTTGGGCATCGGGTCACTCGGCCGCAGCATCAACAACCTGGGCATCGACATCCTCGGGTTCGCGCAGCTCCCCGTGGGTATCTCCGGTATCCAGCAGGTCGTCGGCTCGAACTTCATCAACAACGTCAACGCCGGTGGCGACACCCTGCCCGGGATCGACTACACGATCATCCGGACCACCTACGACGAGGTGACCACCCCGTCTGAGTCGACGTTCCTCACCGCCGGCCCCGGCGCGACGGTCAAGAACATCACGCTGCAGGATGGGTGCCCGATCGACCTGTCCGATCATCTCTCGATGAGCTACTCGACGAGGGCGATCTCGATCATCAAGAACGCGCTCAACCCGGCCAGCCCGGTGGTGTGCGCCAAGAGTGGTCCGCTGGTCAACTGACACAGCACTTCTCGACAGCTGCCGGGCGTCGGACGCGTACTGCGTCCGGCGCCCGGTTCGTCATGTGACCGGTGAGGTCACTTCACGAGTCCGGTGCTCTTGAGCCAGTCCCAAGCGACGTCGGCGGGATCCTGGCCGTCGATGTCGACGCGGCCGTTGAGATCCTGCATGAGATCGTCGGTGAGCCGCTTCGAGATGTTCGCGATCAGCGGGGCCAGCTGCGGGTACTCCTTGATGATCGACGAACGCACCACGGCGGTCCCGCTGTAGGGCAGGAAGAACTTCCGGTCGTCGGTGAGCACGGTGAGATCCAGGTTCTTCACGCGGCCGTCGGTCGTGTAGACCTCACCGAAGTTGCACGGCGCGCTCTTCGCGGTGGAGGTGTAGATGACACCGGCGTCCATGCGCGTGACGTTGGCCGCCGGGACACCGTCCGGTGTGCCGTAGGGGATCCCGTACTTCTTCAGCATCGGCAGGAATCCGTCGGAGCGCGAGAAGAACTCGTCGTCGACGCAGAAGGTGCGGTCGGCCACGGGGAGTTTCGCGACCTCCGACAGCGACGTCACCTTCAGGCGCTGCGCGGTGGGGCCCGAGGCGGCGAACGCGTAGGTGTCGTTGAAGTTCGACGGCGGCAACCACACCAGGTTGTTGGTGGACTTCTCGATGTCGCGGACCTTCTCCCACAGCAGGGTCGGGTCGGCGATGGTCTCGGTCTGGTTGTGGTAGGTGACCCACCCGGTTCCGGTGTACTCCCACAGGATGTCGGCGTCGCCGTTGAGCTGCGCCTGCCGCGAGGACGCCGAACCGGGGGCGCCGGTGAGGTCGGTGACCTTCGCGCCGGCCGACGACAGGTACGACGCGGTGATCTTGCCGAGGAGGACGCCCTCGGTGAAGCTCTTCGACGTCACGGTGAGCTTGGCACCCTCGAGCGGCTTCGCTCCGTCGGCGAGGCTGCCGGTGGTGAACGTGCCCGACGAACTGACCAGGCCGCAGCCGGCGACGGTCAGGGCCGTCGCCGCGAGAACGACGAGTGCGGCGCGAAACCGTCGACGCGGGCCGGCGGCCCGGGATGTGCGCTTAGTCATGCGAGTCCTCGTGGTGTCGCGACCAGCTCGACGAGGCGGCCGAGCCAATCGATCGTCATGGCGAGCAGGCCCACCAGGATGGCCCCGGAGACGAGCAGTTTCGGCAGGAACAGGGTGACGCCGGTGGTGATCAGGGTGCCGAGACTGGGCGCGCCGATGAACGTGCTCAATGTGGCCGTACCGACCAGGATGACCAACGCGGTGCGGACGCCGTTGAGGATGACCGGCACGGCCAGCGGCAGTTCGACCTGCACGAGGGTGCGCAGGCCCGAGTAGCCGATGCCGCGTGATGCCTCGATGGTGCGCTGATCGACCTGTCGCAGACCGATGATCGTGTTCTGCAGGATCGGCAGGATCGCGTAGACCACGAGGCCGAGAACCGCGGTCCGGAACCCCGTCCCGAGCCAGAAGGTGAACAGCACGATGAGACCGACGGCGGGTGCAGCCTGACCGATGTTGGCGATGTTGACCACGAACGGGCTGACGCGCCTGGCCTTCTCGCGGGTCAGCAGGATGCCAAGCGGGATCGCGATCACCACCACCCAGGCCGTGGAGATGAGGGTGAGCTCGATGTGGTCGAGGATCGTCGACTTCAGCGTCGACCATGCGAGCGACGCCTGCTCGGTGGTGCTGAAGGTCGTCGACCGGTACCAGATGATGTAGCCGACCAGCACCACGATGATGATCAGCGGCTCGAACCAGACGTCGGTCGGGATGCGGCGCAGGCGCTTCACGACGCCGCGCCGTCCTCGTGATCGACGTAGGTGTCGTTGTCGGTGTCCGCGCGGGCGTCGGCGAGCTGGTTGCGGATCACGTCCATCACCACCGCGATGGTGAGCGTCCCCTGCACCGCTCCGCGGCCGTCGGTGACGAGGACGCCGCCCTGGCTGGCGGCGAGCATCGAGTCGAGCGCGTCGTTGAGGGTCGCCGATCGCGCGACCACCGGCAGCCGGTTGTCGATGTAGTCGGAGACGACGTCCTTGGTGAGCAGTTCGTCGATCGAGGGCCACGAGCGCGGGGTGCCGTCGTCGTTGACCACGACCACCCAGGTGTGACCCTCGGCGCGGGCCTGGTTCACGACCTCCTGTGTCGACTGCCCGACCCGCGCCCGCAGCACCGGGTTGTGCGGCACGTCGCGCACGCGCGAGAGCGTGAGGTGGGCCAGCGTGGCGCCGGACCCGACGAACTCCTCGACGAACGGCGTCGCCGGGCTGGCGAGGATCTCCTCGGGCGTTGCGTACTGCTCGATGTGGCCGCCCTCGGAGAAGATGCACACCTTGTCGCCGAGTTTGGTCGCCTCCTCGAAGTCGTGGGTGACGATGGCGATGGTCTTGCCCAGTTCGTGCTGGATAGCGATGAGGCTGTCCTGCAGGCGGACCCGGGTGATCGGGTCGACGGCGCCGAACGGCTCGTCCATCAGCAGGACCGGCGGGTCGGCGGCCAACGCACGGGCCACGCCGACACGCTGCTGCTGGCCACCGGACATGTCCTTGGGCAGACGGTCGGCGAAGACGTCGGCGTCGAGGCCGACGAGGTCGAGCAGGTAGTCGGTGCGCTCGGCGATCCGCTTCTTGTCCCACCCGAGCACGCGCGGCAGCGCGCCGATGTTCTTCTTCACCGACCAGTGCGGGAAGAGTCCGCCGGACTGGATGACGTATCCGATGGACTGGCGCAGCTTGTCGGGGTTCTCGCCGGTGACGTCGCGCTCGTCGAGGAGGATGCGGCCGGCGGTCGGCTCGATGAGTCGGTTGATCATCTTCAGCGTCGTGGTCTTGCCGCAACCCGAGGGGCCGACGAACGCGACGATGTCACCGGCGGCGATCTCGAGGTCGAGTTTCTTCACCGCCGGCGTCGACGTACCGCGGTACTGCTTGACCACTCCGTCGAGGCGGATCGACACCCCGGTGACCGTGCGCGACGGGTCGCTGCCGGCAGAGGTTGCTGTCATGAGAGTCCCTTTGCGATCGTGAGGCGCCCGAGCAGCACCAGCAGGGCGTCGAACACCAGGGCGATGACGACGATGAGAACCGTTCCGGTGAAGGCCATCTCGAGGGCGTTGGCACCGCCGAGTCGGGCCAGACCGTTGAAGATCAACGAACCGAGCCCGGGGCCGAGGACGTAGGCGACGATCGCGGCGACACCGACGATCATCTGGGTGGACACGCGGATGCCGATGAGGATGATCGGCCACGCGATGGGGAGTTCGACGGTGAACAGGATCCGCCACCGCGACAACCCGATGCCCTGCGCCGACTCGATCACCGTCACCGGCACCGACCGCAGACCGACGATGGCGTTGCCGATCACGGGCAACGCGGCGAAGAACGCCAGCATGAAGAACGACGGCAGCACACCGAGTCCCAGCGGGACGATCAGCAGCGCGAGCAGGGCCAGCGACGGGATGGTCAGGGCGACACGACTGGTGGTGAGGGTGAGCGCGGAGACGAACGGCAGGCGGTAGACGAGCACCGCGATGACGACCGCGACGACGGAACCGACGACCAGCGTCTGCAACGCGAGCGACGCGTGTTGATAGGTGAGGAAGGTGAGCAGTTCACCCCGGCCTCGTAGGTAACCCC
Organism: Williamsia sp. Leaf354; assembly: GCF_001424365.1. Classification (NCBI taxonomy): domain Bacteria; kingdom Bacillati; phylum Actinomycetota; class Actinomycetes; order Mycobacteriales; family Nocardiaceae; genus Williamsia; species Williamsia sp. Leaf354. Next base: position 743,367 of record NZ_LMPL01000001.1, read on the forward strand.
AAAGGTCCACTGGCATCCCATCGTTCGTGCGACCGCAGCGCGCTCCGCATCCGACAGGGGTCGACGGACGGCGGTGGGGAGCCGTGGGCGAGTTGCGCAAACGGTAGCCGACACCACCGGGTCCGCGCGGCCGCTTACGCGGCATCCGTGCGCGGCGCGGGCGGTGTGTTGTGCGGGAACCGGTGTCGTCACCAGCGGTGATCAGCGGTGCGTCACCGCAGGTCAAGAATTTCGATCACGCAGAGTCGAAACCCGTTGTGCGCGGGTGCCGAGGGCTACAGCACCAGTGAATATAGCAGCGCTCCCGCGCGGGGGATGGTCAATCGACGGGCGCGACGGTCCGCAGGAATGCGAGCTGATCGGCGACGACGGCGGGGAACAGCGGTGCGACGTAGGGATCGAAATGACCGCCCTCGTAGGTGAGCACGGTGGCGTCGGGCATCGAGCGGGCGGCCCTCGTCGCGGCCGCCGCGGGGGCGATGGTGTCGCCCGTGGCCACCTGGATCAGTGCCGGGCATCGGACACGCGCGGCCGACCGGGCCGGCGAATAGAGGCCGATGCGCAGGGCTATCCGGGCGGCGACGGTCTCCGCGTACTCCCCGCGGCGGATCCCCGACTCGGTGACGAGACGCTCGAAGGCCTCCTCCGCCCCCGGGGCGGACATCACCGCGGCCGATCCCTCGGGACCGATCGACGCGACGTAGCGCGGCGCGCGGTGTAGCAGCGCGGCCACGGTGTCGGCGAGCGCGACGGGCGCGATCCGCAGGGCGCGTCGGATCCCGGTGGCGCGCACCGCGGCGGGTCCGCTCACGTGCGGCACCTGGGCGATGATCGCCGCGAGTCGTTCGCCGGAACCGGCGGTGGTGATCACGTGGCCGCCGGCGAACGAGGTGCCCCACGCGACGACGGTGTCGGGGTCGGCGACGTCGATGGTGCGTGCGAACGCGATGGCCGCGCGCCAGTCGGCGAGCTGCGAGGCGACGTCGAGGAGCTGGCGTGGTTCCCCTTCGCTGTCACCGAAGTAGCGGTAGTCGAACAGCATCACGACGTAGCCGGCGGCGGCGAACAGCTCGGCGTAGGCGGGCAGACGCAGCGCGCGGACCCCGCCGAACCCATGGGCCATTACGATGACCGGCGTCCGGTTCCCCGGCGAGGCGGTGCCGGGTCGGTAGACGGTGGCCGCGCAGGTCACGCCCTCGGAGGTGAAGGTCTCCTCGACACGGGTGTACTCGATATCGGTGGGCACGTCGTCGCCTCTCGGTCTGTTCTTGAATGCAGTTCAAGGAAAGCTACCGGGTTCTTGAGTGGCGATCAAGTAAAGTCGATCGGTGCCCGCCAACCGTCGTCCCCGCGCCCGTGCGGAGAAGCGCGACGAGATCGTCGCTGCGGCGCGCTCGCTGTTCGTCGCCGACGGGTACGAGGTCACCGCGGTGAGTCGGATCGCGGCCGAGGCGGGTGTCACCACGAACACCGTCTACTGGTACTTCGCGGACAAGGACCACGTATTGGTCGCTGTGCTCGAGGAGCTCCTGGCCGAGGCGCTCACCCGCTACGAGTCGGTGGTCAGCCGGCCGCTGACGGAGAAGATCCTTTTCGCCGTCGAGGAATTGTCGTCGATGCACGCGCTGGTCGACACGGTGCATTCGCGGCGTGCGTCGTCGCCGGTGATCGACGAGTGGCACACCGGTTTCCACGAACTCGCCGATGCGTTGACGCGGGCCGATCTCCCGGCGGAGAACGCCGAGGCGGCGAGCGCGATCATCGCGTTCGTGGTGGAGGGACTGCTCACGCACCCCGGTGACGAGGCCGGGCGGCGCGCGATCGTCGACCTGTTGGTGTCGCGACTGGTCAGCGGATGACGATGATCGCGAGATCGATCCCGGCGATCAGCATCGTGGCGTAGAACGGCGCCCGGCCCGGTGCGCGCGTGCACACCGCGGCCACCAGCACGACGACGCCGAGCACCACCCACTGCCACGCCCCGCGGTGGGTGGCGAAGACCCCGATCACGGTGGCGCCCACGAGGAGCGCGGCCGCGACCGCTGGAATCCTGGTGCGGCCCAGGCGATGCGGTAGCCCGCTCATCCCGGTGACGGCGTCGTCCTCGAGATCGGGGAACACGTTGAGCAGGTGTGCGCCGACACCGAGCAATGCGGCCATCGCCACCACCCATGCCGGTGGCAGGTCGCCGGATCGGGACGCGAGGCCGACGGCGATCGGCACCGATCCGAAGGCGAGGAGGTAGGGCACCCACGAGAAGATCGTCCGCTTCACGCCGAGGTTGTAGGCCAGGGCTGCCCCGACGCCGGCGACGAGGTGCACCGTTCCCGCCGCGACACCGCAGAGCAGGGAGGCGACGACGCACACACCGGCGGTGAGGACGGTCGCGGTCACGACTGCCTCGCGGGTGACGGTGCCGACGACGAGTGGTTTGTCGGTGCGGTGCACGGCGATGTCGGTGTCGCGGTCGATGAGATCGTTGGTCCACCCCACCACGAGTTGGCCGCTGAACACCGCGATCGCGAGGGCGACCACGATCGCCGGAGCGACGTCGCCGGTGGCCGCGAGAACCGTCGACAACGCGGTGACCGCCAGCCCGGGCGGCAGGTGCCCGGCACGTGCGAGGGCGACGACGTTCACCATCTGCGCTCCGGGCGATGGTGGACCGGTGTCATCGCCCGACCGTATCCTGCGTCGTCGACCATGGCGGGTCGTCTCAGAAGGGCGGCAGTTCGTCGTTGTCGGGGTCGGCGGCCTGGGCCTGTTGTTGTTCGGTTTCGCGGGTGCGGCGGTTGTGTTCGCGTTCGGTCTGTCGGCGGGCGTGTATGTCTGCCAGGCGTGGTCGGCGTCTGGTGGGTGGTGGCTCTGGGTTGCCAGGTGGTGTTGTGTCGGCGGGTGGGGCGTTCTGTGGTGCGGTGAATCGGATGTCTTTGAGGGCGGGGAACAGGTCGGTGCCGTCGAATGCCGGCCCGTCCACGGTGAGGCCTTCGGGGGTGATGATCACCGATTGGATTCGGCCGTCGCGGCCGACGGTCTGGTCGTCGAGGAACGCGGTGTGGGTTTTGAGGTTGTGGTGCAGCCGACACTTCGATCCGGTGTTCCCCGGACACGTCTGCCCACCGTGGGCGGGATGGTCGTGGTCGTACTCGTGGATGTGGTCGATGTCGCACACCCAGGCGGGTCGTTCACATCCGGCGACGTCGCAGTACAACGACCTCGCCCGCACGACGGTGTCCAACGCCGTCGACGGCCGATACGGATTCCCCGGGGTGTGTGGGGCGAGCGGATCATCGAGATGCCCGATCGGCGCCACGGTCACATCCGGCTCGCTGATCAGTTCCTCGAGGTGGGCCGGGGAGATCACGCCGTACCCGTCCAGGAAACACGGTGACTCCCCGTCCCCGGCGACTGTCTCCAAATCACAGACGACATGCAACGTCATGCTGGAGCCGGTTCCCGGTACCGGTCGTGCGGTGGGGCCGTCCTCGGCTGGGATGGTGGCGGCGTCGCAGTCGTCGTTGCCGCACTGGCATTCCCACGCGGCACCCATGACCAGACAGAAATGAGCATCCGACTTCCGCGCGGCGAGCGTCCGACCGTCGTTGTCGCAGACGGCCCGCGCGAGGGTGTCGACGCGTCGGGATATCTGGATGGCTTTCTCGGCGGTGGACGTGGCCTCCACGCGTGCCATGCCGTCGTCGAGGCGTTCGGTCCAGAATCCCCGTGCATCGACCGCCGCCTTGCGGCGAGCCCGCACGGCATCAGGGTCGACGCGGTAGACGCTGCGGTCGACCATGTCCCGGATCCGCGACGCCGACCACGACCCCCGACGACGCAACGCCGCCGCGATCTCGTCCCGTGCATCGACCGCCCCCCCCGTGCATCGACCGCCGCCTTGCGGCGAGCCCGCACGGCATCAGGGTCGACGCGGTAGACGCTGCGGTCGACCATGTCCCGGATCCGCGACGCCGACCACGACCCCCGACGACGCAACGCCGCCGCGATCTCGGTGTCGACGACCTGCTGATTCTCGCGGTCGAGAACGAGGTCGGTGCGTTCGACGATCAACCGCACATACCGCGGTGCGAGTTTCCCGTCCCGGAGACACTCGGCCACCTTCGGGAGCCGGTCACGAATTCTCGCGGTCGAGAACGAGGTCGGTGCGTTCGACGATCAACCGCACATACCGCGGTGCGAGTTTCCCGTCCCGGAGACACTCGGCCACCTTCGGGAGCCGGTCACGCAGCGCGATGGCGGTGTCGACGATCCGCTCGGCCGCGCCCTGCGAGATGGAGTGGGTGACCGCGATCCGGGCCGCGCATTGCATGGTTGCGTCGAACGTTCGACGATCCGACGTCTCGTGGGGCACCACCAACTGGCGGTGCAGTTCACCGGCATCGCGGTAACGCATCCACTCCAGAAAAGCTTGACCGGCGGCGGCGTGAACCATGTTGCCCAGCAACGCGTTCACCGGCGCAGCGACGTGATCGGTGAGCAACCCCACCGACCCCGCATCCACCCCAGCCCAACCCCCATCGCGCATGAACCAACCCTAGAACAGGGGTACGACAAAACCCTGGTGATGCACCGCTCCCGGAGGTGCACTCACTCCCGGGACCCGTCTGCCGGAGAAGCGATGACTTTCGTGCGGCAGGTCAGTCGGACGGCCGGCCGGCGGCCGCGAATGCCGCCAACGCGATGAGAGCGCAGGTGACCATTACGATCGCCAACGGGAGGGGATCGTTCTCGCCACCGAGACTGACCAGGGGCGAGACCGCGGCGCCGAGCCCGAACTGCAAGGCGCCCAACAATGCTGACCCCGAGCCCGATGCACGTGGGACCACCTGCAGAGCCGCGGCCGTGGCGTTGCCGAGTACCAGTCCGAGACCGGACACGGCGACGAAGATGGGTATCGGGATGAGCCAGTGCGGCGCGCCCACCACCACGACGATGAGCAGGGCGACGGTCGCCGCGCCGACGACCGAGAGTCCGAGGCCGAGCATCCCCCTGATCGAGCGGCTCTCGGCGAGTCGCGCCGCCACGCTGCCGACGATGACCAGTCCGGCGGCGTTGGCGCCGAACGACAGCCCGTACGCGATCTCGCTCATGCCGAGCAGCACCTGGTAGAGGAAGGGAGACGCCGCGATGTAGGCCATCATCACCGCGAAGCCGAATCCGTAGGCGAGGGTGTTGCCCACGAACGCGCGCGACATCAGATCCCCTGCAGCCGAACCGTTCTCGATGCGTTCCGCCCGTGCCCGGTCTCTGCGCTCGCGTGTGTGCGTCTCACGCACCACGGCGACGACCGCGACGAGCATCGCCGCGGCGAGCGCGAAGACCACCCAGAGGACGCCGCGCCACCCGATGCCGCCCACGAGGAGGCTGCCGACGAACGGCGCGAGAATCGGCGCCACGCCGGTCACGAGCGTCATGATGCTGAAAGCCCGGGCCGCGGCGGGCCCGGCGGCGAGGTCGCTGATGACCGCGCGCCCGATCACCATCCCGGCCGCACCGGCCAGGCCCTGGACGAAGCGCGCGGCGACCAGCAGTTCGATCGACGGTGCGAGTGCGGCCAACGCGCTCGCGATCACGCAGATCACGGCGCCGCCGACCAGGGGGCGCAGGCGTCCGACCCGATCCGACAGCGGCCCGAAGACGAGTTGCCCCACCGCGACACCCACGAGGAACGCGGTGAGGGTGAGTTGCACAGCGGTGGCGCCGGTCGACAGATCGCCGGTCATCGTCGGGAACGCGGGCAGGTAGAGATCGGTGGCGATAGGGGCGATCGCGGAGAGCAACGCGAGCACGATCAGCAACAGGGCGCCGATCGAAGCGCGCTCGTCTCGGGCCCCGCCCGGGCGGGCCGCGGAATGCGACGTGGTGGTCATGGGTGCCTCCTGCCTGGTCGGTCCCGACATGTGTACCACCCGAATCTCAACAGACGTTGAGTCGGGTGGGTGAGCAGATGTCGATCGCGGGCCCCGCGCCGACGGACCGATGGAGGATGGGCTCATGAGTAACGAACTGACGTTCACCATCGGCCGCGAGGAACTCGTGATCCGTCAGCGGTGGGAGGTGGTCAGCATCGTCAACGACATCCTCGTGGCGATCTGGTTCATCGTCGGCAGCATCCTGTTCTTCGGCGAGTCGACCACGTACGCCGGGACCTGGCTGTTCCTCGCGGGCAGTGTCGAGTTGCTGATCCGTCCCGTCATCCGGCTCGCGCGTCGCGTTCACCTGCAACGACTGAGTCCCACGGGCACCGCGGTCGACACCACGAACGACTACTGAGGGCCCAGCGCGACATCCGGCGAGAACTTTTCTGCGCGGGGATGTCGATAACCGTCGATCGGTTCCGTCCCAGGGTCGAGCGCGGCCAGAATGGGCCGCACCGCACCGAGGAGAACACCATGGCGAAGTACCTGCTGCTGAAGCACTACCGCGGAGCCCCCGCCCCGCGCAACGACGTGCCGATGGACCAGTGGACCGAGGACGAGATCTCGGCCCACATGCAGTACATGCACGATTTCGCGGGCCGACTCGAGGGCAGCGGCGAGTTCGTCGACGGGCAGGCCCTGGCCCCCGAGGGTGCGTGGGTCCGGTACGACGGCGAGGGGCGGCCGCCGGTCACCGACGGGCCGTTCGCGGAGACCAAGGACCTCATCGCGGGGTGGATGATCATCGACGTCGAGAACTGGGATCGCGCGGTCGAACTCGCCGGTGAGCTCTCGGCGGCGCCGGGCCGTGGCGGGGAGCCGATCCACGAGTGGCTCGAGGTGCGGCCGTTCCTCACCGAGCCGCCTGCCGTCACGGAGTGACAAGTGGATGACGGTCACGGAGTGACAAGTGAATGACGGTCACGGAGTGACAAGTGAATGACGGTCTCGGAGTGGCACGTGCCGGCTGACGCGGTCGACGCCGACCTCATCCGATCCCTCGTTCCGGGGGTGATCGAGGTCGTCGTCGGCCGCGGCGCCGACTTCGCCCGCGCGGAGGACGCGGTGCAGGACGCGCTCATCGAGGCGTTGCGGATCTGGCCGGACGATCCGCCGCGCGAACCGCGGGGCTGGCTGATCACGGTGGCGTGGCGCAAGTTCGTCGACGCCACACGCGCGGACTCCTCACGGCGACTGCGTGAGGAGCGGATGGAGGACGAGCCGGCGCCGGGGCCCGTTCCGTCCACCGACGACACCCTCGCGCTGTATCTGCTGTGCGCGCACCCGTCGCTCACCCCGTCGTCGGCGGTCGCGCTGACATTGCGTGCCGTCGGAGGACTGACCACGCGGCAGATCGCAGAGGCCTATCTCGTCCCCGAAGCGACGATGGCGCAACGCATCAGCCGCGCCAAGCGGACGATCGCCGGAGTCCGGTTCGATGCGCCGGGTGATGTGGCGACCGTGCTGCGGGTGCTCTATCTCGTATTCAACGAGGGATATTCGGGCGACATCGATCTCGCGGCGGAGGCGATCCGGTTGACACGCGCCCTGCTCGCGGTGATCGACCACGAGGAGGTCGCCGGTGTGCTGGCGCTGATGCTGCTCCACCACGCCCGGCGTGCGGCGCGGTATGGGACCGACGGATCGCTGGTGCCGCTCGCCACACAGGACCGGAGCCGGTGGGACACAACGCTCATCGCCGAAGGCGTGTCGCTGCTGCAGGACGCCCTGGCTCGGGATCGACTGGGCGAGTACCAGGCCCAGGCCGCGATCGCGGCCCTGCACGCCGACGCGCCCTCGGCCGACGAGACCGACTGGGTGCAGATCGTCGAGTGGTACGACGAACTGATCTCTCTCACCGACAACCCTGTGGCGCGTCTCAATCGAGCGGTCGCGGTCGGCGAGGCCGACGGCGCCGCTGCTGGTCTCGCGGCACTGGCCGATCTCGATCCGGCACTCCCGCGGCACACCGCCGTTGCCGCGTATCTGCACGAGCGCGCCGGCGACGCGGCGATCGCCGCGGAGCTGTACGCCCGCGCCGCATCGGCGGCGTCGAACCTGCTCGAACGCGACCACCTGATACGTCAGGCCGCGCGCCTCAACGCCGCCGCCCGGGAGCGCTGACCGTCGGCGATCAGCCTTCGAGGATCTCCTCGATCGTCACGTCCACCCGTCCGCCGGTCACCCGATGGACCGCGTCCTGCACGTTGTGCGCGGTGATCGTCGGGTCGTGGGCGTCGGTGACCGTGACGTGCACGTGTGTCACATCGGACCCCTCGGGGTCGGACCTCACGGGGGTCGGGTCGGAGGCATCGGGGCCGTCGGGATCGTCGACGATCGCGACGACGTCGTCGACGGCGAGGACCGCGTCGACCATCGCGGCATCGGTGTGAGCACCTTCGGAGTTCATGGTCGAGCCTCCTCACGGGAATGTCGGGATCGCCCGACATGGGCGTAGTCGTCCACTGTCCTCGCCGTCGAATGCCCAGGTGGTGTGACAAGCGCCACGTTCGTTCTCCACCCCCGCGTACACCGCCGCGTCGAACAACTTATTGTTGTTCTGCCTCTTCCATGTGATGGCTTGCCGAGCGGAGCCATGGCTGTGAAGGGGTTTTTCTGTGTGGGGAGATGATCAGGACGGTGTCGTCCTGACCGATCGAGAGCTCGTCGAGCACGCGCGCCTCGGTGACCGCGGCGCCTTCGACAGTCTCGTCGATCGATTCGGACCTCGACTGCACGGGTATGCGCGCCGCATGGTGTCCGACGAGTGCACCGTGCAGGAGGTGGTGCAGGACTCCTTCGTCGCCGCGTGGCGCGGACTCGACACCTTCCGGCACGAGGGCTCTGTCCAGACGTGGCTGTTCGCCATCTGCTCCCGCAAGATCATCGACGCCTACCGCAAACGGTCGCCGATCCCCATCGGCGATGACATCCTCGACCTCGGCGGTCCCTCGACGCTGGGGTTACCGCTCTCGGCGACCACCTCCGACGCGTTCGTCGATGCACTCGAGAAGGAGTTGTCGGTCTTGCCCCCTCGCCAACGTGCCGCCTGGATCCTCCGCGAGGTCGAACAGATGCCGTTCGGCGACATCGGCGAGGTGCTGGGCGTGGCGTCGGCGGCCGCCCGTGGCCATTACGCCCGCGCCCGCACCACGCTGCGCGGATCGATGAGGAGTTGGCAGTGAGCGCCGCACCCACCCCACCCCCCGACGACGACCTGATCTCCCGACAGCTCGTCGCCGATCTCCGCGATCGCGCTCAGGCGGGGTGGGATGCCATCGCCGACAGCGTCCTCGACCGTGTGCGGACGACCGCGCGCAGCGGGCGTCTGCTGTCGCTCGGCACGCCCGCCGAGCACCGGCTCGGGGACCTCACCGTGCGCGAGCACGCGTTGCGCGCCGTGCTCGCACGTGCTCTGCGTGGTGACGCGCACCGGCCGTCGGCGGTCGAACTCGACATCGACGGCGGTCGGCTCACCGGTGTCCGGGTGGGCCTGCACGGCTCGGAACCCACCGACCTCGACGCCCTCGTGGCGCGGGTGCGCCGACTCGTTCTCGACGTCGTCCGGGATGTGCTCGGCGAGGCCCGCCACGCGGTGCTGACCCAGTCGGTCGACGTCTCGGTGCGTCGCACCGACACCCCACCCGACGAGGAGGACTCGCGATGATCACCCCGATTTCCGGCGACGATCCGGCGTCGGACCCACGGACCAGCACGTCGTTGCTCGCCGCGACCCCCGACGGCGCCACCGACGCGGCCGTGGAGGTCGCGACCGCGGTCGCGACATCGGACGCCACTCCGGCGACGCTCGCCACCATGCTCGTCGCCCTCGGCGGCAGCATCACCGACGAGGACGACCTGGTGGTGTTGCTGCAGCGCGTCGTCGACGTGGCGCACGAGGCCATCGACGGTGCCACGTGCACCAGCATCACCATCGCCCTCGGCGGCCGCACCTACACCGCAGTGCACACCGATTCGCGGACCCTGCGGGTCGACCAGGAGCAGTACGACGCCGGTGACGGGCCGTGTCTGCACGCGGCGCGCACCGGGGAGACCGTCCTCGTCGATGTCGACGCCGGCACCCAGCGGTGGCCTCAGTTCGCCGCGTCGGCGGCGCAGGAGAACATCCACTCCTTCCTCGCCGCGGCCCTCGCGGCGCAGGACCAGCCCCTCGGCGCCCTCAACCTCTACGGTGCGGCGGCCGCGGCCTTCGACACCGTCGACGCCGACATCATCGAGTTGCTGACGACCACGGTGTCCCGCGCCATCGGCGACTTCGCGCGGTTCAAGTCCGCGGTCGAGGTCGCCGACGCGTTGCGAGCCGCCCTCAACTCCCGGGCACCCATCGAGCAGGCCAAGGGCATGATCATGGGCCGCCACGGGGTGAGCGCCGAGCAGGCGTTCGCGATGTTGCGCACCCAGTCGCAGAACACCAACCGCAGGGTGCGCGACATCGCCGCCGAGATGATCGCCACCCACACCGGGGCATCCGACGCCGGTGCCCCTGCTGATCCCGCTATGTGACCTACTTCACAGAACTCGCGCGTGCACAACACCGGGCGCTCCCCGACTACATGCCTGTGACCCCAATCAGGGGCCCAGATGAAAGAGGGATGCCATGGGAATCGTTGACAAGGCGAAGAACGCCGCAGAAGACGCCGTCGGCAAGGCCAAAGAGGTCATCGGGGACGTCACCGACAACAAGGACCTCGAGGCCGAGGGCAAGAAGGACCAGGGTTCGGCCGGCGTGAAGAAGGTCGGCGAGAACATCAAGGACACCTTCAAGTAACCGCTTCCGCGTCACCCGGTTCGCCATCGACGCGAACCGGGTGACCACCGCGGCCGCACAGGCCGCGCTCTGCGGGCGTGCGCTCAACGCCGCCCTCACCGACGGGCCACTCGGTCCCGTCGCATTCCACCTCGCTGCACATCACCGGCCGCTGTCCTCAGGGCTTCCGGCCGGATGACGTGTGCGCAGAACACGTTCGGAGACACCGATGAGTGAACACAGGAGCGTTGCGAGCCGTCTCTACGCCGGACTCGGCCGCGTCACATGGGGATTCGCCAAGAAGAAGTGGCACGAGCGCCGCGAGAACCGCTCGAAGCAGCGATGAGCGAGGTCTCGACCGCGCGCGCGGCGACCGCCGAGGGGATCGGAACCGGTCTGCTCGTCATCGGCGGTGTGGGTACCGCGGTACTCGCCGGCGACAGCGTCGGGACGATAGGCATCGCGCTCGCCTTCGGCCTCACGCTGCTCGCCCTGGTGTTCGCGATCGGTCCCATCTCGGGCTGCCACGTGAACCCCGCGGTGACACTGGGCGTGCTGCTGAGCCGGGGCATCGAACCGGCGCGCGCGGCCGTTTACGTCGTCGCGCAGGTCATCGGTGCCATCGCCGGCGCCGCGGTCGTACTGGCCGTGGCATCGGGTCGACCCGGCTACAGCCGCGCTGCGGATGGCCTGGGCACCAACGGTTTCGGATCGGCATCGACCGGTGGATACGGGCTCGTGCCCGTCGCGATCATCGAGGTCGTCGCGACCGCGATCCTGGTGTTCGTGGTGCTGTCGGCGACGTCGCGCACCGCGTCCGCGCCGCACGCCGCGGGAGTGCCCATCGGCCTCACGCTCACCGTGCTGCATCTCGTGGCCATCGGCATCGACTCCACGTCGGTCAACCCGGCGCGGTCCATCGGTCCCGCTGTCCTCACCGGACACCTCGCGCTGTCGCAGCTCTGGGTGTTCATCGTCTTCCCGCTCGTCGGCGCCGTGATCGCGGCGTCGGTGCACCGGCTGCTCGTCACGCCGGCCCGCGCGGCCTGACCACTCCGCCTCTCCTGCTCCACCCTCCCGAAGGAACCGTCCATGACTTCTTCCACTCCCGCGAAGCGTTCTGGCACCAGCGTTGTCACGAAGATCTCGCTCGTAGTCGCGTTGGTCCTCGTCATCGCCCTCGTGGTGTTCGTCCTGCAGAACACGGTGCACACGACCATCAAGTTCATCAGCTTCGACTTCGATCTCGGCGTGGGTGTCGCCATGCTCGGCGCCGCCGTCGTCGGTGCGGTCATCGCCCTCATCGTCAGTGCAGCGGTGCGGGTTCGTCGCGCGGTCAAGTGATCTCGTGAAAGACCTGACCGACGCCGAGGTCGCCGCGATCCTGCACCGGGCCACCGGCATGATCGCGCCCGTCCTCGACGTCCTCGAGAACAGCCACCCGTTCGGTGAGGACCGTGCCGAGGCCGAAACCGCTGCGGCACATGACACCGACGACGCGACCGACGGCGACGACGTGCCCGCCGACGACGAGGACTCGTTCTCCGACAGGGCGGTGGCGAAAGTCGCCGACTCCCTGGCATGGGTGACCAACGCGGCCTCTGCGCCGGGGTCGCCGAAGTGGGAGGCGCTCGACACCGACGAACGCACCGACTGGTGGGTCGACCGGGTCGGGTCGCTGACCGCGGTACTGGTCGCCTACCCGGGCGTGTTCGGCGCGGCGGCCGACCGTCTGCCGATCCAGGACGTGCTCGGGTTCACCCAGCAGGCGTTCGTCCTGTGCGCCGTCGCCCGCGTGCACGGTGTCACCGACCGCACGCGGCAGACCGACCTGCTCGCCGCCGTGCTCTGCGGCCGGACGATCACATCGGCAACACTGCTCGAACCCTCCACCGCCGACGACATCGAGCCGCTCCCGGCTGACGAGGACGGCCATTCGGTCGCACGGTCGGCACGCGCGGTCGTGAAGCGGATCTGGTCGACCGCGCAGCTCCTCCGCAAGGTCGCGGGCGAGGCGAAGCGGCGTCCACGCCCGTCGCGTCTGTGGCGGACGTTGAGCGCGGTGCCCGTGGTGGGGGCCGCCGCCGATTACGTCGGGGAACGGTCGGCGCTGAAGGACGCGGTTGCATCGGGCGTGGAGTGGCTCCGGACCGACAAGCCCACCGTCGCCTGACCGAGCGGCTCCGTGCTGGTCACGGCCGTGATGGAACAAAGTGACCGGCTGGGCGTGCTGCACTGTCCATGAGTGAACACACCCCAGGAGTCGCGCTCGTGGTGGGCGCGACCGGCATCTCCGGTCAGGCCATCAGTCGCCAACTCGTCGACGAGGGCTGGACGACCTACGGCTTGTCCCGCCACGAGACGTTGCCGGTCGAGGGAGTGACCCCCATCGCGGCTGACCTCCTCGACGTCGACGACCTCACCGCAAAGCTGCGCGACATCGAACCCGACGTCGTGTTCCTGGTCGCGTGGATGAAGAAGGACACCGAGGCCGAGAACATCGAGGTCAACTCGCTGTTGCTGCGCAACGTGTTCGCGGCGTTGGAGGGCTCGTCGGTGCGGCACGTGTCGCTGATGACCGGACTCAAGCACTACCTCGGCCCCTTCGAGGACTACGGCACCGCGGTGATGGCCGAGACGCCGTTCCACGAATCCGAGCCCCGTCTCGACAACGAGAACTTCTACTACGCACAGGAAGACGAGCTCTTCGCCGCTGCCGACCGCATGGGGTTCACCTGGAGCGTGCACCGGGCGCACACCATCTTCGGGTTCGCGGTCGGCAACGCGATGAACATGGCGCTGACGTTGTCGGTGTACGCCACCCTCTGCAAGCAGAACAATCGACCGTTCGTGTTCCCCGGATCGAGGACCCAGTGGGACGGCCTCACCGACGTCACCGACGTCGGCCTGCTGGCCGAGCAGATGATCTGGGCCGCAACACATGACGCGGGGGCGAACGAACCCTTCAACGTCGCCAACGGTGACGTGTTCCGCTGGCGCTGGCTCTGGCCGCAGATCGCGGAACTTTTCGATGTGGAGCCCGTCGGTTTCGACTCCGAACCGCAGCCGCTCGATGACCGCATGGGCTCCGCCGCCGCCGAGTGGGCCGAGATCGCGAAGGCCCACGACCTCGTCGAGCCCGACGTCGACCGTCTTGCCTCGTGGTGGCACACCGACAGCGACCTCGGCCGCGACATCGAGTGCCTCACCGACATGACCAAGAGCCGTCAGGCCGGGTTCCTCGGATTCCGTTCCACGCCGGACAGTTTCGCCGACGCCGTCGAGCGCTATCGGGAGGCCCGCATCATCCCGTGACGTCGGTCCGGGTGATCGACGCCGCGATCTCGGTGAGCATCGAGCGCAAGCGGGGTGAGTCGGCGACGTCGAAGGCGTTGTCGGGCAACGCCGAATGCAGCGACACGACCCCGATCATCATGGCGAAGAGCAGTGCGCCGCGCAGGCGGGCCTCCTCTTCGGGCACGCTGACACCGCCCGTGTCGCCGCTCGCGATGTCCCCGGCGAAACGCTCGATCACCGCGTCGAGCGTCCGCTGGCGCAGATTCGCCGTCGCCTCGTCGCCCGCGGCGTCGCGGAGAAGCAGCACCAGAGGGTTCTCGTGTCCGAACTCCGGCCACGCGTCGGGCGCCATGCCGGCGAGCAGCTCGTCGACGACTGTCTCGGGTCGCGCCGCACCGACGGTCGGTCGGCCGTCGAACACGAGCGCGGTCTCGGCCAGCACCGCGGCGAGCAGGCCGTCCTTCGACCCGAAGTAGCGGTTGATCAGCGACACGTTGGCGCCGGCGTCGGCAGCGATCTCGCGCACGGTGGTCCGCTCGAAGCCGTAGACCGTGAACCGGCGCTTGGCGGCTTTGAGCAGGTCGGCGCGTGTGGCGTCGGCGTTGCGTTCGCGCCCCACGGCCTCTCCGGGGGGATCCGGTTGCTGTGACGACTCATGTAAACGCATGTTGACCAGAATGCCACAGCGGTCTACCGTCACTGTGTAAACAAGCGTTTGCACAGCGAGGGAGTGGACGACATGACGACGACGACAACGCAGGACGAGGTGCACGCCGGATCGGGATGGCGAGCCAACCTCGAGATCATCGCGATCGGGCTCGGTGCGCTGATGGCGGCGCTCGCGCAGACCCTCGTGCTCCCGGTGCTGCCGACGATCTCGCGGGACATCGGTGCCTCGACCACCGAGGCGCAGTGGTTGCTGACCTCGACACTGCTCGTCGGTGCGGCGGCGGTGCCGGTGATCGGCCGACTCGCCGACATGTACGGACGCCGTCTGATGCTGATCGTCGCGCTCGGGGCGTTGCTCGTCGGCTCGGTGATCGACGCGCTCACCGACGACATCCGCGTGATGATCCTCGGTCGCGCGATCACCGGGCTGTCCAGCGCGGCCATCCCGCTGGGCATCAGCCTGCTCTCGGCGGTGCTGCCCGAGGCCCGCAAGGGTTCCGCGGTCGCGCTCGTCAGCGCGATGCTGGGTGTCGGTGGCGCACTGGGTCTCCCGCTCGCCGGCATCGTCGCCGAGCACTTCGACTACCACGCGCTGTACTGGATCGGTGCGGTCGGCGCACTCGCCAGCATCGCGCTGGTGCTCGCCGTGGTCGGCAACCCGCGCGGTGAACGGCCCGGGGCGATCGACGTGCCCGGCATCGTGCTCCTCGTCGGCGGTCTCGTCTGCCTGGTGTTGCCGCTGTCGCAGGGATCGTCGTGGGGCTGGGGTTCGTTCGCCACCATCGGCCTGCTCGTCGCCTCGGTGGTGCTGCTCGCGCTGCTCGTCGTCGTCGAGAAGCGATCGCCCGATCCGCTCGTCGACATGCGCGCCCTGTCGAACCCGCCCGTCGCCATCACGAACGTCGCCTCGATCTTCGTGGGCTTCGCGTTGTTCGCGAGCTTCGTGGGTACCGCGAACTACGTGCAGGCGCCCGAGGCGACCGGCTACGGGTTCGGGTCGTCGGTGCTCGTCGCCGGACTGTGCCTCATGCCCAGCGGCATCCTGATGCTCCTGCTCGCACCGGTCGCGGCCCGGCTGATGGCGGCGTGGGGACCGGGCAAGGTCCTGTTCGCCGGTGGTCTGATCATCGCGGCGGGGCTCGTGGTGCGCATCGTGCTCACCGATTCGTTGTGGCAGATCATCCTGGGCAGCACCATCGTCGGCGCCGGCACGGGTATCGCCTACGCGTCGCTGCCGTCGCTGATCAACGTGCACACCCCCGATGCGGATCTCGCGGCCGCCAACGGGATCAACACCCTCGCACGGTCGTTGGGCAGCACCCTGGCCAGCGCGGTCGGTGGCAGCCTCCTCGCCGCGATCACCGTCACCGTCGGCGGTGCAGCGCTGCCGTCGCTGGGCGGCTACCAGATCCTGTTCACCATCTGCGCGGTCGCGGCCACTCTCGCCGCGCTCGCAGGACTCGTCGTGTCGTCGCCGAAGCTCGCGACCCACGACCGCGAGGACGTGCTCGCGCCGGTGTAGCGGTGCGCCGGCGTCAGGCGGACATGTCGATGTCGGTTCCGATGCCGGCGGCACGCGCCCGCCCGATCACCAGGGCCGCGGTGGCGAGGTCCTGCAGGCCGATTCCTGTCGAGTCGAACAGCGTGATCTCGTCGGCGTCTCGACGGCCGGGCGTGCGGCCGCTGATCACGTCACCGAGTTCGATGGCAATGTCGG
The DNA here is from genome assembly GCF_001424365.1 of Williamsia sp. Leaf354. NCBI lineage: Bacteria > Bacillati > Actinomycetota > Actinomycetes > Mycobacteriales > Nocardiaceae > Williamsia > Williamsia sp. Leaf354. Next base: position 759,754 of record NZ_LMPL01000001.1, read on the forward strand.
CCTCGGTGATCGCGCCCTCGGCGATGGCGAGTAGCGCGTCGCCCGACTTGGCCAGCGCGGTGGCGCGGCTGTCGACGACGACGCGGGAGCGGGCCATAGCGGTGCCGTCCACCTCGCGTTCGTCGGGCCGAGGCGCCGCGCCGACGGCGTTGACGTGCATGCCCGGTCGAAGCGATTCCCCGAGAAGGATCGGGCTGACCGACGGGGTCAGCGTGCACACGATGTCGGATTGTGCGACAACATGATCAACGGATTCGGCGTGCATGACGGGGATTTTCAGGTCGGCAATCTTCTCGCCGAACGCCTCGACGGTCGAGCTCGATCGGGACCAGACCACGATGCGGTCGATGGGCCGGACCAGGGCAATGGCTCGGGTGTGCTCGACGGCGAGGTTGCCCGCTCCCACGAGGCCGAGGATGGAGGCGTCTGCGCGGGCGAGGTACTTGGTTGCGATCGCACTGGTGGCGGCGGTCCGCATCGCGGTGATCGCACGTCCGTCGATCAGCGCGACGCATTCGCCGGTGACCGTGGACGTGACGACGATCGTCGATCGTTGCCGAGGCCGGCCGTGCGCGGTATTGCCGGGGAGGTCCGAGAGAACCTTCACCGCAACGAGATCGGCGGATCGGAGCTCGGCGGCCATCCCGATCACCGCGCCGTCCTCGGGTGCGCCCATCGAGATCGGGCGGGGGTTCTGCGCGGCCCATGTGCTGAGGTCGGAATGGGCCTGCTCGACCGCGTCCAGTACTGCGACGCGGTCGAGCAGGGCGGTCACATGGGAGTGCCGCAACACCAGGGTCATCTTCAGCCGACCGCTACCAGCTCGGCCGCGTCGACGATCCGGGTGTTCACCAGGTCCGCGAAGGCCGGTGCGGTGCGCACCATGCCCTCCTCGGCCAGGATGCGCATCCACCGATCGGTGGCGGGGCCGTCGATGACGACGGTGTCCCACGTGCGCGATTTCTGGATCCGCGCGCACGACGCCGCCAGGGTGGCGAGCGGCATGGACGGCCAGTGCTCGGCCAACAGCGGCTCGAGCTCGGTGACCGGTGCCTGTCGCACTGCCGCCATGCCGTCACTCAGAGCAGCGGTGAACGCGACGAGGCGATCGCTGAGCTCCTCGAAACGATCGGTGCGGCAGTAGTAGACGCTGTTCGGGCCGAGACCGCCGACCTCGGCGTACTCGACGGCGATGTGCCCGGTGCCCCGATCGTGCATGGACTGCGCGGTGGTGATGTCGAGGATGATCGCGTCGCCGAGACCGTCCTCGAACAACTCGACGAACATCGGGGTCGAGAGATCCCGCAGGAACACCGTCTCCGAGGAGTCGACGCCCGCCTCGCGCATCATCCCGGCGGTGATGGCGTACGGCGCGCTGCCGCCGATGCCGGGGGCGAGCACGGTCTTCCCGGTCAGCTGCGACCACTCGAATACCGTGGTCTGTTCCTCGCGGGTCACGAGCGCCTTGGGGAACTGGTGATTGAGCTGGGCGAAGACGGTCAGCTCCCGGGATGTGCCGTGGTACATGCCGGGGACCCAGATTCCGCCGAGGGCGACATCGGCTGCGCCGCTGGCGAGGTCGTCGAGGACTCCGGTCCAGGGGTCGCAGGCTTTCGCGTGGACCGTGAGGTCGCGGTCGGCGAAGAGGCCGGCGTGATCGGCGTAGTACTCGGGGAGGTAGTTGAGTCCGTGTGCGGTGGCGGAGATCGCTAGGTGCGACATTGCGTGTCTGCTTTCTGTGGTGATGAGGGGATCGAGTTCAGGGAGTGCGGGTTTCAGGCCAGGCCGGGTTCAGGCGGCGATCGGCATGTCGGCGGGGGCCTCAGTGGCGGCCTCCAGCGACTTGCCGAACGTCTCCGGTCCGAACTTGGCCGCGACCACCAGCAGGCCGTACATCGCGGCGATCATGAAGAACACCCCGGCGACACCGGCGATGTTGAAGAAGAACAGTGCGGCGAAGGGCATGACCGCGCCGGCGACGTTGCCGATCCCGTTGACCACCGAGGCACCCATGGCCCGGATGGAGGTGGGGAACAGCTCCGGCGTCCACACCGACAGCATCGTGTTGAGCAGCATGGTGAAGAACTGGAAGATGGCTCCCAGCACCAGGATCAGCAGCACGTTCTGGGCGAAGACCGCGAAGGCGATCGCGGCGATGCATCCGAGGACGGCAGCCGACATCACGGTGATGCGGCGGGGGACCCGACTCGCGAGGTAGCAGGCGGTGCAGGCTCCGAACAGGCTGCCGACGTTCATGATCATGGTGAACAGCAGCGAGTCCGAGAGCGAGTAGCCCCTCGAGACCAGCAGGATCGGCATGAGGAACAGCAGTGTCACCTGTGCACCGAAGGACATCCATGATGCCGAACCGATGGCTGCGGTACGACGCAGGTTGCGGCCCTTGAACACCTCGGCGTAGGAGGTCTTCACGTGCGGCAGTGCGTCCTCGGCGGTCACGAACTGCTTGGTCGGACCGGGGTTGCGCAGACCGGAGATCGAGCCGGAGGCAAGGCGGGTCAGCGAGCGGTTGGCCTCGTCGACGCGGCCCTTCGACAGCAGGAACCGCGGCGACTCGGGCAGATAGCGACGGAAGGCGACCACGAGAAGCGCAGGGAGAGCGAGGATCACGTAGGTCCAGCGCCACGAGTGGTCGGCTCCACCGAGGACGCTGCCGAGCGGGCCGAGAACGAGCAGGAAGAATCCGAACGAGGCGATGTTGCCGATGCCTCCCGAGGAGATGTTGAGCGTCGCGAGCAGCGAACCACGGTGACGAGTGGCCACCACCTCGGCGAGGATCGCCAGGCCGACGGTGAACTCGCCGCCCAGGCCGATGCCGACGATGAAGCGGCTGGCCAGCAGCATCTCGTAATTGACGGCTGCGGCACTGATCAGGCCACCGAGGGTGTAGACGAGGAGGTTGAGGCTGAGTGCGACCCGCCGGCCCCAACGGTCGGCGATGTAGCCGCCGATCAGCCGGCCCACCAGGCCGCCGATGACCGTGGCGGTGTTGATCAGCGTGAGCTGCGCGTTGCCGATCCCGAGCGAGTCCTTGATGAGCGGGCCCATGGCGCCGGTCGAGTTCTGCTCGAGGCTGTCGAAGAACAGTCCGGCCATCAGCAGGAAGATGACCGCGGCCTGGACTCGGGTGAACCCGATCTTGTCGAGGGTTGCCGTCAGCCCCTGGGCCGGCGGGGTGTGGTCGGCGGGTGGGGTGGTGTCGGTCGAGGCGGGGGGCACGAGCGTGGCGGGCTCGGTGAGCGGTGCGGGGATGGACATGGCGACTTCTCCGGGGATGGGAGTATCTGGCACCGGAGATCTCGTGATCGGCGGCGAATCGCCTCGCTGCTCGGGGGCGACTGCACCAATTTGTATACAAACAGCGTGTCACCAGCGTTACCCTACGCTACGAACGTGTTAAACCAACGATATATCGCTCCAGTCGTATACGACTTCTAGCTTTCGAGACCGTCGCTGTCCGCCAAGCGCTCGTCTCGGCGCAGGTGCTCGTCCATCAGATAGCCCGCCTGCATCTCGGATCCACCGAGGATCGCCCGGGTCAGCGCGGCGTGGTCGTACTCCGAGGCCTCCGGGTCGTCGCCGAGTCCCCAGGCGACACGCCTGCTCACCGTCGCGAGCATCTCCCGCAGCTGGTCGTTGCCGGCGGCGATCGCCACCAGTTCGTGGAACGGGCGTCCGGCCGAACCGGCGTCCGGGCCGGGGGACCGCGTCGGGCGCGCATAGGCGGCGAGTTCGTCGGCGACCTCGCCTCCGCGCCTGACCGCGGCCAACCGTGCAGCGAGTACCTCGAGACCCCTCCGTACCTCCAGCAGTTCCCGGTTGTCCTTGCGCAACGACGTGGACACGGTCGCGCCGCGGTATCGGACGATCGTGACGAAACCCTCGCCCTCGAGCTGGCCGAGCGCCTCGCGGACGGGCACACGCGACACACCGAACTGCTTGGCGAGCGCCTCCTCCACCAGGCGTTCCCCGGCCGCGAGACGACCGGCGAGGATGTCGTCACGCACGACACGGGCGATCACGTCGCCCGGTGACTCGTCGTCGCCGATGGTGTCGGGGTCCACGTCCCGGAGCGTAGTGGAGTGTCGCGCGGCGCCCGCGGTCCTGCCCGACGGCAGGGCCGCTCGATTGCGGGCATGATCGATGCGGACGACCGACGCGGGTCGCGGGCATCGAGGGAGAACAGCATCGGTATCAGTCGGACGGTGCGCGGGGGTCGTCGACTCTGGCTGATCGTGGCCGCGGTCGTGGTCGTCGTGCTGGCGGTGGTGATCGCCGTGATCGCGACGTCCGGCGGCGACGACCGCGCGGTCTCCGAACGGTCGATGTCCATCGCGGGGGTACCCGAGGGCACCACACCGGTGTCGCTCGACGCGTCGCTGTTCCTGCCCGCCACCCTGCCCGCCCCGGCGGTGATCCTCGCGCACGGCTTCGGGGGTTCGAAAGACGACCTGACGTCGGAGGCACGCACCCTCGCCGGTCGCGGCTACGTGGTGGTCGCGTATTCGGCGCGCGGTTTCGGCGCATCGGGCGGGCTCGTCCATCTCGACAGCCCCGACTACGAGATCGCCGACGCCCGGCGCATCATCGACCGCCTGGCGACCATGCCCGAGGTCGAGCGCGACGGACCGAACGATCCCCGGGTCGGCATCGCGGGCGGTTCCTACGGCGGTGGCGTCGCTCTGTTGGCTGCGGCCTACGACCGTCGGGTCGACGCCATCGCGGCCGACATCACCTGGAACGACCTGTCGCAGGCCCTCTTTCCGAACGGCGTGTTCAAACGCGCCTGGGCCGGTCAACTGTTCAGCCAGGCGGCGAACACCGCCACCGAGAACGGTTGCGGGAAGTTCGCGCCCGACGTGTGTGCGGCATACCAGGCGTCGGCGACGGCCGGGGCTCCCACCGCCGCACTGCAGACCCTGATGCGGGCATCGAGTCCGGCGTCGGTGCTGGGGCGCATCACGGCGCCGACCCTGCTCACCCAGGGGCAGCAGGACTCGCTGTTCCCCATCGACCAGGCCGTGCGCAACGCCACCGGGATCGCGGCGAACGGCACGCCGGTACGGATGCAGTGGCGGACCGGGGGACACGACCAACCCGGTGGCGACATCTCGTCGGCGGTGCAGTCGTGGTTCGCAACGGTGTTGCAGGACAAGCAGACCCCGCAGAGTGGCTTCTCCGCCGACGTTGCCGACGGCGCCCTGTCGGCGGACACCGGACGGTCCACGGCGCGGCCGCTGAGCGCGGCGTCGTTGGACGCAGCACAGAAGACGCGGCAGATGCCGCTGCTCGGCGGCACGCAGCTCGTCAACGCCCCCGCCGGCGGCACCCCGACCGCCATCACCGCCGTGCCCGGCATCGGCAGCCTGCTGGCTACGGCCACCTCGGTCACGGGCGGGGTGTCGTTGTCGGCGCTTCCCGGTCAGGCCGGCGGCTTCGTCTCGGCGCCGCTGGCGTCGGACACGCTCGTGGGCGGATCGTCGACCGTGCGGTTGCGCGTCACGCCGCTGACCACCAGCGACGCAACGCTGTTCGTCTCCCTGGTCGATGTCGACACCGACGGCAAGCGGACCCAGCCGTCAGGTCTCGTGACGCCTGTACGGCTGACGGGACTCACCCCCGGACAACCCACGTCGGTCACGGTGAACCTGCCGACGGTCGTCCGAACGGTCGCCGCAGGACATCGTGTCGCGGTGCAGGTGTCGACGACCGACCTCGGGTTCGCCCTGCCGACCGACGCCCGGACGTACTCCATCGCACTCGATTCGCCGACGCTGTCGCTCACCACCCTCACCGGTGAGGCACGCTCGGCGCCGTTCCCGTGGGCCTGGCCGATCGCCGGAATCGTCGTGCTGCTGGCTCTCATCGCGGGGATCTCGTTCGCGGGTTGGCGTCGTGGTCGTACCGAGAGTGCCGACTTGCCGGCCGATGACGTGTCGCCGATCGTCGTCGAAGGCCTCGTGAAGGAGTACGGCGACTCCTATCGCGCCGTTGACGGGGTGTCGTTCAGCGTCGAGAAGGGTCAGGTGGTCGGACTGCTCGGCCCCAACGGCGCCGGCAAGACGACGGTCCTGCGCATGATGGTCGGACTCATCTCACCCACGGCCGGATCGATCCGCCTGTTCGGTCGGCACGTCGGCCCCGGATCGGCCGTGCTGGCCCGCGTGGGCGCGTTCATCGAGGGTCCGGGACTTCTCCCGCACCTATCGGGTCGCGAGAACCTCGATCTCTATTGGGCAGCGACCGGACGCCCCCGCGCCGACGCCGATGTCGAGACCGCACTCGAGATCGCCGGTCTCGGAGCGTCGGTCGACCGCAAGGTCCGCAAGTACAGCCAGGGCATGCGCCAGCGTCTCGCCATCGCGCAGGCCATGCTCGGACTGCCGGAGCTGCTGATCCTCGACGAACCCACCAACGGTCTCGACCCGCCGCAGATCGCCGAGATGCGCGAGGTGATGCGGCGGTACGCCGCCACCGGACGCACGGTCGTGGTGTCGAGCCACCTGCTGTCGGAGGTCGAGCAGACCTGCAGCCACGTCGTGGTCATGCACAAGGGTCGACTCATCACCGCCGGGTCGGTGGAGGAACTCGCCGGCGCGGCCACCTCGACCCTCGCTGTCGCCGACGTGGCGGCAGCGCAATGGGTCCTGGCCGATGCCGGTATCGACGCCGACGTCGTCGAATCACGCAGGCACCTCGAAGAGGCGTTCCTCGACCTGATCGGAGAGGAGTCCTCGTGACCGCACCCTCATCTGACGACCCGACCGCCGCCACGCGTGTCGCCGCCACCCGCAAGGGGGTGCACGATCGTCTCGACTCCATCGGACCCGTCGCACCGGTCGAGTTCCGCTCCCGCCGAACCCTGGGACTGCGTGTGGAAGCGGTGCGGCAGTTGCGTCGTCGCCGCACCCAGGTGGCCGCACTGCTCGTGCTGATCCTGCCGCCCATCATCGCGATCGCGTTCTCCCTCAGCTCCGACGATCCGTCGACCGCGGGCGGCGACCAGGGTGGGCGTCAGACCTCGGCGCTCTACGGACTGGCCACCGCGGGCGGCGCGAACTTCGCCCTGTTCACCGAGTTCGCGGCGGGTTCGTTCCTGCTGACGGTGCTGGTCGCGCTGTTCTGCGGTGACACCGTCGCCGGCGAGGCGGGCTGGGCGTCGTTGCGCTACCTGCTGGTGATCCCGGTGCGCCGCTCACATCTGTTGCGCCAGAAGCTGTTCATCGGCCTCGCGTCGAGCGCGATCGTGCTCATCCTGCTGCCGGTCTGGGCCTATGTGATCGGCGGACTGTTCTTCGGATGGGGGCCGGCACAGTCGCCGCTCGGTGGTGACTTCACGAGTTCGCAGACGCTGCAACGACTCGCCATCGTGGTCGGGTACACGCTGATCCAGTCGATGGTGGTCGCGGGGTTCGCGTTCCTGCTGAGCGTTCTCACCGACGCGCCGCTGGGTGCGGTCGGTGGCGCGACGATGTTGGTGATCCTGTCGAACATCCTCGACTCGATCTCCGCGCTCGACCCGTACCGACAGTTTTTGCCCACGCACTATCAGTTCGCCTGGCTGGATGCGTTGGGTCCGAACGTGATCTGGGAGGACATGGCCCGCGGGGTCGGTATCTCGCTGATCTACTCGTCGGTGTTGTTCGGCGCGGCCTGGTGGTGGTTCCACCGCAAGGACATCGTCAGCTGACCCACCCGCCGACCGTGCAGTTAACGCCGTCGATCGGGCACTTATCCGCGTCGATCGTGCAGTTAACGCCGTCGATCGGGCATTTATCTCCGTCGATCGGGCAGGTAACGCCGTCGATCGTGCAGGTAGATGCGTCCACCGTGCAGCAATTCTCATCGATCGGGCAGTTCGCGATCCGAGTGAACCGTTTGGTGTGTTCGGAACGTCCAAGCCCACATGACCATCGACAAACCGTTCCTCATCACATCCTCCGACCTGTCGCCGACGGTCGTTGCGCGCGACTTCCAGCGGATCCATCGCGGTGTCTACACCGACCCCGGGGCCGACCTCGCCCCGATCGATGCCATCCGCGCCGCGTGGCTGCGGGCAGGGCCGGGTGCTGTCGTGGGCGGTGTGAGCGCCGCGAGGATGTACGGCGTGTCCTTCTACAGGGATGCGAACCGTCTCGAACTCCTCCGCTGCCCCACCGGACAGGGACGAGAACTCGACAACATCCGCGTGGTCCGTACCGATCTCGACCCGTGTGACGTCCTCACGCTCGACGGGATGCCGGTCACCTCGCCGATCCGCACGGCCTACGACCTGGGCCGCCGCACGCCCGCCTGGTCGGCGTTGGGCTACCTCGACGCACTCACTCATGCCACCGACATCGACCTGGGTCGGCTGTGGCGGTTCATCGTCGACCATCCTCGGACGCGGGGGATCCGCCAGATCCGAGGCCTCGTCCCCTGGATCGACCCCAAGGCGGAGTCCTTCGGCGAGAGCTGGATGCGCCTTCTCGTGCTGGCCGCGGACCTGCCTCGACCGGAGACCCAGGTCGTGATCCGCGACGCGTCCGGGCGGAAGATTGCGCGGTTCGATCACGCGTATCGCGCCGAGAAGATCGCCTTCGAGTTCGACGGGTTCGACTATCACTACTCCGACGAACAACGGGAATCCGATGCGGCACGCGACCGCGCAACCGCGGACCTGGGATGGCACACGGAGCGCCGCAACAGCGTGCAACTCGGCGACGATCCCATCGGGTTCGTCACCCGGATCGAGCGACTACGCGATGAGAGGGCACCGCGGCGTCGGTGATCTGCCCGATCGATGGCGATAACTGCACGTTCGACGCGGATAAGTGCCCGTTCGACGGAGACAAGTGCCCGATGGACGGGGATAAGTGCCCGATGGACGGAGATAAGTGCCCGATGGACGGAGATAAGTGCCCGTTCGACGGAGACAAGTGCCCGATCGATGGGGCGTCAATCAGTGATTGAACTACTGATTGGAACGTGTTCTACTCAGGGTGTGGAACAGATCGAGGTCGACACCCGGGAACGACTGTTGGTGGCCGCCGAGTCGCTCCTGCTGCGGTCGGGGTACGACGCGGTGTCGGTGCGCGCGGTGTGCACCGAGGCCGGGATGAACGCCGCCGCGGTGCACTATCACTTCGGATCGAAGGAACGACTCGTCGCCGCGCTGCTCGAGGCGCGGCTCGGACCGGCGTGGTTGGAGCCGGTGTCGCGGATGGACGCCGAATCGCTCGGGGTGCGCGAGATCGTGGACGGCGTCGTCGCGCCGTTGGTCACCATGGCCGACGACCCCGCGGGTCGGTTGTACCTCCATCTCCTGGCCCGCGTCGTGCTCGGCCGCCGCGAGATGGCCTGGACCGGACGGTGGTTCACCCTCGAACCCTTCGTGGAGATGCTGCGTCACAACGTCTCCGGGCTGTCGGTGTCCGAGGCGAGGCAACGGTGGGCCCTGGCGTTCGAGCTGATCCTGGGGCAGTTCGGCGATCCGCTCGCCGGCGACCGTGTGCTGTCGGCGCGACAGGTCGAGTCCCTGTGCCGTTTCGTGGCCGCAGGTCTGTCCGAGGAGGGCGAGTGACGATGAGTGACATCTTCGAACCGGCGAGGCTGGGGCCGATCACGCTGCGCAACAGGGTCATCAAGTCGGCGACCTTCGAGGGACGCACACCGGATGCACTGGTCACCGACGACCTCATCGAGTACCACCGTGCCCCCGCCGCCGGTGGGGTGGGGATGACCACGGTCGCCTACTGCGCCGTCGCGCCGGGCGGTCGCACCGATCGACACCAGATCTGGATGCGCCCCGACGCCGTACCCGGGTTGCGACGACTCGCCGACGCAGTCCACGCCGAAGGTGCCGCGGTCAGCGCCCAGATCGGCCACGCAGGCCCCGTCGCGAACGCGGCGTCGAACCGGTCTCCGGCGCTGGCCCCCACACGGCTGTTCAGCCCCCTGAGCATGAAGATGATGCACCGCCCCGACGCCGCGGCACTCCGCGAGGTGGTGCAGGCGCACGCCGACGCCGCCGGCCACGCCGAGCAGGCGGGCTTCGACGCCGTCGAGATCCATTTCGGCCACAACTATCTCGTGAGCGCGTTCTTCAGTCCGCTCCTCAATCGACGTCGCGACGAGTACGGCGGCTCGCTGCGCAACCGGGCCCGCCTCGCCCGCGACATCGCGTCGGCGGTGCGTGACCGGGTCGGCGACCGCCTCGCGGTCACCGCCAAACTCAACATGGACGACGGTGTCGCGCCGGGCCTGCACATCGAGGAAAGCCTGCAGATCGGTCGCTGGCTGCAGGACGACGGCGCCCTCGACGCACTCGAATTGACCGCGGGTAGTTCGCTTCTCAACCCGATGTACCTGTTCCGCGGCGACGCCCCGCGGCGCAGCTTCGCCCGGGCGTTCCCGCCACCGCTGGGGTGGGGGATGCGGTTGGCCGGCCCGTTCCTCCGGGCCTACCCCTATCAGGAGGCGTTCCTGCTCGACATGGCGCGGCAGTTCCGGCACGAACTCACCATGCCCCTGATTTTGCTCGGCGGCATCACGTCGCGGGAGACGATGGATCTCGCACGCAGCGAGGGTTTCGAGTTCGTCGCGATGGCACGGGCTCTGCTCCGCCAACCGGATCTCATCAACCGGATCCAGGCGAACGACCGGCCGCGGTCACTCTGCACGCACTGCAACGAGTGCATGCCGACCATCTACAGTCGGACCCACTGCGTGTTGACCCGCGACCGGGTCGCCGGATGAGTGCTCGGTGACCCCGACGGTTCTCATCACCGGAGCCGGCGGCGGACTGGGAGGCGCCGCGGCCACATTGTTCGCGCATCGGGGGTGGCGCGTGCTCGCCGCCGATCTGCGACCACCGCCCCCGGCGGAGCGCATCGTACCGATCGAGATCGACGTCACCCGAACCGATTCCGTCGAGACCGCACTACAGATCGCCCGGCACGAAGCGGCCGACGGCCTCGATGCCGTGGTCACCTTTGCGGGTGTGATGCGCGTCGGATCCGTCGCCGAGATCGACGAGGGTGAACTGACCGGGCTGCTCGAGGTGAACCTGCTCGGCACCTACCGTGTGGTGAAAGCGGCTCTGCCGCAGGTGATCGACGCGGGTGGACGTGTCATCACCATCAGTTCCGAAACCGGCTGGCAGAGCGCATTGATGCTCAACGGGCCGTATGCGATCACCAAGCACGCCGTGGAGGCGTACTCCGACGCACTCAGGCGCGAGCTCATGTTCCTCGGCATCCCGGTGAGCACGATCCGCCCCGGACCGTTCCGCACCGACATGGTCGACGGCATCGGCCGAGCCTTCGACCATGCCCGCGACACCTCGACGCACTTCGGTGAGCTCATCGACCGGGTCGGCCACCTCGCGGCACGCGAGCAGGAACGCGCGCACGACCCCCGCTTGCTGGCCGAGGTGGTGTGGCGCGCGGCCACCGCGAAGCGCCCACGCGCGCACTATTCCGTCCGCGCCGATCTCCGACGCAGCGTCCTGCACCACCTGCCGGCACCAGTCGTCGACCGAATCCTGTTGCAGATCTTCCGATCTGCTCGCGTTCAGCGAGAGTAGTCGTAGAAACCCCGGCCCGACTTCTTGCCGAGGAACCCGGCGTCGACCATGCGGCGCAACAACGGCGGCGCGGCCAGGTGGGGTTCGGCGAACTCCGCGTACAGCGACTCGGAGACGTCGAGGATCACGTCGAGACCCACGGTGTCGCAGAGGGTCAACGGACCCATCGGATGCGCGCACCCGTTCACCATGCCGGTGTCGATGTCCTCCTTCGTGGCGTATCCGCTCTCGCACATGCGGATTGCCGACAGGAGGTAGGGCACCAGCAGTGCGTTGACCACGAATCCACCGCGGTCGCCGGCAGCGATGGTGCGCTTGCCGAGATGGTCTCGCGCATAGGTGGTGACGGTCTCGACGGCGTGCTCGGAGCTCACGAGGCTGGAGATGATCTCCACCAGGGGCATCACGGGGACGGGGTTGAAGAAGTGCACTCCGACCACGCGGCTCGGGTCGGCGACGTCCTTGGCGACCCGGATGATCGGGATGGACGAGGTGTTGGTGGCCAGGATCGCCTCGGGTGACGTCGCCTTGTCCAGATCGGCGAAGAATCCGATCTTCAGCGATTCGATCTCGGGAAGCGCCTCGATGACCAGTTCGCGATCGCCGAGATCGGTGATCGAGGTGGTCGTGCGCAACCGGCCGAGAGCGGCGCCGGAGTCGTCGTCGCTCAGCTTGCCCGACTTGACCGCGCGGGCCAGCGACTTCTCGATACGAGCCGTCGCGGCGTCGGCGGCGGCCTGATCGCGCTCCAGGACGATGACCTCGTCACCTGCGCGTACGGCGACCTCGGCGATACCGGCGCCCATCGTTCCGCCGCCGACCACTCCCAGCAATGTCATGGCTGTCCTTCGTCCTCATCGAATCGTGCAACGCCCGGCGCGAACGCCGGCAACTGATGATGACAACCTATCGGGCGCCGCATCACCGCGACGCACACGACCGTTGCTTTCAGGATAGGTGCGGGAGGGGGTCTTGCGGCAAGACCCCGGTGGCGGTGCACCATCGTCGTGCTCGCGTCCGGACCCGGCGCGGCGGGACGAGGGGAGTGCGCGCATGGCGCAGGTACCGACACCGTTCGAGGTGCACGAATCCGGTGGATGGCTGCACGGGACCAAGGCCGATCTGGCGGTGGGGGACCGGCTGGTGCCGGGCCACCGCTCGAACTTCCGCGAGCGGCCGCTCCGGCACGTCTACATGACGAGAACGCTCGACGCCGCGGTGTGGGGAGCGGAGATGGCTGTCGGCGACGGACCGGGCCGCATCTATCTCGTGGAGCCGACCGGCGCGGTCGAGGACGACCCGAACGTGACCGACAAGAAGTTCCCGGGCAACCCGACCCAGTCGTTCCGCACCCTCGAACCCGTCACCGTCGTCGGCGAGCTCACCGACTGGGTCGGCCACCCACCCGAACGTATCCAGGCCATGCGCGACGGCCTCGCCACCCTGCAGCGCGAGAACCGCGCGGTGATCATCGACTGACGCCGGCCGCTCGAGGACAGAGTGTTCGTCAGTTCAGTCGACGGATTCACGGTCGAGGTCCCGCAGTGCACGGCGCTCCACGAGCAGGGGAACGAAGTCCCGGATCCGGTTCTGTTCGAGTTCTCGATATGCCTTGTCGACAACATCGGCCACACGCTCGCGAGGTAGTTCTCGGCTCGCGGCGATGCGGTCGATGACCATGTCGATCTGTTGGCGTTCTTCTGCACCGTCAGTCGTCATGTCGACAACGGTACGCGGAGCGTGTCGAGCGATCGGTGGACAGAGAGGCGGGCCGTGACCGAGCGCCAATCACGTCGGTGCACCAAGCCGATCGGGTCGCAGATACGAACCCCCTGGGTGAGCGACACCGACGACACCGACAGCACTGCTGTCGATGAGCGCGCTCTCGACGACCGTGCCGCCACGCCGAGGCCCACCCGCCATGCGGGCCGCCAATTGGCCGCCGCCACCGCGCTGGTGCGTCGCATCACCGGCGTGACGACGTCGCAGGTGCCGGTCCCGCGCAGAGGCGCTGTGCGCGAGCGCATTCGAGAGATGTTCGCGGTGTTGTACGCGATCGGCTTCACCTCCGGCGATCCAGCCGACGACGACACCTCGTTGCGGAGTCCGCGGATCACGGCCCGTGTGGGCGCGTTGCTCGGCCTGTGCGTGGCCATATGTCTGGCCACGGGGATGATCAGCCATTGGATCCAGCATCCGCCGAGCTGGTTCTGGTTTCCTTCCGATCCACCGTGGTTGTACCGGTTCAGCCAGGGACTCCACGTCATCACCGGGACCGCGGCCATCCCGCTGCTGCTCGTCAAGCTCCAGTTGGTGTACCCACGCCTGTTCGCGCGGCCGGTCATCGGGTCGCCGCTGCGCGCGGTGGAGCGGCTGTCGATCGCGGTGCTGGTGAGCTCGATGATCTTCCAGTTGTTCACCGGACTGATGAACACCGCGCAGTTCTATCCGTGGAAATTCTTTTTCACCACAACCCATTACGCGATGTCGTTCGTCGTCGTCGCTGCACTCATGGTCCACATCGCCGTCAAGCTCCCGATCATCCAGGCGGCATTTCGCTCGCCCCTGGAAGCGACCGACGCCATCGACAACGAGCCGCTCGATCGGACTGCGCGATGACGACACCGCCGCCGATCGATCCCGAACGCGATGCCGTCGTCGACGACCACGGAACCGACGATCCGCCCGCGGTCCCCAGGGACCCGCCGCCGTCGGGCTATGCGCGATTCGTCGATCCGTCGACACGCGGAGCCCCCGGAGCCGTGACCCGACGGGCGATCCTGCGTGGCGCCGTCGCCGCAGCCGGACTCGCTGTTCTCGCGTTCGCCGGCCAGACGGTGCCGTTCCTCAAATGGATCTCGTTCCTCGCGCCCCGGTCCGGTGACGGACCCCAGGGCGTTCCGATCAACCGCACCGCGGCGGCAGCGGGAGTCACCATGGCCGCACAATCGCGCGAATACACCTTCACCGTGACCTCGGGAGGACGGACAAAGGTTCTGACCCTCGACCAGTTGCGCGAGATGCCCCAGCACGACAGTGATCTCCCGATCGCGTGCGTCGAGGGCTGGAGCGCTCAGGCGACGTGGCGAGGGGTTCGCGTGCGTGATCTCGTGGAACTCGTGGGAGGTGATCCCGATCGTGATGTGCGGTTCGTGTCCCTCGAGCGAGGCCTCTACGCCGTGAGTGTTCTGCCGGCGAACTTCGCACGGAACCCGTCGTCGCTGGTCGCGCTCGAATTGCACGGTGAGACCTTGACCGTCGATCACGGGTATCCGTGTCGACTCATCACACCCAACCGGCCCGGGGTTCTGCAGACGAAGTGGCTGGCACGAATGGAGGTGCTGTGACCACACGGTTGATCAGGGCCCTGCTGATCGTCGGGGCGGTACCGGTCGCCTGGTACGGGTTGTCGTTGATCTGGGAGATGTCCCCTGCCGACATCATGTCGATCGTCGTGTGGCTGATCGGTGGCCTCATCGTGCACGACGCGGTGTTCGCGCCCCTCTGTATCGCCACCGGTCACGCAGCGAAAAAGATTTTGCCGCAACGATGGTGGGCACCTGTGCTGGCCGGAGGGTCCGCGACCGTCCTGCTCGTCCTGCTGGCACTGCCGGTCATCCTGCCGCGCCCCGCGGGAAAGGCTGCACCGGGAGGAAACGAGAGCCTCACCATCCTGGATCGGCCCTACGGTCTCGGCCTGACCCTTGCCGTGCTGGTCATCTGGGCCCTCGTCGTCGTGATGGTGGTGCGCAACCGGTATGACCGGTCACACCCACACGACGACGTCGCTGCTGTCCACGGCGCCTGACCGCACCGCGCCGGACTGACCGCAAGGGTGTCCGGGCGGACCACGACAACACCGCGTCTGCCCGGGCACCCATGTGATCAGTCCGACCGATCCGGCGACTGCCACTCATATTGTGTTGGAACGCAACAAATTTCTGATCGCCGTCCGATCGGCACGTCACCGATTGTCATGAGGTCGTTCGTTGCCGGAACCGGGATGGATGGGTCGTGGTCCGCATGTGCGGAAATAAGTCGTGCACATTGCCGTGCCTGCGGAAAAAATCAAACTTCTTGCCATCGGGACCAAGCCGATCCACCGAGGGTGCCGAATGCCCTGTGTACACACTCTGATGGCCCAGCGGCCATCGCCCACGCAGTGTGTTGCCAGAGTCGTCACGAAATACGTTGCGATCGAACGCTTCTATGAACGGAAATCCCACCCATGATGCTCAAGTCCCGCAAGATCGTGGTCGCTGCTGCGATCGCCGCCATCGCCATTCTCCCCGCCGCTGCCTGCTCCAGTGACGACTCGTCGGATTCGGCGTCGTCGTCGACCGCGGCCACCTCCTCGGCGGCCCCCTCGGCGGCCGAGTCGAGCGCTCCGGCCCCCGTCGCGACCATCCCGACCCTCACCGGCCGCGACACGGCCGTCGCTCTGGACACCGGGTTCACCGATGCGCTCACCGCACTCAAGCTGACCCCGGGTGTCGTCGGTGGCGCGAAGCTGGAGAACGGCTCGCTGGTGTTCCCGATCACCGGTGGAAACGTCACGTACTACACCCCCGGATCGATCCAGCCCTACGTCCAGGGCAAGATCGAGCACGCCGGCGCCGGCTTCTCCCTCACCGCAGGGCAGACCGTTGTCGACATCACGAACCTGACCATCGACCCGGGCACCTCGAAGCTCATGGCCGACGTCGCCGTGAACGGTCAGGTCGCCGCCACCCAGGCAATCGTCTTCGATCTCGACGGCAGCACGCTGAAGCCGCTGCAGAGCAACCCCGACGGCACCGCCGTTCTCGAGGGCACCCGCGTCCTGATCTCGGACACCGCGGCCGGCCTGCTCAACAAGACCTTCAACACCGACGCCGTCAAGGCCGGTCTGCTGGTCGGAATCGCGAAGATCACCGTCAACACCAAGTGATCTCGCTTCTCTGAGCGATCGAGTTCCCGCAGCGGCGGTCGTCGGCTTCATGCCGGCGACCGCCGCTGTGCTTGTCCGGGGCGCGCGTCATCAGCAAGACTGGTCTTCGTGCACACGCCCGACCTCGAGGCTCTGGATCGCCCGGTCATGGGGTCGCTGCGCGGTCACCACGCCCACCTCGCCCGATCAGTGGGCAGTGCAGTGGGTTTCGCGCCCGGGGTGTGCAGCTTCGTCGCCGTCGATGCCTCTGATCCCCGGCGGTGGGACGACCTGGCCGCACTGCTCGGGCCGGGCGGTTTCGCCGACATGTTCAGTGCTCCCGACCGCCCACCTGCGGACTGGGAGCAGGTGTTCGGGCTCGACGGTCTGCAGATGGTGCACGACGGGTCGTCGCCACCGGATTCCCCGACCGAGTCGGTCGTGACCCTCGGCCCCGACGACCTGCCCGACATCCTCGATCTCGTGGAACGCACCAGGCCTGGACCCTTCGGACCCCGGACCCCCGAACTCGGCGTCTACCTGGGGATCCGTGATCAGGGAAGGCTCGTGGCGATGGTGGGTCACCGTCTGCGCCCGCCCGGATGGACCGAGATCAGCGCGGTGTGTACCGCACCCGAAGCCCGAGGCCGCGGACTGGCCGCACACCTGCTCGCCGCGCAGATCCGACTCATCACCGACACCGGCGACCGTCCGTTCCTCCATGTGGCGCAGACCAACTCGGCCGCCATCTCGGTCTACGAACGTCTCGGCTTCCGAACCCGATCAGCCGTCTCGTTCCGCGGCTACCGCGTCCCCGGCGCCTCGGAGGTGTCCGAGCCGCGCTGATCGATCTCTGCCCGGAGTGTCTGCGCGGCACGTTCGAGAACCGGAACCCGTCCGCCCCGCGGCTCACGCCGTGCGCTGACCATGAGCGCGATGTCGGGTTGCGTGGTGGGTAGTGCGACCGCCGCGATGTCGGGGTCGGCCAGTCCGTCGCTGCGGGCGATCCGATGGCGCCGGATCAGCGGCAGCTCCGTGGTGAACG
Source organism: Williamsia sp. Leaf354 (assembly GCF_001424365.1). Taxonomy (NCBI): domain Bacteria; kingdom Bacillati; phylum Actinomycetota; class Actinomycetes; order Mycobacteriales; family Nocardiaceae; genus Williamsia; species Williamsia sp. Leaf354. The sequence goes on from NZ_LMPL01000001.1 coordinate 777,292, forward strand.
CCCGTGCGGCGACGGGATCGGCCACCTCGAGTTCGCCGAGGATGCGACGTCGTACCGGCTCGTCGCACAGTGCGAGCAGCAACCGACCCGCCGCGGTGCGCAGCGTCGGGCGCGGGCGGTGATCGTCGGCCACCACCTGCAGTCGCGTCGGCGCCCGCGGGCCGGCGTGATCGAGATAGAACACCTCGCGCCCCACCAGGGCGGCGAGCGTGACCGGTGCCTGTGCGAGTCGACTCAGCCGGACGAGGTCGTCGTGGTCGACACCCGCCGTCGACGGCGCGCCTGCGACGACGGTGAGGACGTGCATCCGCAGGCCCGTGCGGTAGCGCGAGTCGACGACCCGCAGATAACCGAGCACACACAGCTCCCGGACCAGATCCTGGGTGGAGCTCACCGGTGCGCCGATGGCGCGGGCGAGGTCGGTCAACGTCGGTGCCGTCTCGGACCGGGCCACGTGGTCGAGAAGGCGATCAGCGCGGGCCAGCGAGCGGTGTCCGGTCGAGGTCACGGTCCACAGCCTACGGATATCCGTAAGTCCGGGAGCCGCGCGTGTCGGCCGACGACCGTGGACGTCATGAACACCGACACCGCGAGCACGGAGTCCTCCACCGCAGACACCGCCTCCCGCCGACCGCTAGGCGCGCCGTCGACAGCAGCGATCATCGACAGCCTCACCGCATTGCTCGGGCCCGACGGCGAGCAGATCCGTTCGCACGCAACGGTGATCGGCGGCGATCCGTTGACACCGTCGCCACACCGCCTCGCCGATGCGACCTCCGCTGCGATCGCCGCGTTCGGGATCCAGGTCGCCGCGGTCGCCGAATCCGCCGGCGCAGATCCGCAGACGATCACCGTGCGCGCCGCCGATGCGATCGACCAACTGCGCGCCTCCTACCTGACCACCGTGTCCGGGGTGCCCGCCCCGCACCTGATCGAAGACCCTCGCGCATTGGGCAACAACGACTTCTATCGCTGCCGCGACGACCGGTGGATCTTCCTCATCACCACCTACGCCGGCCTGCGCGATGCCGTGTGCAAAGTGCTCAACTGCCCGCCCTTCCCGGATCGGATCGCCGAGGCCGCTGCCCACTGGGACGCCGTGGCACTGGAGACCGCAGTGTGTGCGGCGGGCGGCGTGGCGGCGATCGTGCGCACCGCGGAGCAGTGGCGTGCCCACGAGGTGGGTATCGACCTGCTCGCGCGCGACATCGTCGAGATCGACCGCATCGGCGACGGTCCGCAGACCGATCTGCCGGCGGCCGCCTCCTGGCCACCCCTGGGCGGTGTACGGGTCACCGACCTCACCCACGTGATCGCCGGACCGGTGTCGACGCGGCTGCTGGCCACCTTCGGCGCCGACGTCCTGCACGTGTCGCGGCCCGACAACTCCGACCCGAACGCGATGGTGGTCATGACGGGTGGCGGCAAGCGCAACGCCTTCGCCGATCTGCGCGACGATCACCAGCGGGCCGCGTTCAGCGAGGTGTGCGCCGGCTCCGACGTCATCGTGAACTCCTACCGCGGTATCACCGAGCGAGGATTCGGGGCGCACGACCTCGCAGCCCTGCGCCCCGGTGTCGTGGTGTGCGAATACCACTGCTGGGGCGCCGACGGTCCGTGGGCCGAGCGCGGCGGCTTCGATCAACTGGCCTGCTCGGCAACCGGATTCGCGGGGTCGGAGGCCGTGAACGGCCGACCATCGTTGCCGCCCACCTATCTCCTCAACGACTACCTGGCGGCGTACCTCGGTGCCGCCGGGATGGTGGCCGCGCTGCGCCGTCGTGCCGCGGTGGGCGGATCCTGGCGCGTACGCATCAACCTCGCCCGCGTGTGCATGTGGGTACAGGATCTCGGCCTCTTCGCACGCGATGTCGTCGACGACATCCCGCGGCCCTCAGCCCCCACCATCGGATTGCAGACCGTCGGCAGTCCGTTCGGCATCATCACCGAGCCCGGTCTGCCGTTGTCGTTCGACGGCGTCCCGACCCCGGTGCCAGGGGCACCCAGTCCGCTGGGCAGTTCGCCTCTGCGCTGGTGATCAGCCCCGCTTGCTGTTCTTCCCGCCCTTGCCGGTCACCCACGACAAGATCTCGCCCAACGCACCATCGGTGGATGATTTCCTGCGCGCGGTCGAGTCCTTCCCCGCAACCCACGACAGCAGGCCTCCCACGGCGGAATCCACTGCTGAACCCTTCGGCTCGTTGCCTTTCGAACTGCGTCCCATGTTGGCCTCTCATCTGTGATGTGAATCGGTTTCAGGCTAGGTAGGCGCTCGAGGGACGAGAATTGCGATCTGTCATCGATAGCCCATGACACTCGTCATATTTGGCATTACTCCGATCGGACCACATGTTCGGCCAACACCCCGATCATTTAGCGTCCGTATGTAAGGATCCGACAATGCAGATCACGAAGCGCGTAACAGCCCTGACCGTGGCGGCGATGGCGGCCGTGCTGGTGGGCTCGGCGCAGACCGCCGCGATCGCCGGCGCCGACGAACAGATCGGCGAATACAACGTCGGCGGACGCATCCTCGAGGCGTTCAAGGCCACCGGTGGCGTCGAGAAGTGGGGCGAACCCACGATGGACGAGGCCTTCGCCGACAAGGGTGGACGATTCCAACGTTTCGGCAAGGACACGTCGTTCTACTGGAAAGCCAACGTCAGCAACGGGATCGCGCACCCGATCAGCGACCCCATCCGCGCGAAGTGGGGCAGCCTCGGCTTCGAGCGCGGCGCACTGAAGTTCCCGACCTCCAACGAGATCGACGCCGCGGGCAAGGGGCGCAAGCAGTTGTTCCAGGGCGGCAACCTCTACACCAGCGAGAAGTCGGGCCAGCACCCCGTGTGGGGCGGCATCCTCGGCAAGTACGCCGCGGCCGGCGGCCCCGGCAAATTCGGGATGCCGACCAGTGACGAGTACCGGATCGGCCGTAATTACGCGCAGAACTTCGAGGGCGGACGCCTCGTCTGGCCGTGACCTGTTCGGGCATCACGTGCCCAACTGCGGTCGTTACGTGCCCAACTGCGGTCGTTACGTGCCCAACTGCGGTCAGGCGGTGACGTCGAGGGCGGCGCGCACGATGCTGTCGGTGTCGATCCCGTGCAGTCGATAGACGTCGTCGAGTGACCCGACCTGCCCGAAACTGCTGACACCCAACGACACCGACGCGACCCGGTTCACGCCGGCGAGGAACGCCAGGGTGTGGGGATGCCCGTCGAGGACGGTCACCATCGGGGTGGCGCGGTCGGCGGGGAGCACCTGATCGAGGATCCACGTCGGCGCTGATCCCTGACCGCGACGCGCCTGCAGTGCCTCGAACAGCAGTCCCGCGCTCGTCACCACGAGGACGTCGGCCGCCACGCCCGCCTGCTCGAGTCGGTCGGCGGCGGCGAGCGCCTCGGGGACCACCGCGCCCATCGCCACCAGGGTGACCACCGGATTCGCCTGGCGCACCAGAGGGTAACCCCCGGCGACGACCTGACGGCGTCGTCGTTCCCGCGCCGCGGGATCATCGGGGACATTCGCCAGCGATTGGTCGACCGGACGGGTCGACAACCGTAGGTACGCCGACGTGCCGTCCGGCCGACCGAGGCGCCCCATGCTGGCCAGCAACGTCCACTCGACGTCGATGCCGAACGCCGGCTCGTACGCGATGCACCCCGGCTGTTCGAGCCCGATCGACGGTGTCGTGATCGACTGGTGTGCGCCACCCTCGGCGGCGAGGCTGACCCCCGAGGGCGTCCCGACGAGGATCGACTGCCCGCCGGCGTAGATGCCGTACGACCAGGGCTCGAGGGCGCGTTCGACGAACGGGTCGTACATGACGCCGATCGGGAACAGCGGCTCACCCCACCGACTCCACGTCGCGCCCAGCTCGCCGATGAGGCCGACCAGGTTCGTCTCGGCGATGCCCAGCTCCATGTGCTGTCCCGTCGGCTTCTCCCGCCAGTGCATGAGCGTCTCGGGATCGTCGTCGAACCAGTTGTGGCGCTCGGCCGCCGACCACACACCGACCTTGTTCACCCAGCCGGCGAGGTTGGTGGTGGAGCTGACGTCGGGGCTCACGGTGACGACCCGCCGGGCGATGTCGGGAGCGCTGCGATTGAGGTCGAGCAGCACCCGACCCAGGCCCGCCTGGGTGCTCGAGGTGCCCTTCGGTGTCCGCCCGCTGTCGATGGGCACCTCGAGGCGGGGTGCCGCAGGGACCGGATCGCGTCGAAGACGCTCGGCGGTCGTCGCGCACAGCTGTGCCGGGGCGCTCTCGTCGGGGAACCGTTCCCACGGCTGGCCGGGGTCACGCCCGAGTTCGGCGGCGAACGAGGCGAACTCGTCGACGGTGAGCAGCGATGAATGATTCTGTGGGTGGCCCTCGGTGGGCAACCCACAGCCCTTGATCGTGTAGGCGATGATCGCCGTGGGGCGGGTGTCGTCGATCTCTCGATACGCCCGGATCAACGCCGACATGTCGTGACCGCCCAGGTTGCGGATCGCCGCGGCCAGGGTGGAGTCGTCCAGATCGGCGATGAGCGCGGCGATCGCGAATGCGCCGTCTCCGTCGCCGGGGAGTCGGTTGCGCACCTCGTCGGGTGAACAGCGCAGCAGCCGTTGATATTCGGCGTTCGGCATACCGAGGATCCGCTCGCGCAACTGGATACCGCCATCACGCGTGAACAGCGACTCCAGGAGCGCGCCGAAGGTGACCGTGATGACCTGCCAGCCGGCGGCGGCGAACATCGCCTCCAGCCGACCGGCGGCGATCATGGGCACCACGCGGTCGAGCGACTGGCGGTTGAGGTCGATGATCCACACCACCTCACCGAGTTCGGCGACACCGGGATCGAGGATCGCCTCCCACACGGCCCCCTCGTCGAGCTCGGCGTCACCGACGAGGGAGTACTGACGGCCGCTGCTCGTCTGGCCGGTGGAGGTCTGGACGTAGCGCCGCGCCATCGCACCCCAGATCGGTGCGGTGGCACCGATTCCCACCGACCCCGTCGAGTAGTCGACGGTGTCGGGATCCTTCGACCGGCTCGGGTACGACTGCAGGCCACCGAACTCGCGCAGGGTGGTCAGGTACTTCTCCTCGAGGTCTCCGAGGAGGTAGTTGAGGCTGTGCAGGACAGGCGACGCGTGCGGCTTCACCGAGACCCGGTCACCGGGCTGGAGCTGGTCAAACCACAGCGCCGTCATGATCGAGACCATCGACGCGCACGACGCCTGATGGCCGCCGACCTTCAGGCCCGACGGGTTGGGCCGCACCCGGTTGGCGTGATGGATGATCGCCGTCGAGAGCCACAACACCCGCTCACCGATCTCGTCGAGGAGCTCGGGCGAGGCCTCGTGGATCGGGTCGGTGTGGCTGGGCGATGACATGGCGTTCTCCTCGGCACTGGCGATCTGTACTCCAAACGGTGCTCTCGCTTGGCCGATTGCGCAACCACCCCGGCGTGGACTGCGCATAATGCACGTATCGACGCCCCATCGCCCCGACAGAGGTGAGCACAATGACCCATCCGCGCAGTGTCGACTCCACCGACGCGCGATTGTTGATGGCGCTCAACGCCGAGCCGCGGGCGACCACGCTCGCGCTCGCCGAACGCGCGCGCCTGTCCCGCAACACCGTGCAGTCACGACTGTCGAGGTTGGAGAAGGGGCATGTGCTGCGGCCGTTCGAGCGGCGCGTCGACCCGGCCGCACTCGGGTACCCGGTGCGGGCGTTCATCATGACCAACCTCCGCCAGCGCGAGCTCGACGCCGTCGGTGCCGCGCTCGCGCAGATCCCCGAGGTCGTCGAGGTACACGGGCTCAGCGGGGTGGCGGACCTGCTCATCCAGGTCGTCGCACGTCACGTCGAGGACCTGTACCGGATCGCGGGGGAGATCCTCGCGATCGACGGGGTGGAGCGCACCACGACAGGACTGGTGATGCGGGAGATGGTCGACTTCCGCGTCTCGCCGCTGCTGGAGGAGTTGGCCGGCGACACGACGTAGTGGCGGCCCCGGGAGGAGTGCGACAGGGACGCGACAGCACGCGACAGTCCCACGACAGCGGCGGTTCCTAACGTCTGGTCTCGACACCGACCTCACACGTCAGGAGCCCCGCATGACCACTTCCCCTGCCCCGACCGCCGCACCGCCCATCTCGTCGGCGCGCACCTACACCTCGCTCGCCGCGGCCTGGATCCCCCTCGCCGCGCTGTGCCTCGCGTTCTTCGTCGAGATGGTCGACAACACGCTGTTGTCGATCGCGCTGCCGACGATCGGACGCGACCTGGGCAGCAGCACCACCGCCCTGCAGTGGATCACCGGCGCCTACTCGCTGACCTTCGGCGGGCTGCTGCTGACCGCCGGATCGATCGCCGACCGGTTCGGCCGGCGCCGAGTTCTGATGATCGGCCTCGCGGCCTTCGGCACCCTGAGCCTGCTGGTGGTCGCGGTCACCAGCACCGGCGAACTCGTGGCGTTGCGTGCCGCGCTCGGCGTCGCGGCCGCCGCGATGGCACCCATCACCAACTCGCTGGTGTTCCGGTTGTTCGACGACAAGGCGCTGCGCATGCGCGCCATGACCGTGATGATCGTCGTCGGCTTGGCCGGCTTCGTTCTCGGACCGGTGCTGGGTGGCACCGCGCTCGCGCACGTCCGGTGGGAATGGCTGCTGCTCGTCAACGCCCCCATCGCGCTGATCGCGGGTATCGGCGTGTGGCGCGGGGTGGCCCCCGATCGTCGTGACGGCCTCACCCACGACCGCCTCGACCTCCCGGGCGCGGTCCTGAGCATCGCCACCATCGGGCTGGCGTGCTGGTCGCTGACCAGCGGGGTCCAGCACGGCTGGTCGTCGCTGCCCACCCTCGCCGCCATCACCGGTGCCGTCGCCGCGGGCGCGGCGTTCATCGTCCACGAACGTCGCACCGCCGCACCGATGCTCGACCTCGGTCTGTTCGCGAACGGCACCGTCCGAGGCGCGGCGATCGCACAGCTCGGTACCGCGATCGCGATGGCCGCGGTCATGTTCGGCCTGATCCTGCACTTCCAGTACGCCTATGGGTGGAGCCCGGTGCGCGCCGGCCTGGCGAACCTGCCGATCATCATCACCATGGTCGCGGCGACGCCGCTGTCGGAGTGGCTCGCAACGCGTTTCGGGCACCGGATGGCGTGCCTCATCGGCGCTGCGTGTCTCGGTGGGTCACTCGCCGGGCTGGCGTGGGGCGTCGACCACGGTTACGTCGCGATCGCGGCCTGCATGGTCCTCATGACCATCGGCCTGCGGACGGTCATGACGATCTGCGCGGTCGCCCTGGTCGACGCCATGCCGGCCAACCGCACATCCATCGGCACCGCCCTCAACGACACCGCGCAGGAGGTGGGCACCAGCGTCGGTACCGCCGTGGTGGGCACCCTCATCGCCGTCCTGGTGACGACGCGACTCCCCGCGGGCACGTGGAGCAGCGACCTGGTCGCCTCGTTCTTCCACGGCGAGCGCATCACCTACGGCATCCTCGCCGTCGTCGTCGGGCTCGTCGCGGCGATCGGAGCGCTCACGCTCACCGACTCGCGCGCGGTCGAGGACCAGTAGCGTCACCGCCGCCTACGCGATCGCCGCCGTCGCGATCCGGTCAGCGGCCCCACGCAGGGCTCGGGAGACCGCATACATCGCCGGTGTGTACTGCCGACGGGCCAGCGAAGCAACGTAGATGACACGGGTGGGCACATTGTCGGCCGGGGCGAACCGGGCCGTCCGCACGTCGGACCGATGGTGCACGACGGCCAGGCGCGGGACCATGGCGATGCCGACGCCCGCGGCCACCATGGCCTCGATCTCCTGGTAGTCGTGAGCCTCGTACACCACCTCGGGTTCGAAACCTGCTGCACGACAACTTCGATAGAGAACCTCGGCCGCAGGATGGTCGTCGTTGCGGATGATCCACCGCCCGCTGGAGAGGTCCGATACCCGGACCTCTCCGCCGGCGCGCTCATCGTCGATCGGTATGAGCAGAAGTGTCTCGTCCTCCATCAGGGGCTCGAGAGACAGCGAGCGCTCAGCCTCGTCGGTCCAGGAGTAGCTCCACAGCAGCGCCAGATCGACTTCACTCGAGTTCAGCATCTCGAGCAACCGCGGACGTACCGCCGATTGCACGCGCACGTCGACCCCCGGCCATCGGGCGTGGTACTCCTTCAAGGCGTCTGACAACAGCGACGCACTGACCGTCGGAAACGAACCCAGCCGCACCGTCCCTCTTTCCAGCCCGCGGATGGCCTCGAGATCGCCGCTGGCGGCGCGCATCTCCCGTCGAAACAGTCGGGCACGGCTGGTGAGGATCTCGCCGGCCTCGGTGAGCTGGACGCCGCGAGGGAGCCGGGTCAACACCGGCTGCTTGATCGCATGCTCGAGCTTGGAAATCCGTTGCGATGCAGCCGACGGCGTCATGCTCGCACGCTCGGCGCCGGCGGTGAGCGATCCCGCTTCGGCGATGTCGAGCAGCAGGAACAGGGTCACGACGTCGAACGATTGCTGCACGCACCTCTCCGTTCAGTTGAGCTAAAGGAAATCGTAGTAGAACGATATTGTCCTGAATAAGGCTGGTCAATAATGTGATGCGCACAACGTTGTAGCGGTGATTGTGATCCGCGCCCCAACCGCCGTCCTGCGACACGAAAGACAGATCATGACCGCCACGGAAATACTCCCGCTGCTCGCCCTTGTGGTGATGTTCGTCATCGCCACCCGCTTTCCGATCAACATCGGGATCCTGGGTTTCATCGGCGCGTTCGCCGTCGGTTACTTCGCCCTCGGCTTCGACGACAAAGAGATCCTCGGCGAGTTCCCCACCTCGATTGTCCTGACCATCGTGGGTGTCACCTACTTCTTCGGAATGGCCAAGCGCAACGGCACCATCGACCTGATGGTCAACTCCTGCATCCGGGCCGTGCACGGGAGAGTGACCGTGGTTCCGTGGGTGTTCTTCTTCTCCGCGTCGGTCCTCACCGCGCTGGGCACCTTCAGTCCGGCAGCGGTCGCGCTGATCGCGCCCGCCGCCATGGCGTTCGCCGCGCGCACCAAGATGAGCCCGCTGGTGATGGGCATCATGACCATCAACGGCGCTCACGCCGGCGCGTTCTCTCCCATCTCGGTCTCGGGTGTGTTGGTCCGCGAGATCGTCGAGAAGAACGGGCTCTCGATTGCGCCCTGGACACTGTTCTTCGCCAGCTACGGCATCAACCTGCTGCTGTCCGTGCTCACGGTGGTGGCGTGGGCGGCCCTCGCAAAGACCCGCGGGTTCGAGTTCTCGGCGACCGGTGGCGGTCAGAAGTCCGTGATCGACGGTCCGGTCGGAACACCGACCGACTCCGGACCGACCGGCGGTGTCGGTGGTGGCGGTACGTCCACCGGGCTCCTCACCCGCCCCGCACCGACACCTCTCGTCGATGTCGCGGTCCCGGTGACACTGGTTCAGAAGCTCACGTTGCTGCTCATCGGGACACTGCTGGTCCTCGTCCTCGTCCTGCACCTGCCGATCAGCTTCGTCGCCATCGCCGCCGGCGCGATCCTCGCGTTCACAGATCTCAAGGGACAGAACCAGGCCATCGCCGACATCAGCTGGTCGACAGTTCTACTCGTGGCGGGAATGGTGACCTACATATCGATCCTGCAAGAGGCCGGCACCATCGATGACCTCGCCGGTATGGCCGTCACCATCGGCGCACCTCTGATCGTGGCCATCGTGCTCTGCTACGTCATCGGCGTGACGTCGGCGTTCGCGTCCTCCACCGCTCTGCTCGCCGCGATCATCCCGCTGGCGATGCCCCTGCTGGAGATGGGCACCCTGCCGGTCGTCGGAGTGGTCGCCGCGCTGGCCATCTCGGCAACCGTGGTCGACGTGTCGCCGTTCTCGACGAACGGGGCACTGGTCCTGGCCAGCGCCCAAGGCATCGACCGCCCTCGCTTCTATCGGCAGATGATGGTCAACGCGGGCATCGTGGTCGCCATCGCGCCGGCCATCTGCTGGTTGGTGCTGGTCATGCTGCCCACATCGCTGTGACTTAAGAACTGCTACAGCACATCGTCGAACTCCAACATTGTGCTTGACCCCCTTGGATCGCACGCTGGACTCAACGGACTTCAACCGAAAGGCCACCACAGTGTTCACACTTCGTGGGACATGGATGCGAGGCGGTACCAGTAAGTGCTGGCTCTTCAACGCCGTCGACATCGACCCGTACATCGACCACGCCGGCGGCCTCGACGCCATCCTCACGGCGGCCTTCGGTTCTGGTGATCCGCGTCAGCTCGATGGCGTGGGCGGGGGCACCTCGACGACGTCGAAGGCAGCCATCGTGCGCCGCTCTGCTCGACCCGACATCGACGTGGAGTACCTGTTCGCGCAGGTGGCGATCGACAACCGGTCGGTCGAGTGGGGTAGCAACTGCGGGAACTGTGCGACGGCGATCGGACTCTTCGCCCTGCAGACCGGTCTGGTGCCCATCGACCCTGCCGTCACCACCGTTCGCATGCGCAACGAGAACACCGGAGCGGTTCTCACCGCCGAAATCCTCACCCCCGGTGGGCGTGTACCCGCCGAGGGGGATGCCGCGGTGCCGGGGACGACCGCGCTGGGGGTGCCGGTCGCCCTCACCTTCGGTGGTCTCGCAGCCGACCGCACCTCTGTGCTGCCCACCGGGAACGCGACCGACGTGGTCTCGCTCGGCTCACGTGCGTTCCACGCGACGATGGTGACCGCCGGGGCGCCTGCAGCGCTGTTCGACGTCGCCGACTTCACCTCGAACGCGCGCGGCGACACCGCGATCGACGCCGACCGCCTGGACACCCTCGTCGCGTTGCGGCGGGAGGCCGCTCTGCGGATGGGACTGTGCCACCCGGGCGATCCGATCACCCACGCGATCCCCAAGGTCGGGATCGTGGGGTCGCCGGTCGACTATCGCACCACCAGTGGTCGCGCGGTCACCGCCGACGAGTACGACATCGCAGTGCGCATGGTGTCGATGATGGCGCCGCACCCGGCGATCGGCCTGACATCGGCGGTCGCCGTGGCAGCGGCCGCCTCCATCGTGGGCGGGGTGGTGGCCCGGCGGTCCGCGGTGGGCAGTCCAGGGTCGCTCAGGATCGGGACTGCCGCGGGCGTCATCGGCATCGACACCTCGTCAACCGATGACGGGATCCTGGAGTCGGTCACCCTTCATCGCGCCGTCCGGCGGATTGCGACCGCCGACCTTTTCGTGGCTGTACCCGCGCCGGTTCTGCTGAGCGTCGCGTCCTGACCGTTCGCGACACCATCCGGCACCCGCGAGGAGGTGATCAGGCCGCGTCGACTCGTCCGGACAGGGCATGACGCAGGAGGCCCACGATCTCCTTACGGATGGACGTGTCGACGCGGGCACTGGTGGCGACGAAGAGGCTGATGTCGGGGATCGGCGGTAGTCCGCGGACGACCCGCAGCCCGTCGTGTGCCGGCCCGATGCGCGGCAGGGGGGTCATCCCGACAGCGGCGCGCGCCGCGCCGACAACCGATGTGAGGTCGACACATTCGGCCGCCACCTGGTGCGGACGCCGTCCCAGGGAGGCCAGCGCCTCGTGGCGCACCGCGCAGGGGTTGGCGAACAGCACGAGGTCCTCGCTGGGGCGGGCGTCGTGGGCGAACCACTGCAGCGGGACCGGCGCCACGCGAACGCTTCCTCTCGCGGGGCGGGTCAACATCAGGGCGACGTCGGCGCGATCGTCGTCGACGAGGTCGCGGACGTGGGCGCTGCGCGTGAGGCGCAGCCGCACCGGCCGCTCCGGATGCCGGGCGTGGACGAGCGCCATCACGGTGGGGACGAGGAACTCGGCGGCGTGTTCGGTGGCGGCGACCAGGATCCCGTTGTCGTCGTGCGGGGTCAGCGTCCGCACGGCGTCGTCGTGGTGGGCGATGATGTCGCGGGCTCGGACCGCGAGTTCGTCGCCGTCGCTGGTGAGTGCGATCCCGCGCCCGTCGGGGATGACCAGGCGACATCCGAGTTCGCGCTCGAGCTTCCGGATATGTCCGGTCACCGCAGCCGGCGACAGGTGCAACGCGTCGGCGGCGCGACGCACGCCGGAGAACGCGACCACCGCGGCGAAACTCCGCAGCGGCGTGATGTCGAGGGTGGCCATGACCGACAGTATGCGCCGATCGTTCACGATCTGCGAACGGTCTTGAAGCCACCCGGCTGACCGGCGCACCGTGGACGCATGCCCAACCGCCCGCTCTCACCTCGTCTGGCCGCCCCCACCGTGCTGCTCTACGCGGCCGGTTACCCGATCGGCGCCGCCACCGTCGCCGTGATGTCCCCGTTCCTCGTGATCGCGCTCCGGTTCACCCTGTCGGCGGCGCTGCTGTGGGTCATCGTCGCGATCCGGCGACCGGCGCGACCGACGCGACGCCAGATGGGACACGCCATGGTGGCGGGCCTCATGACCCAGGGCGTCCAGTTCATCGGGCTGTACTGGGCACTCGATCACGGTGTCCCGGCGGGGCTCGCGGCCCTCGTGATCGCCCTGAACCCGGTGGTGACGGCCGGGCTGATGATCGTCTTTCTCGGACAACGCGAGTCGCGGCGCGGCGCGCTCGCACTCGGTCTCGCGGCGGCGGCGGTCGTGCTGGCCTGCGCCCCGAAGATCGTCGCCGACCACGGGATCGGGCTCGGGATCGTCGCGGTGATCGTGGCCATGGTCGGTCTGTCGGCCGGCGGGATCTACCAGGGACGGTTCTGTGCCGACATGGACGTGTGGATGGTGAGCGCCCTGGGCCTCACGGCGTCGACGCCCGCCGCCGCGGTATTCGCCGTCACCTCCCCCGAACACACGACCGACCTGCCGAGGGCGCTGATCCTGTTGGCCGTCATGATCGTGTTCAGTTCGGTGGGTGCCACCACGCTCTACTCCGCGTGCATCAAGGCCTCGGGTGCGCGGTCGGCGTCGATCGTGTTCGCGGTGATCCCCGCCGCCGCCTCGGTCATGGCCTGGATCGCGTTGGGGGAGAGCCTCTCCCCGCTCACGATGGGCGGTCTCGTGCTCGGCGCGGCGGCCTGCGTGCTGCAGGCGCGCAGCACGCCCGCCGACACGACACCGCCGTCTGAGGACGATGCCGTCACCGCGCCACCCGAAACCGCCGTCGACGAACCGTGCCTGCGCTGAGGATCTCTGACGGAGATGGTGGCGGGGCCGCTACGGTACTGCCCATGGCACCCAGCGCATACACCGTCACCCGGTCGATCGACGTCGCCGCTCCCGCCGATGTGGTCTACGCGCTCATCGCCGATTTCCACCACTGGACCACGTGGTCACCGTGGGAGCAGACCGATCCGAACGTCGAACGGTCCTACTCGGGACCCGATTCCGGCGTCGGGGCGAGCTACGCGTGGAAGGGCAACCGCAAAGCCGGTGCCGGGAGCATGGCCATCACCGACGTCGAACCCCGCCGTCGCATCACCATCGCGCTCGAATTCCTCAAGCCGTTCAAGTCGACCAGCACGGTCGTGTTCACGATCGCCGAGCAGATCAACGGCACCACCGGTGTCGAGTGGACGATGACCGGCGACCGCTCCGGCATCGCGAAGCTGATGACGAAGGTCGTGCCCATGGACAAGCTCATCGGCGGCGACTTCGCCCGCGGCCTCGAACAGCTGAAGGCACGCGCCGAATCCGCAGTGTGACACCGCCGCACGACGCGTGATCAGACGCCGGGCGCGAGTCCGGGGAGACCGTCGATACTGCGCGCGTTCTTCTCTGCCCGATAGCGGACCATCCCGTCGGGGCCCTTCTTCTCCGCGTGTCGACGGATAAGGTCCCGCTCGTCATCCATCGTCATGACGGGCACGCCCCAGCCGCACGAATCGCTGATCCGCGTCACATCGACGGTGATGACCGCTCGGGTACTCGGGTTCTCCGGGTGTCGGGCGACCACCTCGTCGAACATCGGTTCACCGGGTGACGACACCGACCCGCGACCGTGGAGCCGAACGATGCGGGGTCGACCGTCGAAGGACGTGAACATGATGCAGGCGCGCCCGTTCTCCCTGAGGTGCGCGATGGTCTCGACGCCACTGCCGGTGTAGTCGACCCACCCGACACGGTGCGGACCGAGGACGGAGAACGAATCATGGCCACGGGGGGAGACGTTGACGTGACCGTCGGCCTCGAGCGGCGCGGTCGCGATGAACCACATCGGTTGCTTCTCGATCCACGCGCGCAGGGTGTCGTCGATGGAATCGAACACTTTTCCCATGCGGCGAGGGTAGCTGTCACGTCTGCGTCGGAGTCCGGGCGGCGTGAGCGGCGCCTCAACTGACGGAGACGAATTCCCGGAGGACTGCGGCGAACTGATCGGGTTGATCCTCAGGGATGAGGGTCCATGAATCGTCCACCTGCACGAGGCGTGCATCGGAGAACAGCTCCACCAGTCGGGACGCGTGTTCGATCGGCATCATCCGGTCCTCGGTGGCCCAGACGACGAGCACCGGACGGTCGAATGCTGCCAGTCGCGACGTCCACTCCAACAGCGTCTTTCGCCGTGGTGTCCCGGTCGCGAACTTCGTGAGGTCGCGGCGGATCGCAGCACTGCGCGTGGCCGGCGCAAACCAGTCGTCGAGGACGTCGTCGGGGATCCCGCGCTTGCTCAGGCCGCCCCACGCGCGTTGATCGTGGCGGACGAACGACGTGCCGAGCAGACGCAGGAACAGTCGGGTGCCACCGGGGAACCGACACAGCGCCACCGCGGGCCGCGCGGGTTTCGGCGGAAAGTTGTCGAACGCCTCGCACGACGCGAGAACGAGGCGGCCGACTCGTTCGGCGCGACCGTCCGACAGCATGAACTGGCCCCCGCCCCAGTCATTGAGCACGAGGGTGACGTCGGTGAGGTCGAGCGCGTCGAGGAAGTCGGCCAGGATGCGCGCGACACCCAACTGCGAGAGATCGGCATTCGAGTTCATGGGACGTCGATGGCCGCCCAGCGGAAGAGTGGGTGCCACGCAGCGGTGATCGGCGAGCAGCGGGATGACGTGACGCCACTGCGACTCGTTCATGAGCAGGCCGTGCGCGAACACCACGACAGGACCGGTGCCACCGGTGTCGAGATAGTCGATCGGACCGGCGGATAGATCCACACTTCTCATCGGGCGCTCCCGTGCCGGAGGTCGTCGGTGTGCGGTGCACGTTACGCCGACGTCTCCGTATCGCCGACGACTTCCCGCACCATCCTGGGTACCGCTGCGGCGCGATTCGCGAGGTCGGGCAGGACATGTCCTAACCTCGATCACGACAGGTCGGTCGACGACCACGACGACGAGAGGCGGTGGCTCCTGGTGCCGCCTCCGCATCCCCGGGGTCCCGGAGCGGCGCTCATCCGCGACAGGTCCACGATCGAGCTCCTGCGGTGGTGGTGGGAGCAGCCGTTCGAATACGAGTGGGTGTACGCGTTCGCGGAGTCGCGTGCGTGGTTACGTGTGGACCGGATCCTGGTGGCCTCCGGGTACGCGATGCTCGCCGCCATGGGCATCGCTCTCATCGCCTCCGGTCGTCCGGGAGCAGCCGTCACCGTGTGCGCCGGGATGGCGGCGGTGACATTCGCCTTCTGCGCCTTGTGGTGGTGGTCGGACCGTCCCTGGCCCTCGGAGAGGGTGTCGCTGGCGTTCCTGGCCGTCACCGAGGTGGCGGTTCTCGCCTTGGCGGGAGCGGCCCCGTCGTCGACGGCGTCCCTCGCGCTGATGTCCCTCTTCGTGCTGCCGGGCATCTATCTGATCTTCATCCACAGCCCTGCCGTCCTCGTCGCACACTGCACGTGGGTGACCGCGGCGATCATCGGGACCGGCATCTACGCACTTGCCGTCACCGACCTCGACACAGTGACCGGCGTGGTCATCGTCGTCGCGCAACTCGCGGTGTGCAATGCCGGACTGATCGCGGGTCAGATCGCGCTGACCTTCCTGCGCAACGACGCCCGCAACTCGTTCACCGATCCGCTGACCGGTCTGCTGAACCGGCGCGGGTTCGACGAGGCGGTGTCCCACTCGATCACTCGATTCCCGGCCGGCGGCCCTGTCAGCGTCCTCATGGCCGACATCGACAAGTTCAAGACGATCAACGACGTGAACGGTCATGGCCACGGCGACGCACTGCTGATCGCTGTGGCCCAGGCACTCACCTCGGTCTGCGATGGTCACGCCGATGCCATCGCCCGTATCGGCGGCGACGAGTTCGTCGCGATCCTGCATGTCGACTCCGAGTCGGCGCGAGCTCTGGCGCATCGAGTCCGCGCATCGATGGCCGACGCAACGCGTTCGGAGCCGGTCACGATGAGCATCGGCGTCCACACGACAGAGCCTTCGACCTGGCCGCCACCCGATCACGAGATCTACGAGATGTTGGCCCGCGCCGACGCCGTTCTGTACTCGACCAAGCGCAGTGGTGGCGATGCGGTGACCGCGGTGCAGGACTCCGGTCGCTGACCCGGCCTCGGCTCAGCGGTCGTAGGAGATGCCGACGACGTCGGTGACCGGTGTCGCCTGGCACGCCAGACGGGCACCACGGCGTAGGTCGACGTCGTCGAGGGTGTCGTTGACCCTCATCTCCACCTCGCCCTCGGTGAGGATGAACTCGCATCCACCGCAGTTCCCCTCGCGACACACGTACGGCGCCTCGATCCCGTTGTCCAGCAGGACGTCGAGCAGGAGCGCATCGCGTGGCCACGCCACCTCGTGGGTGTCGCCCTCGATCTCGACGGTGGCCCGCGCTCCGGTCTCCACCGGCTGTCCCGGCGACGCCGGCGCCGCGGGCGTGGTCGTCGCAGCAGCCGAGAACGGGTTCGTGGTCAACGAATAGAACAGTTCGCGATGGATGCGCGCGGCGGGCGCGCCGGCGGCCTCGAGCGCCTCGTGCGCGACATCCATGAACGGCGTCGGGCCGCACAGAAACGCCGCCGCGTCGTCGTCGATCCCGGCGATCAGCGCCCCGATCCCCGCTGCGGTCGGCAGCCCGCGTTCGGACTCCAGCCAGTGCTGCACCACGAGTCTGTCGGGGTAGGTCTGCTGCAGGGTCGCGATGGTGTCGGCGAAGATCACCGACTCCGGATCGCGGTTGGCGTAGATCAACGTGACGGCGTTGTCGTGTGTCATCAAGGCCGTCTTGATGATCGACATCGCCGGCGTGATGCCACTGCCCGCGGCAACGACCACAAAATCGTGGGTCCATTCGCGCGGGGTGAATCCTCCGGTCGGAGGAATGATGTCGACACTCATGCCCGGGGTCACGTTGTCGATCAACCAGTTCGACACCTGCCCGCCGGCGACCCGTTTCACGGTGATGGCCGGGTGGGGATCGTGATCGGGTGCGGTTGACAGGGAGTAGCACCGCGGTGCCAGCCCCTCCGGGAGTCGCGCACCGACGGTGATGAACTGACCTGGGCGGTAGGTGAATCCGTCGTGTGGCGACTCGAACACCACCGATGCGGCGTCGGCGGTCTCACGGATCACCTCGCGGACCCGGAGCTGCAACCGCCCGGACGTGTACGAGGGCGCGTCCTCGGGGGAGCCCATCGTCAGGCGGTCGGCTCGTAGGTGAGTTCCTTCGACCAGGTGGGGCTCGAGTTGAGCGTGCGCGTCGGATAGTGCTTGGTGATCTTCACCAGGCGGTCGGCGAGAAGGTGGTAGGGGTGGCTGCGGTCGATCACCATGTCGCCGTGCCACTGGATGAAGCGGTACATGGGAACTCGCAGTGCCGCGGGGTTACGCTGCCCGACTTTCTTGAAACGCTTCATCGCGCTGTAGAGCCGTTCCTCGTCGACACCCATGGTGACGATGTTGTCGCGCATCTTGTTCAGCAGCGGGATGTAGCGCAGGGTCCCGATGATGAGGGACGGGTTCATCCACGCGCCGACGGTGTCGACGAGGAGTTTGCGCATGGTCGAGTTGCCGAGCAGTTCGATCACCGCGAAATCGACGGCAAGATGGCGTGATTCGTCGGCGTTGATGTGCTTGAACGCCTCCTGGCAGATGGGGTCATGGATC
Source organism: Williamsia sp. Leaf354 (assembly GCF_001424365.1). Lineage (NCBI taxonomy): Bacteria > Bacillati > Actinomycetota > Actinomycetes > Mycobacteriales > Nocardiaceae > Williamsia > Williamsia sp. Leaf354. The sequence continues at coordinate 795,327 of NZ_LMPL01000001.1, forward strand.
TCGTCCATGATGAATTTGACCAGCGCGCCGTCGAGGGCGACCTCGAGCATCGGGATCACGGTGCCCAACACGCTCAGGCTCAGCCCGTCGGCATGCTTGTCGAGCCAGTCGATGATCAGCTTGACGTTGACGTTCGGCTCCGGCATCTCGTCGCCGTCGAGCATCCCCCACCGACGCATGAGCGCGAGTTCGGCGTTCGCGTGCTTCTGTTCTTCGGCGTGGAAGTACGTGTAGATCTCGCGCAGGGTGTCGGTCGGGGCCTTCTTCGCCATCGCGGCGAAACCGCGAGCGCCGACGTTCTCGATCCACATGAGGTCGGACATGAACGGCTTGAGTCGAGCGTGCAGTTCGGGGTCGATCAACTCGGCGCCGGTTGCATCCCAGTCGATGTCGGCCAGCGACCACTGCTTGTCCTTGATCTTGGCCAGCATCGCGTCGAAGTCGAACGTGGTCGGTGCAGTCATCTGATGTCTCCTGTTCGAAACGCGCGGAGCGCGAAGCAGCGCGGCCGTCGAACCGTCGGGGTGGCCGCTGAGCGAGTGTGCCTCAATAGTGTCACCAGAGATTGTCACAGTTGTCAATGGCGCCGGTGGCGATCGGAGGGGGCGAGGCACCATCCGTGCACGATCGAGCACCCGGCGGTGACGGCCAGTACCTCGAGCCCGCCCGAGGTCCCGGTGGCGAGGAGGTAGAGGGCCACGAGCGATGTGGTGACGACGCACGCGGCCAGGACGGCGACGGCGACGGCTCCGTCGCGGAGGACGGCGACCGCGGCCTGGAACTGCAGGCCGAGGTGGGCGATCGTGAGGATCCCTGCCGAGCAGAGGAGCGCCACCATCGCGCCCGGGCCGGCCCCGCGGGCACCGGCCGCGGTGACGATGGTCGCCACCACCGTGACGGTGTTCAGCGCGGCGTCGTAAAGGCGCGACGTGATGCGTCCGAAGCCGCCGTCGTCGGGTCCGTCGCCTCCTCGAGCGCACTGCTCGACGCGGTCGTGTCTGTCCGTTGCGGTCATGGGTTCTGTCTAGAGCAGTAGGATCTGATGCGGTAGTACGCACAATTTCGTCCATATGGACGGCACTGTCCCCGCAAGGACGTTGCCGTGGGAGCCGCGACATGACACACGAGGACCATCCGACGCTGCGCGAGCCGGTGCGGCGCGCATACGAGGTCTGCCCGGTGGAGGTCAGCGTGGCGGTGCTCGGCGGGGCCCGGAAGATGACCATCGTCAAGCATCTGCTCGACGCCCCGATGCGATACGGGGCGCTCGGGCGCGCGGTGGGTCCCGTCACCCCGAGGGTCCTCACCCGGCAGCTGCGGGAACTGGAATCCGACGGGATCGTCGAACGCGCCGTGTTCCCCGAGGTACCGCCCAAGGTGGTCTATTCGCTCACCGAGCAGGGAAAGGCGTTGGCGCCCTTCGTCGAAGCTCTCAACGAGTGGGGCAAGAGCTATGCCGAACAGATGATCGTGCCTCTGTCGTCGCGCAGTGCCGACGACGCCGAAACGGCGGACGAGCCCGCTGATGCCGGGGCGCGCGGATGACGTCGCCGCCGTGCTGACGGTTCGTGCGGTGGTGATGACGGTGGCGACGGCCGCGGTGGTGACATCCGTTGCCGGATGCGAGCTGTTCTCGGACGGGACCGAGTCGTATCGGCTCCCCGTTGCGCCGATCTCGTCCGAGGCGTCCTGCACTGCCCCCGACATCGTCGGCGGGTTCGGAGTGGAGGGCGGTACGACCGGTGAGAGCGTGGGCGAGGGGTCGGTGCCCCACGGCTTCCGGGCGACGACCGTGGTCAGCTGCCAGACCTCGGATGGTCCCGGTGGCACCACGGTGATCGACGCAGTGGAACTCGGCGGCGACGTCGATGCATTCGTGAGTGCCATCGACCGCCCGTCGGAACGTACCGACCGCAACACCTCGGTCAGTTGTGCGTTCGGCATCGCGGCGCCCGTCGCCACCTGGCTGGTGTCGGACGCCGGTGCGATCCGCGTGGCGTGGCCCCGCGTCGTGTGCGGCTACCGGGACGAGCCACTCGCCGCGTGGGAAGCGCTGAAGGAGATCGGACGTACCCCGGTCCGCGATCTCGGAGTTCTCCCCGCGGCGATCTGCCGCGGCGGCTCGGCGGGGTTCGCGCGGACGAATCGTGACCGCGACTCGGACATGGTTCCCGAAGGCGCGCTGCGGTTCCCGACGCGGGCGGTCGCGGGGGCGACGGTCTGTACCTACCGGACGTCGCGGTCGTCGACGGGCGATCTGCAGATGTCCGGGGCGGTGTCGCGACGCCTGACGGCGGCCGCCGCCAGTCGTGTCGTGCGCGAGTCCATCTCGGCCCCGAGTGCACCCGCGTGCGACACCGACGCCACCGAGGTCGCCGTGATGCCCCTGTATCGCCCGGACGGATCCGGCGGCGCGACGCTGTCGGTCGAGACCGACGGTTGCCGTCGCGTGGCGGTGGACCACGGCCTCGGCTATCGCACGGCGTCGGGGGAGGTCACCGCGCTGCTGCGTGGCGACCGATGAGATGTCCCCGACCGCGCCGTGAGGAATGGGCGTGAGATCCACAGCGCCACAGCAACCACGACGACGAGGACGTACAGCGGGAGCAGATGACTCAGCGTCGTGTATCCGATGTCGAGGTGGACGGCCAGTGCGGGCGCGGTGCCGAAGAGGCATCCGAGGAGCAGCGACCACCACACCCATCGTTCGCCACGTCGCCACCCCCACAACGAGATCAGCAGTACGGCCAGACCCGATCCGACCAGCGCCCCACCGAAACCCGCGCGGTCGTGGGCGATGAACGGCAGCAGGTTCTGGTTCGCGTCACGGAGCGCCTCGGCGCTGGTCTCGAGGTAGCCGAGGTCGGTCGGCACGAACACCGCGGTGAGGCCGACGGTCGAGATGACCGTGCCGGCCACAACGAGCCCGCCACCGACGCCGATCATCATCAGCTGGCCCCACAGTGCGGCAGCGCGTTCGCGAGCGGGACCATCGGACACGCGAGGTCGAACGGGCAGTGCCGGCGCGCGCCACACCGCCACGACGAGCAGCGGCGCGAGCGCGACGACCACCAGGGTGTGCAGCGGCTCCACGAACCCGGTCGCGAGAAAATAGAGCCACGTCCCGAACGCGACGACCCCCGACACCGCCAGTGCGTTGCGTGCCCACCGGCGGCCATGCCGGAGCCCACCCCACGCGAGGCCGCAGTACAGCGTGCCGAGGCCGACCATGTTGCCGGCCATGGTGATCCGGTCGTGCTGGAGGAATCCGACGAGATGGGTGTCCACCTCGTTCAGCCCCGAGACCGACAGGCCGAGGTAGTCGCGGTCGTACCCGAGAAGGACCGGTCCGAGCGTGATCGCCGCCGCACCGAGACCGCCGACGACGAGACCCACGCCGGCGAGCATGGCCCAGATCCACGCCGGCCACCCGCGGACGTCGGTCGCCTCGCGACGCGTCGGCCATCGGAGGGGTGCGGGCTCGTCGGCCCGCGCGATGGCCTCGTGCGCCTCGATCACGCGATGGAACCATCCGGGTCCCGAGGCGACCAACAGCTCCGGATCGGCCAACACGACCGAGTTCGCCTGCGTGAGTGCAGCTGTCGCGTCGTCGACGTCGGGGGCGCGCAGGACGAGAGTGTCGCGGTCGGCGCCGACTCGGGTGTTGTCGACGAATTGTGCGACGGCGGCAGCGGTCGACGCCGTATCGCAGATGGCGACCACTCGGCACCGCCGACCCGCGGTCGCGGCCTGAAGGGAGTCGACATCGCCCGCTGTCACAGCGTGGACGTGGATCACCGTCGCGCCCTGGACCGGTAGGCAGGTGATCGCGTCTCGTGCGACCGAGACCGGGACCGTGGCGCCGAACCGGCCACGCCACGCGTCCGGCACCTCGGGATGCGCGAACACGATCGGGATCCAGTGGCGACCGCCCAGGCGGACGAGCACCGCGAGAAGCGCCAGGGCGTACCGCCGGGTCCGGCGCTCACCGATCACCGTCGACGCGATCGGTTCCAGCGGTACGTATGTCCAGTCGGGCATGCGCCCATCATCGCCCCTCGTTTGTCGGCTGAGAGAATCCGTTCAGATTCTCAGGTTCTGAACAGGTAGTTCAGCAGCGCACGGCGGTATTCTGACGTGACGATGTGGCCCAGATCACACCGTAGGAGGTTCGCGCCATGGCCGTCACCATGAGTTTCTCGTCGCCCCACCTGCGTCACGCGCCGCCGATGAGTGCGGCACGCCAACGCCGCGCACGCCTACGACGCGCAGCGATCTGGGGCCAGGTCGGATGGGCGGCGTTCATGTTCGGATCCGCGGCGTTCGCACTGGGTCTGGCGGGTGTCGCCACCGGCCTCACCGTCGCCGGCATCGCCGCACTCGTCGTCTGGGTCGTCCTCTACGGTCTGACGATCTATTCGATCCGCTCCCGCGCCATGGCCCGTGGTGATCGCACCCTGCAGGAGCACATCGCACGCGTCAAGCGTTCTCGGTACCGCCGCGCCTATCCCGGCACGGGAGCGTCACCGGCGACGAACTACGTCGAGCCGTACCGTCCGCCCGCGGCGTTTCTCGCGCCCGGGGCCGACTGAGCCCGACACGTTCGACGACGAACGACGCTCATCCGACGGGATCGTGCGCGGGTATCCGACGAGCCAACAGCGTCGCCGCGCCGAGTGCGATCTCGCGAGCCTCGGTGAGCACTCGTTCGTACCGTCGTGAGCCGTCGGCCTCCTGACCGGCCTCGAGCGCGACCGACGACGCGGTGAACGTCGGAGACACCACGACGATGGATCGTTCACGCGCCAACGGCTCCTCCGGTTCGACGACCACGGCGCGGCAGCCGGTGTCGTCGCCGACGCGTGTGGTGTGGAAGACGGCGGTCAACGCCGTACGCGACGCGACGTCGCGCAGCAGGGCGTGGCGATCGGGCGAGACATCGCCCGACGACGGGATCGTGACGAAGACCATCGCGGTCGGACCGAGCTGCGCCGCACGCGTGAGCAGCCGATCCTCCGATGCTGCGAGGTCGTTCTCGTCGATGCGGTGGCGCCCCGCGACAGATCGACACACCCCCCAGGGTGTGACCGCGGCCGGGTCGCGCACGGTCACCGCGGGCGCTGTCGCCTGATCAATCCCTCCGACGAGGTGATCCGACGGACCGAAGGTGGGCAGTGGACTCGGGCGACCGTAGAGATAGCCCTGCCCGTGGTGGGCGCCGAGATCGATCGCGCGCTGCTCGTGGCGCTCGTTCTCGATCCCCTCGGCGACGATGGCCGCCCCGGTCCGATCGGCCTCGGTCCGGACCGCGGTGACGATGGTCGCGGCGGCATCGGGCGCGAGGCGATCCTGGACCAGGCTCATGTCGAGTTTGATGACGTCGGGTCGCAGCAGCTCGAGCATCGCGAGACTCGAGGAGTCGGCTCCCACGTCGTCGAGCGCGATCCGCCATCCCAGACGCCGCGCATGTTCGACGGCCCGCAGCAGTCCGGCCGGATCGCGCATGAGGTGTCGCTCGGTGATCTCCACCGTCACCGACAGCCCGCGCGCGGCCGTGAGCACCGGATGGGCGTCTGCCGGAGGCGTGGCGTCGAGCGCCGACGGTTCGGCGTTGAGGAACAGGGTCAGGCCGGTCGGGAAGCCGCCGGCGAGCGCGCCGCGCAGCGAGGTGACACGACACCGCCAGTCGAACTCCACGGTCAGGTTCTGCCGTTCCGCGGCGTGGAACAGCGCACCCGCAGACGACCAGACACCGGACGGCGCGCGGGTGAGGGCCTCGAATCCGACCACCGCACGGGTCTCGACGTCGACAACGGGCTGATAGACGGTCTCGATGTCGACCGTCATCGGTGACGGCTCGGCCGCATCGGTCGATGGGCGCACGCGTGGATCCTTCCTCGGTCCCCGGTCCTCCACCCCAGAGCATTGTGCCAACATGCGCGGCCAGGGTCGCGAGTCGGCGGCGATAGGCTCCACCGACAGGCAGCGTCTCGCGGTAGGAGCATCGATGACGACAGGGGCGGGCGGTGTGCCGACCGACGCGCGGGTGATCGCCGGACGCTATCGTCTCGGCCGCGCGCTCGGGCGAGGTGCCATGGCCGACGTGTACGGCGCCACCGACGAACTCCTCGGCCGTCCGGTCGCCGTCAAGCTCTTCCGCGTCCACCCCCGTTCGGTGGACGATCGACGCCGTGTCGAGGCCGAGATGCGCACGCTGGCGTCGCTGTCGCATCCGGGCCTGATCAGCCTCTTCGATGCCGGGACCACGCAGGACCTCGACGGCGTCGACGTCCCGTACCTGATCATGGAACTCGTCGACGGTCCGACGCTCGGTACCCATCGGGGGGATCGCGCGCTGCCGTCGGCGGCCGTCGCGCAGATCGGTCGGGAGCTGGCCGACGCCCTGGCGTACATCCACGCCGCGGGGGTGGTGCACCGGGACATCAAGCCTGCCAACATCTTGATGCCGAGGCCACCCGTCGGCGGCCGCGAGCAGTCGTCGAAACTCGCCGATTTCGGTATCTCCCGCGTGATCGACGCCGAGCACCTCACCGAGCACGGGACCACGGTCGGGACCGTGCACTACATGAGTCCCGAGCAGGCGACCGGCAGCAGCGCGACGGGACCGCCCGGTGATGTCTACGCACTCGGGCTGCTGCTCATCGAATGTCTCACCGGGCGAATGGTGTTCGAGGGGACCGCGGTCGCGTCGGCGATGGCGCGGTTACACCGCGATCCTGCCGTGCCGGGCGAGTTCGGGCCGGCGTGGGCGTCGCTCCTGACGGACATGACCGCGCGTGCACCTTCCGATCGACCCACCGCGGTGTCGGTGGCCGCCCGCCTGCGCGACATCGAGCACGGGGCGCCCGCACCCACGGCGGTGTTCACCGCCGCGCAGCCCGAGCCGGTGTTCGCCGGGGCGCAGGTGCCGGCCCGCACGGCCGCTCGACTCCCGTGGTGGTCATGGGCCATGGGAGTCGCGGTGGTGGCCGTGGGGATCGGGGCGGTCCTGTGGATCGCGTCGGGCCCGGACTCTGCGCCGACCGGCGTGCAACCCTCACCGGCCCTCTCCTCCGCCGCGCCGGTGTCGCGCGGGGCCGCGCCGTCATCGACCGCGGTCGCGACGTCCACGGTCGTCACGCCGCCGCCGACCAACGCCGATCCGACGACCCCGACCACCGCGGTCGTGCCCGCGGCGCCGCCCGGTGGCAACGGCAACGGCAACGGCAACGGAAACGGGACCGGTAACGGAAACGGGACCGGTAACGGGAACGGGAACAGCAATGGGAACGGGAACGGCAACGGGAAAGAGAAGAACGACAAGAAGTAGCCATGTCGTCTCTCAGCGATTCTTCAGCGGCGCTGTGGTCTCCTTCTGACGCGTGGGCAGGTTCGTCCTTCGCGGTCGAGTCGGAGGAGACGTCGGAGTGAACATCATCCAGGCCATCGTGCTAGGGATCGTGGAGGGACTCACGGAGTTCCTGCCGGTCTCGTCGACGGGTCACCTGACCATCGCCGAGAAGCTGATGGGGTTGCGGATCGACGACGCGTCGGTGACGGCGTTCACCGCGATCATCCAGGTCGGGGCGATCGCGGCGGTGATCATCTACTTCTTCTCCGACATCATCGGCCTGATCGTCGCCTGGGTGCGGGGTCTGCGGTCGGCATCCGAGCGCAACAACCCCGACTACAGGATGGCGTGGACGGTGATCATCGGATCGATCCCGATCGGGATCGTGGGGTTCCTCGCCAAAGACGTCGTCTCGGGTCCGCTGCGCAGTCTGTGGGTGGTCGCCGCGGCGTTGATCGTCTGGAGCGTCGTGATGTATCTGGCCGAGCGTGTCGCGACGCAGCGACGGACGGGTCGCGATGTGACGGTCATCGACGGTGTGGTCGTCGGAGTGCTGCAGTGCGTGGCACTCATCCCGGGTGTGTCGCGGTCGGGCGCCACGATCTCGGCGGGACTGTTCCGGGGGCTCGATCGTGTGGCCGCGACCCGCCTGTCGTTCTATCTGTCCATTCCCGCGCTGCTGGCCGCGGGCGGCTACGAGGCCGCGACGTCGGCCAAGGACATCTCCCACGGGGTGGGCTGGGTGGCGACCGCGGTGGCCACGCTCGTGAGCCTCGTCGTCGCCTACGCCAGCATCGCCTGGCTCCTGCGTTTTGTGGGGCGACACCCGATCACCTATTTCGTCGGCTACCGCGTGGCGCTGGGCCTGGTCCTGATCGCACTTCTCGGGTCCGGGGTGTTGACTGCGACATGACGGGTGTCCGGCGCCGGAGCGCGGTTCAGGCCATCGCGAGCGGAGGTCGATGATGCGGGTCCTGGTGGTCGAGGACGATCGGAACGGCGCTGAGACGTTGCGGCGCACCCTGGTGGCCGAGGGCTGGGTCGTCGAGCTGGCGCACAACGGCGAGGACGGACTCCACCTCGCCTCGACCACCACCTACGAGGTCATCGTTCTCGACATCATGATGCCGAGGCTCAACGGGTACGAGGTGGTCCGGACGTTGCGGCAACGCTCCGTCTGGACACCGGTGTTGATGTTGACCGCGAAAGACGGCGACCACGATCAGGTGGACGCCTTCGAGTTCGGGGCCGATGACTATCTGATCAAACCCTTCTCGGTCGCTGTCCTCATCGCGCGTGCGCGCGCGCTCGTCCGCCGCGGCGCTCCCGAGCGCCCTGTCACGTTGACCGCCGGATCGCTGTCGCTGGACCCCTCCGCGCACCGCGTCCAGCGTGGGGACGTCGAGATCACCCTGACGCCACGCGAATTCGGCCTCCTCGAGTTCTTGATGCGACACAAGGGGCAGGTTCTGACCAAGAACGAGATCCTGCAGGGCGTGTGGGACGTGAACTACGAAGGCGACGAGAACATCGTCGAGGTCTACATCGGCTATCTGCGTAGACGTGTCGACCGACCGTTCGGTGTCACCAGCCTGCAGACGATCCGCGGTGTCGGGTACCGGCTCGACGAGTGAGTCGGGGGTCGACGGCGACTCTCACTCCGCCGATGCGCTCGTCGGGACGCTGATGGTGATCGCGGCACCCCCGCCGGGCGCCTCGCCTGCGCGCACCGTCCCCGCATGCGCGCGCACGATCTCGCTCACGATGGCGAGGCCAAGGCCGGACCCTCCGGCCGAACGCTCGCGGTCTGGGTCGAGACGCACGAACCGGTCGAAGATCCGCTCCCGCTCTGCGGCCGGGATCCCGGGACCGTCGTCGCTCACGACGATCTGTCCCATGCCGTCCCCGCTCGTCGACATCGTCATGGTCACCGCCGAATGCGCATGGCGCACAGCGTTGTCGACAACGTTACGTACTGCACGCGAGAGCTTCTCGCGGTCACCGCTGACCCGGATCGGTGTCACCCGGGCACGAATGGTGATGGGGCTGAGGGTGTCGGTGCGATGTGCCGCCTCGGCCACTATGTCGTCGAGATCCACATCTCCCATGACGAGGGGGATCCCCCGTTCGTCGGCCTTGGCGAGGAGCAGCAGATCGTCGACCATCGCCTGCAGCCGTGACACCTCGGGCAGCATGATCGAGTCGATCGTCGCGAGATCGAGTGGTCGGCCGGTGGTGCGGGCGAGATCGAGCAGACCGTAAATGCTCATCAGTGGGCTGCGCAGTTCGTGGGACGCATCGCCGACGAACCGCAGTTGCTGTTCGCGCGCGAGCTGGAGGCGGTCGAGCATCGCGTTCATGGTTCTCGCGAGTGTCGAGATCTCGTCGCCGGCCCCCGACTCGGGTACCCGGGCGCTCAGATCCTTGCTCGACATCTCCGCGACCTGGGCGCGGATGCCCTCGACGGGGCGGAGCACGCGGCCGACGAAAAGGTATGAGGCGAAGGCCAACACCAACAGGATGATCGGGAACACCGCGCAGAACAGGATCGCCACGGTGATCACGACGTCGTTGATGGGTCCTTCGGCGGCACCGACGGCGATGGTCAACGGTCCCGCCGGCGAGTCGACCCCGACGACCGTGGTCCGGAATTCATCGCCTCGGCCATCGATCTGCGCGCCGTCGATGGTCTCGTGCGCGCCGACCGAGACCGGGTCGGCCACCCGACCACCGCGGCCCGAGGGGCTGGAGGCGCGTACGCGCCCGGACGCGTCGATCACCTGGATGATGTCGAGATCCCTCGACGGCGCCACGGTATCGGCGTCGATACCCCTCGACGAGTCCGCGCGCACCGTCGTCGCGATCTGGGTGGCTCTCGCCGATGTCGCCGCGTCGGCGGAGTTGAGCAGCGAATTGTGCAGTACCGACAGCATGATCGCGGCCGCGCAGGCGAGGGCGACCGCCAGGAGAACGGTGGCCAGTACCGTCAGGCGGACGCGCACTCCCGCCAGCTGGTGGCCCACTCCGCGCAGAGCGGACCGCATGCGCGAGCTCATCGCTGCAGGATAGGCGGATCCAGCCACGTCGCGTGCATCCCTCACGTCAGCTCGCCCGTACCCCCTGCCGCTGACCGACGGCAACGATCGCCACGAGAACGACGATCGCAGCGAGCCACGCTGCCGTGACGGGTCCTGTGCCCCAACCCAGACCGCTCTTCGACGTCGGATCGGCCAGCCAGTCGGCCGCCGAAGCGCCGAGTGGCCGGGTCACCACGTACGCGGCCCAGAACGTCAGGACGGGGCCGGCGCCGCGTCGCCAGGCGATCAGTGGGATCACGATGACCACCGCGAAGAGAATGGTGCTGGCGAGGTAGCCGAGATGCAGCGAACTGGCGGCGAGGTCACCGAGCGCGGTTCCGAGCGCGAAGGTGGCCATGACCGTTGCCCAGTAATACAACTCGGGAGCGCGTGCGGTGATGGTGTGCACGTCCAGCGAACCGGTGCTGCGATGCCAGAGCGCCAGGATCACCGCGACGGCCACGGCGAAGACGACGCTGGTGGCGATGTAGGGGATCCCGACGACGGCGTGAGCGACGTCGGCGACCACGGTGCCCAGGACGCTCACCATGGCGACGCAGGCCCAGTAGACGGCCGGGATGTAGCGACGTACGCGGAACTGGACCGCGAACACGGCGCCGAACACCAGGAGGATGGCTGCGGCGTTGAGGATGTCGCTGCCATGGGTCCCGAGGAAGTCCGACAGGGTCTCGCCCATGCCGGTCGTCAGGATCTTGATGGCCCAGAACAGTGCGGTGATCTCGGGAACGCGAAGACGGCCGGGTTCGACGCCACGGCCGTCCGTCTCGGGCGTCGATCTCGTCATCGCGCGGCGGGTCACGATGTCGCCGCCTCGCGGATCGTGCCGGTCGACGAATCCCGCTGTTCGCGTCGGTCGACCTTCGTGGCCGTGAGGTAGGCGACGAGAGCGATGATGACGACGAAGAAGGCGATGTTGACCCCCGTGGTGCCCAGTCCGAGGCCGCCGGCATCGGCGGGTTGGGTCAGCAGGTCACCCAACGACGCCCCCAGAGGCCGGGTGATGATGTAGGCGGCCCAGAACGCGATGACGGCGTTGAGCCGTACACCGCAGTGGCTCAACGTGATCGCTCCGATCACCGCCGCGAACAACACGAGCGACCACGTGTAGCCGAGCGCGAACTTCTCGGCGATGAGGTCGCCGGCGGCGGTGCCCAGCGCGAAGGTGAACAGGATGGCGAGCCAGTAGAACGCTTCACGTCGTGGCGTCCGGATGGAGTGGATCGACAGCGTCCCCTCGACCACGTACCAGGCGGTGAAGACCGCGATGAGGACGGCGGCGAAGGCGATCGTGGTCGCGATCAACGGGACGCCGAGGTTGTCGGTCAGATTGTCGGTGATGAGCGTGCCGGTGACGCTGATGACGACGACGATCCACCAGTAGAGGACCGGGATGTAACGGCGGACCGCGAATTGACCTGCGAGGCTGACGCCGAGGACTGCGACGGTGACGATGGTGGTGTTCGTCAGTCCGAACCCCAACGTCATGTTGAGGTAGTCGGCGGCCGTCTCGCCGACCGTGGTCGCCAGGATCTTGATCACCCAGAAGAAGATCGTGACCTCGGGGACCTTGCTCAGCGCCTGATTCGCAATGCGGGATGGTGGCGGTGCGACCGGTCGCTGATGCATGGCTGGGCCTTTCGTCCAGGTGGTGGCGTGTCGCCGGGAAGAGCGCCTCCGGCGTGGACCCCACTGTGACGGTGCGATCCTGTGACGACGCTGTACGCACCTGAGAGCACGGTGAACCGTGCGAGCGGCGTACCCGGGGATCGGCGGCACCGCACCTGGGTGAGCATGCGTCACCGACCCGTCGACACCGCGTCGACATGAGATCTCAGCGACCTCTCAGCCGATCTCGTCCACAGTGGTGGTTTCGCGTGCGAGTCGACGTTCGGGAGGTGGCGATGACGGAGACCACGAACCGCGATGCCCTCCAGGCGGCGTACTTCGTGCGGGAACTCGAGCTGGCCGCCGACACCCTCGTCTGCCAGATCGCGAAGCTGGATCTGCTGAAAGGTGCGCAGCGCGAGGCGCAGCGTCGTCGCCGAGAGCTCTACGACGTACGGCGACAGATCGAGGCCATCCGACGGCGCTTCCCGTTGCCATCGAGTCCCCGACCGTCCCACCGCGGGGGTTGATCGGTGGAGCACTGGATTCGGTTGGCCGTCGGTGGGACCGTGCTCGTCGCCATCGCGGTGGCCGTCCTGAGCTGGTACGGGGTTCGCCAGCGCGGGCCCGCGGTCCGAGCCGCTCTGCGCGCGGTGCTGCAGCTCGCCGTGGTCGCTCTCGTCCTGCGCGGGGCGATCACCAACTGGAGCCTGGCCACCGTGGTCGTCGCGATCATGTTCACCGTCGCCGTCGTCACCGCAGCCCGGAGGCTGCGGACCTTCCGACATGCGGTGCCGGCAACGCTCGTGGCGTGCGGGTGCGGCGCGACGGTCGCCGTCGGAGTGATCGTCGGCGTCCCGATCCTCGACGGGGATCCGAAGGATCTGATCGCGGTGTCCGGCATCATCATCGGCGGATGCATGACCGCTGCCACCCTCACCGGCCGGAACCTGCTCACCGCGATCGCGGCCCGTGACAACGAGGTCGAGGCGTGGTTGTCGATCGGTGCCACCCGTCGGCAGGCCCTCATCGACCTGTGCCGAACCGCGGTGTTCGAGGCACTCGTTCCCGGGTTGGATCAGACCCGGACGGTCGGACTCGTCACCCTTCCTGGAGCATTCGTCGGGGCGATTCTGGCCGGAGCCGGTGCCGAACAGGCCGCCCGCTTCCAACTCGCCGTTCTCACCGGATTGATCTGCGCACAATCGATCACGGCGGTCACCCTGGCGTCGATCGTGGGTGGGAATCGCTCGAGTCTTCGTCCTGAGGCACGAAGTACGCGTGCCACGTTCGGCCCACGACTTCGATGAGGCGCGGCGCTGCGCCCTCGGCGTTCCCTGCGCCCCTCCACACGATGTGGCCGTCGGCCCTGACCACCACGGCGCCCGCGGTGCCCACCTCGAAGAGCTCGACCGCCGGTGACGGGGAGGTGACCTCGCCCAGGTCGACGACACGAGTGGTCAAGGGCGCCAACGCTTCGGAGGCAGTGTCGAGGGCTCGGCACCACTCCACGGGGGCGAAGGTGAACACGGTGAGACAGGTCGGCGTCGTGTCGACCATCTGCAGCGTCGACCGCGGGCCGTCGGGGGTGGAGACGACGGCGTGCGGCAGCCGGCCACCGGGCGTGGTCGTCGGGACGTACTCGACGACGTCTCGGGGCGACGTGTCGCCGCCAGGAGTCTCGGAGGCGATGAGCGGGCCGTCGTACCGGTACCCGTACTCCAGACCCGTCGACACGAAATGGGCGAGCTGGCCCGGGATGTTGCTCGCCGTGAGGTCGCGAGCGCGGCCGGCCCGCCACCCGGTGCCGTCGAGAATCGCGGTGCGCGCCAGTCCTGCGCGGGTGATCCCATCGGCCAGCGGTGCCGCGACACGGCCCGGGATCAGGTTCAGCGGCCTGCGGGACATCACTGCGGTGGCTCGCGCCAGTGCGCGGTTGGTGACCCCGAAGTGGCGGGTGGCGGAATCGAGGTGGAAGTGGTTGGCGACGCTGTGGCGTGCGAACAGGTCGATGACCGGGCGGCGTTCCTGCTCATAGGTGTTCAGCAGATCGTCACCGGCCAGGCCGCGGAGGACGGCGTCGATCTTCCAGGCGATGTTGTGGGCGTCCTGGACTCCACTGTTCAGGCCGTAGCCACCGGTGTGGGGGAAGCGGTGGGCGGCATCACCGGCGAGGATGAGCCGGTCGCTCCGGAAGACGTCGGCGGTCTGCGAGGTCATCGTCCACGTCCCGGTGGAGACGATGTCGACGTCGACATCGGATCCGAGTACCTCGGGGAGCGTTGTCGCCCAGTACTTCTGCTGATCCGATGACACCGCCTGGTCGGCGTGGAGGTAGGTGTTCATCAGGACGTAGTGGTCATCGGCGTGAGCGATCAACACTCCGGCGAAGCGTGGTTGGTAGATCCAACTCAGCAGCGGCCGTGCCTCGGCGGGGTAGAGATTCGGTGACCGGAAGAAGGCACTCCCCATCTTGGCCAACACGGGGCCGCGCATGTGGATGCCCGCGGACTCCCTGATCCCGCTGTTCGCGCCGTCGGCACCGATCACGACCTCCGCGGTGATGCTCTCACCGCGACTCGTGACCACGGTCGCCGAACCGGGCTGCTGGCGAATCGATCCGACACTCGTACCCCTGCGAAAATCGATCAGGGGTTCGCGGTCGAGCGCAGCCCACAGGATCGGCATCAGCTGGTGTTGCCCGATGTGGGAGATGAGGAAATCGCTGTGTGATCGCACGCGTGCCAACTGTTCCGGCCGCGACGCCAGATCGATCTCCCCGAGTGGCATCGCGTCGAGCCGAGAACACCAGCGGATGAGGTTCACGGACTCGATGGGCGGCGCCATGTCCGCGATCTGTTCGGCCAGAGCGGGGCTCGCCTCGCGCCAGATCTCCAGCGATCGACCGTGGATCACGTGTGCGGCGGGGTGGGTGAGCTCGGAACGGCGGCGGTCGACGACGATGGACGGGGTCCCGCGGCGTGCGAGCAGGAGAGCTGCTGTGGCGCCGGTGGATCCGGCGCCGGCGATCACCACCGGCACCGATTCACCCGAGGTCACAGCGTCCGGAAGGTGATGGCGCGCCGGTTCACCCGTGGTGTGGTGCCGGGCCGCACCCCGGCGTCGCGTCGCAGCAGCGAGTCGATCGGCGCGCCGTCGCGCAGTCGCTCGAGCAGATACGACGGGTCGATGGTGACGCCGATGGGATTGGCCTCGAACTCAGGGCTCGAGAAGAACGCCGCGGTCTCCTCCGGCGTCGCGAAGTTCTCGGTCTGGAACTCCAGGCGGATGCCGTCGGGGTCCTCGTAGTAGAGGGATGTGGTCGGTCCGTGGTTGATCGACCACACCGGGACGACGCCCTGCGCGGCGAGCCGCTCGTAGTTCAGCAGCAATGGCTCGAGGGAGTGATAGGTGAACGCCAGGTGGTCGACGCCGTAGACCTTGCGCTTCAGCCTGGCCAACGGGAACAGATACCGCACCAGCGAGGGGATCTTCACCAGCGCCAACCGGTGACTTTCGTCGTCCCAGGTGAGGAACGCGATCTGGCGGTCCTCGTGGACGACGTGTGCGCCGAGCACCGTCGAATACCAGGCGATCATCTCCGCCGGTCGTGCTGTTTTGACGACGAAGTGCGCCAACAGGTTCGGGGCGAGGGGTGTGTCCACCGGTGCTGGCATCGGGCTCGGCGTGGTCATGGTCGTGTTCCCTCGTGTTCCCTCGTGTTTCAGTGTGCGGCGACGATCGGCGTGCGCTGCTCGCCGAGATCGAGGAGGCCGTCGGAGGATCGGATGGTCGCCGTGACGGTGTCGCCCGGTCGCAGGAACGGACCGCCGAGGTTGCGGCGGATGAACAGCTTCCACAGGACGTGCTCGGGCAGCAGTGCGGTGGCCAGCCGTCGCACGATCGCCGGCGGGGACGCGGCTGCGGTCCCGTGCGGGGTGCCGGTCAACACGACGTCGCCGACGGACAGGTTCGCGAATTCGCTGAGCTCGGTCAGTGTCTCGGCGGGGCGGTAGACGAAGTTGGCGGTGGTGTCGATCTGGCGCAGGTCCCCGTTGACGTACAGCTGCAACTCGAGATCGTCGAGGCGGGCGTAGTCGGAGTCGTCGAGGACGGCCAGCACCGGACCGAGCGGGCAGAAACCTCGATAGCTCTTGCCTTTCAGGTACTGACCCTGGGGGAGCTGGACGTCGCGCGCGGAGAGGTCGTCGGCGATGGTGACGGCGACGACGTAATCGCGGAGCGTGTCGTCGCTGATCGTCACCGGCCCGTCGATCCGCCTGCCGATCACGAGAGCGAGTTCGATCTCGTGGTCGAGCAATCGCACATGGGCCGGGCGCACCACCGGTGAGTGCGGCCCGGTGACCGAGGCGTCGGTCTTGTCGAAGAAGAGGTTGAAGGCCCGATTGTCGGGGTCCATGCCCGAGTCGATGGCGTGCTGTCGGAAGTTCGCACCCTGGCACAGCACGCGACACGGTGTCGTGATCGGCGACAACACATCCACCGCGTCGAGCTGCTGGGTGGGCGGCCGCCGGCTCGCGGCGATCCAGTCGTCGCGACCGTTTTCCAGCAGGTCCGCGGTGGTCGTGTACTGCCCGTCGAGGGCGGTGACGCCGTTGGACGACACCACGCCCCACCGCTCGTCGTCCGCCGTGGTGAAGCGGATCAGGGGGACCGCCATCGTGTGAGGCTCCGTTCCGTCGAGGTCGCGGAACCGAGGGTAACCCGTTGGTTGAACAGCAGTCAACGAATGGTGATCAACCGGTCAGGCGTCAGACCTCGACCCGTGAGCGGCGACGCGCAGTGTCGCGATGGCGTCGTCGACGTCGGGGCAGCCGTCGAGGGATCGGGCGCCCTGCAGTGCACCGACCGCGAGTTCGAGGAGTGACGTCACGAGTGCGTCGACGGGGAAGGGGTCCGAGGTGTGGAGCCAGAAATGAGTGGCCTCGTCGAACGCGGCGACGAGAGTGGCGCCGACGAACTGGATCACCGGGTTGTCCGCGTCGACATCCACGAGCGCGGCCAAGGCGGACAGGGCTCGACCACGACTGCGATCGGACACCTCCGCCGCCGTGGGATCGGCGTGGCGTCGCCCGACGATGAGCTTCAACGCGACGCCGCGATGTGTCGCCAGATAGCTCAGGTGGGTGGTGAGCGCAGCGCGGATGATGGCCGGTGCGTCGCCGTCGGCCGGAGCGGTGAACGCCGAGTCCATCTCTGTGACAACCGCATCGAGGACCGCGCGGTAGAGGCCCTCTTTGTTCGAGAAGTGGTGGAACAGCAGTCCGTGGGCCACGCCGGCGTGGGCGGCGAGATCGGCGATGGTGACGTCGCCGTAGTCGCGTTCGGCGAACAGTTCGCCGGCGGCGGCGACCAGGCGCGCGCGCGTCGCTGCCTTCTGTTCGGCGCGCGACATCCCCGAGCGCCGTGTCGCCTCATCGGCCATCACACACCTCCTCCGGTCACCCGGGGATCCTATGTCGGCCGCCGGTGTACAACGGCTTCATGGCAACCGATCGTGCGGGTGACTACCGGATCGTCGCGCTCGAGGAACACCTCCTGACCGCTGAGATCGCTCAGGCCTGGGCAGCAGATGCCGGCCCGGACACCGCGCGCGGCATGTCGATCCCCGGTGCGCAACCGGAGAAGTTGTTCGACCTCGGCCGCGCACGGATCGCCGACATGGACGATCAGGGCGTCGACGTACAGGTCCTGTCGGTCACCACGCCCGGGGTGCAGAACCTCGACGCGACCAGGGCCGTGCCGCTCGCCGCGGCCGCCAACGACACCGTCGCCGAGGTGGTCGCCGAACACCCGGATCGATTCGACGGGTTGGCCACCCTGCCCACCCCGGACCCGCGGGCGGCAGCCGACGAACTGCGCCGGGCGGTGTCGGAGAAGGGGCATCTCGGGGCGATGATCTACGGGCGGACGGGGGCGATGCACCTCGGCGATCCGGCGATGGAACCCATCTGGGCGGCCGCCGCGCAGCTGCGCGCGCCCGTCGTGTTGCATCCGCAGACACCCACCGCGGCGGTCCGCGACGCCTACTACACCGGGATCGGACCGGACGTCGATCCACTGTTCGCCGGACCGCTGATCGGGTGGCACTACGAGACCGGGATCGAACTGCTGCACATGATCTTCGGCGGCGTCTTCGACCGCCACCCGGCACTCCAGGTCGTCGTGGGGCACTGGGGTGAGGCGGTGCTGTTCTACGCCGACCGGATCGGGAGTGTGGGGGCACTGACCGGGGCGACCCAGAATCCGTTCGAGCACTACCTCACGCACAACGTCCTCGTGATGGGATCGGGTGTGTTCTCCCAGAGGGCGTTTCGGTGGACCCGCGAGGTCGTCGGGATCGACCGCATCGTCTACGCCACGGACTATCCCTACATCGACGCGTCTGCGGGCGCCGCGCGCCGATTCCTCGACGACGCGGATCTGACGCCCGACGAACGAGTGCAGGCGGCCTCCGGTAACTGGGATCGTCTCACGCGTCATCTGCGCTGATACCCACGTCCCGCACGTTTGTGTCCATGTGGACGTAAACTCTTCCCTCGGGGAGAGGGACGACCATGACCGACTTGACCGGAATCCGGGCACGGCCCGATCTCGCGACGCCGTCAGCCGCGACGCGAGACCGTCCGATTCCGACGACGGTGGCTGCGATCCTCACCGCCTCCGCGAATGATGTGCCCCACGCCGACGCCATCGTCGGCCGCGACGGACGGATCGCCTATGCGGATCTGCTCGAACGGGCGTCGGTGGCGGCAGCGGTCCTGGCGGGCGCGGGGCGCGGGCCCGTTGCGATCCACCTCGACGATCGCGTCGAGCCGCTGGTGACCGCGTTCGGCGCGCTGATGGCGGGACGGGCGCTCGTTCCGCTGGACCCGCAGCTGACGGCAGATCGCGTCTCCCGGATCCTCGCACTGGCCGGGGCCGAGCTCTGGGATGCGGGCCGGTTACGAGACGCGGCCGATTCGTCCACGAGCGGCGAGCGACAGGCGCGGCCCGATGATGCCGCGACGATCGTGTTCACCTCGGGCTCGACAGGCGAACCGAAAGGGGTTGTCTTCGATCACGAGAACGCCGTCGGCAAGGCCTACGAGGCGGCCGTGGGCCAGCGTCTGACGCACGGTGACCGGATCGCCGACGTGATGCCGCTCGGCTTCAGCGCCGGACTGACCACCCTGTTCTCCGGCCTTCTCGCCGGTGCCACCGTGCTTCTCGCCGATTCGCGTCGGATGGGTGTCGAATCGTTGATGGAGTGGCTGCACGACCAGCGCCCGACGGTGGTGAACTCCTCGGTCAGTCTCGTGCGTCGTCTGGCGGCGGACGCCCGCGACGGTGTGCTTCGGCCCTTGTCGACCGTCCGTCAGATCACGTTCTACGGCGAACCCTCGACTCGTGAGGATGTCCTGCTCGCGCGTCATCTCTCCGAACCCGCACCGCGGGTGGTGAACTGGTACGGGGCGACCGAGGTGGGGCTCGTCGGTCACATCGTCTTCGACGCTCACGACGAGGTCCCACCCGGCCGCGTCGCGGCAGGGAAGGGGCTGCCAGGTCTGCGGCAGGTGACGATCGTCGACGACGAGGGAAACCTCCTGCCCGCCGGGCGAACCGGCGAGGTGATCGTCATCGGCGGGACCATCGCGGTGGGCTATGCGGGCCGCTCATCGGACCGGTTCCTCCCCGACTCGGGTTCGGGTCGCGGGTATCGCACGGGCGACCGGGGATTCCTCGATCCCGATGGGACGCTTCATGTTCTGGGTCGGGCAGACGACGCGGTGAAGATCCGCGGATACCTGGTGGAGCCGGCCGAGATCGAGGTCGCGATCGTCGCGATGCCGAGCGTCGACGAGGTCTTCGTGCGCGGGATCGACCATGACGGCGGCACCGAACTGGTCGCCTACGTGGCAGGCGCATCGGAGTCGGCCGCCGAACTCGAGCGACGGGTGCGTGCGCATGTATCCGCCTCGCTCGCACCGTGGATGGTCCCGCGATTCGTGGTCGGCATGACCGCTCTGCCACGCACCGATCGCGGCAAGGTGGATCGCGCCAAGCTGCCGTCGCCGGCGACGACCGTGGCTTCGCGTCGTCGACGCCGAGCGCCCGATGTGGTCGAAAACGCGGTCCGCCTGGCCCTCACACGGGCATCGGTCGGCGCCGAACTCGACGCCGATCAGGACCTCGTGGCGGCGGGGGTGGATTCACTGGCCCTGGCCCGGATCGCGACGACCGTGCGACAGATGCTGCATGTGGAGGTGGATCTGGCGGCGTTCACCGCCGCACCGACCATCGACACCCTGACCCGTGGTGTGCGAGAAGCCAATCGCTCCGCCGGGACACGTGACCGCGGGGGTGTGCTGGTGCCGCTGCGCGCCGAGGGTGACGGCACCCCGCTGGTCCTCGTGGCCGGTGCGGGATCGCCGGCCTCCGCCTTCGTCCCCCTGGTGCGGTCGTTGACGCCCGGACGTAAGGTCCACGGACTCCAGGCGCGCGGACTCGACGTGCCGGGGCGCCCCGACCGCAGCATCGTGGCCATGGCGCGCAGGAACATCGAACAGCTCCGCAGCGCGCACCCCTGCGGGCCGTACCACCTGGCCGGCCATTCGATGGGTGGGATGGTCGCGCTCGAGATGGCGGCCCAGTTGGCGGATGATGGCGAATCGGTACGCCACGTCGTCCTCATCGACTCGTCGCTCACCGAGGCGTCCGTCGCCGAACTCGATGTCGCGGAGGGGCTCTCGGATGACCTCGTGCAGTTCGACGCAGGCGGTCCGGTGCAGGCCGAGATGACGATGACCCATCGACAACTCCTGGGTCTGTTCCTCAGGTTGCCGGTGGCCGGACGCAAGGTGTTCGATCCTGTTACCCAGTGGATCGTGTTCTACCACCGCGGTGTTCGGATGGTCCGTCGGCATCGGGTGCGCCGCATCGACGCCCCGGTCACGGTACTGTGCGCGCAGGGCAGTACGCATCGGCGATCCTGGTGGGAGTCGGTGACATCGGGACGAGTCGATCTCGTCGCCGTACCCGGAGGTCACGTCGATGTCCTCCACGCTCCTCACGTCGCCGTGGTGGCCCACGCCATCGATGCGGCATTGCTGACCTGACCAGCGGGAACGCACGTATACCGCTCGCCGCCAATGGATTCGAGACCGTAAAGCGTCGCTTAGTGATCTCGTGGATGGTCGCGGGGGTTCCGAAACCGAAGACGGGCGCGATTCCCGATGGTTACTATTTCGATGTCCGAATGCAGTATCTGACATTTGCTGCGAGACCGGAATGGCCACGCGGTGACCACATCGAAGGAGAATCACATGTTGCTCGGAGCTGTCGGGGCGCTCGTCGGAGGTCTGTTGGGAAGTCTCGGTGTCGGCAACCTGCTGCTGGGACTCGGTGCGGGACTGTTCGGTTCGAGCTAGAGCCGGCGCCGATCCGATCGGTCTCGGCTGAGGCCGAGATCGGTCGGATCGGTGTCGTCGTCAGTGTGAGAGAGGGCCTGCGGCGATCACCGTGTGGTCAGTCGCCTGTCCCGATCTGATCCAGTTCAGTCAGCACGTCTGCACTGAGGTCGAGTCCTGCTCCGATTGCGTTCTCGCGCAGATGTTCTGCCGACGACGTGCCGGGGATGAGAAGGATGTTCGGGGATCGGTGCAGCAGCCACGCCAATGCCACCGAGAGTGGGGTGCTGTCCAGGCTGGCGGCGATGCGCGACAACGTCTTCGACTGCAGAGGTGAGAATCCGCCCAGGGGGAAGAACGGGACGAAGGCGATTCCCTGCGCCGTCGTGTCCTCGACGAGTGCATCGTCGGCGCGATCGGCGAGGTTGTACCGATTCTGCACACAGACCACCGGCGCGATCTCCTGTGCCTCCGCGAGTTGGGCAGCAGTGACGTTGCTGACGCCGATGTGCTTGATGTCGCCCGCACACTGCAGCTCCGCCAGTGCACCGATCTGTTCGGCGATCGGTCCGGGCGTGGGCCCGTCGGTGGCGCCCATCCGCATGTTCACGACATCGAGTGCGTCGAGACCGAGATGGCGAAGGTTCTCGTGCACCTGGGTCGTCAGCTCCTCAGGGCTCCGATGGAACGGCCAGTTGCCGTCGTCGTCGCGACGGGCTCCCACCTTGGTGACGATGTGGAGATCGTCGCGGTATGGGTGCAGGGCTTCCTTGATGATCTCGTTGGTCACGAAGGGCCCGTAGAAGTCCGCGGTGTCGATGTGGGTGATGCCCAGTTCGACGGCCTCGCGCAACACTGCGACGGCAGCCTCCCGATCGGCGGGCGGCCCGAAGACGCCGGGACCGGCGAGTTGCATTGCGCCGTAACCGAATCGTGAGACCGTCAGGTCGCCCATGCGGAATGTGCCGCCGGGCAGGGTGGTGTCGGACATGATCGCTCCTCTGTGGGTTCGTATCGGCGGATCTCGCCGTCCCCACCGACGTTAGGAGCGCATCGGGCGCGGTGAGGAGTCCCCGCTCATCCTGGGATCGTCAGGACCACCCACGGTGCGGCCGGTCCTCCTACCATCGAATCCATGAGCGATCGTCCCAACTCCCTGGGTG
Organism: Williamsia sp. Leaf354; assembly: GCF_001424365.1. Taxonomy (NCBI): domain Bacteria; kingdom Bacillati; phylum Actinomycetota; class Actinomycetes; order Mycobacteriales; family Nocardiaceae; genus Williamsia; species Williamsia sp. Leaf354. The sequence goes on from NZ_LMPL01000001.1 coordinate 817,954, forward strand.
AGTACCTGCGCGCTCGCCGCGAGCTGATGAGTCCCGAGCGTGCGGGTTTCGCCGCGGGTGGTGTCCGCCGGACGCCCGGGCTGCGTCGCGAGGAGATCGCGCTGCTCGCAGGTATCAGTGCCGACTACTACCTCCGACTCGAACAGGGCCGCGACCGGAATCCCTCCACCCAGGTGGTCGACGCGCTGGCGGGAGTCCTCGAACTGGATCCCGCGGCCACGGCGCATCTGCACGCTTTGGCAGGCGTGAGCCCCCGCCCGCCTCGAGGCCGGAAACGGGTCGGAGTACCGGCGGGAATCCTGTCGCTCCTCGAGGTGATCGACCTTCCGGCGTTCGTGGAGAGCCGCTCCTTCGACGTACTGGCCGCGAATCCGCTGGCGACCGCGATCTCGCCCGTGATCAGTGTCGGCACCAACCGTCTCCGGGCGTTCCTGCTCGATCCCGCCGAGAGGGAACTGTGGGACGACTGGGCCCAGCGCGCCCGCGGGATGGTGGCGGGCTTTCGCGCATCGGTCGGCACCGAGGTCGAGGACCCGGCGACGACCCAGCTCGTCGGCGAATTGTCCCTCCGTAGTGAGGAATTCCGCTCGTTGTGGGCCCGGCACGACATAGCCGTGCTCGCCGGTGGCTCCATGCGCCTGAACCATCCGGTGGTGGGTGCGATGGAGCTTCGTCGGGAGAAGCTCCCCCTGGCGGGGACCGACGGACAGATCCTCGCGATCTATCACGCGGAGGCCGGTTCGGACTCGGCGACGAAGCTCGCGACGCTGAGGGATCAGGTGTCGGTCGGCGGCGGGTCGTCGGCCGCCGGCGCGGCTCAGGCGTCCGGCCCGCAGTGACGACCCGCCCGCACGGGTGTGCTCAGGGTTTGAGGATGATCTTCACCGCGCCGTCGGTCTTCTTCTGGAAGATGTCGTACGCATGAGGCGCCTGCTCGAGCGGGAGTTCATGCGTGGCGAACGAGTCCACGCCCAGGGGGTCGTGGTCCCCGAGCAGCGGCAGGATGTCGGGAACCCACTTCTTGACGTTCGCCTGGCCCATACGCAGCTGAATCTGTTTGTCGAACATCGTGAGCAGGGGAAGCGGGTCGGCCATGCCGCCGTAGACGCCGATGAGTGAGATCGTCCCGCCGCGTCGAACGATGTCGATGGCCGCATAGATCGCCGCGAGCCGGTCGACCCCGGCCTTCTGCATCATCGGCGCCGCCAGTGCGTCGGGGAGCAGGCCGGTCACCTGTTGGACCAGCTTCGTCGCCGGTGATCCGTGAGCTTCCATCCCCACCGCGTCGATCACCGAATCGGTTCCCCGCCCGTTGGTGGCCGCGCGGATCTCCTCACCGATGTCGTCGACGGCGTCGAGGTCGATCACCTCGATGCCGCGAACCCGCGCACGTTCGAGGCGTTCGGGGACGCGGTCGACGGCGATCACCCGATGACCCCGGTGCGCGGCGATGCGTGCGGCCATGTCACCGATCGGCCCCAGGCCCAGCACGGTGACCGATCCACCCTCGGGTATCGCTGCGTACTCGACCGACTGCCACGCGGTCGGCAAGACGTCGGACAGGTAGACGAAGCGCGAATCAGCAGGACCCTCGGGCACTTTGATGTGGGTGAACTGCGCTTGCGGGACGCGGAGGTATTCGGCCTGGCCACCGGGGACCGCGCCGTAGAGCGACGAGAAGCCGAAGAGTGCCGCGCCCATGCCCTGATCGCGGACCTGTGTGGTCTCGCACTGGGTGTACAACGACGAGTCGCACATGTAGCAGGATCCGCAGGAGATCTGGAAGGGGATCACCACGCGATCGCCGACGGCGAGATCGCCTGTCTGCGAACCGACTTCCTCGACCACGCCCATGGGTTCGTGGCCCAGGATGTCGCCGGGGGTCATGAAGGCGCCCAGTACCTCGTAGAGGTGCAGGTCGGAGCCACAGATGTTCGTCGAGGTGACCTTGATGATCGCGTCGGTCGGCTGTTCGATCGTCGGGTCGGGTACCTCGTCGACACTGACCTTCCGCTTGCCCTGCCACGTGACTGCGCGCATGATGATGCCTCTCGTGATGCGCGATCTGTTGTCAGGTGTGCCGGCTCGAGCGGATCATCAACGGAAGCAACATCGTTCGAAGTTGACGCCAAGGATCGGGAGTCGATGCTCACCTCGCCAGACATCGACATCACCAGCAGAACCACGACATTCGATCGCGGATTGACCGTAGCTGGGAAACTCAACGTGGCCGTCTGTACCCCTCCACTGTCTCACGGATCGGCGCGCCACCGCGACGGTTCCCGCTCTACACTGGTCTTGTCTGAACGGGTAGAGCCCTCGCCGGATCCGACCAACGCGACGAAGGGTTCCTCCATGGACATCGCACACCAGACCTCTGCGCTCTACATGCGAACGCATCTCATCGGCGCCGGCGGTGGACTGCAACTCGCGCGTCTGGTCGCCGGTGATCCCTGGACGGTGAACGCGATCGACCATCTACCGGGCGAGCTGGAGGATGAGATGGCGTTCGTGCGCGCCCGCGTCGAGGAACTGAGCGGCCACCGCGAGTCCTGGCTGACCGCGGTGGCCGGAATCGGGACCGGGGTGCGCGGCGTGGCCGGTGTCGTCGGGCTCACGCACGGACGCTTTCGTCGCGTAGCAGCATTGGAGGCCATGCGGTCGCTGCTACTCGCGAAGAAGGCGATGTGGGAGCTCGGGATGGAGCGCCGTGTCGATTTCGGGCCGGGGACCGCCCGGTGCGCCGAACTCGACCGGCAGGCCGCCCGACAGGCCGATGAGGTGCAGGCGTTGCATCAACGCGCGGCCGACGAGGCATTCACGCGCACCGGCTGACGCAGCGATCTGTAGGCGGGTCTGCGGTCCACGACAGCTTCTTCTCCACCCAGCGTTGCACCGGTGCTTGAGTCACGAGATAATCGACGGCGAAATTACGGCGTCGTTGATTGGGGTGACCATGTCGGTCTTGGATTCGTTGTCGCGCAGCAAGAGCGTGCAGTTCTCGGTGGTGTTCGTCGCGATCTACGTCGTGTTCGCCATATTCGGGTACTCGCGAGCGATCGCCGAGGAGCGCTCCTACCTGTAGTCCCCCGGGCTCGAGGTCATTCGACCACCGACAGTCGCTCCTCGTGTGTGTGCAGAACGTCGATCGCCGTCGTGACGAAAGCGCGGATGCGGTGTTCCCGACGACCGCGCGCCACCGCGATGCAGGTGTCGACCGGAGCCAGATCCGTGACGACCAGACTCACGAGATCGGGGCGGGTGTACGACGCCGCGACGCCGGCGGGCACCAACGCGATGCCGTGACCGGCTGCGATGAGCTCGAACTTCTCCTCCACCGACGACGTCCGCCTGGAGTGTGCGTCGAGGATCGTCTGGCCGTCGAGGTCTGACATCGTGATCTGGTGTCGCCGAGCCAGCGGGTGCGTCGCCGGAAGGCAGGCGACCTTCTCCTCGGTCCCGACCGCGACCACCCGGAGTGCGCTCTCGTCGAACGGCCGACGTAGGTAGGCCACATCGACTCGGCCGTCGTACAGCGGTGCCGCCTTCTCCCACCACTTCACGGGAACCAGATCGACCTCGACCGCGGGATGTTCCGCCGTGAACGCCCGGACCGCCTCCCCGACATGGAGTCCCGGCGCGAAACCGACCACGAGGCGCTCCACCCCGCGGTCGGTCTCCAAGACGCGTCGGACGGTGTTGTCGACGATGACGAACAGGCCGCGCGCATCCTGGAGCAGCTGTTCGCCCGCCGGTGTGAGCTCGACGCTGCGTGTCGTGCGTGTGAGCAGAGTGGCACCCAACTCCTTCTCGAGGGCGAGGACCTGTCGACTGAGCACCGGCTGTGCGATGTAAAGGGCCGCGGCCGCGCGGCCGAAGTGCCCGTGCTCGGCGACCGCGACGAAGTACCGCAGCTTGCGAAGATCCAGATCCATGCCGTGAGGGTATCAATGCGTCGAGGAAGGTATTGGACCGTTCGAGGGGATCCGCTCAGGCTGGACCACATGATCGTGATCACGACGCCCACGGGCGATATCGGCAGCCAGGTCCTCGACTCCCTTCTCGAGACCGCCCCATCGCACGGTGAGGAGATCCGCGTCATCGCGCGGGACCGTTCGCGACTACCGGAGGCCGTGCAGGCCCGTGTGGACGTCGTCACCGGCTCGCACGGTGACGCCGACGTGCTCGCCGCGGCCTTCGACGGTGCGGACGCCGTCTTCTGGGTCGTCCCGCCGAACCCGATGACCCCTACCCTCGAGGCGGCGTTCTCCGACTTCACGCGTCCAGCGGCACGAGCGTTCGCAGAGCATGGTGTCGAACGTGTTGTCGGCGTCTCTGCGCTCGGCCGCGGTACGCCGATGGCAAATCGGGCGGGACTCGTCACGGCCTCCCTGGAGATGGACGACCTGATAGCTGCTTCCGGCGTCGCCTACCGCGCACTCGCCAACCCGTCGTTCATGGACAACGTTCTGCGACAGGCCGACTCGATCCGCACCGCGGGCGTGTTCGCCGACACCGTCGCACCCGATCGCGCCGCCCCTGCCGCCGCGACCCGCGACATCGCCGCCGTGGCCGCCCGGCTCCTGCTGGATCGGTCGTGGACCGGTGTCGACAGTGTGCCGGTGCTGGGCCCGGAGAACCTCTCGGCGAACGACATGGCGCACATCATGTCCGAGGTCCTCGGTACGCCGATCCGCTACGAACGCCGGTCGTACGACGACCTGCGGATCCAGATGATCGGACGCGGTCTGGGGAATGCCTTCGTCGACGGCATGGTCGACATGATGCAGGCGAAGGACGACGGTCTCGACGACGGCGTTGCCCGTACCCCGGATACCAGCAGTCCGACGCCCTTTCGGCAATGGTGCGCCGACGTGCTGCGCCCTGCGGTCGAGACCGCGCCGGGCAACTGACCGTGGCCACCCCGGGTCGCGCGGCCATCGTGTCGTCACGGGGCCACCCGCAGGAACGCCTTCAATTCCGCAAGGAATTCCGCGGGCTTCTCGATGTGCGGCCAGTGTCCTGTTCCCGGGATCTCGACGGCCGACGCGGTCGCGACCGCCGCGAGAAACCTGTCGACGTCGGCCGGCGGTGACAGCGGGTCCCCGGGCCCGCGGATGATGAGGGTCGGGCAGGAGATCCGGTGCAGATCGGTCGCCGGGTCGCTGCGGATCGTCGAGAGCAGGGCCGGGAAGGACCCCGGAGCGCCGAGTGCGGACATGACCTGCGTCATGAGGTCGGCGTCGAGCCGCTCGGGGTGAGCCAGAAACGGCCCGAGTGCCAGGGTCAACAGCGTCGGCGACGACGCGAGGACGGAGGTCACCCTCGCGGGTAGCGGAACGCCGATGGTCATCAACTCGGCCAGCAGGGTGATGACCGCGCGTGGCTGGGCCCGCACGGTCTGCAGCGGGCTCCGTGCCAGGCCGGTGAGCGACAGGATGGGTCCACCGGTGATCACGAGCTTCCCGACCAGGTCCGGCCGATCGATGGCGAGTCGGGTGGCGACGAGAGACCCCATCGAGTGCCCCACGACCGTCGCCCGCCGCACCGACAGCTCCGCACACACCCCGGCAACCGATTCCGCCAATGCCGTGAACGAACTTTTCTTTAAGGCGAATTCGGAGTCGCCGAACCCGGGCAGATCGATGGCGACGACTCTGTGGGTTCTGGCCATCGCGGGGAGTATCTCGATGAACCAGCGCCAGCTCGCCGAGATGCCGTGCAGGAACACCATCACGTCGCTGTCGGCGCCCGCGACGTCGACATCGACGAGATGGACGCGTCGGCCGTCGACGTCGACATCACGTGCCACCTCGTCCCAGGCGACGTCTCGCCAATCAGGGGTGGACACGGTCGCCCCCGTGGTCGGTCGACGTGGTCGGATGCATCACCCGATCGAGGACGGGAAGAAGGATGCGGCGAGGTGCCAGGCCGGCCAGATGGGCTGCGACGGCATTCCTGCGCCCGGAGACGACATGTGGTGGCGTCCATCGACGATCGAGCGCACGCAGCCCGGTGGCGACCACCTGATCGGGTGTCTGGAACGAGCCGACGACGGTCGCGCTGTCGCCGATCACGTCGAAGAACTCGGTTCTCGTGGGTCCGGGGGCGAGTGTGAATGCGGTGACCCCGTGTTGTCGCGCCTCATACCAGAGTGATTGGCCGAAGCTGAGCACGAACGCCTTCGATGCCGAGTACACCGCCATCGACGGCACCGGTTGGAACGCCGTGGTGCTCGAGACGTTGATGATGCCGCCCTGGCCGCGCGCGATCATCGCCGGCAGGAAGGCGCGGGAGAGTTCGACGACCGCAAGGACGTCGACCGCGATCTCGCGCCGGTACTCCCGCGGGTCGGTGTCCACGAACGGACCCTGCGTGGCGAACCCTGCGTTGTTGATCAGCAGATCGACCCGGCCCTCCACCGTCGTGCGCAGCGCTTCACCGACGTTCTCGGCCGTCAGATCGAAAGGAACGACATCGCAGGCGATCCCGTGTGTGGTGACCAGCTCGTCGGCGAGGTCGCGCAGACGCTCGGCGCGACGTGCGACGAGCACGAGGTCCGATCCGCGGGCCGCGAGGGCGCGTGCGAATCCCTCGCCGATACCGGCGCTCGCGCCGGTGATCAACGCACGGGGCGGCGGCTGGCTACTCCGCCTCGTCGAGCGAAACGGATGGGGCATCGGTGTCATCGCGACGAGTCTACATTTCGTTGACCGTCAGTCAACCAATGTGTACTGTTCGGTCGAGAACAGAGGGTCGATCGCGAAATCGACGCTCGCCCGGTGACTATCGGCGGATTAGTGAATGACGCCGCACCGCTGACGAAGGAGCGAACATGGAGAATGCGTGGCCGATCGGGGAGAAGGGCCGACGATGATCGTGGTGACAGGCGCCGGCGGGGGAGTCGGTCGCCATGTCGCACGCGAGTTGTCCGAACGTGGCGAGACGGTGCGCGCGTTCGTCAAGAACGACGAGCAGGCCCGCTCCGCGCGAGTCGAGGGCGCGACCGAGGTGGTTGTCGGAGACATCAGATCCACCGACGACCTCGCGGCGGCGATGCGTGGCGCCTCTCGGGTGTTCCATGTGTGTCCGACAGCCGTGGTGCGGGAGGTGGGGATCGCCGAGGGGTTGATCGACGCCGCTCGCGCCAACGGTGTCGAGCACATCGTGTTCAACTCGGTGATCCACCCGGAAATCCGCGATCTCCCGCACCATCAGGAGAAGTTGCGTGTCGAGCGTCTCCTGCTCGAATCCGGGATCCCGGCGACGGTGCTGCGGCCGTCGCACTTCATGCAGAACTATGTGGACTTCTGGGACCTGATGCTCGCGGGGACCCTGCCCTACCCGTCGTCACCGACCTCGGTCATGGGCGTTGTCGACGCCGAGGACATCGGCGAGGTCGGCGCGATGATCACGGCGTCGCCGGATGGTCATGCGGGCAAGGTCTACGACCTGTCGACCGAGGAACTCACCCGCCATGAGATGGCGGCGATCTGGAGTGACGTTCTGGGCCATCGGATGTCGGCGGTCAGGCTGCCCCCGGACGCGATGAAGAAGCCGCTTCACGGTCTGGGCCCCGCGGCGACGATCGCCGTGAGATCGCTGGCGTCGACCAAGGGCAGTGCGCTGCGCCCCATGTTCCGTGGGCTGGCCGGCATGCCCAACACCCGGGGCGTGCGGAACTGGCCGGAGGAGTCCAAGGACTGCTACGTCGCGATGATGAGCTACTACGACAAGAACGGATTGCCTGCCGGTGACATGACCGTGCTGCCTGAACTTCTCGGACGCCCGGCCACCGGGTATCGGGAGTTCGCTGTGCGGGAAGCGGCGCGGCGTGGGTCGCCGGTGACGTCGAGTTCGCGGTAGTCGCCCGAGGTTCCACGCCGTTCGGCGTGACCCGAGCCGGCGGTCATTGCGCGGGTGGCGAGCCCGGGCCTCCGCTCTCCCTGTCGGTGAGACCGAGCGTCGACTTCAGATCGTGGAGCGCCGCATCGAGGCGGTCGTCCACCGGATGGCGCAGGGCCGCGCGCTCCTCGTCGGCGAGTTCCTCGATGGCGTCGGCGGCCGGACCGCCGAATATGGGGATGACGTCATCGGGCGGGTTGTGGCTGGTCATGATCGTCCCCATCCCGGGCAGAGCCCGTCGAGATCATCACCGCGTCGATGACTGACATCCTCTAGTCTGCCCCGGTGTCGGCGGGGGCGACGCGTCGGTCAGCTTCGTCGCGACGGCAACCAGAGGGGTGTTGGTGTCCTGCGAGAGTCGGGCGAGGAGGGCGAACGCCTCATCAGCGGATATGTCGTAGCGCTCCATGATCATCCCCTTGGCCTGACCGATGACATCGCGTGACTGGAGAGCCGCGTCGAACTGGGTCCGCGTTGCGGCTGCACCCAGGGCGAGCGCCAACAGGTCGCTGACCGCGGTCGCCCGTCCGCAGACGTCACCGGGCAGCGGTTCGTCGAGTTCGGACCAAAAGGTGGCGACGGCGAAGACCGACGAGTGGGTCGGCTCGAGGAGTGGGATCGCGAGCACCGAGCGAACGGTGTGGGGTGCCGGCATACCAAACAGGTACCGCGAGGCGATGTCGCCTGTGGTCTCGCTGCAGGCGACTGTGCATCGATCTGTGGTGGCGCGATGAATCGGCCCGTCGTCGGATTCGATCTCCATCAGCGAAAGCTTCTCGGCCAGTGGGCCGCTGGCCCCCTCGAGGGAGAGCGATGGCACACGTCTCCGCGCTCGCGAGACGGTGACCACGGCGACGTGATCGACCCCTGCGATGGTGGCCGCGTACCGGGTGAGGTGGGTCATGATCGCCTCATCCCGAGTGGGCGCGTGCACCATCTGCCGTAGGAGCGCCATGAACGGTCGATCGATGGGCACGCGGACATCCGGATGATTGACGGTCTGTGCGAGTTGGGTGTCAGGAATGGCCATGCGGTCGAACCTTCCCGTCTGATGCACCGGGGCGGCATGCCCTGCGTGCGGCTGGATGACAACGGGCGCATCACACCCAGAGGGGTGCGGCGTGCCGTTGAGCCGACGAAGGCAACTGGTTCGGCCTCATGGCTGTGACGATGAACGGGCGGTTCGTCGAGAAAAGTGAACAGCAAGTCCAGTACTGTTCTATCAGTTCGAGACGGTTTGCGCCAGACATCGCCAGGTGTTGCCGCTGGGCGTGCCGACAACGAGGCGTCGACGAGTTGGTGGATGGCCTGCAGAACGGCGCCCACCTGGTTCTGCTCCTGCTGCTCCTGCTGCTCCTGCTGCACCGCGAGCGCGATCTCGCGCAGATCGAGCGGCCACTCCCGCGCGGTCTGGTCGCCACTGTCCATGTGTTCGATTGGTCAGCCGCTGGTAAACCGAAAGGAAGGGCGGGATCGCCGGGCGCCCGCTCACCGGCTGCTGTAAGTGTCGCCGGAATTGCCCGAGCAGGCCCAATCGTGGCCTCTGGGAGCTCTTTACGTGATCCATACGCCGGGTTGCCGAGGCAACGGTTGGGGTGTTTACTTGCGACCGCAAGGTGCCATCGTTCGCTGAGGCTCCTTCACGGAAACACGCCAGCGACCCCAAACGTCCAGAGACGCCACGGGTCAGGACAGGCCTTCCCGGCTTAAGGGTTGGCCCCGATTGGCTCCTCGGCTCACGCCGAGGTCGACGCCGTGTAGTGCCAAAGGTCTTACGAGGAAGGCGTACACCGCCGGCTCGGCACTTCCCGCACGTCAGAGGGTGGTTTGTCATGTCCGTGATCGAGATGATCCTACGATTGGCCTGCGGTGTCGGACTCGGCACCATCATCGGCTTCGAGCGCCAGTATCGCGCTCGGATGGCCGGTCTGCGCACCAATGCACTGGTCGCAGCGGGCTCCACACTGTTCGTCCTGCTCTCGGCCCACGGCCTCAGCGGCGGAAAAGCAGATCCCACGCGCGTTGCCGCGCAGATCGTTTCGGGTATCGGCTTTCTGGGTGCCGGTGTGATCCTCCGGGACGGACTCAATGTCCGGGGTCTGAACACCGCTGCCACGCTGTGGTGTTCGGCAGCCGTTGGCGCACTCTCCGGAGCGGGTCTTTACTCGGTCGCGCTCGCGGGCACGGTGGCCGTCGTCACCGTGAACGTCGTCCTGCGGTGGATCGGCCGGACCGTCGACCGGCATCCGGACTCCGGTGACGAGCAACCGACGTCGTACGCGATGACCGTCGCCACCGAGCGCGCGAACGCGGTCGGTCTTCGGGCCGCACTGGTGGACGAATTGAGCTCCACCGATGCCCAATTGCGCTCGGTGACCACCACGCACATCGCCGAATCCCCGTCGAGAGTAGAGATCCGCGCGGTCGTCGCTTACGCCCACCGCGGCGATCGACACATGGTGTCCGCGCTGCACCGGATGAGCACCGACGAATCGGTGTCGGATGTGCGTTGGGACCGCCTGACCGACGAGGCCGTGGCCGGAGTGCGTCCCGGGCGCGGTCAGAACCGTTCGTTCAGAGGCCTCGGCGCAGCGTCGGCCACGAGTCGCGAAGCGCCTGTGCCCAGTAGTTCCAACTGTGTGTGCCCACCTCGGTGATGCGGGCGGTGTGCCGTATTCCTTTGCGTGTCAACAGGCTGTCGAACTGGCGGGTACACCCGTTGGCCGCCTTCTCGAGCACGATGCTCTGTGCGATCGACTGGGCCACGCTCTGCCCCGGACTGGGTACGCGGTTGCGGTCGAGGGGACCGAGTGCGCCGTCGCCGACCGACAGGAAAATGTTCTTCCCGCGGAGTCCGTCGAGATGGTTCGACGGGTCGTGCTCGACCCACTCCTTGCTGCCCACAGGTCCCCACATGTTGGTGGCGCTGCCGCCGGCGTAGCCGACGGTCGCGTACACGTCGGCCGGGTTCGCTCCGAAATCAACTGCGGGACAGCCTGAGTACGACGCGGCGCCGGAGTAGACCCGAGGATTGCGGGCGAGCAACGACAACGCCGACTGGCCGCCCATCGACAGGCCGGCGACGGCTGCTCGTCCGGTACCGCCGAACGTCCGGTCGATCAGCGGCGGGAGTTCACGGGTCAGGAACGTCTCCCATCGAGGTCGGCCCAGACGAGGATCGCGTGTGCTCCAGTCGCTGAAGAACGTCCCGGCGCCACCGACGGGCAACACCGCGATGACGTTCTTGTCGGCGAAGAACTCCCTCGCCCGCCCCTTGGCGATCCATTCCGACGACGTGACGGGGCCGGACTTTCCGGCGCCGTCGAGCAGATACACCGTCGAATGGCGCTGCGTCGACTGCGCGGGTAGGAGAACCGTGAGCTTCTCACGCATCCCGGTGGCCGGTGACTGTAGCGGGCCGCGGACGCCCGCGAGATCAACGCCGCTCAACGCTGGCCCAACGGAATCAGCCGCTCGGGGACGTCATATATCGCCCCGGAATGGGCCCGATTTTTCTCCTGCGGACTGGGTGCGGACCGGCGACGAATCGACATGACCCCGAAAACGAGGAAGCCCCAACCGGGTTTCCCCTGGTCAGGGCCTCTTCTGTGTCTCAACCAACACGTCGGGGTGGCGGGATTCGAACCCACGACCTCATCGTCGGTGAACGAGCGCACCTGGGAGTTTGGTGTTGTTGACGCAGTTGAGGATTCACTGTTTCTGCTGGTGAGCGGCGTTGTGGGTGTTTGTCAGTGAGGGCCTCTTTCGGTGCTGCTGCGGACTGTCTGCGGACTGGCCGGTTTTTCCCAGGTCGCGCTGACAGGTCGCTCAAACGTTGCTCCCATCAACCGTATTCGATCGATGTCTGGTCGTGCGCGGTGTCTGCCCGAGGTCCGCCGAGCGGCCCGGTTTACCGCGGTAAACATCCACGCCGCGAGGCGTCGGATGACATGTGGTTCACGAGCAGAGCAGAGAGGTGGAGAGCATGGGTGTGCATGTGGTGATGAACCAGAAGGGTGGGGTCGGTAAATCGACGTTGGCGATGAACCTCGCCGCGGTGAAGGCCGACGTCCTCGTCGACCAGACGGGGGAGCGACAGGTCTCGCCGGTGCTGGCGGTGTCGATCGATCCGCAGGGGTCGGCGGTGTGGTGGGCCGATCGGGTCGCGGATCTGCCGTTCCGGATCGCGCAGGCCCACGACGACGTGGGGATGCTGGGCCGGCTACGACACCTGCCGGGTGTCGATCACGTCATCGTCGACACACCGGGGTGGATCGGTGACACCCCAGGACCGACGGACAACGGTGGCATCGGCTACGCGTTAGACGCCGTCCCTGCATCGGCGGATCTGGTGATCGTGCCGATCGTCCCCGAACCTCTGGCGTTTGATCCGACTGCACGCACGATCACCAAGGTGATCGAACCATTGGGCATCCCGTATGTAGTAGTGGTCAACGACTGGGATCCACGAGACGGACGCTCAGATCTCGAACAGACACAAGCGTTCGTCCGATCGCGCGGGTGGCCGCTCGCCCGCACGGTGGTCCGGCACTACAAGTTCATGCCCGCGCCGCCGCCGAAGGACGCGTCGTCACCGAGTACGGCTCCTCTCGAGTGGCGTTGCAGGCGCGTGAGGATGTGCAGCGGTTGTGCCTCGAACTCGAAGTGGGGGTCAAGTAGTGGCCGGCAAGGGAGGCCGCGTCGACCTCGCAGACCTGGCCGGCTCGGTCGGCGACAGCTCCACCGTCGACGCTCCCAGCAGCTCGGACGGGGTGTTTCGGGCGAACGTGCCCCTCGGACAGTTGGTGGCGAACCCGCGTAACCCGCGTGCCGAGGTCGGCAACCTCGACGACCTCGCCACCATCGCCGATCGGCAGCTACAGCCAGGAAATGTGGTCAGTCGTGCGGCATGGCTGGTGTTGTGGCCTGATGACGCGGCCCAGTTGGGGGCCGCGCGGTGGGTGGTGGTCAACGGCTGCCGACGTCTCGCCGCCTGCCACCACTACCAACGGACTGGCATGGACGTGGTCATCCGCGACTCAATCGCCCGCAATCGCGAATCGGTACTGTGGGCGGCGATTGTGGAGAACATCGACCGTCAAGACTTCGACGTCCTCGAAGAAGCCCACGCCGTCGACCTCCTCGTGAGCGAGACTGGTAGCGCTGCGGAGCGTCTCGGTCGAAGTTCGGGCTGGGTATCTCAACGGCGCGCCCTACTCAAACTCGCACCCGAACTGCAACAGGCACTTCGAGCAGGAGAACTCGCCGTACGTGTAGCCCGTTCACTCGCGCAGGTACCGCTGGAGAAGCAGGTTGAGGCCTCCGCTGAACTGTGTTCCGCGCGGTTCAATCTCAAGGCTCGGGATGGAGGCTGGCGTCGGCCGGGGTGGTTCGCCATGACGTGAAGTGAACGGTCAGGTCGGCGTTCAGCGGCGCACAGCAGTACGGCCCCGCTGTCACGTCGGCGTTTGGGTCCAAAGGTGCTACTCGAACGAGTTGCCAGGGATCGTCGTCGACGCGGGCGCGGACGGTGAGCGCATTGCCGGACCGGCTGCCGCGGATGGTCACCAGATGCCCGGACCATTCGGTCAACGGACGCAGCGACCAGTCCGAGGTGCCCTGGGTGACAACGGCGCCCAGGCTGGTCTCGCCGTCGCTGACCTCGATGCCGGCTTTGATCCACGATGTGTCGTCGATCTTGACGAAGATGCCGGCCTGGTCGAATTGGTGGACGAAGTCGAGGCGGAACTGCACCTCGACGGCGGTCTCGAGCGGCAATGGGGCCAGTAGTGCGTGCTCTGAGGCGTGGATGAAGTCGTAGGAAGTGAGGCGCCACGCGTCGCTGCCCTCACGGGCGGTGACACGCATCCCGTCATCGTCGACCGCGACGTGGACGGGTTCGTTTGTCCAGGTCCCCTCGGACCAGGCAAGGGTGCGGGGCATGACGTCCTTTGCGATGGAAGCTGATTGGCGCAGGCGGTCCATCTCAAACAACCCCTGATTGCCTCTGGTCGAATTCGTCTCGGTGGCATCGGATTTCGTCGGAGTGTGACGACGCCCATGCGGCCAGGCCGAGGACATGTTCGAGGAGTGAGACGCCGAGGTGGGTCAGGGCGTAGTCGACGCGCGGCGGTACCTCGGGGTACACGGTGCGTGTCACGAGACCGTCGCGCTCGAGGTGGCGCAGGGTGAGCGTGAGCATCCGCTGGGATATGCCAGGGACGCTGCGGTGCAACTGCCGGTATCGCATCGGTGTGTCGCGGAGAACGGCGATCACGAGAATGCCCCACTTGTCTCCGACACGGTCGAGGATGCTGCGGATCAACGGGGCATCGTCGCCCCACCCCTCGCACGGACCGGGCAGGGTGGCGTTGTGTGCGAGCGTGGCGTTCTCGCTGGTGGACATGGAGGCTCCTCACGAACACGAATGTGCCTTCTTGTGCCGTCGGTGAAACACACAGACGATGTGGTTGCACACAAACAGTAACCATTCAGGGGTGAGAACGTGTCGTCGATTGTCATAGTGGGTGCCGGGCCAGGGATGGGTCTGGAGATCGCCCGGGTGTTCGGCCGGAACGGTTTCACCGTCGCGCTCGTCGCTCGTGATCGTGCAAAGCTGGATTCCCTCACCGACGTGCTCAAAGGCGAGGGGATCGCGGCGACCGCGTTCACGGCCGATCTGCTCGACGCGGAGTCGATCACCGCGGCGTTCGCCCAGATCCGTGAAACCTTGGGTACCGTCGATGTTCTCGAGTTCTCGGCGGCCGACACCAGCCTGCCTGTTGCCGGTGTCCTGGAGGTCACGCCGGCCAATCTTCAGCCACAGCTCGACTTCTACTTCAGTGCGATTCATGTGGTGAAGCAGGTCGTCGACGACATGATCGCCGCCAGAACCGGCACCATCATCATCACAGCCGGAGGCGGATCGGTGGACCCGTCACCGGCTATGGCGAACATCAACATCGCCTCAGCCGGTTTGCGCAACTGGGTTCTCAACCTGCACAACGTGCTCTCTGAACACGGCGTGTACGCAGCTCATCTCGCGATCAGCGTGTGGATCGGATCCGGGCAACCCGGCACATCGGCAGCCGACATCGCTCCCACGTACTTCGATCTGTACGAGGCACGCTCCGATGCCGACCCCCGCTACCCCGCCGCACTGACCTGACGGTTCGTGTCGCCCGGCGTGCGATACGCCCACAGGATCTGATCCCTCAATCAGCGAAAGACACCCATGACCTCATCGCACGAAGCCCGTGTCGCAGTAGTCACCGGCGCAGCTCAAGGGTTCGGCCAAGCCATCTGCCGAGGCCTGGCCGAGCGTGGCGCGCACGTCGTGGCCATCGACATCACGGAACCGACAGAAACTCTCGCCCTCATCGAGCAAGCAGGCCAGACGGCCACCAGCCTGGTCGTCGATGTCGCCGACCCAGAGCAGACCCGGCACGTCGAGCACGAGGTGCGCAGCCGGTATGGACGCTGCGACATCCTGAGCAACAACGTCGGCATCTTTCCCGCCATCCACACCGACGACATGACCTACGAGGCCTGGCGTGAGGTGATCACGATCAATCTCGACTCCCAGTTCTTGATGACCCAGGCAGTCCTGCCGTTGATGAAGGAAGGTGGTTGGGGGCGCATCGTCAACCTCACGTCCAACTCGATCGGCATGACGCCCCCCGGCATGACCGCCTACTTCGCCAGCAAGATGGGCGTCATCGGGTTCACCCGTGGCCTGGCGAATGATCTGGCTCCCTACGGCATCACCGCGAACTCGGTGGGCGCGACGCTCTCACGTACCCCGGGGGCGGAGTCCGCCTCGTTGCCCCTGGAGCAGGCCGCCGCGATGCAGGCCATCAAAAAGGTCGGCGAGCCCGAGGACGTCGTCGGCGCCATCCTCTTCCTCACCAGCAATGACTCCTATTTTGTGACGGGCCAGACGATCATGGCCGACGGTGGGCTCCTCCGGCTGTGACAGGTCGGTACTCAGGCCCTGGCGACTGCACTGGACACAACGCTCGACGCCCTCGAGCGAGCCTCGGCGTCTTGACGGGCCATCGGTGCAGCCCGTCTGAACTCACGTCGGAATGGTGATGCAGTGCCGGGACCGACCGACCCCCGCGCGTGTGCGCGTTGACCCGTTGCCCGCAGTTGCCACCGAAGCCGACTCGATCGGTCATGCGATGGCCGCCAGCATCACGGACAACGCAGCCCTGGGGGGTCGTCGATACGAACACGGAGAGGTCGTGCGCACGCGTCTCGGCGCCGACGTCGCGCACCTCACGCCTCCCGACAGCACCACCGAGTCCAGCCTGACCATCCCCAGCGGGGAGCTGTACGCGGCCCACATCGCCAGCGGTGCAACGTCGGTTGATGCGCAGACGTTCACCACCGCGGTGATGACCGAGAGCGCCCGCCGACTCGCTCGCGGGGAGGCGAAACCCGGGGCGTACACGCCAGGTGCCGCGTTCGGCCCAGAACTCGTCGTCACCGCAGGTGGAGAGTTCATCCGGTCAGACCAGTAGAGCTTTCACCTCGAGAGAATCCGAAACACGAATCCTCGGAAAGGAATTCATGAACACCGTCCCCGCCACCCACCGTGACCTACTCGACGGCGCGAACACGGCGACCCTGAGCACTGTCGGCGCCGACGGCACCCCGCAGGTCACCGCACTGTGGTACCTCGCCGACGGCGGCACCGTCACCACCTCGCTGATGACCAGTCGCCAGAAGTACAAGAACGTCGTCGCGCACCCGAAAGCGACCCTGTTCATCATCGATCCGGACAATCCTTTCCGTACCCTGGAGATCCGCGCGACCACTACCATCGAACCCGATCCCGACCTGGCCCTACTCGACCAGCTCATCCGTCATTACGGCCACGATCCCGACACGTTCCCCGCCCCGCGTGAGAGCCGCGTCGCCCTACGCCTCACCCCGACCCGGGTTGTTGCACAAGGCTGAGATCACCGTTCCCGCAAAGACTGTGCTGCACGCGGCGCGCGCCAGGACCTGCGTAGGATCGCCCCGTCGCCGGTGAAGTGTTGTCTCGAAGCGGATCCCACTCGCATGCCGGCGGGAACTACCGTTGCCGACCCGCGAGGACATGCCTCACCCGATGAGATGGAGAGCCAATGACCATTCCGCAGCGCACGATCGGCGGCCTGACGGTGGGAGCCGTCGGATATGGGGCGATGGGATCCGAGGACACCATCGGCGCGATGGCCGACCTCATCACTGAGGGCAAGGTGCGTCACCTCGGCCTGAGCGAGGCGGCACCGGACACAATCCGGCGGGCGCACGCCGTCCACCCCATCTCCGCCTCAGACCGAATGGTCGCTTTGGTCTCGAGACATCGAGGCCGAGGTGGTTCCTGTCACCCGGGAACTCGGCATCGTGCCCTACAGCCCGCTGGGCAGCGGCAGGCTGACATCGTTCGATGATCTACCGGAGAACGACTACCGGCGCATGATGCCCCGTTTCGCGAGGGAAGTCTTCGACGCCAATCCGACGGTCGTGGCCGTGGTGAAGGACATCGCGGCCGACGTGACACCGTCGGCCGACGAGCTGGAGGAGAGTCGTGCGCACGCGGCGTAGATGTTCGCGCATGGCCGCGCGGCGGCAAGGGACTGCCACGGTCATCGCAGGCCTCCCGTCGTGTGCCGAACCAATCCGGACCAATAAGGTAGGCAGCGACCGTGATCCAGTGCGGGTACAGGGCGCGTGACTTCCCAGTGGAGCACCAACGTAATTCGTTCACGGGTACCACTTCCCTCAGAGCCACGACACCACGTGTAGCACCGACTCAGGACGCCAACGACGAGTGGTTGGCCTCGGCCCACTGCGCGAGCGCGAGCACGGGGCCCGTCGCGAAGGACGTCCCCACGTCCGTCAGCCGATAACGATGCCCCTCATCCTCTTTCGCCACGAGCCGGAAGTCACGTAGTCGGAGCAGCGACTCGTGCAGCGCTTTGTCGCTGATGCCGCCGATCCCGGCCCGCAGGTCGACGCGCCGCAGCGCCCCGTCGCGCAGAGCCGTCAGCACCACCGCATCCCACCGATGCGCGATGAGTTCTACACCCAGCCTGACGAAACAGTCCGCAGCCGGTGGCACCGAATCACTCAATCTGGCACTCCTCGAAGGTCTACCGAATGGTAGGTGTCGCGCAACTAGCGTAACCACACGGGAACCCGAACAGCACACCGGAGGAGTGGAAATGGACAAGTTCGATCGTAGAGTCGTTGTACTCGGCGCCACCGGCCAACAGGGCGGAGCGGTGGTGTCAGCCCTGCTCGACGCCGGTTGGCCCGTGCGCGCAGTCGTCCGCGACCCGTCGGCTGAACGCTCCCTCAGCCTGGCCGGCGCCGGAGTCGACATCGTGGCCGGCGACCTCGGCGATCCCGAGTCGCTGCGCGCGGCGTTTCGGGACGCATATGGCGTCTTCAGCGTGCAGCCCAGCTCCGGCCAGGCCGGGTCCACGGTGACTGACGACGACGAGGTGAGGTTCGGTATCTCGGTGGCGACCATCGCCGAGGAGGCGGGTGTCGAGCATCTCGTCTACAGTTCGGCCATCGCTGCCGGCCCCACCGACACCGGTATCGCCCACTTCGACACCAAGAGTCGGATCGAAGCACACATACGCAGCCTCGACATCGCCGCCACCATCATTCGTCCCGCCAGCTTCATGGAGATCTTGATGTTGCCGGGAATGGGGCTTGCGCAGGGCCAGTTTTCGTTCCTGATGCGCAACGATCAACCGGTGCAGTTCATCGCGGTGCGCGACATCGGGAGGGTCGCTGCCGAGATATTCGACGCACCCGTGGAATTCAGTGATCAGACGCTCGACCTCGCCGGCGACACCCTGACCGGAGATCAGCTGGCTGAGAGCTTCAGCGGCGCCCTGCGACAACCGATCGCCTATCGCCGGATCAGCGATGAGGTGCTGACCGCCAACGATCTTCTGGGCAAACTCGTCGCGGCGGCCGACTCCGGACGGTTGGCCGGCGATGCTGATGTGACTGAACTGCGCGGACGGTTTCCGTTCCTGCTCGAATTCGCACAGTGGCTCGCCGGGCCCGGCGCGGCCTCACTCGCTGCCGCAGTGGCCGACCCGAGCGTCGGAATTGCGCTCCGCTGATACCGCTTCGAGGATTCGGAATTGCCTCGCTGCGATCGCCGCTGGCGAGTAGCCCTCGGGCGGTGTTGACCTATGTCTGCACGCAGCCGACGATCACCCCGGAGTTTTTCTCCTGCGGACTGTGTGGACTGGCAGCGAAGTGACGTGACCCCGAGAAACGAGGAAGCCCCGACCGGGTTTCCCCTGGTCAGGGCCTCATCTGTGTCTCAACCAACACGTCGGGGTGGCGGGATTCGAACCCACGACCTCTTCGTCCCGAACGAAGCACGCTACCAAGCTGCGCCACACCCCGTGGCGTCCTTGCGGACAACCTTGTACAGCCTACCGCCTCGGGGAAGACAGATTAAATCGGCTGGTCAGCCGCACCCGCCATCAGCGTGACCAGGGGGCAGAACACCGTGGCCACGATGTCGTGGATGGCGTCGGCGGTGAGGTCGCCGTTGACCAGGAACTCGTAGCGCGCCATGTCGAACGGCAGCGAGCGGACGCGCTCGGGGAGTAAAGCCGGACCGATCTCGCCGCGCTCTCGGGCCCGGTGCAGGATCGCGTCGCTCAGCGCGACGCCCTTCGTCTGCAGGATGCGCAATGTCCCGGTGCCCGGCGCGGCCGCCGCGTCGGAGAGCACGCCCAGGGCGATGGACCGGCCCATCGATTCGAGGCGGTCGAGGACGAGATGCAGCGTCGCCTCGACATCGCCGGCCAGCGACCCGGTGTCCGCCGCCTGGATGACGTCGTCGCTGGCGCTGGTCAGTGCGGCGACCACCATGTCGAGCCGATGGGGCCACCGCCGGTAGAGCACCGGCTTGCTGGTCTGGGCGCGCCGGGCCACCCCCTCGAAGGTGAGCCCGGAGTACCCGTGCTCGGTCAGCTCGCCGAAGACGGCGCGGTAGATGGCGTCGTCGAGCTCGGTGCCGCGTCGCCGTGTGGCCGCCATCCCACCTCCCGATAAGAAACGTTGCGTATCTCGACAATCGAGGTTAGCATTCGGCCCGTAGGAAACGACTCGTATCTTAAGGGGATCTCATGGCCGCCGAAGCGTCAACCACCCGCGCCCACATCACCCGGACCGTCGTGATCGCCGCGGCTCTCACCGCAGCGCTGTCGATCCTGCTGCTCGCGTTCGCTCTCCCCGGCGTCCACTCGACGCCCAGCGACATCCGCGTCGGGGTGGTCGGATCACCGACCGCGACCGCCGCGATCGAGCGTCCCGTCGACACCGCGCAATCCGGAGCGTTCGACTTCTCGCGCCCCGCCTCCGAGGCCGACGCGCGGACGGCGATCGAGCGCCGTGACCTCGACGGGGCTCTGATAGTGGGCGGCAACGGGATTCGCACCCTGGTCACCACAGCGGGCAGCCCATCGGTCGCCACACTGGTCGAGACGCTGGGGAATCAGGTCGCCCAGCGCAGTGGGTCGACGAGCACCGTCGTCGACGTCCGCGGATTCGGTGGCGGCGACCCGAAGGGCGTCGGATTGGCCGCCGGCGCACTGCCGTTGGCGCTGGGCGGATGGATCGGCGCACTGGTCATCATGATGACCGTCCGCCGTCCCCGCGCGCTGGTGATCACCACCGTCGTGTTCGCCGGTGTCGGAGGCCTGGCGCTCACCGCGATCCTGCGGTTCGTCCTCGGCACCTTCGACGGGCGCTTCTGGCCCACTGCGGCCGCCGCGATGCTGGGGATCGCGGCCACCGCCTTCGGTGTGATCGGACTCCGAACTCTGCTCGGCGCAGCGGGTCTCGGCATCGCCGGCGTCGCGCTGATCGTGCTCGGCAACCCGCTGTCGGGACTCACCAGCTCGCCGGAACTGCTACCCGCCCCGTGGGGCGCCATCGGTCAGTACCTGCCTCCGGGCGCCACCGGGACCCTGCTTCGCAACACCGTGTTCTTCGACGGTCACGCGACCACCCACCCGATCGTGGTCCTCAGCGCGTGGCTGCTGATCGGGCTGGCGTTCTACGCGATCGCCACCGTGCGCGGCCGCGGCGACAACGACAGGGTCGAGGAAATCCTCGACGAGGAGTGGGACATCGAACCGGAGTCGGATCGAGCGGGCGTGCGCTGAGGACTCAGCGTGCGCGCATCCCCGCGGTCAGCGGCGGCAGCGACTGCTCCTCGTCGTACTCGGCGTCGCCATGCGAGACCGGGGTGAGGGTGAGCAGCGTGGCCTCGGGCCGGCAGCAGAAGCGGTACGGCGCATACGGCGAGGTGCCGAGACCGGCGCTGACGTGCAACTTCATCGACGCACCCCAACTCGACGGGCCCTTCACGCGTGACCGGTCGAGTTCGCAGTTGGTGACCAGCGCGCCGAAGAACGGGACACACAGCTGCCCGCCGTGGGTGTGCCCGGCCATCACCAGGTCGTAACCGTCGTCGGCGAACTTGTCGAGCACGCGCGGCTCGGGGGAGTGGGTGAGACCGAGCCGCAGATGCGCCAGCGGATTGGGGCGGCCCGCGACGGTCTCGTAGCGATCGCGATGCAGATGGGGATCGTCGACACCGGCGGCGGCCACGCGGACCCCGGCCACCTCGAGCTCGCGGACGGTGTGGGTCGCGTCGAGCCATCCACGCTCGGTGAACGCGGCGCGAAGATCCTGCCACGGCAACGGCTCGCCGAACGACTTCGTGTGGTTCTTGTTGAAGTACTTCAGCGGGTTCTTCGGGGTGGGCCCGAAGTAGTCGTTGGAGCCGAAGACGAACAGACCCGGCCGCGACAACAGCCCACCGAGGGACTGGATCACCGACGGCACCGCCTGCGGATGGGCGAGGTTGTCGCCGGTGTTGATCACGAGATCGGGTTCGAGCGACTCCAGCTCCGAGACCCACGCCTGCTTGAGGCGCTGACCGGGCAGCATGTGCAGGTCGCTGATGTGCAGCACGCGCAGGGTGCCCGAGCCGGGCTCCAGCACGTTGAGGGTCCGATGTCGCAGCGCGAAGGCGTTGCGCTCGATGAGCGTCGCGTACGCCAGCCCCGCCGTCGCGGCACCGGCTGCCAGTGCTGCGCCCTGCTGGAGTGACGTGAGCCGTGCCGTACCGGCACCGATCCGCGAGAAGTCGACCTCTACCATCCGGCCAGGATACCGATCGTGTCGAGCCGATGGCCACAAGAAAGCCACGGGGTCGCGCGCGATGGCGATTACCGTGGGCGCCATGACCGATTCCCCGCTCAAGCAGAAGCTCCGCACCGACCTCACCGCATCGATGAAGGCCCGCGACACCGACACCACCGCGACGCTGCGCATGATCATCTCTGCGATCGGCGCCGAAGAGGTCTCGGGTACCGAGGCCCACTCGCTGACCGACGAGCAGGTCATCGGCGTGCTGCTGCGGGAGAACAAGAAGCGCGCGGAATCGGCGTCGATCTACGACGAGAACGGCCGCGGCGAACTGGCCGCGAAGGAACGCTCCGAGGCGGAGATCATCTCGCGCTACCTGCCCACCCAGCTCGACGACGCCGGCATCGACACCCTCGTCGCCGACGCCGTCGCCGCGGTGGCCGCCGAGACCGGTGAGGCGCCCACGATGCGACAGATGGGTCAGGTCATGAAGAAGGTGCAGACCGCCGCCGCGGGCGGGGCCGACGGCAAACGCCTGTCGACCGCCGTCCGCGCCGCGCTGGGCTGACCGCCGGAGAGCCCGGTCAGCCGCCCGGGATCACGATCGGCCCGATACCCGGGATCTCGATCGTGGTCGGGGGCAGTCGCGGCCCCCGATCGGGCGCCGGCGTCGAGACGCGTCCCTGACCGTCGCTGACGTAGATCGTCACCGTGCTGCCGGGGATGGCGGTACCCGTGGGCGCGGTACCGGTCACCGTGCCGGCCGATTCCGGGCTGGTGGTGGTCTGCTGATCGACCTTGAAGCCGTTCTCCTGCAGACGCTCCGTCGCCGCGCTCGCGGTGAGACCGACGACGCTGGGGACCCGACCGCGCTCGCTGCCGTTCACGAACTGCGGGTCGGTGGGCGGCAGTTCGGTGGGCCCGAACTTGCCCGCCACCGGCAGGATCGCGTTGTACCAGGTGCGTGCCGGCTCGAAACCGCCGTAGAGGTCGCCGCCGTAGCACTGGCGCAGCGGCGAGGAGCAGATGTCCTCGGGGCTGGTGGTGTCGCCGTAGATGTAGCTGGCGCCGGCGAAGTTGTTGGTGAACCCGAGGAACGCCGAGCTGCGGTGCGCCTCGGTGGTGCCGGTCTTGCCCGACACCGGCAACGTCCACCCGGCCGAGCGGGCGGCGCCCGCCGAGGTGCCGCCGCCACGATCGTCGGCGGACAGCGCGTTGGCCAGCGTGTCGGCCAGACCGCGGTCGACGACCTGCTCACACGCGGGTGGGGTGAACGCGACCGCGGTCATCTCCGGCTGCCCGTTCGCGCCGATCACCGTGTTGCCGTTGCGGTCTCGCTTCTTCTGCGTGATCGACTTGATCGGGTTCGGCGGGCACCACATGCCGTGCGACGCCAGCGTCGCGGCGACATTCGACAGCTCGAGCGGGTTGACGGCGTTGGGGCCCAGGGTGAACGACCCGAAGTTACCCTGCTTGGTGTAGTCGGCGAGGCTCAGATCGCCCTGACCGGAGGTGCCCGGCTGCGCGTAGGAACGCATCCCGAGCTTCACGGCCATGTCGACCGCCGAGGGCACGCCGACCTCGTTGAGCAGCTTCACGAACGCGGTGTTCGGTGACTGTGCAAGAGCGTTGGTGATCGACATCGTGCGCGGGTACCGACCGTCGTTCTTCACGCAGTACGTGTTCACCGGACAGCCGTTGACGCCGCCCGAGGAACCCATGCCCTTGGCCTGATAGGTGCTTGGCACGTCGAGCGACGCCGACGACCCGAGCCCCTTCTCCATCGCCGCGGCAACGGTGAAGATCTTGAACACCGAACCGGCGCCGTCACCGACCATCGAGAACGGTTGCGGCTGCACGGTCTGGTCACGCCGCTGGTCGAGCCCGTAGTTGCGGCTCGAGGTCATGGCCAGCAGATCGTGGGAGGTGGTGCCCGGGCGGATCACGTTCATCACGTTGGCGATACCGGTGAGATCGGGGGCGGCGACCGCCTGCACCGACGCCTTCGTCGCAGCCTGCACCTGCGGATCGAGGGTGGTGGTGATCGTGTAGCCACCACGCAGGGCGGCGTCGCGGGTGATGCCGTTCTCGGCGAGGAACTGCAGCGCGTAATCGCAGAAGAACCCGTTGTCGCCGGAGGAGATGCAGCCCTGCGGCAGCGACCGCGGCTGCGGCAGCACACCGAGCGGCTTGGCCTTGTCGGCCTCGAACTCCGCTGCGCGGTCGGGGAAGTTCTCCTTCATCGTGTCGAGCACGGTGTTGCGACGATCAGTGACACCCGACTCGTTGGTGTACGGGTTGAGCGCCGAACTCGACTGCACCATGCCCGCGAGCATCGCCGACTCGGTGACGTCGAGTTGCTTGGCCGACTTGCCGAAGTACGTCTGCGCCGCCGCCTCGATCCCGTACGCGCCGTTGCCGAACGGGACGATGTTCAGATAGCGGGTGACGATCTCCTTCTTCGCCTCCTGCTTGGCTGCGGCCTGGTCGATGTTCTTGTCGCGCATGGCCTGATCGGTCAGCGTCTGCTCGAGGGTCAACGCCATGCGGACCTCGCGGAGCTTGCGCGCCGGGGTCGTCGCGATGGCGGCCTGGCGGTCGGCCTCGGTGCGCGCGAGCACCAACAGTTGGTAGTTCTTGATGTACTGCTGATCGAGCGTCGACGCGCCCTGCTGCACCTCACCCGACGACGAGTTCTTGAGGAACGCGCGGATGGTGCCCTTCCAGTCGACACCGTCGTGTTCGAGGAAGCGGCGGTCCTCGATCGAGATGATCGCGCGGATCATGTCCGGCGAGATGTCGTCGTAGCCGACCTGCACGCGGCGCTGATCGTAGAGATATGCAATCGGACGACCGGTCGAATCGGTCATCGTGGTCACCTCGGGGACCGTCCCGTCCAGCAGTTCCGAGGACGAGTTCTCGACGGTGGTCGCGGCCTTGTTGGTCAGCAGGCCGAAGCCGCCGGCGAACGGGAACAGCAGGGCGGCGACGAGCACTCCGGCGAGCAGGCAGCAGCCCAGGAGCACCCAGAGGGCCTTCGACCGCTCGGGGCGACGGGTTGTTTCGGACACGACCACAGGATACGGGGTGTCGGGGCCTGCTCCCGTGAGTCGGCGTCACAACGCCCCTGCTTGGACGGCCGTCCCACTGTGCCGGTTCCCCCCGACTTGACTGTCTGTCTCGGTAATACCTAGATTGATGTACCGAATGTGACTCACGTAACATTCGAGTCCTAAAGTGGCGGGGCTTGCCTCGCGAACGATTTCTAGAAGCGGACAGGGGTTCCCCATGGCGAACGCGGCAGTGACCACCGGTGAGACCGAAGCTCGACTCGCGTGGGTATCGCAGGCCAGGTGTCGGGGTGGCAACCCCGACGAGCTCTTCGTCCGCGGGGCGGCGCAGCGCAAGGCCGCCACCATCTGCCGCCACTGCCCCGTGCAGCTCGAATGCGGAGCCGACGCCCTCGACAACCGTGTCGAGTTCGGCGTGTGGGGTGGCATGACCGAGCGTCAGCGGCGCGCACTGCTGCGCCAGCACCCCGAGGTCACCTCGTGGGGCGAGTTCTTCGAGAGCCAGCGCCGCCGTCACGCCGACGCGGTCTGACTCTCTTTTTCTTCTCTACGGCGTCACGACGACGCCGCGCGGCCCGGTCCGCCGAGAATCTGCTCGGCGACCGCGCGCAACGCCTGCCGGTCGGCGACCTCGAACGGCAGCGACGGCACGCCGACGATCGGCACCCCCGGGTGTGACGTGGTGAAACGCCGCAGCAGGTTCAGCTCCCGCCGCCCGGTGGTGGTGCGTTCGGCGTGGATCGCCAGCACCGCCCGCGTCAGTCCGTCATCCACGTGATCGAGCGCGGTGCGCGCGGCGTCGGCCGAGATCGACGTCAGGTTCGGATGCGTGCGGTTGAGGATGAGACCGGCGAGCGGCATCTTCTCCTCCGACAAGCGGTCCACGAAGAACGCCGCCTCGCGCAGAGCGTCGGGCTCGGCGGAGGCGACGACCACGAACTGGGTGCCCGGTCGCTTGAGCAGGTTGTAGGTGGTGGTGGCGCGTTCCTGGAAGCCGCCGAACATCGCGTCGAGTGACTGGACGAACGCCGACACGTCACGCAGGGTGTCGCCGCCGACGATGGTCGACACGCCGCGCATCGCGAGACCCACGACACCGGTGACGACACGGCCCACGCCGCGTCCACCGCCCATGAGGATCTTCATCAGGCGGCCGCTCATGAACGTGCCCAGTCGGGCCGGCGCATCGAGGAAATCGAGTGCGTTGCGCGACGGCGGGGTGTCGACGACGACGAGATCCCACTTGTCGAGCGCGAGCAGCTGACCGAGCTTCTCCATCGCCATGTACTCCTGCGTGCCGGAGAACGAGGTCGCGACGGTTTGGTAGAAGGAGTTGTTCATGATCGCCTCGGCGCGGTCGGGCGTCGAATACTGCGTCACCATCTCGTCGAACGTCCGACGCATGTCGAGCATCATCGCGTCGAGCGAACCCGGTCCGTCGATGTCGACCGGCTGCGGCTCGTTGGTCAGCTCCGACATCCCCAGCGACTGCGCGAGGCGTCGCGCCGGGTCGATGGTCAACACGACCACCCGGCGCCCCTGTTCGGCGGCATGCACGGCCATCGCCGCGGCCGTGGTGGTCTTGCCGACCCCACCCGCGCCACAGCAGATGACGACCTTGGTGTCGGCGGAGCCGAGCACCGTTCCCATGTCGAGTTCGGCGACCATCAGGCACCCGTCCGTTCCAGCAGGGCGGAGATCTCGTAGATCCCGCCGAGGTCGACACCGTCGTCATAGGAGGGGATCTCGACCGTCGCGATGTCCACCTCGTCGAGTTCGGCCTTGGCCACCTGCTGGGCCTGCACCCGGCTGGCGTGTTCGATCGATTCGGTGAGCAGCCCCTGCAGATCGGCCTCGGTGACGGTGAGGCCCGCGGCGGCGAGTTCGGCGGCGATCGTCTCGGCATCGACGACCCCCTCGGCCACGGCGTCGATCTGATCGTCGGCCAGATGCGGCGGTGCGACACGATTGACGATGAGCGCGCCGACGGGCAGGTTCTTGCCGCGCAACTCCTTGACCGCCTCGATCGTCTCCTGGATCGGCATCGCCTCGAGCAGGGTCACCAGATGGACCGCGGTCAGCTCGGAGTGCAGCAGGTTCGCGACACCGTCGCTCTGGTTGCGGATGGGACCGGTCTTGGTGAGATCGGCCATCGCGGTGGTGACGTCGAGGAAGTTGCCGATGCGGCCCGTGGGCGGCGCGTCGACCACGACGGCGTCGAAGACCTGCGCCCCGGACTTGTCGGTGCGCACCACGCACTCCTTGATCTTGCCGGTCAGCAACACGTCACGCAGACCCGGCGCGACGGTGGTCACGAAGTCGATGGCGCCGATGCGCCGCATCGCGCGGCCGGCGAAGCCGAGGTTGTAGAACATGTCGAGGTACTCGAGCAGGGCGTGCTCGATGTCGATGGCGAGCGCGGTGACCGTGCCGCCGCCCTCGGCGGTGGCGACGCGGGTCTCGGTCGGCGGCAGCGGCGGGATGTCGAACAGCTGCGCGATGCCCTGACGGCCCTCGCACTCGACGAGCAACACCTTCTTGCCGCCGGCGGCCAACGCGAGGGCGAGGGATGCGGCGACCGTGGTCTTGCCGGTGCCGCCCTTGCCGGAGACGAAGTGCAACCGGGCCGAGCGCGCCGACGCGGGCCACGTGGAGCCGCCCGCGGGGTCGGGGGAGGCGTCGGGGCCGTCGTGGTGCGCACCCTGGGCGGATTCAACTGACACGTAGCAACCATATCCACCCGGCGAGGGCCGATAGGGTGAGTGCCATGAGTGAACTGACCGCCTGGGAATACGCCACCGTGCCGCTACTGACCCACGCCACCAAGCAGATCCTCGACACCTGGGGTGTCGACGGCTGGGAGCTGGTCAGCGTGCTGCCCGGGCCGACCGGCGAGCAGCACGTCGCCTACCTGAAGCGCCCGAAGGGCTGAGCGCGATGTCGTACACGCAGCACTCGTGGAGCGAGCGCCTGGCCGAGCTCGGTATCGAGCTGCCGAAGGTGGTCGCGCCGCTCGGTGTCTACTACCCGGCGGTGCGCTCGGGGAACATGGTCTACACCTCGGGACAGTTGCCGATGGTCGACGGTGAGCTGGCGGTGCACGGCAAGGTGTCCGAGGGTGCCGAGGGTGTGGTGCGGCCCGAGCAGGCCCGCGACGCCGCGCGTCTGTGCGCGCTGAACGCCCTCGCCGCGGTCAACGGCCTCGTCGGACTCGATGCGGTGGTGCGCGTGGTGAAGGTGACCGGCTTCGTCGCCTCGGCACCCGGGTTCACCGGTCAGCCCGGTGTGCTCAACGGTGCGTCGGACCTCCTGGGTGAGGTGTTCGGCACCGCCGGCCACCACGCCCGCTCGGCGGTGGGTGTCGCCGAACTCCCGCTCGGTGCGCCGGTCGAGGTCGAGATCATCGTCGAGGTCGGAGAACTCTGATCCACGCGAGTCGGAGAACTCTGATCCACGCGAGTCGGAGACCTCTGATCCACGCGAGTCGGAGACCTCTAGTTCTCCTGACCGGTCAGGCCTCGCGGAGATAGGTGAGCTGGGCCTTGACCGACATGCGGGCAGCGGGCCACAACTTCTTGTCGACGTCGCGGTAGACCTTGCGGACCACCTTCATCGGTTTCGCCTGTGCCGGGGTCAGTTCGAGGTCGGCGAGTGCGGCCCGGATCTGGTCGAGGCGTTCCTCGCGGTGGGTCTTGTAGAACCGTGCGACGGGGATGAGGTCGGGGTGGTCGGGGCCGTGTCCGGGCAGCAGGGCGCATCCCTCGCCCTCGACGATGAGTCGGTTCAGTGAGTTGAGGTAGTCGCGCAGGGTGCCGTCGCTGGGGTCGAGGACGGTGGTGCCCGAACCGAGGATCGTGTCGCCGGTGACCATGGCGCGGCCGATGACCCGTGTCGGTTCGGTGGCGGCGGTGTTCGCGGGGTCGCCCTTGGCGAGGTGCTCGACGAGGAAGCTCGTGGAATCCGCGGTGTGGCCGGGGGTCAGCAACACGGTGATGCGCAGTCCTGCGGCCTCGATCACCTCACGGTCGGCGAGGATCGCGCCGTCGCGGCAGTGCGCCTCGGTGCGGGCGCGCACCGGTGCGCCGGTCATCTTGTGGAAGCGCTTGATCGCGTCGGTGTGATCGGCGTGGCGATGGGTGATGAGCACCAGTGCGACATCGCCGGTCTCGGCGACCCGCTTCAGGTGCTTGCGGTGGGCGCGGGGACCGGGGTCGATCACGACGCAGTCGGTGTGCCCGGGTGCCTGCAGGACCCACGTGTTGGTCCCCTCGAGCTCCATCATCCCCGGGTTCTCACACAGCACCACTGAGGCGAACGCGGTCACGGGACGGCGGATTTCGTACGCGGGATGCTTGGGCGCGGTCATGCGACGAACGCTACCGGGTCCGGTGATGGGAGCACCTGCGCGTTCACAGCCCACTGACAGTGGCGCGCAATGTTCCTGCCAGTCGGCATCCCTACTTTCGCAGTTGTGCGGAGATGGTCCGCAGCAGGTGCCGGTCTCGGCGCAGGACAACAGGAGTGATCGTGAACATCAAGAAGGCAGCCACATCCACCATCGCAGCGGGATTCGTCGGTGCCGCCATGCTCGGCCTCGGCGTGACCGCCGGAACCGCGAGTGCCGCGCCGGTCGCCCCGAACACCCACACCCAGCAGCAGGTGCAGCCACAGCGGCAGCAGCCCCAGCGCGAGGTGACCATCACCCGCCCGAACTACCGTCCGTTCACCTACCGCGGCGCGCACGTGACCCCGCGCTACGACGTCGCCCGCGGCCAGTGGGGATTCCAGTTCGACCGCACCTTCGTGCACGTGGTGCTCGCGCGCCGCTGACCGCGCGCCCGCACAGACGGGCGACACCAGAACTCGGCGGCGTCGGGTGCGCACCCCCGCAGACGTACCCGACACCGCCGATCACCGGACAACCCGGCAGACCCCGTCCGTCTGCCGGGTTGTTCTGGTCCGCGGGCCGGTTCGGTTGCCGTGGAATAGCCGTGCCGTTCGGGGGTTGAAGGGGCCATGACACGCACGGTGGTGGCCCGCGGGTACGGCGGCCCGGAGAACCTCGCCCTGATCGACGAACCCGACTGCGAACCCGGCGCCGACGAGGTGGTGGTCCGGGTCGCCGCGATCGGCGTGAACCCCATCGACCACAAGCTCTACAGCGGCGCGTTCGGTAGCGATCCCGACGGCCTGCCGGTCCGCCTCGGGAACGAGGCCGCCGGAACCGTCGTCGAGGTGGCCGACGGGGTGTCGGGACCGACCGGCCCGATCGCGGTGGGCGACATGGTGGTGGTCTACCCGGTCGACGGCGCCTACACCGACCGGATCGTCGCGCCGGCCGGGTCGATCCTGCACATCCCGGCCGGCGTCTCGGTCGAGCAGGCGGCTGGGCTCCTCGCGGTGGGCGTCACCGCCTACTACCTCATCCGCACGGCCGGTGTCACCGGCGACGACACCGTCGTGGTGCACGGCGGGACGGGTGCCGTCGGGTCGCTCGCGGTGCAGATCGCCGTCGCGGCCGGCGCCCGCGTGATCGCGACCGGGCGTCTCGACAACCACGCGGCGATCGAGGCCCTCGGCGCAACTGCGGTGGCCTACGGCGACGGTCTGCTCGATCGTCTGCGCGCCGCGTCTCCCGACGGATACACCGTGGCCCTCGACGCCGCCGGCACCGACGAGGCGATCGACGCATCCCTCGAACTCGTCGCCGAGCGGTCCCGGATCGTCAGCATCGTCGCGTTCGGTCGGGCGGGCGACGGGATCGTGGTCATCGACGGCAGTTCGGAGAGCAGCCGACGGATCCGGTCGGAGACGCGGACGACGCTGCTGGATCAGCTCGCCGCCGGTGACATCACCGTCACCACCGCGAAGACGTTCCCCCTCGCCGACGCCGCCGATGCACACCGTGAGCTGCAGAGCTCGCACCCGCGCGGGAAGTTCCTGCTCATCCCCTGACGCCCGGTCCCGGGGTGGCGCGACGTCAGCCGACGGCGTGGGCGATCCGGTCGAGGACTGTCTGGATGTGCAGACCGCGACGCGCGTCGCACGGGTGGTCGGCGCCGGTCGCCACGGCGTCGAGGAACTCGTCGACCAGGACGGCGAAGCACTCGGGTGATGGCGTGCTCCGGTCGGTGAGCTCCACGACACCGTCGGGGCCGTGGACGCGGAACTGACTGATGGTGGGCCGCGCCGGAACTCGCAGCGACAGCTGCATCGCGGTGCGCGCGCCGGACTCGTGCACCAGCGACACCGACCAGACGTCAGAGCCGCGGTCGACCGAGGCGGCCTCGACGTCGACGACCGGACCCAGGGCGCGATCCATGAGGTCGACCACGTGGGGCCCGACGTCGAGCAGTGCGCCGCCCTCGACCCGCCACTGCGACGAGGAGTAGCGACCCCCGAGCAGTGCGCCCGACAGCCACACACCGAGGCCGCCGGTGAAGGTCCCGGCGTCGACGGCGTCGAGGAACGCGCGGGTCTCCGGGGCGAACCGTCGCGTGAACGTCACGATCGATCGCACCCCGGCCTCGGCGACGGCGTCGACGACCGCGCTCGCGTCGGCAAGCGTGCCGGCGATGGGCTTGTCGAGGATGACGTGTTTCCCGGCGCGTGCGGCCTCGATCGCCAACGGCGCCTGGGCCTGTGGGGGTACGGCGAACGACACCGCGTCGTTCGCCGCGAGCAACTCGGCGAAGGTGTCGAACCGCGGCACGGGCACGTCGGCCGCCGCCTCGGGGCGTCGGGTCCACACGCCGGTCAGTGTCACGCCCGGATGTGCGGCGAGAGCGGGGATGTGGGTGTCGCGAGCCCAGGGCCCGCCTCCGACGACAGCGATGCGCATGCCGAGAACCTACGCCGCGCCCGCATTCCGCTGTCGCAGCCAGTCGAGCCATGCGCTCATGCCGTCGCCGGTCTTCGCGCTCAGCGGCAGGATCGCCGCGGTGGGGTTGGCCTCGCGGACCGCGCCGATGTAGTCGTCGAGGTCGATGTCGAGGTGGGGGACCAGGTCGATCTTGTTGATCACCACCACATCGACGCTGCGGAACATCACCGGGTACTTCTGGGGCTTGTCGTCGCCCTCGGTCACCGACCACACCATCGCGCGGCGGTGCTCGCCGACGTCGAACTCGGCCGGGCACACCAGGTTCCCGACGTTCTCGATCACCACGAGGTCGAGCTCGTCGAGGTCGAGGCCCTGCAGCGCCCGGTTCACCATCGGGGCGTCGAGGTGGCATTCGCCGCCGAAACCCTCGGAGGTGTTCAGCAGCGACACCTGCGCCCCGCGGCCCGCCAGGCGCGCCGCATCGAGGTCGGTCGCGATGTCGCCCTCGATGATCCCGACGCGTATCTCGTCGGCGATGGCGTCGAGCGTCGCCTCGAGCAGGGTCGTCTTGCCCGATCCCGGTGAGCTCATGAGATTCACCGCGGTCACCCCCGCTGCGGCGAACGCGGCGCGGTTGATCTCGGCGCGGTGGTCGTTCTCGCCGAAGATCGCGTCGAGGACGTCGACCCGCTCGCGACCGGTGTCGTACCCGGACATGTCGTCGTGGTCGTGGTCGTGGTCGTGGTCGTGCGTGTGCCCGACACCGTCATCGTGTCGGTGGAACCTGCCCATGAGCGTCTCCTAGTGTGCGGCCGATCGTGCCGAGACCGCATGCGGCGGAACCCATCCGCCGAACGCCTTCTCGAGTTCGAGCGCGACGGCGATGGTGACGTTGTCGTTGCCGGGTTGCGAGGCGACCTGCACGCCGACGGGCAGATTGCGGGGACTGAACCCCAGCGGCACCTCGGTGACCGCCATGCCCAGCATGTTGAAGATCGCGGCCCCGCCGAACAACCACGGCCGGGCGAGGGTGCCGTGGTGGAACGGGGCGGGTTGCGGCAACGGCGGGTGCAGCATCACGCCGTCGCCGATGGCGGCGGCGACCTCGTCGGCCAGATCGCGCGCGAACTTGTCGAGCAGTTTGCGTGCCGGGGGCGGCAACAGTTCGGGCAGGCGGTCGCCGATCATCGCGAGCTGCAGCTGAAGGCTGTTGGCGCGCAACACAGCCGGGGTGAGGTGGCGTTGGGGTGTCTCGCCGAAGGAGTCGAAGAGGTTCATCACCGACGTACCCGCGTGGCGCCGCAGTTCCATGAGGTAACTCGCGATGACGCGACGCATCGCCGGCATCGGCTGCCACACGACATCGGCGCCGCGTTCGGCGAGCGCTTCACCCGCAGCGTCGCGGGCGTCGCGCACCGAGCGGTCCATCGGACGCAGGTAGCTCGACTTGGTGGGGATCACCACGCGCAGACCCTCGAGATCGACCGCATCGATCGAGCCGCACCGCCGTCCGTCGGCGTCGTCGGCGAGGATCCGCAGGAGTGGCATCAGGTCGGACGCACGACGGGACATGGGTCCGAGTGTCTCGAGGAGATCGACCTCCTCCTCGCCCGACAGCGAGGGGATCGATTCGTTCGCGGGCACCAGGCCGGGCGAGGGCTTGTGGCCGAAGACGCCGCAGTAGAACGACGGGATGCGGATGGATCCGCCGGTGTCGCCGCCGACGCCGAACGGGATGCCACCGCCGCCGATGGCCGATCCCTCGCCGCCGGACGATCCGCCCGACACCCGTCGGACGTCGTACGGGTTGGAGGTGCGGCCGTAGACGCTGTTGGTGCTCTCGATGCCCAGACACAGTTCGGCGGTGTTGGTGACACCGACGACGATGGCACCGGCACGTCGAAGACGTTGCACCGCAATCGCATCGACGTCGGCGATGATACCCGCGCGACTCGACAGACCCGCGGTGTGCGGCATCCCGGTGACCGGGATGGACTCCTTGATCGTGCAGGGCACGCCGAGCAGCGGGCGGTCGGGATCGGCTTTCGTGCCGGCGGAGTCGACGGCGTCGGCCTCGGCGAGCGCGGCGTCGAAGCGGTCGCGCGCGATCGCGCCGAACTCGGCACGGGACCGCAGCGTGTCGATGTGGAACTGCACGACCCGCCGTGAGGTGGTGCGACCATCGGCGATCGCCTCGGCCAGCTCGAACGCCGACGCGGTGCCGATCCAGTCGTCGTCCACTGTGGTGGGGGCGTCAGGGCGTCGGGCACGAGGGTGTGTCACATCTCGACCCTAGTGGAGAAGTGACGCTGAGATCGTCCGTCTCGACGACCACCTCCGGCACCATGCCGGAGGTGACGCCGTGCTCGGACGATCCCGGTCGACGCCGCCGAGGCTCAGCGGGCGCGTCGGGCGAGACGCTCGGAGTCGGCGATGAGGACGCTCTTGCCCTCGAGCCGCAGCCAGCCGCGCTGCGCGAAGTCGGCGAGCGCCTTGTTCACCGTCTCGCGGGAGGCGCCGACGAGTTGGGCGATCTCCTCCTGCGTGAGGTCGTGGGTGACGCGCAGGGCGCCGGCCTCCTGGGTGCCGAACCGCTGGGCGAGCTGAAGAAGCTGCTTGGCGACACGACCGGGGACGTCGGTGAAGATGAGGTCGGCGAGGTTGTTGTTGGTGCGGCGCAGGCGGCGGGCCAGCACGCGCAGCAGCTGCTCGGCGATCTCGGGGCGGTCGGCGATCCACGCCTTGAGCGCGTCACGGTCCATCGACACCGCGCGGACCTCGGTGACCGTGGTCGCCGAGGAGGTGCGGGGGCCGGGATCGAAGATCGACAGCTCACCGAACATGTCCGACGGACCCATGATGGTGAGCAGGTTCTCGCGTCCGTCGCCCGACCGGCGACCGACCTTCACCTTGCCGCTGAGGATGATGTAGAGCCGGTCGCCCGGTTCGCCCTCGTTGAAGATGACATGTCCGCGCGGGAAATCGACGGGCTGGAGTTGCTTGGTGAGTGCGGCGACCGCGCTCGGCTCGACTCCTTGAAAGATGCCGGCCCTCGCCAGTACTTCCTCCACGTACGCCCCTTCCTAGGGTGCTGCGGCGGGTCGTGCCCGCGACAAATTGCTCGGCAGTGTTGGATTTGTCACCACGCCACGGCTGAGTCTACGGCCAAGAGTGTGAACGGGACCGGAGAACGTCGACAACGTCGCCACCTGCGTCGTTCACCGGGGCGACAGGGGTGTCCCGCGCGGTCGGATGGTTCAGCTCGCGCGGACCGTCGGGGCCGCGGAGATGGGCGCCTCGTCCTCCACGGGATCGCGGCGGGCGCGGAACTCGTCGAGTGCCGCGGGGAAGCCATCGGTGGCCAGTGTCCCCACCTGTTCCGGGGCGGCGCCGGCGAGGAATTCCTCGACGTCGTCGCGGGTCACGCTGTCGTCGTCTATCTGGTGTTCCATCTTCTCCATGGCCAGCGCGAAGAGCATGAGCACTGCGGGGAAGAGCAGTACCGCGAGTCCGTGCATGTGCAGTAGTGAACACGACGGAGGTCTCGGTGGGGCAACGAAACCTGCGGGTGGAACACAAGCGTTACCTCCCGCGCGTCGGACCCGACCCGACCGGCTCGGTCCGGAGCTGATCGGAGGCTGAAGATCTGATCGGCGACCACGGCGGATGCCGTCGGGGGCCGATCGGCGCTCAGTAGTCTGTTGCAGGTGAGCAGCGATCAAACCCCGACGACACCGGCCGGCACGACCGGTCGCCGCCGTCCGACCGCCGCGGCACGGGGCACCGAGACCCGTACCGGACTGGTCCGTCGTGCACGTCGGATGGATCGCACCCTGCAGACGGCGTTCCCGCACGTGTACTGCGAACTCGACTTCACCACCCCGCTGGAGCTGTCGGTCGCGACGATCCTCTCGGCGCAGTGCACCGACGTCCGCGTCAACCTCACCACCCCGGCGCTGTTCGCCCGCTACCCCGATGCCGCCGCCTACGCAGGCGCCGACCGCACCGAACTCGAGGAGATGATCCGCTCGACCGGCTTCTACCGGAACAAGGCGACGTCGATCATCGGACTGGGCCAGGCCCTGCTCGAACGGTTCGACGGCGAGGTGCCCGGCCGTCTCGAGGACCTCGTGACCCTGCCGGGCTTCGGACGCAAGACCGCGAACGTGGTGCTCGGCAACGCTTTCGGGATCCCCGGCATCACGGTCGACACCCACTTCGGGCGCCTGGTGCGGCGCTGGAACTGGACCACCGAGACCGATCCGGTGAAGGTCGAGCACGCCGTCGGGGAGCTGATCGAGCGCAAGAACTGGACCGATCTGTCCCACCGCGTGATCTTCCACGGCCGACGCGTGTGCCATGCCAAGAAGCCGGCCTGCGGCGTGTGCGTGCTGGCGAAGGACTGCCCGTCGTTCGGTGAGGGCCCGACCGAGACCGAGAAGGCCGCGGCCCTGGTCAAGGGACCCGAGACGGCGCATCTGCTCGCCCTGGCCGGGATCTGAGACGACCCATGAGATCCGGTCTGCAACGCATCCCTGCGTCCGCTCGATGGTCGATCGCCGCCCTCGTGGTGGTCATCGCACTGATCGTCGCCATCTGGCCTCGCGACACCTCGTCACCCGACGGCGCGTTGAGCGCGGGTCAGCAGACCACCGCGGGCCCCATCCCCGGCGCCAGTGCATCGGTGAGCCCGGGTGACCTCGACGCCGCCCGTGCCCGTGCCGCACTCGCACCGTGTCCCGCCGGCACCGGTCCGGCGCCCTCGACCTCGGCGCTCGCCGGCGTCACCGTGCCCTGCCTGGGCGCCCCCGGCGACGTCGACATGGGTGCGGCGACCGCCGGACGACCGCTGCTCGTCAATTTCTGGGCGCCGTGGTGCCTGCCGTGTCGTCGCGAACTGCCGACCGTCGCCGCGTTCGCCGCCTCGGCGGCGGGCAAGGTCGACGTCCTCGCCGTGCAGGCCAAGGAGGGGTCGGAGAACCCCGTGCTCGCGCTGGGTCTGCTGAGCGAGATCGACGTACGGCTGCCGTCGGTGGTCGACACACAGGCGAAGATCGCCGCGGCCCTGGGTATCCCGCGTGCCTACCCGGTGTCGGTGCTCGTGCGGGCCGACGGCAGCGTCGCGAAGGTGCTCCCGACGGTGTTCACCGACGAGAAGTCCATTGCCGACGCGGTCGACCGTTACCTGGGCGTCGCCCTGTGAGTCCCCGATCCGGGGGACGTGACCACGACGCAGGTGTGGAGGCCGGACCGTTGGTCGACACCGACGCCATCCCGGCGTGGCTGCGCCCCCTCACCGACAACGTCGACGGCGTCACCGACAGCGTGAACAACCGCGGCGGCGACCGGACCCGACTGGTGCAGGCCGCATTCCGGCGCGGGTCGCGACCGGCGGCGGTGCTCGTGTTGTTCGGAGGCGTCTTCGACAGCGAGGACGGCCAGGGCCCGCCCGCTGACGCCGACGTGCTGCTCACCCAGCGTGCGACGACCCTGCGCAATCATGCCGGCCAGGTCGCCTTCCCCGGTGGTGCACGCGATCCCGGCGACGACTACCCGGTGGGTACCGCGCTGCGTGAGGCGCAGGAGGAGACGGCCCTCGACCCGGACGAGGTCCGTGTCGTCGCCCGCCTGCAGTCGTTCCCGGTCCCGCCCTCGGGCTTCGACGTGATTCCCGTGATCGCCTGGTCGCCCGATCCCGGCGCGGTGCGCGCGGTCGATCCCGGCGAGACCGCGCGCGTGGTGCGCGTGCCGATCGCGGAGATGATCGATCCGGCAAATCGTTTCCAGGTGCAGCGCTCGGTGATGGGTGGCCGCGTCTACCGGGGGCCGGCGTTCTGGGTCGCGGACATGCTCGTGTGGGGTTTCACCGGCGGTCTGCTCGACGCCATCTTCGACACCGCGGGATGGACCGTCCCGTGGGACACCGACGACGTGCGTGACCTCGCGGACATGCTCGAGAAGACAGGACAGCGATGAGCGGTTCGGGTTGGGTCGATCTCGTGGTGATCGCGATCGCGTTGCTCGCGGCCGCCTCGGGGTTCCGGCAGGGTGCGGTTGCGTCGGCGCTCGCGTTCGTCGGCGTCGTGCTCGGCGCGATCGCGGGAATCCTGTTGGCGCCACACCTCATCGACCACATCGACGATCGCCGGTGGCGCCTGGTCGTGGGCGTCGGGCTGCTGGTGGTGCTCGTCGTCATCGGCGAGGCCTCGGGGATGATCCTCGGCCGCGCCGCCCGCGGCGGCATCCGATCGCTGATGGTGCGTCGCGCCGACAGCGTGATCGGTTCGCTGCTGCAGGCCGTCGCCGTCCTCATCGCGGCGTGGTTGCTCGCGATCCCGGTGAGCAGTTCGGCCGAACCCACCATCGCCAACGCCGTGCGCGGGTCGAAGGTGCTCGGCGGGGTTGACGACGTCGCACCCGCGTGGCTCCGGCAGCTCCCGAGCGACTTCAGCTCCCTGCTCGACGACTCCGGGCTGCCCGAGGTCATCGGACCGTTCGGTCGCACGCCGGTCACCAGCGTGGACCCGCCCGACACGGGTCTGCTCACACTGCCGGTCATCTCGCAGGTCCGTCCGAGCGTGGTGAAGATCGAGGGTGTGGCCCCCAGCTGCAACCAGGCGCTGGAGGGCAGCGGGTTCGTCGTGTCGCCCGAGCGCGTGATGACCAACGCCCACGTGGTCGCGGGCACGCGATCGCTGCGGGTGCAGTCGAACGACGGTGCGCTCGATGCGAAGGTCGTGCTGTTCGACCCCGACAACGACATCGCCATCCTCGACGTCCCGGGCCTCACCGCGCCGGCGCTGAGCTTCGCCGATCGCAACGCCTCCACCGGCACCGATGCCATCGCGCTCGGCTACCCCGAGGCCGGCCCGTTCACCGCGAGCGCCGAGCGCATCCGTGAGGTGGTGAACCTGTCGGGTCCCGACATCTAC
Source organism: Williamsia sp. Leaf354 (assembly GCF_001424365.1). Classification (NCBI taxonomy): domain Bacteria; kingdom Bacillati; phylum Actinomycetota; class Actinomycetes; order Mycobacteriales; family Nocardiaceae; genus Williamsia; species Williamsia sp. Leaf354. The sequence continues at coordinate 856,878 of NZ_LMPL01000001.1, forward strand.
CGCGACGGGGAGGTCAAGCGCGAGGTGTACACCGTGCGCGGATCGATCCGACAGGGCAATTCCGGTGGCCCGCTGATCGACACCGACGGCCGGGTGCTCGGTGTGGTGTTCGGTGCGGCCGAGGACACCGCGAGCGAGACCGGCTTCGTGCTCACCGCCGATCAGGTGCAGGCCAATCTGCGGGCGTCGGAGAACCTCACCGCGGCGGTCGACACGCAGTCGTGCGTGCACGCCTGATGCGTGCGTGGCTACAGCGTGAGTCGCAGGTGGTGGTCGAGTAGCTCGATCACCCGGTCGGGGTTCTCCTCGTGCGCGTAGTGCCCGCTGGCGTCGATCTCGGCATAGGTCATCCGCGACGCGAAATACCTGCTGGCCGAGAGGGTCTCGGCGTGGATGTACCGGTCGTCGCGACCGCGGGCGGCGAGCACCGGGATGTTGAGGCGCCGGTTCATCAGCGTCATGAACTTGGCGCCGTCGCGCCGGAACTGAGACCGGAACGCCCAGCGGCGGTACTCCAGACTGCAGAACGCGACACCCGGTATCTGCACCGCGGATCGGTTGCGCCGCATCATCTCGGCGAACTCGTCGGTGCGTGCGAACGCGGGTGTGGTGCGCTCGGTGAACATCGTCTCGATGAAGGCCCCGTCGTCGCGGGTCAGTGTCTTCTCGGCGGTGCGGGGCAGCTGGTTGCCGAGGAACTCGCCCATGAACGCCGACCGCTGAGGGCCGTTGCGCAGCACCGCATGCCGTAGGGCCCGCGGGTGGGGCGAGCCGATCACGGCGATCGAGGTGACGGCGCGGGGATGCAGGGTCGCGGTGGCCCAGGCGACGAGTCCGCCGTCGGCGTGACCGACCAGCGCGGCCTCGGTGTGTCCGAGCGCCCGCACGAGGGCGTTGGTGTCGCCGGCCAGCGTCCACCCGTCATAGCCGCGCGGAGGTTTGTCGGTGTCGCCGTAGCCGCGCAGATCGAGTGCGACCGCCCGGAACCCGGCGGCGTCGAGCGCGGTCAGCTGGTGTCGCCAGCTCCACCAGAATTCCCCGAACCCGTGCAGCAGGAGCACCAGCGGCCGATCGGTCTGCCCGGAGCCACACTCGACGGCGTGGAAGCGGATGCCGTTGGCCCGCACGTCGAGATCGACCCACGGGCCGTCGATCCGCGCGGTCGACGGGTCGGGAGCGGTCACCGGTGGCTCGGAATCGGTCGGCTGGGGGTCGGTCGGCTCGGGATCGTCAGATCAGCGGCGCGGAGCGGCGCCGATGCCGCCGGGGAGATCCACCGGCGCACCTTTGTCGCCACCGGGCAACACGCTGGGGAGCGCCTTGGCCGAGTCGATGGTCTTCTTCGGGGCCCGCACCCGCTTGAACACGATGAAGCCGACCACGCCCACGACGATCGCGACCACCAGGAGGATCAGGAACACGATCCCGAAGGCGGCCCAGCGGGGGAGCCACTCGTCGAGGAGTTCGGCGAGGAAGAAGAAGAAGAAAAAGCTGGAGTAGAGCGCGACGACGGCGGCGACGATGAACAGCCCCGCGCCGATCGCGCCCTTCTTGACCTCGCCGACGATCTCGGTCTTGGCCAGCTCGACCTCGGCGCGCACCAGCGTCGACATGTGCGAGGTCGCGTCCTTCACCAGGCCGCCGATGGACTGCTCGGCCGGGTTGTGCGGATCGCTCAGCGGTATCGAGGAGACGTTTCTGCCGACGTGATCGGATGCACGGTCGTCCAGGCTCACAGCTGTTCCTCCATATGCGGGTCGGGCTACGGCCTCATCGTGCCATGTCCTTCATCGTGTCATGTAGCTGTGGTGTTCGGCGGCGGCGGACCGTTCACGGCGTCCCGCCGCCGCCGGCCCTCACGCGTTCGCTCCGGTGAGGGAGCGGACGACGGAGGCGGCGGGCTTGGCGGCCCACGCGTCGGTGTAGACGCCGAACGTGCTCTCCGCGTCGGTGGTGTCGGCGGAGTTGCGGTCGACGAGGGTGTAGATGAACGCCGGCCCCGCATAGGACAGGGTGCGCCAGGTCATCACGAAATCATTGATGAAGTCGGCCTGCGTAGCGGCGCTGACCTGCATCGTCGACAGTCCGTATTCGGTGGCCCAGATCTTCTTCGCCGAGTCGCCGTGGGAGACCATCAGATTGCGGATGTCGTTGACCTGGTTCAACGGTGAGTTCGCGAGCGTCGCGCCCTGGGAGAACTTCGTGGAGTTCTGATACGGGTGGAACGACAGGGCGTCGAACGTGCCCGCAGCGCCCGCGGCGTACATCTGCGAGACGAAGTCGACCGGGTTCAGGGTGTAGCCGCCCCAGGTGACCACCGAGCCCAGCACTCCGCCGATGACGACGGCCGAGGGGTTGGCCGCCTTGATCTTCGGGTAGGCCGCGGCGAGGAGCTTGGTGTAGCCGACGGGGTCGGGCGCAGGGGCGTAGCTGATGGCGCCGTTCGGCTCGTTCCAGACCTCGTAGGCGGAGATCGCCGAGGAGTAGCGCGATGCGAGCGTGCCCATGAAGGCGCCGAGATCGGCGGGGGCGGTGGGCGGCTGATAGACGCTGGTGTTCGCGGGGCGAGCCCAGGTGGGCGTCGTGGTGACGACGGCGAGCACCCCCATCCCGCGTGCCGCGGCGGCGTTGATCATGGTGTCGACGCCTCCCCACGTGTACTGGCCCTTCGTGGTCTCGACCGCCGCCCACGGGACCACCAGGCGGACGTTGCGGACCCCCAGCGCGGCGGTCTCGTCGAGGTGCTTGGCGATCGCGGTCGGGTCGTTGTACGAGAAGTACATATCGCTGTCGGCGATGCCGAGGGTCGTCGACGCGGCGGTGACGGTCGCGGTGTTCGCGATGGCTGCCGGGGGACGAACGGTCGCCGATCCGAAGGCCATCACCCCGAGACCGAGTACCGCGATCAGTGCGATCGACAATGATCGGACAATGTCGCGAAGAGAGACTTGTCGCGTGATGCGCATTTCTGGACTCCATTCCGGTGAACCCCCCGGAAGAATTCAAGTCAAACAAATCGCGGCGGCGAAAAGAAAGTGGTCTCGCTGAATTACATGCGTGTCGTGCGAGTTATTCGGCATGAAATGACAAGAATTTTGTACAGAATCAACCATCGCTTATGTGCGGAAATGCCAGTTCACAGGGTCCAAAGGTGGGCATGAAGGACCGATATTCGCCAGAGTAAATATGCGATACATAAACTTGGGGAATAGCGACCGATTTCTTTGGCGAACACCGCTATGTTTGTCGGATTCGAATCATCGCTATCGAATTCGGGAGCAGGAACGAATGATCATTCATTCTGTGATGAGATCCGGTACGGACATGTTCGGACCCGGGCTCTCGCCGTCGAGGTGCGATTCAGCTGCGCCCCGGCAGTCGCGGCGTGCGGATCACGACCACGGCTTCGGCGGGGCCGCGGGTGGTGTACCGGTGCGGGGTGTCGCTGCGCCAAGAGTGTGATTCGCCGGGGCCGAGGCGCGTGGTGTTCCCGAGAGGGCCGACCAGGAGATCTCCCGCGACCACGGTCAGGTGTTCGGTCACCCCGGTGACGTGGCCGGGTGAGGTGTGGTCGGCGTCGGCGGCGAACTCGAGCCGGAACACCTCGACGGTCGCGTCGACGAGTTCGCGGACGTCGAGGGTCACCGACGTCATGCCGCCGCTCTCGGTGCGGATCGACGCCGCCGTCAACGCCGTCATCGGTACGCCGAGCGGTGTGCACAGTGCGTACAGCGTCTCGATGGTCGGATTGCGCCGCCCCGCCTCGAGGTCGGACAGCGAGCTCTTCCCCACTCCGGACCGCCGGGCCAGCTCCGACAGACTCAGCCCCGCGCGTCCACGGAGCTCGCGCACGCGCTCGCCCACCGTGACCGAGATCGATGTCGGGTCCATGGGCCTCGACTCTAGGTGCCCGTGGCGCTATCGTTCCGTCAACAGAACGTTCTTTTTGCAGAACGAAGGCCCCGACGGGAGCATCGATGCAGCGGGTGAGTCTGTCCGTGCCCATCGGCGCGGGCGTCGTGTGTGCGGTCGTCGGGTTCACCAGTTCCTTCGCGGTGGTGCTCACGGGGCTGCGCGCGGTGGGTGCGAGTCCGGCCCAGGCGGCGTCGGGGCTCCTCGCGGCGTGTGTCCTGCAGGGCCTCGGGATGCTGGCGCTGGTGATCCGGTTCCGGATGCCCATCACGCTGGCGTGGTCGACCCCTGGCGCTGCGCTGATCGCCTCGACCGGCATCGTCGAAGGAGGGTGGCCCGCCGCGGTCGGAGCATTCGTGGTCACCGGTGTGCTGATCGTCGCGACCGGTCTGTGGTCGGGACTGTCGCGACTCATCGCGCTCATCCCGGCCCCGGTGGCCCAGGCGATGCTGGCAGGGGTGCTGCTCCCGCTGTGCCTCGCGCCGGTGACGGCCCTGTCGCACCACCCGTGGGCGATCGCGCCCATCCTGTTGGCGTGGGTGGTGCTGGTGCGGTTCTCACCCCGGTGGGCGGTGCCCGGCGCGTTCGCGGTCGCCGTGGTGGTGATCGTCGTCGATCTCGTCCGCTCCGACGCGTCGATCAACGGCGACCAACTGCTGCCGCAGGTGGTGTGGACGACACCGCACCTCACGGTCGCGGCGGTGACCGGTATCGCGCTGCCGCTCTACATCGTGACCATGGCCGCGCAGAACATCCCCGGCGTCGCGGTGATGCGGACCTTCGACTACGAGGTGCCGTGGCGGCCGTCGATGGGGATCACCGGCCTCACGACCGTGGTCGGTGCGGGTTTCGGCGTCCATGCGCTGAACCTCGCGGCCATCAGCGCCGCGCTCGCCGCATCTCCCGACGCCGATCCCGACCGCAACCGTCGATGGGTGGCCGCGGTGTCGGCCGGGGTGGCCTACCTGGTGATCGGCGCGGGCTCGGCGGCCGTCGCGACGCTGGTGGTGCTGGCCCCCGAGGGCACCATCCAGGCGGTCGCCGGTGTCGCGCTGCTCGCACCTCTGGCCGGTGCGCTGTCGGCGGCGGCCGGGTTCGACACCGGCAGGGCGGGTGCGACAGGAACCGACGCGAAAGCGGCCACCGGTGCGCGCACCGCCGCGATCGCGACCTTCGTGGTGGCCGCATCGGGAACGACGTTCGCCGGCATCGGTTCAGCATTCTGGGCGCTGGTGATCGGTATAGGGATTCACCTGCTGCTCCGGCCCCGACGCCCCCGCGGGATCACTGCTCCAGACGCGCCCTGAGGGAGTCGATCTCCTCCTGCATCGCTCGCAGTTGCTCGGCGTGGGCGACGTTGAGCTCCTTCACGTACTCCCGGTCGTACTGCGGCACGATGCTGCGTGAGCAGTTCCAGTCGAACGCCTCGATGTCGATGACGATCGACCGCTCGCTGCGCGCGGTCATGCGTCCGTCGGCCACGGTCATCAGCGCGGCGTGCAGATCCGGATCGGTCGCGGCGTCGATGACCTGAGCGCGCCCGTACAGCTTCAGTCGGGTGCGCATCGGGAAGTCGGCGACGAAGATCGCCACGCGGCCGTCGGTGTCGATGTTGGCCAGCGACGCGAACTGCGAGTTGCCATGATGATCGGCGAAACCGAAGCGCGACCCACCCAGGTGGTGGATGAAACCGCGAGGCCCGCTGCGGTACTGCACATACGGCCACCCGGTCTCGGCCACCGTCGCGAGGTGGATCTGGAACGCGCGGGTGAGCATCGAGATCTCGCGACCGGAGAGCTCCGGGGGCCCGTCGTCACCGCGCTCCATCTCCGAGCCGTAGGCGGTGTAGCTGCCCGTCGCGCGCTGCCGGGCGAGGGTGCGAGGCCCGAAGACGAGGTGGTGGTAGTGGTTGTTCGGCACACCGCTGAGGTTAGGCTCGCCCGATGGCCGAGCATCAGTTGCAACCCATCGACGACGTCTCCTTCTTCCACCGGGCGCCGGTGGCCTACCGGTTCACCGTCGACCTGCCGGTGACGCCCGACGTCGCGTGGGCCGAACTCACGCGCCAGAACACCCTGGACTGGTGCCGGATGATCAAGAAGGTCACGTTCACCTCGCCGGAACCGCACGGTGTCGGGACCACCCGGACCGCCGAACTGGCACCCGGCCTGGTGAAGATCAACGAGCGGTTCTTCGTCTGGGAGGCCGACGCCGAGGCGGGCACCTACCGCAACGCGTTCACCGTCGTCTCCGCGAACGTCCCCGGACTGCGACGCTTCGGCGAGCTGACCGAGGTGGTCCCCTCCGGACTCGGATCGCGGCTCACGTGGGCCTTCGCCATCGAACCGGCGGGCCCGCTGGCCAAGCTGCCGGGGCTGTCGGTCGTGAGCAAGCCCGCGCTGGGCACCTTCCGCACCGACACGGTGAAGCACTTCGCGAAGCTCGCCTGAGCACGTTCGGGTCCTGTGGCGGCTCAAGCGTCGTCGAGCAGGCGACTGTGCACCCGTCCGCGGCGGATGAGGGCCGCGGCGCCGAGCAGCGACGCGACCATCGAGCTGAGAAGGACTGCCGCCTTGGCGAGTTCGGCTTCGTCGGGCGGTAGCGCCAGGTCGGCGATCAGCAGGCTCACCGTGAACCCGATACCACCGAGGATGGCGACCGCGAGCAGGTCGCGCACGAAGAACCCCTCGGGTTTCGCGGCGAGTCGCAACCGGATGCACAGCCAACTGGTCCCGAAGATGCCGATCGTCTTGCCGACCACGAGACCCACCATGATGCCGATGGCGATGCGGTCGGTGAACAGCTCGCCGACGACCGGAGGGCTGATCGGCACCCCCGCCGCGAACAGCGCGAACAGCGGGACGCAGATCGCGGCCGAGATCGGTTGGATGCGGTGCTCGAGCCGCGACCCCGGCGCGCAGTCCTCGCCCGGGTCGGGTCGCACCCGGGTCAGCAGCCCGAGCGCGACGCCGGCGATGGTGGCGTGGATGCCGGCGTTGTAGACCGCGACCCACGTGACGACCGCCAACGGGATGTAGACGAACCGGGTGGTGATGCGCAGGCGTTGGCACCACCAGTAGAGCGCCATCGCCACTGCGGCCACCGCCAGCGCCACGAGGTCGAGGGACTCGGTGAACACCGCGGCGATGATCGCGATCGCGATCAGGTCGTCGACCACGGCGAGCGCGAGAAGGAACACCCGCGCGCTCGACGGGATCCGTGACCCGACCAGCGCCAGCACGCCGAGCGCGAACGCGATGTCGGTGGCCGCGGGGATCGCCCAGGCCTTGTCGATTCCCGGTGTGTCCCAACCGATCGCGATGCAGATCACGATGGGAACCACCACGCCACCGACCGCCGCGACCACCGGCAGGATCGCCTGTTTGAGGCTCGACAGCTCCCCGAGGACGATCTCGCGTTTCAGTTCGAGACCCGCCACGAAGAAGAACACCGCGAGCAGTCCCTCCTGCGCCCAGTGTCCGACGGTGAGATCGAGTCCGAGGACATCGGTACCGACGTGGGTGTCGCGCAGCGTGAGGTACGCGTCGGACCATGGCGAGTTCGCCCACACCAGTGCGACGGCCGCCGCGGCGAGCAGGATCATGCCGCCGAACGTCTCGGTGCGCAGGTAGCGGGCGAAATCGCTCGGAGAGGGCGGGGAGAGGCGGGACGAGGTGATGGCGGGGATCCTGACTGATCGCGGGGTCGACTGAGCTGTTGCCGACCAGACTTCCCGGCGCACCGGGACCGATCTTAACGCGATCATGACAGCGACCACGCATTTACACTCTCCCCTCCAGGGAGGGTAGGGTTCGCCAGATGCCCACGTCGATCGTCTCCGATCCTGCCCGCGACCAGTCGGTGCTCGCCGCGCTGCGCTCGCCGTCGCGACTGCGCACCGAGGTCCTCGCCGGACTCGTCGTCGCGCTCGCGTTGATCCCCGAGGCCATCTCGTTCTCGATCATCGCCGGCGTCGATCCGCGTGTCGGGCTGTTCGCGTCGTTCACCATGGCGGTGACCATCTCGATCGTGGGCGGCCGCCCCGCGATGATCTCCGCCGCGACCGGCGCGGTGGCCCTGGTCGTAGCACCACTGGTCGCCGACCACGGTCTGGATTACCTGATCGCCGCGGTGATCCTCGCGGGTGTGGTCCAGATCGTCCTCGCGCTGCTCGGTGTGGCGAAGCTGATGCGGTTCATCCCGCGCAGCGTGATGGTCGGGTTCGTCAACGCCCTGGCGATCCTCATCTTCATCGCGCAGCTCACGCACCTGTTCGGGGTGCCGTGGCTGGTCTACCCGATGGTCGCGGTCGGGCTCGCGATCATGGTGTTCCTGCCGCGCCTGAACTCGATCGTCCCCGCTCCGCTGGTGGCGATCGTGCTGCTGACGGCGGCGACTGTGGCGTTCGGGTGGAACCAGGTGCCGAACGTCGGCGACGAGGGTGACCTGCCCTCGAGCCTGCCGGCCTTCCTCATCCCCGACGTGCCCTACACCTGGCACACGCTGTCGATCATCGCGCCGTACGCGGTGACCATGGCGATCGTCGGTCTGCTCGAATCGCTGATGACGGCCAAATTCGTCGACGACATCACCGACACGCACTCCGACAAGACGCGGGAGAGCACCGGGCAGGGCGTGGCGAACATCGTCACCGGGTTCTTCGGCGGTCTCGGTGGCTGCGCCATGATCGGCCAGACGATGATCAACGTGAAGGTCTCCGGTGCGCGCACCCGCATCTCGACGTTCCTCGCCGGCGTCTTCCTGCTGATCCTCGTGGTCGGGCTCGGCGACATCGTCGCGTTGATCCCGATGGCGGCGCTCGTCGCGGTGATGGTGATGGTCTCGGTCGGCACCTTCGACTGGCACAGCATCACGCCGTCGACGCTGCGAAGGATGCCGAAGAGCGAGACCCTGGTGATGCTGGTGACCGTCGTCGTCACGGTGCCGACCGGCAACCTTGCCTACGGTGTCGGCGCCGGAACCCTCACCGCCATGGTGCTGTTCGCCCGTCGCGTCGCCCATCTCACCGAGGTCGTCGACGTGACCGGTCCCGACGATGCACCCGACACGCGCGTCTATGCGGTGCGGGGCCAACTGTTCTTCGCCTCCAGCAACGACCTGATCTATCAGTTCGACTACGTCGGGGATCCCGCGAACGTCGTGATCGACCTGGCCGACGCCCACATCTGGGACGCGTCGACGGTCGCGACCCTCGACGCCATCACCACCAGATACGCGGCGAAGGGCACCGATGTGACCATCGTCGGTCTCGACGCTGCCAGCGCACAGCGGCATTCGCGGCTCACCGGCACGTTGAGCGGCGCCCACTGATGTCGGGGACGCACCTGCAGATCGGCGAGGTCGCCGAGCGGACGGGACTGTCGATCAAGACCATTCGCCACTACGACGAGGTGGGTCTCGTCGCACCGTCGGCGCGGTCGGCCGGTGGTTTCCGGCTCTACACCGACGCCGACGTCGACCGGCTGTTCGCGATCCGCCGCATGAAACCCCTCGGCTTCACCCTCGACGAGATGGGGGAGCTGCTCCGATCGCTGGCCGTCCTCGACGACCCGGGATGCACCGAGGCCGAGAGAGACACCGCGCGAACGTATCTCGCCGACTGTCACACCCGGGCCACCCAGGCGTGCGAGAAGTTGTCGATCCAGCTCGACTATGCGCGTGAGCTCACCGCTCAGTTGTCGGAGTTCGCCCCCGGCCCGGGCGGCGACTGAGCGCGGCCTCGGCTCGTGGCCGGATGCGCAATGCCGTCGGTCGGGAATTCTGTTGCCGCCCAGGAGGACAGCAGTCGTAGCGCCTGCTCGGAGGACGACCCGGGCTCGGCGGCGTAGATGGTGAGTGTGAGCCCGGGCTCGGCGGCCATCTCGAGGCCCTCGTAGGCCAGTGTCATCTCACCGACCACGTGATGGCGGAAGGTCTTCGACCCGGTGCCGTGGTGGCGGACGTCGTGCCGGCCCCACTGCCGACGGAACTCCTCGCTGCGCGTGGAGAGTTCGCCGATGAGGTCGTGGAGCTCCTTGTTGTGCGGGTCGCGGGCGGCCTCGGTGCGGAGGATGGCCACGGTGACCTCGGCGAACAGATCCCAGTCCGGGTAGAAGGTCGCCGCCCGGTCGTCGAGGAAGGTGAAGCGGGCAATGTTCGGTGGTGCGCCCGGCATGTCGAAGACGTCGCTGTAGAAGGCGCGCGCGAGCGGGTTGACGGCGAGGATGTCCATGCGGCCGTTGCGGACGAACGCCGGTCCGGCCGTGATCGCGTCCAGGGTCCACTGCAGGCTGCTGTGCGCCTGCCAGGTGCGGGTGGTGCGGCGGCGCGGCGGTCGCGCGACCGGACTGGCGGCGTGCGCGAGGTCGAACAGGTGGGCGCGCTCGGCGTCGTCGAGCACCAGCGCGCGGGCGATCGCGTCGAGGATCTCGGGGGAGGCACCGCTGATCGAGCCGCGTTCGAGCCGTGTGTAGTACTCCACGCTGACCCCGGCGAGCACCGCGACCTCGCTGCGCCGCAGGCCTGCGACCCGACGATTCGTCCCGGCCGGGAGTCCGACCGCGGCCGGCGAGATCTTGGCCCGACGTGAGGTCAGGAAGGCCCGGACCTCGGCTTTGTTGTCGACACCCATGGCGACGACGCTAGTACCGCCGTGCGGCGCGAAGGGAGTCCCTGCGCGTACCCCGATCATCACGGACTCCCTCACGCCCCGCGACCGGTGCTGTGGTGGATCCATGACAGAACATCTTTTCGCGGACAAGGTCGTCATCGTCACCGGAGCGGGCACGGGAATCGGTCGGGCCACGGCCGTCGCGTTCGCCGAGCAGGGGGCGTCGGTGGTGTGCACCGGCATCGACGACAGTTCCACCGACGAGACCGCCGACCTCGTGCGCGCCGCGGGTGGTCGCGCCCTCTCGGTGCACTGCGACGTGACAGATGCCGGTTCGGTGGTGAGTGCGCTGGAGTCGACCGTCGCGGAGTTCGGACGGCTCGACATCGCGTTCAACAACGCCGGGGTCGAGCAACCGGTGACCGCGCTGGCCGACATCACCGACAGCGACTTCGACCGCGTCATCGACGTCGACCTGCGTGGGACGTTCCTCTCGATGAAGCACGAGATCCCGCTGATGTTGGCGAACGGCGGAGGGGCGATCGTCAACACCGCCTCGGGAGCAGGGGTGATCGGTATCCGCGGCCAGAGCGCCTACGCCGCAGCGAAACACGGGATGCTGGGGATGACGAAGTCCGCAGCCCTCGACTACGCCGATCAGGGTGTGCGGATCAATGCGATCTGCCCGGGCATCATCGACACCCCGATGATGGACCGGTTCTCCGGCGGCACCCCCGAGGGACGGGCGCGCGTGATCGCCCAGGAACCGATCGGTCGCATGGGCCGGCCCGAGGAGATCGCGTCGGCGGTGCTCTGGCTGTGTTCACCGCTCGCCGCCTTCACCGTCGGGCACGCGATGGTCGTCGACGGCGGCCAGACCGTGGGCCTCTGACCGTGCGCATCAACGGCTCTGCCACACTTCTCCTCGCCGTGCTCGCGGTCGGCGCATGCGCCTCCGGAACGGGATCCGAGGTGACACAACCCGAACCGACGAGCCCGACCACCTCGACGCCCACCGCCGGCGGGCCTCGGGCGTGCGCCGGGTCAGAGACATCGACCCCGATCCGCATCCGCTTCGGTGGAACCATGCTCACCGGGTCGCTCGACACGAGCCCGGCGGCGCGTGCGTTGCGTGACCGGCTGCCGATCACGGTCGCGGCCACCGACTACGGCGGTGTCGAGAAGACCGCCGAGATCCCGGCGCTGCCGATGGTGGACATGCCCGCAGGCGCCGATCCCGAGCCGGGAACGCTGGGCTACTACGCCCCCGACCGGGTGCTCGTCTTCTACTACGGCGACGTCGGATACTTCCCCGGTATCGCCGCCCTGGGGCGGTTCACCGACACCGATGGCGTCGTGGCCACGGCCACCGGTGCGGTCACCGTGACCGTCGAACTCGACTGCTGACGCCGAGGATCGGGCCCGTGCCGACGACACCGACCCCTCGAGTCAGTCCCCTACTTCTTCTTGCGGATGTTCTCGAACACCGTCGGATCGACCAGCGTCGAGGTGTCACCGAGTTCGCGGCCCTCGGCCACGTCCTTGAGCAGTCGCCGCATGATCTTTCCGCTGCGGGTCTTCGGCAGCTCGGGCACCACGTAGATCTCGCGGGGCTTCGCGATCGGGGAGATGTCCTTCGACACCTGCGCCTTGAGCTCCTTGATCAGCTCGTCACCGGTGTCGGTGGTGCTGCCGCGCAGGATCACGAACGCGACGATGCCCTGACCGGTGGTCTCGTCGGAGGCACCGATCACCGCGGCCTCGGCGACACCGTGGTGGTTCACCAGTGCCGACTCGACCTCGGAGGTCGAGATGCGGTGCCCCGACACGTTCATCACGTCGTCGATACGGCCGAGCACCCACAGGGCGCCGTCGGAGTCGTAGCGCGCGCCGTCACCGGCGAAGTACCACCCCTGCTTGGCGAAGCGGGACCAGTAGGTCTCCTTGAACCGCTCGTCATCACCCCAGATGCCGCGCAGCATCGCCGGCCACGGCTCGTCGAGCACGAGGTACCCCTGCTCGCCGTCGGCCACCGCGTTGCCGTCGTCGTCGACGATCTTGGCGCTGATGCCCGGCAGCGGACGCATCGCCGAACCCGGCTTGGTCTCGGTGACACCCGGCAGCGGCGAGATCATCATCGCGCCGGTCTCGGTCTGCCACCAGGTGTCGACGATGGGGCTGCGGTTCGCGCCGATCACGTCGCGGTACCAGCGCCACGCCTCGGGGTTGATCGGCTCACCGACGCTGCCCAGCAGGCGGATCGAGGTCAGATCGTGCGCGTCGGGGATCTCGCGACCCCACTTCATGAACGTACGGATCAGCGTCGGCGCGATGTAATACGTTGAGACCTTGTACTTCTCGATGATCTCGAAGTGCCGGTGCTCGTTCGGTGAGTTCGGGGTGCCCTCGTAGACGATCTCGGTCGCACCGTTCGACAGCGGACCGTAGACGAGATAGCTGTGCCCGGTCACCCAGCCGATGTCGGCGCCACACCAGAAGACGTCGCTCTCGGGGCGATGGTCGAACACGTTGCGGAACGTGTAGTTGATCTGGGTGAGGTAGCCGCCGGAGGTGTGCAGGATGCCCTTGGGCTTGCCGGTGGTGCCCGAGGTGTAGAGCAGGAACAGCGGGTGCTCGGCGTCGAAAGCCTTGTAGGCGTGGGTGTCTGCGGCCTCGGCGACCGTCTCGTGCCACCACACGTCGCGGCCGTCGACCCAGTTGAGGTCGGGATCGTGGCCGGTCCGCTTGACCACCAACACCTTCTCGACCGACTTCGCGGCGTCGTCGCCGGTGCCGAGCGCCTCGTCGACCGCGGACTTCAGCGGTGCGGGCTCGCCGCGGCGGTACTGCCCGTCGGTGGTGACGACGAGCTTGGCCGACGCGTCGTCGACCCGGGAGCGCAGGGCGCCGGCGGAGAACCCGGCGAACACCACCGAGTGCGGCAGGCCCAGGCGCGCGCAGGCGAGGATCGTGACGATGGCCTCGGGGACCATCGGCATGTACACCGCCACGCGGTCGCCCGGCTCGAGACCGATGTCGGTGAAGTAGTTGGCGGCCTTGCTCACCTCGGCGAGCAGGTCGGAGTACGTGATGTCGCGGCTGTCGCCGGGCTCACCGATCCAGTGGATCGCCACCCGGTCGCCGTTGCCTGCGTCGACGTGACGGTCGATGCAGTTGGCGGCGACGTTCAGCTCGCCGCCGACGAACCACTTCGCGAACGGCGCGTTCGACCAGTCGAGCGTGTCGGCGAAGTCGGTCTCCCACTGCAGCTCACGCGCCTGCTTGGCCCAGAACGCCAGCCGATCGGCGTCGGCCTCGTCGTAGAGACCGGCCTGCGCGATCGCGTTCGCGGCGAACTCCGCGGGCGGCGGGTAGGCGGCCTGATGTTCGGGCTCGCCTGCTGCAGTGGACTGATCGGTAGCGCTGGACATGGTGTGTCGATCACCTTTCTCTTCCACCGCGCAGGGGAGGTGACCCCGTCGTCGGTGCTCCTCGCGTCTTCCATGGTGAGGGTAGTCACGTTGGGATCGCGTTGCAGGCGGTGGTGATGACCTGCGTCAGCGCCCACCGGCGCCGTCGGCGAGCCAGCGCTCGCGGCGTTGCGCCTGCGCGACCGGATCCGGTACGGGTACCGCGGCCAGCAACTTCTTCGTGTAGTCGGCCTGCGGCGAGGTCAACACCTGCTCGGTGGTGCCGACCTCCACGAGCCGCCCGTTGCGCATGACCGCGATGCGGTCGGACACCTGCTCGACGACGGCGAGGTCGTGGCTGATGAACAAGCACGCGAAACCGTGTTCACGCTGCAGTTGGGCGAAGAGTTCGAGGACCGTCGCCTGCACCGAGACGTCGAGCGCCGAGGTCGGTTCGTCGGCCACCAGCAGGGTGGGCTCGAGCGCCAGCGCCCGTGCGATACCGACACGCTGGCGCTGGCCGCCGGACAGCTCGTGGGGATAGCGGTTGCGCATCGTCGACGACAACCGAACCTGGTCGAGGAGTTCCTCGACCTTCCGATCGAGCGCCCCGCCGCGCATCTTGCGCTTGAGTCGGAGTGGTTCGCCGATGGAGTCACCCACGGGGAATCGTGGGTTCAACGACGAACCCGGGTCCTGGAAGACGATGGCGACGTCGTCGCGGATGGCCTGCAGGCGACGGCGGTCGGGATCGATCATCGACGTCCCGACGACGTCCATCTCCCCGCCGGTCGGTGCGAGCAACCCGACGACGGCGCGGCCGATCGTGGACTTGCCCGAACCGGATTCCCCGACCAGACCCACCACCTCGGATCGGTCGATGTGGAGCGTTACCTCGTCGACCGCGCGGAACGCGGGAGCGCTGCCGCGGCCGGGGTACTCGATGACGGTGGCCCGCATGTCGAGTACACGGTCGGCGCCCGTGGCGGCGGTCTCCGTGGTGGCGCCCACAGCGCCCGGCGTCCCCGTCACCGATGGATCAGGCTCCGTCGCGACACCGTCGGTGTCGGTGTGCGTGCCGAGGTGGGGGACGGCCTCGAGCAGCGAGACCGTGTACGGGTCGGACGCGGACTGATAGATGTCGAGCGCGGTCCCCGACTCGACGACCACACCGTCCTTCATCACCAGCATCCGGTCGGCGATGTCGGCGACGACGCCCATGTCGTGGGTGATCAGCAGGATGCCCGCGTCGATGCGGTCGCGGAGGTCGCGCATCAATTCCAGGATCTCGGCCTGCACGGTCACGTCGAGCGCGGTCGTCGGTTCGTCGGCGATCAGCAGGCCCGGCTCGTTCGCCAGGGCCATCGCGATCATCGCGCGCTGCCGCTGTCCACCGGAGAGCTGATGCGGGAAGGAGTCGACCCGTCGACCGGGTTCGGGGATGTCGACCATGTCGAGCAGCTCGATCGCGCGGACCCGCGCGGCCTTCGGTGTCATCTGCCGGTGGCTGCGGATGACCTCGGCGATCTGGAAACCGATGGTGTACACCGGGTTCAGCGCGGTCATCGGCTCCTGGAAGATGACGGCGATGTCGTTACCGCGCACGGATCGGACCGTGGACTGTTTGGCGCCCACCAGCTCGTGTCCGCGCAGCGAGATGCTCCCGCCCACGCGCGCGTTCGCCGGGAGCAGGCCGAGCATCGCCATCGCGGTGGTCGACTTCCCCGAGCCGGATTCGCCCACGATCGCCAGTACCTCGCGCCGGGCGAGGGTGAAGTCGATGGTGTCGACGGCGCGGAACCAGTCCTTCTGCGTCCAGAAGTCGACGGTGAGTCCACTGACCTCGAGGATCGGACCGTCGGCGCCTGCGCCGCCGGCGAGGATGTCGGAGGAATCTGCGGGTCTGCCGCGGAGCAGGGTGGTCAGATCGAACATGGGTGATCCTCGCTGGTGTGCTGGTGGCGCGCCCGGTGAGAGCATGGTCGGATGGAGACGGTGACCATCCGGCCGCGCGGTGCGCTGGTGACGGCGTGCGTGTTGTGGGTCATCGCGGCGGCCTCGACGGTGTACGGGTTCACCCTCGGTGTGCTTCCCGGGCTGTCGGTGGCGGGACCCATGGTCCTCGTGGCGTCGGCCGCGTGGCTGTTGCTGGCCAATCCGCACGTGCGCGTCGATGATTCGGCGATCACGGTCGTGAACCCGCTACGGACCTTCGTCGTCGACCTGCAGTCGATCGTCGATGTCGCGACCAAGTTCGCGCTGACCGTCGAGACGGCGCACGAGACCGTCGTGGCGTGGTCGGCCCCCGCGCCGGGTGGGCGCGACCACGTTCTCGGGGCGAGGGAGGGGCGCCGACGTCCCGAGGCGGGCGCGGTCCCGCGCTCGGCCATCCGTGCCGACGGCACCGTGGCGCCGGGCGACCTGCCGGGTTCGGGATCCGGCGACGCCGCCGCGGTGCTCCGGAGGAGATGGGAATCAGCCCGGGCGGCAGGCGTTCTCGACGACCTCCCGATCACCGGGGTTCGAGCGCAGTGGAACGTCGCGTCGATTCTCCTCGTGGTGGCGGGGATAGTCACGACGGTGGGTTCTGTTCTGGTGGCGTGACATCGGACGTGTCGTCGAGTCGTGGCTTGGCGGTTCGTCCCAGGAGGCGTTCGTACCAGCGCACCTTCGGGATGTCTCGTTGCCGTGGGTCGTAGGCGTCGCGGAGACCGTCGCCGATGAAGTTGACGGTCAACGCGATGATCACGATGAACAGACCGGGCCACCAGAACAACCACGGGCGCGTGGTGAACGCGGCCTGGTTCTCGGTGATGAGAAGCCCCAGGGAGGTGTCCGGGCTCCGCACGCCCACTCCGAGATACGACAGCGACGTCTCCAACAGGATCGCCGTGGCGGTCATCAACGTCGCCGAGACGACGATGACGCCCACGGTGTTGGGAAGGATGTGCCGGAAGATGATGCGCATCGACGATGCGCCACCGACGCGGGCGGCGTCGACGAACTCGCGTTCGCGCAGCAGCAGGAACTCGCCGCGCACGACACGTGCCAGTGACGTCCACCCGACCAGTCCGATGACGAGTCCGATGATGACGACGCCGGACTGACCGAACTTCGCGCCGAGGGTCGCGGCGATCGCGATCACGGGGATCGTGATGACGACGTCGGTCGAGCGCATGAGGATCGCCTCGGTCCAGCCGCGGAAGTAGCCGGCGACGGCACCGACGACGGTGCCGACGACGGTCGAGGTGAGCCCGGCGACGAAGGCGACCACTATCGACTGCTGGGCACCGCGCATCGTGAGCGCGAAGTAGTCGATGCCGATCGAGTTCTGCCCGAACGGATGCGAACCGAAGTGGAACGGGAAGCGATAGGTGGGGTGTCCGCCGTTCACCGTCGGCGACGGACTCGTGTAGTCCCACTTCCACCATCCGGGGATGCCTGCCCACCCGATCGAGCTGTAGACCAGGACGATCGTCAGGACGAGGATGGCGACGCCCACCATCGCACCGCGGTGGCGGACGAAACGTCGGTAGACCAATGAGCTCTGCGATTGTGCGGCAGTGGTCGGTTCGTCGGCCTCGGGTGTCGGCGGCCCGGTGTGGGCGGGCACCGATGGGTCGAACGGGGTGATCGGAGTCGTCATTGGAGCCGGATCCTCGGATCGAGTGCGGTGTACAGCAAGTCGGCGAGCAGGTTGAAGACCACGGCCGCGGTACCGGTGACGAGGAAGAACGCCATGACCACGTTCGGGTTCACGTCCTTGAGCCCGGAGATGAACAGCGTGCCCATCCCTTTCCACCCGAAGACGTTCTCGGTGATGACCGCGCCGCCGAGGACGGCGGCGAAGTCGTAGGCGACGACGGTCGTCAGCGGGATGAGCGCGTTGCGGAAGGCGTGGCGCATCACCACGGTTCGCTCGGTGAGGCCCTTGGCGCGTGCGGTGCGGATGTAGTCCTGGTTCATCACCTCCAGCATCGACGCGCGCGTGTAGCGCGTGTAGCTCGCGAAACTGATGAGGATCAGTGCCGTGGTCGGCAGCAGCAGCGACGTGGTGAGGTCGAGGAAGTGCTGCCAGGTGTTGCCGCTGAAGTTGGGGGTGGAGTCACCCACGGTCGGGATGGGGCGACCGAACTTCTTGTCGGAGAACCGGGCGAAGTTGCTGAGCACCCGGTCGAGAAGCACCATGAGGCCCGTACCGATCCCGGTGAACACCGCCGCGCGCACCGCGGGGCTGCGGTACTCCTCGCCACCGACGAACCATCCGACGGCCGCCGAGACGATCACGGTGATGATCAGCAGGACCACCAGGAAACTGATCGCGGGATTGCGCAGCACCGGTTGCAGGACCAGCCCGATGATCGTCCCGAGAACGGCGGTGATCACCGCCGACGAGAGGACCGGACGGGCGGCCAGGCCGGCCGTCAGCGATGTCGCCGCCAGCGCGATGAGCAGCGACAGCACCAGGATCAGTCCGACACCGAGGGCGGGGCGCGCGAACCAGTCGACAGCCGAGAAGTACTGCAGGACTGCGACGACGACCACGAGCGACCCGCCGAAGGCGATGGCGCGTTTGCGTCCGTTGCCGCCGATCACCCCGGACAGCACCAACCCGACCAGCACGCCCGCCACCACGCTCACCCAGATCGGGATGGTGGGGCTGGCGAGCCAGTTGTTGAACTTGATCGCGCCGAACTCCTTGAGCAGCACCGCGACCCAGAAGATGGGCAGCGAGTAGAAGAGGAACGAGGCGAAGGTGATCGTGTAGTCGAAGCCGCTGTACTGACGCAGCGCCGAGAGGATGCCGACGATCACACCGAGCACCACGGCCAGGAACAGCGCCAGGATCACCAGGCGGAGCGTGGTGCTGATCGCGTTGCCGAGCACCGCGGTCACCTGCGTGCCGTCGATGGTCTTGCCCAGGTCACACGACACACCGGGGACGAAACAGCCACCCGCGCCGCGTAACCAGTTGAGATACCGCAGGATCACGTTCTGATCCAGATCCAACGCCCGGGTGACCGCCGCGATCTTGTTGTCGCGGATGGCGGCGGGGAAGCTCTCGAAGTTCTGACGCGGGTCGCCCGACCACACGGTGAGCATGTACATCAGGAACGTCGCGCCGAGCAGCACGAAGAAGCTCGTGACGAGTCGGCGGAGTACGAAGTAGAACGCTGGACTGCGAAGGAGTCGCCTCGGCGACCAACGCGCCGATGTGGGCGAGATCCCGGCGGTGGTGTCTGCGGGATCCGACGTTGCTGTCGACATGGTGTGTGAACTCTCGAGGAATGGGGCCGATCATCGACCGGCGGAGGGCGAACGCCACCGAACCGGGTGGTGCGGACCGTGTCGGCCCGCACCGCCCGGGGTGAGAGATCAGGTCAGGACTTGACCCAGCTCGCAGCGTCGAAGGTGGCCTGCGTCTGGGTGGTGTTGAGCACCACGCCGGACACCCTCGGGCTGTAGGCGTTCAACAGCGGCCAGGCGAAGACCGGGATGGTCGCCAGGTCCTTCCACAGGATCGTCTCGATCTGCTTGGTCAGGTCCAGCTGCTGCGACTTGTCGCTCGTCTGGGCAAGCGTGGCCAGCAACTTGTCGACCTCCGGGTTGTTGTACTTGCCGTAGTTCTGATCACTCGTGGAGGTGAACAGAGGCGGGTTCTCCGACACGAGACCGCTGCCGCTCCAGGCGAACTGGGCCACGTCGTAGGCGCCGCTGGTGGTGGCCACGCCCCACTCCTTGGGGGTGAGCGCCTTCACGTTGTACTTGAACCCGGCCTGGCCGCACGAGTCGGCGATCAGCTGCTGGGTCTGCTGACGACGCTGGTTCGGGTTGCCCAGGTAGATCGCGTTGACCGTGAGGTCGGTGACCCCGGACTTGGCGATGTCGGCCTTTGCGCCGGCGATGTCGACCGAGTCGTAGGCCTTGCCGCCGTCGGCGTCGGCCACGGTGGAGTAGCCGTCCTGGACCGGGTAGATGATGCGGGTCTGCATCAGATCTGCGTTCGGCTCCACCGGCTTGATCAGCTTGTTGACGATCTCCTGGCGCGGCAGGCACTTGGCGATCGCCGAGCGCAGCAGCGGGTTGGCGAACTTGCCTCGGAAGTTGAAGTCGAGATGGTCGTAGGAGAAGCCGGGGCCGGTATTGATCTTGGCCGCGTCACCGAGGGCCTTGAGCGAGGAGACCAGGTCGACGTTCGGCTGCGGCTCGATGACGTCGGCGTCACCGTTCTGCAATGCCTGGACCTGCTGCTCCTGAGGGATGAACTTGACGGTGATCCCGCCGTTCTTCGGCTTGGCGCCCCACCACTTGTCGTTGGGGACGACGGTGATCGACTGCCCGGCCTTCCACTCGCCGAGCTTGTACGGGCCCGACGACGGGATCTGATCGGCCGCGGGGAGCTGTCCGGGCGCGAAGCCGACCCACTTGTTGTTCCAGTAATCGGCGATCTTCGCGATCGCAGCCTTGTCGTCGTTCTTGACGGCCTCGGCGACGTTGGTACCGGTGGCCTTCTCGATCACATGCGCGGGCAGCAGCGGCTGGTTCTGGGTGCCCAGAGCGGTCTGCCAGTCACCGAACGGCTTGGAGTAGGTGACGGTGAAGGTCTTGCCGTTCGGATCGTCGGTCGGCTTGTTGATGTCGGAGATACCCGTGGTCGAGACCGGCTGAAACTCGCTGTACTGCCCCTTGTGGGACAACCAGAAGAGGTACCAGTCGGATGCGGTGACCGGCACGCCGTCGGACCAGACGGCCTTGTCGTTGATCGTGTACTTGACCGTCAGCGGATTGTCGGAGACCTTCTCGAAGGTGCCGTAGTCGGTGTCGCGCGCGACGTTGCCCTTGGGGTCGACGTGTGAGAAGAAGCCGAAGGTCTGGTTGGTGACGACTGCGTTCGCGACGGCGTTGGCCGCGGCGTTGTCGTTGTTGTACGCCGAGAACTCCTGCTCGTAGGCGTAGCTGATCTGGTTCTGGTTGCCCGCTGCGCTCGAGGATGCGCCACCGGAGTCACCCGTGTCGTCATCGGAACTGGTGCACGCTGTGGCGACCATGCTGGCGACGGCGATGCCGACGACCGCGGATATGAGTCTTCTGGACTTCATCGTTTCCCTCTTGCTTGTGATCGGGTGACGGCCTTGCGACGAGTTCGTTGAATGTGGACGAATCGTGGCCGAACGTTAGCGAACCACACACACCCCCGGCGGCATTACCCGGGAATTCACTTTCAACACGAACGAAACATTCGACCCCCGAAATCGACGATTTGTCGCATTGGTCGGACCGCTCGCGGTGGCGCTCGTCACGCCGCCTCTCGACGGAGTCTGCCGACCGGCCGCAAGGGGGACGCGAACCCGCGCACTAGAGTTCGGGTGATGACCGACCCGCTTGCGCCCCTCCTCGACCTCCCGGGCGTCGCGGAGGCCGCCGATGCCGCGCGCGAGGCGCTCAGTGCCGTCCACCGCCACCCGGTGAACCTGCGGGGATGGCTCGACA
The DNA here is from genome assembly GCF_001424365.1 of Williamsia sp. Leaf354. Taxonomy (NCBI): domain Bacteria; kingdom Bacillati; phylum Actinomycetota; class Actinomycetes; order Mycobacteriales; family Nocardiaceae; genus Williamsia; species Williamsia sp. Leaf354. Next base: position 878,301 of record NZ_LMPL01000001.1, read on the forward strand.
CCTCCACCGAGGCGTCCTGGCGGGCTGCGCACTCCTCGGCCGCCATCGACGGCGTGAGTGCATCGTTCGATCGGTCCGACGACGTCGACGATCCGGTGTTGGCCGGCGCGCTGCGGGTGGCACTCGCGCTCACCGGTGACTCCCTCGACGCGCTGGTGTCGGTGTGGACGCGGGCACCGTTGCAGGCGCTCGCCCGATTGCACCTGCTGGCCGCGACCGACATCGTGACCGACCCCGACACCCTGGGGCGTCCCCGTGTCGACGCCGAGGTGTCCGAGCGCCTCGAGATGCTCGCCCAACTCGTCACCGGAGCCACCACGGTCGCCGCCCCCGTCCTCGCCGCGGTGGTGCACGGCGACCTGATGACGCTCGCGCCGTTCCCGGTCGCGAACGGTGTGGTGGCACGCGCAGCGGCCCGTCTGGTCGCGGCATCGACCGGTCTCGATCCGCACAGTCTCGGCGTCCCCGAGGTGACGTGGCTGCGTCGCGTCGACCAGTACCGCTCGGCGGCAATGGCATTCGGCGGCGGTACCGCAGACGGTGTGCGTGAATGGGTGCTGTTGCACTGCGAGGCGTTGTCGGCCGGTGCGGTGGAGGCCAGGTCGATCGCCGAGGCGCGTCGCTGATCGATCCCCGGCGAAAGCCGTCGATGCAGAGAACTTGTCCCACAAAGTATTACGGGCGGCCGGGGTGATCCGAGGTGGATCATCCTGGCCGCCCGTCAGCACGGATCCGGGTTACCAAGCGTGCGCGGTGGGTTGCGTGGGTGGCCTCGGCGATGGACCGCGATGCGAGGATACGCGACGCCCACCCAAGGGTCGTCGTGGTTCTCACTGATCGCGATGTCGCAGGCCCGCAACACTTCTGCCTGTCGCGGCGTGCTCCGCGTGGGTGCTCGATATCCGTGCTGGGTCACGACGTTCGGGGGTCCGCTCCTTCTCTTCCGAAGTGGACGTTGCCGCTCGTCGATCCCGTGCCTCAGTTCTACACCGTGATGGCCGTCACATCAAGGGTTCGATGGTTGCGATTTCGCCGTCGTCACCCCAGCCGGGGTCAGAGAGCCCGAATCGTCAGCGGGACTACCGGTTTCGGCCCTTGTGCAGCGCGGCGTAGGTGAGTCCGCCGGCTACGACGGCACCGACACCGACGGCCGCGGCTCCGGTGAGCATGCCGCGCGACGGCGCGCCGGGGATGCGCTCGCGCAGCGATACCGGGCGGGAGAACGTGAGCACGGGCCAGCCGTGAGTCGCTGCGGCCCTGCGCAACTGGCGATCGGGATTGACGGCCGTGGGGTGACCGACCGCGGCGAGCATCGGGAGGTCGGTGATGGAGTCGGAGTACGCGAAACAGGCTTCGAGGTCGTATCCGCGCCGCGCGGCGAGTTCCTCCATCGCCGTCACCTTGCCGTCGCCGTAGCAGTAGAACTCCACCTCGCCGGAGTAGTGCCCGTCGACGACCTCCATGCGACTGGCCACGGTGGTGTCGACGCCGAGCATCTCGCCGATGGGCTCCACGATCTCGCTGCCCGACGCCGACACGATCACCACGTCGTGTCCGCGGGCGCGGTGGCCGGCGATGAGGTCGGTGGCCTCGGCGAACACCAGCGGGTCGACGATGTCGTGCAGCGTCTCGGCGACGATGCCCCGCACCTGATCGACATCCCACCCGGCGCACATCTGGGTGACGTGCCTGCGCAGCCGCTCCACCTGGTCACGGTCGGCGGCGGTCAGCAGGAACAAGAACTGCGCATAACTGGATTTCAGAACGGCCCGACGATTGATCAATCCCTCGTCGAAGAATGGGCGAGAAAATGCGAGCGTGCTCGACTTCGCGATGATTGTTTTGTCGAGGTCGAAAAATGCGGCGACCGGGGTGTCGGCGGCGCCTGCCGACCTCGGGACACCGTCTCGGCCGGGCGGGGTCACGGTCACCAGCCGAGCGTACGTCCCCGGTGGCCTCACGGCGCGGTGCCGGTGGGGCACACCTCGAGGTTTCGTCTGGTCAGGCGCCGAAAACTACCCGGGGGTAACAACCGCCGGTAACTTGCATTACACCCCGCGGCGGTGTGTATAGTCGTTCTTACCCGGTTCATCCGGGGCTTTCAGCCCGACCCCCCGGGGCTGAAACGCGACGACCCTGGCCTCCTCCCCCCCTGGCCGGGGTCGTCCTCTATTTGCGGCCCTTTCTCGAGCATTGCCGCTGGTGCAGATCTCTTTTTCTCAACATCTGTCATGCTGTGTTTTCTCGTGATGTCCAGTGCACAGGTGTACCGATTGTTCGACACGGTTGTGCACAGATATCGACTCATCCACACGGTCGCCCTGTTCTCGGGGTCGACGGGCTCGGTGCATGGGTGTGCACGGCGATCATCGTCGCCATGACCGATCACTCGCCCATCCCCGATCGACGACTCGGGACCGATCAACTCCTCGCGCTCGTCGGCGTGGAGTTGCGCGACGACGTCGCGCGCTGCGCCGCGGCGGCCGGCTACCAGGTGGTCGACGCCACTGCCGCGACCGCGCGTCGCGCGTGGTCGGAGTCGGCGGCCGTGGTCGTCGACGCGGCGGCGGCCCGCGAGCTGATCGCGCTGGGGTGGCCACGACGGCGATCGGTACTGGTCGTGGGACCCGCCGAGGTCGATCCCGGGCTCTGGCGCGCCGCGCTCACCCTCGGCGCCGAGGACGGACTGGTCCTGCCGGCCGACGAGCACGCCGTCGTCGGTGCGCTCAGTCGATATCGAGCGCCACGACGTCGCGCGGGCGCGGCCGTCGCGGTCCTGGGTGGCCACGGCGGGGCCGGCGCATCGGTGCTGGCGGCCGCGGTCGCCACGCGGGCGGCCGATGACCTGTCCGGATCGGCGCTGCTGCTCGACCTCGACGAGCTCGGCGGCGGCAGCGACCTGATCTTCGGGGTCGAGGATTCCGCCGGGCTCAGATGGCCCGATCTCACCCTCGACGGCGGCGCGGTGTTCGCCGACAGCCTCCACGCGGCCGTGCCGCACGCCGCCCCCGGACTCGCGCTGTTGTGCCCGCGCCGAGGGGTCGACCATCGCATCGGTGTGGATGCGGCCGTCGCGGTCATCGAGGCCGGTCGCGACAGCGGCGACGTCGTGGTCGTCGACCTGCCCCGCGCCACCGATTCCGTCTGCCGGGCCGTCGTCGAGTGCGTCGACCTGGTGGTCGTCGTGACCACCGCGACCGTGCGCGGCTGTGCGGCCGCCAGGGACACCGTCACCCGATGGCGTCCGGTGACCGACCGTCTCGGACTGGTGGTGCGCGGACCCGCGCCCGGCGGACTCACCGCCTCACAGATCGCGACCATCGTCGACATCGACCTTCTCGCCGCACTCCGTCCACAACGACACCTCGCCGTCGCCATCGAGTCGGGCCGACTCCCACTCGGCCGCCGTTCACCGCTCGGTGCGGCTGCCGACGCCGTGCTCGATCGTGTCCTCGACGTGGCCGGACTCGCGGCATGAGCAGTCCCGAGTCGAGATCGGACCTGCTGATCCGTGTGCGTGAGCGTCTTGCCGCCGAGTCGGCGGATCCCACCCCGCAGGTGATGGCTGATGCCGTGCGGGCCGAATCGGGGGGCGTCCTCGGCGACACCGACCTCCTCGAGGCCCTGCGCTTCCTGCAGACCGAGCTCGTCGGCGCCGGACGGCTCGAGCACCTGCTGTCCGATCCCGACGTCGCGGACATCCTCGTCGTCGGCCCCGACCAGGTGTGGGTCGACCGAGGGAGAGGTCTCGTGCCGAGCGCCGTGCGGTTCGACGACGACGCCGCGGTCCGACGCCTCGCCGTCCGCCTGGCGCTCGGGGCGGGCAAACGACTCGACGACGCGGCGCCATGGGTGGACGGCCAGCTCAGCAATGTGGGCCGTCGCGGCTACAGCGTGCGCCTGCACGCCGTCATCCCACCGATCAGCGTCGACGGCACCTGCCTGTCGCTGCGGGTGTTGCGCCCGGCCACCCAACACCTCGGGGCGCTCGTCGAACGTGGGGCCGTACCGCCGGAGATCGCCGAGCTCGTCGAGGCGATCGTCGCCGCACGCCTGGCGTTCCTCGTGGTGGGCGGGACCGGGGCAGGCAAGACGACGTTGTTGAGCGCCATGCTCGGCCGCGTCGATCCGGCCGAGCGGATCCTCGTCGTCGAGGACGCCGTCGAACTCGCGCCCGCCCACCCGCACGTGGTGCGCCTCGTGGCCAGGACCGCGAATGTCGAGGGTGCCGGCGCGGTCGCCGTCCGTGATCTGGTGCGCCAGGCCCTGCGGATGCGGCCGGACCGCATCGTGGTCGGCGAGGTCCGCGGGCCCGAGGTCGTCGACCTGCTGACCGCACTGAACACCGGCCACGAGGGCTGCGCGGGAACGCTCCACGCGAACTCCGGGGCGGAGGTCCCCGCGCGGATGGAGGCGCTCGCCGCCCTCGGCGGAATGGACCGCACCGCGCTGCACAGCCAGCTCGCCGCCGCGGTCCATGTGGTGGTCGTGGTGGCGCGTGACGCCGACGGTCACCGCGGTGTCGCCGAGATCGGGATGGTCGACCGCGGCGCCGACGGATGGGTCCACATCGAGCCGGTCTGGCGTCGCGACACCGGGTTCGGATCCGCTGTGGATCGCCTGCGCACGGTGATGGCGCAGCGTTGCGGCGGGATCGCGCGGTGAGTGCCGTCGCGGCGGCGGTGGCCGCACTGCTGCTGCTGTGGCCGCACGCGCGACCCGCCAGCCGTATCCGGGGCCTCGCGCCCGAGCAGACGCGACGGCGGACGAGCGTCCCGCTCGGCGTGCTCGTCGCCGGTGGTGCGGCCCTCGCCGCGGTCGTGGCGTTCGGTCTGTCGGCGGGTGTGGCCGCGACGATCGTCGGAGTCTCGCTGCTGCACCGCGCGGGCCTGCGTCGGCGCGAACGGACCGATTCCGATGCCCTCGACCTGCTGCTCGACGCCGTCGCAGTGATGATCGCGGAACTGTCGGTCGGTGCCCACCCGGCGCGCGCGTGTCGTCAGGCCGCCGACGATGTCGCCGCGGCGTGCGATGTGGCGCAGCGTGATTCACCGGGATCGGTCGTGTCGGTGGTCACGAGGATGGCCGGTCGAGCCGAACTCGGCGGCGATGTCGCGGCCGGTGTCGAGAACGCCGGCGCGGTGCACCAGTCGTCGTGGGATCGGGTCGCCGTCGCCTGGCGCACCGCCGAACAGCAGGGCCTGCCGATGGCCGACCTGCTCTCGGCGGTACGAGACGATCTCGTCGCCCGACGTCGGTTCACCGAACGCACCCGCGCAGCGCTCGCCGGTGCCCGCGCGACGGCGACGGTGCTGGCCTTTCTCCCGGTCCTCGGGATCGGTCTCGGCCAGGCGATGGGCGCGTCACCGCTCGCCGTGCTCACCGGCGGCGGCCTCGGCGGCATCCTGCTGGTGATCGGTGTGGGTCTGGTCGCCGTCGGTCTGTGGTGGACCGAGAAGATCACCGCGAAGGTGATGACACCGTGACCGTCCACTGGGTCGTGGCCGGAATGGCTGCTGCGGTCGGACTTCTCGTGATGCCGCCGCCGGGTTGGACGGTGTTCCGGATCGCGCCCCCACCCCCGCCCGACCGCACCCCACGGTGGCTCGGCGTGACGCGGCCCCGCGACGACCCGTTCGCCACCGCGGCCGGATACGACCTGTTCGCCGTGTGCCTGCGGGCCGGGATGCCGGTCGCCTCGGCCGCGGCGGTGGTCGCACGATCGGCGCCGCCCGATCTCGAGGAGACGCTCACCCGTGCCTCGGAGTTGCTCGCACTGGGGGCCGACCCGGCCCAGGCGTGGGAGACGCCGGAGAACGCCGGCCCCGCGGCGACGTCGTTGTGCGCCATGGCCCGTCGCTCCGCGCGTGCCGGCTCGTCACCGGTCCGCGGGCTGGGCGAGCTGGCCGAGGCCGAACGAGCCGCAGCCCAGGACAACGCCGCCGCGGCCGCCGAGCGCGCCGGCGTCGCCATCTCCGGGCCGCTGGGCCTGTGTTTCCTGCCCGCGTTCGTCTGCCTCGGCATCGTGCCGGTGGTGATCGGACTCGCGGGCCGAGTTCTCGGCGGAGGGGTGCTGTGAACGCGCCGGCTCCGACCGATCCACGACGCGGCGGAGACCTCTGTCGCGCATCACCAGGGGAGAAACGATGAGCACCAGATGGATTCGAGACCTGCAGACGCAGATCATGATCGCGGCCACCGACGAGGACGGGATGTCGACCGCCGAGTACGCGATCGGCACGATCGCCGCCGCAGCCTTCGGGGCGATCCTGTACACGGTCGTCACCGGCGACAACATCGTGTCGAGCCTGACCGGGATCATCACCAAGGCGTTGAACACCGCGGTGGGGTAGCGCCACGCCGCGTCTCGCTCACGCCCGCACTCGCGGGCGTGAGCGGGTCTCAGCGGATGTCGACCTGTTTGCCGGTGCTGTCGCGCTCGTCGGTTCCGTACCAGGCCGCGAACTCCTTGACGCCCACCGCCTGCAGTCGGCGCAGGGAGATGTAGACGACCGCTTTGGGGGCGAGTGCGAGGCCACGTTTGCCGGTGATGGCGCGGACGCGCCGCTGCAGCATGTCGTCCTCGTTGGCCTCGTCGATCCGCACCCGCGGGAAGCCACCACTGGTGAGGTAGATGTCGGCGTCGAACGCCATGTTCCCGCCGCACACCGCGAAGCTGCGTCGGTCCGCATCGGCCTCGTGACGGGTCGCCCACCACTGCAGCAGATGACCCAGCCGCCAGAAGGTGCCGACCGCGTTGAAGACGTACCCGGTCGATCCTTCGTCGGTGCGGGCGCGCAGGCGTCCGGCGACCAATCGCTTTCCGTCGAGCAGCGGTGCGACGATGCGGTTCAGCCAGTCCGTGCGCGGGAGGCAGTCGGCGTCGGTGCGGGCGACATAGTGCGCGCCCGTCGCGATCGCGTGCCGTGCGGCGGTGTCCACCGCGCAGCCCGTGCCCTTCTCGCTCTCGGTGATGAGCTCGACAGGGACGCGGGGGTTCGACGCGATGTGCGCCGTGACGACGTCTCGCGTGCCGTCGGTGCTCGCGTTGTCGACCACGATGACCCGGAACGTGTCGAGCATACGGCCGTCGACGGTCACACGGAACTCCTGACGATCCAGGGCCCGCAGCGTGTGCGCTATGTACTTCTCCTCGTTGTGGGCCGGAACGATGACCGCCACAACAGATTTCTGTTCGCCCGTCACGCAGAGCCTGCTGCCGGGCGCACGCCAGTGTGCATGTCGAAATGTAAACACGAGGTTGCGTAATTCGCCGCAATTTTCAGGTGAACACATCAGAAATTGTGAAACGCGACGAACCTGACGCCTGTACCCGGTGATCGCGGGTCCCGTCGAGCCGAGCCATCCGATCAGCGGATGTCGATCTGCTTTCCGGTGGTGTCGCGGTCGTCGGTGCCGTACCAGGCGATGTAGTCCTTGGCGCCGAGCCCCTGCAGACGGCGCAGCGACATGAAGACGACCGCATCCTTGGCCAGCGCGATGGCGTCGCCGCCGGCGACCTTGCGCACACGGACCTGCAGCACGTGGTCCTCGTCCTCGTCGTCGATCTTCGTGCGCGGGAAACCGCCGCTGCGCTCGTAGATGTCGGCGTCGAACGCCATCGACGGTCCGCACACCGCGAAACTGCGGCGCTCCTCGTCGGGCATGTTGCGGGTCTTCACCCAGTCGACGGCGTGGCCGATCCGCCACAGCGATCCGACCGCGTTGAACACCTTCGCCGTCGATCCCTCGTCGGTGCGGGCGCGCAACCGTCCGCCCACCAGGCGCTTGCCCTGCAGCAGCGGGCGCAGCAGGTTGCCGAGCCAGTCGGGTGCGGTAATGGTGTCGGCGTCGGTGCGGGCGATGAACACCGCGCCACCGGCGATCGCGTGACGCGTCCCGGTGTCGACCGCGCAACCGGTGCCCTTCTCGGTCTCGGTGATCAGGTCGAACGGGAAACGCGTGCCCGCGGCGATGAACTCGCGAACGAGGTCGGCGGTGCGATCGGTGCTGTTGTTGTCGACGACGATGACACGGAAACCCCCGAGCACCTCGCGCTGGAAGAGACTGTCGAACCGTTGGGCGTCGAGGCCGCGCAGCGTGTCGAGGATGAACTTCTCCTCGTTGAACGCCGCGACGACGACAGCGACGCGGGGCGACCCGTTACCCGACACGGGGACCAGTGAACACGATCGGGACGGCCGTGACCATCATCTGATCGACGCTCAGCGGACGTCGGCTTCCATGGTCTTCCCGGCGCCGTCGCGATCGTGGTACCAGGCGACGAAGTCCTTCACCCCGAAGGCCTCCAGGCGACGCAGGGAGGTGTAGACGAGGGCGTCCTTCTGCAGTGCGATGGCGTCACCGCCGGCGACGTGCCGAACGCGCTGCTGCAGCACGTAGTCGTCGTCGAGGTCGCTCATGTTGGTCCGCGGGAAGCCGCCGCACTCGGTGTAGATCTCGGCGTCGATCGCCATGTTGTTGCCGACGACGGCGAAGCTGCGCCGCTGATCCTCGGGACCGCGTCGGGTCCGCAGCCACTCGGCGGCGTGGCCCACACGCCACAGATGGCCGATCGCGTTGAACGCGAACGAGGAGGTGCCCTCGTCGCTGCGGGCCTTCACGCGTCCACCCACGAGGTGCTTGCCCTCGAACAAGGGGATCAGCAGGTGGGCGAGCCAGTCGGTGGCCGGCAGCGAATCGGCGTCGGTGCGGGCGATGAACTTCGCGCCCAGCTCGATCGCCCGCTTGGCGCCCGAATCGGCAGCGCAGCCGCTGCCCTTCTCGGTCTCGGTGATGATCTCGACCGGGAAGCGGGTGCCTGCCTCGATGTAGGCGTTGACCAGCTCCGCGGTCGTGTCGGTGCTGTTGTTGTCGACCACGATGACCCGGAAACCGCCGAGAAGGTCGCGGTGAACGGTGGAATCGAACTCCTGGGCATCGATCGCGCGCAGTGTGTCGAGGATGTAATCCTGCTCGTTGTACACAGGGATGATCACGGCGACCGAGCATGTGCCTTGCGTCATGATCATGAGTAAACACCGGGAGTTCGGCCCGCGCGCTGTTCGTGGTGGGGCCAGAACCCGAACTCTTCGACAACTGTGATGCAGCCCGAAGCATGACGAATCGCTCACCTGCGATGACGGGGAACCACCACGCGTGTCCCCGCGTCGGAGTGACATGGTTCTCACTTCGCCCCGCCCCCGTGCCCGCCGCTGTGCTGTGGGTCGCCACGCGGTGCGACGGCTGGCGGACGAGCGCGGCATGGTCTCGGTGGAGGCCGCGTTCGCGATCGCCTCGATCGTGGCCGTCCTCGTCCTGGGGATCGGCGCTGTCCTGGCGATCGGCACGCATCTGCGCTGCGTCGACGCGGCTCGGGAGACCGCGCGCATCGCAGCACAGGGGGACGCCTCCGGCGCCCTCTCGGCGGGCCGGTCGGTCGCCCCGGCCGGCGCCGAGATCTCCATCGGCGGACGCGGCGATCGTGTGGTGGTCACCGTGCACGCGACGTCGCCGGTGCTGCCCGGCGTCGACCTCGGTGCCGAGGCGGTCGCGGTCCGTGAGCCGGTCGCACAGGACGCCTCGTGATGACGTGGCGCGTGCGGCTGCGCGACGAACAGGGGATGGCCACCGTGCTCGGTGCGTGTGTGATCGCGGCGATGGTGGCGCTGATCGTGGGGGTGAGTTGGTTCGGTGCGGCCGTCGTCGCCCGTCACCGCGCGCAGTCGGCCGTCGATCTCGCGGCGCTGGCCGCGGCGCAGCGGTGGATCCTCGCACTCGACGACCCCTGCGGCGCAGCTCGCGCCGTCGCCGGTGAGACGAAGGTACGGATCACGCGATGTCGCACCGACGGTGACGACGTGGTGGTCAGCGGGTCCGTCGACGTCGATCTCGGTCCGTTCGGCGCACGTACTGCGGTCGCCGACGCCCGCGCAGGACCGTCGGGATGATCAGCGGACGCCGCTGGAGTGGGCGGCGACCATGCGCATCGCCCCGATCGGACCATGGTCCTGCAGATGGCATTTCGCGAGTTGGTAGGCCACCCGCAGGCACACGCTCGACGCGAGCCGGCCGAACACCTCGGTGTACTCGAGGAACGCGCCGGGCCGGTCGTGATCGGCCCAGGCGAGGCGCCGGAGGTGGTCGGTGTCGGCGTCGATCATGGGGATCGTGTCGGCGTCGAGCACCGCGCACCAGGCCGCGAGCATGAGCGCGGCGTGGTCGATCGACGCCGCGGCCCGCAGGCGGTCGGCGATCACCGGCAGCACGAACTTCGGCACACGATCGGAGGTGTTCACCATCTGACGGGCGAGGGTGTCGCGGATCGCGAGATTGGAGAACCGTTCGAGCAACTGCGTGATGTAGTCGTCGAGATCGACACCGGGCACCGGTCGCAGCGTCGGCAGCGCCTCGCGGCGCATGTACGAGCCGACGAAGCCGCGGATGTCGTCGTCGGCGAGGGCCTCGTGCACGTAGGTGTACCCGGCGAGCACCCCGAGATGGCTGAGCACCTGGTGCGACGCGTTGAGCAGCCGCAACTTCATGTGTTCGTAGGGCTCGACATCGTCGACGAGGACCACGCCGACGTCGTCGAACGGGGGCCGGCCGGCCGAGAAGGAATCCTCGAGCACCCATTGGGCGAACGCCTCCGAGGCCACCGGCCACGCGTCGTCGACACCGAGTTCGCGGCCGACCTGCTCGACGACGGCGTCGGTGGTGGCGGGGGTGATGCGGTCGACCATGGAGCTGGGAAAGGCGACGTTCTCGTCGATCCAGCGGGCCAGATCGGCGTCGTGGCGCGCCGCGAAACCGGTGACCGCGGCGCGGGCGACCCGACCGTTGTGTTCGATGTTGTCGCACGACATGACGGTGAACGGCGCGAGGCCCGCATCCCTGCGCATCCGTAGAGCGGCCACGATGAACCCGAACACGCTGCGTGGGTCGTCGGGATGGTCGAGGTCGCGGACGGTCAGGGCGTCGCGCGGGGCGAACTTGCCGGTGGTGTCGTCGACGCCGTAGCCGCCCTCGGTGATCGTCAACGACACGATCCGCGTGCCCGGCGCGGTGAGCACGTCGAGCACGTCCCGTGGACGGTCGGGCGCGAAGATCATGTCGGCCACGGCGCCGATGACACGCGTGTCACGACGGCCGTCGGCATCGGTGGTCACCAGCGTGAAGAGGTGATCTTGCGCGGCGAGGATGTCGGTGATCCGACGGTCGCCGGGGAGGACGCCGATCCCGCAGATCGCCCAGTCGGTGTGGCCCGCGGCGAGCAACCGGTCGACGAACATCGCCTCGTGTGCGCGGTGGAAACCGCCGACACCGAAATGGGCGATCCCGATCGTCAACGCCGACGGGTCGGTGACGTGGGAGGCGACGCCGACATGTCCCGGGAGATCGGTCACGGTTGCTCGGTGCAGAGCCGGCATCAGATCACCTCCGGGGGTGTCGCTGGACAGAATCGAAGTATCGCAAATGGGATGCGGTGGCGCCCCGGTTTCGTGGTCGCGGGGCGCCACCGCAGTCTGATGGACGTCAGATCGTCATCAGCACGACGACTTGTAGACGTATTGCGCGCCGTCTCCGTCGATCGTGTCCTTGGTGATCACGTGGAATCCGGTCGAGATGGTCTTGGTGACCGGCTTGTCGTCGATCGCGTTCATGGCCTGCTCCACGCCGTCGGTGCCGATGGTGGCGGGCTGCTGGGCGATCAAGGCCTGCACCACGCCCTCGCGCAACTGCTTCACCTGTGCCGGGCCGGCGTCGAAGCCGACGATCTTCACCTGGTCCTGCTTGCCGGCCTGGCGTACACCGGTGGCGGTGCCCTCCGCGGCGAAGGTGTTGGTGGCGAACACGCCCACGATGTCGGGGTCCTTGGCGAGCGCGGCGGTGACGAGCTTGGCCGCCTCGGCGGGATCGTTGTGGCTGTACTGCACCCCGAGGTAGGAGAACTTCGAGTCCTTGGCGACCGCGCCCGAGAACCCCGCCACGCGGGCGTCGGTGGTGGAGACACCCGGGTCGGTGGAGATGACGAGCACCTTGCCGCCCGAGGGGTTGAGCTGCTGGATGGCCGAGAACGCCTCGGCGCCGCCACCGGCGTTGTCCGACGAGATCGCCGAGACCGCGATCGAAGGATCGTTGATGGTGGTGTCGACGAGCACGATCTTGATGCCGGCGCGTTCGGCGGCGGCGAGCGGGGCCTGCATGGCGGCGACGTCGGTCGGGGCGATGAGGATCGCGGCGGGTCGCGAGGCGACGACGGAGTCGACGATCGGCTTCTGCAGGGTGGGGTCGAACTTCGCGGGACCCTGCACCTCGACCGAGGCGCCCGCCTTCTTGGCCGCGTCCTCGATGCCGCACTGCATGCTGATGTAGAACTCGTCGCCGCTGACGCCCTGGATGAAGGCGAGCTTGTTGCTGCCGCCACCGGAGTCCGAGGAACACCCGGACAGCACAAGGGCCGAGGTGGAGAGAACGGCCAGGGCAGCAACGCTGATGCGTGAGATTGTCATGATGGCTTTCTTGTCAGATGACGCACGGGGTGTGGCGTCGGGGAGAGTGAGGGGAACCGGAGACGCTGTGAGTCAGGGACTCTTCGACCAGAGCTTCTTCAGCGACGACGTCGACTGACCGCGACTGGCGGCGGCTCGGCGACGCTGATCGAAATAGACCGCGGCGATGAGGACGGCACCGACGGCGACCTGCTGCCAGAACGGCTCGACTCCGACGATCACGAAACCGTTGAGCAGTACGGCCGGGATGAACAGGCCCACCACCGTGCCGAACATGGTCCCGACACCGCCGAAGAGGCTGGTGCCACCGATGACGACGGCGGCGATCACGTTGAGGTTGGTCTGCGACTGCCCCGCGATCGCGGTCGTGCCGTACTGCGACAGCGACAGGATGCCGGCCAGACCGGCCATCGCTCCCGACAGTGCGTAGATCTTGATGAGGTGGAGGTCGACCTTGATGCCGACCCGACGGGCCGACTCCTCCTTCGAGCCGACCGCGAAGGTGTAGAGCCCGAACTTGCTGCGGTGCAACACGACACCGAAGATCACGACCGCCACGATGGCGATCACCGAGATCAGCGGCAGGGTGGTGGCGGGCAGGTTGCCGTAGCCGATGGTGTCGACCAGGACCGGGGGTACGTCGCGGATGTCGACGCCGCCGGTGATCACCTGCGACAGACCGAGCGCCGCGCCGAGGGTGCCGAGGGTGACGATCAGCGGCGGGACCTTGGCCTTGCCGATGAGGATGCCGTTGAGCAGTCCCCACGCGAGACCGCACGCGACGGCGACGACGATGCCGATCGTGGCGACACCCCAGCCGTCACCGCCGATGGCGCGCATCGTCTTCGCGGCGACGACACCGGAGAACACCAGCACCGAACCGACCGAGAGGTCGATACCGCTGGTGACGATCACGAACGTCATGCCGATGCCGAGGACGGCGAGGATCGAGACGTTCTGGATGATCTGGCGGAAGTTGCCCCACTCGGGGAAGCTCTCGGGCGACATGATCGAGAACACCAGGCAGATCGCGACGAGCACCAGGACGATCTGGATCATCTGCAGGCGTGCGAGTTTCGACATCGCGCCGACGAGGTCGAACCCGCGGTGCTCGGGCTCGTTCTTCCTCGGCGGGGTGACGCCGGCGGGCGGGGTCATGGTCTGGTTGCTCATGAGGCTGCTCCGACGGTCGCGCCGGTCATCGCACCGACGAGTTGTTCCATGGTCGTGTTCTTGGCGTCGAACGTGGCGACGCGATGTCCCATCCGCAGCACCTGCACGCGGTCGGCGACCTCGATGACGTGGGGCATCGAGTGGCTGATGAAGACCACGCCGACACCCTTGTCGGCCACGCGGCGGATGGTGTCGAGGACGTTGCGGGTCTGCACCACACCCAGTGCGGCGGTGGGCTCGTCGAGGAAGACGACGCCCTTGGCCCAGGCGACGGCGCGCGCGATCGCGATGGCCTGCTGCTGACCACCCGACATCGAGCCCACCGGGTCGGTCAGGCTGCGCACGGTCGCGCCGAGGTCGTCCAACGCCTCCTGCGACTGCCTGCGCATCTCGGCGGTGTTGAGGAAACCGAACTTCCCGAGCAGGCCCGGTGCCGGCAGTTCCCGACCCAGGAACATGTTCTGCGCAGCGTTGAGGTGCGGGGCCAACGCGAGATCCTGGAACACCGTCTCGATACCGAGATCGGCTGCGGCGGTGGGGCTGTTCAGATCGACCGGGGTGCCGTCGAAGAGGATCTCTCCGGAGTCGAGGGCGAGGCTGCCCGAGAGCGCCTTCACCAGCGTCGACTTGCCGGCTCCGTTGTCGCCGATCAACGCGACCACCTCGCCGGCGCGGACCTCGAAGTCGGCGTCGTCGAGCGCACGCACGTTGCCGAAGCTGCGTGACAGCCCGCGTGCCTGCAGGATCGGCGTGCGGCCGGGGGACGGTTCTGCCATGGGTGGCTCCTTGCGATCGGACGGGTCGGTGTGGGGGTCGGGTGGGGGACGGCTCGGCATCAGCCGGGCGGCACGTCGAGGACGGCGCCCGGCACCGAACCCTGCGCGTCGGGCACGGTGACGGCGAGGTCGGCGCGGTGGCGGGTCGCGGTGATCACCGCGGCGTTGCGCATGTCGACGTCCTCGGTCCACCGCAAGGCGTCGTCGTGCGAGCGGCCGTGGTGTTCGTGGCGACGGACGAGCCGTGCGGCGCGGACGTCGGCGGCGGCGTCGAGGAACCAGACCTCGTCGAGCACGCCGCGCACCTCCTCCCAGCCGCCGCGGTCGAGCAGGAGGTAGTTGCCCTCGGTGACCACCAGCGGTGTCGTGCGCGCGATGGGGACGGCCGAGCCGATCGACTCCTCGATCGCCCGCTCGAACCGCGGTGCGTAGACGAGATCGGCGCTCTGCGAACGCAACCGGCGGAGGAGCGCGACGTAGCCGTCGACGTCGAAGGTGTCGGGTGCGCCCTTGCGGTCGCGTCGGTGCAGCCGCTCGAGCTCCTCGTTGGCGAGGTGGAACGCGTCCATCCCGACGAGCACGGCATCGCTGCCGAGGCGGGCGGCGAGCATGGCGCACAGCGTCGACTTGCCCACTCCGGGGGGTCCGGTGATGCCCAGGATCCGACGCTCGCCCGAGGCCACGAGGGAACGGGCACGGGCCGCGAGCTCGTCGACGAGCGCGGCGAGATCCGATGTGGCGGTTGCTCGCTCCACCTGACTCACCTCCGCCACCGGCTGCATCGTCGCATCCCGTCCTCTCGGCTCGAACACGTCCGTCGGGTTCGATGCGGATCAGTGTGACCCACACCTCACCGGTTTGTCACGCGTTCGGCGGAAATTCATGACACCGATGACATGGCCGTGTCGACACCTGCGCGCGACAACGGCGTCCGGGCCAGGGTTCGTGACACCGTGTCACGGCTCTGAACTGCGGCGTAGCAACCAATTGCGCAAACGCGGGACGCCCGGTGGCGGTGTCGTCTACCGTCCATGACATCGATGACATGCGAACCCCGATCCGTGGGTGATGACATCGATGACATGACATGTCACGAGACAGACGAAGAGGGAGGGTCGCGATGGCCGACTTCACCGGACAGACGATCCTGGTCACCGGAGCCAGCGGCGGCATCGGTGCCGCCACCGTGCGTCGACTGGTCGCCGACGGCGCCGGCGTGATCGCCTCGGGTCGGCAGACCGACGTGCTCGACAAACTCGCCGACGAGACCGGAGCGACCCCGCTCGCGTTCGACCTGACCTCCGAGGACGAGATACGCGACGCTCTCTCGGGTCTCGCGCTCGACGGCGTGGTGAACTGCGGCGGGTTCGGCGGCGAGATCGCCACCCCGCAGGACACCGACATCGACATCTTCGACAAGGTCATCTCCATCAACGCCCGTGGCACCCTGCTGGTCACCAAGTACGTCGCGCCGGCGATGATCGCCGCCGGCCGGGGCTCGATCGTCAACGTGTCGAGCCAGGCCGGCCTGGTGGCCCTGCCCGGCCACATCTCCTACGGGTCGTCGAAAGCGGCCGTGGACAACATCACTCGCGTCTCGGCTCTCGAACTCGGGCCGCACGGCATCCGCGTCAACAGCGTGAACCCGACCGTGGTGATGACGGAGATGTCGGCGTTCTACTGGGGCCGGCCGGAGATCGAGGGCCCGTTCCTCGAGGCCATGCCGCTCGGACGGTGGGCCACCGAGGACGAGATCGCCGGCCCCATCGCCTTCCTGCTCAGCGACGACGCATCGATGATCTCGGGCGTCAGCCTGCCCATCGACGGCGGCTACACCTGTCGCTGAGCGCGATGACCGGCAGGATGGCACTCGACGAGGAGGTGGGGCCGTGACGACGATGCAGGATGTCGCCGCGCTCGCGCGCGTGAGCGCCAAGACGGTGTCGCGTGTCTACAACGACGACCCGCACGTCGATCCCGACACCCGCGCACGGGTGACCGCGGCGCTGGAATCGTTGAACTACGTGCCGAACACGATCGCGACGTCGTTCCGCGCCGGCCACACCGCCGCGGTCGGTGTGGCCGTTCCCGACATCGCCGATCCGTTCTTCGCCGCCATCGCCCGGGCGATCGAGGACCGTGCGCGCCGCAACGACATGGCCGTGTTCATCACGAGCCTGGGCACCGACGGCGCCGCCGAACAGGGACTGGTCGAGTCGTTGCTGCGCCGCCAGCTCAGCGGTCTGATCATCGCGCCGACCGGGGTCGATCACGAGTACCTCAAGCGGTGGATCGGGCGCACACCCACCGTCTTCGTCGACCGTGCCGCGAACGGCATCACCGCAGACAGCTTCGTCGACGACGATCACGGCGGTGCGGTGATCGCCACCGAACACCTCTTGGCCAAGGGACACCACCGGATCGCCTTCATCGGCGACAACTCCGACATCCCCACCACCCGCAACCGACTCGCCGGGTACGGCGACGCACTCGCCGGGCGCGACCTCACGGTCGACGACTCGCTGGTGGTCACCGGCGTGATGGACCGCGCCGAGGCGGTCACCGCTCTGCGCGACCTGATGGCGCTCGACGACCCGCCCACCGCGCTGTTCCTGTCGAACGCCCGGGTCGCGATGGACTGCGTGCCGGCCATCCAGCTGTTGGGTCTCGATGACGTGGCCTTCGTCGGGTTCGGCGACTTCCCCCTGGCCGACGCGGTCTGCCCTCCGGTCACCGTGATCGATCAGAACCCCGCCGAACTCGGGCGCCAGGCCATCGAACGCATCCTCGGTCGCATAGAGCACCCGCAGCGACGTTTCCGGCGTCGCAACATCCTCGACGTGGAACTCGTGGTGCGGGAATCCTGTTCACCCCGTACGGCATCGGGTGCCCGCACCCATCGCCACTGACCATCGTCGCCGTCACCGCGGCGTGAGTGCGAACCCTTCTCCTCGCGCGACGATCTCGATCTGATCGAGTGCGTCGACCAGGAGATCTGCCCCGGAGTCGGTGAGATCGACGGTGCCACGGATCCCGAGAACCCGGCACCCCGCGGCGCGTCCCGCGGTGATGCCGGCCGGGGCGTCCTCCACCACCAGGCACCGTCGTGGATCGACGCCCAGTCGGGCCGCACCGAGCAGGTAGGGCTCGGGGTCGGGCTTACCGCGGTCGACGTCGTCGGCGGTGATCACGATGTGCGGCGCGGAGATCCCGGCGGCGGCCATCCGCGCCCCGGCGACCGGTGGTGTGCCCGAGGTGACCACGGCCCAGGGGATGTCGTCGAGACCCGCGAGCGTGTCCAGAGCGCCGGGGATGGCCGTCACATCGGCCACGTCGTCGGTCTCTAGGGCGATCAGTCGTGCGCCGGCGGCGGGTCCCGACTCGGGGCCGAGGATGGCCGAGAGGCCTGCGGCGGCGGGCATGCCGTGTCCGATGGCGGAGTCGTGGAGGTCGAACCCGAACTCGTCGGCGACCCTCGACCAACTGCGATGCACCGCCGCGGTTGAGTCGAGCAGGGTGCCGTCGAGATCGAACAGAACCGCGTCGAAGGTCTCGCCGAAGAGCGCCGACGCGGCGTCGACCGGCGTGCGGACACCGAGGGCGCGCAGCACCCGGAACACCTGCTGTTCGGTGGTCAGTGCGGCGTCGATGCCGACGACGTCCACGGCGATCTCGGTGGCGCGATCGACGCGGGGACGCTGCCGATCACGGTCGGCACCTCTGAGCGCCCGACGCGCCTCGAGCAGCTCGGGCGCTCCGGTCAGGTGGACCACGGTGATCGGCGCGGGTGCGACCGCAGCGCCCAGCGCCCGCCACGCGTCGCCGCCGGCGAGCTCGGCGGTGAACGGGGCGACGAGTATCGGGCTCTGGCCCACGGCCACCAGATCGGCCGCGGCGCAACGCAACACCGCGTAGCGGGCATCGCGGACCGCGACTCGGTGGGGTCCGTCGGCGTTCCAGTGTCCGTCGACCCCGAGCAGCGGTAACCGGTCGAGCAGCGGGTTGGTGAGCGTGTCGAGGTCGAGGATCGGGCGCCCCAGCGCCACCGCCAGTGCCCGCCCGAGCGTCGTCTTCCCGCTCCCCGCGGGGCCGGCGACCGCCACCACCGACGGTGACACCGGATCGGTCGGGGCAGGGGCTTGACAGGTGCGGTCCACGCTGTGGATCATACGAGACAACGTTGTCTCACCGGAACCCCTCGTTCTGCGAACCACGAGACAACGTTGTCAGGAGGAGTCGCCGGTGGCAGATCGCGCCAGCATCAAAGACGTCGCGGCTCGCGCCGGGGTCAGCTTCAAGACCGTCTCGCGGGTGGTCAACGGCGTCGACACCGTGCTACCCGAGCTGCGTGCGCGCGTGGAGGCCGCGGTCGTCGAACTCGACTACGTGCCCAATTCCGCCGCGCGATCACTGAAGTCGGGGGCGGGCAACGCCATCGGCATCGTGATCGACTCCATCGACGACGTGTTCTTCGCCTCCCTGGTCCGCGAGATCGAGGACAGGGCACTCGAACTCGGGCTCGCCGTGATCGTCGGCAGCACCGGCTTCGACGCCGGCCGGGAACGCGACCAGCTCATGCGGTTGGCCGGGCAGCACGTGCGCGGCATCATCCTCGCGCCGGTCGGCGACCACGGCGACTTCCTCCTCCCGCGGCGGTCCACCCTGCCGGTCGTCACCGTCGACCGCTCGGTCCCCGGGTTCGACTCGGTCACCGTCAACGACTACGCCGCAGCCACCGACGCCGTCGAGCGTCTCGTCGCCGCCGGGCACCGCAGCATCGCGCTCGTGGGGCTCGACGAACGTCTGCAGACCGCGCGCCGTCGCCGCGACGCCTTCGTCGACACCCTCGCCCGCCACGGCATCACCCCGCAGGCGCGCTTCATGCCGGAGGTGGCCCACCACGCCGACGCCGTCCGCCCGGTCGTCGATGCCCTGCTGACCCAACCCGATCCGCCGACGGCGCTGTTCGTGTCCAACGCGCGTCACGCCACCTCGGTGGTGTCGGTGCTGCACGAGCTCGCCCGTACCGACGTCGCCATGATCTCGTTCGGCAGTTTCGGGCTCGCCGAGGCCGTGGCGCCGTCGATCACCTGCATCGACCAGGACCCGCGCCACATCGGGGCGCTGGCCTTCGACCGTCTCGTCGCGCGTTTCGACGACCCCGACGGTCAGGCGGTCGACCTGCGCGCCGACACACGTCTCATCGCCCGTGCGTCCGACACCCTCCCCGTCGCCGGAGGTCGGGCATGACCGCGCGTCTCGTCGCCGGCCTCGACCTCGGCAGCACCGGTGTGAAGATGCTCGTCGCCGACGTCGACGGCAGCGAGATCCTCATCGAGTCACGACCCACGCCGTGGCGCAACGGTCCCGGGGGCACCACCGACATGGACGCGGCCGCCCTCGAGGCCGTCGTGGTCGACCTGATGTCCGCGGTCGCCCGCCGCCTGCCCGACGACACCCGCATCGAGGCGGTCGCCGTGTCGGGGATGGGGGAGACCGGCTTCCTCGTCGACCCCGCGGGCGCGGTGGCAGCCCCGGCCTTCGCGTGGTTCGACCCGCGCGGTGGCGCCGAGATGGCCGCACTCCCCGAACACCTGCGTGGCGACTTCCCCGCGCACACCGGTCTCCCGGTCGGGGCCCAGGTCTCGGTGGCCAAGATCGCCCACCTGCGCACCGAGGGGCTCGACCTCACCGGTCTGCGCTGGTTCAACCTGCCCGAGTTCGTGGTCCGCATGCTCGGTGGCGCCGAGGTCGGCGAGTACTCGCTCGCGTCGCGGACCGGCCTGCTCGACCAGGACACCGGTGGCCCGTGGACGGCGCTGCTCGATCACCTGGGGATCGGCGACGACATCCTTCCCGCCCTGGTCGACGCGGGCACCGACCTCGGGTCCGCCGACACCGCCTGGCTGCCGGCCGCGTTCACCGGTGCGCGACTCACCGTCGCCGGACACGACCATCTCGTGTCCGCCGAGGCCGGCGGTGCGATCCCGGCCGACGGATATCACGTGTCCATGGGCACCGCGGAGGTGCTGCTGCGGGTGCTCGACGAACCCCCGTCGGCCCAGGCCCGGGCCCGCCTCGCCGAACATCTGATCAACGCGGTGCGCCATGTGGTCCCCGGCAAACACGTGCTCGTCGCGGGGGTGAAGACCGGCCTGATCATGCGCCGCACCCTGCAGATGTTCGACATCTCCGACCGCGACGGACGCGATCGTCTCGACGACCGGGTGTGCGCGCTGCCCCAGGACGCACTCGCGCACGGCGGGATCGAGGTGACCGGTGCCCGCAACGACGACGGCGTGTTGTCGCTGACCGTGCGCACCGACGGCGTCAGCTCGGCGGAGATCTTCGCCGCGGTGGTCGAGCACGGCAACGACGAGATCGTCCGACTGATCGCCGCCCTCGACCGCGAGATCGCGCCGGCCCGCTCGACCGTGCTGACCGGTGGATGGAGCGGGATGCGCTGTGTGCGCGACGCCCGCGCGCGCATCCTTCCCGCGGTCACCGTGTCGACGCGCAGCCAGGACACCGCCTACGGCGCAACCAGATTCGCCGCACGGCTGCTCGCTCCACACCTCCTCGCCCCACACCTCATGGCCACCGACGCCGTCGTCTGACGCCCGAACCCGACACACCAGAACCCCACATCAAGGAGAGATCACCGTGAACGAACTCACCACCATCGAGAAGCGCGGCATGGCCGCGATCTCCACCGCCGAGGGCAACATGCTCATCGTCGCCGGCGATCAACGCAACGGCATGAAGGCCGTCATGACCGATGCGCCCGACGGTCCCGGCTCGGTGACCGCACCCCAGTTGGCCGACGCCAAGGCCGATCTCGTGCGTCACCTGGGCAACCACGCCCCGGCGATCCTCCTCGACCCCGAGGTCGCGCTGCCCCGGATCGTCGACGACGGGACGCTCTCGCGAGACACCGCACTCGTCGTCGGCATGGACGCCTCGGGCTTCGAGACCATCGACGGCCTGCGCCACACCCGTTTCGTCGACGGCGTCACCCCGCGCACGGTCCGCGACCTCGGCGGCGACGCCGCGAAGATGCTCTGGTACCTGCGCCCCGACCGCCAGGGACTCGATTCGGTTGCTGCCCAGTCCATCCGCGACCTCACCGCCGCGGCGACCGCGGAAGGTGTGCTGCTCATCGTGGAGATCCTGACCTACCAGCTCGAGAACGAGAGCGACGAGGACTACCGCGCCGCGTTCGGCGGCCTCATCGCCGAGTCGGCGCGGCTGTCGGTCGCCTGCGGCGCCAAGGTGCTCAAACTCCAGTACCCGGGTTCGGCGCAGGCGTGTGCCGCGGTGACCGAGGCCGCCGACGGCGTGCCGTGGGCCGTGCTGTCGGCCGGCGTCGATCACGAGACGTTCGTCGAGCAGGTCCGCATCGCGGTCGACAACGGCGCCGGTGGCGCCATGGCCGGACGATCGTTGTGGAAGGACTCGATGGCCGTCTCGGCAGCCACCCGCGCCGACCTGCTCACCCATCGGGCCCTGCCGCGTCTGCGTGAGCTCGCCGATGCGGTCGACCATCGGGTGCCCGCCCTCGCCTGACTAGAGTTGGCCGGGATGAACCTCCTGGGTGTCGACGACGCCGTGACCCGATGAAGGCCCGGACCGCCGAACACCCGCGGCCGGACTTCACCCTGCTGCACCTCAGCGACACCCACCTCGTGGCGGAGGGTGTGCTCTACGGCGACGTCGACAGCGGTCGGCGGCTGCGCGAGATCCTCGCCGACATCGGCAGCTCGGGTATCCGACCCGACGCCCTGGTGTTCAGTGGCGACCTCGTCGATCGCGGGGAGGCCACGGCATACGACGCGCTGCGCGCCATGGTCGAACCGATCGCCGCCGAGATCGGCGCCACGGTGGTGTGGGCGATGGGCAACCACGACGACCGTGCCCAGTTCCGCAGCCACCTCCTCGACACCGAACCCTCGAGCGCACCGGTCGACCTGGTCCACGACATCGACGGGCTCCGGGTCGTCGTGCTCGACACCACGGTGCCCGGGTACCACCACGGCGAGATCACCGACGCCCAGCTGGCCTGGCTCGCCGATGTTCTCGCGACCCCGGCCCGGTACGGCACCGTCCTGGTGATGCACCACCCGCCGATCCCTGCGGTACTCGACCTGTCGGTGCTCGTCGAGTTGTTCGATCAACGCCGACTGGCCGAGGTGGTGCGCGGCAGCGACATCCGCACCATCCTCTCGGGGCACCTGCACCACTCGACCAGCGCCACCTTCGCCGGGATCGGGGTGTCGGTGGTGTCGGCGACGAGCTACACGCAGGACCTGGCGATACCGGTGGGCGCGATCCGTGGTCGTGACGGCGCGCAATCGCACAACCTCGTCAGCATCTACCCCGACACCGTCGTGCACTCGGTGGTCCCGATGCGCGGTCAGTCGTCGGTGGGCGAGGCGGTCTCGGCGACCGATGTGGCGCAACGGCTGCGCGACCACGAGGTCACGATCGTCGACAGCGCACGCAGTCGTTCAGAGCCGGCTCAGGACTCCCACTCACCGGCGATCGGGAAGTAGCGCTCGAGGAAGTCGGTGACCGTCGCGGTGCGCACGTCGAGATCGACCTCGGGGAAGCTGCCGTCGTTGAGGCAGAAGAAGTCGACCGCCCGCTTGGGCAGCAGCTTGCCCATCGCCCGCAACCCCGACGCGGTCGTGGTGTCGATGTAGCGGACCTTCGCGCCCCGCTGCACCACGGCCTGACCGGTCTGCAGCGCGTAGTAGTGATAGAGCGAGTTGGTGACCGAGATGTTCTCGCTCGACCGGAAGGCGCTGGCCGCGGTGGCGGCGAACTCCTCGGGGAACTCCTGCTCCATCTGTGCCATCACGCTCTTCCGCAAGGGTGTCGCGACGTGTTCGAGGTGTCGTGTGGTCACCGACCCGAAGCGTTCCCGCAGGATCCGCCGGTTGACGCGGGCGGCGTTCTCGAAACCACTGCGCTCGTTGTCGTTGTGACCCAACCCGATTCGTACGGCACCCTCGACGAACATGCTGATGCCGCCTGGGGAGAAGAACATGTCCGGTGACACCGGTCGCGCGAAGAACATGTCGTCGTTGGAGTACAGGAAGTGCTCGGACAGGCCGGGGATGCGGTGCAGCTGCGACTCGACCGCCTGCGAGTTGTGGGTCGGCAGCACCGAGGTGTCGGCGAAGAACTCCTCGCTGCGGACGAAGGTCACGCGCGGGTCGTCGGCGAGCCAGGCCGGCCGGGGGGAGTCGGTCGCGACAAAGATGCGGCGGATCCACGGTGCGTACATGTGCACCGACCGCAGTGCGTATTTCAGCTCGTCGATCTGTCGGAACCGGGCCGCGGAGTCGTCGCCGGAGCCCACCACGTAGTTCTTCATCCGCTTGGCCCGCTGGGCCTGGAACTCCGCGGACGACCCGTCGACCCAGGAGAAGACGATGTCGATGTCGAACCCGATGTCGGAGGCATGGGCGTCGAACATGTCCTCGATGGTCGGCCAGGTGAGCCCGTACCGCTCGACGGTCCCGTGGACGGCCTCCGAGGCCGGTATCGAGCGACGGGTCAGCGAATTGACCACGGGTGCGACGATGTCGGCGTCGGTGAACGACCAGAGCTCAATCTGGACCGCACCCGACGTGCCGTAGTGCATACCGCTCGTCGGCTCGACGCGGGGTCGGTGCACGCGCAGGATTCGTGCGTCGGCGACCGTCGAGAGTCCACCGTCGGCGACCAGTCGCAGACGGGACCCGCGGATGTCCATTGCCTTGGCGTAGAACGGTTCTCGCGCACATCCGGCGGTCAGCGCGGCGCGCAGTTCGGGACCGCGGGTCACGTCGACGGCCAGCACCGGTCGGTCGTCGTTGCCGCGGACCAGCAGGTAGCCGATGTCGGCGGCGTCGAGGACTCCGCGGACGAACAGCAGGTCGGCGATCGTCGCCTCATGGGGGGTGGTGGTGACGTTGCGCAGCGCCAGGCGACCGCGGAACTCGACGATGTCGTCACGGTCACGGAGTCGGGCGACGGCGCCGGAGGTGCTGTCGGACAACGGTAGTGACGAACCCGGGTCACGGGGGACGAGTCGGAGTTCGGAGGTCGGTCGTGACGAGATGATGGTGATCCTTCCCAGGTGGCGCAGTACCCGGGCAGGAGCCGATGCGTGTTTCCCCAGCATACGGCACCTGACGAGCAGGTGACGACGCGGTGAACACGCGCCTACGGCGTCTCGCGCAGCAACGGGTTGAGCACCGCGATGGCGCCGGCCTTGTCGTACGGCTCGTTTCCGTTGCCGCACTTGGGTGATTGGACACACGAAGGGCATCCGCTCTCACAGCGGCAGTCGGTGACCGCGTTGCGGGCGTCGACCTGGGGGCGGTGGCGGCAATGGAACCGGTGTCGGCGGATGACCGGTGACCGGAGTCCGTCTGCGTGGTCTCAGCACCGATGACATCGGTGTGGCGTGTGGTGCTGCGACGGTGATCACCGCGCTGTCGGATGTCGCCATCAGTCGGTGTCGTACCGACGGTGCGGCCGTCGCGGTCGTCGCGGTCGTCGCGGGCGTGCGGGTCGATCTCGGACCCTTCGGGAGCCCGCGCAGCGGCCAGGGCCGGCCCGACGGAGTGATCGCCGACGAATGTTCAGGAGCTCGACCTGAACAGGTGTTCGATCGAACTATCGGTCGTCATGTGCTGATTTCCTCAGGAACGCCGCCACCGACGCGAAGGCGTTCTCGATGCGGGCAATCGACTCCGCTCGCGCCCCGGCGTTGCGCTGCGACGGATGCGGCGCGGCGACAACACGGCGTAGAGGTTGTCGACTCCGCGACGTCTGGTTCATGAAGCCGAGCATCGCCGGCCGGCCAAGGGTGATCACGACCTCGATACGGGATGCCACCACGAGGAGTTCGTCGAGACACACCGCGGCCGCGCGAAGGTCGCCGGCCGACGGCGACGTCGGATGGCCGGCGGCGTCGAGCACCGCCCACGGCACGACATTCCACTTCAGGCAGGCCGACCGTGGCACGCCCGCCGCCGCGCGCAGACGCGACAGCAACTCGTTGCTGCGATCCGGGTTGTCCTCCGAACAGAACCCGGTACCCCCTGCTCGCACCGTGCTCGGTGCCGGCGACTCCATGAGGATGAGCACCCGCGCATCGACGCCACCGTCGTCGGGGTCGAACCACGGGACGAGCTGTTCCGGCGCTTGGCCGCGCCATGTGTCGACAAGCGCATTGAGCGGTTCGACATGAGCAGCGCGAATGCGCTCCGATTTGGCCGCGATGATCATGACGTACTCCCTCGTCGATTCTGCGATGGTCGACATCGCGGTCGGTCGTATCCGAGGATGAAGCCATGAGCCATCGGCACCGTCGTTGACCGACCGCGAGCGCATCCCCACCCCACTGCTGAAGAAGCGCCTTCCGTCTGGCCGCGGCGCAATGTTGCAACCCAACGCGACAGGTGACGGCGAGGCGCAACTCACCGCGAGGTTCTGGGCACTGGTCATCGTGACCGGAATCGTCACCGGCTTCTTCGGTGTTCTGCTCATGCTCATCCTGTTCACCGTCGAGCATGCCGCGTTCGGGGTGAGCAGTGACGGTCAGGGGTTCTCGGCCGCGGTCGCCGCCGCCGACGGGTGGCGCCGCGTGACCCCGTTGCTGATCGGTGGCGTGATCGCCGGCGTCGGGTGGTTCCTGTTGCGGCGCTTCACCCCCGGCCGGAAATCCGAGGCCGACGAGGTCCTGTGGACCGGCGAGGGCCGCCTGTCGTTCCGACGGAGTCTCGGTACGTCTGTGTTGTCGGAGATCGTGATCGGTCTCGGTGCGTCGCTCGGGCGCGAGGCCGCGCCGAAGTTGATGGGCGCGGTGTCGGGCAGCGTCGCGGCGGAGTGGGCCGGGATGTCGGCGGCGCAGCAGCGGCTGCTCGTCGCGTGTGGCGGCGGTGCCGGGCTGGCGGCGGTGTACAACGTGCCGCTCGGCGGTGCCCTGTTCGCCGCTGAGGTGCTGATGGGCGCGGTGGCGCTGCCACTGGTGTTGCCTGCCCTGGCGTGCGCCGCGACCGCAACGGCCGTCGCCTGGGTGTACCTCCCCGAACACGCCACGTACCTCGACATCCCCGAGTATCGGTTCGACCTCCGACTGCTGGTGTGGGCCGCAGTCCTCGGGCCGATCGTCGGGATCGTCGCTGCCGGATACATCCGCGTCATCGGATGGATCTCGCACCATCAGGCGCGGGGCCGCTGGGTTCTCATCGCGCCCCTGATCGCTTTCGCTGTGCTCGCCGGTGTCGCTGTGGCCTTTCCACAGCTGTACGGCAACGGCAAAGGAATGGCCCACGACGCGTTTGTGGGCGTGGGCAGCATCGGGTTGTTGGTGGCGCTGGCGGTGCTCAAACCCCTCGTCACCGCACTCTGCCTGGGTGCAGGGGCGTCCGGCGGTCTCTTCACCCCGGTGATGAGCACCGGCGCGGTCCTCGGCGCCGCGCTCGGCATCGCATGGAGCCAGGTATGGCCGGGGAGTCCCATCGGGGCCTATGCGCTCATCGGTGCGGCCGCCATGATCGGCGCCGGGATGCAGGCCCCGCTCGCGGCACTCGTGTTGGTTCTCGAACTCACCCACAGCGGTTTCGGGTTGATGGTGCCGATGATGGTCGCCACCGTCATCGCCACCGCCATCACCCGGTGGATCGACGGCTACTCGATCTACACCGCCCGGCTGTCCTCGGCCTGAGACAGACCACCGCGCCGCGTGCGATGTGCAACCCTGGACCACATCCCGAACTCGTGCAGACCACGCGGGTTCCTCGTGATCGCCGAGGAGAACCATGTGGAACAAGCGAGCCGACACCCGTGTACACGAGGTCGATCCCTACAACGCCGAACCGTCACCGGCCGCGCTGGCCGCGGAGTCGCTGACGGCCGACGACACGTTTTACAGCCGCAATCACGGCCCCATCCCGGACATCGATCCAGCGCAGTGGCGACTGACCGTGTCGAACGGTCGCGGAGCGACCCGCACCTTCTCGTTGGACGAGATCCGACGCGACTTCGACGAGATCTCGACCGTCGCGACGTTGCAGTGCGCGGGTAACCGCCGAGCCGGGCTCATCGCGGTGCGCGACATCCCCGGCGAGGATCCGTGGACGCAGTGCGCGACATCGACCGCGCGGTGGAGCGGCGTTGCCCTCGCCGACCTACTCCGCGCCTGCGATGTCGCCGACAACAGCACAGATCACGTTGAATTCATCGGTCCCGATGTCTCCGATCTGGCAACACCACCGCAGCGGTACGGCAGCTCGATCGAGCTGAGCAAGGCGATGTCGCCGGGGACAATGCTCACCTGGGCAATGAACGGGCAACCCCTCCCACGGCTGCATGGCGGTCCGATCCGCGTGGTCGTACCCGGCTACATCGGCGCCCGCTCGGTCAAGTGGGTCGACAGCATCACAGTACGAGAAAGCCCGTCGGACAACTGGTTTCAACGAGTCGCCTACCGGGTGCTGCCCGTCGACGCCGACCCCGACACAGCCGGACCCGGCGACGGCATCTCACTGTCGTCAGTTGCCCTCAACTGCGACTTCCTCTACCCGGACCCGGCCACACCGATCGACGCCGCCGAGGTCCTGGTAGGCGGGTACGCCTTCGCCGGAGACGAACGGGGCATCTCGCGGGTACAGGTGTCGACCGACCAGGGGGCGACGTGGATGGAAGCGGACCTGGCACAGCCGCAGGGACCCTGGGCATGGCGCCGCTGGTCGGCAGTCGTCGCCCTCGACGCTCCCGCCGTGGAGTTGTGTGTCCGCGCCTGGGACGACGCGGCCGCGACGCAGCCCGCCTCGGCCGCCGAGCTGTGGAACCCGAAGGGCTACGTGAACAACTCCTGGGGGCGACTCACACTGCACCGAGACCGAGACCGAGACCGAGACCGAGACCGAGACCGAGACCGAGACCGTGACCGAGACCGAGACCGAGACCAGACCACAACGTGAGCTTGTAGCCTCACAACGTTGCTCCCTCTACCCCTGCTGATGGTTCGCGCCGAGACTGGATGAACGAGCACCGCCACTCGCTTCCACACCCTGCGGACCCGGCATTCGACGCACCGCGTCGATTCGGCCTCGCAGTGCCGCCCGCGCGTGTTCGGGCACATCACCCCGAACTGGGGCAGCAGGACGGTTCCATGCCGCACATCCTCAGAATGTTCTCAGTATTGTTGTGCTGCAACACATGTCGAAGTTCTGGTGTAGCGTCGCATCATGACCGTAGACAAGTCGCATCCCGATTCCCGCCGCCAGGGTGGCTGGCTCCCCGCTGAGCAGGACGACCTCGAGCAGTGGTTGCGGGGGCACAGCGAGAAGGCCGAGTCGGCCGATGGCCGCGTGGTACACCCGGTCATCGTCGAGTTTCAGGAGCTGATCGACGCGGATCCGGTGGTCCGTATGTACCTGGAGAAGATGATCGAGCAGGTCCCGACGGGGCAGGACCTACCGCGACCGACACGTACAGGATCTCCCCCAGTTGTTGCGTCTGATCGACGAGGTCCTCACCGTCGCACCTGAATACGGTCCCAACTCCGTCGTCACACCTCTCGGCGCTATTCTCGATTGGTCGATGGGAACCGCCGCGGGACATTCCGCGTTCCGCGACCCCCGCGTGAACGCCATGCTGAAGAAGATCTTGACGGCCTGGTGCGAGTTCCTGAGCAGCCCCGGTTCGCGGTACGTCCTTGACGACTCTCCCTCGGGATGGCTCTGTCAGGAGGCGCGCGACAAGATCGGGTTCGATGAGTTCGAACACAACCCCGATGACGAGCATGCGGGTTTCTCGTCATGGAACGATTTCTTCACCCGGACCTTCACGCCCGGAGCACGTCCCGTCGCCGCCCCCGACGACGACTCCGTCATCGTCAGTGCGTGTGAGTCCACGCCCTACCGCATCAGTAGCGATGTCTCACTGCGTGAATCGTTCTGGGTCAAGGGTCAGCCGTACTCGCTCGCCGATCTGCTCGACAACGACCCGTCGGTGGACGCGTTCGACGGCGGGACCGTGTACCAGGCGTTCCTCAGTGCTTTCAACTACCACCGCTGGCACAGCCCGGTCGCGGGCACCATCGTGAGCACACGACTCGTCGACGGCACCTACTTCTCCGAAGCCGACGGCCAAGGCGACGCGCTGCAGCCGACCTACTCCCAGTCGTACCTCGCGCACGTCTCGGCGCGGGCGATCATCGTCATCGACGCCGACAACCCGGTGATCGGGCGCATGGCGTTCGTCGCCATCGGGATGTCGGAGGTGTCGTCGTGTCTGATCTCCGACGACGTCCGTCCCGGGGCACACATCGGCAAGGGCGACGAACTGGGCTACTTCCAGTTCGGCGGCTCGACACACTGCCTCGTTTTCCGGCCGGGCGCCATCAGCGAGTTCGCCCTACGATCCGTCCCGCAGACCAACGACCCGCACGCTCCGCTGGTCCGTGTGAACTCCCACCTCGCCACCGCCGCACCCCGCCCACAGCTGTCCTGACACTCTGACTCGCCCGAACATCTCAGGAGGCCACGCCGTTCGACTCGGGTTGATCGCGGCGCTCCGTACTGCCGGACCGCCACAATCCGTGGTTGTGGACGATGAGCTATGGTGCGATCGTGGCCCTGAGTTCACGCATGCCGGATCTGACCGCCTTCGAGGTTCTCACTGCTGTCGCTGCCGGCGGCAGTCTCACCGCTGCTGCACATCAGCTGAATCTGACACAGCAGGCCGTCTCTGCTCGCATCCGCTCGATGGAGGCGCAGACCGGAGTCCAGATGGTCATTCGAACCAGCCGTGGTTCCACCCTCACCCCCGCCGGTCGCGTCGTGGCGGAGTGGGCCGACGGGCTTCTCGACACCGCTCACCGCCTCGATTCCGGGTTGGCCTCGCTCCGCACGGACGCACGCGCGCACCTTCGGGTCGCGGCGAGCCTGACGATCGCCGAACAGCTCCTACCTCGGTGGTTGATGTCGCAGCGAGCCGAGTCGATCCGGCTCGGCGTTGCGCCCCCGGAGGTGACGCTGGTGGCATCCAACAGCGAGCAGGCGATCGCCGCCGTACGCGACGGAGACGTAGATCTCGGCTTCGTCGAGAGTCCGGGAACACCGAAGGGAGTGCGCAGCCGCATCGTCGACCACGACGAACTCGTCGTCGTCGTCGCGCGGGCGCACCCGTGGGCGAGGCGAACGCGTCCGGTGACGGCCGAGGAGTTGAGCACGACGTCCCTGGTCACCCGCGAAACAGGCTCGGGGACACGCGACTTTCTGTCCTACGCCATGCGTCTGGCGCTCGGTCCCACCCATCCGCAGGCTGCGCCCGCGATGGAGATGACCACTGCCTCGGGCGTCCGATCCGCAGTCTTGGCAAACGCCGGCCCGGCAGTTCTGAGTCGCCTGTCGGTGGCCGACGACCTCACACTCGGTCGGCTCGTGGCCGTCGCCACCGACGGCATCGGTCTCCGCCGTGACCTGAGAGCCGTGTGGATGGGCGGCCGGACTCCCCCTGCCGGGGCGATCCGGGATCTCGTCGGGCACGTGGCGGCGTCACGAAGCTGACGCGGCCGCGCAGATGCTTCGCCTGGACGGCGCCACCCGTGGTCGGACGCGAGGCGCCGCACCGCCGAGGACTCGACGGGTACCCCATGGGGGTATAGATTCGATGGCATGCAGATCGGGACCGCCGCAACGGGCACAGGGGTATCGCCTCGTGGCACGCGGCGACCGGTCGTCGCGACCTTCTATGTCATGGTCGTGCTCGCCGTACTCGCGACGATCCGACTGTGTTGCTGCGTCGACGGCACGTCAGCGCAGCAACCGGAGAGCGCGGTCGCCCTCGCCGCGTCCCATCAGGCGGAGTCGGCGGCCACTGCCGTACCGAGTGTGCGCCGCGCGCATCACGAGACAGCTTCGGCACCCACCGCCCACTGCTCGAACCATTCGACGGTCGACCTGGCGATCCCCACGGGCGCGGCCGTCGACCACCACGACCCGGCCGTCCTCGCCACACGCGCACTTCCGGCCGATGAGGTGACGCCTCCGTCCTCGCGACGAACGCACAGCTCGCGTAGCCCTCCGACGACCGGCGTGACAATTCTCCACGACAAGAGTGTTCTACAGATCTGAGTGACGCCTGCGGCACGTCGTCTGTTCGACGACACCGCCCACCAGGCCGGCCTGCGCTGCGACATCAGCCGCTGCGCGCACTCATCATCTGGAGAGACTTCATGAACACCTCGAACATCACCACGCGTCCGGTCAGTCGGCGAACCTTTCTGGGAGCTGCGGCCATGGGCCTCACCGCCGCCGCCGCCGCGTGCGGCACGCGTGCGGTCAGTCCGGTCGACGCGCACCGGGTCGACAAGAGTGCGATCGATGCCGCCGAGGCCCGACGACCGCACACCGGACGGACGGTCTCGTACACCCTCGATCCGCGGCGAACCGACATCGATCTCGGCGGCCCGGTTGTGAACACCTACGCATACGGCGACACCATTCCGGGCTCGGTCATCCGCGCCAATGTCGGCGACGAATTGTCGATCACCACGCGCAACGCACTGACCGACGCGACATCGGTGCACTGGCACGGAATCGCATTGCGCAATGACATGGACGGAGCGGCACCGGCGACTCCGGACATCGCCGCAGGCGACGCCTTCACCTACCGCTTCTCGGTACCGGACTCCGGAACATATTGGGCGCATCCGCACGTCGGATTGCAGAGTGACTTCGGCCTCTACGCTCCGATCATCATCGACGACCCTCGTGAGCCGCACGATTACGACACGGAATGGATCGTGGTTCTCGACGACTGGACCGACGGTGTCGGGAACAGTCCCCGAGACATCCTCACGTCGCTTCAGAAGGGCGGCATGTCCATGGGCGGCATGTCGGGAGGCTCGACGAGTGGGGTCGGCACGAGCGCTCTCCTCGGTGGCGACGCCGGAGACGTCGCCTACCCGCTCTACCTGGTCAACGGGCGAATCGCCAACGCGCCGACGACATTCACTGCTGCGCCGGGACAACGAATTCGTATCCGCATCATCAACGCCGGTGCGGACACCGCCTTCCGTGTCGCACTGGGTGGGCACCGGATGACCGTGACCCACACCGACGGTTTCCCGGTGACACCGACTGACGTCGACGCGCTCCTGATCGGGATGTCCGAACGCTACGACGTGGTCGTCACGGTGAAAGACGGGGTATTCCCTCTGGTGGCGTCTCCAGAGGGGAAGACCGGCACCGCTCGCGCGCTGCTGCGCACCGGCGCGGGGGCCACACCCGCGGTGAACGTTCGTCCTGCCGAGTTGGACGGATTCGTCGGTACCGTCGACACCTTCGTCGCCACCGACGACGTCACATTGCCCACCGGCCGCGAGGACGCCGCACTGCAAGCGATACTCGCGGGCACCATGAGCAAGTACCAGTGGACCATCAACGGGCGGGTCTACGAGCAGATGGAACCCATCATGATCACCCAGGGCCAACGGGCCAGCCTCACTTTCACCAACACCACGACGATGTGGCACCCGATGCATCTGCACGGCCACACATTTCAGGTTCGACGACCCGACGGCACCCCTGGCCCGCGCAAGGACACCGTAGCCGTACGTCCGGGCGAACGCGTCGTCGTCGATCTCGTCGCCGACAACCCCGGACAGTGGATGCTGCACTGCCACAATGCTTATCACCAGGACGCCGGAATGATGACCCGCCTGGACTACCGAATCTGACCACGAACAGGATCTGATATGAACGCCATAGAACATGCTCTACGCCTGACCGGCTCGATGACCTGGGAGATCCTCTGGGCGCTGGTTCTGGGATTCCTCCTCTCGGCCGTCGTGCAGGCGGTCGTCCGCCGCGGAACCGTGGTGCGGCTCCTCGGCGACGACAGCCCTCGATCCCTCGCCACCGCGACCGGTTTCGGCATCGCATCGTCGTCCTGTTCGTACGCAGCGGTGGCACTTGCGCGCTCACTCTTCCGCAAGGGGGCGAATTTCACCGCCGCCATGACCTTTCAGATCGCGTCGACCAACATGGTGATCGAGCTCGGGGTGATCCTGCTCCTGTTGATGGGGTGGCAATTCACGGCGGCCGAATTCATCGGCGGGCCGGTGATCATCGTCATCGTCGCATTGCTGTTCCGCAGGCTCCTGACGACGAAGCTGATCCGAGATGCGGCGGAGCAGGCCGACAAGGGCCTGTCCGGCTCGATGGAAGGCCATGCGGCCATGGACATGTCGGTACGGCGCAAGGGCGGGTTCCTCCGCCGGTTGGCGTCGCGCGAGGCCGCGACCTCGGTCAGTCACGTGTTCGTGATGGAATGGGCGGCCATCTGGAAAGACCTGGTGATCGGACTCCTCATCGCCGGCGCAGTCGGAGCCTGGGTCCCCGACAGCTTCTGGCAGGGATTGTTCCTGGAAGGACACCCCGTGCTCGCAGCGATCTGGGGACCCTTGATCGGTCCCATCGTCGCGGTGATCAGCTTTGTCTGCTCGGTCGGCAATGTGCCACTCGCCGTGGTTCTGTGGACGGGTGGGATCAGCTTCGGTGGGGTGATCGCGTTCGTCTTCGCCGATTTGCTGATCCTGCCCATCCTCAACATCTATCGGAAGTACTACGGCTGGCGCATGACCATGATGATCGCGGGGACCTTCTACGTCGCCATGGTCGTCGCGGGATACGTGGTCGAACTCCTCTTCACGCCGACGGGACTGGCGCCGAATCGTGCCGACGCCCATCTCCCCGACGCCGGGATCAGCTGGAACTACACCACATGGCTGAACATCGTCGCCGTCATCGTCGCCGTCGGCCTCGTCGTGAGATTCTTCCGCAGTGGCGGGCGTGGGATGTTGTCGATGATGGGCGGCGCTCCGAGTATGGAAGGCTCCCAGCATGGCCATTGATCCCCGCGGTGTCGACCTGAAACGCTTTCTCGCCGAGGATCCCGGCGGTCCCGTCGTGATGCTCGACCTCTTGCGCTTCGCCGAGGGTGGCCGCGACGACTACCGGTTACCTCGCTACGCACCACGGCGTTGGTGGAAGCAGTTCTCCAGGCTACGACCCCACGGAACCCTCTCTCTGACACAGACTGATCGGGTTGGCCGTCTCTCGCGTGCGACAACGCCGATTTGTGAGGTCACAAGCAGCTGCCCGTAGCTGAGGGGTCTGTCGTCACCTGACACTGATCGTCAGGCCATCGACTCG
Organism: Williamsia sp. Leaf354; assembly: GCF_001424365.1. NCBI lineage: Bacteria > Bacillati > Actinomycetota > Actinomycetes > Mycobacteriales > Nocardiaceae > Williamsia > Williamsia sp. Leaf354. Next base: position 912,987 of record NZ_LMPL01000001.1, read on the forward strand.
ATGGCTCCCACCTGACGTCAGGAACACCCTTCATGAAATCCGGTCCTCTGCGCGCTGTGACCGCAACGGTCGCCACCGCGTCGATTGTTCTTCTCGCCGCCTGCTCGACCTCATCGACGAACACGGCCACGTCGTCGACGGCGGCGACATCCGCGTCGACATCGGCCGACACCACCGCGCGCGACGCGGCCCCCCAGGAATCGGGACTCATCGTCTATGTCAGCAGACATTCCTTCGGTGACACGGTCAGCGCGCTGCGGCAGCGCATCTCAGACAAGGGAACCGTCACCGCCACGGTCGACTTCGCAGCGTTGGCGAGCAAGATCGGCAAGCAACTGCGGCCGACGACAGTCGTGGTCGGAGGAAATCCACGCGCGGTCGCCCCGGTGGTGGCGGCCGATCAACGGACGGCGATCGATCTGCCGCAGAAGTACCTCGTCTGGCAGGCAGCGGGTGGCACGGTCTTCGTCGCCTACAATTCGGCCGATTACATCGCGCAACGCGCCGGGCTGGCGGTCAGCTCGGGACAACTCGACGCACTGCGGACCGGATCGGCGGCCATCACCTCCGCGGCAACGGGCTCGACATCGGCCGCGGCGGGCGGCAGCGTCACATCGACGTCGGTTCCGTATCTGGTCGAGAAGGTGAGCAACGCGTCGGTCACGGAGTCGATCGCGCGATACGCCGCCGCGTTCACAGCCAAGCAACTGCCCACGGTTGCCACCGTGGATCTCGCAGCGGCGGGGCAGAGCGTGGGGGTCGCGTTGCGGCCCACGATGACGATCCTCGTCGGAAATCCCACTGTGTCGACCGCGCTGCTGTCGCAGCAGCAGACCATGGGGATCGATCTCCCCGTCCGCTACTCGGCCTGGCAGGACGTCGACGGCGTGGTCCATGTCGCGCACCCGGACTACCGCGGCCTGGCCGCTCGTCACTCCATACCGTCGACGAGCCCCGTGCTCGCCATGGTCGACACCGCCACGTCGACCTTCACGAGTGCGGCAGCCGGAACGGGAAACTGACTGCACCGCCTTCCCGTCACGAGTTCCCATCGACCAGTGCAGAAGCGCCCGGACACTTCTGCACTGGTCGATTTACGTGCGTATGGACACAAATGAAGTTTGTGGCCCCACAAGTCAGCACCATCTGGTGCCGCACGTGCCATCCGCCGACACTCGATGTATGACCACCACCGTGAACCTCACCTCGTCAACCGTCGCGCGCTCGGCGGACCGGTCGAAGTCGCATCGTCGCGCTCCGGTCGTGTTCGGGCACCTGGGTCGCCCTGGTCAGATGCTCGAGCACATCACCCCCAACTGGTACGCCTCGGTGATGGGGACAGGCATCGTCGCGAACGCGGCCGCCACCCTGCCCCTGCAGTTCACCGGCCTGCACACCTTCGCGACCGTGGTGTGGCTCATCGCGTCGACCGCGTTGGTCGCGCTGACCGTCGCCTTCGCTGCGCACTGGACGCTGCACCGCGGTCACGCCCGTGCCCACGCCGCACACCCGGTGATGTCGCAGTTCTACGGTGCACCGCCGATGGCGATGCTCACCGTGGGCGCCGGCACGATCACGTTGGGACCTGCGCTCATCGGCTCGAGCGCCGCGGTGTGGATCGACGCAGTCCTGTGGACCGCGGGAACACTGACCGGTCTGGCCACCAGTCTGTGGATTCCGTACCGGATGATCACCGCTCACGATCACGACACCGCCATGGCGTTACCCGCGTGGTTGATGCCCATCGTGCCTCCGATGGTGTCTGCGTCGACCGGCGCACTGTTGCTCGATCACGTCGCGGCCGGGCAGTCGCGGCTCGCGCTCATCGCCGCCTGCTATGCCATGTTCGGACTGAGCCTGTTCCTCGGGATGATCACCATGACGATGATCTACTCGCGCCTGGTCCACGGCGGCATGCCCGCCGTGCAGGCCGCACCCACCGTGTGGATCACCCTGGGCATGATCGGCCAGTCCATCACCGCCACGAACCTGCTCGGCACCCACGCCGCGACGGTGTTCGTCGGCAAGCAGGCCGTCATCGCGACCGGACTCCACATCTTCGGCATCGCATACGGCTTCGCGATGGGCGGATTCGGCATCCTGATGTTCGCCCTCGCCACCATGCTGACCATCCACGCCGCACGGCGCGGGCTGAGCTTCTCACTCACCTGGTGGAGCTTCACCTTCCCGGTGGGAACCTGTGTCACCGGTGCCACCGCACTGGGCACCGCAGCCGGCATCTCGGTCATCCACGCGATGGCCGTCGGCCTCTACGTCGTGCTGCTGACCGCCTGGGCCACGGTCGCCACCCACACCCTGCGCGGCACGATCAGCGGCAAGGTCTTCCTCCCCGCCTGATGGGCGAGCAGTAACGGGAACACCGAACTTCCCTTCGATGGAGATGACGATGAACGACGTACAACGACGACTGCGCCGCGAACGGCGAACCACACCGGCCATGTGGGCTGCGGCGACGATGGTGATGGCAGGCACAGCAACCGGCGGCGTCACCCTCGTGGCGCTTGCCGGCGGCGAAGTCATCTTCTGGATCGTGATGGCGGTGATCACCCTTGTGCTGTTCGGCTCGGCGTACGCGCTCCTGAGGATGGATCTGAGCGTGTCCCGCGATCCGGCGCTGCGTCGTGATGTCGTTCGCGCGCGTCGAGCGAAGTACCTCGGTGCTTACGGCCCGATTCGCCGATCGACCCGCACACGCTAGGCTGACGAACACGGTGATGGATCCCGCCGGAGCATCTGCTCGAACCGCCACACGGCTGATGGTTCCTACCCATGTCGATGATGGGTGGGCGCATGAGTCCTGGTGACAGGCGACGAGACCTCGAGAAGCTGCCGATCGACCCCGACTCCGGCGGTCGCGCGGGAGTCCCGTTCCACCTCCGTCCGGAAGCGCTCGGCCTGGTTCTGCTCGGGGGAGCAGCGGGAACAGCGGCACGGTACGGCATCGAACTCGTGCTGCCCCACGAAGGCACCGGGTGGCCGACCGGCACATTTGTGATCAACCTCGCCGGAGCGGCCGTTCTGGGCGGGCTCCTCGAGGCGCTCGCCCGTCTGGGGCCCGACTCTGGATGGCGCCGCCGAACCAGGGTGCTCGTGGGCACCGGCGTGTGCGGCGCATTCACCACTTACAGCACCCTGGCTCTCGAGGCGTCACTCCTCGTCCGCGATGGTGCAGCGGGATTGGCAGCCGGCTATGCCGCGGCGAGCGTGGTCGGCGGGATCATCGCCGCCTGGGCCGGCATCACCGCAGCCGCGTCTGTGCGACGTACAGCGGATGGCGACCGATGACACTGATGCTGACGATCATCGCAGGGGCCATCGGCGCGGTGTGCCGGTTCGTGGTCGATGCAGAGGTCAAATCCCGATGGGAGAGCACTGTCCCGTGGGCGACCATCGCGATCAACGTCTCGGGGTCTTTTTTCCTCGGGGGTCTGGCCGGCGCAGCGATCTTCCACGGTGCAGCACCCGGGTGGCAAACGGTGCTCGGGACGGGATTCTGCGGCGGTTACACCACTTTCAGCACAGCGAGTTTCGAAAGCGTCCGACTCATCCAGCAGCGGGCGCATCTTGCTGCGGCCGTCAACATCCTCGGCACACTCGGAGCGTCGGTCGCCGCATGCGCTCTGGGACTCCTCCTGACCTCCGCACTCTGAACTGTCGAATACGCCACATCCCACCACAACGGCAGGACCATCTCATGGACAACGATCCCGAACTCGACATCGAACGTCATCGCACCATGTCGAGCACAACGGACGCTCGCGCCGCAACCACCTCACTCGTCGTCGGGTGGGATCACGAATCGGCGAGCGGGTCAGCGCTCACCTTCGCGGTCGATCTCGCGCGGCGCCTCGCCGCCCACCTACACGTCGTCCACATCGTCGACATCGACGACCTGCCGGTCGACCCGGATTCGGCGGACTGGGAGGACGAGATCCGACGCACCCTCGATTCTCAAGCCCACGACGCGGTGGCGGCACTCCGCGACGTCGACGCCGGCTGGACGTATCACTGCGCGCACGGAGACCCCGCGCGTCTTCTCCTCTCCGTCGCCCACGACTACGACTCCCTGATGGTTGTCGTCGGATCACCGCACAGCGGTCTACGGTCCTTCCTCGAATCTCTCGGTGAACCGTCGGTGGCACACGGATTGATCGGACGACACGACCTGCCGATACTCGTCGTACCGCGCGACACCGACGAGGCCCACCGATGAGCCGGATCATTCTCGTCCGGCACGGTCGCACCGTGCTCAATGCCGAGGACCGGCTTCGAGGTCTCGCCGATCCCGAACTCGACAGCATCGGTATCGATCAGGCCAAGGCGGTGGCAGCCGACATCGCTCACCTGGACCCTCACGTGGTGTGGTCGAGTCCGTTGAAGCGAGCGGTGCGCACAGCCACGATCATCGCCGACGCCGCCGCCATCACCCATCACGTCGACGCTCGGCTCAACGATCGTGATTACGGCGAATGGACCGGTGAGCTGCGCAGTGAGGTGATCAGACTGTTCGGACGCGTTGACGCCGCCCCCGGAGTCGAGCCGCAATCCGATGTGTTCGAGCGCGTCTGGCCCGCCGTCGTCGACGCAGCGCAGACCGCGACCAGCGGACCGGTGGTCCTCGTCAGTCATGACGCCGTGTTGCGACCCATCCTGGAGTCGATCATGGGAGGCACGATCGACGAGACCATCGCCCCCGGGTCATGCCACCTCATCTCCGAGGATGGCAATCGGTGGTCGGTGCAAGCGATGAATTGGAAGGTCGGTTCCTAGACCTGCTCTGATGGTGGGGGCTTCATGGTTTCGCCGCCGTGCACGGTGGGCGAGGAGTTGTGGCCGAAGCGATAGAGCAGCGGCTCACCCGTTCCCAGACGGCGCGCCGCCAATTCCGACTGCGACAGATGCTCGATGACCACCAGGAGCGCCCGCAGTGAATTTCCGTGCGCCACGACGAGCACCGTTGCGCCCGCCCCCAGTTCACTCGACAACGTCTCCTGCCAGAATCTGGATACCCGGAGAACAACGTCACCGAGGGACTCCGTCAGGATCCCGGTCAGCGACAGGCGGCTCGATGGCCACCTCGAATCCCTCAGTCGTGCCAGATCGTTGCCGGACAGCGGTGGTGGGGGCACGATGAGTGAATTTCGCGCTTCGTCGAAGAACTCGGGGCCGACAGCACCTAGAACCTCGCTTTTGTCGCGCCCGGTGAACGCCCCGTAGTGCCGCTCATCCAGCGACCGATGCGCGGTGATGCGCGCATCGAGTGATCGAGGCAGCGCCTCGCAGATCAGGCGCGCAGACTCTTGCGATCGCGAGAGGGTCGATGTGTGGATGATGTCTGGGATGCAGTCGGTCTCGGCCAAGGTCCGCCCGACACGGCCGGCCTCAGAACGACCCCGCAACGTCAGCTCGACATCGAGCCACCCGGTGAACACCCTCGCCGCGTTGGTGACGCTCTCACCGTGGCGCACGATCACCAAGCGGCCTTCGGTCACCGATCAACCCGCAGTGCGGCGAGACCAGCGGCTCGGATCGTCTCTGGGTCGGCCACGAAGATGTCGTCGCCCACCAACTGGACCACGTCACCCAGCTCTCGGATCAGCAGCTGCCACCCCTCGTCGTCACCTTCGGCGCACCCGTCTTCCAAGAACCACACCGGGAACTCGTCGATGAGACCGCGATAGAACTCAACCAGTGTCGACGGACTCATCTCCTTCCCGTCCAGCGAATACGAGGATCCGTCGAAGAACCCGTTCGCAGTCCGCTCGTCAAACCAACCCGGCGCAGTTCGGACCGCAGTGACGCATACACCTCGGCTCCCCACCGCAACGCCTCGGCGTGACACGGTGCGCCGATGGGAGCGATCATGAACTCCTGAAGATCGAGTGCGTTGGCCGCGTGCGCGCCGCCATCGAGAAGATTGAAATGCGGAACTGCTGGTCGCAGTGCGGTTCTCGTCGATGACGAGAGATAGCGGTAGAGCGGCTCGCTCCTGTCGTGGGCGAATGCGCGGGCCGCGGCCCTCGACACTCCGACGATCGCGTTCGCCCCGAGCCGGGATTTTTCCGTCGTGCCGTCCAGCGACCGCAACGCGTCGTCCAGACCGGCGAGGCGTGTCCACGCCTGTGCTGTGACCAGCTCGGCGATCTCGTCGTTCACGTGCTCGGCTGCAGTCGTGAACCAGGCAGATCGACGCCCCCGCTTCGGTACTCGTACTCGAAGCTTGTCGCCCGGTGAGATCGCTTCTCGCCCGATCGTCGTAATCGACCGGCAGTGTGCGGCCGACGACATAGCCGAGCCATTCGACAAGGCCGGGGCGGACCGATTGTGCGCTCATGTTCTCGACTCCATCGTTCGGAGAATGCTCCGTGAACAAAGGATGCGCTCACGGCCGGACACCGGAAACAGAGGAGTCGTTGTGGCGCGACAAGCGTTGGTTGTATCGAACATGGCGTCGGCCGGGTGTCCGCTGTCGACGATTCGGTGAACGTCTACCCGCGGACCTCACGCAGGATCAGGTCGAGCACCGCGATCGCACCGGGTTTGTCGAGCGGCTCGTTTCCGTTGCCGCACTTGGGTGATTGCACACACGACGGGCATCCGCTTTCACAGCGGCAGTCGGTGACCGCGTCGCGGGTGGCGCGGATCCAGGTGGCGAAGGCGGTGAACCCGCGTTCGGCGAAGCCCGCGCCTCCGGGGTAGCCGTCGTAGACGAAGACCGTCGGCAGGCCGGTGTCGGGGTGGATGTTGGTCGACAGGCCACCGATGTCCCACCGGTCACACGTGGCGATCAGCGGCAACAGTCCGATCGCGGCGTGCTCGGCGGCGTGCAGGGCGCCGGGGAAGCGGTCGACGGGGACGCCGACGGCCTCGAGCGCCTCGGGCTCGAGGGTGTACATCACCGATCGGGTGCTCAGGGTCTGCGGCGGCATGTCGAGTTCGATGACGTCGAGCACCTCACCGGTGTGCAGCGTGCGCATGTACCCGACGACCTGATGGGTCACGTCGACGTCGACGAGTGCCACCGTGAGCGGTCCCGACCGCCACGACCGGGTGGTGCCGGTGATGTCCATCGCGGTGGTCTGCCGCGCCGAGGTGGACCACTCGGGGTCCTCGGGGTGGGTCAGCGCGAGACCGTCCTCCAGATCGAGTTCGTCGACCACGAACGACCGCCCCTGGTGCAGGTGCACCGCGCCGGGGTGCACTGTCGACATCGCGCGGCCGGTGTCGACGGTGCCGAGCAGCTGCGAGGTGGTGGCGTCGACGATCATCACCTGTCCGCCGATGCCGCCGCGGATGTCGATGTCGCCGTGCGGGAACAGCCCGGCCGCGGGGTACCAGCCCGCCGGTCGCCTGCGCAGCAGGCCGCGGGCGGTGAGGTCGGCGACGACGTCGGCGGCGTCGAAGGCCGCCACGTCGGCCTCGCTCAGCGGCAGTTCGGTGGCCGCACACAGCAGGTGCGGGCCGAGGACGTACGGGTTGGTGGGGTCGGTGACGCTCACCTCCACCGGACGCTCGAGGAGCGCCTCGGGGTGGTGCACGAGGTAGGTGTCGAGCGGGTCGTCGCGCGCCACCATCACCACCAGCGATCCCTCGCCGCGTCGCCCGGCGCGTCCGGCCTGCTGCCAGAACGACGCGACCGTGCCGGGGTAGCCGGCCACGATCACCGCGTCGAGTCCGGCGATGTCGACCCCGAGTTCGAGGGCGTTGGTGGTCGCGACGCCGAGCAGCGTCCCGTCGGACAGGGCGGCCTCGAGTTCGCGGCGGTCGTCGGCGAGATACCCGGCGCGGTAGGCGGCCACCCGATCGGCGAGTTCGGGGTCGGCGGCGGCGAGGATCTGTCGTGTCGAGAGCGCGGTGATCTCGGCACCGCGGCGGCTGCGGACGAAGCACAGCGTGCGCGCCCCCTCGATCACGAGATCGGCCATGATCCGCGCGGCCTCGGCGCCGGCGGCGCGGCGCACGGGGGCGCCGTGCTCGCCGGTGGCGCCGGGGGTGAACGTGGGCTCCCACAGCGCGACCGTGCGCTCGCCGTGCGGCGACCCGTCGTCGGTCACCTCCGCACAGTCCTCGCCGATGAGTCGGCGCAGTGCGTGACCGGGTTCGCCTGCGGTCGCACTGGCCGCGATCACCGTCGGGTTCGCGCCCGCGGCGCGGGCGAGTCGTAGGGTCCGCTGGATCACGAGCGCGGTGTGTGACCCGAAAACGCCGCGGTAGTGGTGACATTCGTCGATCACGAGGTACCGCAGGTTGCGGAAGAAGTGCCGCCACCGGCCCGGTGACCCGAGGAAACCGATGTGCAGCATGTCGGGGTTGGTGAAGATCCACCGCGAGTGTTCCCGCGCCCACTGGCGCACGTCGGGCTCGGTGTCGCCGTCGTATGCGCACGGTGCGATGTGTGCGAACTCGCGACGCCCGGCGGTCAACGCGGTGAGCGCGCGGATCTGATCGGCGCCCAATGCCTTTGTGGGAGCGATGTACAGGGCCGTGGCATGCGGTGCGACGCCCGAGGTCATGTCGGACAGGATCGGCAGCTGGTAGGCCATCGACTTGCCCGACGCCGTTCCGGTCGACACGACGACGTGGGTGCCGTCGTGGGCGTGCTGCGCGGCGGTCACCTGATGGGTCCACGGGCGGCGGACGCCGATGTCGGCGTAGGCCGCGCGCACCGGCTCGGAGACCCAGTCCGGCCACTGGGCGAACTGTGCTGTCTGCGAACGCATCACGGTCTTGTATGTGACAGGTGACAAATCCGGGTCGACGCCGGCCAGGGAGCGGTGCAGCAAGTGCTCACCGAACGATTCGGCGCCGTGTGAGCCGGTCATTCGCGCGCCCGCAGGGTCGTCGCGGCGTTACCGACAGATGTCGCCGACCTGAAATCTGACGATGTTTTGTTCAGTTTGGTTTCCTGACTGTCGGGGGCGACATGTTCATGATTGACTGTCGTCGGTCGCAGCTTTCGGGGGCTTCTGCAAGGGTCGACACGGCACGGATGGTCTGCCCCCCGAGAACGTGTTGCGGGCGTAATACCCAAGGTTAGTGCGCGGCTGGTCCGCAAACGTCGCCAGTCGGTATGGCGGTCGGAACGGGCCCGTCGCGGTGACACATCGTGACGTATCCGGTGAGTCAGTAAAGGAATGCAAGAAATGGCACAGGGAACTGTGAAGTGGTTCAACGCGGAAAAGGGCTTCGGCTTCATCGCGCCTGATGATGGACCGGACGACGTGTTTGTCCACTACTCCGAGATCCAGGGATCCGGTTTCCGCACCCTCGAGGAGAACCAGCGCGTCGAGTTCGAGGTCGGTCAGGGAACCAAGGGCCCGCAGGCCACCGGCGTCCGCGCGGTCTGAGCTCGCACACTCTCGACTCCGCCCCCGGCGTCCGCACACAGCGGCGCGTCGGGGGCGTTGTGCGTCCGGGGGCCCCGAGCCGTCCGATCGCCGCGCACGGGCTGGTGTTGTGTGTCCCAGTCGACCATTCGTTCGAGTAGAGTTCCCGACCGTGGGCCAACTGTCCTTCTTCTCGGCCGAAACCGACGAGCCCTCACTGGAGGATCTGTCGGGATTGTTTGCCGCGCATGGGCAGTCGTCGTTCTCCCCGGCCGGCAGTCGGGTCTCCATCGTCGTCGACGCGCAGTGGCGCGCCGACGCGCTGGTCGAGGACATCGAACTGTGCGGAGTGCGGGCGCACCCGGCGGTCTCCGACGAGGGCTCGCCGATGGCGCGCACCGAGACCTCCAAGTCGCTCGACGCCCTCACCCGCTCGTGGGTGAAGGGCGCGGTGAAGACGATGCCGGCCGATTGGGTGCCCAGTCCGCGCGCGCTGCGGCTGTGGGCGATCGCCGCGGGGCGTCGTGAGGAGGATCGCTACCTGCTCGGCCTCGACCCGCACGCACCCGAGACGCACTCGCCCCTGGCGACCGCACTGATGCGCGCTGGGATCGCACCCACCCTCGTCGGCACCCGCGGTCATTCGCCGGCCCTGCGGATCGCCGGACGGCGGCGGTTGTCGCGTCTGCTGGAGAACATCGGCGCACCGCCCGGGCACCTCGATGCCGTCGGATTCTGGCCCACGGTGTGACACATTCATTTGTCAGATCGATCACCCCGCTGACCTGCCTGTTCTCCCACCTCGCAGCGCCCTGGCGCGGGGTGTCCGGCGCCGCGGAAACCTTTGTGCTCTCAGCGGCGTTGTGTCAATAGGCTGTTATATGGGGTAGAACAAGCCAGATGTGTCGGCTGCGCGGACCGTCTCCGATGCCGTCAGAACACATATAGAAGGCCTTACCCAACAGGCCGGTAGAAAGGTGCAGGCACAGACAGTGGCTGATAGCGACACCGCGTCCACCCGCTCCGGTGGCAATGTGCGCCGCCTCGTGATCGTCGAGTCGCCCACCAAAGCCCGCAAGATCGCCGGATACCTGGGATCGAACTACGTCGTCGAGTCGTCCCGTGGACACATCCGGGACCTCCCGCGCGGCGCGGCCGACGTGCCCGCCAAATACAAGGGACAGCCCTGGGCCCGTCTGGGGGTTAACGTCGAGCAGGACTTCGAACCGCTCTACGTGGTGTCGCCGGACAAGAAGTCCACGGTCACCGAACTCAAGCAACTGCTCAAGGGTGTCGACGAGCTCTACCTCGCCACCGATGGTGACCGCGAGGGCGAGGCCATCGCGTGGCACCTGCTCGAGACGCTGCGCCCCAGCGTCCCGGTGAAGCGCATGGTGTTCCACGAGATCACCCAGTCGGCCATCCAGGCCGCCGCCGACACCCCGCGCGATCTCGACGTCGACCTCGTCGACGCCCAGGAGACCCGCCGCATCCTCGACCGCCTCTACGGGTACGAGGTGTCGCCGGTGCTGTGGAAGAAGGTCATGCCGAAGCTGTCGGCGGGCCGCGTGCAGTCGGTGGCCACCCGCATCATCGTCGAGCGCGAACGCGAGCGGATGGCGTTCATCTCCGCCTCCTACTGGGACATCGACGCCACGCTCGACGCCGGCGCCGACGTCTCGCCGCGCACGTTCAAGGCCAAGCTCGTCTCCGTCGGCGACGACCGCGTCGCCTCGGGCCGCGATTTCGACGCGGCCGGCCGGATGAAGAAGTCCGAGGGCGTGGTGGTGCTCGACGAGGCCCGCGCCAACGCGCTGGCCACCGGTCTGCAGGGTGCCGACCTCTCGGTGACCTCGGTCGAGGAGAAGCCGTACACGCGCCGCCCGTACGCGCCGTTCATGACCTCGACGCTGCAGCAGGAAGCCGGCCGCAAGCTGCGGTTCACCTCCGACCGGACCATGCGCATCGCGCAGCGTCTGTACGAGAACGGCTACATCACCTACATGCGTACCGACTCCACGACGCTGTCGGAGTCGGCCATCAACGCCGCCCGTGGGCAGGCCCGTGAGCTCTACGGCGCCGACTACGTGCACCCGACCCCGCGGCAGTACACCCGCAAGGTCAAGAACGCCCAGGAGGCCCACGAGGCCATCCGTCCGGCCGGCGAGACGTTCCGCACCCCTGGCCAGGTCGCCTCGGCCCTGCAGTCCGACGAGTTCCGGCTCTACGAGCTGATCTGGCAGCGCACCGTCGCCTCGCAGATGGCCGACGCGCGCGGCACCACGATGAGCCTGCGGATCAGCGGTACCGCCACATCCGGCGAGCGCGCGACGTTCGCCGCGTCGGGTCGCACCATCACCTTCCCCGGCTTCCTGTCGGCCTACGTCGAGACCGTCGACGAGCAGGCCGGCGGACAGGCCGACAACGAGGAGGTGCGGCTGCCGCTGCTGACCGAGGGGCAGCACCTCACCGCCGCCGAGCTCGAGGCGGCCGGCCACTCGACGAACCCGCCTGCGCGGTACACCGAGGCGTCGCTGGTGAAGACGCTCGAGGAACTCGGCATCGGCCGCCCCTCGACGTACGCGTCGATCATCGGCACCATCCAGGATCGCGGCTACGTCCACAAGAAGGGCAGCGCCCTCGTCCCGTCGTGGGTGGCGTTCGCCGTCGTGGGTCTGCTCGAGGCGTACTTCGGCAGCCTCGTCGACTACGACTTCACCGCCTCGCTCGAGGACGACCTCGACCAGATCGCCTCGGGTCGGGAGAACCGCACGCACTGGTTGTCGCGGTTCTACTTCGGCGCCGACGCGTCCGAGGACTCCGCCGACTCCGCGGCGAGCTCCGATGTCGCCGCCCACGGCGGGCTCAAGAAGCTCGTCGGCGTGAACCTCGAGGAGATCGACGCCCGGGAGATCAACTCCATCAAGCTCTTCGACGACGAGCAGGGCCGTCCGGTCGTCGTGCGCGTGGGTCGGTTCGGGCCGTATCTCGAGCGCAACGTCGCCGGCCCCGACGCCGAACCGGATCTGCAGCGGGCGAACCTGCCCGACGACATGACCCCCGACGAGCTGACCATCGAGGTCGCCGAGAAGTTGTTCAGCACCCCGCAGGAGGGGCGCACGCTCGGTGTCGACCCGGTCACCGGGCACGAGATCGTCGCCAAGGAAGGCCGTTTCGGCCCCTACGTCACCGAGGTCCTGCCCGATCCCGATGAGGGGTCCGATGGCGACAGCGGCGACGGTGGCAGTTCGGTTCCGGCGCTGACGGTTCCGCCCGGCCCCACCCCGCTCGACGGCGACGGCGCCGCTGCGTCCGCCGGATCCGGTGGCGGTACCGCGGTGGCCACCAAGGCCGGCGCGACCACGAAGACCGCGGCCAAGAAGGCGACCAAGAAGGTCGCCGCGAAGAAGGCCGGCCCGAAGCCGCGCACCGGATCGCTGTTCAAGTCGATGGAGATCGCGACGGTCACCCTCGACGACGCGCTCAAGTTGCTGTCGCTGCCGCGCGTGGTGGGTGCCGATCCCGAGAGCGGCGAGGAGATCACCGCCCAGAACGGTCGGTACGGCCCATACCTGAAGAAGGGCACCGATTCTCGCTCGCTGAGCGCCGAGGACCAGATCTTCGGCATCACCCTCGAGGAGGCTCTCAAGATCTACTCCGAGCCCAAGCGACGTGGTCGTGCCGCCGCGGCCCCGCCGCTGCGCGAACTGGGCAAGGACTCGGTCAGCGAACAGCCGATGGTGATCAAGGACGGTCGCTTCGGTCCGTACGTCACCGACGGTGAGACCAACGCCAGCCTCCGCAAGGACGACGACGTCGCCTCCATCACCGACGAACGCGCGATGGAACTGCTCGCCGACCGCCGCGCGCGGGGGCCGGTGAAGAAGAAGGCGAAGAAGGCCCCGGCGAAGAAGGCGACGGTCAAGAAGACGGCGGCGAAGAAGGCCCCGGCCAAGAAGGCGGTCGCGAAGAAGGCGCCGGCCAAGAAGACGGCCGCCAAGAAAGCGCCCGCGAAGAAGACCGCAGCGACGAAGACGGTGGCAACCGATGGAACCGGGTCCGACTCCGACGAGTGACCCTGTCGACCTCGACTCCCGGTGGTACCGCGCGATGTTCGAGGCCAGTACCGTGCCCATGGCGCTCGCTGACGAGGACGGTCTGTTGGTCGTCGCCAATTCCGCCTACTGCGCGATGGTGGGTCGATCGTGGGCCGAGATCGCGGGTCGCTCGTCCCGCGAGTTCACCCACGACGACGATCTCGGGCAGCACCGGGCGATGGACCGACTGATGGCCGACGCCGCCGAGCGCGGCGAGATCCTGCGGTTGGAGAAGCGCTACATCCACCCCGAAGGCACCGTGCGGTGGGGGTGGGTCTCGGCCAGTCCCGTCGACGGTCCCGGCGGCCGGAGATGGACCATGGCGGTCATCCACGACACGACCGATCGTCGGCGCACCGAGGACGATCTGCTGACCGCGGCGAGCACCGACCAGCTGACCGGGCTGCTCAACCGTCGCGGGTGGATGGCGCGCCTGGCGGAGTTCGAACACAGCGCGGCCCACATCGGCGGCGATCTCGTTCTCGCGATCATCGACCTCGACCGGTTCAAGGCCTACAACGACTCCCGGGGCCACGACGCCGGCGATCGGTTGCTGGCCGAGTTCGCGCGGGCCATGGTGGCGTCGGCGTGTGAGGCGGCGGTGCTCGCGCGGTGGGGCGGTGAGGAGTTCGCGCTCGCGCTGCCCGGTTCGGCGGCCGTCCACATCGACGGTGTGCTGCGCGGTCTGGCCCGCAGGGTCCCCGACGGCCAGACGTTCTGCGCCGGATACGCCACGGTGCACGCCCGCGAGTCGGTGGCCGAGTGTTTCACGCGGGCCGACGCACGTCTCTACGAGGCGAAACGGCAGGGTCGCGGACGAGTGTTCGGCGACTGACCGCCGCGTCGTTCAGACGCTGCTGCGGGATTCCTCGTCGTCGTCCTCGTCGACGTCCGTGGTGGTTTCCGGCCGCGCGTCGGCCGTGGTGGACGCGCTCGAGGGAGTCGTGTGGGATGCCCCGACCGCGGCGTCGACGACACCGTCGGTGTCGTTGTCGACCTCGTCGTCGTCGATCACCAGCGCGAACTTCGGCCGCGCGAGCTTGGTCTCGATGCCGCGACCCCGCAGCTCCACACCTTCGCCGATGTCCCAGCACTCGGCCTCGGCGTCCGACGCCAGGTACACCGCACGCGCCGACCCCAGGACCCGTGTCGGTTCGTCCTTGGCCATCTCGGTGAGCCGTGCGGCCTCGTTGACCGGGTCGCCGATCACGGTGTACTCGAGTCGTCGTTCGGATCCGATGTGGCCGGCGATCGCCTTGCCCGCCGAGACGCCGATGCCGACGTCGGTCTCGCCGAGGGTCCGCTCGAGCTCGATTCGCAGTTCGCGGGCCGCGGCGAGTGCCTGACCCGCGAAATCCTGGAGGTCCAGCGGCGCACCGAAGATCGCCAGGGCGGCATCACCCTGGAACTTGTTGATGAACCCGCCATGGCGACCGACGGTCTCGACGACCACCTGGAAGAAGTCGTTGAGCAGATCCACGACCTCACGGGGTGGGCGGGTCACCGCGAGCCGGGTCGATCCGACGATGTCGACGAACAACACCCCGACGTAGCGTTCCTCGCCGCCGAGTTCGGTTCCCGATTCGATGGCCCGTCGTGCGACGTCCTCGCCGACGTAGCGACCGAACAGGTTCCGCAGTTGCTGTCGTTCGCGGAGGTCGCCGACCATCTCGTTGAACCCGGCCTGCAGCAGACCCAGGTCGCTGCCGTCGTAGATGCGGACCGAGGTGTCGTAGTTGCCCTCGCTGACCAGGCGTTGAGCGTTGCGGAGTTGCTTGATGGGATCGGCGATGGCGCCCACGAGCCGCACCAGACCGATCAACCCGAAGATGACCGACGCGGCGGCCAGCCACAGCAGCGGTCGTTGCAGTCCCTCGGCGTCGGTGCGCACCAGCCCGAACTGCTGGCCCACGATGAGACCGACGATCGCCAACAGGGGCACCACCACGCTGACACTCCAGAACAGGGTGATGCGGACGGTCACGCTGGGCGCGACGGCGCTCGTCGGGTCGTTGGCCATCGCCGAGACGGTGATGGGACGCAACACCTTCTCCGACTGCATGTAGCCCAGTACGCAGGAGACGAACCCGCCGATCGCCGACGCGATCCACACCACCAGCGCCGTCGCACCCGAGGCGGGCAGGTTCAGCAGCGCGAACAGGATGCCACCGACGGTCCACAGCCCGAGGTTCACCGCGGTGAGCAGCACCGGCAGTCGCAGCGCGCGATTGCGGGCCATCTCGTTGTCGAGACGGGTGCGCCTGCGGTGCCAGATGAGCACCGGCAGCGTCAGCAGGATGCTGAGGTACCCCCCGACGAAGGTGGCGGCCACCAGGTACGCGACGAACACCGCCTGGTTCGAGGTGCTGATCTCCTGGATCCGCACCGTGTACTGGTACGGCATGCCGAACCGCAGGAAGGCGAAGGTGAACAGGGCGCCGATGATGTTCGCGCGGACGAGGTCGAGGGCCAGGATCGGCCACGGTGTGTGCGCCAGCCACCGCAACAGGTGCACACCCCGCTGCAGACGCGACTGTCTCTGGACCACGTGTTCACGGTAGCGGGCGCACAGGGCCCGTATCTGCCGTTGGTGACAGTGCCGACAGGCGGTGTCGGAGCGCGCGATTACGATCGCCCTCGTGACGTCGGTGTTCGATCGCCTGGTGGGCCAGCAGGCCGTGGTGGACGAGTTGTCGGCCGCCGCTCGGTCGGCGGTGGGCGCCTCGGCCGCTCTCGACGACACCGATGGCGGTGCCGAGTCGATGTTCGGCGACGCGGTGGCCGCACCCCGCAACTCCATGACCCACGCCTGGCTGTTCACGGGCCCGCCCGGCAGTGGCCGGTCGGTGGCCGCGCAATGCTTCGCCGCCGCCCTGCAGTGTGAGATCGCCACCGGCGCGCCCGGGAGCGAGGTCGGGTGCGGCCGCTGCCACGCCTGCGCGACCGTGATGGCCGGCACCCACGGTGACGTGCGCCGCATCGTCCCGGAGGGCCTCACGATCTCGGTGAAGCTGATCCGCGAGACGGTGCAGATCGCGTCGCGTCGTCCCGGGGTGGGGCGTTGGCAGATCGTCCTCATCGAGGACGCCGATCGACTCACCGAGCAGGCCGCGAACGCACTGCTCAAGGTCGTCGAGGAGCCGCCGTCGCGCACAGTGATCCTGCTGTGTGCGCCGTCGGTCGATCCCGAGGACATCTCGGTGACGCTGCGCTCGCGGTGCCGCCACGTCCCGCTGACCATGCCCGGCGTCGACTCGATCGCCGAGGTGCTCATCGGCGACGGCATCGACGCCGAGCGCGCGCGGTGGGCTGCATCGGTGAGCGGCGGCCACGTGGGTCGGGCACGGCGCCTGGCCACCGACGAATCGGCCCGCTCCGAACGCAACCAGGCGCTGGGTCTCGCGCGGGCGGCGACCAACGAGTCGACCGCCTACGGCGCGGCCGAGGCGCTGGTGAAGACCGCCGAGAACTCGGCGAAGGCCATCAGCGCCGTCCTCGACGAGGCCGAGACCGAGGAGATGCGCACCGCGCTGGGTGCGGGCGGCACCGGCAAGGGGGCCGGCGGCGCGATGCGCGGCACCGCGGGCTTCCTCAAAGACATGGAGCGGCAACAGAAGTCGCGTCGCACCCGTCTGCAGCGTGACGTGCTCGACCGAGCGCTCGTCGACCTGGCCGCGCTGTTCCGCGACGCCGTCGTCGCCTCCTACGCGGCTCCGGTCGCCGCGATGCATCCCGACCACTCCGAGCAGACCCTGCGGATGGCCGGTTTCGCCTCGCCCGAGAAGTTGCTCCGGTGTGTCGAGGCGGTGCTGGCGTGCCGCGAGGCCCTCGACGTGAACGTGAAACCGAAGTTCGCCGTCGACGCCATGGTCGCCGACGTCGCCACCGCTCTGCGTCGCTAGACCCGGGGCGGTCGACCCGGCGCGGTTTGTCCCCTGCCACGCACGCTCGATACACTCGGGAACGTTGCCCTCGGGCGGCACGCCGCCTTAGCTCAGTCGGTAGAGCGCTTCACTCGTAATGAAAAGGTCGCGAGTTCGATTCTCGCAGGCGGCTCCATCTGTTCGGCGTCACAGCGACGCCGTCACCCGCACGGGTGACCCTCCGACATCGACGGTCGGCGCCCCCCGAATCGCTATCGTCGTCGGTGTATCGGCATTCGATCATCGGGGGAGCGATGCGGCACGACGAGTACGTCGAACACGACGCGGTGGGCCTGGCCGACCTCGTGGCCCGTGGTGAGGTGACTGCGGCAGAGCTGCTCGAGGCGGCCGTCGCGCGAGCCGACGCCGTGGAGCCCTCGCTGAATTCCATCACCGTCCGCCAGGACGATGCCGCGCGTGATCGCGCGTCGGGTGCCCTGGCCGGACCGCTGGCCGGGGTGCCGTTCCTGGTCAAGGACCTGTACCAGTCGCAGCGTGGTGTGGTGAGCAACAACGGATCTCGTTCGTGCGCGAACGCCGTCGCCGCCGAGGACGACACCGTGGTCACACGCTGGCTCGACGCCGGGTTGGTCATCTTCGGCCGCACCAACACCCCGGAGTTCGGCGCCAAGGGGACCACCGAGCCCGAGGCGTTCGGCGCCACCCATAATCCGTGGGATCTGGCCCACACACCGGGCGGCTCGTCGGGTGGTTCGGCGGCGGCGGTGGCCGCGGGGATCGTCCCGGCCGCGGGTGCCAGTGACGGCGGCGGCTCGATCCGCATCCCGGCCGCCTGCTGCGGGCTGTTCGGACTCAAGCCCGGACGCGGGGTCGTGCCCTCGGGTCCCGGCCGCAGCGAGTCCCTGTACGGCTCGGCGGTGGACGGCGTGGTCACCCGGACGGTCCGCGACAGCGCCGCGATGCTCGACGTGATGCGCGGGACCGACCCCGCGGCCCCGCCGTATGTCTTCGCCGAACCGGACGCCACCTACCTCGACGCGGTGTCGCGCGCACCGCGACCGCTGCGCATCGGCGTACAGCGACTCTCCGCGCTCAACGACACACCCGATCCGGCGGTGCTCGATGCGCTGTCGGCGACCTGCGATCTGCTCACCGACCTCGGCCACGTCGTGGAGGAGGCACGCCCGGCCATCGACGAGCAGCAGCTCGCCGACGACTTCCTGCTGCCGTGGTTCGTGCACGTCGCGTCCGCGGTCGACGACCTGCGCGCCGACGGTGCCGGCACCTCCGACTTCGAGCTCGACACCCTCGTGATGGCCGCGATCGGCCGTACCACCAGCGGTGTCGAACTCGAGGCGGCACACGGACGAGGGCACACCCACGTCCGCGCGGTGAGTGCGTTCCACCAGCGGTATGACCTGCTGATGACACCCACCGTCGCGCGGACCGCGCCCCGTCTCGGTGACTACGCGACGTCGTCGATCGAGCGACTCGCGGCGCGGACGGTGCTCACGGCTCGACTCGGTCGGTTCCTCGACGCGACCGGGACGGTCACCGCGGCGATCCTCCGCAATCTGTCGTGGGTGCCCTACACGCAGCTCGCCAACCTCACTGGTCGACCGGCGGCGAGCATCCCGCTGCACCAGGCGGCGAACGGTCTGCCCATCGGCATCCAGTTCGTCGCCCCACCCGGCGGCGAGGGACTGCTGTTCTCGCTGGCCGGACAGCTCGAGCAGGCGTTGCCATGGCGCGATCGCCGTCCCGCTTTGTAGGCTCGATCCGGTCGAGAGCTTGAGATCCGCGAGGAGAGGAGACGCTCATGAACACCTTCCAGAAATCGGCTGCGGTGTGGAACTCGTTCTTCACGCGTCTCATGCGGGTTCCCTTGCTGGACAAGGTGATCGGCAAGTCGACGGCGATCATCACCTATACGGGCCGGAAGTCGGGCAAGACGATCAGCCTGCCGGTGAGCTTCTCGCGATCGGGCGAGACGCTGACGGTGCGGGTGATGATGCCGGACAAGAAGAACTGGTGGCGCAACTTCACCGGGACCGGTGATCGCGTCACCGTCGACATCGCCGGCGTCGAACGCGCCGGCCACGCGGTCACCTCACGGAGCGACTCCGGCGCGGTGTCGGTGCGCATCGACCTCGAACCGTCCGCGCGCTGAGGCGGGGCCGTCGGCGCCGCGGCCACTGCTAGGTTTACTTGCATATAGTTTGCCGCGCTCGCCGACCGAGGACCTCCCATGACCGCACCCATCCCCACCGACGCGGGGTCCTCGCGTCGGTCCCTCGTCGTGTCGGCCCTGGGCACCCTGCTGGTGTTGGTCGCGTTCACCGCACCGCTGTCGACGCTGAACGTGACCGCCGCATCGCTGGGCGCCGACGTGAGCGGCAAGACCTGGATCCTGAGCTCGATGAGCATCGGCCTGGCCGCGGCCCTGCTGTCGGCGGGGACCATCGCCGACGACTTCGGTCGTCGCCGTACCCTCACCCTCGGTCTCGTCCTCATGGCCGTCGGATCCGTTGTGGGCGTGCTGGTCCCGGATGTCCTCGTGTTCGTGCTGGCCCGCGTGGTCGTCGGGGTCGGTGGAGCCGCGGTGATCGCGTCGAGCCTGGGCATCATCGCCCACACCTTCGCGCCCGGTCCGGCGCGGGCGGCGGCGAGCGGTGTCTGGGGAGCGAGCGTGGGCGCGGGTATCGCGATCGGGCCGCTGCTCTCGGCGCTGCTGGAGAAGGCGCACAGTTGGCACGACGCCTACTGGGTCCTCGCCGCAGCCGCGCTGATCCTGGCCGGGGTCGCCGAACGGGTGGTGCCCGAATCGCGTTCGGACACACCGCGAGGTCTCGACCTGCCGGGCGCCCTGCTGTTCGCCGGCGGGATCGCGACGCTGCTGGCCGGCCTCGTCGAGGGACGGCAGGGGTGGGGACAGCCGGTGGTGATCGTGCTGTTCGTCGCGTCGGCGGTGCTGCTCACGCTGTTCGTGATCGTCGAACACCGCAGCGCGACATCGATGCTCGACCTGTCGCTGCTGCGATCCCCGGCCTTCGGGGCCGCGACCCTTGCTGCCGTGGCGATCGGTGCCGGTGCGATCGCGCTCATGTCCTACATGTCGGGGTTCCTCGGTGCGGCGCTCGGGGTCTCGGCTCTCGGCGCCGCGCTGCTGCTGTTCGCGTGGTCGGGCACATCCGTCGTCGCCGCGCTGTTGGCCCGCCGCATCCCCGCCCGGATATCGGGACGGGTCCAGCTCGGCGTCGGGTTGCTCGGTGTCGCCATCGGTCTCGCCGGTCTGACCGGGATCGGCGAGGGCTCGGGATGGCCGCGATTCCTCCCGGGGTTGCTGTTCGCGGGGATCGCGACCGGCGTGGTGAACGCCAACCTGGGTAAGGAGGCCGTGGCGAGTGTCCCGGCCGGACGCGGCGGGATGGGCAGTGGGGCCAACAACACCGCCCGCTACGTGGGGTCGGCGATCGGCGTGACGATCGTGTCGGTGATCGCCACCCACCCGGGACCCGGATCGGTCACCGCCGATCTCGTCCACGGCTGGAACACCGCATCGGTGGTGACGGCGGTCATCTCGGCCGTGGGGGGTCTGGTGGTGCTGTGCCTCCACGTGCGGGCCACTAAGCTCTCGACCAACGCCCTCGCGGGCCCGACAGTGCAGGTGGCCGACAAGCTGTGAGCGTTCTCGTGTGTTTCCACGCCCATCCCGACGACGAGGTGTTCAGCACCGGCGGCACGATGCGCCGAGCCTCCGACGACGGTCACCGTGTGGTGCTGGTGACGGCCACCGACGGGGCGCGGGGCGAGTTCCCGCCGGACCTGTTGGCCGAGGGCGAGTCGTTGCTCGAGCGACGTCGTGTCGAATTGCAGCGCTCGGCCGAGATCCTGGGCGTGCACCGACTCGTGATGTTCGACTACCCCGACTCGGGGATGGCCGGTACCGATGACAACGCCAACCCCGACGCGTTCACGAACGTCGACGTCGAGACCGCGGCACAGCGCCTCGCCGACATCCTCGTGGAGGAGAAGGCCGACGTGGTCACCTTTTACGACAGCAACGGCGGGTACGGGCACCCCGATCACATCGCGGTCCACCACGTGGGTCGGCGCGCCGCCGAGATCGCCGGTACACCACACAGTTTCGAGAACGTGGCGAACCGCGACCGTATGCGCGAGATGATGAAGATCAATCCGCGGTGGTCGGAGGAGGAGTCCCCGGTCGACATCGAGACGTTCGGCGTCCCGGCCGCCGAGATCACCGTCGAGGTCGACGTGAGCGACCTCATCGAGATCAAGCGCGCCGCGATGGTCGCCCACGCCACCCAGATCGGCGACTTCGGGCCGTTCCTGGAGATGCCGGTCGAGATCTTGACCGCGGCGTTCGGGCTCGAGTCGTTCCGGCGTGCCGATCTCGTGCTCGAGCCGATGCGCAACCGTCTGCCGCTGTAGCCGGTTCAGCCGATGGTGGCGTGCATCTCCCACACGATGACCTCGGCGCCGACGTCGGTCGAGAGCGTCTGACCACCGCCACCGGCGATCCGCACGGCGTCTCCCTCGGTCAGCGGACCGACCCCTTCCAGCGAGGCGGTGCCCCGCGCGACGAACACGTGCAGGAACGGCGCGTCGGGCAGCGTGACCGGGCTCGCGTCGGGCTGCAGTCGTGCGACATGCATGGCCGCGTACTTGTTCTTGATGCGGATGGCCGAATGGTCGGCGTATTGCGGCATCCCCGAGGCGACCGGGACCAACCCACCGGAGAGCAGCTCGTGATCGATCTCGAGTTGCTCGTAGGTCGGGGTGATGCCGGCCTCGTCGGGGACGACCCACATCTGTACGAAGTGCACGGGTTCGGCGTGTTCGGAGCGGTATGCGCCCGCGACGTCGCCGAGTCGCCACGAGTCGTTCTTCTCCGAGTGCATGATGCCCGTGCCGGCGCTCATGCGTTGTGCGAGACCGGGATAGATCACCCCGGAGTGCCCCATCGAGTCCTGGTGGACCAGTGACCCCTGGAGCACCCACGTCACGATCTCCATGTCACGGTGCGGATGGGTGTCGAAACCCTGTCCGGGCGTGACGATGTCGTCGTTGTTGACCAGCAACACCCCGTGGTGGGTGTTGTCCGGATCGTAGTGACTGCTGAACGAGAAGCTGTGCTTCGAGTCGAGCCACCCGATCCGGGTCTTGTACCGGTCGTCGGACCGACGGAGATCGATGTTCGGGGTGACCGCGGTGCTCATGAGGCCAGTTTGCCCGCGATGGTGACCACACGGGTGCCGAGGTGCTCGAGCGCGGCGGTGGTGGCGTCGTTGATCTCGTCGGTGTTGTTCGGGCCGGTGACGTGGCCGACGCCGTAGGGGTTGCCGTCGGCGAACTTCAGGCCGTCGGTGTAGCCGGGCGCCACGATGATGCCGCCCCAGTGCATGAACGAGGTGTACAGCGCCTGCAGCGTGGTCTCCTGGCCGCCGTGCAGGGTCTGGCTGGAGGTGAACCCGGCGTAGGCCTTGTCGGCGAGCTTGCCCTGGGCCCACAGACCGCCGAGGCCGTCCATGAAGGCCTGGAACGGGGCCGCGGTGTTGCCGAAGCGGGTCGGCGAGCCGAAGATCACGCCGTCGGCCCACACGATGTCGTCGCCGGTGGCGGCCGGCTGATCCTTGGTGGCCTCGTAATTAGCGGTCCAGGCCGGGTTCTCGGCGAACACCGACGGGTCGGTGGTCTCGGCGATGTGGCGCACACGCACCTCGGCGCCGGCCTTCTCCGCTGCGGCGGCGATGGTGTTGGCCATCGTGGTCCCGTGGCCGGTGGCGGAGTAGTAGAGGATCGCGAGCTTGGTCATGTCGGTGACGCCTTTCGTCGGTGAGTTCGCGCGGTCTGTCGTCTTCGACGGTACAGAAGATGATTGCGTTGTCAACCAAATGTCGTATTGTGGGAGCCATGACCGAGACGCAATGGCTCACCGCGGACGAGCAGCGGATGTGGCGTGCCTACCTCGACTCCATGCGGATGCTGGTCACGCGTCTCGACCAGCAGCTCGCCCGCGACGCCGGGATCTCGCTCACCGACTACGAACTGCTGGTCACGCTGTCCGAGGCGCCGGAACGGCGGATGCGCATGTCGATGCTGGCGACCGCCGTCACCGCGACCCGCAGCGGCGTCACCAGGGCGATCAACCGATTGGTCGAGTCCGGATGGGTCGAGCGCGTGCCGTGTCCGGACGATCGCCGCGGCGCGCTCGCGGTGCTCACCGACGCCGGCGCCGCGAAGTTGGCCGACGCCAGTCCCGGACATGTCGCCGAGGTCCGCACGAACGTCTTCGACGTGCTCTCGCCTCGCGACGTCGAACGGCTGACCTCGACCTACAGCGAGATGCGCAGTCACATGTCGGAGACGTCGCCTCGTCGGTGAGTGGTTTCATCGACAACTGTGTGCCGGGTTCTGCCGTGCGTGGTGCGTGCCCTGGGACGACAATCGACGGCTATGGGCGACGTCATCGAGGTTCCTGTGATCGATCTGTCGGGACCGCGTCACGACGTGGTCGCCGAGGTCGACGACGCCTGTAGGCGCGTCGGCTTCCTGCAGATCGTGGGTCACGGGATCGACGCCGCGGTGGCCGACGGACTGGCCGACGCGATGGATGCCTTCTTCGCACTGCCGGCCGAGGTGCGCGCCGGCTATCGGGTCCCCGGAGCCAACCGCGGCTACAGCCCGCCGAAGAGCGAGTCACTCAGCCTGAGTCTCGGCGTCGAGTCGGCGGCCCGGATGAACGACTTCTTCGAGGCCTTCAACGTCGGCGTCGAGGGCCGATCGTTCCCCGGCCTCGACCTCGACGAGAACGATTACGGCATCAACCTCTGGCCCGACGTCGTCGGCGTCCGCGAGAACGTGGAGGCCTGGTTCGCCGAGGCCGGACGGGTGGCACGCGCACTGACCTCGATCTTCGCCGAGGCACTGCACCTGCCGCCGGACTTCTTCACGGCGATCACCGACCACTCGATCGACGTGCTGCGCATGAACAACTACGCGCTGCCGCCGGGCACCCTCGCACCGGACGGCGAGCTCACCGGGATGGGCGAACACACCGACTTCGGCATCGTCACCGTGCTGTGGGCCGATCCGATCCCGGGACTGCAGATCGTCGGGCCCGAGGGCCGATGGCAGAACGTGGAGCCGGTCGACGGAGCGCTGTTGGTGAACCTCGGTGACCTGACCGCGCGGCTCACCAACGATCGGTGGCGTTCGACCCTGCACCGCGTGCGACCACCCGTCGTCGACGGTGCGATCCGGCGGCGGCGTTCGGCGGCGTTCTTCCACGACGGCAATCCCGATGCGGTGATCGCGACGCTTCCCGGATTCGATTCCGCCGCAGACGGTCTGGCGTATGCACCGATCCGGATCCGCGACCACATCGCCGCGAAGCTGGCGGGCTCACGGCAGGGTCGGTCGAACGCAGCCGCGATCCGCGAGGCGCAACGCGTCCTCGACGCCCGCTAGCGCCCGCCCGCGCTCTCGAGCTTGGACAGGAGCCTCACGAGGGTGGCCACCTCGTCGGGGTCGAGGGCGGAGAATGCGTGGGGTGCGGGGTCGTCGGTGGCCATGGCGTCGTCGAGCATCGCGCGCCCCGCATCGGTCAGCGACACCAGCTTTCGGCGCCGGTTCGTCGGGTCGACCGATCGCTCCGCCAGCCCTCGCTTCTCGAGTTCGTTCACCCCGACCGTGGTCGCTGGAGCGTCGATGGAGGCCGCGGCGGCCAGGTCGCCGATGGTGACCGGGCCCGCGGCGATGCGCCGCAGCAGTCGGAAATGATTGAACGGCAGCCCGGTCCGGGCCATCATGGCCTTGCGCCACGGTCCGCGGTTGTCGATCACGAAATGCGCCATCACCTGCCAGGCGCGGGTGCGCGCATCAGACATGTGCCGGGGCCTTCGGTTCGGTCGGTGTGAACAGGAACGCCGTCTTCTCGACGGTGTTCTTCGCCCACGCGGTGGTGCTCATGATGCCCAGCGCGGTGATCGCGAGCGCGAGGCCGGTGGTGACCCACCACAGCGGCTGCACCGCGTCGGTGAACGAACCGTCCGACGCGGTGACCGCCGCGCCGGCGATCGAGCCGCTGATCGCGACACCGAGACTGACGCCGAGCTGGCGACTCGTCGACGCCACCGCCGAGGCCGCACCGGCCCGGTCACGCGGCATGCCGCTGACCGCTGACGTTGTGATGGGGGCGTTGACCAGACCGAAACCGACCCCGAACAGACCGAAGGTGATGATGAGCTGCCACACGGGGGTGGTGGGTGTGAACGTGGTGAGCAGCACCGATGCCACCGCCAGCAGGAGGCCCGACACGATGAGGGACGGGCGGGTGCCGTACTTGCCGACGAGTCGACCGGAGATCGGCGAGAAGATCAGCGTGCCCACCGCGATGGGGAGGTAGATGACGCCGGTGTGGATGGCGGAGTACCCGCGGACGTTCTGCAGGTAGTTCGACATCAGGAACAGGAATCCGCCGTACGCGGCGAAGGCCAGGATGCCGATGACCGTGGCCGTCGCGAACGGGACGCTGCGGAAGAACCGCAGGTCGATGAACGGCGACGCGTGGCGGCGTTCGTGGCGGATGAAGCCGACCAGACCGATGATCGCCACGGCGAAGATGGCGAGCGATCGTGGGTCACCCCAGCCCATGTTCGGGCCCTCGATGAGTCCCGACACCAGCGCCGCCATGAAGACGATGCCCAGCGCCTGACCGATCGGGTCGAGTCGACGCACGGTCGACGACTTCGACTCGGGCACGAAGATGGCGGCCAACACGACGGCGGCGGCACAGATCGGCAGGTTGATCCAGAACACCGCCTTCCAGTCGAGGAGGTCGATGAGGACGCCGCCCACCATCGGCCCCAGGGCCATCGAGATCCCGACCACCGCACCCCAGATACCCACGGCGCGTGCACGTTCGGCGCGACCGGTGAACACCTGGGTGATGATCGACATCGCCACGGGATTCAGCATCGAACCGCCGATCGCCTGCACGAACCGCGCGGCGATGAGCATCTCGACGCTGGTCGAGAGACTGCAGAGCAGCGATCCGAGCGCGAAGACGGTGAGGCCGATCTGGAAGATGCGTCGGCGGCCGATGCGATCGGCCATGGCACCGGAGAGCAGCAGCAGGCTGGCGAGCACGAGCGTGTAGATGTCGATCACCCACTGCAGACCCGACACCGAGGCGTTCAGATCGCGACGGATCGCGGGGATGGCGACGTTCACGATCGTCGCGTCCATCGACACGATGAGCAGGCTCAGACAACACGTCGCCAGGATGATCATCTTGCGCCGCGCGCTGTACTCGGTCTCGTCCACCAAACCATTGTGAAAGTACAACTGTTAGTCGATCAAGCGATTCGCGAGTGGGATGGGTCACCCCGCGCGGCCGACCGTGCCGAAACCGACCGCCGAGTGTGCCGAACCGACCGCCGACCGTGCCGAAACCGATCGCCGAGTGTGCCGATAGCGTCTGTCGGGTGGACAGTTCTCCTGACGTGACCGCGCGATCATGACCGGCGCACTCGACGGCATCGTCGTGGCCGACTTCAGTCGGGTACTGGCCGGGCCGTACGCGACGATGATGATGGGCGACCTCGGGGCCGAGGTGGTTAAGGTGGAGCGCCCGGGCACCGGCGATGACACGCGGTCGTGGGGGCCGCCGTATCTCCCGGCCGACGAGAACACCGACCCGATGGCGACGTACTTCGCGTCGGTGAACCGCAACAAGACCTCACTCGTCGTGGATCTGCAGACCGAGGACGGGCGCGAGCAGGCGCGCGACCTGGTGCGCCGATCGGATGTGGTGATCGAGAACTTCCGGGCCGGCACCATGGAGCGTCTCGGCCTCGGCTACGACAGACTCGTCGCCGACAAGTCCGACCTGATCTATTGCGCCATCACCGGTTTCGGGCGCGACGGTGGCGCCGACATCCCGGGGTACGACCTGCTGATCCAGGCCATGAGTGGACTGATGAGCATCACCGGCCCGGATGACTCGCCCAGCAAGGTGGGTGTGGCCGTGGTCGACGTCCTCACCGGCGTGCACGCCGTCGCGGGGATCCTCGCGGCCCTGCGGCACCGCGACCGGACCGGCGAGGGACAGCGCGTCGATCTCAACCTGTTCATGGTGGCGTTGTCGTCCATGGCGAACATGACCACGGCCTACCTCGGCGCCGATGTCGTGCCGCGCTCGATGGGCAACCGCCACCCCAGCATCGTCCCCTACGAGGTGTTCTCGACCGCGGATCGTCCCCTGGCGCTCGCGGTGGGCAACGACACGCAGTTCGCACGTCTGGCAACGGCATTGGGCGTCCCCGATCTGGTCGATGACGAGCGGTACGCCACGAACACCGCGCGTGTCGCCCACCGCGACGACCTCGTCGCCGAACTGACCGAGAAGCTGCGACACGAAGGCGCCGACCACTGGTACCAGGTGCTCACCCGTGCCGGTGTGCCCGCCGGTCCCATCAACGACATCGCCGAGGCGTTCACCTTCGCCCGCTCGATCGGCATCGAACCGGCCGTCGACGTCGAGGGAACCGACATCCCCGCCGTCGGCAACCCGATCGGGATGTCGCTGACGCCGGCGACCTACCGCCTCCCGCCGCCGGTGCTGCCCACCTGACGTCGTTACGTGCCCAACTGTGGTCGTTATGTGCCCAACTGCGGTCGTCACGTGCCCAACTGGCGGGTGGGGGTCACGGGCGGGGGTCGGTGGGGAGGAGGCCGTGGAGGACGACGTCGTGGCGGCGGCCGCCCTTGCCGAGGCGGGCCGATCGGAGCACGCCCTCCTCGACGAATCCGCACCGCGCGGCCACACGACGCGACGCCGGGTTGTCGGCGTGGGCGTCCAACGCGATGCGCCGCGCGCCGATCGCCCACGAGTAGTCGATGAGCAACGCCGTCGCGCGGGTCGCGATCCCGCGTCCGCGCGCCCACGGCGACACCATGTACCCGATCTCGGTGACGGCCGACTCCTCGTCGCGGATGCGCAGGCCGCAGGTACCGATCAGCGCATCGTCGGCGTCGGCGATGGCCACCTCGAACCCCGGCCACACCTTCGATGCCGACGCGTCGACGAACTCGACCGCGTCGGCGCGGGTGTACGGGCTCGGGATCGAGGTGAACGCCGCCGAATCGGGGTCGAGAGACGTGGCCAGCACCGCATCGACGTCGTCGACCTCGAGGGGCCGCAGGGTGATCAGGCCGTCGGTGAGGATCGGGATGGTGCGCGGCCAGTCCATCAGCCCACCGCCCCGTCGCCGTGCCCGAGCGATCGCATCAGGTCGGTCATGATCGCCCCCCGCGCACCGGTGGCGTTCTCGTGCCGCGCATCGACGCGCATCAACGCGCTCACCGGGATACGCAGTCTCCCTTCACGTTCTCGTAGTCGGGCGATCGCCGATCCGGGCGGTTCGTCGTAGAGCACCGTCCACGCGTCGGGCTGGTTGATCAGTTCCAGGGTCGCGGTGTGGTCGGCGGGCACGGGTGGGCCGTAGCGCGGCGTGAGACCGACGTCGGCGAACGCGTCGCGGATCACGGTGTGCAGCAACACCTGCTGCCTCTGCGGTGGCATGATCAGCGGGTGGCGCGCGAGGTCGGCCAACGCGACATCGGCGGTGCCGGCGAGCGGATGCTTCTCCGACATGGCCACCGTCAGCTCCTCCACCCACAGTTGTGACACGTGCAGGCGGCTGTCGACGATGGTGCCACGGATGAGTGCGATGTCGACGTCACCGGACACCACGGCATCGACCCGCTGCTGAAAACTCTTGATGACGAATTCGATCTCGACGCCCGGGTGACGTTCGCGGACCGCGGCGATGGCGGCCAGCGACCGCCGCGCGAAGGTCATGTTGGCCGCCAGCCGTACCCGCGAGCCGGGATCACGTACGGCCGCGTACGCACGGTTCTCGAGGTCGATGATCTGGCGCGCGATGGGCAGGAGGCGTTCACCGGCCTCGGTCACGCTGACCGTACGGGTCGACCGTTCGAGCAGGGTGGCTCCGAGGTCGCGTTCGAGGCGGGCGATCTGATGACTGATCGCCGACTGCGAGATGAACGTCCGCCGCGCGGCGCGACTGAAGCTCAGCTCGTCGCACACGGCGACGAAATAGGTGAGCTGGCGCAGTTCCATTCGGGCCTCCGGGTGTCGTCCCCCGGGAACGTTACCGCTATTCATGAGTGATCGCGATGAGTTCCATCTGAGAAACGCGCGTGACGACGGGATCAAACCGCAGCACCATGGACGTTGGTCATGAGTAGAAGTGATCGGAAAGCGAGGGAGAACGAGATGCGTACAGACGATGCGACCTACTACGACGTGGTGATCGTCGGTTCGGGCTTCGGCGGACTGGCCGCAGCGCGCCGACTGCGCGGTCGCGGCAAGAGTGCTCTGCTGATCTCGAGCACCCCCGAATACCTCTTCCAGCCCCTGCTCTACCAGGTGGCGACCGGTGTCCTGGACCGCGACGACATCGCGCCCCGCACCGACACGCTGCTGCGCCGGCACCGCGACGTCGTGGTCGTCGAGGGCGAGGTCACCGCGGTCGACGCGATGCCCGCCCTCCTCACCTACCGCGCCGACGGACGTGACCACCGCGTCCGCTACGGCTCGCTGATCGCGGCGACCGGTGCCGCGCAGAGCTACTTCGGGCGCGACGAGTACGCCGATCGCACCTTCGCCCTCAAGACCATCGACGACGCCACCCGCCTGCGCGCGCACCTGCGCGCATGCTTCGACGCGCCGGCCGAGGACACCGCGGCCACCACGTTCGTCGTGGTCGGTGCGGGTGCGACCGGCGTCGAGGTCGCCGGCCAGATCGCCGAGTTGGCGCGCCGGCACGAACACCGCGAGGTCGCCATCACCGTGGTCGAGGGACTCGACGAGGTGCTGCCCGCGTTCGGTGGCGGGCTGAGCGACTACACCCGCGCATCGTTGGAGAAGGCCGGCGTCGAGGTGCTCACCGGATCGATGGTCACCGACATTGCCGACGGCGTCGTCACCATCGACGTCCACGGCGGCGCCGCGACCCGCAAGATCACCACCGACACCGTCGTGTGGTCGGCCGGGGTCGCCGCGAGCGGCTTCGCCGGCGTCCTGGCCGAGGCGACCGGGTGCGACACCGACCGCGCCGGACGCCTGCTCGTCAACGACGACCTCACCGTCGGCGGCGTGGCCAACATCTACGCCATCGGCGACATGACCTCGCTGCACGACTACCCCGGCCAGAGCCCGGTCGCCATGCAGCAGGGCCGCCACGCGGTCGACATCATCACGCGCAAGCTCTACCCCGGCAGCGCGTTCCACTACCTCGACAAGGGGTCGATGTCGATCATCAGCCGCGGCCGCGCGGTTGCGAAGCTGACCGAGCGGATCACCTTCCGCGGCCTGCTCGCCTTCGGCGCCTGGCTCGCGGTGCACCTCTACTACCTCGCGGGCATGGGCAACCGGGCGAAGGCGGTCGTCGCCTGGATCCGGTCGTTCCTCGGCACCGCCCGCCCGGGCTTCGCCGAGGTGACCCGCACGCCGCAGGAGCACCGCGAACGCCTCGCCGGCTGACCGGATCGGTCAGAGGGGCACGGCCTCGGTGGTGAGGTCGCCGCCGGCGTCACCGGTGTTGACGACACCCCGAGGTTCGATGAGGAGCGCCCGCACCTCGTTGTCGGCGCGCGGGCAGTGTTCGACACCGCGCGGGACGACGAACAGTTCACCGGTCTCCACCACGACGTCGCGGTCACGCATCTGGATCGTGAGCGTGCCCTCGACGACGATGAACAGCTCGTCGGTGTCGTCGTGGCTGTGCCACACGAAGTCGCCCTCGATCTTGACGACCTTCACGTCGTAGTCGTTGAGCTGGGCGACGATCTTCGGCGACCACGTCTCGGAGAACTGGCCGAAGGCGGCGGCGAGGGTCACGACAGAGCTGGATGCCATGACACGAGGATGCCACCGAGATGGCGATCAGGTCAGCCGCCGAACAGCAGGTACAGCCCGAGGAACGTGTAGCCGACCATCGTCAGCATCAACGCGAGCTGGCCGGTGAGCCGGTGGCGGCGGGGTAGAAGTCGCAGTGACGCGTCGTGTGCCGCGACCACGGCGGCGATGTGGCCGCCGACGACGAACACGAGCTTGAGGGTCGAGGACACCGTCGGGTGCGACGACAGCACGTACTCGGGGTGGATGTCGCCCAACCACAACACGTTCCAGCCGCGGTCGAGGGGATCGGCGAGCGAGGCGAACACCAGCTGGCTGCGCTCGACGATGTAGTTCAGGTAGTGGGCGAGGATGTACCCGACCACGATCGGGATGAGCGTGTGCGTCATCTGCACCGGCAGGCGTCGCCGCTGGTGCGGCGTCACGCCGCCGGTGGCACGGGTCGCCGCCCAGAACGTCACCGCCACCACCGCGATGAAACCGGCGAGCGTCACCGTCGACACCACCGATGCGATGGCGGTGCCCTCGCCGAGATCGTCGATGGTGCGCTGCCACAGCGGGAACGACGAGAAGCTGTCGAACGCCGTCGATCCCAGCAGCACCGACATCACCGCGAGCATGCCGGGTCGTTCGGGCAACGTCGACAGATGCGCCAGCGGATTGCCCACCACGACGCGGCCCGATTCGTCACGCCAGAACGGTGCGATGCGTGACGCGACGACGCCGTAGGTCTCGAACGGGTCGGCGCGGGCGAACCACCGCGTGCCGGTGAGCAGACCACCGACGGCCATGGCCACGACGTAGACCACCAACCAGATCCGTATGCCGATCAGCGAATCGGGATCGGGCGAGGCGAGTTCCAGCCACACGAACGCGGCCAGCCCGACCGCGGCGGGCCGGTGCCCCCACGACTCCGGGTACGCGCGCCGCGCCGTCGCACCGATCGGGAGGGTCGAGAGCAGCCGTGCCACGGTCCGGACCGGCGAGATGACCCGCCACACCGGTCCGATCAGCACCGACAGGACCACCAGCCCGACCCACAGCAGCACGTAGAAGACGCCGGGGAGCGGGTTGATCTCGGGATCGTCGCTGCCCGCGACGGCCGCGAGCGCGACCCACACCGTGAACAGCAACGCGGCTCCGGCGACGACCGCACGCACGCCGCGCGAGTCGACCAGTCGCGTCACCGCCGCAGGCAGCCCGATGCCCGAGGTCCGCGGATCCAAGCGCGGTGTCTTCCAGGCGAAGGCGACGATCGCAAACGACGCCGTCAGCGCCCAGGCACCACCGATCAGGGCGTAGGTGTAGGGCAGCGGAAGGTATTCCGCGCCCAGCCCGTGCGCCAGGATCGTGCTCTGGCTCACCGCCGTTCGGCCGGATCGCTGCCGGCGGGATCGACGTCGGTGGCGGAGTCGGGCTCGGTGTCCTCGTCGTCACCGCGCCGTCGGTCCCGCACCGCGATGAACACGATCACGCCGACCAGTAGGACGGCGGGGACGAACGCGGGCAGCGCCAACAGCAGCGAGTGCGACGCCAGCGTCGTCGTGGTCGTCACGGTCGCGGCCCCACCTTCGGCCGCTCGCTCGTCGAGCGCACCGGGGTGGCGTCGTTGCGGTTGATGCGCGCGGCACCCCACGCCATCGCCGTGATGAGCAGCAACGAGCAGACCCCGACGACCAGCGATGCCGCACCGTAGAGCCAGCTGGGGTAGTCGAAGGTGCGCTCGCGCTGCAGGATCGTGATCTCGCGGACGAAGTCGCGGGTCATCCTCGGCTCGGCCGGCACCTCCTCGGCGCCGATGCCCGGGTCGGCGGGCAGGTACACCGGGACCGCGGTCATGGTGGTCCCGTCCTGCACGCGCAGCAGCGTCTTCCACGACCCCGACGTCGGCACCGACCGCGTCGAGCGGTACAGCCCGGGCCCGATCTTCTCCAGCGGGTCGATGATGAGCCCGCGGGACTTGTCGAGACCGCCCTGCCAGGCCAGCATGGTCACCCACTCGGGGTCGTCGCTCACCAGATCCTTCGGCGTGATCGCGACGACGGCGGTGGCGCGGGTCTCGCCGTCCACACTCGGCGCCGGGCTCAAGGTGATGGTGGCACTGGCGTTCTCGGGCACCGTGGTCCGCAGGCCGTTGGCCACGGCGCCGCCGATCACGAGCACGGTGACCGCGACGGCGACGGTCGCCCACTTCGGCCGTGGCAGGCGTTCGCCGGTGAGGATGATGCCGAGAAGCGCACCGCAGACACCCATCCCGATGGCGACCGGGATCGCCATGGCGAGCGCCTCGGCCCACATGCCGACCGGCCATGGGTAGTGGTATACCGCGTCGATCCAGAGCGATTCGAGGTAGAGGCCCGCGGTGGCGATGCCGAGCCCGCCGACGACGCCGAACCACACCGGCTTGCGGATGAGGGGTGTGAGAGCGAGGAGCTCGATCACCACGGCCGGGCCGAGGTAGAGCGCGAAGACGTTGATCGGTGCGCCGAGTCCGGGGCCGACGACGAGTGCGACGACGCCGCGGATGACGGCGGCGAACACCGCGGCGATCAGCGCGGCGCCACGCCCCAGGGTGATCCGCGCGGCGATCAGCGCGAACGCGGCCGCGCCGGCGATCATCATGGGTTGCAACACGAGTCGGAACTGCTCGATGCCGAAGTCGTACTCGATCTGGAACACCGACAGTCCGATGAGCAGTCCGCCGAAGGCCAGGCATCGGGTCATCCACATGCCGCGTCCGTCGGCGGGGGCGTCGTCGCCCATGGCCGCGCGGCCCTCGCGCTCGAGGAGCAGGACGCCGATCAGCGACATGCCGGCGCCGCCGATGAGCATGAGGTGGGTGGGGCCCCACAGGGTGACGTCCTGACCGAAGATGCGGTGCCAGATGTCGTCGAGGGGGAACCCGATCAGCGCGTACAGGCCGGAGCCCGCGAGCAGGATGCCGCCGACCGGCGCGTGCCAGGTGCGGGTGATGCGGATCGCGGCGCGGCCGGGCTTGTCGTACGGCAGGAAGATCGAGAGCATTCCCGCGATGAACAGCAGGAACAGGCCGACGAGGATGAAGTAGTGCGCGGGGTTGGCGAGCGGCCCGGCGTCGCGGCCCTTGCCCACGTGCAGGCTCACGTCCCACAGGAACCCGAACAGCGCGCAGATGATCGTGGAGACGAACAGGAACACGGGCAGCGCCGCCCACGGTGGTCGGTTGAGCCGACGCCCCGCCCACTCGCCCAGCGACGTCAGCCAGGTGATCTGACGGGTCCGGTGGCGCCATCCGATCCACAGCAGCGCCACCGAGACCACGGCTGCCGCGACACTCATACCGAAAACCTGGTCGAGGGCCGCGCCGCCACCCTCGGAGCCCTCGACCGCGAGAACCGCATCAACCGGTGTTGTCATGGTCTCAGTATTGAACAACCACCGTTGTCATGTCCACGAAACGGTGTGTTTCGGGTGAACCACCCTCACCCGTCGACGGGTGCGAGGTCCTCCTGGGCCTGCTGACCTGCCTCGACACGCGCCGCGTGGAAGTCCTTCGAGCGGATGAGGAACGCTGCGCTCACCGCTGCGATCCCTGCGATGCACGCCGCGATGAGCAGGATGAGGTCGAGCGCGTCGGCGTATCCGCGGCCTGCGCGTTCGGCGACCATCGCCCGCAGTGGCGCGGGGACGGAGTCGATGACCTGGGCCGCGGCGCCGTTGGCGACGGCGTCACCGATCTCGCGGCCCTTGTCGGCCAGCGGGGTGCCGGCCAGTGCCGACTGCACGTTGTTGCTCAGGCGCGAGGCGAGCAGGCTGCCCAGCAGGGCGACACCGGTGGCGATGCCGATCTGGCGAAAGGTCGAGTTCATGCCCGAGGCCATGCCGGCGCGTGCCTGCTCGACCACGCCGACGGCGGTCGAGGCCAGCGGCACGTTGATCAGACCGGTACCGATGCCGGCGACGATGAAGCCCGGGATGAACTGAGTCCAGCCGCCGGTGGGGTCGGTGCCGCGCATCAGCAGCAGGCCGATGCCCACGAGGATGAAGCCGGGCGTGATGAGCCACCGCGCGGGGACCTTGTCGGAGAGTCGGCCGGCGATGGCGGCCGAGACGAAGACGAGTCCGGAGAACGGCAGGAAGTACAGACCCGCCTGCAGCGCCGAGTAGCCCATGGTGCCCTGCAGGTAGATCACGATGTAGGTCAGCAGCGAGAACATCGAGGCCGAGATGGCCCAGGCGGCGATGAGTCCGCCGGTGAAGGTGGGTACGCGGAACAGCGACGCGTCGACCATCGGCTCGGCGACGGTGCGCTCGACGACGGCGAACGCGATCAACAGCACGGCGGCGGCGATCAGCGAACCGGAGACCTGCAGCGAACCCCATCCGTCGGCGTGGCTGCGGATGAGCCCGAAGACGAGGAACGCCAGTGCGGCGCTGAAGGTCACGCAGCCCAGCCAGTCGATCTTGTGGGTGCCGGGGGCCTTCGACTCGTCGACGCCGACGATGGTGATGACGAGCGCGATGATGCCGACCGGGATGTTGACGAAGAAGATCCAGTGCCACGACAGGCCGGTGGTGAGAACGCCGCCGAGGACCGGGCCGACCGCGACCGAGACGCCGGTGACCGCACCGAAGACGCCGAACGCGATGCCACGTTCCCGCGGCGCGAACGCCTGGGCGAGCAGGGCCAAGGCGGTGGCGAACATGAT
This sequence comes from Williamsia sp. Leaf354, assembly GCF_001424365.1. Taxonomy (NCBI): domain Bacteria; kingdom Bacillati; phylum Actinomycetota; class Actinomycetes; order Mycobacteriales; family Nocardiaceae; genus Williamsia; species Williamsia sp. Leaf354. Next base: position 948,975 of record NZ_LMPL01000001.1, read on the forward strand.
CGCGCCGCCGACGCCCTGGGCGAGTCGGGCGATGATCAGCGTGAGGATGTTGGGCGCGAGTCCGCACGCCAGCGAGCCGACGGTGAAGACGACGATGCCGGTGGCGAACACCAGTCGGCGGCCGACGATGTCGGCGATGGTGCCCGAGGTCAGCAGCAGCGCGGCCAGCGACAACGCGTAGGCATCGACGACCCACTGCAGGTCGGACAGGTTCGAGTTCAGGTCCTTCTGGATGTCGGGCAGCGCGACGTTCACGATCGTGACGTCGAGCAGGAGCATGAAGACGCCGGTGCAGACGGCGGTCAGGGTCAGCCACTTACGGGCCATGGTGCCTCCAGATCGAGTGCGAGCTCAGGAGATGGTCGCACATTCTGAGTACGCACTCAACAATTGACATTCGGTGGGTAGTGTGGCCCCATGGCGCGACGCGGAAGGCCACCGGCGATCGGACGAGACGAAGTGTTGTCGTCCGCGCTCGAGGTGCTGCGCGAACGCGGTGTCGCACGGTTGACCACACGCGAGGTCGCCTCGCGCGCACGGGTTTCCGAGGGCTCGATCTTCTATCACTTCCGTGATCGGCAGGGTCTGCTCACCGCGGTGTTCGACGAGGCGCTGCGGCCGCTGTTCGCCTTCAAGAACGACATGGACCCCACCGTGGTCGGGGAGCTCGAGGACGTGCGGGCGGTGCTCGAGCAGTACGTCGCGGCCGTGCACACCTTCCTCGACGACGGGCTCGAACTGCTGGTCGCCGCACACGGCGACGCCGGTCTGCGCGACGAGGTGGGCGCGGTGGTGACGGCCAACGACTTCGGTCCGCATCGCGGCGTCGCCGCGGTGGGCGAGTACTTCGCGGCGCTGCAGGAGGCGGGGATCATCGCCTCCGACGTCGACACCGGCGCCGCGGCCTACCTGATGGTCAGTGCGACGTTCCTGCGCTCGGCCCAACCCAAGCTGTTCGGCCATTCCCACGGCATCCCGCCGATGTCCGACGTCATCGACGTCGTGCTCCGGATGCTGGGGGCAGCCGCGCGCGAGAGTCGCTCGGTCTAGCCGAGGACCTTCTCGGTCTTCGCGTACCCGCTCTCGACGCCGTCCTTGTACGGGCGCCACCAGTCGGCGTTCTCGCGGTACCAGTCGATGGTCGCGGTGAGGCCGGCGGTGAAGTCGACATACCGTGGCGTCCAGCCGAGTTCGGTGCGCAGCCGTGTCGAGTCGATGGCGTAGCGCATGTCGTGACCGGGGCGGTCGGTGACGTGGTCGTAGGCGTCGGCGGGCTCACCCAGGACGGTCAGGATCGACTCGACGACGGTCTTGTTGTCGGTCTCGCCGTCGGCACCGATCAGGTACGTCTCGCCGACTGTCCCGCGCTCGATGATGGTCCAGACGGCGTCGTTGTGATCGTCGACGTGGATCCAGTCGCGCACGTTCGTCCCCGCGCCGTAGAGCTTCGGCCGAAGGCCGCTCAGCACGTTCGTGATCTGCCGCGGGATGAACTTCTCGACGTGTTGGTACGGCCCGTAGTTGTTCGAGCAGTTCGACAGCGTGGCGTGGATCCCGAACGACCGCACCCAGGCGCGGACCAGCAGGTCGCTGCCCGCTTTCGTGGAGCTGTACGGGCTCGACGGGTTGTAGGGCGTCGACTCGGTGAACCGCGCGGGGTCGTCGAGCTCGAGGTCGCCGTAGACCTCGTCGGTGCTGATGTGGTGGTAGCGGGTGCCGTGGCGGCGGACCGACTCCAGCAGCGTGTAGGTCCCGACGAGGTTGGTGTGCACGAACGCCGAGGGGTCGGCCAGCGAGTTGTCGTTGTGCGACTCGGCGGCGAAGTGCACCACCAGATCGGTCGCGGCGACGAGTGGATCGACCACCGCGGCGTCGGCGACGTCGCCCTCGACCAGGGTGATGCGGTCGGCGACCGGTGCCAGCGTCGCCGGGTTGGCCGCGTAGGTGAGCTTGTCGAGCACGGTGATCTCGACGTCGGGACGTTGTTCAACGGTGCGCAACACGAAGTTGGCACCGATGAAACCTGCCCCGCCGGTGACCAGAACACGCATCAGGTGGCTCCTTCCCTCGAGGGCGAAGACTACCGGCCCCGTAGCGCGGTCGCGTGACTCACGCGTGTGTGCGCGGTGCAATAGTGTGGCGCCATGCGGGGAATCATCCTGGCCGGTGGCACCGGTTCACGACTCCATCCGATCACTCTCGGCGTCAGCAAGCAGCTGGTGCCGGTCTACGACAAACCGATGATCTACTACCCGTTGTCGACGTTGATGCTGGCCGGTATCCGCGACATCCTGGTGATCACCACTCCCGGTGACGCGGCGGCGTTTTCGCATCTGCTCGGTGACGGATCGCAGTTCGGCATCTCGATCACCTACGCCGTGCAACCGTCACCCGACGGCCTGGCGCAGGCCTTCGTGCTCGGGGCCGAGCACATCGGAAACGATTCCGTCGCACTGGTTCTGGGCGACAACATCTTCTACGGACCCGGCCTCGGCGATCAGCTGATGCGCTACACCGACGTCGACGGCGGGTCGATCTTCGCCTACTGGGTGGCCGAGCCGAGCGCCTACGGCGTCGTCGATTTCGATGCCGACGGCAAAGCGATTGCGCTGCAGGAGAAACCGGAGAACCCCCGATCGAACTACGCGATCCCGGGTCTGTACTTCTACGACAACGACGTGATCGAGATCGCGCGGTCGCTGCAGCCCAGCCCCCGCGGCGAGTTGGAGATCACCGATGTCAACGCGACCTATCTCGAACGCGAGAAGCTGTCGGTGCACGTTCTGCCCCGCGGGACGGCGTGGCTCGACACCGGTACCTTCGACTCGCTGCAGGACGCCGGGAATTTCGTACGAACGGTCGAACAACGCCAGGGCCTGAAGATCGCGGTGCCCGAGGAGATCGCATGGCGTCGCGGCTTCATCGACGAGGACGGGCTGCGGCGCAGGGCCGAGACGCTGATGAAGTCGGGGTACGGCGCCTACCTGCTGACCATCCTGGAACAGGGGAGCTGACATGCGTGTGCGACCACTGACGATCGCCGGGTCGTGGGAACTGACGCCGGTGCAGCACGGTGACCCGCGCGGGGTGTTCCTCGAGGCGTTCAAGGCGCCCGTCCTCGCCGAGCTGATCGGCCACGATTTCACCCTCGCGCAGGTCAACATCTCGGTGTCGGCGGCCGGGGTGCTGCGCGGCATCCACTACGCCGACACCCCGCCTGGGCAGGCCAAGTACGTGACGTGCCCCCGGGGCGCGATCCTCGACGTCGTGGTCGACATCCGTGAGGGGTCGCCCACGTTCGGGCAGTGGGACAGCGTCGTCCTCGACGACGTCGACCGACGCGCGATCTATCTCTCGGAGGGGCTCGGGCACGCGTTCTGTTCCCTCGAGGACGACTCGACGGTCTCGTACTTCTGCTCGACCGGCTACAACCCCGGCGGCGAACACGGCATCCACCCACTCGACCCCGATGTCGGGATCGACTGGCCCGCGGTGGGCCGCGACGGTGCGCCGCTGGAGTACTCGCTGTCGGACAAGGACACCGCCGCGCCGACGTTGGCCCAGGCCCGCGCCGATGGTGCGCTGCCCCGCCTCGGCGACGTCGAGAGGTACCTGCGCGGTCTCGCCGCCCGCGACGCCTGACCCGCGCCGCGCGTGGTCAGCCGGCCTGACCGTAGAGGTGGTCGGCGTGCAGGCGCAGGACGAGTCGACGGTCGGCGACCATGGCGCTCCGGTAGTCGTCCCAGTCGGGGTGCTCGCCGCCGATCGAGCGGTACAACTCGACGAGTTCGGTGACCGCGTCGTCGTCGGGTGCCTGCGCCACGGCACTGAGCTCGGCGGGCCCGTCGGCCACGGCGTACGACCACCCGTCGGGGCTGCTCACGTGCAGCGCCGCCCGCGGGTCGCGGCGCAGATTCGCGGTCTTGGCGCGGCCGTCGGTGATCGAGACCCGCAGGATCTCGGTGCGAGCGTCGAAGGCGTAGTTGACCGTCGACAGCTGCGGACGGCCGTCGCGGCGGATCGTGGCCAGCACGCCCTGGTCGTGTGCGCGGATCAGATCGATGAGTGCGGATCGCGATGCCATGGGTGGACTATGACGGCCGCGGGTCCCGGCGACAACCCCCTCGAGGGTGACGTCGCTAGGGTGGAGTGATGAGTGACGACGTCGAGAGCATCTCCGAGGGTTCGGACAACGAGTACAGCTACGATTCCGACGACCAGCTGCAGCCCGAGGACACCCTCGTGGACCGCGGTGTCGACGACATCCTCGACGAGGGCATCTCCCCGCCGGAGAAGCCGAGCAAGGCAATGCGTTACGGGGTCACCGCCGAGGATCAGCGTGAGGGCGAGTCCCTCGAGGAGCATCTCGCCGAAGAGGTCCCCGATCCCGCCGCCGAGGTGACCTTTCACGAGGACAGCGCCCCGAAGCCCGCGGTTCCCGCCGACGAGGACCTCAGCGACGCCGTCGACGAGATCGACGAATTCGACAACGAGGTGGGCGACGACCGCGCAGGTCGTCTGGTCTCGCCCGACGAGGGCGTCAACCCGCACACCACCCACCAGGAGGTCGCCTCCGACGCCGGCATCGACGGCGCCGGGGCATCGGCCGAGGAGGCCGCCGTGCACACCGTCCCCGAGGGTCAGATCCCCTGAGTCAGCGCTGTTCGGGGAAGGCGGGCAACGCCTTCTGCCGCAGCCACTTCTGCCACAGCGGCGTGAGCGACGTCTCGCTGTGTCGGGCGGCGAGAGCCGTGAAGTCGTCGGTGCTCACCGAGCTGTAGCGGTATTCACGCGTCCACTCCTTGAGCAGGGTGAAGAACGCGTCGTCGCCCACCGTGCCCCGCAGAGCGTGCAGGGTGAGTGCGCCGCGTTTGTACACGCGGTCGTCGAACATCTTCTCCGGGCCGGGATCGCCGATCACGATGTCCTTGCGCGACGTCGCCAACTGCCGATGATGTCTGCGGGCCAGGTTGTCGGCGGTGTCGTCCCCGGCGTACTCGGCCCACAGCCACTCGCTGTAGCAGGCGAACCCCTCGTGCAGCCAGATGTCCTGCCAGCGGGCCAGGGTCAGCGAGTTGCCGAACCACTGATGGGCGAGTTCGTGGGCGACGAGGCGCTCCGACCCGCCGTTGCCGTCGCAGTGGTTCGCGCCGAACGTCGACATCCCCTGGGCCTCGATCGGGATCTCGAGGTTGTCGTCGGTGACGACGACGCTGTACTCGGGGAACGGGTACGGCCCGAACATGTCGCAGAACGCCGTCATCATCTGTTCCTGGCGCGCGAAGTCGGATTCGAAGCCGCTGCGCAGCCGCTCGGGCAACACCGCGTGGATCTTCACCGGTTTGGTCGCCAGGGTCTTCCGCACGTACGGACCGATGGAGATGGTCGCGAGGTAGGTCGCCATCGGCTCCACCTGCTCGTACACCCACGTCGTCATCGCGGCCTTGTTCCGCTTGCGCTGCAGGGTCCCGTTCGCGATCGCGTGATACGGCGACTCGGTGGTGATGGCGATCCGATACGACGCCTTCGACGACGGATGGTCGTCGCACGGGAACCACGACGCCGCGCCGTTGGGCTGGTTGGCGCACAGCGCACCCTCGGTGAGTTCCTCGAAACCGACCTCGCCCCACGGCCCGCGGATCGGCTTGGGTGAGCCCGAGTACTTGATCACCACGGTCATCGACGCACCCGGCGGCGGCGGTGTCGCCGGCGTGATCGACAGCTTGTTGGACCGCTGGCTGTAGCGCGAGGCCCGCTTGCCGTTCACCGAGACCCGCGACACCGACAGCGACGTCGCGAGGTCGAGCGAGAAGCGTCCGAGGTGGTTGATGGCGGTCGCGGTGATGGTGGCGGTGCCGGTCAGGCGGTTGCTGGCCACCTTGTACTCGAGCTCGAGGTCGTACCGACTGACCCGGTATCCGAGGTTGCCGTTCTTGGGCAGGTAGGGATCGATCCCGTCGGTGGGGTCACCGAGTAACGGACCCCCACCCGAAGAACTGCTGTCCGGCACCAAACCTCCACTCGCACATGTGTGTCGTGCGCCCCCGGCGCCCACGATCGTGAAATGAGGTTACCCGGCCACCTGTGGGGTCCGCTCCGGTAGCGTTCGCCCCGGAGCTGGCGAATCGGACATCAGGAGGAACGGTCATGGGCGCATCGAGAAGTCTCACATCGCTGATCGCACGGGTGATCCTGGGCATCATCTTCATCATGCACGGCTGGCAGAAGCTGCACACCAACGGAATCGACGCCACGCAAAAGGGATTCGCGGCCATGGACGCACCGTTCCCCGAGTTCAGTGCCCACTACGCGACCTGGGTCGAGTTCGTCGGCGGCATCCTGCTGATCCTCGGCGTCCTCGTGCCGCTGGTGTCGATCCTGCTCATCATCGACATGATCGGCGCGATCTTCGTCGCCCACATCGACAAGGGGTTCTGGAACTTCGACGGCGGATACGAGTTCCCGCTGGCCCTGATCGCGGCGCTCATCGCCGTCGGTCTGGTCAACACCGGCAAGACCGGGGTCGACGGATACCTCATGAGCCGGCGAGGGCGCAGCAGCACCTAATACCAGGGAGCGATGGGGTTGCCCTGCCAGCGGGTGAAGTCGGGCACCACGTCGCCGCGCATCACCAGCGACGCCGGGCCGACGGTCGCCGCGTCGCCGAGACCGGCCGCCGGTAGCGCGACGCAGTGCGGCCCCAGCGTGGCGCCGTTGCCGAGGGTCACGCGGTCCATGGCCATCACGCGATCGTGGAACAGGTGCGTCTGCACCACGCAGCCGCGCGCGATGGTGGCGCCGTCACCGAGCGTGACCAGGTCGGCCTCGGGGAGCCAGTAGGTCTCGCACCACACGCCGCGACCGATCTTCGCGCCGAGCAGCCGTAGCCACACGTTGAGGATCGGGGTGCCCGTGGCCGCGTTGGCGAACCACGGGGCCGCGACGGTCTCGACGAACGCGTCCGACAGCTCGTTGCGCCACACGAAGGAACTCCACAGCGGGTGTTCGCCCACCGCGATCCGGCCCACCACCAGCCATTTCGCCGCGGCCGCGATGCAACACGCGGCGGCCCCGGCGACCAACAGCATCAGGCCGCTGACCAGGCCGGCGAGCCAGAAGTTCGACTGTGAGGCGATGTACTGCAGGCCGATGAGGACGAACAGTCCGAGGCCGAAGGAGATCATCACCGGGATCAACCGCATCGTCTCGACGATCGCGCGCGCGACCTTGAGTTTCCGCGGCGGGTCGAAGGTGCGGCTGGTGTCGGTCTGGGCGACGGCACGTCGCAGACGCACCGGCGGGCTACCCAGCCAGCTCGATCCCGACTTCGCCTTGTCCGGTGTCGCCGACAGCACCGCGACGAGGCTGTTCTTCGGGACCTTGCGTCCCGGACCGGTCATGCCCGAGTTGCCGAGGAAGGCGCGCTTGCCGATCTTCGCCTCGTCGATGTGCATCCAGCCGCCACCGAGTTCGTAGCTCGCCACCATGGTGTCGTCGGCGAGGAACGCCCCGTCGCCGACCGAGGTGAACTTCGGGATCACCAGGGCGGTGCTGATCTCGGTGCCCGTCCCGATGTCGGCGCCGAGCAACCGGAACCACGCGGGCGTCAGGAGGCTCGCGTACAGCGGGAACAGGTAGGTGCGGGCGGAGTCCATCAACCGTTCGGTGGCCCACACCTGCCAGCCGACCCGCGAGCGCACCGGGTGGTAGCCGACGGACATGCCGATGGACAGCAGGCGCACACCGATCGCGGTGATCGCCGCGAACACGAGCAGGCTCACGACCGTCGCCGCGGGCAACAGCGCCAGCGATCGCAGGGCGACGTCGCGCAGACGGTCAGCGCGCGCCGCCCACGTGCCGATCACCGCCAGGCCCGCGGCGAGGGCGATCAGCGGGATGCCCGCCAACAGGATGGAGCTGATGCCGTACACCGGCACCCACCAGCTGGCGCGCGGCGGTCGTTCCGCCGGCCACGGCGTGGTGGCCTTGCCGGTCTTCACCGCGGGCGACCCGGCCCAGTGCTGACGCGCCTTCACCTTGCCGAGCACCGCCGAGCCCGGGGCGACGACGGCGTCGCGGCCGATGCGGGTGCCGGGCAGGAGCGTCGAGCGGCTGCCGACGGTGGCGCGCTCGGCGATCTCGATGTCGCCGATGTGGACCACGTCGCCGTCGATCCACCAGCCGGCCAGATCGACCTCGGGTTCCACCGAGCAGCCCTCGCCGAGCGAGATCATCCCGGTCACCGGGGGAAGGGAGTGCAGATCGACACCGGAGGCGATGTCGGCGCCCAGCGCCCGCGCGAAGTAGATCATCCACGGTGCGCCGGCCAGGTTCGATGCGCCGCTGGCCTCGGTGAGGCGTTCGGCGACCCAGAGCCGCAGGTGCACCGATCCGCCGCGCGGGTAGGTTCCCGGCGTCACCCCGGCGAGCAGCAGACGGCAGCCGACGGTGGCGATCACCATGCGGCCCAACGGGGTGATGAACACGATGAACGCGGCGAGCAGCACCCACCAGTTCACCGAGATGAGCCACGGCACGTCGGTGAACACCGCGGCCACGTTGTTCGCGACACCGAGCCATGTGGCCCACTGCAGACCGGTGAGGGTGGTCAGCGGGATCGACAGCAGGATCTGCGCGATGCCGGTGATGCGCGGTGTCGGGCGCACCTCGCGGGGCTCGGCGACGATGCCGGGGTTGAGGTCGTCGAGCATGCCGGCGAGCGATCCCAGGCGTGGGTGGTCGTAGAGATCGGCGACGGTGACCTCGGGATAGCGCTCGCGCAGCGCGGTCACCAGCTGCGCCGCGGCGAGGGAACTGCCGCCCTCGCTGAAGAAGTCGGCCTTCTCGTCGACGATGGCCACACCGAGCACCGCGGTCCACAGGTCGGCGACCCACTGTGCGGTCGGGCCGAGGTCGGCGCGGTCGGCGTCGCCGGTCGTGCCGGGAAGGGGCCACGGCAGGGCGTTGCGGTCGACCTTGCCCGAGGTGCGGGTGGGCAGCTCGTCGACGAGCGCGAGCCGCGGCACCATCGCCGCGGGGAGTTGTTCGGCGAGGATGTCGTGCGCCCGCGTCAGGTCGAACGCGGGATCGGTCGAGGCGAGGTAGCCGACGAGCACCGAGTTGCCCGCGGCGGTCTTGCGTACCGCTGCCGCCGCGCCGCCGACACCCGGAAGGTTCTGCAGGGCGTTGTCGATCTCGCCGAGCTCGATACGGCGTCCGCCGACCTTCACCTGGTCGTCGGCGCGTCCGGCGAAGATCAGCCCCTCGGCCTCCAGGCGCACCAGGTCGCCGCTGCGGTAGGCGCGGTCCCAGCCGAGAGTGGGCATGGCCGAGTACTTCTCGGCGTCCTTGGCCGGATCGAGGTAGCGGGCCAGTCCGACTCCGCCGATGACGAGTTCGCCGGTCTCGCCCTCGGCGACCGGGTTGCCGGTGGCGTCGACGACCGCGAGATCCCATCCGCGCAGGGGCAGTCCGATGCGCACCGGCCCCTGGCCGGTCAGCGGTGCGGCACACGCGACGACGGTGGCCTCGGTGGGGCCGTAGGTGTTCCACACCTCGCGGCCCGGGACGGCCAGGCGCTCACCGAGTTCCGGTGGGCAGGCCTCGCCACCGAAGATCAGCAGTCGGACCGCCTCGAGCGCCTCGGCGGGCCACAGTGCGGCCAGCGTGGGGACCGTGGAGACCACGGTGATGTCGCGGGCGACCAACCACGGACCGAGGTCCATGCCGCTGCGCACCAGGGCTCGGGGCGCGGGCACGAGGCAGCCGCCGTGGCGCCACGCGAGCCACATCTCCTCACACGAGGCGTCGAACGCGACCGACAGCCCCGCGAGCACGCGATCGCCCGGACCGATCGGGTCGTCGACGAGGAACATGTCGGCCTCGGCGTCGACGAACGCCGCGGCGTTGCGGTGGGTGACCGCGACACCCTTCGGGGTGCCGGTCGAGCCCGAGGTGAAGATGATCCAGGCGTCGTCGTCGGGTGTCGGGGCCATCGACGCCGCCGACGTGGGCACCTCGACGGTGTCGCGGTTGCGCACCGACGCGGTGCGGTGCAGTCCCGACTTGTCGATGACCGCGGCGACCTGGGCCTCGCCGAACACGAGCTGCGCGCGCTCGTCGGGGTCGTCGACATCGACCGGGACGTAGGCGGCGCCGGCGGCGAGCGTCGACAGGATCGCGAGGTAGAGCTCGCGGGAACCCGACGGCATCCGGATGCCGACCCGATCGCCGCGCCCGATGTTCTGCTGCGCCATCCACCGGGCACCGTCGTCGACCGCCTCGATCAGTTCGGCGTAGCCCAGCGACACCTCGCCGTCGTCGATGGCGGGTGCGTCCGGGTGGCGACGAGCGGTCTCGGTGAGGATGTCGATCAGCGTGCGGGCGTCGCCGGCCTGCGACGACAACAGGTACTGCGGCGGGATCGGGTGGGTCACCGACGTCCTTTCCGGCTGTGGTCACGGCCCTGTCGGGCGATGACAGTCTGGCAGCCCCCGACCGGAGAGATGCGGTGAGGTCGGCCACGCCGACGGCCGTGTCGGCGAGGAACTTCGAGCGCGATCAGACGACGACCTCGGACGGTGGGTGTTACGTTCGGTCACAGAGACAAGCGTCACGCAATCCGACGTCACCGTTCGTTCATCGAGCGTCTGCGTCCCGTTCGACTGCACGCGTTCCGACAAGAAGGGGCGGTCGCGTGCGTGTCGAGACCCACCGGAGGAGGCCCCCGTGCCGGTGATCACCCACACCCGGCCCAGCCGCGGATCCAAGCCGATCTGGGTGGGCTCCCGTCTCATCCTCAAGCCGCTCCTACGACTGTGGCCGGTGACCCCCTCGGGGTTGCGGCTGCTGTATCTCATCGACCGTGCCGCGGCCCGCGGTCCCAAGCCGCGCGGCGTCGTGAGCGAGCAGATGGAACTCGCCGGTCGCCCGGTCGAGATGTCGGTGCCGGCGGGACCGAGTCGCCGCGACAGCGACACCGCCCTGCTCTATCTGCACGGCGGCGCGTTCATCACCTGCGGCCTCGCGACCCATCGTGTGGTCGCCGGGCGCATGGCCCGCGTCACGGGTCTCCCGGTGTTCTCCCTCGCCTACCGCCAATTGCCCGAGGCCGGTGTGGGGACGTCGGTGCACGACGCCTATTACGCCTACCGCGAGCTGCTCCTCGAGCGCGGATATCGCCACGTGGTGGTCGCGGGCGATTCCGCCGGGGGATTCCTGGCCGCGAAGATCGGTGAGTACGCCCACCGCGACGGTCTGTCGATGCCCACGGCGTACGTCGGGTTCTCGCCGCTGCTCGATCTCGACCTCGCGAACAATCCCGATCGCAGCAGCCGCAGCGACGCCTACCTCCCGATGTCGAAGATGGCCGAGCTGACCCCGATGTTCGATCAGGGGCCGATCGGTCTCGACGGTGTCCGTCGCATCGCGGCGCTCTCGCCCCGGTCGATCCCGCCGCTGCTCATCACCTGCGCGCAGGACGAGATGCTCGAACCCGACATCATCGAACTCGTCGAATCCCTCGACGCCGCAGGTGCGACGGCGGTCGCCCACAGCTTCTCGTGGCAGGTGCACGCGTTCCCGGCCATCTCGGGCAAGCATCGTGAGGCGCTCGAGGCGATCGCGTTGGCCGGCGACTTCGTGCGCGAGGCGCTGCAGAGCGCGAAGCAGGGCGACGCCTCGGCCGAGAAGATGCACGGCCAGGCCGGTTAGTTCTTCTCGGTCAGGTCTGGTGTGGGGCACGCCGTTCGCGGCGGGCCTGCGCTCGGCACTTCGCCGAGCAGTATCGGACGTCGTCCCACTGGCCGCGTGCGGCCCAGCGCTTGCGGTTGTCGAACGGTCGACCGCAGACCTCGCAGGCCTTGCTCTCCCGCCAGTCCGCGGAGTCGCCGCGCTGCCTACCCATCGCTCCATTCTGCGCCGACACCTTCTGTGCCGACACCTTCTGTGCCGACACTTTCTGGGCCGACGGTCGACTCGATGGCCGAGACGCGGCGGAGGTCGTCGAACCGCACGGTGACGGTCCCGTCGGCGCAGCGGAGCTCGTAGCAGTCGGCGTCGGCGCGGTCGAGCACGATGCCCTCACGACGGGCCGCGTAGGAATGGACCGCGAGAACGTGGTCGGTCATCATCCCCGAGCTCAGCCCCTCGGTCAGCGTGCGGTTCACCGACAGGCTCCCCGCCGGCGGCAACGCGAAGTCGGCGTCGTTGCGCAGGATGAACGTCGCCTGGTCGTCGGGGGACTCGCCGAACGACCGGAACCAGACCGGCGCCGGGTCGAGCGACAGCGCCTGGGTGAGCAGCACGTACTGCGTGGCGACATCGGTGCGGGCGGGGAGCCCCTCCGCCGCGCGGGCCTCGGCGTCGAGTGGCTGCAGCGCTGTGGTCAGTTCCGCGATCCCGAGTTGCTCGCCGTTGCCGTGGACCGTGTTGGCGATCGCGACCACCGGCTCGGCGAACTGGTTGATGTTGTGCCACCCCCACATCCACGATCCGTCCGCCGAGGTCGACCCGACGAAGCTCGGTGCGAACCGTGCCGGGGGATCGGTGTGGAAGGTGAAGGTCGGAGGTTCGGTGAGGTCGCCCTCCCAGGCCACGCCGCCGAACCGTTCGGCGAACAGCACCTGCGACTCGAAGGCCAGCAGGACGATGTGATCGACGAGTTGGGCGACCACGTCACCCTCGACATCGATCCAGAAGTTGGGCTCGAGATCGGCCACCGTTCTCCCCTTCGGTGAATGCGTGTTCGGAACGAACCCTATCGACCCCTCGGGCGTCGGGCGCGGGGCTAGCCTGGGAAGCATGACCGCTCAATCCATCACCGAACTCATCGCGCTCGACGACCTCCTCGACGCCGACGAACGCGAGATCCGCGACACCGTCCGCCGCTTCGGCGAGGAGAAGCTGCGTCCGCACGTGGCCGGTTGGTTCGAGGACGCGAAGCTGCCGGTGCGCGAGCTCGCGGGACAGCTCGGCGAGCTCGGACTGTTCGGCATGCACCTCACCGGCTACGGCTGCGCCGGCCTGTCGGCGACCACCTACGGCCTGGCCTGCCAGGAACTCGAGGCCGTCGACTCGGGTCTGCGCAGCTTCGTCTCCGTCCAGGGCTCGCTGGCCATGTTCGCGCTGCACGCCTTCGGCAGCGACGAGCACAAGGACGAGTGGCTGCCGAAGATGGCCGCGGGCGAGGCCATCGGCTGCTTCGGGCTCACCGAGGCCGACTACGGGTCGAATCCCGGCGGCATGCGCACCAACGCCAAGCGCGACGGCGACGACTGGGTGCTCAACGGGTCGAAGATGTGGATCACCAACGGGTCGGTCGCCGACGTCGCCGTCGTGTGGGCGCGCACCGACCTCGACGAGGGTGCCCGCGGCATCCGCGGATTCGTCATCCCCACCGACACCCCGGGGTTCAGTGCCCCCGAGATCACGAAGAAGATGTCGCTGCGCGCGTCGGTCACGTCCGAGCTCGTTCTCGAGGACGTGCGCCTCCCGGCGTCGGCGATGCTGCCGGGCGTGCAGGGACTCAAGGGCCCGCTCAGCTGTCTCAACGAGGCGCGCTTCGGGATCGTGTTCGGCGCGCTCGGCGCCGCCCGCGACTGCCTCGAGACGGCGCTGTCGTACGCCGCCGATCGCGACGTGTTCGACAAGCCGCTGTCGAGCTACCAGCTCACCCAGGCCAAGCTCGCCGACATGGCGCTCGAACTCGGCAAGGGCCAGCTCCTCGCAGTGCACCTCGGGCGTCGCAAGGACCGCGGCGAGATCCGGCCCGAGCAGATCAGCGTCGGCAAGCTCAACAACGTGCGCGAGTCGATCAAGATCGCTAGGGAATGCCGAACCATCCTCGGCGCCAACGGCATCACCCTCGAGTACCCGGTGATCCGCCACATCAACAACCTCGAGTCGGTGCTCACCTACGAGGGCACCAGCGAGATGCATCAGCTCACCGTCGGCAAGGCGCTGACCGGGTACGACGCCTTCCGCTGACCGAGTCGGACATGTCGGTTCGTTAGGCTGTCGCGCATGGAACAGGGCATGCGTACGTTCTCCAAGAGCCTGACCGTGCTCGGGTCGATCCTGCTGATCGGCTGCGTCGGCTACCTCATGGTCGGGTGGTTGTCCGACGAGCGGTGGGGCTGGGTCGCGATCGGCGTCATCGTGATCGCCGCGAACCTCGGTGTGCTGTTCGTCCAGCTCAGGCCCACCCCGAAGCCCCGCGACTGGACCGTCGACGAGGTGCGGACGCTGATCGAGCCGGTGCATGGCGAGATGGCCCAGATCCGCACCCTGCGCCGAGCCGACAAGGGGCTGCCCCTGGCCAAGGCGGTCGAACTGGTGGCCCAGGCGCGCGTCGGCATGTAGCCCCGTGAACGCGCGTCCCCCGTTCGGACGCGCGCCCACCTCCGCGCGCGCCCGAACGGTGAGCGCGCGTTCACGCCCGACTCGGCGGTCTCAGCGCCGCCGCAGCGAGGCGTCGAGGATTGCGGGCGGGGTGTCGAACTTCTCGTCGGGCGCCAGATCGACACCGGGAGCGACGATCTCGTCGATGGCGTCGAGCACATCGCTCGAGAGCTCGGTGTCGCCCGCGGCGAGTTGTGAGTGGAGATGCTCGAGTGTGCGCGGTCCGATGATCGCGCTGGTCACGCCGGGGTGTGCGGTCACGAACCCGAGTGCGAGCTGGATCAGTGTCAGTCCGGCCTCGTCGGCGAGCGCGACGAGCTTCTCGACCGCGTCGAGCTTCGACTTGTTCGCGGGAGCATCGGGTCCGAAACGGTCGGGCATGAGCGTGGCACGGTTGGACGTGATCTCCTGACCCGCGCGGATGGCCCCGGAGAGGAAGCCGCCGGCGAGCGGGCTCCAGACCAGTACGCCCATCCCGTACTGCTCGGTGACGGGGAGAACGTGGGATTCGATGCCGCGCTGCAGGATCGAGTAGGGCGGCTGCTCGGTGGTGAAGCGGCTCAGGTGGTTCTCGCGAGCGGCCCACTGCGCCTGCACGATCCGGTACGCGGGGTAGGTCGACGAACCGAAGTAGCGGATCTTGCCCGCGCGCTGCAGATCGGTGAGCGCCGAGAGGGTCTCCTCGTCGCTGGTCTGCGGGTCCCAGCGATGGATCTGATACAGATCCACGTGGTCGACGTCGAGGCGCCGCAGGCTGTTCTCCAACTCGGTGACGATCCAGCGGCGTGAGCTACCGCGGTGGTTGCGCTCGTCACCCATCGGGTTGAACACCTTGGTGGCCAACACGATGTCGTCGCGGCGGCCGGCGATGGCCTTGCCGACCATCTCCTCGGACTCGCCCTGGCTGTACATGTCGGCGGTGTCGATGAGATTGATGCCGCCGTCGAGGGCGGCGCCGACGACCGCGGTCGCGTCGTCCTGCGTGGTGTGGCCGATGGCGCCGAAGTTCATGGCGCCGAGCGAGAGGGTGCTGACCTGGACGCCGGTGCGGCCGAGAGTGCGGTACTTCATGAGGACCCCTGATCTGAGCTATCGTGACGGAAGCGGAACGCGGTTCCGATTCAAAGATACGGAACACTGTTCCGCCTGTCGAGAGGGGGTGCTGCCGTGGTCGAGGCCACCCCGTCACCGACGCGGAAACGGGCCGATGCCCGCCGCAACGCCGAGACGCTGCTCGATGCCGCTGCGGCCGCATTCGTGACCGGCGGTGTCGCCGTCCCGGTGCGCGAGATCGCCGCCGTCGCCGGCGTGGGCGTGGGCACCATCTACCGCCATTTCCCGACCCGCGCGGACCTGATCGTCGCCGTCTACCGCCACCAGGTCGACGCCTGCGCGGCGGCCGGACCGGAACTGTTGGCGCGCAACGAGTCCGCGCACGACGCGCTGGCGTCGTGGATCGATCTCTTCGTCGACTTCCTGGTCACCAAGCACGGGCTCGCCGAGGCACTGCAGTCCACCGACCCCACCTTCGAGGCCCTGCACTCCTACTTTCTCGACAACCTCGTCCCGGTGTGTGCCGACATCGTCGACGCCGCGGCGCGGGCCGGCGAGATCCGATCCGACGTGCGCCCGATCGACCTGATGCGCGCCGTGGGCAACCTCTGCATCGGTGCCGGGGCGGACAACCGATACGACGCGCGACGCATGGTCGGAGTTCTCGTCGCGGGCCTGCGGGTGCAGCCGAGCGGCTGACGCCCGCCGGGGTGGGTCAGGCGGCGGCCCGCTCCACGGCCAGCAGGCTGTTGGCGTGATGCTCCGCTTCGTAGGCGCGCGCTCCGCCGTTCGCGCCGAACAGCCGTTTGCTCCACACCAGCCAGACCACCGCGGCCACGTTCACCGCGAACAGCAGGATGCGCAGCACGGTGACCTTCTCGGTGAGCTCGTAGATCTCGACGGGCAGGAACACGCTGGTCGCGACGACGGCGAAGTACTCGCCCCACCGCTTCATCAGCCACAGTCCGGTCGCCTCGATGAGCTGGGAGACGCCGTAGACCGCGATGGCGACCCCGATCCACACCAGCGTGGTGGAGCTCAGCGAGAAGCTCTCCTCGACGAGCCTGATGACCTTCGAATCATCGATGTTCCACCCGAGCTGGTTGGCGAGCGGACGCAGCAGCGGCAACTCGGTGTCGAAGGCATGGCGGGCCGACTCGCGGCTGTCGCGAAAGCGGATGACCGCGCCGCCCGCGATCAGCAGCACGATGGCGCGCAACAGTCGTTCGACGGCGAGCAGTCGCAACACCACGCGGTCCCGTGCGGCCTTGCCGCCGGCGATGTCGGGTGCCTCGTCGGCCGGGCCCCGCCCGCGTGGCTCACCCACCGCGAAGTCGCCGCAGCGCAGGCAGCGCCACGCGTCGCCGGCCGCGGTCGTCGCGGTCAGTCGTGAGCGCAGTCCGGGGTGGTCGGTGGGCTCGTACGTGGCGTGCCCGTGCCGGCTGCACGCACGCAGTGACCAGTCCATCGGTGCCGTCGCCTCCCGTCGGATGACATGTGCCCACACCATAGGCGGACGCCGTCGTGGCCGAACGACCATGCGATCTTTGTCCGAATCGAGCGACTGACGGGTGAACGGGCGGCGTTTCACTGGGTTCGAGCGCGCGTCTGAGGCAAGATTCGACACGGCACGTCGGTCGATGTGCCGTCGACGCAGACCGCGCGTCTGCCCGGGTCGAGGAGACCACCATGACCGGCTTCGACCGCCACGACATCAGCCGCCGGACCCTGTTCAAGGGGGCCGGAGCGCTCGGCGCGGTGGCCGCCGTCGGCGCGGTGAGCGGCAAGAACGCCCCGATCGCCTTCGCCGATCCCGCCGCCGGGTCGCGCGCGGTGTCCATCGCCGGCACCACCCTCGACACCGTCGGCGTCCCCGCCGCGACCGGACCGAAGTCGTATCGCAGGCTTGTCGCGGGACCGGCGTGGCCACTGGTGGTACGCGGGGAACTGGCCGCACCCAAGGCGGGTCGCGACGATCGACGGACGGGGCTCGCGTCGATCGTGCAGACCACCGACGTCCACATCGTCGACGCCGAGAGCCCGGTACGTGCCGAGTTCGTGCACCAGTACATCGGCTCGGCCTTCCGGCCCCACGAGAAGCTCGGTGCCGCGGCGACCATCAACCTGGTGCAGCGGATCAACGACCTGAGAACGGCCCCGTTCAGCGGACGGCGGTTCGACTGTGTGGTGTCGACCGGCGACAACACCGACAACCACGAGTTCGTCGAACTCGGGTGGTTCCTCACGCTGTTCAGCGGCGGCACCCTCGCGCAGTCGACCGGTGACCTCACCCGGTACGAGGGCGTGCAGGTGTGGGGTTCCGAGCTGTACTGGCAGCCGGAGTCGGCGGTGAACGACATCTTCAAGCAGAAGGGGTTCCCGCAGATCCCCGGGTTGCTCGCCTCGAGCATCAAGCCCGTCACGAGCCCCGGCCTCGACACCCGCTGGTACAGCGTGTTCGGCAACCACGACGACAGCGTGCAGGGCACCCTGCCGAGCGGGATCGGGGCGCTCGACGCGCTCTACACCGGATCCATCAAGCCGGATCTGCCGCTGCGCCGGACCGAGGTCGCGCGGATCGCCGACGCGTTCGGCAACCGACCCGCCGACGCCGCGCGCATGCTCGCCGCGCAGGCGGTCAGCGGACCCGTTCGCACCGTCACCCCGGACCCGCGTCGGCGGCCGTTCACGCCGAGGCAGTACATCGCCGAGCACTTCAAGGACCGCTACACCGGCCCCGGACCGGTCGGTCACGGATTCGCCCGGGACGCAGCCGAATCCGGCATCACCTACTACTCGTTCGAGATCGCGCCCGGCGTCGTCGGCATCTCGATGGACACCACCAACCATGCGGGATTCACCGACGGGTCGATCGGTCAGGGCCAGCTCGACTGGATGCAGCGGTTGTTCACCCGCGACCGCACCACGCTGTTCGTCGCCTTCAGTCACCACACGAGCGACACGATGGAGCTGCCGATCCCCGATCCGGAACGGCCGCTCGAGCGACGTGCCACCGGGCCGCAGCTGATCGACTTCTTCCACCGGTTCCCGAACGTGATCGCGTGGGTCAACGGTCACACCCACACCAACAAGATCACGCCGCACCGCGGACCCACTCCGGCGCAGAGCTTCTGGGAGATCAACACCGCCTCGCACATCGACTTCCCGCAGAACGCACGGGTGATCGAGGTCTGCGACAACGCCGACGGCACCCTGTCGCTGTTCTGCACCCTCATCGAATCGGCCGCGCCCTATTCGGTCGACTACTCCGACCACTCGGTGACGGGGTTGGGCTCGATGTACCGCGAATTCTCCTACAACGACACCGGTTACGAGGCCAAGCGTCTCGGCACCTCGGTCGACCACAACGTGGAACTGCTCCTCCCCAAGCCGGTCTGACCGCCCACGCGGCGGAGATCCTTCATCCAGCAGCCGGGACCACACCCAGCGCGACGACGGCGACGACCCCGACCACCCCGCCGATCTGCCGGGCGACCGACATCACACCGGACGCCAGGCCGGCGGCGGCGGGCGGGACACCCGAGGTCGCGAGCGACACGAGCGGCATGGTGAGCACCCCTGTGCCGCACGCCCACACGAGAGTTGCGCCGGCCAGGATCGCCACGCCGTGATCGCCGTTCATCGACATCACGAGCGCTACCGCTCCCGCCATGGCGGTGATCGTTCCCACCGTCATGACGGCATTCGGTCCCCAGCGGACGAGAAGGCGAGGCGAGATGACCGAGCCGAGAGCGAGGACGAGGCTCATCGGCAGCAGTGCCGAGCCCGTCGCGAGCGGGCTGCGGCCCTGCACGTTCTGCAGGAAGAGCGACAGGCAGTAGAGGGCGGCGGTCATCGCCGCGCCGAGCACCGTCATCGACACGTTGGCGACGATGATGCTGCGGCGCAGAACTGTTCGCCACGGGTACGCGGTCGGCCGTGTCTCGACGATGGACGCGGGCACGGCTGCGGTGAGTGCGATCAGCACGATGCCGACCGGGACGTTCGCGAGGAACACCCACCTCCACCCGAGCTCAGCGGTGATGACCCCGCCGATCACGAGGCCACCGGCACCCGCAACCGCCGAGGTGGCGCTCCACGCGGAGAGTGCCCGCGGACGCGCGGTGCCGGTGAAGGTGGTGGTCAGCAGACTCAGACTGGTCGGCGCGATCGCCGCCGCTCCCACGCCCTGGGCGACACGCGCGGCGAGGAGCATTCCACCGTCGGGCGCCAGGCCGCCGCACAGACTCGCGAGGGTGAACACCGCGACACCGGCGGCGAAGACCCGTCGGTGTCCCAGCCGGTCGGCGGCACGGGAGGCCGCCAGGAGCAGTCCACCGAAGGAGAGCAGGTAACCGTTGACGACCCAGCCCTGAGTGGTCGCGGACAACTCCATGTCGGACCGGATCGCGGGCAGGGCGACGGTCACGATCAGTCCATCGATCACCACCATCAGCTGACCGATGCACGCCACCGTGAGCGTCGTTCTCGATGTCGAGGTGCGGGAGCGATTCCTCAGGTAAACAATGTTCACCCGACGAAAGCTAGGCCATGCATCCCGACGAGTCAACGCCGGACGTAGGGTTTCGGCGATGGCCGTGCACCGACTCAACCGCGATCGCCTGGTGGCGATCGCGCACGACTATGTCGCCGAGAACGGTCTCGACGCACTCACCGTTCGGAGGCTGGCGGCCGCGGCGGACGTGACACCTGGCGCGCTGTACAAGCACTTCCGGGACAAACGCGATCTGCAACGTGCACTGGCCGACTCCGTCTACGCGACCATCGATCTCGACGGTCTCGGGCTCGATTCTCCACACGCCGATCAGGTCATCGAGTGTTGTGCGCGAATGCGGCAGGCAATGCTGGGGTTCCGCGATGGCGGACGAATCGTGGCGGGCTCGTATGCACCGTTCGCCGCGACGGTCGCGATCTCGACGACGCTGCGCAACCTGTTGGCGCCCCTCGTCATCGCGCCGTTCGACGCCGGCGACATCGCCTTCGCGTTGCGCAACTTCACCGTCGGCTTCGTGATCGAGGAGCAGGCCTACCTCGCATTGACCGCGTCCGGCGAGTGGGACGGGCTCGTCGCCGAAGTCCGTGCGGGTAGCCCGTCGACGTCGCACTCGGGATCTGATGGCGTCGCCATCCTCTCCGGAGATCGTGATGCGCGGTTCCGTGCCGGGCTCTCGGCGATTCTCACCGGAACGGTCGAGTGAGTCAGCGGGCGGAGCGGTCGCGGACGCTTCGCAGGCCGGTGTGACACCGGGGGAGTTCGTGGTCGTCGAGCTCGCTCGAACCCCAATGCAGACGGATCATTGACTTAATGACCGCGCAGTCATTAGTGTCCTCGACATGACCACACGTGACATCCGAAACCAGACGATGCTCCCGATCATCGGCACACTGGTGCGTGCCTACGTCGTGATCGCGGTGCTGACCGTGGTCGCGCTGGCGATCCTGTCGGCGGTGGCGCCCGATCAGGCTCCTCGGGACGCGTGGGTCCACGCGGTCATCGTCGTCGTGTTCGCCGCGCTGCTGCCAGTGCGACTGCGGTCGGCACAGCGGGTGAGCGTGGCGGCTCTTCGCGCCGTGGGGATCATCTCCGTGGTTCTGTTCCTGGCCAACGTCATCGAGGCGATGATCCCGGACTTCGCCCCGGGATGGATGCGCATCGAGATGATCGTGATCGCGCTGGTGATGCTCGGGATTATCGGATCCGTTGTGCGGGAGCGCGTGTGACGGTCGCTCCGACACCACGGCGACGCCTGAGCCCCGACGCGCGCAAGGAGCAACTCGAGTGCGCGGCGATCGACCTGATCGGCCGCGAGGGCCTGCCCGCGACGACCGCAGAGGCGATCGCGGAGGCGGCCGGGGTGTCGAAGGGGCTGCTGTGGCGGTACTACGACAACCTCGACGCACTGTTGGTGGCCGCCGCGCGCCGCGCCTTCGTTGCCCTCGAGAAGGCGGTGTCGGTCGATGTCGATCTCGACGCCCCCGCGGCGACACTGTTCACCTCGGCGATCCACCGCGCCGCCGGTCTGCCGGCCACCCACCCCGCCGAGTTGCGCACCGTCCGCCAGATCGGTGCGGCCTTCGCGACGGCCGATGGAGACCCGGCCGAGCGGGCCGCCGAATACGCTGCGCTCCACCGCCGTCAGGCCGAGCTGCTGCGACGCTGTCAGGAACGCGGCGACATCAGGCCCGACCTCGATGTCGTCCTGCTCGCGGTCACCTACCAGGGCATGGTCGACACCATGCTCGACCACCTCGACGCCGACCCGAACCTCGACCCCGACACATACGCCGACCACGTCGCGAAGGTGTTCCTCGGTGGCGTTCGCGCTCCGCTTGCGTAGCCGCGCTCCACTTGTAAGTGGAGCGTGACCGCAGAAGCGGAGCGTGAAGTCAGACGGTGACGTCCGCGGGTTGCTGATCGGCGAATTGGGTGCGGTACAGCTCGGAGTAGCGACCACCCGACGCCAGCAGGGTGAGGTGGGTGCCGCGCTCGATGACGCGCCCGTCCTCGAGGACGAGGATCTGTTGCGCGGCGCGGACGGTGGACAGCCGGTGGGCGATCACGATCGACGTCCGGTCGACCAACGCCTCCGACAGCGCTTCCTGCACAGCGGCTTCCGATGTCGAATCGAGGTGGGCGGTCGCCTCGTCGAGGATCACCACGGCCGGTTCGGCCAGTAGGAGTCGTGCGATGGTGAGGCGCTGACGTTCGCCACCGGAGAGTCGGTACCCGCGTTCGCCGACGACGGTGTCGAGCTGATCGGGCAGCGAGCGCACCAGCTCCTCGAGTCGGGCGCGCCGCAATGCGGCCCAGATCTCGTCCTCGGTGGCGTCGGGAGCGGCGAGCGTCAGGTTCGAGCGCACGGTGTCGTGGAACAGGTGCCCGTCCTGTGTGACGAGGCCGACCGCGCGATGCAGTGACGCCGACGTCACGTCACGCACGTCGATGTCGTTGACCGTGACCGCGCCGGAGTCGACGTCGTAGAGCCGGGTGGCGAGCTGGGCGATGGTCGACTTGCCGGCGCCCGAGCTGCCGACGAGAGCGACCATCGAACCGGCGGGTACCTCGAACGACACATCGTGGATAACCTCGACGCCACCGCGGTTGTCCAGTTGCGCAACCTCTTCCAGCGACGCCAGCGACACCTTGTCAGCCGATGGATAGGCGAACCGGACGCCGTCGAACCGCATCGACACCGGTCCGCGGGGCAACTCGCGCGCGTCGGGCTTGTCGGCTATGAGCGGTACGAGATCGGTCACCTCGAAGACGCGCTCGAAACTGACCAGGGCGCTCATGATCTCGACACGGGCGTTGGCGAGCGCCGTGAGCGGCGCGTACATCCGGGTCAGCAGCAGGGCAAGCGACACGACCGATCCGGCGTTGAGGTGTCCGTGCACGGCGAGGTAGCCGCCGACGCCGTAGACCAGCGCGAGCGCCAGCGCCGACACCAGCGTCAGCATGGTGACGAACACGGCTTGCAGCACCGCGCGCCGTACCCCGATACCGCGCACATTGGCTGCGCGCGCAGCGAATTCGCGCGACTCCTCGTCGGGGCGGCCGAACAACTTCACCAGGGTGGCGCCGGGCGCGGAGAATCGCTCGGTCATCTGGGTCGACATCATCGCGTTGTACTCGGCGGCCTCCCGTGACAGCGCCGCCATCCGTGCGCCCATGCGTCGAGCGGGAACCACGAAGAGCGGCAACAGGACCAGGGCGAGAAGCGTGATCTGCCACGAGATGAACAGCATCACGGTCATGGTCAGGATCAGTGTCACCAGGTTCGACACCACGCCCGAGAGCGTGTCGCTGAACGCGCGCTGCGCGCCGATCACGTCGTTGTTGAGGCGGCTGACGAGAGCTCCGGTGCGGGTGCGCATGAAGAACGCGATCGGCATCGTCTGGACGTGGTCGAACACCGTGCGCCGCAGATCGAGGATCAGGCCCTCGCCGATCGTCGCCGACAACCATCGCACCACCAGACCGACACCGGCCTCCACCAGCGCGATGACCGCGATCAGCACCGACAGCCACACGATGATCGATGTGGTGCCGTTACCCGTGATCTGGTTGACCACGCGACCGGCGAGAAGTGGGGTGGCGACGGTGAGGACCGCGGTCACGATGCTCAACACGAGGAACACGGCGATGCGGGTGCGGTGCGGACGGGCGAACCGACCGATCCGGCGCATGGTGCGCCGCCGCTCCTCCTTCGGCAGCCGCGACTTCTTCTCCGACCGCGACATCGTGCGGTACAGCGAGTTGTACGCGACGGATTCCATGGACATCACCCGAGCGTAAGACATCAACCAATGTTCAGGTCAACGAAAGGTTGCCCCGTTCGCGTTCAGAGGAATCCGGCCGGTCCCACCCGCCCGAATGCGCACGGTCCCGACCTTAAGAAGGTCTTCAGCTGCGCGGCCGTGAACGTCCCTAGCGTGGTCGGCATGACCGAACCACACGACCCGCACCATCCCGAACAGCAGCCGTCGACCGAACGGTTCGACGCACCCGCGCCGCCCGCGTTCCCGCCGCCAGGTTCGGAGACGCAGTCCCCGGCGCCGCAGCGGGCCTCCTGGTTCTCGGGCACGCGACGGACCGCGATCGTGACCGGTGTCGCGGGACTGGTCATCGGCGGGGTGATAGGCGGCGGCATCGGCTGGGCCGCCACCGGCAACGACGACTCCGGACATGCGAACTCCGCCTCCTCGCGGCAGATGTCCAACGGTGACGGTCCACGCGCCGAGGCCGCGCCGGCCAAGCGGAAGGCACGCGGTGCAGTGGCGGGGACCATCACCGCGATCAACGGATCGTCGTGGACCATCTCGGGCCGCGGCGGCCGCACCCTCACGGTGACGATCGGACAGAACACGACCTTCGGTACGAAGAAGGCGCCTGCGCAGCAGTCGGACTTCCGCGTCGGCGACCGGGTGGCGGTTGTCGGCAGAGACGTCTCGGGCACCATCGACGCGACGCGTGTCGCGAAGAGGAACACCCCCGCGGCGTCGTCGACCGCGCCGAGCGCGCCGGCGACACCGGGCGCGACGAGCCAACCCAGCTGACGGCCGGCCCGACCGGGGCATCATGGACTGATGGGTTCGTCGGTGCTGCTCGTGGAGGACTCGACGTCGATCCGGGTGGCCATCGCGGCCGCGCTGACCGATGCCGGGCACTCGGTGCTGGCCCGGGGCGACGGTGCGCGCATCGAGCTCGACCTGGGCGAGTTCCGGCCCGACGTCGTGCTGCTCGATGTCATGCTGCCCGGGTCCGACGGATTCGCACTGCTCGAGATCGTCCGACGCCGCAGCGACGCCGGGATCGTGATGGTGACCGCGCGCGACGCCGTCGCCGATCGCCTGCGCGGCCTCACCGAGGGCGCCGACGACTACGTGATCAAGCCGTTCGAGATGGCGGAACTGGTCGCCCGGGTCAACGCGGTCCTCCGCCGCCGCGGGCGAGGTGCGTCGATCGTCCACGTCGACGACCTCGTGATCGACCCCGATGCGGCGGTGGTGGTGCGAGGTGGGACGCCGATCGCGTTGACCGCCACGGAGTTCCGCATGCTGGTGGTGCTGGCGCGACGGCGCGGACGGGTGCTCACCAAGATCCAGATCCTCACGGCAGTATGGGGTTACGAGCACTACGACCCGAACCTGGTCGAGGTGCATGTGAGTGCCCTGCGCCGCAAGCTCGAGGAGCACGGACCGCGTCTGCTCCACACCGAACGCGGGCGGGGCTACACCCTCGACAGCGCACGGCCGGTGAGGTCGTCGTGACCGAGACCCCGCGGCTGCAGACGAGATCGCTGCGCTTCCGCGTCACCGCCATCTGCCTCGGAGTCCTGTCGGTCGTCCTGATCGCCGTGATCGTCACCACCGCAACGCTGTTCACGGCGGTGTCGCATCGCGACGTCGACAACCTGTTGACCGATCGTGTCGCCTACGCGCGTCAGCTGGCGCGCACCGCGACCGGACCCGAGGCGTTCCTCGCCCGTATCGACGGCCGCTCGGTACGCGCCCAGCTGATCCTCGCCGACGGCACCGTGGTGGGCCGGCCGCTGGCGCCCGGGGAGAGCGAGGAACGACGCGTGGTGCGGTTGCGCGGCGGACGTGCGTGGACGCAGGGCGCCGAACTCACCCTCGCCGTCGACAACCGCCTCCTCGATCGGCTGCAATCGCGCCTGCTGTGGGGCATGGCGATCGCCGGGGTCGTGGCCCTCCTGCTCACCGCGGCGCTGCTGTGGTTCGCGGTCCGCTACGCGTTGGCCCCGCTCGATGCGATGACCGGTCTCGCTCGATCGATCACCCGCGGGCACCGCGGACGGCGACTGTCGCCCGCGCGCCGCGACACCGAGCTCGGCCGCACCGCAGCGGCATTCGACGACATGCTCGATTCGCTCGAGGGTGCCGAGGCACGGGAACGCGCCGCACAGCAATCGGTGCGACGGTTCGTCGCCGACGCCGCGCACGAGCTGCGCACCCCGATCGCCGGGGTGGCGGCCATCGCCGAGACGCTGCTGCAGTCCGACCGCGACACCCCCGTCGAGGATCGCGAACAGCTGTGTCTGCTGCTGGTGCAGGAGACCCGTCGCGCCGGACGGTTGGTCGACGACATGGTCGACATGGCCCGTATCGACGCCGGGCTGACGCTCAGCCCGTCGCCGACGGAACTGCGCTCGCTGGTCGCCGATCAGGTCGCTCGTGTCTCGGTGATCCACCCCGACGTCGCGGTGACCGTGCGAGGGGACGCGACACCGCTGGTGGCCGACGCCGGACGCGTCAGCCAGGTGGTGGCCAATCTCGTCGACAACGCGTGTCAGGCGACGCCGCCCGGTGGCGCGGTCACCGCGTCGGTGTACGCGACGCCGGGGTGGGCGCACCTCGAGGTCGCCGACACCGGTCCCGGTGTCGGCCCGGCCGACCGCGAGCGGATCTTCGAACGGCTGGTCCGGCTCGACGCCTCACGTGACCGCCGGTCCGGGGGTTCCGGACTCGGGCTCGCGCTGGCGCGCGGCCTCGCCCGCTCGCACGGCGGGGACCTCGTCCTCGTCGATCCCCCTCCGGGCGTCGAGGGCGCGGTCTTCCGCCTCGATCTGCCGCTCTCACCCGGGCGCTGACCGCTACCTCAGCAGCGGCAGGAATGTGTCGGCGATGACGCGGTGGCCGGTGGGGTTGGCGTGGATGTCCTTGTACTGGGTGCATCCCCACGTCCACTGACAGATCCGGGCGACGTTCTTCGGGAGCGACCCGAAGCCGTCGACGGGAACCTGTGTGAGGACGTCGTTGTTGGAGAACGCGTTCAGCACGTCGGCGGTGGCGAACCCGTTGGCGCTGTTCGCCGAGCGGATGGTGTCGGAGAACAGGTTGTTCGCCGCCGCGGTGCCCTGGGCGAACACCTTGCCCTGCGCACTGTCGAGCCACCGCCGCAGTGGCGGCGTGTAGTAGTTCATGCCGACGTAGCGCGGACCGGCGCCGCCCGCGGTGCGCAGGCGCCCGTCGATGGTCGACAGGTTGGTGCCGACCGTCTGCAGTGCGCCGCCGATGCAGCCGACGTCGGGGACCCCCAGCGCGGAGGAACCGGTGGTGACCGATCCGTTGAGGCAGCGGTAGAGATCGTTGGCGCCGATGTCGAGGGTCACGAACTTCACGCGCGCCCGGTTGGCGGCGATGAAACGGGTCGCCTGATCGAGCTGCGACGACGCCCCGGCGTAGGTGCACCGTCCACCGTTGATCATCGTCGCGGTCGTCTCGCCGCTGCAGCCCAACCGCACGTGCACGAGGTTCGGGTCGGAGACCTTG
The DNA here is from genome assembly GCF_001424365.1 of Williamsia sp. Leaf354. NCBI lineage: Bacteria > Bacillati > Actinomycetota > Actinomycetes > Mycobacteriales > Nocardiaceae > Williamsia > Williamsia sp. Leaf354. The sequence continues at coordinate 976,242 of NZ_LMPL01000001.1, forward strand.
AGGGCGTCGTAGATGCGGTCGGTGTAGGAGACCGGTTCGTCGGTGTCCGTGTCCGGTTGGTAGCCGGCGGCCAACGAGTCGCCCAGCGACACGTAGTAGGTCGCGGTCGGCGACGGATCGGGCAGCGGTCCCGGCGCGGCCCAGGCCGGGGTGGTGACCAGTGCCGCGAGCGTGAGTGCGGCCGCTCCGACCGCGGCGAGCATCCGTGTGCGCATGAAGAACCTCTCGATACCGATGTGTCCTCCGAACGGGGGACGCCGGTTCGATTCGTACCACGGAAGGTGTTGGCCGGATGAATCTTTCATCGCATCGAGACCGCACCTATGTCCGACCGAAACTCTGGCGCTAGGTTGAGTGGTACGTAAGTCGCCTCATGGCGATCCCTCGGACAGGAGCACAGCGATGGCGCAGCAACTGAGACTCGGTTACAAGGCATCGGCCGAGCAGTTCGATCCCCGGGAGCTCGTGGAGATCGCGGTCTCCGCCGAGGAACACGGCATGGACTCGGTCGCCGTCAGCGACCACTTCCAGCCCTGGCGCCACAACGGTGGCCACGCCCCGTTCTCGCTGGCCTGGATGGCTGCGGTCGGCGAGCGGACCAAGCGCGTCCAGATCGGCACCTCGGTGATGACGCCGACCTTCCGCTACAACCCCGCGGTCATCGCGCAGGCCTTCGCGTCGATGGCCTGCATGTACCCCGACCGCATCATGCTCGGCGTCGGCACCGGAGAGGCCCTCAACGAGTACGCCACCGGGTTCACCGGCGAGTGGCCGGAGTTCAAGGAACGCTTCGCCCGGTTGCGCGAGGCCATCGCGCTGATGCGCGAGCTGTGGACGGGCGAGCAGGTCGATTTCGACGGCGAGTACTACTCCACCCAGGGCGCCTACATGTACGACATCCCGGAGAGGCCCGTCCCGGTGTACGTCGCGGCCGGCGGACCGGTGGTCGCCCGCTACGCCGGACGCGCGGGCGACGGTTTCATCTGCACCTCGGGCAAGGGCATGGAGCTCTACACCGAGAAGCTGCTGCCCGCGGTCGCCGAGGGCGCGGGCAAGGCCGAGCGCGACGTCGCCGACATCGACAAGATGATCGAGATCAAGATCTCCTACGACCCCGACCCGGAGTTGGCGCTCGAGAACACCCGGTTCTGGGCGCCCCTGTCGCTGACACAGGAGCAGAAGCACAGCGTCAACAGCTCGACGGAGATGGAACGTCTCGCCGACGAACTCCCGATCGAGCAGGTCGCCAAGCGATGGATCGTCGCCTCCGACCCCGACGAGGCCGTCGAGCAGGTCAAGCAGTACACCGACGCCGGGCTCAACCACCTCGTGTTCCACGCACCGGGTCACGATCAGCAGCGGTTCCTCACCAACTTCCAGACCGATCTCGAGCCGCGGCTGCGCAAGCTGGGCTGAGCACCTGCTCACGGCGTGTGTCGAGCTCGTCACAGAGCGGGCGGCCACGGTCGACGCGGACGGTTGCGGTCCCTAGCCTGGGAGATTCACAACCGTTCGAGTCAATGCCGACTCCCCAGGGGCCCGCTCTCGCGAGCTGTGTGCCCCGATCTCCACAGGAGCCGTGACACATGTCGATTCTTCCCCTGCTCATCGTGATTCAGGCCTTCGTGCTGTCGACGTGGTCGATGGTGGTGCTGACCGCCTACCTCGTCACCCGCGACGACGATCACGCCTACGAGTCCCTCGATCTCACCGCGGCCAACGTGGCGGGTGCCCGCACCCGGTAGCTGCCCGGCGAGCGATGAGTTCTGCCCTCGGATCGGGTCGGACACGGTGACACCACCGCACCGATCCGAGGAGATCCACCGATGACCGAGTTCGCCACCACCGCCCTCGGCGACACCGTCGCGTTCGACCGACACGGCCCCTCCGACGCCTCCGCCGCCCGCGCCGTCGTCTTCGTCGCCGGCGCGGGCCCGCATCGTGCGGGCGACCCGATCACCACCGCCACCGCCGCGTTGCTCGCCGACAGGGGTGTCGCGTCGATCGTCCACGATCGCCTGGGTCGCAACGAGAGCCCCGCCGACGGGGTCATCACCCTGGAGAGGGAGCTGGCGGCCGTCGCGGCGATGATCACCGCCGCCGGTGGTTCGGCGGTGCTGTGCGGCCACTCGTCGGGATGCGCGATCGCCATCGAGGCCGCGCGCGCCGGACTCCCGGTCACCGGACTGGTGCTCTGGGAGGCCCCGTTCATGCACTCGGGCGACGAGACCCGGGAGTGGATCGAGGAGTTCGAACGCCGCCTCGACGCCGGCGACCGCGACGGCGCGCAGCGGCAGTACATGAAGGACATGCCGGCCGAGTTCATCGACCGCGCGCAGGAGGACGGCATCTGGCCCGCGGTGATCGCGCAGGTGGAGAGCCTCCGCCCCGACGGGCGTGCGCTGGTCGCGGTCGCCGCCGAACCGCTCACCTCCATCCTCGGCCCGGTGGGGGTCCCGGTGCTCGCGGTCGTCGGCACGGAGACGTTCCCGGGCATGGCCGAGGCCGCCGAGGCGATCGCGGACGCCGCCGCCGACGGGCGCGCCGAACGTGTCACCGGGGCGCACCACTCATGGGACCCCGAGACGATGGCCGAACGTCTCGCCCGGTTCGTCGGCGGCAGCTGAGGAAACCCGTTTGTCGGCGCGGGGTCTCCTCGCGCAGGCTGTCCCCGTGAACCGTCGACTGGACCCCGCGACCCTTCCCGTTCTCGCAGCCGTCGTGACGGTGCTGCTGTGGGCGTCGTCGTTCGTGGTCATCCGCTCGGTCGGTGACCACTTCTCACCCGGTGGACTGGCTTTCGGGCGGCTCGCCGTCGGATTCGTCGGTCTGGCGGTGATCGCCCTGCGGTATCGCCGGCCGCTGCCGCGCGGGCGTGCGCTGGGGTTGGTGATCGGGTACGGCGTCGCGTGGTTCGGCGGGTACACCGTGCTGCTGAACTGGGCCGAGCAACATCTCGACGCCGGCACCGCGGCGCTCCTGGTCAACTTCGCGCCGATCATCGTGGCGGTGTTCGCGGGCCTGTTCATGGCCGAGGGTTTCCCGAGGCCGCTGGTGGTCGGCATGGTGATCGCCTTCGCCGGCGTCCTGCTCATCGCGTTCGGGGGCAGCGGCGGCAGCGGGTCGAACGACACCCTCGGCATCGCGCTGGGATTGGTGACGGCCGTGCTCTACGCCGCAGGGGTCCTCATGCAGAAGGTGGCGCTGCGCTCGGTCGACGCCATCACCGCCACCTGGGTCGGATGCCTCGCGGGCCTCCTGGTGACCGTCCCGTTCGCACCGCAGGCCGTCGGCGAGATCGCCGACGCCTCGGCCGGCCAGATCGCGGGCATGGTGTTCCTCGGTATCGGTCCCACGGCGATCGCGTTCACCACGTGGGCCTACGCGCTCACCCGCACCGACGCCGGGAAGATGGCCGCCACCACCCTCACCGTCCCGGCCATCGCGATCCTCCTGTCGTGGGTGACCCTGGGCGAGGTGCCGACGCTGCTCGGACTGGTGGGCGGCGCGATGTGCCTCACCGGTGTCGCCATCTCGCGACGCCGCTTGCGTACCGCCTAACGTCTGCAGTCATGGATCGCGAGCGCATGGTCGACGTGGCGGTGTCGGTGGTGTCGCGTTTCGGCGCCCAGGCCCTGAACCTGACCTCGGTGGCCCGGCACGCCGGTGTCGGACGCGCGACGGCCTACCGCATGTTCGGCGGCCGTGACGAACTGCTCGCCGCGATCGTCGACCGCGAGGTGTCGGTGCTGCACGACCGGATGGACAGTTGGATGCTCGCCGTCGACGACCCGCACGACAAGGTCCACACCCTCGTCACGAAGACGTTGGCCTACATCCGCGAGCACGAGGCGCTGCAGTACCTCCTGCGCAACGAGCCCGGCGAGCTGGTGTCGACGCTGGTCGCGAGCGGGCCCGACCGTGCGACCGACACCACGATCATCGACGTGATCGTGCAACGCTGCCTGCCCGACCTCGACGCCCAGCCCGCCCTCGCCGGCGCGCTGCACCCCGACGGTCGCGGGGCATCGGAGTTCGCCGCGCGGGTCGTGTACTCGCACATGCTCGTCCCGGGCAGTTCCATGACCGACGATCAGGTCGCCGACCTCGTCTGCCGAGCCGTGCTGGGTGGATAGGGTGGGGCCGTGGCCCATCTGACCCGTGACGACAGTGTGTTCGTGCTCCACCTCGGCGACGAGGGCGGTGGTGACGACGAGAACGTCTTCGGACCGCCGCAGGTCGAGGCCATCAACGCACTCCTCGACGAGGTCGAGGCCAGCGAGGGTCCGACCGCGTTGGTCACCACGAACGAGGGCAAGTTCTACTCGACCGGCCTCGACACGGGGTGGGTGCTCACCCACGTCGACGAGGTCGACCCCTACATCCAGAGCGTGCAGGAACTGCTCGCACGCATCCTCGTGTTCCCGATGCCGACCGTCGCCGCCGTCGCCGGTCACGCCTTCGGTGGTGGCGCGTTGTTCGCCCTCGCCCACGACCATGTCGTGATGCGGTCCGACCGCGGTTACATCTGCATGCCCGGTGTCACCATCGGTGCGAGCTACGCCCCGGGCAGCGTGATGCTCGTCGGCGACAAGGTGCCCGCCCGGGTCAACCACGAGATGCTGGTGACCGGCAAGCGGTACGGCGGTCAGCAGGCCCACGATCTCGGGATCGTCGATGCCGCAGCCACTCTCGACGACGTGCTGCCCACCGCGCTGGCCTACGCCCACGCGAACAAGCACACCCGCGGCCGCACCATCGGCGAGATCAAGGCCTCGATGTACGCGCGTACCGCCGCCGGCCTGCGGGCGACGGTCAGCGGTGTCGGCGGCCAGGCCGCCATCGCCGAGAGCTGAGTTCCCTGCTGGGATATGCCACCCAGCGGCTCGGCATCGTCCCCACAGCGATGCCGGTCCGCTCAGTGGAACTTTTCAGTCATCTCTCGCTGAGGGCCTTGAGGTTGAGGAGCTGCCGGCGCGCCATGACGAGGTCGCCGACCGAGACCAGGGGTGCGATCAGGCGGCCGCGAGACATGACGATCTTGAGGAGCAGTCGGGTGTGCCCGCCGGTCGGCACCAGCACGTACGACATCACCGCACCCGCGATCTCGCCGGTGAGTGCCTCGTTCGGTACGACGTCGAGGATCTCGCCGAGCGGTCGTCCGCCACATGACATGAAGTGTTCTCCCACAACCGGTTCCGGAAGACCCGTCAACTCGGTCGGTGAGCGACGGCCCAGGTTGTCGACCCAGTCGTAGGAGTAGGGCGCGAGGCGGAGTTGACCGATCCACGGCCACACGCGGTCGGGGGTCGCGTGGACGGTCACACCTCGCCACGCCTGCAGCACCGGCCGCGACACGATGTCGTCGCAGGGGAATCGACGCGAGGTCTCCGCCGTGTCGACGCCCCACCGGTCTGCGATCATCACCCGTTCCTACCAGTGCGCGAGGGGTGAGGGGCTCCCAGGGACCTCCCAGCATCCGCCCAGCCGCAGAGGAGACAGAACGGACATCGTGAGGAACGTACCGATCGGCGCCCTGCCGATCGGAGCTACCCACGGAGGCATCATGACCACCCTCGTCGACCGGGCGCGACCGCCCGCCGATCCGGACCCCGATGGTGGTCGCCATCGGATCGTCCACGACACCCCGCAGAGCACCCGCTCACGCCTGCTGACCCGCGCGCCGCTACCGGTGCTGCTGGTGGTGACCGCGGTGCTCTACCTGTGGAACCTGTCGATGAACGGCTACGCCAACAGCTTCTACGCCGCGGCGGCACAGGCCGGCGGCACCAGCTGGAAGGCATGGTTCTTCGGCTCGCTCGACGCACAGAATTTCATCACCGTCGACAAACCCCCGGCGTCGCTGTGGGTCACCGGGCTCTCGGTGCGCATCTTCGGGATGAACAGCTGGGCCGTCCTCGTGCCGCAGGCACTCATGGGGGTCCTCGCGGTGTTCCTGCTGTACGCGACGGTGAAGCGCACGGTGTCGAACCCGCGCCACGGCCAGGTCGCGGGTCTCATCGCCGGTACGGTGCTGGCGTTCACGCCGGCCGCCGCGCTGATGTTCCGCTTCAACAACCCCGACGCCCTCTTGGTGCTGCTCATGGTCGCCGCCGGGTACTGCCTGATCCGCGCGATCGCCGCAGGATCGGGGAAATGGCTGGCGCTGGTCGGCGTCGCGCTGGGCTTCGCGTTCCTCACCAAGATGCTGCAGGGCCTCCTGGTGTTGCCCGCCTTCGGTCTCGCGTATTTGTTGCTCGCGAACACCGGGTGGCTCAAGCGGATCGGGCACCTCCTGCTCGCGACGGTGTCGTTGATCGCCGGCGCCGGCTGGTGGGTCCTCGTCGTCGCACTGTGGCCGGCCGGGTCGCGCCCCTACATCGGCGGATCCACCGACAACACGGTGATGAACCTCGTGCTCGGCTACAACGGCCTCGGCCGGATCTTCGGGGCCAGCGGCGGCGGGGGTGGCGGCATGGGCGGGAACGGTGCCGCCGGTTCGAGTTTCGGTGGCGCCACCGGACTGAACCGACTGTTCGGCTCCGAGATGGGCTACGAGATCTCGTGGCTGCTCCCGGTCGCGCTGTTCGTGATCGTCTTCGGCGCCTACCTGGTGGTGCGGCAGTTCATCCGAGTGCGTGAGACCGATCGGCTGTCGCGCACCGAGAAGGCGGGCCTGGTCATGTGGGGCGGTTGGCTCGCCGTCACCGGCCTGATCTTCAGCTTCATGAGCGGCACCATCCACCCGTACTACACCGTGGCTCTCGCCCCGGCCATCGGTGCACTCGTCGGCCTCGGCGGCGTCTACGCCTGGCGCCTGTGGGACCGGTGGGACGGCCGGATCGCGTTGGGCGCCATGATCGCCCTGGCCGCAGGCTGGTCGATCGTGCTCCTGAATCGAGCCGACTTCGGACCGGTGTGGACTCGCTATCTGATCGGCGCGGTCGCGGTCATCGCGGTCCTCGTGATCGTGGTCGGCGGGAAACTCGGGTTCCGCAAGGCGGTGGCCACGGCGGTCCTCGTCGGCGCGCTCGCCGGGTTCAGCGCCTCGGCGGCCTTCGGTATCGCCACGGCCGCAACCGAACACACCGGATCGATCCCCACTGCGGTGCAGACCGCCGACTCCTCGGGCGGCATGGGTGGGCCCGGCGGTGGTGGCCCCGGTGGTGGTGGCGCGGGCGGCACCAGCGGCCAGCGGCCCTCGGGTGCCCCGGGTGGCACCGCAACCCAGACGCAGGGGCAGTCCCAGGCCGCGACGTCCACGCAGCGCACCGGCGGAATGGGCGGGGGGATGGGCGGTTCGACGAGCACCGAACTGACCGCGCTCCTCAAGGCCACGACCACGAAGTGGGCTGCGGCGACCAACGGTTCGCAGTCGGCCTCGGGAATCGAGATCGCCAGTGGTACATCGGTGATGGCCATCGGCGGCTGGAGTGGTGACCCCACCCCGACGCTGGCGCAGTTCATCCAGTACGTCAAGGACGGCAAGATCGGCTACTACATCGGCAGCGGTCAGGGCGGTGGTCCGGGCGGATCGAGTTCGAGTGCCACCGAGATCTCCACCTGGGTGGCCGAGCACTACACCGCCACCACGGTCGGTGGGCAGACGGTCTACAAGCTCACCTGAGCGATCCGGCACGACGTGCGGCGCCGGTGGTCACCTCCGTGACCACCGGCGTCTGCCGTTTCTCAACGCCTGTTGTGTTCGGGGACCGCCCGTGTTTGAATTCGAACTGATCGATTCATCAGAATTGATCGGGCCGTAGGGGATGCTCATGGATGTCACACGCCGCCAGGCGATCACCGCGTTGGCCGCCGGTGGGGTGGTCGCCGGCCTCGCGCACGGGGCGTCGGTGGCAACGGCCGATACCGGCCCCACGGGCTCGGGCCGGCACCGCATCGACCTGCACTCGCACTTCCTCCCGCCGCGCTACCGAGCGGCGTTGCAGGCGAGCGGGTACACACTGCGATCCTTCGTCCCGGTGCCGTCGTGGTCTCCGGCCGAGGCGTTGGCGTTCATGGACGCGCACGGGATCGGTACCCAGGTGCTGTCGATCTCCGACCCGGGGGTGAACTTCCTCCCGGCCGCGCAGGCGCGTTCGATGAACCGGTACTGCAACGACTATCTCGCCGATCTGGTCGCGCGGTACCCCACCCGTTTCGGCGGATTCGCCTTCCTCCCCCTACCCGACGTCGCCGCGTCGCTGGCCGAGATCACCCACGCCCTCGACGTCCGCAGGCTCGATGGTGTCGCGCTGCTCAGCAACTACAACGGCATCTATCTCGGCGACACCCGCTTCGAGCCCGTGATGGCCGCACTGAACGCCCGCTCGGCCTTCGTGTTCGTGCATCCGGCCGAGCTCGCCCCGAGCAACCGGCCGGAGCTGCCGTTCCCCGCGTTCTACGAGGAATACCCCTTCGACACGACGCGCGCGGCGGCCCTGCTCATGGCCACCGGCACCATCGACCGCTACCCGAACATCCGGTTCTCCCTCGCCCACGCAGGCGGCTGCGTGCCGTTCCTCTCGCAACGACTGTCCACGCCGCGCCAGGCGTTCCCCTCCGCGCCGCCTGTCTCGGTGTTCGGCACCGACGAGAAGATCCGGAACTTCTTCTACGACACCTCGCTGTCGTCGTCACCGGCCGCGATGCGCAGCGTGCTGGAGGTGACCGGCATCGACCACATCGTCTTCGGGTCCGACTGGCCGTTCAGCGCGCTGACCTACCGGGGACAGACCGGTGCCGATCCGGCGCCCGCACTCGCCGAGGTGTTCGATCCACAGCAGCGCTACCGCATCGAACGACTCAACGCGCTGGCACAATTGCCCCGATTGGCATCGCGTCTGTCGTGAACTGAGGTGGAGGAGGGTCAGTGCGACCACCGACGAGGGCACCGGAGAACCGCACCGACCGACGTCGCGCCAAGACGCGCCAGGCCCTCATCGACGCCGCGCGCACGCTGATCGCCGACGGACGCGCCGCGACCGCGAGCATCGCCGACATCACCGCCACCGCCGACGTCGGCTTCGGGACCTTCTACAACCACTTCGACGACAAGAAGTCGCTCTTCGACGCGGCCATCGACCAGATCCTCGAGGCGCTCGGCGACCACCTCGAGACCATTGCCGACCGCACCGACGACCCCGCCGAAGCCTTCGCCACGTCGTTCCGGCATGCGGGGCGGCTGGCCATCGCGCACCGACAGACCGCCGAGATCATCGACTCCTACGGCTTCGTCCTGATGGAGTCGCCGACCGGGCTGGGTCCCCGTGCCCACCGCGACCTGTCCGCCGCGGTCGCCGCCGGACGACTGCACATCGACAACGTCGCCCTGGCCACCGCGATCACCGGTGGCCACCTGCTGGCGCTGGTGCACGCGTGGCTCGCCGATCCGACCTCGGTCACCGAGGCCGATGTCGACGCCTCGGTCGAGACGCTGCTGCGGTCGTTCGGGATGCCTGCGGCGGCCGCCCGCCGGTTGGCCCATCGCACCCTCGAACCACTCGGATGAGTGCCGATAGGCTGAGCGGCATGGCCGCAGGCAGTCCGACCTCGAGCAGCATCTACATCGCCTCACCCGAGGGCGACACCGGGAAATCGACGATCGCGCTGGGGACGCTGCACCTGCTGGCCGCCACCGGCGGCCGGGTCGGTGTGTTCCGCCCGATCTCGCGGGCCGCGGCCGGCGAGCGCGACTACATCCTCGACCTGCTGATGGAACACGACTCGGCCGATCTGTCCTACGAGGACTGCATCGGCGTCACCTACGAGCAGGTGCACTCCGATCCCGAGGCGACGCTCGCCGAGATCGTCGACCGTTTCCACGCGATGGAGGAGCAGTGCGATTCGGTGCTCGTCATCGGATCGGACTTCACCGACGTCGCGAGTCCCTCGGAGCTGAGCTTCAACGCGCGGATCGCTGCGAACCTCGGCACGCCGATGGTGTTGGCGCTCAAGGCCGCCGACCGCACACCGGACGAGGTGCTCGCGCTCGCCGAACTCTGCCTTGCCGAGGTCCGTGGCGCCCACGCCCAGGCCGCGGCCCTGATCGCCAACCGGTGTGCACCCGACCAACTCGCCGAGGTCAAGACGACCCTGGAGACCACCGGCCTGCCCGCATGGGCGCTGCCCGAGGACCCGGTGTTGGTCGCACCGACGATGAACGAGCTGATGTCCGCGCTCGACGGTGCGCTCTACAGCGGCGATCCCGAACTCCTCGACCGGGAGGCGATGAGCGTGATGGTGGGCGGCATGACCGCCGAACACATCCTCGAACGCCTCACCGACGGTGTCGCGGTGATCACCCCCGCCGATCGGTCCGACGTCCTGCTCGCGCTGGTGACCGCCAATGCGGCACAGGGTTTCCCGAAGTTGTCGGGCATCATCATGAACGGCGGGATCCAACCCCACCCGATGATCTCGTCGCTGGTGGAGGGACTGAAGCCGGCGCTGCCGATCATCACCTGTGAGCAGGGGACCTACGAGACCGCGCGCACCGCCGCGCTGGCCCGGGGCCGGGTCGGCGTCGAGTCGGTGCGCAAGATCGACGCGGCGCTCACGCTGATGGAGGAGCACGTCGACTCCGAGTCGCTGTTGGAGAAGCTGCGGCTCTCGGCGCCGACGGTGGTGACGCCGCAGATGTTCGAGTACCAGCTGATCTCGCGCGCCAAGTCCGACCGCAAACGGATCGTGCTGCCGGAGGGCGACGACGACCGGGTTCTCCGTGCGGCGGGCCGTCTGCTGCGCCGTGGCGTCGCCGACCTCACGCTGCTCGGCGACGTCGACGACGTGCGTTCGCGCGCACAGGAACTCGGCGTCGATCTCGACGCGGCCGAGGTGATCGACCCGACCACGTCGGATCTGCTCGAGCGTTTCGCCGACTCCTACGCGGAGCTCCGCAAGCACAAGGGCATGGACGTGGCCCGCGCGCTGCAGGTCGTCCGCGACGTCTCCTACTTCGGCACGATGATGGTGCACGAGGGGATCGTCGACGGCATGGTGTCGGGCGCGAAACACACCACCGCACACACCATCCGGCCGGCGTTCGAGATCATCAAGACGCTCGAGGGTGTCTCGACGGTGTCGAGCGTGTTCTTCATGTGCCTCGCCGACCGCGTGCTCGCCTACGGGGACTGCGCGATCGTGCCCGACCCGACCGCCGAGCAGCTCGCCGACATCGCCATCTCCTCGGCCGCTACCGCCGAACAGTTCGGCATCGAGACCCGCGTCGCGCTGCTGTCGTACTCGACGGGTGAATCGGGCTCGGGTGCCGACGTCGACAAGGTCCGCACGGCCACCGAACTCGTGCGGGACCGCGCGCCGGATCTGTTGGTGGAGGGCCCCATCCAGTATGACGCCGCCGTCGAACCGTCGGTCGCGCAGAGCAAGATGCCCGACTCGAAGGTCGCCGGTCAGGCGACGGTGCTGGTGTTCCCCGATCTCAACACGGGCAACAACACCTACAAGGCGGTGCAGCGCAGCGCGAACGCCGTGGCCATCGGTCCGGTGCTGCAGGGGTTGCGCAAACCCATCAACGACCTCTCCCGGGGAGCGTTGGTGTCCGACATCGTCAACACCGTCGCGATCACCGCGATCCAGGCCCAGGCCCTGTGATGACGGACGCTGGGCTGGCGGGTGATGCGGCAGGCGCCGTCTTGGTCCTCAACTCCGGCTCGTCATCGCTGAAATACCAGCTGGTGCATCCCGATTCGGGCGAGGTCATCGCGTCCGGTCTGGTCGAGCGCATCGGGTCGGAGACCGCGGCGGCCGAACACGAGCAGAACGGTGACACCCGCAGGTTCGACGGCGCGATCGCCGACCACCACGAGGCGTTGGCGAAGGCGCTGGACCTGTTCGCCGAGGCCGGCACCGATCTGGCGTCGAGCGGCCTGCAGGCGGTCGGGCACCGGGTGGTCCACGGCGGCCAGGAGTTCTCCGAACCCGTGCTGGTGAGCGACGAGGTGATCGAGACCATCGACGCCCTGTCGGGACTGGCGCCCCTGCACAACCCGGTGAACCTGATGGGCATCACCGCGATCCGCGCACTGCTGCCCGACGTCCCCGGCGTCTGCGTGTTCGACACCGCGTTCTTCCACCACCTCCCCGCCGCGGCCGCCACCTACGCGATCGACCGCGACGTGGCCGCCGAGCACCACATCCGTCGCTACGGCTTCCACGGCACGTCGCACGAATACGTCAGTGGTGCGTCCGCCGACTTCCTGGGCGCCGATCCCACCGACCTCCAACAGATCATCCTGCACCTCGGCAACGGTGCCTCGGCCTCGGCGGTGCGCGGCGGCCGGCCGATCGACACCTCCATGGGCCTCACACCGCTCGAGGGTCTCGTGATGGGAACCCGCAGTGGCGACATCGATCCCGCGATCGTGATGTACCTGCGCCGGGTGTCCGACATGGACATCGACGACATCGACCACATGCTCAACTCCGGCTCCGGACTCAAAGGCCTGTGCGGCGAGAACGACTTCCGCACGATCACCTCGATGGTCGCCGACGGTGACGAGGCCGCGCAGCTCGCCTACGACGTCTACATCCACCGGCTCCGTCGCTACATCGGCGCATACATGGTCGATCTCGGTCGCGTCGACGCCATCGTGTTCACCGCGGGTGTCGGGGAGAACGCGCCCACGGTCCGCCGAGATGCACTGGCCGGACTCGAGCGGTACGGCATCGCCGTCGACGACGAGGCCAACGTCGTGCGGTCGCGTGCGGCGCGCCGCATCTCCACCGCCGACTCGGAGGTGGCGGTGCTCGTGGTCCCCACGAACGAGGAACTGGCGATCGCCCGCAAGGCCGCCGCGGTGGTCGCCGGCGCCTGAGCGTCAGTTCCGGACGACGATCTCCTGCGCGCTGCGGGTGATGAGGCCCGCGCGTTCGAAATCGTCGAGCCACCCGGTCATCGGCCATCGGCCCCACCGTCGGTGGAACACCGTCGCGTTCACGACGATGTCGTCGAGGTGTTCGACCGGCGGCCGCGAGACCGGATGGTGCTGGTGATGGGCGTGCGCACCACCGACCCACGAGATTCCGATGCCGGCGACGGCGGCCACGGCGGCGAAATCGGTGTCCTCCCCGCCGTATCCGCGGTAGTCCTCGCAGAAGCCGCCGACACGTCGCCACGTCTGCGGTGTCACCGCGAACGACAACGACCAGAACAGGTCCGGGTCGTCACCGACGACCACGACGCCGTCGGGTGGGTTCGGGCGAGCCGGGTGCGGGTCGGTCGCAGCGGACAGTTCTGCAGTGGTCCAGGGGGATTCGCGTGGGGGAAGGTAGGTGACAGGTCCACACAGCAGGGTGTCGGGGTGGCCTGCAGCGGCCGAGGCGTAGCGCGCGAGGAGATCCGGTGTCGGGATGCAGTCGACGTCGAGGAACACCAGCAGCTCGGCCCCGGCGTCGATCGCGGTCGCGGCGCCGCGATTGCGTGCGGTCGCCAGGGGCAGGCGGTGATCGTCGGTGCCGACGGTGACCAGGGTCGTCGGCACGGGGTTCTCGTCGAGCACGGCGCCCACCGTCGGATCACCCATGGCGACCACCACGTGCACGGCGGGCGGCGACGTCGCCTGGGCGAGACCGGCGCGCTGGGCCCGCAGGTGGCGGTGTCGGCCCGAGACCACCGTCACCACAGCCACTCTCGTCATCGTGCGCGCCCACTCGCCGATGCGAGTTCGGAGATCACCGTGGCGGCACGCTCGGCCGCACCGTCGGTCTGCAGGCGCTTCCAGCGCGTCGCGTCGACGGTCGAGGCCTGTGCGAGCAGGCGGGGCCACGCGTGTGGTGCCGGCCAGGACGGCGTCGTGACCGCGATCCCGCTGCGAGACAGCGCATCGGCGGTCGCCATCTGTTCGTCGAAGGGGCGCTCCTGCGGGATGACGATGGCCGGGGTGGCGGCACAGGCGACGTCGGCGACGGCGTTCTGACCGGCATGGGTGACCACCACCGAGGCCGCGGTGAGCAGTGGCCACACATCCTCGACCCACGAACCCGGGCCCGCGAACCGCCATCGGTGGTCGGGACACGCGGCTGCCGCCGCGTCGACGGCCCGGGTGTCGACCACCGAGCCGCCGGCGCCACCGAGCACGAGGACGGTCGGTTCGGTGGCGGCCGCGTCCGGATCACGGGTGCGGTCGGCGAAGCGACTGATCGACCCCACGTGGTGGGTCTTGTCGGCGAACGGGTGGAGGTGGGCGGGGTCGTAGACGTCGCGCGACCACGGCGCGACGATGCGATCGGCCATCCGGTGCGCGAGGTCGTGTGGGCCGTCGGTGCGGTCACCGGGCATGGCCATCACGACCACCGGTATGCCCATGAGACGCACGAACACCGCGATCTCGACCGACACGTCCACCACCACCACCGACGGCCGCGCCCGTGCGATCCATGCGGCGACCGCCGCCATGCGGTCGGTGAGGCCGTCGACCCCGGTCGGCGCCCAGTGCAGGGTGTCGTGCGCGGTCGGATCCGCGACCGTGTCGACGAGCCGGGGACCGAGCGGATCGACGGGGACGTCGAGCGGCAGATCGAGCCAGTCGACCGCCGGGTGATCGGCCGGCGGACGCCGCGACGACAGCACGGTGACCGGTTCCTCGAGGGCACCGGCGATCGACGCCGACCGGGTCATGTGCCCGACCCCGTGGTGATGCACGTAGTAGCCGATCACGCGGTGCGTCGGCTCAGCATCGCGGTCGGGTCAGCATGCCGTCGTAGAGGTGGAGGTACTCGTCGACCATGCGCGTCTCCGAGCACACATCCTCGGCTCGGCGACGCGCGTCGGCCCGCGACAGCCCCGCGGCCTGGGTGAGCGCCGCGGCGAGCGACGCGACGTCGTCGGGCCGGGCGAGCCGTCCCGACGAGGGGTCGATGATCTCGGGGATACCGCCACGGTCGAATGCGGCCACAGGTGTGCCGCACGACAGCGCCTCGGCCACGACCAATCCGTACGGCTCATCCCACACCGGTGTCACCAGCGCGACGGCCGACCGGCCGACCAGATCGGCCAGTTCCCGTCGGTGCAGATGGCCGACGTACTCGACGTCGTGTCCCAGCCGCGGGGCGATCTCGTCGGCGAAATAGCGGTCGTCCCAGACGGGACCGGCAATGCGGATGGGCATCCCCGCCGCGCGCGCGGCGTCGATCGCGAGGTGCGGCCCCTTCTCCGGGACCAACCGTCCCGACCACACGGCGTGATCGCCGCCGGGGCCCACGGGCCACCGCTCGGTGGCGATGCCGTTGAACACGACGTCGACCGTGCCGGCCACCGGCTCCCACTGTCGCGCGGTGTACCGGCTGACCGCCGCGAACGACGTCGTGATGCCGCGGGAGACGGCGATGGCCGACTCCAACCACGCGAACGGCGGGGTGTGCAGCGTCGTCAGCATGGGGATGTCGAGCATCCGCGACATGGCGATGGGGAGGTAGTGCAGGCTGTGGTTGTGCACGAGATCGTATGTCGTGCTGCCGGTCTCGGCGAGTTCGAGCATCAGTGAGAGGTAGGCGTGATGCTCGTTCACCATGTGTTCGGGGGTCGTCGGATCGGCCTTCGAGATCGCGGAGAGCTCGAGCGTCCGCACCCGGAGCATGCCCGAGGCGATGTCGGTGGCCGATCCGTCGGCGGCGAACAGCGTGACCTCGTGCCCCAGGGCGGTCAGCGCTGTCGCCCACTGGTGGATGTGGGCCTCGAGCCCGCCTGCGAAGGGTTCGGAGATGGGGTGACTCGACGACCCGAGCAGTGCGATCCGCAGCGGTCGGTCGGTGGGCCGGTCGCCGGTCGCGAGATCCGAGGAGCGCAGCGGGGTGAGAACGCCGGTCATGAGGCACGCGCCGCGACGTCGGTGCGGGTGTGGCGCAGTGCCCGGCGGTAGACGACGTCGTGGGCCGCGGCGACGGCGTCGCGTTCGGACACGCGGTCCGAGCGGGTGGCCGTCGGCGGATGGTCCCGCAACAGGTACGTCGACCGCACGGCGCGTTCGAGACTGCCGGCGTCGAAACGGTCGGGACCGAAACCGAACTGCGTGACCGGGCGTTGGTCGCCGTGGTGGCCGCAGTCGCCGATGATCACCGCGGTGCCGACGTCGAAGCACGCCTCGAGCCATCCCGAATGCGTGCCGAAGCGGTAGGGGAGCACCGACACATCGATCACGGAGAGGTAGTGCCACAGGTCGTCGTCGCTGAAACGCGGGTGGACTCGCAGGTCCACGCCGGGCCGACCGGACATCGCGAGCAGATCGCCGGCGCGTGGATGGTCCGCGTCGTCGATGTCGATGCGCAGCGTGACGTCGCCGCCGCTGTCGTTCATGCTCGTCACCGTGCGCACGAGGGTGTCGACGACCGCGCCGGGGTCGAGATTGGCGCGAAAGCTCTTGGCGTGCAGCCCGATCACGAAGCCGTCGTGGGGGGTGCGCGGCGCACCGACACGGTCGAGCGGGGCGACATGCGGGTGCGCGATCACGGTGGGGCGTCGTCCCCACCGCTGCTCGATCTCGTCGGCCGCGCCACGGGTGAGGGTGATGAGTTCGTCGACGCCGGGGATCAGCACGTCGAGGCATGCGCGATGTGCCGCGTCGTCGCGGAAGTGGGGATTGTGCAGGTCGTGCACGGTGAACACGACCGGCTTGCCCGCCGCGTGCACGGTGTCGAGGACCGCCCGCAGGGACGCGGGTGTGGCGGTGTCGAAACCGAAATGCAGGTGCAGCAGGTCGAAGGTGTCGACATGGTCGGCGAGCCATCGTGGTTCGAGCAGACGCGGCGGCCACCAGCGGGCCTCACCGGGCCCCGCATCCGCCGGACGCGGGTCGGGGAGTCGGTGGACGGCTGTGTCGACAACAGAGTCGGACAGCGAATCGAGATGTGCCACATAGGGATGCGCGGTGGGCACCGAGGCGACACGGATGGGGTCAGGAGGGGACGACGAAACCGATGGGATCAGGGTCAAATTTTCTCCGAGCGCGGCAGACGTTACAAAGGGGGGAGGGTCACACCCGGCCCGACTGCTCGAGAGGGAGAAGAAACGTGCTCCTCGACAATAGCCCCTCCCCCCGTCAGGCCCCACCCCGGTGACGAACGACCACGATCCGCGAACGATCCACTACGGAGATTTCTACGGGGTGTCGCAGGCCCCGGGGCCTGAGGACCCACGCCCGCTGTGGGTGGTGTGGGGCAACTGCCAGGCCGAGGCGCTGCGGGTTCTCCTCGACACGGTCGCCGATCGGGCGTTCGTGACGCTCCGGGTCCCGCCGGTGCACGAACTCACCGGCGATGACATTCCTCACGTGCAGGCGCTGCTCGCCCGGGCTCGGGTGGTGCTCTCGCAGCCTGTGCGCTCGGGATATCGAGATCTGCCGATCGGCACCGACGACCTCACCCGGTGGCTGCCCACCGATGCGGTACGCCTCCGGTGGCCGGTCATCCGCTACGGCGGCCTCTACCCCTTCCAGGTCATCGTGCGTGATCCTGCCGCCCCGTCGGTGTCGCCCCCGGTGGTCCCGTACCACGACCTGCGCACGCTGTTCGGCCGCGACGACGTCGAGGTGACCCCGGAACAGATCCGCACCGCGGCGCGGTGGAGCGTCGAACAGCTCGCCGCCCGGGAAACGCGACACTGCGATGTCGGCGTCTCCGACACGCTCCTCGGCCTCGGGGCGGCCGCCGCGCACACCGTCAACCACCCGGGAAACCCTGTCCTCGCGACGGTCGCCACCCGCCTGCTGTCGGCGGCCGGGCATCCCGCCAGTACCGGTGATCCGGGGCGCACCCTGTTGGGCGGCGTGCGGTCGCCGCTGGAGGAGCGGGTGATCGAGGCCCTGGGTCTCCACGCCGCACCGCGCGAGACCTGGACCGTGGAGGGGCGCTCCGTCACGAGCGCACATGTGCACGCCGAGCAGACCGCGTTCTACGCCGACCACCCCACGTACCTCGAATCCGCGCGCACCCGCTACGCGCAACTGCTCGAGATCCTCGGGATGCCAGCGTGATCCGCGCCGGCGTGTCCATGGTGCATCTCCTCGTCGGGCCACCCGAACACGGAGTGGTCCGCTACGGCACGGCGGTGCACGCCGCCCTCGCCGCCGACGACCCGGACGGCCACGCCCTGGTGGCCGTCCCCGCGGTCGACTCCCGGACCGTGGAGAGTGTCTGCGCGCCAACGGGTCCCGGGCTGGTGCATCTGCAGTTCACCGACCGACTGTTCGGCGCGTCGGCTCCCACGGCCGCCGACGCCGCGACCGGCCTGGTCACCGCGCTGCACGAACGGGACGCACGGGTCACCGCCACCCTGCACGACCTCCCGCAACCGTCCGACGGCACCGGTTTCACGCGTCGCGTCGAGTGCTATCGCCGGGTCGCCGCCGCCCTCGACGCGGTCGTCGTGTCCAGCGACCACGAGAGTGCGCTGTACACAGATCATCTCGGACTGCAGTCCCCTCCCGAGGTGATCCCGCTGATGGTCGAGACCCTCGGGGTTGTGCCCGGCGCCGCGAAGCCCTCGGCCGGGACGACATCGGTGGGCGTGCTGGGTTTCCTCTACCCGGGCAAGGGACACATCGAGACCCTGCGCGCCATGGACGATCTCGACGCGAGCGTCGCGTTCGTCGCGCTCGGGGCGCCGTCCCCCGGCCACGACGACCTCGTCGACGAACTCGAGGCGCATGCGGCGGCCGTCGGGCGACCGCTGGAGGTGACGGGCTTCCTCGACGACGCCGAGTTGTACCGTCGCATGGCGACGATCACCGTCCCGGTGGCGCATCATCGACACATGTCGGCGTCGGCCTCGGTGAACACCTGGCGATCGCTGCGACGTGCGCCGCTGGTGCCGCGCACCCGCTACACCGAGGAGATCGCCACCCGGTCCCCGGGGACGCTGGTCGTCTACGCCGACGCCGACCTCCCGGCGACGATCGCTGCGGCACTCGACGATCCGTCGTGCACCCGCATTGCGGGCGACATCGCCGTCCATCCGACACCCGCAGAGGTGGCCGCCGCCCACCGCGTCGTGTTCGAGCGGGTGTGCCGATGACCGCGGACCGGGTGTTCCGCTGCGCCGACGGGACGGTGGTCGTCGCCGACAACCGATGGGATCTCGTCGCCGACGAACCGGCACCGGTCCGCTCCATCAGCGTCGTCATCCCGTACTACGAGCAACCCGCCCAACTCCACCGCGTGCTGACCGCCCTCGATGCCCAGACCATCGGCACCGACCGGGTCGAGGTGATCGTCGCCGACGACGGATCGACGCACCCGCCCGACGTGCGCGGCCACACCGCCGACGTGACCGTGGTCCGCCAGGCCGACAACGGATTCCGCGCCGCGGCTGCCCGCAACCTCGGTGCGCGCGCATCGAGCGGCGAGGTGTTGTGCTTCCTCGACGCCGACACCGTGCCCGAGCCCGATTACCTCGAGTACGCCGCGCGGCTGCCGTCGGTGATGCCCGACGCCCTCGTGGTCGGACGCCGTCGCCACGCCGACTTCACCACCGACCCGCCGACCGAGCTCACCGAACCGCAGTGGCTCGTCGACGCCTACGGCTGGACCGAGAACCTGCTTCGCCCCGGCTGGACCGGGTATCGCTACGTGATCAGCGCGGTGATGACCTGCAGCCGTGTCCTGTTCGACGAGGTGGGCGGGTTCGACGAGTCGTTCACCCGCTACGGCGGCGAGGACTGGGAGCTGGCGAACCGGATGACGATGGCCGGCGCCGTACTGGCCCACGAGTCGCGGGCGGTGGCGTGGCACGACGGACCCGACTGGGCCGAACGCGACACCGCGCGGCGTACCGACGCGAAGAACGGCGAGGCGCTGAGCCTGATGCCGGTCATCACCGAACCGGCCGCGCGCAGCGCCGGTCTGCGTCACGAGGTGCCCGATGTGGTGGCGAGGGTCTCGACCGCGGGCCACAGTCCGGCGTCGCTGTATCGGACGATCGCGTCGATCGTGCGGTCCGGTGATGTCGCGGTGTGGTTGGTCGGCGAGGACGACGAGAGCATGCACGACGTTCTGGCGCTGCAGGATTCACGGATCCGTCGCGGCGTGCCCGGGCGCCACGTCCTCGACCGGTGTCGATTCGTCGTCGACGTGACCGGGCGGGTGGTGTTCGGTGACACCACCCTCGATGCGGTGACCTCTCCACTCGGGCCCGGTGGCGCGGGTGTCGCAGACGTCGCCTTCGGCGCTGCCCCCGCTGCCGTGCGGGTGTCGACGACACGAGCACTCCGCCGTGCGCAGCGCCATCTCGCTCGCCTGGAGATGACGCAGGACGAGGCGACCGCCGCGCTGTTCGGGCACGTGACCGTCGCCGCCGACGATGTGGATGTCGCGGTCGTGCCCGAGGAGCCCTGGCTGAGCTGGTAGTCAGAACAGGGTGTGCGGGCGGATCAGGTTAGCGAGATCGACGAGGTTGAAACGCTGTTTGCGGTCGACGGTCGATCGGGCGAGGCGCCGGAGTGACCGTTCGAGTCCGGCCCGCAGGCCGTGTTCGGTGAACGGGAACCCGAGCAGTGAGATGTTCGGCGACGCTTTGTCGGGGTGGGCGTTCACCCAGCCGAGTGCGGTGCCCAGCACCATGATCGAGAGGCGCGGCTTGCGGGGTTCGGTGTCGGGCATCGCGGCGAGTCGGCGGGCCGCCTCACGCAGCTGGTCGCCGGTGACCTGCTCGGGGTCGCGTCCGTGGACCAGCGCCAGCACCGTGGTGCACGACGCGGTGTTGAAGTGGCGGCTGGTGGCGGGGACGTCGTCGAGTGCCTTCACCGATTCCTCGAACTCGCCTGCGGTGAACAACATCCGTGCCACACCGAAGGCCGCGGTGACGATACCGCGGTCGGTCTGCCACAGCGTCGTGTACTCGCGCAGCGCCACCTCGTCCCAGTGTTCTATCGCCGCAGCGCGATCGGGATCCGCGGCATTCGCGCCGCCGCGGCGCGACCCGGGATCGGAACCCTCGCTGCGCAACCACCGTCCGATGAGTTCGGCGGTCGCAGCGACGGCCAGCTTCGGGGCGATCTCGCCGGGCATGGCCGCGAGCACCGTCGAGAACCGTTCGTGGGCGACCTCGGGCTCCCCGTTGATCAACGCGCACAATCCGAGGAACCACTCGATGCGCCAGGAGTGCTGGTGGTGCCGCGAGGTGATGTCGAGCAGCCCGAGCGCGGTGTCGACGTCGCCGAGTTCGATGTAGGCGCGGGCCTCGGCGAGGTCGACCTCCAGCGACGGATGGTCGTCGCCGGGATCGGTGCCGATCAGCGACGACAGGCCGTCCTGCTTGGCGCTGCGGATCGTGTCGAGGGTCTGGTTGGGTTCCGAGAGCGCTGCCGACGTGAGAAGCCCTGCGGCCGGGTCGGTCTGGTCGACGAGCGGCACGGGAAGCGCCGCGGCGATGTCGTCGGGGTCGAGGAAGGTCTCGGAGTTGATGGGATCGAAGAACCCGTCGACCGGGCCGAGCAGGAGGTCGGTGCCAAAGGTGGTGCGCTGCGGGGTGAACACCGTCGACAAGGCCGGCCGGGGCACACCGGTCGAGCGGGCCACGATCTCGCGGAGCACCGACAGCATCTGCGTCGCCATCTCGTCGGTCGACGAGAACCGTTGCGTCGGATCGGGATCGGTCGAGCGTTGCAGCAACCGGTGGAACGACTCGTTGTCGGCGAGTATCTGCGCGTCCTCGGGGGAGGGGAGGCCGTCGATGTAGCGGCCGTTCTCCATCGGCATCGGCAGGGTGAGGACGGCGAGCGTGCGTCCGATGCTGTAGATGTCGGTGACGATCTGCGGGCCGGTCTTCACGATCTCCGGCGCCTGGAATCCCGGTGTGCCGTAGAGGTGTCCGTATCCGTTGATGGGCGAGACCGCCCCGAGGTCGATCATCTTGACCTCGTCGCCGCCGATCATGATGTTCTCGGGTTTGACGTCGTTGAACACCAGCCCCACCGAGTGCAGGTACCCCAACGCGCCCATCACCTCCAGCAGGTAGGCGATGGCGTGGGAGATCGGGAGGTGCTTGCGGTGGGAGGAGTCGCCGTCGACGGTGGTGAGGCTCTTGAGCGTCGCACCGCCGACGTACTCCATCACGATGTAGCCGAACGTGCGCCCCGAGGTGTCGAGGTGTTCGACGAAGTTGAAGATCTTGACGATGTTCGGGTGCGACACCGACGCCAGGAACTGTCGTTCGGCGAAGGCGACGGCCTGGGCCTCGGCGTCGTTGGAGTTCAGCAGACCTTTGAGGACGACCGCGCGATCGGACACGTTGCGGTCGAAGGCGAGATAGATCCACCCGAGACCGCCGTGGGCGATGGCGCCGGTGATCTCGTACTGGTCGGCCACCATCGTTCCCGGCGCCAGGCCGGGGGTGAACGAGTAGTGCGCACCGCAGTGGGGGCAGTCGCCGTTGAGCGGTCCCTCGCCGGGCCCCGACGACCGACCGAGTGGGCGGCCGCACTGCCAGCAGTCGCGCTTGGCCTCCGGGATGACCGGGTCGGACATCACCGCGTCCTCGGGCTCGATGTCGCGGACCCAGGTGACGTCGACGAGCCCGGCACCGAGCCGACGCCGCTTGCGCGTGACCCGACTGGTCAGGGCCTGCAGCGCGGGCGGGACGCGGGTTCCGGCGTCGTCGGTGGTGGCCTCGGTGCCCGGACCGCCGGTGGGGGTGGCCGCCTGGGTGGCCTGCGTGCCGACGTCGGGGACCGCGGCCCGGGTCGCTTGCGTACCCACCTCGAGCTCAGTCGCCTGTGTGCCCACCTCCAGCTCGGCGGCCTGGGTGGCGACCTCGATGTCGACGGCCTGGGTCGCGACCTCGGCGGCGTCGTCGGTCCCTGCGGCGGTGCCGACGTCAGAGGCCTGCGCGCTGCCGCGTGCGTCGGTCTCGGCCATCGTGGTTCACCTCCGGAGGGGTCGCGTCGATCGTGGTCAGTCGCGGTAGAGCGGCTGGGGCGGGTAGTACAGCGGTCCGAGGATGGAGAGCCACCGAGTGTAGATCTCGTACCAGGTGCCGTCTGCGCGGATCTGGTCGAGCACGCCGTTGACGAATCGCACGAGATCGGGCTGGTCCTTGTTGATCCCGATGCCGTAGGGCTCCTCGCCGAGGCTCGCCCCGACGACGTGGACGTAGGGGTCCTGCGCGGCGAGTCCGGCGAGGATCGCGTCGTCGGTGGACACCGCGTCGACACCGCCCTGCTGCAGCACCACCAGACAGTCGGCCCACGTGGACACCGAGGCGACGCGCACGCTGGGCACCCGTTGCTGCAGTCGGGCGATGGAGGTGGTGCCGCGCGCGGCGCAGACCCGCTTTCCCGCCAGGTCGTCGATACCGTTGATCGGCGAGCCCCGCAGCGCCAGGATGCGTTGTGACGCCTCGTAGTACACCGTCGAGAAGGCGATGTCCTGCAGGCGGTCGCAGGTGATGCTCAGGGTCTTGACCACGAGATCGACCTCGCGGTTCTGCAGCGCCGAGATCCGTTCGTTCGAGGTCAGGATCCGGTACTCGATGCGGTTGGGGTCGCCGAAGATGGCGAGGGCGATCTGCTTGGCGATGTCGACGTCGAACCCCTCGATGTCGCCGCTGATCGGGTCCCGGAAGCTGAACAGGTTCGACCCCACGTCGAGCCCGACGATCAGTCGTCCGCGCGCGAAGATGCCCTCCATCGCCGAGCCGGTCGGCATCCGACCGGCCGGCGGCAGCGGACCGGGACGCAGACTGCCGGTCTCGCAGGACGCCTGATCGGGGACCTCCTCGCGCGGGGCGTCGGTCGTGAGTCCCGGGGGTGTCGGGGTGGTCGCCGAGGCCGAGGGTGGCGGGTCGTCCGGGGCGGGCACGCGCAGACATGCCGATGCGGTGAGCGCGACGACGGCGAGGACGAGCACGGCGAGCAGTCGCCGGAGGGACGTCACCGGTACTCCCGGATACGCGGGGTCATACCCAGCGCCGAGGTGGCCGCGGCCAGGAGACCGAGCACCAGTGTGCCGCTGCCCACGTATCCGATGACGACGCGAGCGGTGTTGATGTCGTCACGGAAGGCGGTCCGGGTGCGTGTGATGCCGTCGATGAGTGCGCGGTCGAGGGTCATGTAGGCCTGCGCGGCACCGTTCGCGGTGTTGCCGACGGCCATCGCGGTCGCACCGTTGAAGTCGCCGGCGTTCGACCGCTCGATGGTCGCGGCGTGCGCGGTCTGCCATGTGGCCAGCGCGGCGAGCGCCCGCTGCACCGATTCACGGGCATCGGTGTCGTCATCGTCGTCGGTGTCGGCGAGATAGGAGTTGAGGGTGGCCGCGATGCGGCCGTTGGCGCTCACGAACTGGTTCTGTAGCGTCGCCTCGTCGCCGCGGCGCACCAGCGACAGCGTCTCCGCCGATCGGGCCTGCTGGGTGAGGATGCGCGCGGAGGTGAGGTCGCGCAGCGGCTGGGCGCCCCGCGTCTCGGCGCTGTTGGTCGCCGACACCGACAGCAGGCTGCCGACGAGCACCCACAGGGCGGCGACGACGGTGAACCCGATGGCGAGCAGCAGACCCAGGTTGAGTCGGCGACGCGTCCGTCGGGCCAGGTACTGGTGGGTCGCGATCAGCGCGACGAGCAGCACGGCCAGCGCGGCATAGACGCCCCACGGTGGATCGGTGAAACGGTTCTGCGGATCGCTGATCGCATTCGAGCGCGCGGTGTAGAGCCGTTGCGCCGCGGGCAGGATCGTGGTCTGCATCAGGTTCGAGGCCTCGCCGAGATAGGCCGATCCGACCGGGTTCCCCAGCCGGTTGTTGGTGCGCGCCGATTCGACGAGACCGGTGTAGACGGGCAGTTGCTCGGCGAGCGAGTTGAGGTCGTCGCGGACGGTCGTGTTCTCCTCGGCCGTCCCGCTCGCCGCCTGGATCAGGGCCTGGGATGCCGTCGCGATCGCCGCCGAGTAGCGGCTGCGCAGGGCCGCGGGTTCGAGTCCACCGGAGATGAAGGCCGCGTTCGCCGACGCGTCGGCGATCGACAGGTCGCTGTAGAGCACCTGTGACGACTCGGCGATCGGCTCGGTGTCGGAGATGGTCTGGGCCAGCGCGGCGGTCCGGTTGTCGAGCGAGGTCGACGCGTACCAGCCGGTGGCGATCGCACCGATCACCAGGATGACCGCGATGAGGAAGAGCTTGCCCGGGCTGGTGCCCGCGAGCTGTCGGATGGTGGCCAGCGGTGACCGAGCCTGATCACGCGCCAGGGCCATCAGTTCGCGTCGCTCGGCGCGTGCCCCGCGGGAGGTGAGGGAGCCGCGTCGCTCGGTGCGTCGGCCGCCGCGACGGGGGCGGAGCAGCCCGCCGGGCCGGGTCGCGGCCGGCCCGGAACCGTCCGGACGGGAGTCGACCGACTCCGATGGCCCACGGATGAGCCGGGAGCGCAGGGACGCCGCGTCGCCGGTCACTGGTGGGTCCCTTCCGTGCGGACGGTGCAGATGTACCTGTCCGACTCTAATCGCGCAGCGCCTGCCCATGTCCGCAACTCCGACGCCGTCACCTCATCTCGGTACGGTTGTGACAGTGCGGCGACCTGCAGGTCGCCCGGGGAGAGACGAGGTTCGACAGTGCGAGGCGACGGTGACGGGTGGGTCTTCGAGTCCGACGGCGCCCGCCACTGGGGTCTGCACGGCGCGGCGGGACTGCTGCTGCGGGCACCACTCGACGACGGATCGGTCGGCATCCTGCTGCAGCACCGCGCGTTGTGGTCGCACCAGGGAGGCACCTGGGGACTGCCCGGCGGAGCCCGCGACTCCCACGAGTCGGCCCGCGACACCGCTGTGCGGGAGGCCGGCGAGGAAGCCGGGATCTCCCACGACGACCTGACCGTCCGCGACGAGGTGCTGACCCACGAGGCCGCCAGCGGCTGGACGTATCACACGGTGATCGCCGACGTCAGCGCCCCGCTGGAGACCGTCGCCAACGTCGAGTCGTCGGAGCTGCGGTGGGTCGCGGAGCACGTCGTCGACGAGCTCCCGCTGCACCCCTCGTTCGCCCAGGCCTGGCCGGCCCTGCGCACCCACATCACCACCGGACTCCCCGACCTGAGCTGATCTCGCAGGTCAGCCGACTGCGCTGATCACCGCAGCCGGTTGGCCGCGGCGATCATCGCGCCCACGCCGGCGAGCGCCGGATCAGCGGCGATGCCCATGCCCCAGGCCCGACGGCCGTCGATGTCGCATTCGACGAAGGTCACGGTGTCGCCGCAGACCGACTGCTGATGCAGGCCGGTGATCTCGACCGCGACGCCGAGCGAGTGCAACATCGCCGTTGCCGCGCCCAGTGGTCCGACGGCGGTGGCGTCGACGGCGCAGATGCGGTCGCCGACGGCGAGCGTGGCGCGGAAGTCGACGAGGTCGTCGTGGGCGGCGACGGCCGACCAGGTGCCCAGGCGGATCGATCCCGACCCGGCGTGGCCCGCGCAGAAATCGCGCCAGTCGAGGGTCTCGGCCGATGCGCGCAGAGCGCGCGGGAGGGGAGTGGCGAACCGGTTCGACGCCGGTTCGAAGGATGTGGATGTGGTGGCGAACATGAGTGGTCTCTCAGGGAAAGAAGGAGGACCGAGAAGACGAGCGCACAGCGACCCCGCAGCGGGGGGTCGGTCGGATCAGACCCCGCTGCGGCGGGCTACGAGAAGAATGCGCGTCATGGTTCGCCGAGAGTAGATCAGGTGCTGATCGGTACACAACCTTCACCGATACCGAGTGCCCTGTGGATGGTCCACGTGGCGAGCGTCATCGGTGCGATCTGTGTACGCGCCCCGCGTGTCAGGTGTCGGACGTGAGCAGGGAACGCAGACGTTCGGCCGCGGCGCGGGGGTCGGGGGCAGCGGTGATGGCCCGGACGACGACGATCCGGCGTGCCCCCACCGCGACCACCTCGGCGACGCGTGTCTCGTCGATGCCGCCGATGGCGAACCACGGCAACCGGGTGGTGCGGGCGGCCGTGGTCTCGACGAGTCCGAGGCCCGCGGCGGGTCGGCCGGGTTTGGTCGGGGTGGGCCAGCAGGGGCCGGTGCAGAAGTAGTCGATGTCGGGATCGGCGTCGGCCGCGGCCGCCTGCGTCGCGTCGTGGGTGGAGCGACCGATGACGGTCCCGCGCCCGACGATCGCACGGGCGGCGGCGGGCGGGAGGTCGTCCTGTCCGAGATGCAGCACATCGGCCGAGGCGGTCGCGGCGATGTCGGCGCGGTCGTTGACCGCGAGCAGCGCGCCGTGTCGGGCGGTCACGCCGGCCAGGTCACCCAGCAGGTCGATCTCCTGGGCGGCCTCGAGCGTCCCGAACTGCTGTTCGCCCGGGGATCCTTTGTCACGCAGCTGCACGATGTCGACGCCGCCGGCGAGCGCGGAGTCGACGAAATCCACCAGGTCGCCGCGTTCACGCCGGGCGTCGGTGCAGAGGTAGAGCCGGGCGTCGGCCAGTCTCGTGCGCGTGTCCACCCGCTCGACCCTAGAGGGCGGGTGCAGCAGCGTAGGGTCGAGAGCACACACACGGGGGCCCGAGGGATGAATCGGGCTGAGATCGCGGCTCACCGCCGCCGACCGTCGCACCTGATCCGGGTAATGCCGGCGAAGGAAGGGAGTGGAACGAGTGAGCGCACGTCTGGCCGTTGTCGGTGGGGGCGTCGTCGGGTCGATCATCGCCTGGCGTGCAGCCCGGAACGGTTGGCGCACAACGTTGCACGCCCCCGACATCACCGGCGCCGGTACCTCGGTCGCCGGCGGGATGCTCGGCTGCGCGGGGGAGGGGCGGCCCGGTGAGGACGCGCTCCTCGAGTTCGCTCTCGCCGCGCGCGACCGATGGCCCGCGCTGCTGGCCGACCTCGATGCGTCCGGCGTCGACACCGCCGACATCATGGTCGCCGCCGACACCCTCCTGATCGCCGCCGACAGCTCCGACGTCGGGCACCTGCGCGCCGTCGTCGATCACCTCGCCGCGTTCGATGTGCGGCCCGAGTCGGTGGACCGTGACCGGATGCGTTCGGCGGCAGCGATGTTGGGATCGAGTGCACGCCGCGGGTACCTGGTGACCGGTGAGGGTGCCGTGGACAATCGTGCCCTGCTGGCCGCGGTGCGGTCCGGCGCACGATCGGCAGGCGTGACCCTCGAGACCGAGAAGGTCTGCCGCATCGGTGATCTCGATGCAGATCAGGTGGTCGTGGCCACCGGCTCCTGGGCACCTGACCTCATCGAGGGCGTATCCGTCACCGCGGAGAAGGGCGAGATACTGCGGTTGTCGCGACCGCCGACCGCACCGCCGCCACCGGATGCCGTGGTCCGCGCACGATGGCGTGGCCGGTCGGTGTACGTCGTCCCGCGACGCGACGGCGTCGTGGTCGGGGCCACCCAGTACGAGACCGGCGACCGCGACGACACCGCGCCTCGCGTGGGCGGGGTGAGTGACCTGTTGATCGACGCCACCGAACTGATGCCGGGGCTCGCCGAGTACCGCGTCGCCGAGATCGGCTCGGGGCTGCGCCCCACCACCGCCGACGGATTGCCGCTGGTGGGCAGACGTGACCGACGCACCGTCGTCGCGGTCGGGCACGGACGCAACGGCATCCTCACCGCACCGTTGACCGCCGAGATCGTCGTCGACCTGCTCGACGTCTCGTCACCGCCGTCGGCGTCACCGTGGGTGGCGCGACTTGACCCCCGGAGGAGTGCATGAGCGAGAACGCGCAGGTGTCGATCCGGGTGAACGGCACCGATCGTGAACTCCCCGCAGGCGTCACCGCCGCCGGACTGCTGGCTGCACTCGGGCTGCCCGACCGTGGCGTCGCCGTCGCCGTCGACGACGCGGTCCACCCCCGTTCGGCGTGGGACCGGCCGCTGCCCGACGGTGCCCGCGTCGAGATCCTCACGGCGGTGCAGGGTGGCTGACGTGCGCGACGGCCTCGTCGCGGGAGCGCTCGACATCGGCGGGCACCGGTACTCCTCGCGACTCATCATGGGCACCGGAGGGGCCGCGAATCTCGATGTGCTGGAACGTTCTCTGGTCGCCTCGGGTACCGAACTGACCACCGTGGCGATGCGGCGTGCCGACGCCGGCGGCGGCCCGGGCGTGATCGATCTGTTGCGTCGGCTGGGCATCGCGGTGCTGCCCAACACCGCCGGATGCCGTACGGCCGCCGAGGCGGTGCTCACCGCGCAGCTCGCGCGCGAGGCTCTCGAGACCGACCTGGTGAAGCTCGAGATCCACGGCGACGACCGCACCCTGCTGCCCGACCCCGTGGAATTGCTCGACGCCGCCGACACCCTCGTCGACGACGGGTTCACCGTGCTCGCCTACACCAGCGACGACCCGATCGTCGCGGCGCGACTCCGCGATGTCGGTGTGGCGGCGGTGATGCCGCTGGGGTCGCCGATCGGCACCGGACTGGGGATCGCCAACCCGCACAACATCGAGATGATCGTGGCGTCGGCCGCCACACCGGTCATCCTCGATGCGGGGGTCGGCACGGCCAGCGACGCGGCCCTCGCCATGGAACTGGGCTGCGACGGGGTGCTGCTGGCGTCGGCGGTCAACCGCGCCGACGACCCACCGACGATGGCGCAGGCCATGGCCGCGGCCGTACACGGCGGCTTCCTGGCGCGCCGCGCGGGGCGCATCCCACGCCGCTTCTGGGCGCAGGCCTCGTCGCCCGCGCGGGACTGACCGTCTCAGGCGGTGCGGTCGGGACGACGCTTGGCGAGATACATGGCCCGGTCCGCGTCGCGGAGCACGGCGTCGGGGCTGTCGCCGGTCGACGTCGCCACCCCGATGCTCGTGGTGAACGACACCTCCGGACAACAGTTGTCCGGGGACTCGAAGGTCCCGTTGGTGGCACGGTCGATGCGCGCGACGATCGTGGCGACATCGGTCGCCGCGCTGCGCAGGAGGACGGCGAACTCGTCACCCCCATAGCGGGTCACCACGTCGTCGTCGCCGACCGCCGCGGTGAGGCTCGACGCCATGTGGCGGAGGAGATCGTCACCGACAGGGTGCCCGCAGGTGTCGTTCACCTGTTTGAACCGATCGATGTCGAGGAAGACCACCGTCACCGGCGGGCCGCCTGCCCGGGCATCGCGTAGTGCGGCGTCGAGGAGATCGGTGAAACGGGCGCGGTTGGCCAGGCCGGTGAGGGGATCGGAGCTCGCGCGCCGCTCGAGTTCGGCCTCGGCCATCTTGCGGGCGGTCACGTCGTGGAGCTGCTCGAGGACCGTCGACGACGATCCGTCGAAGGCGCGCAGCATGACCGACGTCGACTGCACCCAGACCGTCGAGCCGTCGGGGAGTCCGAACCGGGCCTCGTAGCCGGTGCGACCGTCGTCGCCGGCGACGAGTGCGGCGAGCGCGCCGTCCACGGCCGCCCGGTCGTCGCCGTCTACGCGGTCGAGCAGCGTGGTCCCGACCAGATCGTCGTCGGTGACCCCGAGCATCTCCTGCAGGGCCGCATTGGTCCGTCGGATGCGGCCGTCGAGATCGCGCAGTGCCATCCCGATCGGCGAGCTCTCCATCACCGTCCGGAACACCTCGACCGCCGCGTCGCGAGCCTGCTCGGCCTCGACCCGCGCGGTGACCTCGCGAAACGACGACTGCAGTTGATGCGGTCGTCCTCGGCGGTCGCGGATCAACTGCCCGATGACCTCGGTCCAGAAGTACGCACCGTCGCTGCGTCGTACCCGCAACGTGAGTGTCACGGGCTCGCCGCCGTCGAGGACGGCCACGAGCGCCGCGTTCGCGGTTGCCACGTGGTCGGGGTGGATGACGTCGAAGACGTTGCTGCCGATGAGGTCCGGCGGCGCGACGCCGAACACACGGCCGGCGGCCGGCGACGCCCACAGCCACGTCCCGTCGAGGCCGTGGATGCCGACCACCTCCTGGGACCGCTCGGTGATCATCCGGAAGGTGCGTTCGGACTGCGCGAGGCGCAGCTCGGCCGCGCGGGGTCCGTCGATGACGGCGAAGCAGGACAGGACGGCCCCGGGAGGGCGCGGTTCGTCGTGCGGGAGCATGTGGGTGTCGACGCGGAGCCAGGTGTGTTCGCCGGCCGCGTCGCTGCCGCGCTGCACACCGAGCAGCACGCCGGACTGGGGTCGGCCGGTGCGCAGGGTGGTGTTCGCGGGCAGTTCGTCGCCCGCGACCGGCTCGCCGTCGACGGTGATCGCCGACCAGCGCTGGTCGACGATCGTGCGTCCCAGCAGTTGCTCGACGGTCAGCCCGAGGATGGATGCGGCGCTCGGGGTGCCGGCGACGAACCTCCCGTCGGCGCCGCTGATGATGACGCCGAACTCGGTGACCGGAACCCGACCCAGCACGCGCACGGCCATCGACTCGAGTTCGGAGTTCGTCCACGAGGCCTGCCCGGGGGTGGCCGGAGAACCGGGTGATGTCACTGCGCTGTCTCCGCCTTTCCCGCAACCGAACACCGCCCCGAACCGCACGTCGACGATACCCGTCCGCAGCCGCCCCGCCCTGCCGTTTCTCCGACCTTCGACGCCCGCGCGGCCGCGGTTTGTCAATCCATCGACCGATCCGCCGCGATGGTCCGGCTGGCATAGTCACCTGCGTGATCAACGTTCAAGGACTGACCAAGACCTACGGGGCCACCCGTGCGGTCGACGACCTCACGTTCGAGGTGAAACCCGGCATGGTCACCGGCTTCCTGGGGCCCAACGGCGCGGGCAAGTCGACCACCATGCGGATGATGCTCGGACTCGACAACCCGACCTCGGGCACCGCCACCATCAACGGCCGCCCGTACCGCGAACTCACCGATCCACTCCGCCAGGTCGGTGCCCTGCTCGACGCGAAGTGGGTACACCCGAACCGTTCGGCACGCTCGCACCTGCGGTGGATGGCCGCCGCCAGCGGTGTGCCCGTCAGCCGCGTCGACCAGGTGCTCGAGGACGTCGGGCTCACCGCCGTCGCGGGCAAGAAGGCCGGCGGGTTCTCCCTCGGCATGTCCCAGCGCCTCGGACTCGCCGGTGCCCTGCTCGGCGACCCCGGCGTCCTGCTGTTCGACGAGCCGGTCAACGGTCTCGATCCCGAGGGCATCGTGTGGATCCGCAAGTTCATGCGGGCACTGGCCACCCAGGGCCGGACGGTGCTCGTGTCGAGCCACCTCCTGACCGAGATGTCGCTCACCGCAGATCATCTCGTGGTGATCGGTCAGGGACGTCTGATGGCCGACTGCTCGGTGAAGGAGTTCACCAGCCAGGCCCAGCGCATCGTCACCGTCCGCAGTCCGCAGCTGCCGCAGCTGCACACCGCGCTCGTCGCCCAGGGCCTCGCGCCTGCGCCGGCCGCCGACGGCTCGTCGGCGATGACCGTTCCCGACGTCACGACCGACCAGATCGGCGAGATCGCCGCGGCCAACTCGATCGTGCTGCACGAGCTCTCGGGCAGCACGGCCTCCCTCGAGGAGGTGTTCATGGCCCTGACCGCGAGTTCCGTGCAGTACAGCGGAGCGAAGAACACCGCACAGGGATCGGGCGCGCCGACGAACTTCCCCGGAGGACAGCAGTGATCACCAACGCCATCAACGCCGAGCGCATCAAGCTCCTGAGCACCAAGTCGCCGTACTGGTGCGTCGGGATCGTGGTGGTCCTCGGCATCCTCATCGCAGTGCTGGTCGGGTTCGCCGACTCGTCGCTGAGTGCGTCCGAACCCCTGCTCGGGGCACCGGGTTATCTCATCGGTGTCACCCAGTTCGGCGTGCTGGTCCTCATGATCATGGCCGTCCTCGCGGTGACCAGCGAGTACCGGTTCGGGACCATCCGCACCACGTTCCAGGCCATCCCCGCCCGCTCGAGCGTCATGTACGCCAAGGCCGTGGTCTACGGCGGCGTGTCCTTCGTGGTGACCCTCGTCCTCGCGTTCGTGGCCGTCCCGCTCGGCAAGGCGCTGGCCGGCGACCGGTCGAGCCAGGTCGACCTGCTGGGTAGTGACGCCGTCCGCCAGTACTGGGGTGTCCCGGTGTACATGGTGCTGTGCGTGCTGATCGGCCTCGGTGTCGGCGCGATCGTTCGGCAGAGCGCGGGCGCGATCGTCATCGTCCTCATCTGGCCGCTCGCACTGGAGCTCATCCTCTCGAGCATCCCGAAGGTGAAGGTCGTCGCGCCCTACCTGCCGTTCAACAACGCCGGTCGGTTCCTGGCGGGCGGGTCCGACGTCAACAACGGCGGCGGCAGCATCGACTACCCGTGGAACGACTACGGCTCGCTGATCTACTTCGCCGTATGGGCGATCGGGCTCTTCGCGGTCGGGATCGTCCTGACGAACCGACGCGACGCCTGAGCTCTCACGCTCCCTGCCCGACCCTCTCGACTACGGACCGGCGACCCGCCACAGCGGGTTGACCGGTCCGTGGCCTTTCCCGAGGGGGTACGACCAACGGATCGACTCGCTCACCCACGCCTTGGCGAAGGTGGCGGCGTCGGGCACCGACATCCCGTGTGCGAGAGCCGAACACATCGCCGAGGCGAGGGTGTCGCCGGCGCCGTGATCGTGCGGGGTGTCGATCCGGACGTGCTCGAACTCGAGGAACTCGGTCCCGTCGTAGAGGATGTCGGCGCTGCGCGGACTGCTGCGCAGATGGCCGCCCTTCACCATCGCCCACTGCGCGCCCATCTCATGCAGGACGACCGCGGCCTGCCGCTGGGTGTCGCCGTCGACGACGTCGATGCCGGTGATCAGCCGGACCTCGTCGAGGTTCGGGGTGACCACGGTCGCAATCGGGATGAGCCGGTCACGCAGGGTGTCCATCGCCTCGGGCGCCAGCAACTGGTGACCGTGCATCGACGCGCACACCGGGTCGACGACCAGGGGGATGGCGCGGTCGCGGCCCAGTCCGACCTCGGCCGCGACGTCGACGATGGCGTCGATGATCGCGCCGTTGGCGAGCATCCCGGTCTTCATCGCCTGCACGCCGATGTCGGTGACCACCGCACGGATCTGCCCGGCCACCACCTCCGGCGGGATGGTGTGCACCGCGCTCACCCCGAGCGAGTTCTGCACGGTGACCGCGGTGACCGCGACGCACCCGTGCACCCCGGACAGGGCGAAGGTCCGCAGGTCGGCGGCCACCCCGGCGCCGCCACCGGAATCGGTGCCCGCGATCGTCATCGCTCGGACCGGGGTGGCGCCCAGGGGCGCCGACGGCAACAGGTTCATCGGTCCATCATCCCCGGGCCGTGGCGGGATCGCTGTCACGTGGCGGTGGCCGGGGTGATGTCGAGGTAGACCTGCTTGCCCGCCGCGACGAACTCCCGCGACTTCTCGTCCATCTTCGCCGCGAGCATCGCGTCGATGTCGGCCTGGGTCTCGAGGTTGTTGTCCTCGGCGTACTGCCGCACATCCGCCGAGATCCGCATGGAACAGAACTTCGGCCCGCACATCGAGCAGAAGTGCGCGGTCTTGGCGGGCTCGGCCGGCAGGGTCTCGTCGTGATATTCGACGGCGGTGTCGGGATCGAGCGACAGGTTGAACTGGTCGTTCCAGCGGAACTCGAAGCGCGCCTTCGACAACGCGTCGTCACGCTCCTGCGCGCGCGGGTGCTCCTTCGCCAGGTCGGCGGCGTGGGCGGCGATCTTGTAGGTGATCACACCCACCTTCACGTCGTCCCGATCAGGCAGTCCCAGATGCTCTTTCGGGGTGACGTAGCAGAGCATCGCGGTGCCGGCCTGAGCGATCATCGCTGCGCCGATGGCGGAGGTGATGTGGTCGTAGGCGGGTGCGATGTCGGTGGCGAGCGGGCCCAGTGTGTAGAACGGGGCCTCCTCGCAGAGCTCCTCCTCGAGACGCACGTTCTCGACGATCTTGTGCATCGGCACGTGGCCCGGGCCCTCGATCATCACCTGCACGCCATGTGATTTCGCGATCTTCGTCAGCTCACCGAGGGTGCGCAACTCGGCGAACTGCGCCTCGTCGTTGGCGTCGGCGATCGACCCGGGGCGCAGACCGTCACCGAGGGAGAAGGTGATGTCGTAGCGGGCGAAGATCTCGCAGAGCTCGTCGAAGTGGGTGTACAGGAACGACTCCTCGTGATGGGCGAGGCACCACGCGGCCATGATCGATCCACCCCGCGAGACGATGCCGGTGACGCGCTTGGCGGTCAGCGGCACGTAGCGCAGCAGCACGCCGGCGTGGACGGTCATGTAGTCGACACCCTGTTCGGCCTGCTCGATCACGGTGTCGCGGTACATCTCCCACGTGAGCTTCGTGGCGTCGCCCTTGCACTTCTCGAGCGCCTGGTAGATCGGGACGGTGCCGACGGGCACCGGCGAGTTGCGCATGATCCATTCGCGGGTGAGGTGGATGTCGTCGCCGGTGGACAGATCCATGATGGTGTCGGCGCCCCAGCGGGTGGCCCACACCATCTTCTCGACCTCCTCGGCGACCGACGACGTGACCGCCGAGTTGCCGATGTTGGCGTTGACCTTCACCGCGAAGGCCTTGCCGATGATCATCGGCTCGGACTCGGGGTGGCGGTGGTTGGCGGGGATCACCGCCCGCCCGCGGGCGACCTCCGAGCGCACCAGTTCGACGTCGACACCCTCGCGGGCGGCGATGAATCGCATCTCCGGGGTCACGAGACCCGCACGCGCCCAGGCCAACTGGGTCGCGGCGCCGTCGATGGCCTCGGGTCGCTGCCAGGTGTCGCGGGTCGTGGGCAGTCCACGGTCGAGGTCGATGGACGCGTCGGTGTCGGTGTACGGACCCGACGTGTCGTAGAGGTCGAGGTGGTCGCCGGTGGACAGGTGCACGCGACGGAACGGCACGGCCATGCCGTCGACGTCGCGCAGGTGCTTGGAGCTACCCCGGATGGGACCGGTGGTGATGGCGGCAGAATCGTGCATCGAGTTCATCTCCCTACGCCGGCATTACCCGGACAGGTTCGGTCGGTCGGCGGCCGCCTGCCGCCATCTCAGCCCTCGGTTCGCGAGAGCCCCCGTGCGTTTTCGGTTGTGGTGTTCGGTGTTCTGGCCCAACCGTACGCGATCGTTGCGGTGCTGTGATGGGCTCCAACGCCCTCGACTCGATGTGGTTACGAGTGCCTGAACCTTGGAGAAACTACGCCACCGTAGGTACGTCCCGATGTACTGTGATGGCTGTCACATTCGAGAGGAGGTCGCTGATGCAGGTCCGTCGTAAGAAGAAGCCACCGCAGTCGGCGCAATCGATCCTGCACCAGATCTCCGAGGTGGTGCACAACGCCGACCGCGACCGGTTCGAGCTGTACGTCGCAGGCGACCTCGTCGGCGTTCTCGGCTATCAGGTCGATCAGGTCGACGGTCAACGCGTGATGACGGTGCTCCACACCGTCCTCTACGACGAGTTCACCGGCCACGGTCTGGCCTCGCGTCTCACCACCGGCGCGTTGCAGTATGTCGTCGACACGGGCGCAAAAGTGCGTCCCATCTGCACGTTCACCCGCCACTACCTGGCCACGCACCCCGGCGTCGCACCCATCGCCGCCTGACCGCGGGCGCCGCGGCCGCCTAGTTAGGTTACCCTCGCCTCACTGACAATGAGGAAGAGGGAGCAACCATGGGTGAGTCCACGACGGCGTCGCCGTCCAAGGGGTGGCAGGGCGCGGTCCTCAAGCTGTTCGGCGCCACCGATTTCACGATCACCGTCACCGGGTCGGAGGTCGTCACCGACGCCTACGTCCGGGTGTTCTTCACCGGCGGCGGACTGCTCGAGAAGACGCCCGTCCACCCCACCATGTGGGTGCGGTTGTGGTTCGAGGCCGACGGCAGCCTGCATCAGCGCGGCTACACCCTCGTCGATCCCGACCCCGCATCCGACAGTTTCGCCATCGAGTTCGCGGTCCACGAGGGCACCGCCGCGCGATGGGCCCAGCACGTGACGGCCGGCGAGACCATCAACGCGACCGTGATGGGCTCGAAGTTCGCCTACCCCGATCCGGCGCCCGCGGGCTGGTTCCTCGCCGGCGACGCCGCATCGCTCGCCGCGATCAACTCCCTGCTCGACGCGATCTCCGCCTCGGCCGCACCCGAGGTGCCGGTGACGCTGTGGTTCGAGTACCAGCACCCGAGCGACCGCGATCTGCCGCTGCGCGCCCGACCCGGCGACACCGTGCACTGGATCCCGCGCGGCAACGGCTCGGCGGTGGTCGACGCCGTCCGTGCGGCCGCGACGCCGTCACCCGATCACCACGGGTGGGTGGCACTGGAGGCCGCGGCCACCCGCGCCGTCACCTCGATCCTCAAGAAGGACTTCTCGCTCGGCCGGAAGTCGGTGACCTCGATGGCCTACTGGACCGAGGGCAAGTCCGCGGGCTGATCCCCGTCGAGCGCGCGCCGGAGTGCGGCCTTGTCGATCTTGCCGACCGCGGTCACCGGCAGCGACGACCGCGTGCACACCGTGTCGGGCAGCTTGAACGTCGCCAACCCGCGCTCGGCGAGGAACCCGCGGACCTCGCCGAGCGACGGTGCCGCCGAGGCGGCGACCGCGCTCGAGATCACCAACACGGCGCAGATACGTTCCCCCAGAGCGTCATCGGGCAGGCCGACCACCGCAGCCTGCGCGACGGCGGGGTGGGCGAGGAGGTGTTCCTCGATGTCGTCGGCGGCCACGTTCTCCCCCGCGCGCACGATGGTGTCCTTGATACGGCCGGTGACGGCGAGATGTCCAGAGGGCAGGCGTCGGACGCGGTCGCCCGAGCGATAGAAATTATCCGCGGTGAACGACCGCGCGTTGTGTTCCTCGGCGCGGTAGTACCCGCGGATCGTGTACGGCCCGCGGGTGAGCAGTTCCCCCTCGACACCGTCG
The DNA here is from genome assembly GCF_001424365.1 of Williamsia sp. Leaf354. Classification (NCBI taxonomy): domain Bacteria; kingdom Bacillati; phylum Actinomycetota; class Actinomycetes; order Mycobacteriales; family Nocardiaceae; genus Williamsia; species Williamsia sp. Leaf354. Next base: position 1,014,000 of record NZ_LMPL01000001.1, read on the forward strand.
GCGACGTCGTGCCCATCGGGGTCGACGATGCGCACCTCGTCGAGCTCCGACATCGGCGCACCCTGCGACTCGTGGACCAGCGCACGGGGATCGGTGAGGCGGGTGTAACAGATCAGCCCCTCCGCCATCCCGAACACCTGCTGGACCACGTCACCGAGAGCGGCGTCGATCGCGACGGCGTCGGGGTGGGCCAGCTTCGCCCCGCCCACCTGCAGAAGCCGCAGCGACGACAGATCGGCGGGCTCCCACTCGGTGGCCGCGCACCACACCTGGGCGAGCGCGGGGACCAGGGCGGTCACGGTCACGCCGTGGCGTTCGATGATGTCGAAGGCGTTGTCGGGACTGGGGTTGTCGGTGAACACGGTGTGCGCGCCGACGGTGAGGGCGCCGAACAGGCCCGGGCAACACAGCGGGAAGTTGTGGGCGCCCGGCAGTGCCACGAGGTAGACGTCGCGAGCGGTGAGTTCGGCGATCTCGGCGGATCGTCGCGCGTTGTAGCGGTAGTCGGCGTGGGTGCGCGCGATGAGTTTCGGCAGTCCGGTGGTCCCGCCCGACACCAGGAACAACGCGGGCAGCTGGGGATCGACCGCCCCCGGGTCGACGTCGCTCGACAGGCTCGCCGGGTCCGCGTCGGGCGGAGCGGGGTGGGAACCGCCGCCCTCGACGAACACCGCGGCGACCGCGGGGACGCGGTCGGACAACGCCGACGCGATCGCAGGTGCGTCGCCGACGTAGGCGACCGCGCCCGCGGTCTCGGCGAGGTGGGCGAGCTCGGTGACGCGGTGGGCGGGCAGCGACATCACCGGGACGAGACCCGCGCGCAGCAGACCGAGGACGTTGACGGCGAACGCGGCAGAGTTGTTCTGGTGCAGGATGACCGGCGCGCCGGGCGTGAGACCGGCATCGAGGAACCCGGCGGCCCGACGCCGCGCCGCTGCGGCCAGTTCGGCGTAGGTGAGGCTGCGGGCGGGGTCGCTGACCGCCGGGGCATGCGGGGTACGCGTGGCGGCGTCCTCGAGCAGGCCCCACAACGGTGCGTCGTCCACGACGCCGGCGGCGCGATACCGCTGCAGAGCGTCGGGGTCGTGGGGGACGAAGCCGGTCGCGAGATCGGCCGTTCGGGTGGGTGTGGGCTGGGCCATGACGACATTCAATCACGACTACGTTAGGGTAGCCTTTCCATACCCGGTGCGCCCGTCGATCCGGGCTCACACGACTCCCAGGGAAGCAGACTCATGTCGTTGACCTTCGACGCCGCACCGCTCGACACTCCCACTCTCGACCATTCCGGTGAGGCCGCACGGGTGATCGCCGCGTGGGCCGCGGCAGGGGAGTTCGGCGACCACGTCGCGTACGAACGCGATCGACGGTGGACGTTCGCGGCCGGCGTGCGATCACGGATCGTGCTCACCCGCAACGAGATCCGCGTACAGGACGGCGAGCACGAGTCGACCGAGACGTGGACCGGCGAGCCGGCAGACGCACTGCGGAAGGCGGTGTCGTCGCTGCGCACGGGCGGCGACTGGCGCGTCTACGGCTGGGTGGGCTTCGACTTCTGTGCGGCCCGGCACGGCCTGCTCGACCGTGTCGCCGCCGACGCCGTCCTGGCGCATCTGATCGTCCCGGAGTTCGAGGCCCACGTCGGCGCCGACGGCATCGACACCGGCACCGCCGATCCCGCCCGCGCCGACCGCCTGCGTGAACTCGCCCGCGTCGCAGTCGATCCCGCGGGAAGCCGCGAGGTCGACGTCGACACCGACACCGACGACTACCGCGGACGGGTCGCGACATCGATCGACGAGATCGCGGCCGGTCGGTACCACAAGGTCATCATGTCGCGGGAGGTGTCGATACCGTTCGCCGTCGACATCCCGGCCACCTACGCACGTGGCCGTGCCGCGAACACCCCGGCGCGGTCCTTCCTGCTGTCGCTCGGCGGGTTGTCCGCGGCCGGGTTCAGCCCGGAACTCGTCGTCGCCGTCGACGCCGAGGGTGTCGTGGTCACCGAACCCCTGGCGGGAACCCGTGCCCTCGGCGAATCGGCCGAGGCCGATCTGGCTGCGCGCGACGACCTGCTGTCGGACGGCAAGGAGATCGCCGAACACGCCATGTCGGTGCGGGCGTGCGTCGACGAGATCGCCTCGGTGTCGCGGTCCGGTTCGACCACGGTCGACGAGTTCATGGAGGTGCGCCGCCGCGGCAGTGTGCAACACCTCGCCTCGACCGTGAGCGGTCGGCTCGACGCCGGCGTCACCGCGTGGGACGCCCTCGCCGTGCTGTTCCCGTCGATCACCGCGTCCGGTATCCCGAAAGCCCCTGCCCTCGAGGCGATATACCGCCTCGAACCCAGCTCGCGTGGGCTGTACTCCGGTGCGGTGATGACCGCGTCGTCGACCGGGGAGCTCGAGGCCACACTCGCCCTGCGCACCATCTTCGCCGACTCGGAGCGTGCCTGGCTGCGTGCGGGGGCCGGCATCGTGGCCGCCTCGACACCGGACCGCGAGTTCACCGAGACCTGCGAGAAACTCCGCAGCGTCGCCCCGTACGTGGTGCCCGCCCGGTGACGGCCGATCCCGGAGCTCTCGACGTTCCCGCGGTCGCCGTCGCCGACCTGGTGAAGAGCTATGGCGGGGTGCGCGCGCTCGACGGCATCTCGTTCACCGCGACCCGCGGCGAGGTGCTCGGTCTGCTGGGCCCCAACGGCAGCGGCAAGACGACGACGGTGTCGGTGCTGTCGACACTGCAGCGGCCGACGGCCGGTACCGCGCGGATCTGCGGTCACGACGTCGTCGACGACGCGGCGCGTGTACGCGAGTTGATCTCGCTCACCGGCCAATACGCGTCGATCGATCCCGGACTCACCACCACGGAGAACCTGACGGTGTTCGGTCGGCTCACCGGCCTCCGTGGCCGGCGCCTCGCGAGCCGCATCGACGAGCTCGTCGACCAGTTCGATCTGGGCGCCGTCCGTGGACGCCGGGTGGGGCAGCTCTCGGGCGGCATGCGCCGCCGCGTCGACATCGCCGGCGCCCTGGTCACACGACCGGAGGTGGTGTTCCTCGACGAGCCGACGACGGGTCTCGACCCGCGCAGCCGTGCCGCGGTGTGGGACACCGTCGCCGGGCTCCGCGACGACGGCATCACGGTGGTGCTCACCACGCAGTACCTCGAGGAGGCCGATCGCCTCGCCGACCGCATCGTGATGCTCGACCGCGGCAGGGTGGTGGCGACGGGGACCCCCGGTCAGCTGAAGTCCAGCGTGGGGGGTGCGGTATGTGAGATCACCGTCGCCGACGGCGAGAATGCGGCTCGCGCAACCGCTCTGCTCGCCGGGTTCGAGCTCATCGAGGTCGACGAGACCGCCTCGGCCCCCTCGTCCGAACCGGGGCAGACGAGGCTCGTCGTGCGTGCCCCCGAGGGCGTGAGCACCGTCGGCGAGGTCATCGCCCGGCTCGACGGCCGCACCGACGACGGGCACGGTGTCGAGGTGATCGACATCGGACTCCGGCGTCCATCGCTCGACGAGGTGTTCCTCCAACTCACCGACACCCCGGCATGACCGCTGTCCTCGACCGCTCGTCGGTCGGACTGGTGTCGGCGTCGACGACGTTGGCGGGCCGGAAGATCCGCGCGGCCGTCCGATCCGGCGACGCGACGTTCGCACTGCTGAGCCCCGCTGTCTTCTTCGTCTGTTTCTACACGCCGCTGCACCGTCGATTCGAGGCCGGCGGCGGCGACTACGCCCAGTTCCTCACCCCGCTGATCCTGGTGCAGGCCGGACTGTTCGCCGCCATCGCCGCCACCGAGTCGGCCGGAGCCGACGCACGCGCCGGGACGCGGATGCGCATGATGTCGATGCCCATCTCCCGGCTCGCCCCTGTCGTGGCCCGCATGACGTGGGTCTCGGTGCGCATGGTCATCTCGATCGCCGCGGGCGTCGCGATCGGTGCCGGTCTCGGGTTCCGATTCGACGGATCATCGACCGACACAGCGATCTTCGTGTTCCTGCTCGTGGTGTTCGCGGTCTCGGTCAGCCTGCTCACCGACGCGGTGGGCACCGTCGTCACCGGATCGGCCGCGATCGCCGGCGTGCTGATGATCCCTCAACTCGTCCTGGTGATGGCGTCGACCGGACTGGTGCCCGCCGAGGGCTTCCCGGGGTGGGCGCAACCTTTCGTGCGCAACCAACCGGTATCGGTGCTCACCGAGGCGCTGCGCGATCTCGCGGCGGGACGTGACGTCGACGTCGTCGCGGTCACCGCGTGGTCGACGGGTCTGTTCGCGGTCGGGGTGTTGGCCGTCACCGTAGCCGGCCGACGACAGTGGCGCCGATGACCACCGGACACGCTGCGGCGCAGAACACGCCGACCCGCGCGTCGGTCGGCGTCGGACGTCAAGCGGTCGTGCACGCGTCGGCGCTGCTGCGCACGTGGTCGCGCGACCCCGGCGTCGTGGTGCAGGCGGTGGTGTTCCCCGCCTTCCTGCTGCTGATGTTCCACCTCGTGCTCGGCAAGACCATCACCTCCATGGGCAGCGGTGACAGCATCGTCGGCACCACCGGACTCGTCGCCCTCGTCGGCGCGCTCTACGGGACCGTCGCCGCCGCGCTCACCGTGATCGCCGATCGCGACTCCGGTGTCCTCGCACGACTGTGGACCCTGCCCGTGCACCGCTCGGGCTTTCTCCTCGGCCGCCTGCTCGCCGAGGCGGTGCGCACCGCGATCGGGACGGTGGTCCTGTTCGCGGTCGCGACCACGATGGGGTTCGGATTCGATCAGGGGATCGCCGCCGCAGTCGGTGCGCTCGCCGTCCCGGTGGTGTTCGGTGTGGGCGTGGCCATCCCGGTGATCGCCCTGGCGACCGTCGCCGCGGGACGCGAGGTGGTGCAGCTGCTCGGTGGCGCGTTCCTGTTCCTGCTGTTCTTCACCACCGGGTTCGCCCCGCTCACCGAATACCCCGGGTGGGTCCGCCCTGTGGTCGCCCACCAACCGATGAGTCCGGCGATCGACGCCATCGCGGGTCTCACCGAGGGCGGCCCTGTCGCCGTGCCCCTGACGACCACCCTCGCGTGGGCGCTCGGATTCGCGATCGTGTTCGGTCCCTTGGCGATGCGCGGCTACCGACGCGCCGCCGCAGGGCCGCGATGACCCCTTCTCTGTCCGTCCTGCACCCCCCGACCAACGAACCGTCCCCACCACCCGAGGAGCATCACCCATGACCGAACCCGCCGCCGACCGCGTGCACAGCGAACTCCGCGACATCCTCGCGAACGACCTCGACCTGTCCCCGGAACATGTCACCGGCTCTGCCCGTCTCGTCGACGACCTCGGGCTCGACTCGGTCGCCGTCGCGATCGGGGTCGTGGCCATCGAGGAACGGCTCGGTGTCGCGCTCACCGAACGCGAGATCTTCGAGAGCGCCTCGGTGGCCGACCTCGAGCAGGTCATCCGATCGCGTCTCGCCGTGGCCGGCCGATGACCGAGACCCGTGACACGACCGAGGCCGTCGACACCGCTGACGTCGCCGAGGCCCTCGCCGGCCCCACCGAGTACGGACCGCCCGACTTCACCTACCTCCACATGGACACCGCATCGCGGCCGATGCACTGGTCGATGGTTCTCGAGATCGCCGGTGGTGACACGCTGTTGGGCATCGACGAGATCCGCGATCGTGTGCGGTCGCGTGTCGGGCGCTACGACGTCTTCGGTGTCGGGGTGCGTGGTGGGCGGTGGCGTCGCCCCGAGATCGTCGTGACCCCCGCCGACGCGATCGACATCGCCCGCCACGTCGAGGCCGTCGAGGTCGCCGACGTGACGGCTCGTGACCGGGCGATCGCCGAGCTGTGTGCGACCCACCTCCGACGTCCGGATCCGTTCTGGCACATCACGCTGATGACGATCGGCGACTCGGGCGAACAACTGCTGGTGCTGCGCGTGCACCACAGCCTGTCCGACGGTCTGGCGGGCGCCGCGTTCGCGGCGCTGCTCGCCGACGGGACCCCTGACCAACTCGCCGAGTTCGACCGTTTCGCGACCAGCCCCCGATTCCGTGTCGGCGACATCGATCCCGAGGTGCTCGCCGACGCCCGCGCCGCGCACGACGAGCAGTGGAAGGCAGGGCGGTCCGGTCGCGGCTGGCCCGCTCTCACGACGTCGGGTCGCCGCGAGACCGCGACGGTGTCGGTGGCGACCCGGGACCTCCGTCGTGCCGCGAAACGCCATGGGGCGACGGTGCACGAGTTCGTCCTGGGTGCGGTCGGCGCCACGCTCAGCGCGCATCCGCCGACGGAGAACGGCGCGGATTCGATCCGGGTGACCCTGCCCGCCACACTCGACCCCACGTTCCGACACACCGGCAACGCGGTGTCGGTGACCCTGCTCAACCTCGCGGGAAGCGACACCGATCTCGGTCGTCAGATCGAGCGGAGCCGAGACCAGTTGTCACTGATCGAATCCCGCCGCGCGGCGCTCGCGCTCGCCGCGACCGGTCATCCGTCACCACCCTGGCCGGTGATGCGGGCGATCGTCGGCGCCTCGATGTCGCGCATGGCGCCCGACATCCACATCGGCGTGAATCCCGGCTTCTCCCGGGTGCGGTCGGTGCTGGGTCGTCGGATCGTCGCCCTCACGCCGCTGTCGCCGCTGGGCGGGTACTCGTTCTCGGTGACGTCGCTGATCCTCGGCGACCGCACCACCTTCGGCATCGTCACCGATCCGCAGGCGCTCCCCGGCTACGCAGCCCGCTTCGCCGCCGCCTTCGACGAGGTCCTCACCACCCCCTGACCCGCCAGTTGGGCACGTGACGCCCGCAGTTGGGCACGTGAAGACGCCAGTTGGGCACGTAACGCAGCCAGTTGGGCACCGACGCGTCGCGCTGCCCACCTGCGGGTTTTACGTGCCCAACTGCGGGTTTTACGTGCCCAACTGGGGGGCTTCGACGACCTCGTCGTCGTCGGGGCCGAAGGTGGTGAACGCGGTGTGGCCGGGGAGGCGGTAGACCTCGCGGCCGGTGATCGCGTTGAGGATGCGGGCGTTGCGGACCGCCCCGATGTCGAGGTTCGGCGACGACACCCCGTGACTGTGCTCCTCGGCGTTCGCGACGAACAGGCGACGCTCGAGGCCCTCGCGCATCACCACGGAGTGGTCGTTGTCGATGACCGGGCGGCCTCGCGAATCCCGCACCATCAGTTCGTCGAGGGGATCGAGGAACGCCGTGCTGCGCGGTCGGTAGCCGGTGGCCGCGACGACGAGATCGGCGGTGTGGGCGATGGTCGCGCCGGTGTCGTCGTGGCGGGCGTGGATGCGGAGACGCTCGTCGGGTTGCGCCTCGAGACCGGTGACCGACACCCCCACGCGCAACTGCACCGGCGGTAGTTTGCCGGCGAGCTGGCGGCGGTAGAGCAGATCGTGGAGACGTTCGAGGGTGTCGGCCGAGATGCCCTTGTGGAACTGCCAATGTCCCGCGCGCACGGTGTCGCGTGTCTGTTCGGGCAACGAGTGGAAGTAGTCCATGTACGCCGGCGTCGTCATCTCCAGCGACAGCTTCGTGAAGTCGAGCGGGGCGAACCACCCGGTGCGGGTCCACCACCGCACGGCGGGTCCGCCGCCGAGGTTCGCCTCGAGCAGGTCGACCACGATCTCGGCGCCCGACTGGCCCGACCCGATGACGGTCACCGCCTCGGCGGCGTGGGCGCGGGCTCGGTGATTCAGGTACTCGCCGCTGTGGATCAGCGACGGGGACGCCGGTTCGCCCGTCGAGAGGGAGGCGGGCAGATGCGGTTCGGTACCGACGCCGCACACCACGTGTGCGGCGTGGATGGTCGACCGTTGTCCCCCGGAGGTCACGATCACACGGAACGAATCGGTCTCGGCGTCGAAGTGCACCTCGGAGACCGAGGTGTCCCATCGTAGCGATCCCAGTCGCTCGGCGACCCACAGCAGATACGCCTCGTACTCGATGCGTGTCGGGAAGAAGTTCTCGCGCACCAGGAACGGGTAGAGGCGGTCGACGTCGGCGAGGTAGGCCAGGAACGACATCGGGTGCGTCGGCTCGACCAGGGAGACCAGATCGGAGAGGAAACTGACCTGCAACGTCGCATCGTCGAACATCAGCCCGGGATGCCAGCGGAACTCCGGGCGTGCGTCGACGACGAGGAGGTCGAGGTCGTCGACGGTGGACGCCAGCGCGGCGAGACCGAGGTTGAACGGACCGCACCCGATCGCGAGAACATCGACGCTGCGGGGGAACTCAGTGCTCATGGGATGCCTCCAGCGCATCTGCATCGGTGGACAGGGCACGGGCGCTCTCGGATTCGACCTCCAGCGCCACGCGGATGATGTCGTCGAAGAGCGCGTCGATGTCGGCCTCGTGGGCCTCGGGATTGAGCAGGGTCAGCTTGAGGCAGACCTGCGGCCGGTCGGCGCCGGCGGTCACCACGCGGGTGCGGCCGATGAGCGCCGCCCCGGACCGGATGAGTCGACGGCGGAGCTCGGCGTTCACGGCGTCGAGATCGGCGCAGCGGTAACGGAACACGACCGTCGTGAGGGTCACCGGGGCGATCAGCTCGAGGTGGGGTTCGGTCGCGATCCGTTGCTCGGCGTGCCGTGCGAGCTCGTGGCAACGGTCGAGCATCGACCCCAGACCGAGCCTGCCGTAGGCCAGGAACGTGGCGGCCACCTTGAGAACATCGGGCCGCCGGGTGGTCTGCAGGGTCTGTCCCAGCAGGCCGCCGTAGCCGGCCTCGATGTCGTCGGTGGGGTTGAGGTACGACACCGACCGGTCGACCGCGGCGAAACGCCCGGAGTCGGCGAGCAGCAACACGCTCGCCGCGGCGGGCTGCCACCCGATCTTGTGGAGATCCAACGTGATCGAGTCGGCGCGATCGATGCCCTCGACCAGCCCGGCGAGACGATCGGAGAACAGCGACCCGAAACCGTAGGCGGCGTCGACGTGCAACCACACGCCGTGTCGACGGGCGATGGCGGCGATCTCCGGCAGCGGGTCGACGGTGCCGAAATCGGTGGTGCCCGCGGTGGCGACCACGGCGACCGGGGTCCGGTCCCCGGCGGCGGCGAGAGCGGCCTCCAGCGCCTCGGGCAGCATGCGGTGGTCGTCGTCGACGTCGATGCCGACCACCGCGGACTCACCGAGCCCCAGTGCGGCGCAGGCGCGATGGATGGAGAAGTGCGCGATCCGCGAGCAGAACACGACCGGTCGGTGTAGCGCGCCGGTGCCGTCGGTGCGGGTGTCGAGTCCGAGTGCCGCGGCGGCGTGGTCGCGAGCGATGAGCAGCGCCAGCAGGTTCGAGTACGAACCCCCCGGACCGAACACGCCGCCCGCACCCGACCCGAGTCCGGCGAGGTCGGCCAGTGCCGCGATCATCCACTGCTCGATCGCCAGGGTCGCCGGACCCGAATCGTAGGTGTCGAGCGAGGCGTTGGTGGCACCGGCGAGGGCGTCGGCGACCACCGCGACGGTCAGTGGTGGTGGCTGCAGGTGCGCCGCGGTGCGGGTGTGGGTGAGGTCGAGTCCGTGTCGCGCGACGAGGTCACCGAGTCGGGCCAGCGCCTGCGATTCGCCGATGCCGGCCGACGGGATCACCCGTGGGCCCAGGGCGGAGTCGACCTCGTCGAGGACGTCGCCCGGGAGTCCGTGGGGCAGCGGTGCGCCGTGATGGGAGGTGTCGGAGACCGATTCGGCCATGCGGATGAGGTCGGCGCCGACCTGCGCCCACCCTCGACCGGGGGAGGTGAAGCGGGATCGGCGCATCGGCAATCCGGGAAAGGCGCACGCGGCCCGCACCGCGTCGACGAGGTCGGCGAGTGTGGAGTCGAGGTTGTCGGGCAGTTCGCCGATGAGGCCCATCGCGATGGCCGGCGCTCGCTGCGTCACCTCGGCCTCGGGGATGTCGGTGCGATGGTCGATCTCGAGATGTATTCCGTCATCGGTGATCTCGAAGGCGTAGCTCAGTGGGTAACCACCCACACCGGTCGACACCGACCGGTAGTCGACGTCACCGGCCGCCGGAGCGCCCGGCGTCGTGACGCCCCGCACGGGCGCGCTGCGGACCGAGGCCATCATATCGGCGACAGGGAATCGACCGCCGTGGGCACGGAGCGCGGTCAGCAGGGTGCCGTAGTCGATCGACGCGAACTCCATGGCCGAGTAGATCGCGGACATCATGCGGCGCAACGTCTCGCGCACCGACGCCGTCGGGTCGACGGTGAAGCGGATCGGAACGATGTTGCCGCAGTAGCCGACCACGCGTGGGTCCTGATCGGGACGACGGTTCTCACTCGGGACGAGCACCACGAGATCGTCAGCGCCGGTGAGCGAGTGCGCAGCCAGTGCGCACACCCCGATCATCAGCGCGTTCGATGTCGCACCGACGTCGCGGGCGACCTCGCCGAGCGCGGCGACCGCCGCGGGGTCGAGTGCGCGCCGATCCCGTGTGACCGCACCCTCGTCGAGCGGCGTGATCCAGCTCTGTTCGGCCGACTCCGTGGGCAGGGCCCCGGTCAGCGGGTGGCGGATGTCGTCGGCAGCCCAGGTCGACAGGGCATGGCGCAGAGCGTCGTCGACCGGTTGTGGCGAGCCGTCCGCGGCACCGACGACCGGGGTGACGGCAGTGGCGCCGGTGACGAGGTGCCCGAGCAGTGCCGGCCACGAGGTGCCGTCGACGGCGATGTGGTGGACGACGAGGATCACCGTGCACGTTCCGTCGGGCGCGACGCGCAGGCACGCGCGGGCCGGCGCCTCCTCGGTCAGGCGGAACGGCCGGCGGGTGAGCGCGGTCGCGGTCCCGTCCACATCTCCGGGGACCGCAGCGCCCTCGGCGGGCGCGGGCCACTCCCAGAGGGTGCCGGGCACCGACCATCCGCCCTCGACATCTGCCGGTTCCCGTCGCACGACACCCTCGTCGTCGACGATGACCGACGAGAGGACCGGGCTGCGCAGCGTCTCCTCGAGGGCGGTGACGACGTCGTCGGTCGCGCGGCCATCGGTGAATGTCAGCACCAGACCGATGTTGTGCGAGATGGATTCGGGATCGAGCTGGTGGATCCGCCACATCCGCCGCTCGGCGACACCGAGCTCGCCCCGCGTCCGTGGCGTCGGATCCTGTGCAGTGTCGGGGGTCGGGGGTGTACCCGCGGCCGATCCGCCGGCGTCGACACCGGCGAGGCGTCGTCGCATCAGCTCGAGTCGTGATTCGTCCAGTACGCTCACGCGTCCTCCATCGTCAGGTGGTCGGTCGTTGTGGTCGTGTCGTCGTGATGCACGGTGATGTGCGACAGCAGGTCCCAGGAATCGACGACGGGGAACAGATCGCCCCGTGCCCACCGCGACGCCTGGTTCTCGAACGACGGATGGCGCGGGTCGCCGGAGGCGCCGAGGGGGACCACCCATCGACTGGCGGAACGGTCGGCGAGGTCCCACACGAACCGCGCGGCCGAACCGACGCTGCAGGCGTGGCTGAAACCGATGGCGCTGCCGTTGGCGAACACCGTCTCGGCGTCGCCGCCGAGTGCGTGCGGGTGGGGCCGCAGCCGGGCCGACAGCGCGGGGTGGGCGGTCGTCGCACCGACGAGGTCGAATCCGTGGATCGGAGTGAGCACGTGCACGTCACCCCACGTGGGGATGTCGTCGAGGTGTTCGAGCCCGGAGGCGACGGCGTCGACCGCCTCGCGCAGGATGGCGCCGGCGTCGGCCCCGAGTCGGCCCGCGTGCGCGATCACCGATTCCAGCGCCGCCGACACGCGGGGCAAGGAGACGAACCACGGGTCGAACACCGCAGGGAACACGTGCCTCGTCGCCAACGGCTGTAAAGCGGGAGACCGGATGAGACCGCGGACGAGATGGGCACGGATCTCGGCGAACACGTAGGCCTGCGTGCTGTCGACCGCCATCGATCGGTCCCACCCGTCGAGGCGGGCGACGAGCCGTCGTGCGCGCTCGTCGAGTCCGTCGATCTCGTCGAGGAGTCGCAGCACGATGTCCCGCGCGTCGAGCACGTCGTCGCGATGGATGCGTTCGGCATCGGCGACGCTGTGCTGGGCCTTGGCCTCGAGGAGCGCTGCGATCCGGTCGGCGCGATCGGCGCGGACGCATTCGGTGGTGACCGGCTGGAGTGGCGCGGTGGTCATGCGCTGGTTGGCGATGACGGAGAACGACGTGACGTCGGGTGCCCTCGCTCCGTCGTGCACGGACGTCGTGCGCATTCCCGTCCACCGGTGACGGTCGGTCCACCCGGGCACCGGCAGCCAGTAGTTCTCCGGGGTGCGTGCGGGCATCGCCCCCACGAGGTGTGCGACCAGTCGACCGCTCGCGTCGCCGATGACGACGCGGTTCACCGGCTCCACCCAGTCACGCAGGGCGCGTTCGACACCCGCGATCGACGTCGCGAACAGCAAGTCGATGAACGGGTCGGCGGTGGTGGTGTCGTCGTGCAGGATCGGGGTGCGCAGGCTCAGTGCGATGGGTGCGTCGGGTCCGCCGACGATCACCGATCCGTGTGTGGTCTCGATGATCTCGACCGTCACCGGGTCGCCCCCGCGTACCGTGATGGAGTCGGTCCAGGTGGTGACCGCGACGTCACCGTGCGGGCCCTGCGCGGTCACCGATCCGTCGCGGCGCGAGAGGTGGTCGATGTAGACGTCCTGGTGGTCGCCCATCGCGTTGGTGATGCCCCACGCGACCGAACCCGCGTGGGCGAAGTGCGGCACCCCCGGGACCCCGGCGAACGCGAACCCGACGACGTCGAATTCCGGTGACGCGAGGTGGGTCTGGAGGTAGACCCCGGGGAGTTCGAGGAATCGGTGCGGGTCGCCGGCGATCTGCGGCGACCCGCTCGCCGAGCGTGACGCGGCGATGCCCCACGCGTTGCTGCCACTGATCGCGTCGCTGAGCGGTGTCGGTCCGGGTGGCTCGATCCCGGTCGCACCCGCGGCGGCGAACTCGGCCAGCACGGTCTCGACGAAGGTGGCGTCGGGCAGGGGCGGATCGAAGGGGTCATCCGGGTCGGGGGCGGCCGGACTCTCGAAGTCGAACAGGCGCAGCGCATCCGCACCGAGATGGGTGCAGGCGTGCACCCGCCACAGCTTGGTGAGGAAGCGGCCGAAGAGGATGTTGTGGGTGATGAACACCGCGATCGGTGTCCACGGTCGCCAGGGCAGCGGCCGGTGGTCGAGCTCGGTGAGCTCGAGCGCTTCTGCGGACTCCAGCGTGCTGTTGACCCCGTCGACATAGGCACCGAACAGTTCTCGCGTCCGGACCGACGAGCGGGCGAGGATCCGCCGTGCGGCACGGTCGATCCCGGCGCGCCGGGCGAACTCGTCCCAGCCGATGGCGTCGGCGCCGAAGACCTCGGCGGTGCGACCCTCCGACCTCAGCCGGAGGAACTCGATCTGCCAGGCGCGGTCCAGCCCGCAGGCGCGACCCTGTCCGTAGAGGGCTCCGCGTGCGGAATCGGCACGGATGTGCGGGATCCCCCATGCGTCACGGAGGATCTCGACACCCTGTGCGTCGCAGGGAGCGGTCACGGGTGCTCCCGGGTCGGCGAGGGGGCGAACCGGGCGATCGGGTTGACGAGGCGGTGATCGGTGTCGAGGAGTGCGGCGTAGGAGTCGCCGAGATCGACCATGCGGCGACTGTTGCCGAGCTGCAGACGGTTCATGTGGATCGCACCGAAGTCGGGTGCGAACAGATCCCACCGGCTGAAGCGGTCGGCCAGCTCGGGATGACCGGTGACGTAATCGGTCACGCTGTCGGCGACGGTTCTCCAGAACGACGTGTCGTCGCAGAGGCCTGCATGGTGCAGGATTCCCGCGAGTGGGCGGAGGAAGTCGTCGAAGACATCGGACAGGATGCCGAGGTTGCCGATGGAGTCGTCGGTATGGACGACCGCGCGTCGGCACGACTCGGGTAACCCGGGGGCGTCGTCACCGATGGTGACCTCCTCGCCGATGTCCTTGAGGATGGCGCGCACCGGGACGCCGTCGTCGAGCACCAGGATGAGGTTCTCACCGTGCGGCGAGAACTTCAGCCGATGGCGGTAGAGGAGATGGATGACCGGGTGCAGGTAGGCCCGCAGGTAGCGCGAGAGCCATTCCGTCGCAGACAGTTCCGATCGGTGGATGAGTGCTCCCACCAACGGGTCGCCCCGGTGGTCGACGTGGAGCAGCGCCGCCATGGTCATGAGCTGCTCGTGGTCGGCGACGAGTCCGACGGGGCTCTGTCGCCACAGCGCCGACATCAGTTTTCGGTACTCCGAACCGGGCGTGGTGACGCTCTGCAGCACGGGGTTGCGGTAGCCGATCGCGACGACCTCGAACAGCATCGCGAAACCGAGTCCGCGGAGGTGTTCGTCGTCGCCGACCCGGTCGCGTACCCAGTCGTTGATCAGGGGTGTGGTGCGCATGTAGTCGGCCGACATCCCGCGGGTGAAACCCATGTTCGTGATAGACAGCGCGAGCTTGACGTAGTGCCGACGGTTGTCGGACGCGTTGAACAGCGTCCGGATCGACTGTTGCGGCCGATGGAGGTCCTCGCCTTCGCCGAGGAACACCAGTGTCCCGTCGGCGAGTTCCCGCGCGAACACACGTGTCACCTTCTCGGCCCACTGCCACGGATGTACGGGGAGGTAGAGGTGATCGGCGGGCTCGAGTCCGCGCGCGCGTAGGACCGCGTCGAAGCGATCGAGGGTCGCTGCGCCGAGTTCGTCGACCAGGAGGTCCCGGTGGTCGTGATCGGTCATCGTCGCGACATCGCAGTGTTCCCGAGGCGCGGCCACCCACACGAGGCGGCAGTGCTCGCCGCGTTCGGGCGCGTAGCGCGCGACATCGTCGGAACTGAAACCGATTCGGCCGGCGTTGGCGACGATGCAGGGATGCCCTTCGGTCATCGTCTGTTCGATGGTCTGGAAATCCGCCGTGGCCAGGTCGGCGGCCGGGATGCGCAGGTGCTCGGGGCGATCGGCACCCAGGCCGAGCGTGTTCACGAACTCCTCGAGGTAGGCGGGCACGGCGTCGGGGTCGATCGCGAGGCGCTCACGCAGGTCGAGCAGCACGGCGACGGGGTCGACGGGAACCTCGGTGCCGTCGACCAGGCGGCGGATCGAGGGCTCGTCGATCACCCAGTTGTCGAGCGCCAACACCTCTGCGCGGAAGACGTACTCGGTGCGCTGGTCGTCGGACAGCACCAGGTACAGCGAACCGGCACCCGAGGTGTCGCGATCGTCGGTCGGATCGTGGCCGCCCATCGGGATCGGATGGATGATCTGTTCGTGGGCGAACTCGCCCAACACCTTGCGGGCCAGACGCCGCCCGTACACCGTGGCCATGTCGGCACGACTGTCGGTCTCGGCTCTCGGCGGCGCTGTCGACGTCACGAGTCGACCGATTCGGTCGCTGCGAAATCGTCTGCTGTGCAGTAGCTCAACCGCGCGGTCTTCGCGCCCACCGGGTGATCGCCCTCGACGCGGAACCCCACCAACTCGTTGAGTCGGTGCACGGCGGTGTTGCGGACGTCGGGCTCGACCACGACACGTCGCGCCGCGGCCTCGCCGAACGCGGTCCGCAAGATGTGGCGCATGACCGACGCGGTGAAACCGGTCACCGGTGTGTCGGTCGGCGCGACGAGCAGATGCATACCGATGTCCCCGGGTGCGTGGACGTAACCGGTACCGGCGTCGGCGAGCTCGCTCGACAGCGGTTCGTACAGTTCGAACAGGAACTGCGGTTCGCCGTCCACGATGCCGAGCCGCATACCGAAACCGCTTGCGTCGGCCTGGGTGATCAGCGACACCACCTCCTCGCGCGTGGCGCCGAGCATGTCCCAGAAGTGTGATTTGGGGTGGGTGAGCCAGCCGTGCACCAGCTCGACATCGGTGTCGAGATCGATGCGACGATGGGCGATCGCGGGACTCCTCTGGCCCAGCTCGGAGGCGACCTCGCCGGCCGAGAGACCCAGCACCTCGAGCATGACCTCGGCGACCTCGGTGATCGCCGCACCGTGCAGCTCCTCGAGTCGCGTCGCGAGTCCCGCGACGGTTCGGCGGGTGAAGATGTCGGCCACGGTCACCGAGGCCGTGGCGCCGGGAACGGCGAGCCATCGACGGATCTCGGCGACGAACCGGGTGGCCAGCACCGAATCGCCACCCAGAGCGACGAATTCGTCGGTGACCCCGATCGGCCGCGTGGCGAGGATGGTCTCGAGCACCGCCACGAGTGCCTTCTCGACGGGCGTACGCGGGGCGATCGACTCGACCGACCCGGCGTCGTCGAACTCGGCGGCGGCGCGGGTGCGGTCGAGTTTGCCGTTGGGGGTCAACGGGAGCCGGTCGGCGACGGTGATCGATCGCGGGATCATGTGCGCGGGCAGCAGATCGCGCAGCGCGTCCGCGAGAGTCGCGGGTTCCGGTGTCTCCGCGGTCCCGATGGTGACCGCGGCGTGCAGATCACGTCCGTCGGTCCAGGCGACCGCGGCCGACACCTGCCCGAGGCGCAGGAGTGCGGACTCCACCTCACCAAGTTCCACACGGTGGCCACGGATCTTCACCATGTGGTCGTCGCGGCCGAGGAAGTCGAGGAACGCTCCCGGCAGGTACCGCGCGACGTCGCCTGTGCGGTACCACCGCACACCGTCCACCTCGACGAACCTCTCGGCGGTGCGGTCGAGGTCGCCGCGATAGCCCGCGGCCACACCGTCGCCGCCGATCCACAATTCACCCGGTACGAAGTCGGGGCGGTCGCGGCCGATGGCGTCGACGACCCGGCAGCGCACGCCGCGCAACGGCGTGCCGTACGGGACGAAACCGGTGTGGTCCCCGACGTCGGCCAGTGCGCAGACGGTGGAGTGGATCGCCGTCTCGGTGGTGCCGCCCAGGCCCGCGACACGAACCGCCGGCACCTGCTCGGCGATCCGACGCAGATGCGCCACCTCCACCCGGTCGCCGCCGGTGAGCACCACCCGCAGCGACGTAGGCATGTCGGTGATGTCGAGGAGCATCCCGAGAACCGTGGGGACGCAGTTGAGTACGGTGATCGACTCCTCGTGCAGGGCGCGGGCCCACGAGTCGACGCGCGTGGTGGGGTCGTCGTCACCGACGACGACCGCACCGCCGACGGCGAGCAGCGCGAACACGTCGAACACCGAGAGATCGAACTCCAGCGACGACACCATGAGCGCGCGATCGGATGCGCCGAGACCGTAGCGATCGGCCAGGTCGGTCAAGGTCGCCACCGCGGCGCGATGGGGGACCTCGACACCCTTGGGTGTACCGGTCGATCCCGAGGTGAACAGGATGTAGGCGAGCGAGTCGGGACCGCTCGCGTCGTCGGCCGGATCGAGCGGCGAGGCGGACGCGGTGTCGTCGAACACGACGACGGCGAGCGCGGTGTCGGTCACCCGGTCGGCACGGTCGGTGAGCACCGCCGACGGGGTCGCGACCGAGACGATGCGGTCACGGCGGTCGTCGGGTTGCGATGGGGAGATCGGCACGTAGGTGGCGCCGGCGGCGAGAACCCCGATGGCCGCGACGATCTGCGCAGCACTCTTGGGCATCGTGACGACGACGGTGTCGCCCGCTCCGACCCCCGCCGCGCGGAGCGCGCCCGCCACCCGCCGCGCCCGGTCGGCGAGCTCGCCGTGTGTCCAGGTGGATTCGCCGTCGATGAGTGCCGGGGTGTCGGTGCGCTGTGTGGCGAGATCGAGGACGCGACGGTGCAGTGTTCCGTCGAAGGTGTCGGTGATGGGCAGCGGATGCTCGACGGCGCGACGCTCGGCCATCACCTCGGCCGGGACGCCCGAGGGTGCCGGGCGTTCCCAGTCGCCCGCGATCAGCAGGTCGAGCAGTGCGACGTAGTGATCGAACATCGACTGCGCGACAGCCGGATCGAGATCGGAGGCGCGCACGTCCCAGTTCACCAGCAACCCACCGTCGATCTCGGTGACCTGTGCGTCGAGAAGGACCTGCGGGCCCTGCGACACGATCCACGTCGGCGTGCCGAACGCCTCGGTCACCGCGGGGGAGAACAGTTCGCCGAGGCCGAGTGCGCTCGTGAACACCACCGGCGACACGACCGGTTCACCTCGACGGCGGCTGAGGTCGCGCAGCACGTCGAGCCCGCTCACGGTGCCGTGTGCCGCGGCGTCGTGCATCGCCGCACGCATGTCCACGGCGCGTTCGGCGAGCGTGCGCTGCGCCGTGAGATCGACGGCGACGACGAGGGAGGACGTGAAGTCACCGACCACCCGTTCGACGTCGGGGTGGGTGGCGTCGCGATCGAAGAGGGGGACCGTCAGCAGGAAACGAGAAGTGGCCGAGTGTGTTCCGACGGCCTCGGCGAACACGGCCGCGACCGCGGTTGCCGGCGTGACACCTCGGGAGTGTGCGTGGGTCTCGAGGCGCGCGCGGTCGGCCGCATCGATCGCGTGGTGCAGCCGCACCGTCGTGGCCGTGCCGTGCGGAGTCGACGCCGGGCCGGTCGGGTCGGTACGCGGCAGCTCCGGTGGTCCGGGGAGGTCGTCGAGACGCGCCTGCCACCAAGCGATGTCGGCGTCGCGGGCGGGCCGTGACGTGCGCTCCGCCGACAGGGTGCGGAAGTCGGTGCGCAGCGGGGTCAACTGCTCGCCGCGGTACAGGCGGGCCAGGTCGTCGACGAGGACGCGGAAGCTCATGGCGTCGGCGGCGATCATGTCGACGTCGAGATGCACACGGGTGCGACTGCGGGGCAGCAGCGTGAGATCGGTACGGATCACCTGACCGTCCTCGACCGGCAGCATCGCGTGGGTGTTCCCGTGTCGCTGCTGCGCGAGGAACTCCTCGACCGCCTGATCGGACCGACGGCGCAGATCATGCACGCGCACCGTGTCCGGGTGGGCCGCGCCGACCCGCTGCGTACCGTCGGGGGCCACCGCCACCCGCGTCATCGGATGGCGTTCGAGAAGTGCGGCGACCGACGACCGGAACCGGTCCGGATCGATTGCCGCGCCGTCGAACTCGACGTACAGATGTGCGGCGACGCCACCCAGGTCGTGGCTGTCGGAACGGCCCACCCAGTAGGCGTGCTGCATGGGTGCCAGCGGGAACGCCGTGTCGTCGAAGGCGGCTGGATCGGCTCGCTGCCCGTGCGCGGGTTCGGCTGCGGTCGCCGGTCCGTCGAGAAGGCGCGACCACGCGTCGATGGTCGGTTCCTGCGCCAGACGTGCGAAGTCGATGTCGTGCCCGCGTTTGCGCCAGTGGCCCGCGAGCCGCATCATCCGCAGCGAGTCGAGCCCCTGGGCGATGAGGTCGCCGTGCGGATCGAGATCGGCCGGATCGACGCCGAGCGCCTGCCCGACCGTCGACACCACGTCTGCCGACACCTCGTGCGTCGGCACCGCTGTATCGACCACCATGTTGACTCCCCTTCGTTGCCGGCTTCCGTCGAACTTAGGTTAGGTTAGGCTTAATATACAAACGGTGGGGATGTGGAGAGGTGTAGGCCGATGTCAGTCGCTCCGACCGAGCACGAAGTGGCACAACGCGATTGGTACGACCGCGACAGCTCTCGCACGAACTGGGCTCAGGTGATCGACGCGTCGATCAGCGCGAGCGACGCCGTGTTGTCGGTCTTCGACATGCCCACCGAGCAGTGGGTGCAGCGGCCGTGGCGCGTGATCCGTGAGCGTGCGCTCGAGATCGCGACCTGGATCGAGGCCACCCGTGGCGGTCGTCGTGCGGGCGCGGGCATCGGACTCATCGGCGATCCCGGTCCCGACCTGGTCGCCGCGGTACACGCCGCATGGCTGTCGGGGTCGGCCGTCTCGATCCTGCCCGGACCGGTGCGCGGTGCCGACGACGCACGGTGGGCGGTCGCGACCGCGGGACGTTTCGCCGGCGTCGGGGTCGACATCGTGCTGGGGTCGGGTGCGCAGCTGGAGGCATTGACCGCGGTCGACTGCGCGCTGCACATCGACCACGTCGATCTCGTCGGCGTCGGCATCGACACCAGTGCTTGTCGCCCGACAGGCCTCGTCGGCGACGCCGCGGCCATCCTGCAGGGAACGGCCGGGTCCACCGGTGACCCGAAGACGGCGGTGCTCACCGCCGAGGCGGTCGCGACGAACACCGCGGCCCTGGTCGATCGACTGCGCCTCGATGCCACCGATGACATCGGTCTGAGCTGGCTGCCGCTCTACCACGACATGGGTCTCACGTTCCTGGTCGCGGGGATGTCCGCGGGGATCCCTTTGTGGCTCGCGCCCAACTCGGCGTTCGCCGCGTCGCCGTTCCGGTGGCCGCAGTGGCTCACCGATTCCGGGGCGACCATCACCGCGGCCCCGAACTTCGCCTACGACATCGTCGGCCGGTACGGAAAGCTCCTGGCCGGCGCCGACCTGTCGCGCCTGCGGGTCGCGCTCAGTGGCGGCGAACCCATCGACCCCGACGCATTCGACCGCTTCCTCGATCGGGCGTCGGCGGTCGGATTCGATCCGGCGGCCGCGACACCGGCGTACGGGATGGCCGAATCGGTCTGCGCGGTCACGGTTCCGGCGCCGGGGGAGGGCGCGCGCTACGACCAGGTGACCGTCCGCGGCGACGACGGGACGACCATCGAGCGGCGGTACCCGCTGCTCGGCGAACCTTTGGAGGGCATGGAGATCCGCGTCGTGCCCGCCGACGTCGAGGTGCCGACGATCGAGGAACGGGACGTCGGGTCGGTCGAGATCCGGGGTACGTCGATGATGGCGGGTTACCTCGGGCATCCACCCACCGAACCCGACGCCTGGTTCCCGACCGGCGACCTCGGATACCTCGTCGACGGCCGGCTCGTCATCTGCGGTCGGACGAAGGAGATCGTCATCGTCGCCGGTCGCAACCTGTTCCCGGTGGAGATCGAGCGTGCGGCCGCCGGTGTCGACGGCGTCCGGCGCGGCGGGGTGGTGGCCGTGTCGCGGGGGTCGGGTCGACCCGGCCTCGTGATCGTCGCCGAGACCCGCACCACGGGAGACGCAGTGGTCCAGATGCGGTCCGCGGTGATGTCGGCGGTCGCCTCCGACTGCGGCGTGGTCCCCACCGACGTGGTCTTCGTGGAGCCCGGGTCGGTGCCACGGACCACCTCGGGCAAACTGCGCCGCCTCGCGACCCGCGACCTCGTCGAATCGGGGGCGTGGTCGTGACCGTCGTCGCGCCCACCGGCACCTATCGGGAACTGCTCGACCGGGTCTTCGACGACGAGCTGCGCGGGTGGGTCGACGAGGCGGAGGCCACCGCGCACTTCCCGCGCCGACTGATCGAGAAACTCGGCGCTGCAGGGGTGTTCGCCGAGAAATGGGGTGACGCGACCACGCCCGACATCGGCAAGCTCGTGGCGTTGTCGTTCGCGCTCGGCCGGCTGGGGTCGGCCGGGATCGGGGTCGGGGTGAGTCTGCACGACTCCGCCATCGCCATACTCCGTCGGTTCGGTGGCCGTTCGGAGACGCTGCGCGCGGTGGCCGAGGCGGCCATCGCCGGCGAGGCGGTGCTGTGTCTCGCCGCGTCGGAGTCGTCGGGCGGCTCGGACCTGCAGATCGCTCAGACCTCGATCACGCCGCGGGACAGCGGCTTCCGAGTCCATGGACACAAGAAGTTCGTGTCGCTGTCGCCGATCGCCGACCACATCCTGGTGGTCGCACGGGACACCTCGGCCGACGGTTCGGCGGCGCACGGCAACGTCGCACTCGTCCTGGTGCCCACCCGCGATGTCACGGTGAACGCGCCGTGGGACAAGGCCGGTGCGGCACCGCTCGACACCGCGTCGGTCGAGATCGACACCTGGGTACCCGCAGACCACCTCATCGGCCGCCCGGGGACGGGCCTGGCCATGGTGAGCTGGGGACTGGCCCACGAACGACTCTCGATCGCCGGGCAGGTCGCTGCCGCGTGCGAGATGGTGCTGGGTGTCACGGTCGCCCGGATGCAGGACCGGACGCAGTTCGGGAGCACGCTCTTCGACCATCAGGCCCTGCGCCTGCGGGTGGCGGATCTGTATGCGCGCGTGGAGATGCTGCGATTGTCGCTGCACGGCGTCGCGGCGGCGGGTCGTCTCGACGTGCGCACCGCCTCAGCGCTGAAGGTGACCGCCGCGCGTCTGGGCGAGGAGGTCATGGGGGAGTGCATGCACATCTTCGGCGGCTCGGGGTATCTGCTCGACGAGACGCCCCTTGCCCGATGGTGGCGGGACATGAAGCTGGCGAGGGTCGGTGGCGGCGCCGACGAGGTGCTGTGGGAACTCGTCGCCGCCGGCATGCGACCCGACGTGGACGGCTATCGCCGGTTCGCCGACTCGATCAGCTGACACCGCGTTTGGCGATTGAGGTTAGCCTCACCTATATTCTGACCACACCGTGGACGACTGCGTCCACCACGCCACGAGGAGACCACACGACATGACCCAGGGCGACCCCTACTCGGCTGACTCCCACGGGACCGAGCACCACGACGCCGCGACGCCGTCGTCGAAGCGGACGTCCTCGGTGAACCTGCCCACCGTCCTCGCCTCGGCCGGTGTCGCCGCTGTCGTCTCGGCGGTCATCGTCACCATCGGCGTGGTGGGACTGGTCATCTCGGGCGACATCGACGGTGAGCCGAGCGCGTCGGCGCAGACGCCGACCGTCGTCAACCTCGGTGCCGCGCAGTCCGCACTGACCCAGCAGCCCGTCGCGCAGGCGGCCCCCACCTCCGCCGCTGCTCCCGCAGCCCCCGCTCCCGCGGCGGCCGCGGCGGGCGAGCAGGTCCCCGAGAGCGGAGGTGGCGCGGGCGCGGGAACGGCACCGGTCGCCACCGCAGCGCCCCCCACGGCCCAGTCGAATGCCCCGCAGCAGGCCGCGCCCGCCACCCCGGTTGCCGCGCCGCAGGCCCTCACCGCCGGGCAGCTCAACACCAAGGTGCGCATCCTGATGAACACCGGGGCATCCCGCGCCGCCCGTGCCGACGAATTGCATTCCGGCGCGCGGGGTCTCGGCTCGGTCGACGGGGTCGCCAACCTCCTGCGCGTGAGCGGCGCGGGCTTCACCTACCGGATCATCGACCCGGTCACCGTGAACGGCACCACCCTGAACGCCACCCTGCAGATGACGCTGGTCGGCCAGGGGTCGAAGACCCAGGCGCTGTCGTGGGTGTGGACCGACGGCAAGTGGAAGCTGTCGAACTCCAGCACCTGCGCTGTCGCCGGTCTCGCGCTGCTGCCCTGCACGGTCTGACCTGTCGCGAGTTCGCGACTGCCGCACACCACCTCTCGAGGAGAACGATGACGTCACGACGCCGCCTGACGGCCCTCACGATCGCACTGATCGGTGCACTCACGCTGGGGATGTCCGCGTGTAGCGCACCGGAGGAGAACGACGATGCCTCCGGGTCGGTCGCGCCGGTCACCATCAACACCTCGGCAGGATCGGTCACCATCGACTCGATCCCGAAGCGGATCGTCGCGATCGGTGACCAGTGGACCGACGCCGTCGCGGCGTTCGGGGTGACCCCGGCCGCGTACGGCACCACCGCGCAGATGCAGGGCGGTGCGGTGTCGCCATGGGTGAAGGACAAACTCGGTTCGGCGAAGCAGATCAACCTCTCCGGCGACCGCGTGTCGCAGATCGCTGCCGCCGATCCCGACCTGATCCTTCTTCCGGGCTTCGGGGTCGAATCGGCCGAGATCGACAAGCTCAAGGCCATCGCCCCGACGATCCCCAGCATCACCGGCGCGCAGATCGACCCGTGGCAGGACCAGATCACCCTGCTCGGAACCATTCTGCGGCAGAAGGACAAGGCCACCGAGATCATCGACGGCGTGCAGGGACAGGTGGCCGCGCTGAAGAAGGCCAACCCCGGTCTCGCCGGGAAGACCTTCACCTTCGCGTACCTGTACTCGGCCGATCAGATCCAGGTGTTCGGCGACCCGAAGGACGGCGCTGCGACATTGTTCGCCGATCTCGGCCTGACGATCCCGCAACGATTGCAGACCGTTGCCGCACAACAGAAGTTGCCGCGGTTCCCGATCAGCACCGAGAACATCCCCGAGTTGAACTCGGACCTACTGGTGATCGCAGCCTCGTCTCCGCAGCTCGCAGGAACGCTGAAAGACCTTCCCGGCTACGGACAGCTCGACTCGGTGAAGCGCAACGCGGTCGCCCAACTCGACCTCACGGCCATCACCGCGCTCAATCTCCCGTCGGCGCTGTCGATCCCGTACGCCCTGGACAAGCTGAAGCCGGCACTCTCCGCCGCCGCGGGCTGATCGGTCCCCGTCGTCAGCCGCGGCCGGCCGGAACGTCCAGATCGATGTGCCGGCCCACGGTCGCATCGAGGACGTCGATGCAGATCGCGAGATTCTGTTCCGGCGTGACGGTCCGATCGAGGAGCGTCTTCACCGTCGCCTCGCGAATGAAGCCGATCCACCCCGCGAATGCCGTCTCGGCGATCCTTCTCGGTTCCCCCGACGCCCCTACGGCGTCGAGAACCGTTGTGGTCAACGTGTCGAAGGTGGCGGTGATGGGGTCGCGCACCACGGGTGCGGCCGCGATCGCACTTCTGTTGGCGGTGAGGACGAGGCCGAGATGCTTCTCGTAGAAGTCCAGGTAGGCGACCAGAGCAGAGATCAATCCGTCGCGGACTGATCGCGCCTGCGCGAAGTCAACCGTAGTGCCCAACGTTTCGTGCGCACGTGCCCATATCGCTGCGAAGAGATCGGCTTTGGTGGGGAAGTAGTGGTAGACCAGCGCTCGGGTCACACCCGCCTCCGATGCGATCTGCGCCATCGGCACGTCGTCGTATGCGACGGAGACGAAGAGCCGCTCCGCAGTGTCGAGCAGGTGTGCGCGCCGTGCATCGGAACTCATCCGGCTGGAGGTCACGGTCCACAGTCTAGGTCTTGCCAACGTCAGTGCGGAGCAGTAACGTCCCGTCCAGTTATACACGTGTAAAACAAGGAGCGACCATGCGTATGTTCGCGATGTGGGTTCGGTTGTTCGGCGCGGTTGTCATCAGTATCGCGTTGGTGCACTTGGCGATCGGTCAGTCAACCTACATCGGTGGTGGGTCGGTGAACGCCACCATGGAATCGGACCTGCGTTTCTACAACGTCCTGTTCGCGGCCTACGGCGCCGCGTTCATCTGGGCTGCCAACGACGTGGAGGCGCGCGCGCGGATCATCAACGCCCTCGGCGCGCTCTTCTTCGTCGGTGGCGTGGCCCGGTTGTGGGCCTGGGTCGCCGTCGGAGCGCCGAATTGGTTCTACGTCGGAATGATCCCCGTCGAGCTGGTGATCCCGATCGCGCATGCCTTGATGCTGCGCCGGATCGCCGGACGGGGGCTGGTCGGTGCAGCTCAGTCGAGATCGACGATCACCGGGGCGTGATCGCTGGCGCCCTTGCCCTTTCGTTCCTGACGATCGATCTCGGCCCCGGTGACGCGGGCCGCCAGGGCCGGTGAGCACAACGCGAAGTCGATACGCATGCCCTCGCGACGGGCGAAGCGCAGCTGGGTGTAGTCCCAGTAGGTGAACACCCCGGGTCCCGGGGTGAACGGGCGCACCACATCGGCGAATCCTGTCTCGACGACCGCATCGAACGCGGCGCGCTCCCGCGGCGAGGTGTGGGTCTTGTCGGCGAAATAGGCGGTGTCCCAGACGTCGTCGTCGGTGGGCGCGATGTTCCAGTCGCCCGTCAACGCGATCTGCGCCTGCGGGTTCTCGGCGAGCCACGCGGCGCCGGCGCCGCGCAGCGCCTCCAGCCACGCCAGTTTGTACTCGTAGTGCGGATCGGTCAGGTCCCGGCCGTTGGGGACGTACAGACTCCACACCCGCACCCCGCCGCACGTGGCGCCGATCGCGCGCGCCTCGATCACCTTCTCGGCGTCGGCCTTGCCGAAGGCGGGTTGACCGTCGAAACCCCGGGCCACGTCATCGATGCCGACGCGTGAGGCGATGGCCACGCCGTTCCACTGGTTGTGGCCGAGCGTCGCGAGGTCGTAACCGGCGGCGGCGAAACCCATCGCCGGGAACTGTTCGTCGGTGCACTTGGTCTCCTGGATGGCCAGGACGTCGATGTCGTGGCGTTCGATCCAGTCGACCACCCGTTCGCTGCGGGCCCGGATCGAGTTCACATTCCACGTCGCGATACGCACGGCTGTTGACGCTACGCGGCACCGGTGGGGCGGGCCCCGGCGAGGCTCAGGCGCCGGCGGCCCGGGGCGCGAGGATGTACCCCATGCCCGGCACGTGTCGGATCCACGTCCATCGGGTGGCGAACGGGCCGCCCGGGCCGTTCATGTCGTACATGTGCAGCCACGTCGACCCACCGATGCGGCGGAGTGCATCGACCCATCCGACGTGGCCGTATCGGCTCGCCCCCTGCACGCCCGGCGGGAACACGACCATCGCGAACGGGCGCGGGGTGGCCGATGTCGACCAACCGGTGGCCCGGGCGTTGTGGTACCAGTCGGCGGCGTTGCCCGCGAGCGCGGCGTAACGACCGGAGTAGGCGCGGAACTTCTCCATCGCGCCCCAGGTGCACTGGCCCGGTGCGCCGGTGTTGTACGAGATCGTCTGCCCCACAGTGCGACCGGAGACGACCGTGGCGGGTGTCGCCGACACCGGCGCGGCGGCGACAGCGGCGGGCGCGACCGAGACGAACAGCGCGAGGAGGATGCCGAACAGGCGCGAACGCAGCATCAAGGGCGTGACCTTCGGTTCAGCCGACCCCGAACCGGACGTCTGACGTGGCAGGTGCCGCGACGAAATGTAACGGAACGGTCGCGGTCGTGTCCACGAAATCGGGCACGCCGGGTGCGCGGCGATCCGCGCCGGGCGATCAGTTCGGGGCGTTGCCGGTGAGTCGGTAGGTCTTCGAGGTGCCGTTCTCGTCGGTCACGGTGACGGTGCCGAAGGCCTTCTTGGTGACGTCGCCCAGCACGACGGTCACCTGCTCACCGACCACCGATCCCTGTGCACAGTTCGGCTCGCACACCTTGCGCACCTCGGTGCCGCTGCCGACCGCTTCGCGCGCACCCCATCGGGTCCACTGCATGTTGGTCAGCGAGACGGCGTTGTCACCGCAGTAGATGGAGGTGATCTCGGTGGGCCGCACCTGGGGGTTGCCCGCGCAGTCGTACACGGCGGCGTCGCGGCCGTTGCCGGCGGTCTCCGACGCGGTCGACGATGCGGATTCCTCGGTCGACGGCGCCTCGGTGGTGGTCGTGGTCTCCTCGGTCGTGGTGGTCTCGTCGGTGGTGCTGGGGGTGACGGTGACCGTCTCGGTCGTCGGTGTCGACGACCTCGATGCGCTCGCGGCCGTCGGGGAGTCGCTCGAGCCCGAGGTCGCGATGAGGATCGCCGCGATCACGATCGCGACCGCGGCGACCGCGGAGACCGCCAGCAGGATCGTGGTCCGGCGGGACGAGGGATCGGGTCCGGCGGCGGGGTCGGATCCGGGCTCATCGGGCTGGGGATCGTGGGGTCCGGGTGTGAAGGGCTCAGTCATGGCCGTCCAAGGATAGGGGACGTGCCTGAGAGGCCGCGGTCGTCGCTCCGGTGGACAGGTGTTCCGGGGCGTCCTAGCGTTCCCCGTACGTTCCCGAGGGAAGGAGCCGCGATGCCGTTGTACGGATTCCGCTGTGACCAGGGATGTGGCGACACCGAGCGTGCGTATTCGATGGCGTCGGTGCCCGATCGGATCGACTGTTCCGGTTGCGGTGCGGTCGCCCGTCGACGATTCGACTCGATCGCGGTGAGCCACCGGGGCTCGGTGGCGATGCGCCTCCATGACGCCACCGCCGCGACCGCGCAGTCGCCGCGAGTCACGTCATCGATACCGACCTCTGGTCGTGGTCGCCGTCCGGTGTCGACCGATCCGCGTCATCGACGCCTGCCCCGCCCCTGACGTCCTCGAGAACCCTCACGAGATCGGAAACCGCATGCCCGAGTTGATCTTCCCGTTGGATTCCACCAAGCCGTTCACGGCGCAGGAGAAGGTCGGGCACAACCGATGGCACCCCGACATCCCCGCCGCGGTGACCGTCAAGGCGGGTGACTCGTTCCGGGTGCACTGCCGGGAATGGTTCGACGGCGCCATCGTCAACGACGACTCCGCCGACGACATCCGCGACGCCCCGCTCGCCGGCGTCCACGTCCTGTCCGGACCGATCGCGGTGGAGGGCGCGAAACCGGGCGATCTGCTCATCGTCGACATCCTCGACATCGGTCCCATCCCCCAGGAGGACTCCGGACCGCTGGCGGGCCAGGGGTGGGGCTACACCGGCATCTTCCCGACCCTCAACGGCGGCGGGTTCCTCACCGAACAGTTCCCCGACGCCTACAAGGCCATCTGGGACTTCAGCGGTCAGAAGACGACGTCGCGGCACGTCCCACACGTCGAGTTCACCGGCATCGTGCACCCCGGACTCATGGGTACGGCGCCCTCGAAAGACCTGCTGAGCACGTGGAACACGCGAGAAGCCGCGCTGATCGCGACCGATCCCGATCGCGTCCCGCCGCTGGCGTTGCCGCCGCTGCCCGACAGCGCGATCCTCGGGACCCTCACCGGCGACGCTTTCGACGCAGCCGCCGCCGAGGGTGCGCGCACCGCGCCGCCGCGAGAGAACGGCGGAAACCAGGACATCAAGAACCTGACCAAGGGCAGTCGGGTCTTCTATCCGGTGTTCGTCGACGGCGCGAACCTTTCGGTCGGCGACCTGCACTTCTCGCAGGGCGACGGCGAGATCACCTTCTGCGGAGCCATCGAGATGGGTGGGTTCATCGACCTGCGCGTGGAGATCCTCCGTGACGGCATGAGCACCTACGGGGTCAGCGAGAACGCGATCTTCATGCCCGGCAACACCGATCCGCAGTATTCGGAGTTCATTGCCTTCTCGGGTACCTCGGTGACCCTCGACGGCGAGCAGCGCTATCTCGACTCGCATCTGGCGTATCAGCGGGCGTGTCTGCACGCGATCGACTACCTCACGAAGTTCGGCTACTCGCCCGAGCAGGCCTACCTCCTGCTCGGCGCCGCGCCGATCGAAGGTCGGCTGTCCGGCGTCGTCGACATCCCCAATGCCTGTGCGACGGTGTATATCCCGACGGCCATCTTCGACTTC
Organism: Williamsia sp. Leaf354; assembly: GCF_001424365.1. Lineage (NCBI taxonomy): Bacteria > Bacillati > Actinomycetota > Actinomycetes > Mycobacteriales > Nocardiaceae > Williamsia > Williamsia sp. Leaf354. The sequence continues at coordinate 1,043,107 of NZ_LMPL01000001.1, forward strand.
CCGATTTCACCGAGCGCATCCGGTCCGTTCCAGATCGATCCCGGCATCGGAGCCCCGCACTCGGCCTTCTGACGACTCTCAGCCCGGCTTCTTGTCCGGCCCTCCGGGTCCACCGGCAGGGCCACCCGCGCCGGGACCGGGTTTCGTGTCGTCCTGCTTCTTCTGCTGACCGGTCGGCTCTTTCGGTCCCGCCGGGGCGGGTGCCTGCTCGGTCGTCGGGGCAGTCTGCGTGGTGGTGGTCGTGGTCGTCGTCTCGGATGTCGTCGCCGTCGTGGTCGTCGTGGGCGTCGACGACGGGACACCCGAGGTCACTGCCGGCACCGGCTGATCGTCGCCTCGGCACGACACCCCGATGGCCAGCACGACCACCAGGATCGCGAGCAGCGCGGCGACCGCGACGAGGGTGCGCGTACGGCGTGTGCGCGGCTCCTCGCCCGGCGACGGCATCTGCAGGGTCATCGATATGAGCCTACGACGGCGTCACCGTTCGAACGAGGCACCCTCCGATGGGATCTCCACGACCAGGAACTCGCTCGGAGTGTCGGTGATGACGGCGGCGTAGGGCATCACGATGCCGCCGACGGTGGCCCGGCAGTCGGCGACGAAACCGGGGATCTGCGGGATCCAGCGCAGGTTCGTCTGCGCACCCGACACCCGCACCGCGCCGTACTTGGCCTCTGCGGCGGCCCGAACCGCGTGGGCGATCGCGTCGATGTCGGCGCCGGGGCTCTCGAACGGGCGTGCCAACGCGTCCGCGGGTGGAGCGTCGTATCCGGTGTGGACGACCAGACGTCCGGGCGTGTGCTGTGTGGGTCGTGCCGGTTGGTCGCCACTCCCTTCGGGTTGCCAGAAGACCTCGTCGTTCTCGATGCGCGGTTCCCACATGTCGACCGCTGACCCGCCGGCTATCGCCGCCCGCAGGCCCGTCACCATCTCGGTGATCGACCGCCACGTGTAGCTGTCGTCGTCGGAAGCGTCCTGGTAGTAGGCGCGGACACTCCCGTGCGCCTCGCCTGGACGCAGATCGCAGAAGTAGAGGTATCCGTCCATTCCGCTGATCGGGATGTAGTGCGGCAGAAAGGCTCCGGCTCTGGATCCCGCGTGCGGATGCGCTGCGATCACGCCGTCGTAGCCGCCGGGAAAATACTCTGCATCACCCTCGATGATGCCCTGCCACACTTCGATCATCATCGTCCGTTCGGCGAGTATCTGGTCGAGCCCGAACATGTCCTGTGCTGGCAGGATCTGACCACCGAACGGTTCCGCAGCGTCGGGCGCGTACTCGCGCTGACCGCCCTGGCACGTGACGAACTCGCGCAACTCCTTCGGCCAGCTCAGTCCGGTGGCCCGCTCGGCGGCGTCGACGGCCGCGGCCGTCGCACCCGGCCGGAACGAGCGCGCGGTCGCGGGTGCCTCGGATTCCAGCAACGCCATGAACGCATCCCACGCCTCGGTCACAGACACGACGTCACGGTAGCGGTCGACGTCGGCGGTGTTCGTTGCGTGGAGAAACTCGGTTGATGTGCCGACGGATGGGGTTCAGGCTGGCGCGCATGGACGCACTCGACGGACTGCTCCCGATCTCGCTGCCCGCGGCGTCGGGCATGGTCCTGACCGCATTGGTGATGGTCATGACGCCGGGGCCGAACATGATGTACCTGGTGTCGCGGAGCATCGGCCAGGGCCGTCGGGCCGGACTCGTCTCGCTCGCCGGGACCGGTGTCGGTTTCGTCGTCTACATGCTGATGGCGAACCTCGGTCTCGCCGTGGTGTTCGTCGCCGTCCCGTGGCTGTTCATCGGGGTGAAGGCGGCAGGTGTCGTGTACCTCGCCCACCTGGCGTGGCAGGCGTTGCGGCCCGGCGGCCGAGGGGTTTTCGAGGTGGCCGACCTCCCGCGCGACAGTTCGGCGCGATTGTTCTCCATGGGCCTGGTGACCAACCTGCTCAATCCCAAGGCGGCCATCATGTATCTGACGCTCATCCCGCAGTTCATCGACCCGAACCGTGGGCATCACTTCGCGCAGGGCCTCACCCTCGGCACGCTCCAGATCACGGTGAGCATGATCGTCAACGCCTCGCTCATCGTCGGCGCCGCCACCGTCGCCGGCTTTCTCACGCGCAGCCCGACGTGGGCGATCTGGCAACGACGGGTCACCGGCACTCTGCTGGGTTGTGTCGCCGTCGTCCTGGCCCGGGAGGTCCCCGCCCGAGCGAGAGTGTCAACCGCGGGCGTTCGCGCGCTGTCGCACTGTTCGCATACCGCCGGCAGGGTGCGAACAACGCGACACCGTGCGAACGGAGAACGAGCGTGCGAACGCGCACCCGGGCGGGCGAGAAAAGTTCAGAAACGGTGAACGAAACATGCCCGAAAAGCCGATATCACCCGTAGTTCTCACAACGGGTCTAGCGTCCGGTCATGACGATCGACAAGTCCGCCCCGCCGGTGTCCGCGGCGCCGAAAGGTGCAGGTGCCGAAAGTGATTACCTCGAGAAACGACAGCTGAAGAAGGGGACCGCGGGCTGGGTCCTGCTCGCCGGTCTCGGCGTCAGCTACGTCATCTCCGGCGACTACGCCGGATGGAACGGCGGACTCGGCGAGGGAGGTTTCGGCGGGTTGCTGATCGCCGCGATCGTCATCGCCGCGATGTATCTCGCCATGGTGCTGGGTATGGCCGAGATGTCCTCGGCGCTACCGGCCGCGGGCGGCGGCTACACGTTCGCGCGTCGCGCGATGGGCCCCTGGGGCGGATTCGCCACCGGAACCGCCATCCTCATCGAATACGCGATCGCTCCCGCGGCCATCGCCACGTTCATCGGCGCCTACGTCGAATCGCTGAACCTGTTCGGCATCACCGACGGGTGGTGGGTCTATCTCGCCGCGTACGCGATCTTCATCGGCGTGCACCTCGTGGGCGCGGGCGAGGCCCTCAAGGCCATGTTCGTCATCACCGGTATCGCCCTGGTCGGGCTGATCGTCTTCGCCGTCGCCGCGGCCGGCATGTTCGACGCCTCGAATCTCACGAACATCGCCGCCGACCCCGACGCCGCCGGGTCGTCCAGCTTCCTCCCGCACGGATATCTCGGTATCTGGTCGGCGATCCCGTTCGCGATCTGGTTCTTCCTCGCCGTCGAAGGCGTGCCGCTGGCGGCCGAGGAGGCCGAGAACCCCGAGCGCAACGTGCCCCGCGGGATCATCGTCGCGATGCTGATGCTGGTGGTCACCGGTGCGGTGGTCCTCGTGTTGGCGACCGGCGCGATGGGCGCCGACGAGATCTCCGGCTCGGGCAACCCGCTGGTCGAGGCGCTCGGCGACGGCACCGCCGCCACGGTCGTCAACTACATCGGCCTGGCCGGACTGGTCGCCAGCTTCTTCTCGATCATCTACGCCTACTCGAGGCAGACGTTCGCGCTGTCGCGCGCCGGCTACCTCCCGACGTCGCTGTCGCTGACCAACAACCGCAAGGCGCCGGTGTGGGCCCTGATCATCCCCGGCGTCATCGGTTTCGGACTCACCTTCATCGGTGAGGGGGCGATGTTGCTGAACATGGCCGTGTTCGGCGCGGCCCTGAGCTATGTGTTGATGATGATCAGCCACATCGTGTTGCGGGTCCGCGAGCCCGACATGCCGCGTCCGTACCGCACGCCCGGCGGCATCGTGACCACCGGGTTCGCGCTGGTCATCGCGGTCGCCGCGGTGATCGCCACCTTCCTCGTCGACACCACCGCCGCGCTGTGGACGCTCGGGGCGTTCGCCGTGTTCATGGCCTACTTCGGTCTCTACAGCCGACGGCACCTGGTGGCCGGATCCCCCGACGAGGAGTTCGCCCTGCTCGCCGACGACGAGGTGGCGTGAGGGGTGTCGACCCATCGGCAAACGCTCGGCGGCACCACCTTCACCTTCGACTCGCTCATCGAGCTGCTCGCCAAGGCGACGCCGCGGCGTAGCGGCGACGAGCTCGCCGGATGCGCGGCGCAGACCGACCTCGAACGCGCCGCCGCGCTGTGGGCGCTCGCCGACGTCGCGCTGACCACCTTCCTCGAGGATCTCGTGATGCCGTACGAGACCGACGAGGTCACGCGGCTCATCATCGACACCCACGACACCGCGGCGTTCGCCCCGGTCGCGTCGATGACCGTCGGTGAACTCCGCGACCACCTGCTGTCGGTCGCGAGCGCACCCGACGCCGCGACGACGCTCGCGGCCCTCGGACCGGGACTCACCCCGGAGATGGTCGCCGCGGTGAGCAAGCTGATGCGTAACCAGGACCTCATCGCCGTGGCGAAGGCGTGCCGCGTGACCACGGCCTTCCGCACGACCATCGGGTTGCCGGGCACGCTGACGACCCGGCTGCAACCCAACCACCCGACCGACGACCCGCTCGGCATCGCCGCGGCCACCCTCGACGGTCTGCTGCTCGGCTGCGGCGACGCGGTCATCGGCATCAACCCCGCGACCGATTCGCCGCAGGCCACCTCCGACCTGCTGCATCTGCTCGACGACATCCGCGTCCGGTACGCGATCCCTGTCCAATCGTGCGTGCTGTCGCACGTCACCACCACGATCGGGCTGATCGAGGCCGGTGCCCCCGTCGACCTCGTCTTCCAGTCGGTCGCGGGCACCGAGGGCGCCAACCGGGGTTTCGGTGTCGATCTCGCCGTGTTGCGCGAGGGCAACGAGGCGGGGAAGTCGTTGCGGCGCGGCACGGTCGGCGACAACGTGATGTATCTCGAGACCGGGCAGGGCTCGGCGCTCTCGGCAGGCGCGCACATCGGTACGGGCGGCAAGCCGGTCGATCAGCAGACGCTCGAGACGCGCGCCTACGCCGTTGCGCGCGAACTCGATCCGCTGCTCGTCAACACCGTGGTCGGATTCATCGGGCCCGAGTACCTCTTCGACGGCAAGCAGATCATCCGCGCGGGGCTCGAAGACCACTTCTGCGGCAAGCTCCTCGGACTGCCGATGGGTGTCGACGTCTGCTACACCAACCACGCCGAGGCCGACCAGGACGACATGGACACCCTGCTCACGCTTCTCGGCGCGGCCGGTGTGCCGTTCGTGATCACCGTCCCCGGAGCCGATGACGTCATGCTCGGGTACCAGAGCCTGTCGTTCCACGACGCCCTCTACGCACGCCGCGTCCTCGGGTTGCGGCCGGCACCCGAGTTCGAGGGCTGGCTCGATTCGGTCGGCATGCTCGACGCGGGAGGCCGCATCCTCGACCTCGCCCCGGAGGCGTCGCCGCTGCGTGCCCTCACCGATGCCACGGCGGCCCACTCGTGAGCGATCTCTGGGACATGCTGCGCGAGAACACCGCCGCCCGTATCGGTCTCGGACGGGCGGGCGATTCGCTGCCCACGGCGCGGGTGCTGGAGTTCGCGGCCGCGCACGCCGCGGCCCGCGATGCCGTGCACCATCCGCTCGACGTCGACGGTCTGGTGGCGGCGATCGCACCGATCGGACTCGGCACCCCCGAGGTCGTCGCCAGCCGGGCGGCCGACCGCAGCGAGTACCTCCGGCGCCCCGACTTCGGGCGTACGCCCGGCGACGACTTCTCGGTGGCCACCGCCGACGCCGACATCGGCATCGTCCTCGCCGACGGACTCTCGCCGATCGCCCTCACCGAACACGCCGTCGGGGTGGTGACCGCGGTCAAGGACGTTCTCGCACCGACGTATTCGATCGCCACACCGGTGATCGCCACCCAGGCGCGCGTCGCGCTCGGCGACCACATCGGCGCCGCCCAGAAGGTCGGGACGCTCATCGTCGTGATCGGGGAGCGGCCGGGGTTGTCGGTCGCCGACAGCGTCGGGATCTACCTCACCCACCTGCCGCGACCCGGACGTGCCGATTCCGAACGCAACTGCATCTCCAACATCCACCCGCCCGGAGGCCAGAGCTATGTCGGTGCCGCGCGTGTGGTGGCCGCGTTGGTGGAAGGTGCCCGTGCACTGGGCCGGAGCGGTGTCGACCTCAAGGACACCAGCCGCACCCTCGCCACCTGACCGTCGACCGGGCAGTGTCAGGCGTCGATCGGGCAGTTACTCGCATCGATCGGGCAGTTGCTCGCATCGATCGGGCATGTCGCGCGATCCCATAGGTGTCTGTCGGGTGGCTCACAGGAAGCACCCAGGGTCGGCGCACACGATGGTTCTCATCAGCCAACCACCACCGACACAGGAGTCGACGATGATCGCCACCACTTCTCTCACCGGTCTCGACACCGACATCACCGTGTCGGTGACCGAACCCGCCACCCTCGAATCCGCTCGACGGGAGGTCGCGCGTCACGCCGAGAACATCGACCTCACGGTCAACCGCCGTCGCGCCTCGGCCGAGATCCACGCGGTCGATCTGGCCGCGGGCACCCCGGTGATGGTGAGCGTGGTGTTCGAGCAGATCCTCACCGACGCCCTGTTCCACGCCGACCTGACCGGCGGTGCGACACAGGCGGTTCGGCGTAGCTCCGTCCCCGACTATCGCCACCTGCCGCACCTGCGGTTCACGACCGACGGCCCGCTGCCCGTCGTCGTGCGGACTGTGTCGCCCATCCCGGCGTGGCACCGGCCGCGACTGGGTGACGGCTGCGTGACCGTTCCCGCCGATGTCCGGATCGAATTGCTCACGGCCGGGCGCGCTTTCCTGGCCGACATGTCCGCACACCTGGTCGCCGAACGCCTCGGCTGCGGGGTGATGGTGGCCGTGGGCGGTGTGGTCGCGTCCGCAGGACATCCCCCGCTGGGCGGATGGCATGTCGCGAGCGCACCGGTGGTCGGCGAACTCGAACTCCCGCAGGGACATGCGATGGCCACGGTGTCGGCGGCTGACATCGCAGCATTGCCGAGGGGCCCCTTCGACCCGCAACCAATCTCGGGACTGATGTCGGCGACGGTCGTCGCCGACGATGCCGGTACCGCGCAGGCCGCCGCGACGCTCATGCACACCGATCCGACGCGGGCGCGTGCCTGGATCCTCGAGGAACAGATGTCGGCGTGGTCGGTCGATCGCGACGGCGCGGTCGACGAATTCGGCCCGCTCGCAGCGCGACTCCACGCCCACGCGGCCTGACGCACATCGGTTTCTGCCCGATCGATGCGAACAACTGCACGCTCGGCGCAGCTAAATGCACGGTCGACGGAGATAACTGCACGCTCGGCGCAGTTAGATGCCCGATCGACGGAGATAACTGCACGGTCGGCGCAGTTAAATGCCCGATCGACGGAGATAACTGCACGGTCGACGGGGGTCAGAGGGGGAGGTAGCCGTAGGTGTGGTGTCGGGTGAAGCCGAGGCGGCGGTAGAGGCGGATGGCCGCGGTGTTGGTCGTCTCGACCTGAAGGTAGGCCTGCTCGGCGCCGAACTCGCGACCCCACCCGAGCAGTCGGTCGACCACGGCGGTCCCGACGCCGCTCCCGCGCAGCCGCGGGTCGGTCCAGAGGCAGGTGATGCCATTCCAGGCGACCCCGCGCGCGCCGACGTCGAACGGCTCGTCGGTGGTCACCGCGCCGCGGCCGATCGCGACGATCTGACCAGCGTCGGTCACCGACACGAAGCCGAGGGTGCCGTCCATCGACGCGGTCACCACTCGCCGCACGACCTCCGGTGACCCAACCCGGTCCGCACTCCCCAGGTAGGCGTGGATCCAGGCGTCGGACGGGGTGTCGGTCATCGTGATCTCGACATCGCGTCGGACGTCGATCGCCTCGGCCGAGCGGACCATCGCGATCGCCTCGATCTCGAACCGATCCGGATCGACGTGCACCGACGGGATGAGCCTCTCCACCACAGCGCATCGCGCGGAGAGATCGCGGTCGGCGTAGAACGCCGACAACGCCTCCACGACACCGCCGTCGAGGGTCGCGCCTCGTTCCAGGGGCACCGCCGAATTGGCGCGTCGACTGAAACCCCCACCGGCGCGCACGAACCACCCGCCGATCGTCGTCGACTCGAACCCGGGCCACCCGCGGGCCGCGGCCCTCTCGAGCGCGCGGATCTCGGAGTTGCGCACCGGGCGATCCGAGAGCACTCGCACCGACATCACCAGTTCGGCGGGGATCGAGACGATCTCGCCATCCCGATCGACCGCCCACGCGCCGTTGTCGGGAACGGCCACGAGCACGCCGGTCACGTCACTCGCCGTCGCCGACGGGTCGCGCCGCCAGTCGCCGGGCGCGCCCGCGCCCCTGCGGAAACGGACGACGACGCGATCGCCCGGGGCCGCGGTCACTCGCCCGGGTTCATTCGTCGGGGTTCATTCGTCGTCGAGGTCGTCGTCGTCGTGACCGAACGGATCCGGTCCCTCGCCCGGTGTCCAGGTGAGTCCGGGCTCGCCCCACCCGTTGCGCTTGATCGCCTTCTTCGCGGCGCGGGCGTTGCGCCCCACGAGCACGTCGACGTAGAGGAACCCGTCGAGATGCCCGGTCTCGTGCTGCAACATCCGCGCGAAGAAGCCGGTGCCCTCCACGACGACCTCGGCGCCGGTGCGGTCCACCCCGGTGACCCGCGCCCAGTCGGCGCGGCCGGTGGGGAACTGCTCACCCGGCACCGACAGGCAGCCCTCGTCGTTGTCATCCGGGTCGGGCATCGTCTCGGGGATCTCCGAGGTCTCGAGCACCGGGTTGATGATCTCGCCGCGTTCGCGACCGGTGGACCGGGTCTCGCCGGCGGGGCAGTCGAACACGAAGAACCGCCGACCCACCCCGACCTGATTGGCCGCCAGGCCCACGCCGTGGGCGGCGTCCATCGTCTCGTACATGTCGTCGAGCAGCGCGACGACATCGGTGGGCGGCCGACCGTCGGCGTCGAGTTCCACCGGCTCGGTCGGTCGGTGGAGCACCGGCTCACCGACGATGCAGATGGGAAGAATTGCCATGCGGCACAGATTACTCGGCACGGCGAACCCGAAATCCCCATGACTTTCATGGTTAGATGTTCAACGAACCACACCGATGTAATTCGACCAGTCCGATCGTCGATGCGGGCACTGTTCGCAGGTCACGCGGTGTGTAAGCAGGAAAGACCTCGAGGGAGCGAGATGGACGGCGCAACTGCGCGTAGTCAAAAGGGGTCGGGCCCGGTCGGCACCGGCGAACAGTCTGACACCCCGGGCACCCCCACCACCGGAACCGACGCGAATGTCGTCGGTGCCGACGGCCTCACGCGCCGCGAACACGACATCCTCGCCTTCGAGAGGCAGTGGTGGAAGTACGCCGGCGCCAAGGAGGAGGCCATCAAGGAACTCTTCGGGCTCTCGGCCACGCGGTACTACCAGGTCCTCAACGCCCTGGTCGATCGACCCGAATCGCTGGCCGTCGACCCGATGTTGGTGAAGCGTCTGCGTCGCCTGCGTGCCAGCAGGCAGAAGGCGCGCGCCGCCCGACGCCTCGGCTTCGAGATCACCTGACGCCTCGATCCGTGGAGTCCCGGACCGCGATGAGGCACCAGACGTCCGTAGAGTGGCGGCCGTGATGGCCCCCGAATCTGACAACACGCGGTTGCCGCTGCGCGCCGGGGCGATGCTGCTGTTCGCGATCGCGGTGGTCTGCATCGGGTTGGGCTGGCATTCCGCGGTCACCACCACCAGCAGTCCCGAGGCCGACCTGCGGGCCGCCGCGTCGAGCGCGTCGGAGACCCCGTCGTCGTCGGCGGTTGCCGGCGCACCGGCGAGTGGTACGAGTTCGTCCACCTCGGCCTCGGCATCGGGTCCTCTCGTCTGTGTCTACAACGCCGGGTCGCAGTCGGGCCTCGCGGTCGAGGTCACCGACACCCTCAAGGCCAAGGGCTACCGCACCAGCGAGCCCGGCAACCTGCAGTCGGCGAGCATCACCGAGAACACGGTCTTCTACACACCGTCGCTGCGCGACGAGGCCGAGAAGGTCGTCGCCGACCTCGACAACGGTGCGACCGCAGATCCCCGTCCCTCGGCCTTCACGCAGTGTCGCGGCGGGATCGCGGTCATCGTCATCACCCGATGACACCCGGCCCGTGATCGTCGTCGGGCGACGAGCGGGCGGCGGGACCCCGCACGTGGCACGCCGGATATGATTTCCACCGACGCGCCCGCCCCGCGCCCGATCACAACAAGGGAGACCTTCCGCGATGATGTTCCAGCCGACCCTCCGCCACGCCGGTGTGCGCCGCGCACTCGTGCTCGCCGCCTCCACGGTCGCCGCCGGAGCAGTCCTCACCGCGTGCAGCCCGGGCGAGGAGCCCAGCTCGCAGCAGGGCACCACGCCCGCCGTCGTCACCGGTGACCAGGCCCCGAACAACCTCGGCATCAACGAGCGGGAGGCCGGCGCATCACCGACCGAATCGGGCAACGCCGAGCCGTCGGGCTCGGGTCTGACCGCGTCGCTGATCAGCCCCGGAGGCGCACGCGTCGGCGAGGCCACCTTCTCCACCGAGGGCTCGGCGGTCCGTGTCGACGTGAAGGTCACCTCCGGGATCACCCCCGGCTTCCACGGCCTGCACATCCACTCGGTGGGCAAGTGCGAGAACAACTCCGTCGCCCCCACCGGCGGCGCCCCGGGCGCGTTCCTGTCCGCCGGCGGCCACTTCCAGGTCGACGGCCGCACCGGCCATCCCGCGAGCGGCGACCTGGTGTCGATCAACGTCACCGGGGCGGGCACCGGCGAGACGGTCACCACCACCAGCGCCTTCACCCTGAGCCAGATCGCCGGCAAGTCGATCATGATCCACTCCGGCCCCGACAACTTCGCCAACATCCCCACGCGCTACGCGCCCGCCCCCGACCAGGAGACGCTCTCCACCGGTGACGCCGGCACGCGCGTCGCCTGCGGAGTCATCGAACAGGGGTGATCGCCCCCATCGAGTTCCGGGGCTCTCCCGCACCGACACTGGGTGTCGAGTGGGAATTCGCCCTGGTCGACAAGACCACCGGTGAACTCTCGAATTCGGCTGCGGCACTGTTCGATCGGGTCGTCGACCTCGCGGATTCGACGCTGGACAACCGGATTCACCAGGAGTTGCTGCGCAACACCGTGGAACTGGTGACCGGTGTCTGCACCACCACCGGTGAGGCCATGGCCGATCTGCGGCACACCCTCGGCGTGGTGCGCGCCATCGCCGACGACATCGGCGTCGATCTCTTCGGCGCCGGCACGCATCCCTACAGCGAGTGGTCGACCCAGCAGCTCACCGAGTCACCGCGCTACGCCGAGCTGATCGAGCGCACGCAGTGGTGGGGACGCCAGATGCTCATCTGGGGCGTGCACGTGCACGTCGGAATCGACCGCCGCGACAAGGTCCTCCCGGTGGTGAACGCCCTGCTCGCGTACTACCCGCACCTGCTGGCGCTCTCGGCGTCGTCACCGATGTGGGCGGGCACCGACACCGGCTATGCGAGCAACCGCGCCATGATGTTCCAGCAGTTGCCCACGGCAGGTCTGCCGTTCCAGTTCTCCGAGTGGGCCGATTTCGAGGCGTTCGTCGCCGACCAGAAGACCACCGGCATCATCGACGACATCAACGAGGTGCGGTGGGACATCCGCCCCTCGCCCCGCCTGGGCACCGTCGAGGTCCGGGTGTGCGACGGCGTGTCGACGGTCGCCGAACTCGAGGCTCTCGTCGCACTCATCCACTGCCTCGTCGTCGACATCGACGACCGCCTCACCGCCGGTACCCTGCCGCGGGAGATGGCGCCGTGGCTGGTGCAGGAGAACAAGTGGCGCGCAGCGCGGTACGGCCTCGACGCGGTCATCATCCAGGACGCCGACTGCAACGAGAGACTCGTGACCGACGACCTCGCCGACATCCTCACCCGGCTCGAACCCGTTGCGCGACGGCTCGATTGCGTAGACGAACTCGCCTCGGTCTCGTCGATCATCGACGGACGGGGCTCGTATCAGCGCCAGCGCGCGGTGTTCGCGCAGACCGGTGACATGCGCGACGTGGTGACCGCGGTGGTCAACGAACTCGGTCGCTGAGCCGAACCGTCAGACGGTCGGTCGGGTCGCCTGCTGCTCGAGGTCGCGGGCGAGCAACGCGATGTGCGCCCGCGAGATGCCCTCGGGGAGAGCGAGATCGATACCGGTGGTCTGGGTGATGCGACGCAGTCGGTAGTCGACGGTGTTCGGGTGGATGTGCATCCGACGCCCGGTTCCCTTGCGGTTGAGCCCGGTGTCGAGGTGCACCCGAAGCGTCTCGAGGAGCTCGGGATGGTTGTCGAGCGGTTCGAGCGTCGCGGCGAGATGATCGCGCGCCGGGCCCGGTCGGGTGATCTGGTACTCGATGAGCAGATCCTGCATCTCGTAGAGACCCGGCGGACGGCGGATCGCGCGCACCAGATCCATGAGCTCATGGCTCTCCGAGGCGAGCTCGGGGATGCGGTCGGTGGTTCCGATCGAGTGTGTCGCGATGATCGGCGCCTCGGCCACGGCCGAGAGGTCCTCGAGCAGCTCGCCGGTCAGCACCGGCATGTCGGTGTCGGCGGGGATCAGCACGGTGCCACCGTTGTTGCTCAGCAGCGTCAGCGCGCGGGAGTTGAAGGTGGTCGCCAGCGACGACTGCACGCGACGCAGCTTGCGGCGCGCGGCGATCTTCGTGTTGACCCGCGGGTCGAGCTCGTCGGGATGGGGCGCGATGGTCATCGACACCACCTGGTAGCTCTGCGCCACCGGCAGTCCGGTCTGGCGGGCCACCGACGACGCGGTGTGCCCCGACAGCAGCGCCGACATCAGCGTCTGTGTCGCCGACTGGTGCTGGCCCGCGACGAGCCGCTGCTCCTCGACGTACGCGGTGGCGACGGTGACGGTGAACGTGTCGAGCAGCTTCATCACGAGGCGGAAACCGGAGACGAGGTCGGCGAGGTCGTCTCCGCCGGCTTTCGCGGCGATCAGGTCGAAACCGATCTTGATGCCCTCGTGATAGGTGTGGATGATCGTGTCGAGCGGCACGCCCTCGCGGGCCCACTGTGCGGCGGCTTCTCGGAGCTGCGCGAGCTGCTCCTCGCCGGGCAGACGCTGCTCGTCGAGGATCTCGATGGCCATCCGCAGGCAGGTCTGGGTGACGGCGGTGACGTCACCGTGCAGCTGCTCGCCCGGGAGCGTCCCGCACGGCGCGACGTTGTCGGCGAAGTGCCCGACGAGTTGAGTCGCCAACTTGTTGATGTCCGACAGCGACCGCGATGCGGGGAGGCCCGCCACGGTGATGGTCGGACCCGGCGCGCGATCCCCCGACGCGGCCGCGGTGTCCAGATCGGTGCTCGGTGTCGACATGATCAGTGGTACTCCCCGCTCATTCACACGCACCCCCATAGCCACGTGCGATTCATTTCGTGAGGTGAACTGTAACGCATGTTGAGGGGCCCCGGAAGTGTGCAGCTACACAAGTTACACATCCTCACGATCTGCTACGCGAATCGGACATTCCGCGGACCGCGTACCGTCTGAGCACCGACGATGTCCATGCCGACCGGTACGGCCGAACGGGTCAGTCCGACGAGCCGGAGTCCGCGTCGGAACGCTGCATGAGGTCGTCGCGCACCCGCTGCTCCTGATACGCGAGACGCCCGATCCGGTGGGCGACGACCGGTGCGGTGATGAGTGCGAACAACCCCGACAGCACCAGCATCCCGAAGTCGACGCTGCCGGCGAGACGGATCATCGCGGCGATCAGGATGAGCAACAGCCCGAACGTCTGCGGCTTCGTCGTCGCGTGCATCCGCGTCATCGTGTCGGGGAAGCGGAGCACACCGATCGACGCCGTGAACGCCAGCACCGACCCGGTCAACACCAGGATCGCCACCACCACATCCGTGATCACCGTCGGACCTCCGGACTCGCCATCACCGTCGGACCTCCGGTCCGGCGCTGGGCTCGCCGGTCACCGGATGCACCCGCACGACGTCGTCGCGGACGCGGAACCGAGCGATTGCCACCGACCCGACGAAGCTGAGCAACGACAGCGCGACGATGGCCGGCACCACGGTGGAGTCGAGGCTGTAGGCCGCCCAGCCGGCGAGGCTGCACATGGCCAGCGCGACCACCGTGTCGAGGGCGACGAGTCGGTCGAGGGTGTTGGGGCCCACCAACACCCGGATCATGGTGATCACCGCCGACGCCAGCAGCAGGATCGCCGCGATGATCCAGACGATCGTCATCGCCGGTCTCCCTTCGCCTCGGGCACGGAGCCCGTCGTCTCGTGGGGGTCGCTGCTGACGGGAGGCGTGCCGTGGAACTCGTCGTCGAGACCGTGGTACGGACTCGGATGCCACTCACTGTCCCGCTCGAAGGCCCGGATGAACAACCGCTCGACGGTCTCCATCTGCCGGTAGAACGCGCGCACCTTCTTCTCGCTGCTCACGTCGATCAGGTGCACGTAGAGCAGGCGGCGGCGATGGTCGATCTCGACGACCATCGTGCCGGGCACCAGGTTGATGTAGTCGACGGCCAGCGTCAGCACCATGTCGGACTTGATCGCCAATCGTGTCCGCAGCACCGCCGACAGCGGTGGGCGACGTGGGCGGACCGCGAGCCACGCGACCTCTGCGCTCGACACGAAGAAGTCGCGGATCAGGTAGGCCACCAGCAACACGACCGTGGCGGGGTGGATACGTCCCTCGACGGGCACCCGCGGCAGGGGCAGCAACACCAGGATGACGACCGCGACCGCGACACCGCCGAGGATGTTCGCCCAGGAGATGGTGCCCCACAGCAGCACCCACACGAACGTGAGCCAGCCGATGGTCCACAGGCGGACGGCGATCTCACGGCCGTCGCCACCCAGCCACGACAGCAGGTGCACGCGCGACCTCGCCCACACCACCATCTTGGCGAGCCCCCAGGCGACGGCGAAGAACGACACCCTCCAGGCGTGGTGGAACCGGCCGTACACCGGCCCCTTCGCCGGGATCGGACCCATCTCGCGCCGCGGTTCGTCGCTCATCGCGAACCTCCCAGCACCGCGTCGAGGTAGAGACTCGAGTCGGTCAGCTCGGCCGCGGCGTTGTTGGTGAAGTCGAAGATCGGCCCGGCCCACACGGTCAACGCGACACCGGCGACCACCATCAGCATCGTCGGTACCACCATGCCGATCGGCATGCGGCCGACATCGGCTCGGTCACCGAACGCGATGTCGCCCTCTTCCTCGACCAGCGCCGAGGGACCGGTGTCGGCGAGATCGCCCTCGGGGGCGTCGGCCCGCGGACGCCAGAACGCCTTCGTCCACACCCGGGCCATCACGTACAGCGTGAGGAGGCTGGTCACGACCGACCCGGCGACGAGCAGCCATGCCAACACGCTGCCGTCCTGGGTGCCCGCCTCGATCAACGCGACCTTGCCGATGAACCCCGAGAACGGCGGGATGCCACCGAGGTTCAGCGCGGGGATGAGGAACAGACCGGCCAGCAGCGGACTGGCGGCCAGGCCGCCGAGGCGACGCAGCGACGCCGAGCCCGCCTGACGTTCGATGAGACCCACCACCAGGAACAGCGTGGTCTGCACGAGGATGTGGTGCGCGACGTAGAAGATGGCACCGGACAACCCGAAGCGTGACGACAGCGCGATGCCGAAGATCATGTAACCGATGTGGCTGACCAGCGTGAACGACAGCAGTCGTTTGATGTCGGCCTGGGCGATGGCACCGAAGATGCCCACCAGCATCGTCAGCAGACCGGCCACCAACAGCACCGTGTCCATCGAGCCGCCGGGAAACAGCAGGGTGTGCGCCCGGATGATCGCGTACACACCCACCTTGGTGAGCAACCCGGCGAACACCGCGGTCACCGGGGCCGGGGCCGTCGGGTAGGAGTCGGGCAGCCACGTCGACAGCGGGAACACCGCCGCCTTGATCCCGAACGCCACCAACAACACCGCGTACAGCGCGCCCTTCGTCCCGTCGGGGATGTCCTGCAGCCGGACCGCCATCTGCGCGAGGTTGAGCGTGCCGGTCGCCGCGTACGCGAAGCCGATCCCCGCCAGGAAGATCAGCGACGACACCATCGACACCAACACGTACGACACACCCGCCCGCACGCGGTCGGCACTCGCGCCGAGGGTGAGGAGCACGAAGCTCGCCGCCAGCAACACCTCGAACGAGACGTAGAGGTTGAACAGGTCGCCGGCGAGGAACGCGTTGCAGACACCCGCGGTCAGCGCGAGGTAGGTGGGCAGGAAGATCGAGACCGGCTGCTCGGTGGTGCCGTCGCGGATACCCTGCCCGACGGCGTAGAGGACGACGCACAGCAGCACCACCGTCGACACCACCAGCATCAGCGCCGAGAGCTGATCGGCGACGAGCGTGATGCCCAACGGACCGTTCGTGTAGCCCTTGCCGTCCCAGCCACCGACGTGCAGCGCGTAGGTGCCGTACTTGTCGGTGAGATACAGCAGCAGACACGAGGCGACGAAGGCCGCGCCGATCGCGGTGACGGCCACGGCGCGCTGGATCCGGGGACTGCGACCCATCACCAGGGTGAGCGCCGCACCGGCCAGGGGCAGCAGCGTCGGGATGATGGTCAGCGTCGCGAACCAGCTGGTGTCGATGGTCATCGCCGATCACCCGCCTCGGGCGAGCCGTCATCTGTCACAAGCGATTCTGGCGAGCCGTCATCTGCCGCATCCGGGGCGATGTCCTCGGCAGCGACACCGGCCAGGTCCGGGTCGTCGGGGATGAGGTCGTCGTTGGAGTCGTCGTCGGCCTCCTCCTCCGGCATCAGGTCGGCCTCGATGCGCCGACGCTTGCGCTCACGGATCTCCTCTGCCGACAACGGTGTGCCGTCGTCGTCGAACATGTCGCCGGACCGGGTGTCGACACCGGTGACGGGGTCGTCGCTGCGGTCGCGGTCGGGTGCCTCCGACAGCGACTGCTTCTTCACCTTGAGATCCTCGGGGTCGTCGTCGACCTCGTCGTCGGTGTTGATCACGAACGATCGGTAGGCGAGGGCCAGCACGAAGGCGGCGATGCCCATCGTGATGACGATCGCGGTGAGTACCATGCCCTGGGCCAGCGGGTCGGCGTCGGCGGTGCGACGGTCCGACGAGCGCCCGTAGATCGGCGGGTTGCCCTCGCGACCGGCGATCGTGATGATCAGCAGGTTCAGCCCGTTGCCGACGAGCAAGAGTCCCAACAACATCCGGATGAGGCTGCGCTCGAGCAGCAGGTAGACACCGCACGCGGCGAGGAGCCCGGCGACGATGAGCAGTCCGAGGTTGATGGTCACGGGCGTGCCCCCATCCCGGTCGCATCGGCCCCGGCCGACGCGCGGCCCGCGGTGGTCGAGGTCTCCTCGATGTCGAGACGCGCGCCGAGACTGCGCAACACGTCGAGCACCAGCCCGACCACGATGAGATACACCCCGAGATCGAAGAACAGCGCGGTGACGAGCTTGATGTCGCCGAGGACGGGCAGCGTGAGCTCGATCGTCGCCGACGACAGCGCCGGCGCACCCGCGAACACCGACGCCAGCGCCGTACCCACCGACAGCGCCAGGCCCAGCCCGAGGATCCGACCGGCGTCGACGGGGATGGCCTCGCCGAGCTCGTACCGGCCACCGGCCAGGTAGCGCAGCACCAGCGCCATCCCCATGGTGAGACCGCCCGCGAATCCACCGCCGGGCGCGTTGTGGCCGGCGAAGAAGAAGTAGATCGAGGCGACGACCATGGTCGGGAAGATCAGCCGCGTCGTCGCCTCCAACACCATCGAGCGGTGGCGCGGATCGCGGAGCTCGCTGCCCCGCAGCCAGGTGGTGCGGGCGGTGGGCATGTCGTCGACGGCGTCGGGATCGGCGCCGTGGAACCGGGCGGCGTCGGCGACGCGCGGTGCGGCACCGAACCTGCGGTGACGGAACACCATCGACGCAACACCGGTCGCCGCGACCAGCAGCACCGACACCTCGCCGAGGGTGTCCCAGGCGCGGATGTCGACCAGCAGCACGTTGACCGCGTTGGCGCCGTTGCCCAACTCGTAGGCGGCCTTCGGCAGGTCGTCGGCGACCGGGGTGGTGGTGCGCGCGCCCGCAGCGTACAGACCGATCACCACCAGCAGCGCCCCGAACGCCAGACCGATGAGCGCCCGCAGGGGCTTGAACCCGGTGGAGTGCCGCGCCTCGGCCTCGGCGGGCAGCTTGCGCAACACCAGCACGAAGATCACCAGGGTCAGCGTCTCGACGAGGAACTGGGTGAGCGCGAGGTCCGGCGCGCCGTAGAAGGCGAAGATCATGCCGCAGCCGTACCCGGTGACGCCGACGACGAGGGCGGCGGCGAGTCGGTTGCGCAGCACCGTGGTGGCGATCGCCGCGGCGATCATGATCCCGCCGATGACGACCTGGGCGAACGAATCGAACCCGTTGATGTCCAGGCGGTTTCGCGCACCGATCAGCAGTGCGACGGTGGGCACCACGATGGTGGTGACCATGATGACGCCCTGGGTGAGCGGCAGCGAGCCGCGCTGCGTCACGCGGGTCAGCGCCAACGACACCGTGTCGGCGCCGCGCAGTACCGCGTCGTAGATGCGGTCGGCGTTGCCCAGTGGCGGCGTGTGGAAGCCCAGGCGGCGGCGACGTCGTCGCAGCACCACGAACGTCCCGACACCACCGACGATGACGATCACGGTCAACAGCAGCGGCAGGGTGAACCCGTGCCACAGCGCGAGGTGCTCGAGTTCGTGGCCGTTCGCGGGCAGCGTCTCCGCATAGGGCTCGAACAGCGACCCGAGCGGGCCCGCGACGAACCCGGCCGCGACACCGAGCGCGGCGAGGATGCCGGCGGGGGCGATGAACGCGACCGACGGGTGATGCATGCGGGCCACCGCGGCGCTGGGTTCACGACGGACCTTGCGGCCGAACGCGCCCCAGAGGAATCGGGTGGTGTAGGCCATCGTGAGGATCGACCCGAACACGACCACCGCCGTCGACACCGGGCCCTGCCAGCCGTCGAACCCGTCGACGTCGAGCAGGGAGGTGAGTGCGGCCTCCTTGCCGACGAACCCGAGGGTGATGGGCAGTCCCGCCATGCTCGCCGAGGCGACCGCGGCGATCACCGCCAGCGACGGCGCGGTGCTGCCCAGACGGGCCAGCTTGCGGACGTCGCGGGTGCCGGTGGAGTGGTCGATGACGCCGACGACCATGAACAGCGATGCCTTGAACAGGGCGTGTGCGACGAGCATCGTGACACCGGCCAGCGCGACGTTCGCGTCGCCGGTGCCGACGAGCACCATGAGGAAGCCGAGCTGCGACACGGTGCCGAACGCCAGGATCAGTTTGAGGTCGAACTCGCGCAGCGATCGCCATCCGCCCAGCACCATCGTCAGCATGCCCAGGCCGACGACCGAGATCTGCCAGGCCATCAGGTCGCCGAACCCGGGGGCGAGCCGCGCGACGAGGAAGATGCCCGCCTTCACCATCGCCGCGGCGTGCAGGTAGGCGCTGACGGGTGTGGGTGCGGCCATGGCGCCGGGCAGCCAGAAGTGGAACGGGACGATCGCCGACTTGCTGAGGGCGCCGATGAGGACGAGCACGACCGCGACGGTGACCGCGGTGCCGGTCGGGGGGTTCGCGATCACGTCGGAGAGCAGGTAGCTGCCGGCCCGCTCGCCGAGGATGACGATGCCCGCGAGCATGGCCAGTCCGCCCGCGGTGGTGACCAGCAGGGCCTGGGTGGCGGCGCGTCGCGAGGTCGCGCGCTGGGCGTAGAAGCCGACCAGCAGGAACGACAGGACGGTCGTCGCCTCCCAGAAGATGTAGAGCACGATCATGTTGTCGCTGACCACGAGCCCGAACATCGCGCCGGTGAACGCGACCATCTGCGCGCCGAACCCCGCCACACGCCGCCGGATCCGGGGTCCCGATGAGCTGTCGTCGTTGTCGAAGTACTCCGCGCAGTAGCAGAGGACGAGTGCGCCGACGCCGAGCACGAGGATCGACATGATCGCCGACAGGGTGTCCATCCGCAGATCGATGTCCATCTGCAACGCCGGGACCCAGCGGATCGACTCGAGGCGTGGTGACTCACCGGCGCGCGGCCACTCGACGATGACCCCGACCATCGCCGCCGCGGGGGCTGCTGCGAGCAGGTAGAAGCCCCGGCGGCCGAGCCAGGAGATGATCGCGGGCGCGGCGAGAGCCGTGAGGACCAGCGCGATCAGGGTCGCGATCAACAGGCACTCCGTCGTTCGATGGGCGGGGTGTCACGCGACGGCCGATGGTGGTGCTGGGCGGTCGCGTTCTCCCAGCTTACCGGCGGCGTGGGCACCGGTGCCGTTCGGGGGACGCGGCGCCGTGCGGCCCGCGATAGGGTTCCAGCGGCGAAGAGGATGGCCGACCGACCCGGCGGCACGTGGAGCGAAGGACGTGGTTGCAGGTGACAGGCCCGGATCATCAGAGGCGGCGGCGCGGGACGGCGACGCGGTGGGTGGCGATGGTGACGACGCTCGTCGCCGCGATTCTGCTGGCCGGATGCGGGTCGGGCTCGTCGTCGCAGGTGGAGAGTTCCACGGCCGGCGCACTGGCGCTGCCGGCGGACTTCCCGCGCGCCGACGTCCCTCTGATCGACGGGGCGCTGCTGTCGGCGGGGGGCTCGGCCGACGAGGGCTGGAACCTCACGGTGCAGGGCTCGTCGACGATCGCCGCCGCACTCGACGCCGGCGTGAAGAAGCTGACCGATGTCGGGTACCGCGAGGTCCAGCGCACCACCGACGGCGGCAACCAGGTGGTGGTGTTGACCTCGACACGGTCGTCGACCACCTACACCGTGGAGGTGGGCAGTGTCGCGGGCGCCGCGGGCGGACCGAACTCGGTGTTCTACCAGGTCTCCCGGAACTGAGCTCTCGTGCGGCCACAGCGACCTGACAGGTGATGTGAGGTCGCCCAACAGTTCTCGTCGATAGAAACGGTCGGTACCCGGCGCCCCGTCGGGTATCCGACCGCGAGAGCGCCGATGCGCGCATCGCCCGACGAGAAGGTGATCTCGACGATGACCAGTCCCTCCGCTGCTCCGACCGCGCACGACGTCCCCCCGCCACCGCACCCTGCGATCGCCGCCGAGCGGCCGTCGTTCGGCGCGACCCTGGCGGGCCGCAGCACCGAGTTCAAGAACGCCCTCATCGCCGGTGGTGTCGGCATCGCCGTGGCGTTCATGGCCGCCGGTTTCGGCCTCGGCTTCTGGGCCGGCGACTCCGGCTCGTCGACGACCGCACCCCAGCAGGGGTTCTCCCAGCAGGGACCGGGCCAGATGGGCTCGACCCAAGGGGGTTCAACACAGGGCGGCCCGATGGGCGGGATGACCCCGGGTGGCCAGATGGGTCAGGGCCAGACGGGCTCGGGCCAGACAGGTCAGGGCCAGACGGGCTCGGGCCAGACAGGTTCGGGCCAGACCGGCACCGGTACCGCGGGCACGACGACGAGCTGAGCCGGGTCAGCGCCGCTCGGGGCGGCGCAGGCCGAGCCGGGCCTGCGACTTCTGCGGCCGACTGCGGTCGATCGCGCGCATGGCCCGGCGTTCGGCTCGGCGCTCCTTGGGAGCCTGATCCCACGTGTGCGGACGCGACGCGATCCAGCGCTGCGTGCGCCAGGCGAACGGGATGTGGACCAGATACGCCGCGATCACCAGGAACATCAGCAGGTACGGGAACGTGACGAGCAGTGCCGCACAGATCGCGACCAGGATGAGCAGGCCCACGACCGCACGCGGCGGGATCGAGTAGGTCTTCAACGACGCGGTCGGGATACGGCTCACCGCCAGCGCGGCGGTCAGCATCATCCAGGTCCCCACGGCGGCGAGTGAGGTCCACCAACCGGTGCCGAACTGCTGCTCGGCGGCCACCGGCAGCAGCGCGATGAGTGCGGCGGCCGGTGCGGGCACGCCCACGAAGTAGTTCTTGGTGTACTCGGGGACGTCATCGTCGTCGTCGATGATGTTGAAGCGCGCCAACCGGAGCACCACCGCGCACACGAAGATCAGCGCGAGCACCCAGCCGGCGTCCTGCCCACGCAGCAGCAACAGGTACAGCGTGAGTGCCGGGGCCACACCGAAGTTGATGGCGTCGGCGAGCGAGTCGAGCTCGGCGCCGATCTTCGTGGTCGCGCCGAGCAGTCGCGCGATACGTCCGTCGATCCCGTCCAGCAGAGCCGACGCCGCGATCATGCCGACCGCGAGATCGACGCGGCCGTCGAGGGCGAACCGGGCCGCCGACAGGCCCGCGCAGATCGCGAGCACGGTCAGCGCCGACGGGACCAGCAGACGACCGCCGGCGAGATCGGGGACGCGGGAACGATTGTGCGCCACGGACTGTCGGAGGGTGCGACGCCGGCCCGTGGAGCCCCGCCCCGACCCGCGACGTCCGGTCGGGCGGCGCGACGACCGTACCGGCGTCCGCCGGGCGTCGATCACGTCAGGCTCGCGAGAACGGTCTCGGCACCCACGGCCCGCTGACCGGGCAGCACCCTCGGCGTCACTCCCTCGGGGAGGTAGACGTCGACGCGCGACCCGAACCGGATGAGGCCGTAGGTGGCACCGAGGGTGAGCGTGTCGCCGGGGCGCGCCTCACAGACGATGCGCCGCGCGATGAGCCCGGCGATCTGCACGACACCCACATCGACGCCGAAGGCGGTACGGATGCGCATCGAGGTGCGCTCGTTGTCGGTGCTGGCCGCGGGGAGATCGGCAGACAGGAAACGACCGGGGGTGTGGGTGACCGACACCACCTCGCCGGCGATCGGCACCCGCTGCACGTGGACGTCGAGAACGCTGAGGAAGGTCGAGACGCGGGGCAGGGGGCGATCGCCGAGGCCGAGTTCGGCCGGAGGTACCGCGGTGTCGACCAGCGTGATCTCGCCGTCGGCGGGGGCCACGACAGCGCCGGTGGTCGTCGGAGGGACGCGGGTGGGGTGGCGGAAGAAGGTCGCCGACGCCACGGCGAGGGCGGTCGCCGGGCGGCGGATCCAGCGGTGTCGGCGAGCCAGCACGGCGATGGCGGCCGGACCCGCGACGAAGGGGATACCTGCCGGGTGCATCGGCGGGACGGTGTGACGGATCAGTTCGATGACGTGGGCCGCGCCGCTGGAGTGCTCGGTGAGCTCGCCGTCGACGGGCGGCACGGCGATGCCGTCGGTCTCGAACAGATGGGGCTCGGCCCGGTCGGCGCCGTCGACCGCGGGTGCCCGGGCGGGAGTGCGGGGCCGTCTCGCCACGTCCGCTGCTCCGTCCCTCGACAAGTGTGTGATGGTGCCTGCCCGGCGTGTGCCGGACGCGCCCAGGATAGCCGAGCGCACCCGGGCGCCCCGCGCCCCACGTGCGGGTGCGACGCGGGTCAGGGGTCGAGCAGGATCACCTCGACGACACTGCCCGCCGCGACGTCGGCGGCGTCGGCGGGGATGTCGATGAGGGCGTTCGCCGAGGCCAGGAAGCGGAGATGGTGCGACGACGGCGGCCCGATGGGCGCCACCGTCGCGGCCCCGTCGGGGTCGACGGTGACCACCCCCCGGCGGAACTGTTCTTTGCCCCGCGGTGATCGCATGTCGTCGATGAGTCGTGCGCGACGGCGGACACGCGACGCGGGGAGACCCATCGACGCCCGCAGCGGTGGACGCACGAAGATCTCGAACGACACCTGCGCGCTCACCGGGTTGCCCGGCAGCGTCACGATCGGCACCCCTGTGGCGTCGGCCGCGTCCTGATCGGCGCGGTAGGTACCGCATCCCTGCGGCATCCCGGGCTGCATCGCGACCTTCACGAACTCGACGCCGTGACCGGAGAGCGCGTCCTTCACCACCTCGTACGCACCGGCACTGACCCCACCGGAGGTGAGGATCAGATCGACGCGTCCGGCAGGACCGTCGCCGCGCACCATTGCGTCGAGACGCGATCGGAACTGCTCGACGTCGTCGGGGACGAAATGCACCGGCGTCGCCCGCCCGCCGGCCTCGCGCACCGCCGCGCACAGCATCGCGCCGTTGCTCTCGTAGATCTGGCCGTGCTCGAGATCGACGCCGGGCGCCATCAGTTCCGAGCCCGTGGACAGCACCACCACGTGGAACGGTGCGTGCACCGGAACCTGCGCGACACCGAGTGCCGCGAGCAGTCCGACCTGGGACGCGTGCAGCACGGTCCCGGCGTTGAGCGCGGTGTCGCCGGCGGCGATGTCGGAGCCCGCGCGTCGGATGCTGGTGCCCTCGGCGACCGGTGCGGCGATCGCGACCTGCTCGACGCCGCCGTCGGTGGCCTCCACCGCGACCACGGCGTCGGCCCCGTCGGGCAGCGGTGCGCCGGTCATGATGCGGTGGGCCGTGTCCGGGTCGAGTCGCAGCCGATCGGTCCGCCCGGCGTAGATGTCCTCGGTCACCACCAGTCGTGTCGGGGTGTCGGCGGAGGACCCGGCGACCTCGGCGGCGCGCACGGCGTAGCCGTCCATCGCCGAGTTGTCGAAGCCGGGCAGGCTGACCGCGGCGCGCACGTCGTCGACGACCGCGCGTCCGAGGGCCTCGGCGATGGCGACCGATTCGATCGGCGTGGGGGAGAACAGGTCGGCGACGATCCGCGCGTGGTCGGCGACCGACCGCAGCGTCGCGGGGTCCTCGAGGTGCTGGTGCCCGTGGTGGTCGTGGTGGTGGCCGGCGCCCGCGGTCACGACGGGTACGCCGCGAGGAACAGCGCCTCCGACAGCGCGGTGCGGCGGATCTCGTCGGGGTCGACGCTCTCGTCGGGAGCGTGGATACGGCAGCGGGGTTCCTCCACCCCGAGCAGCGCGATCTCGGCCTCGGGGCAGATCTCGGCGAGCACCGTGCACAGCGGGATCGAGCCGCCCTGGCCGGAATGCGCGACGTCGGCTCCGTAGGCCGTCGCCATGGCCGCGCTGAGCGCCCGGTAGCCGGGGCCGTCGGTGGAGGCGGCGAACGGCGCCCCGACCGCCTCGGGGTCGATCGTCACCCGTGCGTTCCACGGGATGGCGCGACGCAGATGGGCCTCGAGGGCGTCGCGGGCCGTCGTCGGATCGATGCCCGGCGGCACGCGCAGGTTGAGCACGGCCGATGCGGTGGGCACGATCGCCGCCGCGCAGTTCGCCGTCGACGGTGCGTCGAGGCCGATCACCGTGACCGCCGGTCGCGCCCACACCATGTCGGCCGGCGCGCCCGAACCGATCACGTCGACCCCGTCGAGAACCGTTGCGTCGGAAGCGAAGACATCGCGGTCGTACGGTACGCCCGACCACGTCTGGTCGGCGGTGAGCCCGTCGATGGTGGTGTTGCCGTCGGCGTCGCGCAGGCTCGCCAGTCCGGCGATGAGCGCGGCGAGGGCGTCGGGGGCCGCGCCGCCGAACTGGCCGGAGTGCACGTCGGAGGCCAGCGTCGAGACGGTGACCTTGAGGTTGGCGACGCCGCGGAGGCTGGTGGTCAGCGTCGGTGCGCCGACGGCGACGTTGCCGGTGTCGGCGATGAGGATCATGTCGGCGGCGAACAGCTCGGGTCGCTCGCGAGCCAGGTGGTCGAGGCCCTCGCCCCCGGCCTCCTCCGAACCCTCGATGACGACGCGGATCCCGCAGCCCAGCGCGTCGAGCCCGGGGTGCGCCGCGAGTGCCCGCAACGCGGTGAGGTGGGCGACGACGTTGCCCTTGCAGTCGGCCGCGCCACGGCCGAACCACCGCCCGTCGCGGTCGGTGAGCTCGAACGGCGGTGACTTCCAGAGACGCTCGTCGCCGGCGGGCTGCACGTCGTGGTGGCTGTAGAGCAACACCGTGGGCGACCCGGCCGGGCCCGGACGGTGCCCGATGACCGCCGAACTGCCGTCGGAGGTCACGATCGATTCGCACACGACACCCACCTCGGCGAACGCCGCGGTCACCCAGTCCGCGGCCCCGGCGCAGGCGTCGCGGTGCGACGGGGAGCCGTGCACCGACGCGAACGACACCAACTCGGCGAGATCGGAACGCGCCGCGGCCATCAGCTCATCGGTCACATCTGTCGTGGGGTGGTCGGCCATGTTTTCAGCATGCCATCCCCACGTGCTGCGACCCCCCGCGGCGACGACTAGCTTGAGAACACATGACGATCGGGCTGCTGCTGGACATCGACGGGGTATTGGTCACCTCGTGGCGTCCGCTGCCGGGCGCGGTAGATGCTCTGGCCGCGCTGCGCGAACGCGATGTCCCGCGGATGTTCCTGACCAACACGACATCGCGATCACGCGCCGAGATCGCGGACGCGTTGAGCGACTGCGGGTTCGCCGTCGACCCCGAGGAGATCCTGAGCGCCGCGCGACTGACCGGTGAGTACCTGCGGGCGAATCATGCGGGCAAGCGGGCGTGGGTGCTCAACAAGGGCGCCATCGCCGCCGACCTGACCGGCGTGGAGGTGGTGACCGATCCCGACGACGCCCCCGAGGTGGTCGTGCTCGGTGGCGCGGGACCGGAGTTCACCCACGACGCGATGTCGCGGGTGCTCGAGTTCATGATCGCCGGCGTGCCGGTGATCGCGATGCACCGCTCGATGACGTGGTCGACCGAGCAGGGCGTCCGCATCGACACCGGCGTTTACCTCGAGGGCCTCGAGAAGGCCGCGGGCACCACCATCCGCGCCATCGGCAA
This sequence comes from Williamsia sp. Leaf354, assembly GCF_001424365.1. NCBI lineage: Bacteria > Bacillati > Actinomycetota > Actinomycetes > Mycobacteriales > Nocardiaceae > Williamsia > Williamsia sp. Leaf354. The sequence goes on from NZ_LMPL01000001.1 coordinate 1,069,637, forward strand.
GCCGTCGCCGATCGGGTTCCGCGCCGCGGTGGAGATGATGGGGCTCGAACCGACCTCGGTCGTGATGGTGGGCGACGACATGCACAACGACGTTCTCGGCGCCCAGGCCTCGGCGATGATCGGGGTGCTGGTGCGCACCGGCAAGTTCCGGGCGACGGCGCTCGAGAAGCTGCAGGCCGACGAGTTCGGACCGGTACCCGACCACGTGATCGATTCCGTCGCCGATCTGCCCGCACTGCTCGACCGGCTGGGTCGCTGACCGCCGGATCGGCTCCGCAGCACTCACGGAGAGCGAAACCCGGCGATCGACAGCGGGCGTCTCCTACGCTGTCGCGGGAACGGTGCCGACTCCCCGGCGCCGACCGCCACGAGAGGGATGGGTCAGATGAGCGGATTCAAGGACAAGTTCGACAAGGCCTTCGAGGACAAGCCGATCGACGAGCTCGCCGACGCGCCGGTGGACGCGTTGCAGGGCCTCAGCCCGCGGCACGCCGAGCTCCTCAAGGAGGCGTTCAACATCACGACGGTCAAGGACCTCGGTACCAACAAGTACTTCCTGTGGGCGCAGGCGGTGTCGAAGCTCGCCGAGTGAGATGAGCTGACGGATCACCTCGAGGCCGTCGCCGGACCGCGTGGCCCGGACAGCGTTTCTCAGCCGCGTTCGGCGGCGGCCTTGATCTTCACGAGGGTCTCGCGCATGCCCTCGGCGAGTTCGTCGTCGAACGGCTCGGTGCCGCCCATGAACTTGCCGATGAGGAATGCCGATGCGGCGGTGGTCTTGCCGTTCTTCGCGACCCGGCGTTCGGTCAGCGTGACCCCGCGGTCGGTGGGGGTGATCTCGAATCCCCACTCGGTGCGGTTCTCGGTGATCCGGTAGGCGATCTGGCGGTCCGGCTCGAACCGCGTGACGGTGGCGGTCGTCGGCCACACCAGCAGTCCGCGCTTGTTGACGTTGATGGTCTTCGCGCCCAGTCGCGTCCTCCCGCCACGCACGACCACCTTGCGGCACTGCGGACTCCACTCACCCATGCGGGCGAGGTCGGAGACGATCGACCACACCTTCTCGGGAGTGGCCTCGATGTCGGTCGAGGTCTCGATCAGCGGTGCTGCCATGGCTTGTCTCCTGGTGGTCGACGCGACGATGCGTGAAGTGAGAGTCTATCGGCCGCGACGTTCACGCCGAGGTCTCGGCCGGGCCCATCGACACGCGACCGGTGCCGATACCGGCGAGTGTCCCGCCGTCGACCAGCAGGTCGACACCGCTGATGAAACTCGCCTTCGTGTTGTCGAGGAGGAAGTCCGCGGCCGCGGCCACGTCCTCGGCGGTCCCGAACCGGCCGGCCGCGTTGTCGCTCACCATCGACTTGTAGGCGTCGTGGGCGAACTCGGCCTCGTACTCGTCCCAGCCCATCGGGGTGGCCACCACCCCGGGGCTGATCGAGTTGACCCGTGCGCCGCGGTCGCCCCACCGCGGTGCCTGGGCCTGTACGCGGATCTGGTTGGCGCGCTTGGCGTATCCGTAGGTCATCGCCCGCGCGAGGTCGGCGGGGACATCGGGCATCGACAGCAGCCCGACCCCCGCGAGGTCCTCGGCCGGTGCCGTCGCGAACGTCGCAGCGGTCGCGGAGTCCACGGCGTCACGGAAGATGTGACCGGCGATGCTGGCGATGTAGACCCCGGCGCCGCCGGGAGCGATCACCTCGCCGAACTCGTCGAGCGAGATCGCCATCCCCACCAAATCGACGGCGGCGATCCGCTCGGCCGACGCCTGCGCAGGCGACAGGCCCGCCGTGTGCGCGACCGCGGTCACCGGGCCCACCCCGGCAGCGAACTCCGCGAGATCGCGCACCGACCCACGGTCGCTGACGTCGACCGCGTGGTCGCGCACGTCATGACCCTGGCGACGCATGGCCGAGGCCAACGCCTGCAGACGGGCGTCGTCGTGGTCGGCGAGGACCACCGGACGACCGGATCCCAGACGACGTGCGATGGCCTCGCCCATGCCACCGACGCCGACCACCACCAGCACATCACCGCTCATCCGGTCAGAGTAGACACCTGTCTGGACGAACGTCCGCAAATGCGGCGAGCAGGAACGTCAGATCAGCGTGAGCATGTCGTGATCGGCGACCGTCTCCGACAGGGCGCGCAGGTGATCGTCGGACCCACCGAGGGTGTGGGCGATCGCGGTCAGGCGGCTCACCACGTGGCCCACGGGGTACTCGGCGGTGAGGCCGATGCCGCCGTGGAGCTGGATGGTCTCCTGGCCGATGAGACGCGCCGAGTGGCAGATCTGCAGCTTCGCGCGCGATGCGGTCGCCGGGTCCACGTCGTCGTCGGCGAGACGCATCGTCGCGTAGGTGCTGATGCTGCGGGCCAGCTCGAGTTCGACGTACATGTTCGACGCGCGATGGGTGAGCGCCTGGAACGTCTTGAGCGGCACGCCGAACTGCTTGCGCGACTTCAGGTACTCGGTGGTCTGGTTCAGGGCCTGCTCCATGGCGCCGACGGCCTCGGCGCACAGGAGGGTCTGGGTGACGACCTCGGTCTTCGTGATCACCGCGGCGGCATCGTCGACCGGCAGCGCTGTCGCGGCCGCACCGTCGAAGGTGACCCGGGCGGCGCGACGCCGGTCATGGGTGCGCAACGCGGTGCGGGTCACGCCCTCGGCGTCGGCGTCGACGAGGAACAGCGCGGGTGCGCCGTCGAGCGTGGCGGTGACGACGAACGTCCCGGCGACGTCGCCGGCGAGCACGGGGCTCTTGGTGCCGGTCAGGGTGTAGCTGTCGCCGGAAGCGGTGGCGGTGGTCGCCAGGGCTGCGGTGGGCCACCGGTCGCCGGGCTCGTCATGGGCGTAGGCGAGCACCAGCCCGCCCTCGGCGACCTCGCCGACGATCTCGCCGCGCAGGGCGTCGTCGGTGACCGCGGCGATCGCCACACCCGGCGTCGCCATGCCGGTGATGAACGGCTCCGGGGCCAGCGACCGTCCGAATTCGCCGGCCACGACCGCGGTCTCGGCGAAACCGGCACCGGCGCCGCCGTCGTCCTCGGAGAACGGGAGGCCGAGGATGCCGATCTCGGCGAGCGAGCTCCAGACCTTCTCGCTCCAGCCGCGGTCGGTCTCGGCGACCTCGCGGAGCTTCTCGACGTCGTAGGCGCGGCCGAGCACCTCACGCGCGGTGTCGCGCAGGAGCGACTGCTCCTCGGTGAGTTCGAAATCCATGGGGGAGTGACCCTTTCGTGGGTACAGAAAAGATGTGTGGGGTGCGGTGGACCGGTCTCTACAGACCCAGGATCCCCGAGGCGATGATGGTGCGCTGGACCTCCGACGATCCGCCGTAGATCGACACCTTGCGGGTGTTGAGGTACGTCGGCATGGCGAGGTGTGCCCACTCGGCGTCGTCGAGGGCGGGGTCGAAGACGGTGAGGGCGTCGGTACCGGCCAGGTCGGTCATGAGCTCGGTGACCTCCTGGGTGAGCTCGCTGCCGCGGAGCTTCAACACCGACGACACCGGGTTCGGCTTGCCGTCGCCATCGGAGGCGACCACGCGCAGCTGGGTGAGTTCCAGTGCCAGCAGGGCGTTCTCGAGTTCGACGAAGCGGGCGCGGGTGAACGGGTCGTCGAGCAGGGAGCCGTTCGGGGTCGGGATCGACGCCGCGATCTCCTTGGCCCGGGCGAGACGGATCTTGTTGTACGAGACGCGGGCGATGCCACCGCGCTCGTTCGACAGCAGGAACTTCGCGTAGCTCCAGCCGGCGTTCTCCTCGCCGACGAGGTTCTCCACCGGGACGCGGACGTCGGTGAACCAGACCTCGTTGACCTCGTGGCCGCCGTCGATGAGCTGGATCGGACGCCGCTCGATGCCCTCGGAGTTCATGTCGATGAGCAGGAAGCTGATGCCGGCCTGCTTCTTCGGCGCATCGGGATCGGTGCGCACCAGGCAGAAGATCCAGTCGGCGTACTGCGCCAACGTGGTCCAGGTCTTCTGGCCGTTGACGATGTAGTGGTCACCGTCGCGGACGGCCTTCGTCTTCAACGACGCGAGGTCCGAGCCGGCCTCGGGCTCGGAGAAGCCCTGGCACCACCAGATGTCGAGGTTCGCCGTCGCGGGCAGGAAGCGGTCCTTGATCTCCTGCGAACCGAACTGCGCGATGACCGGTCCGACCATCGCGGCGTTGAACGCCAACGGCTCGGGCACGGCGGCGAGGTTCATCTGGTCCTGCCAGATGTGGCGCTGCACCGGGGTCCAGTCCTTGCCGCCGTCGGCGACGGGCCAGTTCGGGACCGCGATGCCCTCCTCGTTGAGGATGCGCATCGTGGTGACGATGTCGTCGGGGAAGTTCAGATTTCCCGCGGCCGAGCGTTCGCGGATCTCTTTGGGGATCTTCGTGGTGAAGAGCGTCCGCATCTCATCGCGAAAGTCCGCTTCTTCGGGGGTGAGGGCGAGGTGCATAGCTCCTTATTACTCCCACTGCGGCCCGGGACGTCAACGCAGGTGGCCTCCATGCGGACACCGGGACACGATCGCCGCCGCCGTTATCGGTTCGTGATTTTTCGAGACCTTCTCGTGATGTCGCGGGAGCGGTCGGCGAGATGTCTTCTTGACATCGTCCGTTGTGACGGTGATCCACGACGGATTCCGCAGGACAGAGAGCAGGACCGCCATGAGTGCCGCCACCACGGAGACCTCCCGCCCCACACGCCGGCGTTCCATCGGGGCCGGATCGGGCGTACTCCTCGTCCTGACCGTCGTGGTCATCGCCGCGCTGGTGACCTTCGTGCTGCAGAACACCGACAAGGTCAGCGTGAAGTTCCTGGCATGGCAGCTCGATCTCGGGCTGGGGCTGGCGCTGCTCATCGGAGCTGCGGTCGGCGCCGTCCTCGCCTGGCTGATCTCGGGCTCGATCCGTGCGCGCCGAGCGCTGAAGTGATCCCGCTCCTGGCGCGGCGCTACATCTACCGCTACCTGCTGGTGGCGTTCGCGCTGCCGCTCGTCGCCCGGCTCAGCCTGTCAGCGGGCGCCCGACTCGAACGCCGCAAGGGCCGCCGCACCATCGTCTCGCGCATCCTGACCGGCGTCGGTCGCTTCTCGCGCAAGCGGGTGACCAAGGCCGTCGACAAGGGCGTCGTCACGCCCAAGGCCGCCGAGCGGGCCCGCGCCTGACGGTTCGTCGCCGGTGGGGAGTTCGCCGCGGTCGCGCAACACCACCGCGGCGATCGCGGCCGCGGCGATCAGCGACACGATGAAGATCGCGTAGCCCACCGCGGTCGCGCGCAGGCCGACGTGGCCGGTGACGACGCCTGCGATCACCGCGGGGACGCTGAACGCGGTGTAGCAGACGGCGAACACCGCTGCGAACACCTGGGCGCGCTGCGAGGGCGCACTGACGCGCGCCATCTCCGACATGATGCCCAGAAGCGTGGTGCCGAAACCGATTCCGGCGAGGATCGATCCGATCACGTACACCGGTGCCGACTCGGCCAGGACCGCCGACATCGAGATCAGCACCCCGCCGGCGAGTGCGCTGTACCCGACGACGAGCTTCATCGTGGTCGACGCGCGGGAGGCGACGGTCGAGGCGAGGGCCGCGCTGCCGAAGAAGGCGCACAGGATCGCGCCACCGGTCGCGTGGTTGGCGACACCGAGGATCTGCGCGGTGATCGACGAGCCCAGCGACAGGTAGAGCCCACCGAGCGACCACGTGGCGAGCATCGCCGGGACCGCCGAGAAGAACACCGGACGCACGTCGGCAGGCACGGCGATACTCGGTGAGATCGTCCCCAGCGCATGCGATCTCGAGTCGAAGCCGAGGAGCGGCGAGGTCTCGGGCAGGAACGCGATCGTGATGAGCAGTACGGCCAGGGCCACGATGAGGACGACGTAGACGATGACGCGTGGCAGCGGCGCGTACTCCACCAGCACGCCGGCGAGCACCACGCCCGTCGCGAGCCCGAGGGGCGGGGTGGCCGTGCTGACCATCGACCCCAGATGTGGTGTCGGGGCGAGGTCGACGAGTGCGGCACTCACGGTGCCGACCAGTGCGCCGGTCGCGAGCCCCTGCAGGACCCGGGCGACGATCAGCATCGCGACACCGTCGGCGGTCAGGAACACCACCATGCTCACGATCAACAGGACGATGGCGCCGGCGAGGACGGGGCGTCGACCGATGTGGTCGGAGATCGATCCGACGGTGAGCAGCGTCCCCACCAGGGCGAGCACGTACACCGCGAACACGATGGTCAGGGTGAAGGCCGAGAACCCGAACAGCTGCTGATAGACGGGGTACAGCGGCGACGGCGCGGCCGAGGCCAACAGCACCACCGTCGAGGTCAGGCCGACCAGCCAGAAGGCCACCGACCGCGGGATCTGTCGCTGCATGTCGCTACTCCTCACTTAAAGCAGTGATTGTTGCTTTTGAGAAGGTAGCACCGTGCGCCGACTTAAAGCCAGTCGATTTGCAATAATGGCAGACATGACTACCACCCGCACCTCTGCCCGACGGCCCGGCGGCCGCAGCGCACGCGTGCAGGCCGACGTCTACGCGGCGGTCGGCGCGCTGGTCAGCGAGGGTCATCGCGACACGATGACCGTCCCGCAGGTCGCCGAACGCGCCGGGGTGAACCCCACCAGCATCTATCGCCGCTGGGGCGGGGTGGCCACGCTCCTCGAGGAGGTCGCGGTCGCCGCGCTGACCGGCGACGAGCCCATGCCCGATACCGGCGCCATCCGGGGCGATCTCGAGGCGTGGGCGGGCATCATCGTCGCCGACATCACCCGACCCGAGCGCATCGTCTACCTCCGCGCGATGGTCAGTGCGCGTCAGGGCACCCCGGGCGAGTGCCCGTGTTGGGAGACCCGCGACGAGCAGGCCGGACAGATGCTGGCCCGCGCCGCCGAGCGGGGTGAGGCCGTGCCGACCGTCGCCCAGGTGCTCAACCACGTGGTGGCGCCGCTGTACCACCACGTCGTGTTCGGGCTCCACGCCGACGAGGCCTTCGCGCACTCCCTCGTCGCCGACGTCCTCGCGATGGCGCCCGCGCGCGTGCTCGCGCACTAGCCTGCGCTCAGTCGTTCCCGCTGTCCGCGGTGACCTCGGTGATGTCGGACAGGAACCGGAGGACGACCTCGCGTTCGTCGTCGGGGAGGGCGCGGCAGACGTCGTCGATGCGGCTGATCGTCGCGCTCCACGCCGCGTGCGTGGCCTGACGTGCGGCCGGGGTCTCGACCACCGACACCCGGCGGCGGTCGACGGTGTCGCGGACCCGCCGGACGTGCCCGGCGCGTTCGAGTCGGTCCACCAGGACCGTGGCCGAGGCCGAACGGATCCCGAGGTGTGCGGCCAACTCCGCCACTCCCATCGGTCCGCGCTGTGCCAGCGCGGCGATCGCCGCCATGTCGTTGGGGTTCATCCCCATCCGGTCGGCCATGCGCCCGACCAGCTCTCGCGACGCGCCGACCATGTCGCGGACGGCCACCGTCGCGGGGTCGAGGTCTCCGTAGGAGTCGTCGGGCATGGGGGACATCCCACCATCGGGCGAGTGCATAGTCAATATGGTCATTCGACAAACTGATTGCTAGATTGTCTACATACATTCGCACGGTGATGGAGGACGACATGACCGATCGACGAGCACACGAGGGTGACCGGCCGAGAGTCCTGGTGACCGGGGGCAGTGTCGGAGGGCCGGCGCAGGCGTGGGCCCTGCAGCGGGCGGGTTTCGCGGTGACGCTTCTCGAACGGGCGCCGCGTCCGCGCGAGGCTGGACAGAACATCGACATCCGCGACGCCGGTCACGCGGTGTTGCGCGCGATGGGGATCCGCGACGAGGTGAAGGCGGCCTCCACCGGCGAGGTCGGGATCCGCTACCTCGACCACCGCGGCGAGCCCTACGCCGAGCTGCCCGCCCTCGAGGGTGAGGACGGGCCGACCGCCGAGCTGGAGATCCTGCGCGGGAAGCTCTCCGAGATCCTGATGGGACTCACGGAGGGAACGGTCGAGCACCGGTTCGGGACGCACGTCGTCGCGCTCGAGGACCGGCCCGACGACGGTGTCACCGTCGCGTTCGCCGACGGCACCCGCGAGCACTTCGACCTTGTCGTGGTGGCCGAGGGGCGCAACTCCACGACGCGCGACCTCGTGTTCGGCGACGAGGTGGGCACGATCAGCCGTGGCCTCTACATCGCCTACGGCACGATCGCGCGGACCGCCGCCGACGACGACTGGTGGCGCTGGATGACCGCGCGGGACAGCCGTATGGTCGGCCTCCGTCCGGACAACACGGGCACCATCCGCGCGAACCTCGGTTTCCTGGCGCCGGATCTCGGCCTCGACCGTCTCGGCCACGCCGCGCAGATGACGGTGCTGCGCAACCGTTTCGCCGGAGTCGGGTGGGAGACCGACCGCATCCTCGACGGCTTCGAGGCCGCGCCGGAGGAGTTCTACATGGAACGCACCGACAAGGTGGTGATGCCGACCTATTCGCGCGGCCGGGTCATCGTCGTCGGCGACGCGGCGTGGGCGGGCGGCCCCACCGGCATGGGTACGACGCTCGCACTGGTGGGCGCCTACGTCCTCGCCGGCGAACTCGACGCGGCCCGCACCGGCGACGCGATCGACCATCGGCGCGCCTTCACCGCATACGAACGGATCATCCGCCCGTACGCGGAGTCGGTCCAGACCCCGTCGTCGGGCAACTCCCGCATGGTGATGCCGAGGACGACGCGCGGCCTGCGGGTGCTGCGGGCCGTGCACACCCTGCTCGCGCGACCCGCGGTGCGTTCGCGGGTCGAGCACCGTCTGCTCTCGCGGGCGGGCAAGGATTTCGTGTTGCCGGACTACCCGATCTACGCCGACGCGCCGGTCACTGCCGGACGGGGTGTCGGCTGAGGATCGAGACCCGGTTGAAGGCGTTGATGGCGATGGCGACCCAGATGACCGCCGAGACCTGGTCGTCGGTGAGCGTGGCGCGAGCCCGTTCGTACTCGATCTCCGCCACGTCGTGGGGCGGCAGGGTCGTCACCGTCTCCGCCAGCAGCAATGCCGCGCGCTCGGTCTCGTCGAACAGCTCGGTCTCGCGCCAGGCGGGCAGTGTCGCGATGCGCTGCACGGTCTCGCCGGCGGCGATCGCGCGGCGCGAGTGCAACTCCAGGCAGAAGGCGCATCCGTTGATCTGCGACACCCGCAGGTTGACCAGCTCCACCAGGATGCGCGGGAGATCGGCGCCGCGTGCCGTGTCCGACACCGCGGCCGCGACCCCACCCAGTGCCCGGTAGGCCTCGGGGGACTGCTTGTCGATGTAGATGTGCGGGTGGTCCATCGTGGCTCCTGTCGGTGACCAGAGGCGCGGGGCGCGGGGCTCGGTGGGCGTACGCCGCAGGTGGGATCACCGGCGTATCGTTCACTCACGCATCAACATAGACGCGGCGTGAGCGAGCGGATGGGACGGCGATGAGCAATCTCGAAGAGCACCCGGTGTCCCAGGAGTGCGTGGCCGACCCGCGCGGCGGCGTCGAGGTCATCACCGCGCGCGAGGTGCCGTTGGGCGGTCCGCGCGCGATGCGTGTCCGGCGGACGCTGCCGCAGCGACAACGGTCGCTGATCGGGGCGTGGTGCTTCATCGACCACTACGGCCCCGAGGACGTGTCGACATCGGCCGGCATGGACGTGGCGCCGCACCCGCACACCGGTCTGCAGACCGTCAGTTGGTTGTTCACCGGCGAGATCGAGCACCGCGACTCCGCGGGCGTCCACGCGATGGTGCGCCCCGGCGAGCTCAACCTCATGTCGGCCGGTCACGGCATCAGCCACTCCGAGGTGTCCACTCCGGACACGACGATCCTCCACGGGGCGCAGCTGTGGCTGGCACTGCCCGACGCCGTGCGCGACGACGACCACGGCTTCGACCACTTCGCCCCCGAACCGGTCACCGCCGGCGGCGCGCAGATGCGGGTGTTCCTCGGCGAGGTGGGCCTGCGGGTCGGTGACGAGCGCGTGCGGGCGGACTCGCCGGTGCGGACCGCCACCGCGCTGGTCGGTGCGGAGATCGTGCTGCCCGCGCACACCACCGTGACGCTCGAGGTCGCTCCGACGCACGAACACGGCGTGTTGAGCGACCGGGGTGACATCGCCGTCGAGAACGAGTCGCTCGCGGTCGGCGAACTCGGTTACGTCGGCGTCGGGTCGCCGACCGTCGTCATGGCCAACCGATCCGACACGTCGGGTCGGGCACTGCTCGTCGGGGGTGAGCCGTTCACCGAGGAGATCATCATGTGGTGGAACTTCGTCGGACGCACCCACGACGAGATCGCCTCCTACCGTGCGCAGTGGGAGGCCGGCGACATCCGATTCGGGACCGTCGAGGGATACCGTGGGCCGCACCCGCGTATCCCGGCTCCCGAGATGCCCACCACCACGCTGCGACCGCGCGCCAACCCGGCGCCGCACGTCGGCTCCACGAGAGGCCACTGACCATGCCGACCGACAAGACGGGCGCCCGGGCCGACATCGCCGACAACCCGGCGATGCAGCGATTCGAGATCTCCGTCGACACCGGCGACGGCACCGGCTCGGTGGTCGGCTTCGCGCTGTACCGCGACCGCACCGACGACTCCGGCCACGCGCAGCGGGTCTTCTTCCACACCGAGGTCGACGACGCCTTCGGCGGTCGTGGACTGGGGACGTTGCTGGTCCGCGGCGCGCTGGAGGCCATGCGCGACAACGGAACCCGCGTGGTGCCGGTGTGTCCGCTGTTCGCCGCCTACCTGCGCAAGCACGACGACTTCGCCGACATCGTCGACCGCCCCACCCAGCAGATCATGGACGACCTGCGCGAGCAGACCGCCTGAGGGCTCAGGCCCCGACCCGGGGCCGCACGTCGGCGAGCCCGAGGTGGTGTCGCAGGGTGGTGCCGGTGTAGTCCGCACGGTGCACGCCGCGTTCCTGCAGCAGCGGGACCACCTCGTCGGCGAACCGGTCGAGGCCCCCGGGTGTGATGTGGGGGACGAGGATGAAGCCGTCGCACGCGTCGGCCTCGACGAACTCGATCATGTTGTCCGCGACGGTCTCTGCCGAGCCGATGAACGACTGCCGACCGGTGACCTCCACGATCAGCTCGCGCGTCGTGAGCTTCTTCGCCTCGGCCAACTGCCGCCATTCCGCCGCGACGTCGCGCGGATCGCGGTGGATGCGCACGCTGGCCCGCCCCTTCGCGACGGTGTTCTCGCCCGGGATCGGATCGACGGCCGGCAGCGGACCGTCGGGATCGTGGTCGGAGAGATCGCGGTTCCACAGTTGCTCGAGGAACTTGATCGCGGTCTGACCGCTGACCTGCGCGAGGCGTACCTCGTGGGCGAGATCGGCGGCGTCGGCGTCGGTGTCACCGATCACGAACGTCGTCGCCGGCAGGATCAGCAGCTCGTCGGGCTCGCGACCGAAGCGGGCGAGCCTGCCCTTCACGTCGGCGTAGAACTGTTGCCCCGCATCGAGGGTCCCGTGTCGGGAGAAGATCGCGTCGGCGGTCTCGGCCGCGAAGTCGCGGCCCTCCTCGGAATCGCCCGCCTGGAAGATGACCGGGCGTCCCTGCGGACTGCGCGGCACCGAGAACCGGCCGGTGATGTCGAACTGGCTGCTCGCGTACGAGAACGCGCCCGCGTCGGGTCGTCGGAGGAACCGGCCCGTGGCCTTGTCGGCGACGATGTCGGTGTCGTCCCACGAATCCCACAGTCGCTGTGCGGCATCGAGGAACTCGCGGGCGCGGGTGTAGCGGGCGTCCTTGGCGAGGTAGCCCCCGCGACGGAAGTTCTGGCCGGTGAACTCGTCCCACGACGTGACCACGTTCCACGCCGCCCGACCGGCGGTGAGGTGATCGAGGCTCGCGAACTGCCGTGCGACCTCGACCGGCTCGTTGAACGTCGAGTTGATGGTGCCGGTGAGGCCGAGGTGGCTCGTCACCTCGGCGAGCGCGGCGAGAACGGTGAACGTGTCCGGGCGGCCCACCACGTCGAGGTCGTAGATCTGGTCGTTCTGCTCGCGCAACCGCAATCCCTCGGCGAGGAACAGGAAGTCGAACTTGGCGCGTTCGGCGGTTCGCGCGAAGTGGACGAACGACTCGATGTCGATGTGGCTGCCTGCCGCGGGATCGCTCCACACCGTGGTGTTGTTGACGCCGGGGAAATGCGCGGCGAGATGGACCTGACGGCGGCGATTCTTCTCGGGGGTGCTCATGCTGTGACCAGTCCTGCGTAGCGGTTGGCGGGGCGGGGGAGTCGGAGATGCCCGCGGAGGGTCTCCTCGGAGTAGCTCGTGCGGAACAGGTTGCGTCGCTGCAGTTCCGGGACGACGCCGGCCACGATCGCCTCGAGGTCCAGGGGTACGGCTCCCGGTCGCAGGCGGACACCGGCCACCCCGGTCGCGGGGTCGACGAGCTCGGCGATCCGGTCGGCGACGTCGGCGGGGGTGCCGACGACCACCGCGGCGTCGTCGGTGAACTCGGTGCCGAGCCACTCGTCGAGTCGATCGCGATGCGCCCGCGCCTGCGCGCGGGTGTCGCCGAGGAACACGGTCAGATCGGCCAGCACGCGCACGGCGTCGTCGCGTCCGGCCTCGACGCGGGCCCGGTCGATCTCGGCGACGATGGTGCGCGCATCGGCGACGTCGGTGGGGGTGACGAACGCGAGGTCGGCCGAGCTGCCCACGAAGCGGTGCACGTCGCCGGTATGGCTGAGCGTCGCGATGACCGGTTGGCCCTGCGGCGGTCGCGGGGTGATCGACGGGCCGCGCACCGAGAAGAACGCACCCCGGAAATCGATGTATTGCAGCTTGTCCCGGTCGATGAAGCGGCCGGTCGCGGTGTCGCGGATCTCCGCGTCGTCCTCCCAGCTGTCCCACAGACGACGCAGGACCTCCGCGTGATCGGCGGCCTCGGCGAGCAGGTCGGGGACGGGTTCGGCGGTGGGGCGGCGTCCGAACAGGGCGGCGTCCCCCGCGTGGTGCGAGATCCGCAGGCGGACACCCGCCCGACCGTGCGAGGCGTGGTCGAGGCTCGCGATGGCCTTCGAGACGTGGAACGGCTCGGTGTGGGTGGTGACCGCCGTCGGGACGAGCCCGATGCGATCGGTCGCGAGTGCGACGCGGGCGGCGATGAGCGTCGAGTCCAGATGTCCGACAGCGAGATCGACGCGCCCGTCGGCGGTGGCCGCCGGACCCGACGAGGAGTCCGAGAGGGAGAACGAGTCCTCGATGGTCACCAGGTCGAGCAGCCCCTGTTCGGCGAGGCGCACCTGATCGATCCAGTACTGCGCGCTCACCAAATCGGTGGGGCGGGCCGAGTCGAGACGCCAGGCGGCCGGGTGTCGTCCCGCGCCACCCAGCGCGACGGCGACGTGGATCGATTGCTCGGGGCTCGCGGACACGCGGACCTCACCTCCTGGTAGCGGTTGTCGTCGGGTCAACTCCAGGGTGGTGGTGACGATTCCGTTCGCGCGGAGAACAAATCACGGTGAACACAACCGTCGCGAGATCGGCCACGACGGCGCTCACTGGACCCATGTCTGTCTCCATCGATGTCCTGCGTCCGTCGTGGCTGACGCGGTTGCGAGCGGTCGACCTGCTCTCGGCCGCCGCAGCGCTCAACCCCGACGCGCACTCGGTGTGGCCGTCGTCGCGGGCCGCCCTGGCGACGCGGACCGACGGGGTCCCGGGAATCGACGAGCGATGACCGCCATCCCGTTGTCGGTGCTGGACCTGTCGCCGATCTCGCAGGGCGGCACCCCGACCGACGCGCTGCGGAACTCGGTACGACTGGCACAACACGCAGAGAGTCTGGGGTACAAGCGTTTCTGGCTCGCCGAGCACCACTTCGTCGCCGTCGCGAGCTCGTCGACGCCGACCGCGATCGCGCTCGTCACCGCGGCGACCGACCGCATCCGCGTGGGGGCCGCGGCCGTCCAGATCGGGTTCCACACGCCGGTGTCGGTGGTGGAGGCGTTCGGCACCATCGACGCCCTGCACCCGGGTCGCCTCGACCTCGGGGTGGGGCGGTCGGGTCAGCGTCGCGCCGAGGCCACCGCGGGATCGGCGCCACCGCGTCCGCCGGCCGTGACCGACGATCGGGTCGTCGACGGGGTGCTGGTGCCCCGGCCCTTCTCCGCGGTGAAGCAACTCGGGTCGCCTCGGATGGCCGCGGCGGCGACCGCCCTGCTGCCGCCGCCGGCGCAGCAACCCGATTTCGACGAGGCCGTCGACGACGTCCTCGCGCTGCTCGCCGGCACCTTCGAGGTCGGGGGCGAGCACTTCTCGGCGGTGCCCGGTGAGCACGCCGACGTCGAGGTGTGGGTGTTCGGCAGCAGTCGGGGACAGAGCGCCGAGGTGGCCGGCCGACGCGGTCTGCCGTTCGTCGCGAGCTACCACATCACCCCCTCGACGGCCCTCGACGCGGTCGCGGCCTACCGCGAGGCCTTCGTACCGTCGGAGACGCTCGCCGAGCCCTACGTCGTGGTGTCGGCCGATGTCGTCGTCGCCGACGACGACGCCACCGCCCGCGAACTCGCCTCGAGCTTCGGACCGTGGGTCCACAGCATCCGCGCCGGTGGTGGCGCCGTGCCCTATCCCGACCCCGCGCTCACCGAACCGCTCACCGAGGCCCAGCAGGCCGTCGTCGACGACCGCGTGCGCACCCAGTTCGTCGGCGACGCGCCCTCGGTCGCCGACGAGCTCCGCACCCTCGCCGCCGCCACCGGCGCCGACGAACTCGTCGTCACCAGCGTCACCCACGGCTTCGACGACCGCCTCCGCTCCCACGAACTCCTCGCCAAGGAGTGGGGTCTGGCCTAGTCATGACTGGGATGTCGCACTGAGCGGGCGGGCATCGCATATGGGGCGATGCCGTGCAGCAGAGGGGAACATCTCGGTCACCGCCGGTGGTCACCGCGTCGTACGAGGGTCAGGATCGCGGCTTCGGTGGCGGGCCAGTCGTGGACGATCTGCCGGTAACTCAGTCGCAGCGGGAGGTAGCCCAGCTCGATCAGCATCCTGTCTCGTGCCCGGTCGTTCTCATACCGCTCGATCCCGGTGTGGTGTTCGCGGCTGTCGCATTCGACGACCAGGCGATCCCCGACGAGCAGATCCACGAAACCGACGCCCGCGATGCGGGGCTGCAGGGTGACGGAGATGTTCCGCGAACGCAGCCGGAGCCGCACCATCGTCTCCGTCCCCGACTGCGCGGCGCCGTCACATCGGTCGACCAGTGCACGGGTGCGTGCAGGGGCGGGTGCCAGGGCGGAGGTGATCTCCTCGACGGTGGCGCGTCGGGAGTTCAGCGCCGAGTCGCACACCACGACGAGCCCTTCGGCGTCGAGGCACCGCGCGGCGTAGGCGAGCGAGCACAGCAGATCGTCGACGGCGGCCGTCGGTGGCGGGATGGATCCGTGCACGCGGCATCCCGACGCGAGTCGGACCTTGCGGTGGGCCGGCCGCGCATGCAGCTTCTTCTCGTGTTCGGGAACCCAGAGTCCGTGTCGTCGTAGGGCGGAGACACACGTGAGAATCCCGCCCGCCGAGACGGCCTCGACGACCATCGGGTCGGCGTGAGGCGCGGCGAACCATCCTGGACGTAGGCGACGGATCGCGCCGCGGCGCACGAGTCGCCGGATCTCGGCATCGCCCACATCCAGGTCGGCCAGCTGCTGCCGGGAGACGACACCGTGTGATGCGCGGACCACCGGGTCGAGATCGGACATGACGAGCAGTGTCGGCGGCCCCGGGCGCCGAACCCCGTTCCGAGCGCGGTGACGGGCCGGTTCTGGGGACTGCCGTCGATCTGTGCACAGGCCGGTGGCTGAGATGTGCCTGTTTCCTGCATGCCATCGCCCACAGGGCGTTGGCGTGCACGAGAGCGGCACATCTCAGTCGATTCCCGAGGGGCGTGGGCTGCGTGGATGCGGATTTCACCTGCCCGTGGTGGCTTCGCGACAGCGTTTCCACCGACGTCGCGTCACCCGCCGCCGCGACCTTGCACTCGCCATGGGCGAGTGCTAAAAAGGCAGTTGGCACTCTCGAACCGGGAGTGCCAGGTCGGAACGGTGAGATCGGGTCTTCACTGACACCCCCGGTCGTCCGTCGCGGGCACCGAGTCCGGCCAACGAACTTCAGTGTCACCCCCTATCGGAGGATCACTTCGCATGGCCAAGCAAATCGCGTTCGACGAAGAGGCCCGTCGCGGCCTCGAGCGGGGACTCAACGCCCTCGCCGACGCAGTCAAGGTGACGTTGGGACCCAAGGGTCGCAACGTCGTTCTGGAGAAGAAGTGGGGCGCCCCCACCATCACCAATGACGGCGTCTCCATCGCCAAGGAGATCGAGCTCGAGGATCCCTACGAGAAGATCGGCGCCGAGCTCGTCAAGGAGGTCGCCAAGAAGACCGACGACGTCGCAGGCGACGGCACCACCACCGCCACCGTTCTCGCCCAGGCGCTCGTTCGTGAGGGCCTGCGCAACGTCGCGGCCGGCGCGAACCCGCTCGGTCTCAAGCGCGGCATCGAGAAGGCCGTCGCGGCCGTCACCGAGTCGCTGCTGGCCTCGGCCAAGGAGATCGACACCAAGGAGCAGATTGCTGCGACCGCCGGCATCTCCGCAGGCGACCCGTCCATCGGCGAGCTCATCGCCGAGGCCATGGACAAGGTCGGCAAGGAAGGCGTCATCACGGTCGAGGAGTCGAACACGTTCGGGCTCGAGCTCGAGCTCACCGAGGGCATGCGCTTCGACAAGGGCTACATCTCGGGCTACTTCGTGACCGACGCCGATCGTCAGGAAGCGGTCCTCGAGGATCCCTACATCCTGCTGGTCTCGGGCAAGGTCTCGACCGTCAAGGACCTGCTGCCGCTGCTGGAGAAGGTCATCCAGGCCGGCAAGCCCCTGCTGATCATCGCCGAGGACATCGAGGGCGAAGCGCTCTCGACCCTGGTGGTCAACAAGATCCGTGGCACCTTCAAGTCGGTTGCCGTCAAGGCCCCCGGCTTCGGTGACCGTCGCAAGGCCATGCTGGCCGACATCGCCATCCTCACCGGTGGCGAGGTCATCAGCGAAGAGGTCGGCCTCTCGCTCGAGGGCGCAGGCGTCGAGCTGCTCGGTACCGCGCGCAAGGTCGTCGTCACCAAGGACGAGACCACCATCGTCGAGGGTGCCGGCGACGCCGACGCCATCGCCGGTCGTGTCTCGCAGATCCGTGGCGAGATCGAGAACAGCGACTCCGATTACGACCGTGAGAAGCTGCAGGAGCGTCTGGCCAAGCTGGCCGGCGGCGTCGCGGTCATCAAGGCCGGCGCTGCGACCGAGGTCGAGCTCAAGGAGCGCAAGCACCGCATCGAAGATGCCGTGCGTAACGCCAAGGCCGCTGTCGAGGAGGGCATCGTCGCCGGTGGTGGCGTGGCCCTGCTGCAGTCGGAGCCGGCCATCGACGGTCTGTCGCTCGAGGGTGACGAGGCCACCGGTGCCAACATCGTGCGCGTCGCGCTCGAGGCCCCGGCCAAGCAGATCGCGTTCAACGCGGGCCTCGAGCCCGGCGTCGTCGCCGACAAGATCCGCAACAGCCCGCTGGGCACCGGCCTCAACGCCGGCACCGGCGTGTACGAGGATCTCCTCGCCGCAGGCATCAACGACCCGGTGAAGGTCACCCGCTCGGCGCTGCAGAACGCAGCCTCGATCGCGGCCCTGTTCCTCACCACCGAGGCCGTTGTCGCCGACAAGCCGGAGAAGAACCCGGCCCCGGCGATGCCGGGTGGCGACGAGATGGGCGGGATGGGATTCTGATCCCCCCCGTCTGACTCGACAGACAGTCTGACTCATCAGACACAACCGAAGGCCGGTCACCGTTCGCGGTGGCCGGCTTTCGGCGTTCCTGCGACCGTTTCGCCCCTACGCGACCGTCGCAACGGTCGCGTCAGGCGGGAACGGTCGCAGGAGCGCGCTGCAGGCCGAGTCGTCTCTGAACCCACATCACGAGTGCGCGCAGGAGAATCCCCGCGAGCAGCAGCACTGGGGTGGTAATGATGCCGAGGCCGTAGATCAGAAATCCCGACAGGAGCGAGACGAGTGCAGCGGTGACCTTGATCGTCGTCACCGATGTCGACGTCTCGTAGATCCCGAGCAGACCACCGGTCAGCAGCAACACCGACGATGCCCCGAAACCCCCGAGCCACAGCGTCATCCCGGCCGCGTATGCCAGGTCGGCGGGAGGCCCGAAGCGGATCAGGAAGCCGAAGATCACTCCGATGAAGGCAATCAGGTGCGTCGCGTAGTACCAGCGGACGATGCGCCGCCGCCGTCGCTCGTCGACGATGCGCTCATGCAGAACTGCGTTCATGCACTCGACTACACGCTTGTCGGCGCCGAAACGGAATACGATGTCGGTCACATGTGCAGTAGGGCACAGAGGCGACGAATCAGCGCCTGAGGTTGTCGCGGGGCGCCGCCACCGAGAGCCCGACGTCGCGCGCCGCGTCGGCCAACCGCCGTTCATAACAACAGAAGTCCGTCACCACACCGTCGAAGGCGTCGCGAGCCGTCGCCAGGTGTATGGCGTCGAGCGATCGCAGCAGGGGATCGGTGAACGCGGCCGCCGCTCGCCGTACGTCGTTGTCGATCTCGTGACAGGCGACGCGGTCGAGGAGTGCGAAAGCGGAACCGACGAAGGTGGATTCGCCCAACCGTCGCGCAGCTCGCACCAGCTCGATCTCGAGCAATGCCGACGACACCAATCCCTTGTCGGACGCGTTGATCCATTCGGTGAGGCTGCGCGACTCCGGCTCGCGGCGGATCAGCTTCACCGCGGCCGAGGTGTCGAGGTAGATCATCAGTAGCGTTCGTCCTCACGCATCTCGCGCAGCAGGTCGGAGGAGTCGTCGTGCATGGGTCCGGTGGGCCCGGGCAGGGGTCCCGACTGTGTCGCCGGGACGACTTTGCCCGCGCCGATGAGATCGGTGAGCGGGTGCGGCGATGGGGGCGCGAGCACGGCGACGACGACACCGCGCTCGGTGATCTCGATCTGCTCACCGGACTTCACCCGCGCCAGCACGGCCGCAGTCTGTTGATTCAGCTCGCGCACGGGAACGGTGGACATGCCCAGTAGTGTACTACCCAAGCGTAGTACACCGTGGAGCCGTCGCGAACGCTCAGTGCCGCCAATAGCCTTGATGCATGCCGATTCTGCAGTCGTTTGCTCGTGTGTACACGTCAGACCTCGATGATCACCTCGCGGCACGCGAGCTGCTGGGCTCCTCGCCCGCCGGCGGCCGGAGGTTCGCCCTGCCCGACCGCGGGCTGCAGGTGATGATCACCGACGACACCGTCATCGTCGCCGGCGACGAGGACGCGCTCGCCGCCGTCCGCGACACCCAGATCACCTGGCTCGTCGACGACCTCGACGGCGCGCTCACCGCGCTGCGGCCACGGATCGAGCGGGTCGTCGCTCCCCCGACGCGGGTGCCGACGGGCCGCAACGCCACCGTCCGGCTCGGCGACGTCCAGGTGGAGCTGGTGCAGTGGGACGACGAGGCCTGAGGTCTCAGGCCGCGCGTGCAGGAGCCGCCGGGGCGGTGATCCCGCGGCGGTCGAGGATCGGGCGGACGCCCTCGGCGAAGTGGTAGGCCTCCTCGAGATGCGGGTAACCCGAGAGGATGAACTCGGTGAACCCCGCGTCGTGGTACTCGCCGATGAGGTTCGCGACCTCCTCGTGTGACCCGACGAGCGCGGTGCCCGCCCCGCCGCGGATCAGCCCGACACCCGCCCACAGGTTCGGGTAGATCTCGAGGGAATCGGTGCGACCGCCGTGCAGTGCGGCCATCCGGCGCTGACCCTCCGACTGCGACGACGAGTGCAGCTGATGGGCATTCGCGATCTGGTCGGCCGGGAGCTCGTCGAGCAGCTTCTGCGCGACCGCCCACGCCTCGGCGGAGGTGTCGCGGCTAATGGTGTGCAGCCGGATGCCGTAGCGCAGCCGCCGGCCCTCGGCGGCGGCCAGTGCCCGCACGCGGTCGATCTTCGCCTTCGCGTCCGCCGGCGGCTCACCCCACGTGAGGTAGGTCTGCACGCGGCGCGCCGCCACGGCCAGGGCCGGCTCCGACGATCCGCCGAACCAGAACTCCGGCAACGGGTCCGGTGCCCGCGACACCCTCGCGTCGGCGACGCGGTAGAACTCGCCGGAATGATCGACCGAGTCCTGCGTCCAGATGCGATGCACGAGATCGAGGAACTCGTCGGTGCGCGCGTAGCGGCGGTCGTGATCGACCCAGTCACCGAAGCGGCGCTGCTCGGCGTCGTCGCCGCCGGTGACGATGTTCAGCAGCAACCGTCCCTCCGACATCCGCTGCAGGGTCGCCGCCTGTTGCGCGGCCTGTGTCGGTGGCGTCAACCCGGGCCGGAACGCGACGAGGAACTTCAGCCGACGGGTCGCCTGCAGCAGGGCCGCGGTGGTCAACCATGCGTCCTCACACCATGTTCCGGTCGGGGTGAGGACACCCTCGTAGTCGAGACGGTCGGCGGCCTGGGCCACCTCGGTCAGGTAACGCAGGGTGGGCGGCCGGAAACCGGCGGGCTCCACCCGATGCGACGACGCGTGCGACGCACCGACGATCGAGCGCCCGTCGCCGGCGGTGGGCAGGAACCAGAAGACGCGTGCGCTCATCGGGTGGCCGCCTTCACGGTGGCGTCGAAACGGGTGTCGACGAAGTCGGAGAACGGTTTCCCGGCCGGGATCTGCTTCGCCGCGACGAAGGCGTCGTAGAGCGTCTGTTCGGAATCGATCACCGTCCGATCGAGGGGGATGGCCGGCCGCAGGCTTCGTCGTTGGGCCTCCTCACCGGCGACGGGGTCGATCTTCACCGCCGCGGAGTACTTCGCCGACCACTCCTCGGGGTGGGCCTGCGCCCACGCGGACGCCTTGGCGAGGCGGGACACGAAATCGGCGAGCGCCGTGTTCTTCGCCGGGTCGTCGAGGGCCTGCTGCGCGGCGATGCCGAAGCCGTAGCCGTTGGCGACACCCTGCGCGGTGGTCAGGGTGCGGGCGCCGGTCTGCTGTTGCGCGA
The DNA here is from genome assembly GCF_001424365.1 of Williamsia sp. Leaf354. Lineage (NCBI taxonomy): Bacteria > Bacillati > Actinomycetota > Actinomycetes > Mycobacteriales > Nocardiaceae > Williamsia > Williamsia sp. Leaf354. The sequence goes on from NZ_LMPL01000001.1 coordinate 1,090,713, forward strand.
GGGCGGTGAACGGGTCCCAGATGGCCCACGCATCGACCTGGCCCGCGGTGAACGCGGTCAGCGCGTCGGCGGGTTGCAGGGGGACGAGCTGCACGTCGGCCGGCGTGAGCCCGGCCTTGGTGAGCTGCAACAGCAGGTGCCCGTGGGCCGAACTGCCCTTGCCGAAGGCGATCCGCTTGCCGCGCAGATCGGCGACACTGCGCGCGGTCGAGGTCTTCGGCACCAGGATCTGATCTCCGCTCGCGTCGTTGGTGTACGCGCTGACGACCTTGATGCGGGCGTTCGCGGCGGCGCCGAATATCGGCGGGGTGTTGCCCGTGACGGCGAAGTCGATGCGTCCGGCGGTCGCCGCCTCCACCTGCGGGGGACCGGAGGTGAAGGTGGAGAACGACACCCGGTACGGGGTGCCGGTCAGCTGCCCCGATGCCTCCAACAGAGCCTGGGTCCCGCCCTTCTGATCACCGACGTTCAGGGTGACCGACGACAGCCGGCTCGCGTCGACCGCCGACGGCGCGGCAGCCGACCCGGTGTCGGACTCGCGTGAGACACATCCGGCGAGCGCGGTGGCGCCGACGACGAGGGTCAGCAGCGACGTTGCCACACGACGCGAACGGGGACGAGAAGCGAACAGCATGAATGCCTTTCGGTGGATCAGAGGTGGATCGGTCGCGTGGATCAGTGCACGCCGAGTGCGTCGAGCAGGTGCGCCCGCAACGCCGAGAAGCCGGAGGTCCCGCGGTCGCGGGGGCGGGGGAGATCGACATCGACCCGGTCGACGATCGCGCCGTCGTCGAGGACGAGGACACGGTCGGCGAGGGCCACCGCTTCGTCGACGTCGTGCGTGACCAACAGGACCCCGAGGTCGTGTCGCCGCCACAGGTCGAGGAGCAACGACTGCATCGACAGCCGGGTGAGGGCGTCGAGTGCGCCGAAAGGCTCGTCGAGCAAAAGGAGTTCAGGTTCGCCGACCAGCGCGCGGGCCAGGGCGGCTCGCTGCGCCTGCCCGCCCGAGAGCGTGGCGGGCCACGCGTCGAACTTGTCGTCGAGGCCGACCTCGACGAGCGTGGCCTCGGCGGCGCGCAGGGCCGGGGCTCCGGTGACCCCCGAGGGGTTGAGTCCGTAGGAGACGTTGTCGACCACGCTGCGCCACGGGAACAACCGAGGTTCCTGGAACGCGACGGCCGGGCGACCCGAGACGTGGGTGTCACCGGTGTGGTCGTCGGACAGGCCGGCGAGGACACGCAGGATGGTGGACTTCCCCGAGCCGGAACGTCCGACGAGCGCGACGATCTCGCCACGAGCGACGGTGAGTTCCACCCCGCGCAGGACCTGATGGTCGCCGTACCACTTGTCGACGCCGCGCAGCGATGCGACGGCGGTGTCGGTGGCGGTCATCGGTCGGCCTGGTAGCGCAGGGCCCGGGCCTCGAGGATGCGCACGATGCCGTCGGTGATGATGCCGAGCAACGCGTAGACGACGAGTCCGAAGATGATGGTGTCGATGCGGAGGAAGTCGCGGGCCTGGTTGATGATGAAACCGAGCCCGGCGTCGGAGTTGACCTGTTCGGCGACGATCAGCGTCAACCAGGCGATGGCCAGCGACTGCCGGAACCCGACGAGCAGCTGTGGCGCGATGCTGGGCAGGATGACGCGCGAGAAGCGTTGCCGCCACGAGAATCCGAGGACGGTGGCCGTCTCGAGATGGCGGCGGTCGATCTGGCGGATCGCAGACGACGTGTTGAGGTAGAGCGGGAACGCGACACCGAGTGCGACGAGCAGGATCTTCGGGGTCTCGCCGATGCCGAACCAGATGATGAACAGCGGGATCAATCCCAGGTGGGGCAGTGCGCGCAGCATCTGCAGGGGCGGGTCGACGGTGGCCTCGGCGACCCGGGACAGTCCGACGACGGCGCCGAGCGCGACACCGATCAGACCGCCGAGCACGAGTCCCTCGACCACCCGTGTACCCGACACCACCAGCGCGTCGGCCAGTTCGCCGTTGCGCACGAGTTCGGCACCGGCGTCGGCGATCAGCGACGGCGCGGGCAGGATCCGTTCGGGGATGATCCGCAGCGCGCTGCCGATCTGCCAGAGGACGAGCAGGGCGATCGGCGACAGCACCCGGATGACGGTCCAGCGGTGTCGTTGCCACCTCGTGCGAGGTGCCGGGCGCTTCGCCGAGGCGACGGCGGGCGGGGTGGCGCCGGTGGACGTCGGCGGAGACTCCACGTGTGCGTACGAGATCACCATGGGTGGCGCTCCTTGTCCGGGTCACGACGACGACACCCGAGTGGCCTCGTCGGATTCGACGGTCACAAAGACGTCGGCGATCGGCGAGGGTTGGCGCCACCGTGGGCCGATCTGCGGCGAGAATTTGCCCGCACCCATCGGCTGTCGCTATGCCGGAGCCGACCGCGACCGTGCGGGAGGTGCGAGGTGTCGCGCTGTCGTACGTGATGAACTAGCGTCGTGCGCGTGGCTAACAGTACGACGCGTCGAGTGGCGATCCGTGTTCTCGTCGGGGCGATGACGGTCGGGTTGGCAGCGTCGGTGGCCACGTCGTCGGCCTCCGCAGCGCCTGCTCCTGCGAGCTCCGCCTCGTGGGGGCCGTGCCCGGCGATCCATGGCGCGTCGGCGGACACGGTGTGCACCGTCGTCCGGGTCCCGCGCGACTACGCGCGCCCGTCGGCGGGCAGCATCTCGGTGACCGTGTCGAAGTTGCCCGCCGGTGATCAGGCGAACAAGCGCGGTGTCCTGATCGGCAACCCCGGTGGGCCGGGGGGTGACGGCATCCCCATGTTCACCCAGGCGAAGCTGCCGACGGAGCTGCGCGCGCAGTGGGATCTGATCGCCGTGCAGCCGCGCGGACTCATCGGCGCCAACCCCGTGGCGTGTGCGCCGGTATCGCCGAGCTCGCCGGCGACGGTGTTCGCCGGTGGCGCGGTCGCACGATCGGCGTGCGACGCGCGCACGCCGGGCGGGACCGAGAACATCACCACCGAGAACACCGCACGCGACATCGATTCGGCGCGAGAGCAACTGGGTCTCGGCCCGAGGGTGAACCTGCTGGGGATCTCCTACGGCACCACGCTGATGTCGACGTACGCGACGCTCTTCCCACAACACACCGATCGGCTGATCCTCGACTCGGCCGTCAACCCGACCATCGTGTGGAACACGCTGCTCACCGCACAGACCGCGCCCTACAGGGCTCGCACTCAGGCGATGTTCGCGTGGATCGCCGGCAACGACGCGACCTATCACCTCGGTCGCACGCCACTCGCGGTCTACCGCGAGTGGAGCCGCAAGGTGGCGGCCGAAGCGGGCGTCCCGCCGTCGCTGGGACCGCCCCCGGCGCAGGTCGGCGACACCCCGCCGGCGATGCGGACCGCGTTCGACGCCTTCCTGCGCGGATCGGGAACCGCGGCCGCGCGTGCCTACTTCGACAACCTCGTCGCGAGCCTCGCGACCGGTAAGTCGCAGAACGCGTCGAACCTGTTGACGCTGACCCGGGTCGCGGCACCCAGTCGCGACGACTGGCCACGCCTCGCCCAGCGAATCATCCTCGCTCCCAGGCCGGCTCGACAACTCCCGTCGAACCAGGCGGAGCGCCAGGTGAACTCGTCGTCGATGCAGTTGCTCCTACTCTGCAACGAGAACGCCGTCACGGCCCGTCCGCAGGTCGCGCCGGCGTCGCTGCTGGACTCCTTCGTCATCGGCGACCCCTACACCGGTGCGAGCTACCTGTTCGAGTCCGGACTCGCCTGCTCGGGGGCGGCGCCGGTCGCGCGCCCGGTCCGGATCAGCAACCGTGGCCTGGCTGTCACGCCGCTGCAACTGCAGAGCATCGGTGACCCGCAGACGCCGTACCCGGGAGGGCTGATCCACCGCGATCGGATGCGATCGCACCTCATCACCGTCGGGGGTGGCGACCACGTGCAGTTCGGTCGCGGCAACCCGGTCGTCGATGCCGCGATCGTCGAGTACCTGCGCACCGGGTCGACCTCGGTCACCCGTGCGCCGGAGGCCCCCCTCACGACGCCGTTGCTCCCCCCACGCTGACCACCACGGAATCCCGGCTCGTGCGTCGTGGTTGAGTCCGGTATGAGCACACCCATCACCGTCGAGATCTGGTCGGACATCGCCTGCCCCTGGTGTTACATCGGCAAACGCCGGTTCGAGCAGGGGCTGGCCGCGTTCGACGGCCGCGACGACGTGACGGTGACATATCGCAGTTACGAACTGGCGCCCGACACCCCGACCGACTTCGACGGCTCCGAGGTCGATTTCCTGGTGGGGCACAAGGGGATGTCGCCGGCACAGGTCGAGCAGATGCTCGACGAGATGACGCAACTCGCGGCGGTCGAGGGACTGGCGTACGACTTCGACGCGCTGCACCACACCAACACCCGACTCGCCCACCGCGCACTGCATCTCGCACGGACCGTGGGGTGTCAGCGCGAGTTGGCCGAGCGGTTGTTCGCGGCGTACTTCACCGAGGGGCGCCACCTGGGCCGCCCGGAGGAGCTCGCCGATCTCGCCGCCGAGGTCGGTCTGGACCGCGCGTCGGTGCTCGAGGCGCTGGCCGGTGACGAGTTCGTGGCCGAGGTCGACGCCGACATCGCCCAGGCCCGCGCCCATGGCATCTCCGGCGTCCCTTTCTTCGTCCTCGACGGCCGCTACGGCATATCCGGCGCCCAGCCCGCCGCGGCGTTCACCTCTGCGCTCGAGCAGGTCGTCGCCGACCGGCGGGATTCGCCCACGCCCGCCTGACGCCGCCCGCGGGCGAGGTGGTGCGTTCTCCGCGTGTTCATCTCGATGTAGTTGGCGAGGCTAAAGTTCGTGACCATGCGTCTGACCCGCCTCACCCCGCCCCTCGCCCTGGCGCTCGTGACCGCCCTCGCGCCCGCAGCGGTCGCCGCGGCCACGCCCACGCCGACATCACCCACCCCGACGTCGACCGGGACGACCATCGCTGCGATCCAGGGGCCGGGGTTCACGTCGCCGCTGGTCGGGCAGAAGGTATCCGGGGTGCCTGGCGTGGTGACGGCGATCCGGACCGGGTCTCCCCGCGGCTTCTGGATGCAGTCGGCCACATCCGACCGTGATGATCGTGCTCGGGATCGGTCGACTTCCGACGGCATCTTCGTGTTCACCGGCTCGGCCGCGCCGACGGTGAAGCCGGGCGACGCGGTCACGGTCGCGGCCACCGTGACCGAGTACCGCGCGGCGGCGAACGTCGCCGACCTCAGCGTCACCGAGCTGACCTCGCCGACGGTGACGGTGGTGTCGTCGGGCAACGCGCTCCCCGCCCCGGTGGTCATCTCGCCGACCGCGGTCCCCTCCCGCTTCGCACCTCCGGTGTCGGGCGACATCGAGCAGATCCGTCGCGCGGTGCCGGCACGATCGGCCCAGGAGTTCTGGGAATCGCACGAGGGTGAGCGCGTGTCGGTGCCGGCGCCGTGGATCATCGCCCCGAGCAACACCTACGGCGACGTCTACATCACCTCGAAGCCGAACGCGGACCGGACGATCCACGGTGGCGCGCTGCTGTCGAGCTACGACCTGCCGACCGGCCGGGTGAAGGTCTCCGCCCTCGACGGTGCGAAGCCCCGGATGAACGTGGGTGACCGGTTCGCGGGTCCCGTCGTCGGCCAGGTGGACTGGTCGAGCTTCGGCGGATTCGTGATCGACGCGCCGACCCTGCCGGCGGTCGTCGCTGGCGGGCTCACCCCGACGGTGGCGTCGAAGCCCGACGCCGCCGACTTGTCGGTGGCGACCTACAACGTCGAGAACCTCGCCCCGCGCGACCCGCAGAGCAAGTTCTCGGCGCTCGCCCGCGGCATCGTCACCAACCTCGCGAGCCCCGACGTGGTGGCCGTCGAAGAGGTGCAGGACAACTCGGGCGCCACCGACGACGGCATCACCGCCGCGAACACCACGATCTCGACCCTCGTCGACGCGATCGCCGCCGCAGGCGGTCCGCGGTACGACCACCGCGACGTCGACCCGACCAACGACGCCGACGGCGGTCAGCCGGGCGGCAACATCCGAACGGTGTTCCTGTTCAACCCGTCTCGCGTCTCGTTCGTCGACCGCGGTAGGGCGACCGCCACCACCGCGACGACCCCGCAGCGCAGTGCGAGCGGTGGTGCCGAGCTCTCGGTGTCACCGGGTCGGATAGCGCCGACCGATCCGGCGTGGACGAACAGCCGCAAACCCCTTGTCGGTCAGTTCGTGTTCCGGGGTCGCACGGTGTTCGTGGTGGGAAACCATTTCGCCTCCAAGGGCGGTGACCAGTCGGCCGACGGCCGTTTCCAGCCGCCCGCACGCAGTTCCGAGACCCAGCGACTCGCCCAGGCACGGGTCGAGAACGCGTGGATCCGCAGCCTGCAGGCGATCGATCGGCGCGCCTCGATCGTGATCGCCGGGGACCTGAACGACTACCAGTTCAGTCCCGCCGTCCGCACCCTCACCGGGGGCGGCACGGGTCTCGTCGACCTGATCGCCACCCTGCCGCGCGCGCAGCAGTACACCTACGTCTACTCCGGGGTGTCGCAGGTACTCGACCACATCATCGTCAGCGCCGACCTGCGCGCCCGGGCGCGGTACGAGGTCATCCACCTCAACGCCGAGTTCGCAGGCCAGACCTCCGACCACGACCCGCAGGTGGTGCACGTCCGGCCGTAGCGCGCGGAGGGCGGCCCGGCGACACCGTCGCCCGTAGCGCTCGGAGGGCGGCCCGGCGACACCACCATCCGTAGGATCGGGGGATGGTCACCGCGTTGCTGATCGTCGACGTCCAGAACGATTTCACCGAGGGTGGCGCCCTCGGGGTGGTCGGTGGTGCCGCGGTCGCGCGGGGAGTCACCGAGTATCTCGTCGACGCCGAGTACGACGTCGTCGTCGCCTCGCGCGACTGGCACGACGCCGACAACGACAACGGCGGCCACTTCGCGACCACGTCGGAACCCGATTTCGAGGTCACCTGGCCGGTGCACTGCGTGGCGGGTACCCCCGGCGCCGAGTACCACCCGGATCTGGTCGCCGATGCGGTCGACCTCCACGTGCGCAAGGGCCAGGGTGTGCCCGCGTACTCGATGTTCGAGGGGTCCACGGACGACGGTTCGGCGCTGGTCAACGCGCTGCGGGCGCTCGGTGTGACCGACGTCGACGTGGTCGGTATCGCCACCGACTACTGCGTGCGGGCCTCCGCGCTGGATGCGCTCGCCGCCGGGTTCGGCGTCCGACTGCTCACCGATCTGATCGCGGGTGTCGCGCCGGGCACCTCGGCCGATGCCGTCGCCGAGATGGCCGACGCGGGCATCACGGTCGTCTGACCTCACCGTCATCCGAGCCGGTGCGTGCCACCACGAAGATCCGCCGGAACGGGAAGAACGTGCTGCCGTCGGCGCGGCGGGGATACGCCGTCGACAGCTGGGGGGCCAGGTCGGAGCGGAACGCCTCCCAGGCGTCGTCGTCGAGGGCTGATCGGACCGGCGTCAGTGCGGTGCCGGTGACCCAGTCGAGCACCGGGTCGTCACCGGTGAGCTGTTGCACGTAGGTGGTCTCCCAGGCGTCGACGACGCAGCCCGCGTCGGTGAGCAATGCCGCGTAGCCGGTCGGACCGTCGACGGTGTCGCCACCGCGGAAGTCGATCTGCGACAGCGCATCCCGCCAGCGCGGTGAGGTCGCGACGGACCGGATGATCCGATGCGACGGGAACTCGAAGTTGCCCGGGACCTGAAAGGCCAGGTGTGCGCCGGGGTGCAGCTCTCGGGCCCAGCTGTGGAGCAGTTCGCGGTGTTCGGGCACCCACTGCAGGGTCGCGTTGGAGATGACGACGTCGGTGTCGGGTGCGGGCCGCCAGTCACGCACGTCCTGCAGCTGTGCGTCGATGCCGCGCTCGCGCGCGGCGGCCACCATCTGCGGTGAGTTGTCGGTCGCCTCGATGGCGGCGTCCGGCCACCGGGCGGCGAGTCCCGCGGTGAGATTGCCGGGGCCACAGCCGAGGTCGACGACGCGACGGGGTCGCTCGGAGTCGATGCGCGCCAGGAGTTCTCCGTAGGGGCGTCCCCGGTGATCAGCGAATGCGAGGTAGTGCTTCGGGTTCCACATGTCAGCCTCCCGTCAAACAGTACGCTTGTACTGTGAGGAAAACAGTACGCGCATACTGTTGGTGCCACGAGATGTCGGTTACGTAACGAAAGGAAACGATTCGGTCGGCCGCAGCGATGATCCGAACGTGGTACCGAATGGTACCGACGACGTCGACAGTGAGGACGAACAATGGCGCGAACGGACGGAAGAAGGCGATCGGGGCTGGTGGCGGCACTTCTCGCCGTGGCGGCTGTGGCCCTCGCGGGCTGCGGCGGCGACAACGGTCAGGTGACCCCGACCCGGACCGCGACGATGACCGTCTCGGCCGGAGGTCCGAGCACCTCGGACGCCCCCGCTGCCCAGTCGGATCCGACCCAGGTCGCCGACGATCAGGTGTCGGATCCCGCTCCCGCGCCGGCCGCACCTGCGGCGACCACCGCCGGTCGGGCCCCGGTCGGTGGTGAGCTGGTCGGCGTCGATCCGAGGTCGTTCTACACCGACGGCGCCAACGGCATGGCGTACTACTTCCAGTCGCCGAGCGGGAACGTGAAGTGCGGCATCGGATTCGCCTACCCCTCGATCAAGCCGGGCTGCCAGGCGATCAGTTCGGTGGCGAGCAACACCGGGACGGTCTGCAAGAACCGCGGCAACAGCACGTACGGGGTGACCCTCTTCGCCGACCACGCGGGGGGTCACTGCATGAATCAGCCCGCCTACGTGGGCAACAGTCAGAACGTCGGCGCCGGGACGCTGGGTGGCAAGGTCCTCGAGTACGGCGAGTTCATCGCGACAGCGGGCGTGATCTGTCGATCGACCACCGCGGGGATCACCTGCACACCCGACTCGGGTCGGTTCGGCTTCGTCCTCGCGCGTGACCGCAACGATCAGTTCTGACGCGAGTTCAGTGCGGCAGTGCGGTGATCGACGCGTGGGCGCGGGAGTCGCCGTCGACCGAGAGCCAGATGAGGATGCCGCCGTCGGTGGGTGCGGTCGTGATGCGCACGTCCTCACCGAAGGTGATCGGCTTGTTGTACTCGATCACCAGTCGGTAGGGGTTGCTCAACAGGTCAGGGTGGTCGGGGAACACCTCGCGCAGCGCCTGGAGGTACACCGAGTTGTTCACGTGGTCGAGCCGGTCGGTGTCGGCGTGGCGCAGCACGAACCGCCGATCGGACTCGTTCTCCAGCGGGGTGTTCAGCCACGCCTTCCAGCGCAGACGATGGTTGTCGGTGGTGGTGGCCAGCATGTCGAAGAACGTGTCCTCGAGTCGCCCCGGCGACTGGGTCTCCATGTTCATGTTGATCCAGAAACCCTCGGTCTCGATGAGGCCGCCGTTCTCGCTGGTGACGCGCACGCGCATGTTGCACCAGCGCGGCGAGATGCCCGAGCACCATCGCGACAGGTGCACCTCGTCGGGCCAGGTGATCGGGCGGATCACATCGATGACGGTCCGGCGCACGATCCAGAACTTGTGGGTCTCGAACGCGCCTGCGTCGACGAGGTGCTGCGCCCCGGCCTCCTGCAGGTACCGGGCGATGCCGTCGACGCTGAGTCCCTCGAACTGGTCGATGTCGGCGCTCGACAGCGGCCACCCGGTGTCGAAGACGTATCCCTCGGTGGGGCGATCGGTCAGTGGGGTCGCCGCGAGCGGCTCGGTCGTCGACATCAGGCGGCCAACGCGGTGATCGACGCGTGCGAACGGGATTCACCGTCGACCGACAACCACACGAGCAGTCCGTCGTCGATGGGCGCGGTGGTCAGGTGGACCTCCTGGCCGTACATGATCGGCTTGTTGAACTCGACCACGAGGCGATGGGGCGCGGTGACGAGTTCGGCGACCTCGGGGGCGACCTCGGCCACGGCCTGCCAGTAGATCGCGTTCGTGACGTGCCCGAATCGGTCGGTGTCGCTGCGGCGGATCTGGAAGGTGCGTGTCGACTCGGTGGGGAGTGGATCGGTCAGCATGGGTTTCCAGCGTAGGCGGGTGTTGTCGGTGGTCGTCGACAGGCGTGAGATCACGTAGTCGCTCATGCGGCCGATGCCCTCGGTCTCGATGTTGATGTTCAGCCAGAACCCGACGGTCTCGACCCGTCCGCCGTGGTCGCCGACGATCTGCACCCGCATGTCGCACCACCGTGACGACAACCCCGAACACCAGCGCGACACGGTCACCGTGTTGGGCCAGCTGATCGGTTCGATCATGTCGATCACGGTGCGTCGCGCGATCCAGAACTCGTGGTCGCCGAGGGCGTTGCCGTCGGCGAGATGTAATGCGCCTGCCTCCTGCAGGTAGCGGGCGGCCGAGTCGTAGCCCAGGATCTCGTTCTCGTTCATGTCGCTGGTGCGCACCGGCCACTGCGTGGTGAACACGTATCCCTCCGACGGAAGGGGGTCGAGGGTCAGGGCGGACAGCGCAGCGCTGGGCGACGACATGGGCGGGTACCCCCGGATCAGAAGACGTGTGGACCTCGGGTGCGAACGTACCTCGCGGCCGGTCGCCGCGACGGCGGGAGCGCCGCGTGACCCGCGCCGTCGGTGCTGGTGGTCGTCGCGACCAGCACGATGGTGTTCTTGTGACGGCTGGGGTGTCGCGGGAGTAGATTCACCAGTCATGTCTGGGTTGGGTGCGGCGGTGCGCGGATGACGCCGGTGTATCGCGCCGCACTGGGCTCGGAGTTCACCAAGCTGCACCCGAACATCCAGTGGCGGTACGGCGTCGATTCGACGTCGGGCGTCGCGCAGGTGACGAGCGGGATCGTCGAATCGGTGTTCTGCACGTCCAAGCTCACGCCCCCGGTGCTGCGCTTTTTCCGTAAACGCAACGTGATGCCGACGACCACGAGCCGCCTCGTGCCGTTCTTCATGGACAACTACTGCTACGTCGACGAGCGCGGTCGCGAATCGCTCGCCGTCATCCGTCGGTTCGCGTACTCCAACGGTGAGCAGCGGTTGCACTCGCTTCTGGTGAACGGGTCCTCGGGGCTGGTCGACTACTTCGGCGACGGTCCCGATCTGTTGATCCCGCTGAACCCCCGCGTCGGTCCGGGTGGGTCCCTGATCCTGGAGAGCGAGCCGATGCGGATGCTCAGCCGCGGACTGCGGATGGGGATGCGCGGATTGTTCGCGACGTCGATGCGCTACGTCGAGGAGTGGGACGACGACGAGCAGCGGTTCCGCCTCGACGCGACGGTCCGCAACGTGACCCTCGGCGAGATCATGCACTTCCGTGGATGGTTCACCGCGAGTGATCGTCCGTGCACGATTCACGACATTCCCGACGAGGCCTGGCCGCTGCGTCTCGAGGACACGGAATAGGCGACGGCCGACGCCGGTGATCGGCCACGCGGTCGTGGTCCGGTCGGGTACCTTCGCTGCCATGGCAGTCAGCGGTAACACCGAATTCGATGTCGACGTCGCGCCGTCGGTGATCATGGAGATCCTGCTCGATGTGGAGGCGCTGCCCGAGTGGTCGGGCCCGCACAAGAGCGCCGAGATCCTCGAGGAGCACTCCGACGGCAGCCCCAAGCGGGTCAAGGTCGCGGTCACGATGGCCGGCATCACCGACAACGAGGTCCTCGACTACACCTGGACCGAGAACAGCTGCACATGGGAACTGGTCGAGAGCGACCAATTGTCCTCGCAGAAGGGCACCTACACGGTCACCGAGAAAGACGGTGGGTCGCACGTGGCGTTCGAACTCGAGGCGGATCTCAAGATCAAGATGCCCGGCCTCATCGTGAAGCAGGCGCAGAAGAAGGCCGTCGAGACGGCGAAGAAGGGCCTCACCGCCGAGGCGAAGCGTCGCAGTTCCTGACGGGCGAAGCGTCGCAGTTCCTGACGGGCGGCCTCGCTCGGAGTTCGTGACCTGATCGATGCACGGCGCTGCCGGTGGTGACGGCGTGTCGGCGAGTACGGTTGGCGCGTGCGAGTCGGTGGCCGCCGGGATCGCGAGTTTCGAAAAGATCAGTTGAGGTTCAGCATGTTTCGGGTTGGTTCACGCATGGCAGTGCGCACGGTTGCAGCAGGATTCGTCGGCGCGTGCGCCGTGGGCGCTATGTCGCTCGTCGGTACCGGGGGCGCCTCCGCGGCACCGCTGGTGTGCGACGCGGCCAACAACGGTCAGGTGAATCGTGTTGTCGGCGCCGGTAGTTGTGGTGCTCGCGCCCAGGGCGTGGCGACGGCGCACGCCGAGGACCGCTCCGGTGCGGGCACCGCGGTGGCCTCGTCGCTCACCAACGGCCGCGCGAACGCGCTCAACACGGCGCCCGGTTCGACCGCTCTGGCCGGTGCGCGCAGCGGCGGCACGAGCTACTCGTTCAGCGTCGGGCCCGGCGGACTCTCGGTCGCCCAGGCCCGCACCGGCGGCACGTCGGTCTCCGTGGCCGGCATCGGCGGAGCGGCGTACTCCGGCGAGGGTGGCGTCCGCTGCAGCGGCGGCGCGGCCGCGGCCTACGACAGCACCACCGGCACCTTCTGCTTCGGGACGGGTCGCACGTACTTCACCAACGTGCGCTGACGGAGCCTCGCGGCGACGCCCGCCGTTCACCTTCACGTCACGTTGCGGTCCGACCGCCGTTCTAATCTCGGCGGGTGACCGAACTGCGCACCGTCGTCGATCTGAGCACGTCCATCGGACGTGAGGAGCTGGCCCATGTGGTCGACCTCGCGGACACGTCGGGTTTCACCGTCGACGATTCCGACGACGACGATCCCCGCCTGATCCTGCGTAGCGACCACTCGGTCGTCGACACCTGGCGGGAGGGGTATCCCTACGACGAGCGGATGTCGCGCGGCGACTACGAACTCGAGAAGCGGCTGCTGCAGATCGAGCTGCTCAAGCTGCAGAACTGGGCGAAGGACACCGGCGCCCGGGTCGTCATCCTGTTCGAGGGCCGCGACGCCGCGGGCAAGGGTGGCACCATCAAGCGCTTCATGGAGCACCTGAACCCGCGCGGCGCCCGGGTGGTCGCGTTGGAGAAGCCGTCCGAGCGTGAGTCGACGCAGTGGTACTTCCAGCGCTATGTGTCGCACCTGCCCGCCGCCGGTGAGATCGTGCTGTTCGACCGCTCCTGGTACAACCGCACCGGTGTCGAGCGGGTGATGGGTTTCGCGACCGACGCCCAGCACGCGCGATTCGTCCGACAGGTCCCGCTGTTCGAGCAGATGCTCATCGACGACGGCGTCCACCTCGTGAAGTTCTGGTTCTCGGTGACCGCGCTCGAGCAGCGCACCCGGTTCGCGATCCGGCAGGTCGACCCGGTGCGGCAGTGGAAGCTGTCGCCGATGGATCTCGCCTCGCTCGACAAGTGGGACGACTACACCGCGGCCAAGGAGGAGATGTTCTCCCACACCGACACCGATCACGCGCCCTGGACCGTGGTGAAGAGCAACGACAAGAAGCGCGCCCGCGTGAACGCCATGCGCCACGTGCTGAACCTCTTCGACTACTCCGGCAAGGACGCCGAGGTCGTCGGCACCCCCGACCCGCTCATCGTGGGACGCGCGCGCGACCTGCTGGGGGAGTAGCGGCACCCGCTCGAGCGGGATCGGTAGCGTGGGGCGCGTGCGGACTTTTGGTGCGGGACTGGCGACGCTGATCGCGATCATCGCGATGGTGGGGGCGTTGCCGTCGTTGTGGGTGCACTATCGCGTGGTCGACAGGGAGGGGTTCACGTCGTTCGTGTCGCCGATGGCCCACGATCGGCAGATCCAGGATCTGATGGCCGACGAGATCGCCGCGCAGATCTCCGACCAGACCGGTGGGACGCTCAGCGCCACGCTGGTCCGCCCTGCGACCGGGGCCTACACACGCAGTGATCAGTTCGTCGCCGACTTCGCCGATGTGCTGGGCCAGCAGCATGATTGGCTGTTCACCGAGCCCACCACCGACGCCGAGCGCAACGGCGTCCTCACCCTCGATCTCACCGCGATGGTGAACCGCGCGATCCGGGACTTCGGCATCAGCGGTGTCCGCGTCACCCAGCCCGTCGAGATCCCGCTGAGCGAGTCGCGCCGCAGCGGCCTCGAAGCCGGTCGGTACGCGACAGCGGGTGATCAGGTCACGCGCATCGCCTTCGTCGCCGCGGGAATTGCGACGGTGTTCGCCCTGCTCGCGCTGATCCTCGCCCGTCGACGCGGGTTCACCCTCGCCGCGCTCGGTGTGGGTGCGGTGATCGCCGGTGCGGTGAGCTGGGTGCTCGGCGTGTTCGCCCGTGGTCGCGCCGACGACGAGGTCGCAGGCGCCCAGAGCTCGGCCAAACAGATAGCGCGCATCGTCATCGACTCCTCCATCGACGACCTGCACCACACCTCCCTGATCGTCGGCGGCGTCGGCGTCGCCGCGATCGCCGTCGGCATCCTGGTCTCCCTCACCCTCGAGCGCACCCGCCGCTGAGCCGTGTCAGACAAAGTGCTGACTGTGCGGAAACGGCCGGCCAACGATGCTGACTGTGTGGAAACGGTCGTCGAGTGCGTGGCCCGCGGTTGCTGACTGTGTGGAAACGGCCGTCGAGTGTGCTGGCAGCGTCACGCACGCCGACAACGAAACAACGCACACTCGGCGTCCGGTTTCCGCACCGTCAGCGGTAGTAGAACGCATCCACCCACCCGAAATGCACTCACGTTCAACACTATTCACGATAATCAATCTCCCACACCTCGAACACGCGTGCTAGAATAGACGTACAGTCACACCTGGGGAGGGGGCAGTCCGTGAACGATCTTGAGGCGGATTACGCTGCCCTGGAACAGATCTTGGACAGAATCGCTGTATCCGATTCCTCATCCTGCGACGAGCAGACCGTCGCCGAGCTGGCGATCCGCCACGAACACAACATCCGCCGAATGGAATCCATCGGCAACCAGCGGATTCTCGAGGTCTCCGACCGTGACGCCCACCGGACCGTGGGATGCGTGACCGTCTCCGAGTTCCTGCAGACGAAACTGCGGATCACCCACCCCAAGAAGCGGTTGCAGGCGGTGCAGGCGTTGGAGCCCATGCACGCGATGACTGGCGAACAATTGCCACCCGTCTGTCCGAACACCGCTCGCGAGTTGGCCGCGGGAACGATCGGGCCCGATCACGTCCACGCGGTACTCGACGTGTTGAAGAAGATCCCCTCGGCCGTCGATGTGGAACAGCGAGCGCGGGCAGAGGAAGTCCTGGCCGAGTTCGCCACCACACTCACGCCCAAAGAGATCGGCGCCGCCGGCGTGCGGATCCTCGCCCACCTCGACCCCGACGGCACCCTCACCGACGATCGCGACCGCGCCAGGAATCGGAAACTGAACCTCGGGTGCCAGGACAGCCAGTTGATGTCGAAACTCACCGCGACTCTCGATCCGATGACGCGGGCTCTGTTCGACGTCGTCCTCGCGAAGTGGGCCGCGCCCGGGATGAACAATCCTGACGACGATCAGTCACCTAAAGGCGATCACGCCGACGCCGATTCCGAGGTCCTGCGGGAGGCCGCTGACCGGGACCATCGATCGCAGAGTCAGCGGAACCACGACGCGTTGAAAGCTCTGTTGGACGCTGCGGTGAACGGTGGGCTTCTCGGTGGGTCGCATCGTGGGTTGCCGCCCCAGATCATCGTCTCCATCACCGACGCCCAGTTGCGCGAGCATGCCGGCATCGCACGTACCGCCACCGGCAGCGACCTCCCGATGTCTGACGTGATCAAGCTAGCTGCGGACGCCCAGTCCCACCTCGCGGTGTTCGACGACGTCACCGGCGAACCCTTGTTCTTTGGCCGCGGCCGGCGCCTCGCGTCGCAGGCGCAGCGGTTGATGGCGTTCTCGCAGTACAAGGGATGTAGCAAAGACGACTGCACGACACCGTTCGCGCACACCGAAATGCATCACGCCGAAGCTGATTGGGCCGATGGAGGTCTCACCGACTCTCCGCACCTGGCACCGGCGTGCGGACGCCACAATCGGGCCGTCGGATCCGAACCGCATCAGTGGAGCACCGAGAAGATCACCGACGGCCCTGACAGGGGCCGCTATGGGTGGCGACGTAACACCGACCCACCCGATGAGCTGCGCGCCAACCACCTACACAGGATCGACGAACTGCTCGAACGACATTCCCGAGAGGTCGATCCACCGTGCCCTGAGCGGAGTGGACCGCCGCCGGCTCGGAGCTTCGACCTCACCTGGCCGCGGGCTCCGCTGTACCTTGCTGCCTGATTCGTGGTTGCGTTCTACCACCGCTGACTGTGCGGAAAGTCGGCGTCGAGTGTGCGCTGTCTCAATGTCGGCTCGCGCGACGCGGTGAGCACACTCGACTGGACTTTCCACACACTCAGCCCGACCGCTCGACTGGACTTTCTGCGCGCTCAGCCCGACCGCTCGACTGGACATTCTGCGCGCTCAGCACCAACCCGCGACTGGACATTCTGCGCGCTCAGCACCAACCCGCGACTGGACTTTCTGCGCGCTGAGCACCCACCGCGTGACTGGACTTTCCCCACAGTCAGCCTTGCGTGCCGCGGGAACCGACCGTCTGCCAGAGGAACTCGTACGCTAGCGCCGACTTGAAGGCCGACTGCTTGTTGTCGGCCGCGCCGCCGTGGCCGCCCTCGATGTTCTCGTAGTACCGCACGCGGTGGCCCAGTTCCTCCATCCGTGCGGTGAACTTGCGGGCGTGACCCGGGTGCACGCGGTCGTCGCGGGTGGAGGTCGTCATCAGCAGGTCGGGATATTGCGCACCGGCGACGATCCGCTGGTACGGCGAGTACTGCGACAGGAACTCCCACTCCGCGGGGTCGTCGGGGTTGCCGTACTCGGCCACCCACGACGCGCCCGCGAGCAGCAGGTGGTAGCGCTTCATGTCGAGCAGCGGTACCTGACAGACGATGGCGCCGAACAACTCCGGGTACCTCGTCACCATCACCCCCATCAGCAGTCCGCCGTTCGACCCGCCCTGGGCGGCCAGGCGATCCGGGGAGGTGAGCCCCCTCGTGACGAGGTCTTTCGCCACCGACGAGAAGTCCTCGAACACCAGGTGGCGGCCCGCTTTGAGTGCCTGGGTGTGCCACGACGGGCCGTACTCGCCGCCGCCGCGGATGTTCGCGATCACGTAGATCCCGCCCCGCGTGATCCAGCTCCGCGCGGAGATCGCCGCATACCCCGGGGTCATCGAGTTCTCGAACCCGCCGTAGCCGTAGAGCAGCGTCGGCCCGTCGGTGACGTCGTCGCGCTTCACCACGAAGTACGGCACCGACGTGCCGTCGTCGGAGGTCGCGAAATGCTGTGTCGCGGAAATGCCGTCGGCGTCGAAATGGGCCGGACTCTGCTTGAGCGGAGCCACACCGTCGACGGTGGTGCCGTGCAGCAGGGTCGGCGGCGTGGTGAAGCTGCTCGCCGACAGGAAGATCTCGTCGCCGACATCGGGATCGGTGTCGAGGACCGAGATCGTCGCCAGCGCAGGCAACCCCGCGATCTCGGCTCGCGCCCAGTCGCCGAGAGTCAGCAGATGGACCTCGGTCTGCACGTCGTGCAGCGTCACGAGCACCAGATGCGATGCGGTCGCCCGCACATCCTGCAGGCTGGTGTGTGCGTCGGGGGCGAACAACACCCGCCCCGACGACTCCTCGCCCGCGAGGAACCGTGGGTAGTCGAACACCACGAGAGTGCCTGCCGGATGGGTGGTCTCGCCTGTCGTCCAGTCCGAGCGGGTCAGCACGAACAGCCAGTCGTGGCGGATCACCGTGTGGGCGTCGTCGGGCACGGCGATCTCGATCAGCTCGCCGTCGCGCACCTCGTAGGTGACCTGATGGAAGAAGTCGACGGCCCGCACGAGGAAGTCGCGCTCCCACCCGGGTGTCGCGTCGTGGCTGATCTGCACGGCGACATCCGAGCGTTCCCCGGCGAACACGGTCTCCGCCTCGGCCAGCGGTGTCCCGCGGGTCCAGCGCTTGGCGATCCGGGGGTACCCCGACTCGGTCAGCGACGACACGCCGTCGGCGTCGGGGCCGAAATCGGTTCCCACGAAGACGGTGTCGCGGTCGATCCACCCGACGTCGGACTTCTCCTCGGGCAACACGAACCCGCGTTCGGGGCCGTCGGGATCGACCCAGGTGCGTGACACGAGGTCGAATTCGCGGACGACGGCGGCATCGGCGCCGCCGCGCGACAACGACACCAACGCGCGCTCGTGATCGGGTCGCAGGACGGCCGCGCCCTGCCACACCCAGTTCTCGTCCTCGGCCGCGGCGACGGCGTCGAGATCGATCAGCACATCCCAGTCGGGGCGGTCGGTGCGGTACGACTCGAGCGTGGTGCGGCGCCACAGCCCACGGGTGTTGGTGGCGTCGCGCCAGTAGTTGTAGAGGTGCTCACCGCGCCTGCGCACGTAGGGGATGCGGTCGTCGGTGTCGAGGATCTCCAGCGCCGAGGCCTCGAGCTCGGCGAAGCGCTCGCCACCGGTGAGTTCGTCGAGCGTGGGCTGATTGTGTTCGCGCACCCACGCCAACGACTGTTCGCCGGTGACCTCCTCGAGCCAGAGGTACGGATCTTCGGGGTTGCTCGCCGTGTCGGTCACCCGCCCGATTGTGTCAGGCGCCCGATCAGCGGAACCGATCGCGCAGCGTGGCATCGGTCTCCCACCACAGGGCGGGCGGCGCGTCGGCCTCGACGCGATCAGCGGCGTCATCCGACCCGACGTCGCCCCCGACGTCGATGCCTGCGTCGATCTCGGCGTCGATCTCGAGGGCTCGGCGGGTCTGCTCGGTGCGGAAGCGGCTCATCAGGGTCAGCAGGAACGGCAGGCCCACCACGTCGCCGAGCACCCACAGGATGCCCGCTCCGATGATCTGATCGGTGCGCAGCGACGGACCCCACGTGCGGTCGAGGGCGGCGTACCAGCCGTGCGCGATGTCGCCTCCCTGCCAGATGACGACCCCGAGCAGGCCGTCACCGATCGTCTCCACCAGCGTGATCAGCAGCGACAGGGCCTGGGGGAACCTGCGCGGCACCGGGTCGACCTGCAGCCGCGACCAGAAGTAGCCGAATCCGATCCCCACGAACAGCAGGCGGGTGACGACGTCGAGCGCAGTACCGCGCAGCACCGCGGAATACCAGTCGGTGAGGTAGAACAGCCACGGCGTGATCAGCACCGCCGCCGAGGTGACCGCCGGATAGGTCAGCACCCGCGCGGCCTTCGAGGCCATCGCCGCGTCGAACCGCCGCCTGCCGCGCGGTCCCAGAGCATCGCGCGCGACCGCGAGCGGCATCCCCGCGGCCAGTCCGAACGGCACGATCAGCAGCAGGATCACCACCTGCAGCGCGCGCACCCAGAACAGCACGTCGGCGTACGCCCCGACGAAGCTCGCCGTCGAGATCACCCAGACGCCGACACCCATCACGGTGAACACCGCGCCCCGACCCGCCGACACCGTCGACCGCCGCCACGCCCACCAGTACGCGGCAAGCACGACAAGGCAGACACCGAGCGTGACGACATCGAGATGACCTGTGGTCAGGGCGGATTCGACGGTCAGCGGACGGTGGACGACAGACATCGTCGGAGTATGTTCCCGGTCGTCACCGGGCCACAACCTCGGCGACCGAAGCGCGGAGAATGTCGGCTCCGCGGCCGGCCCCTTGCGCCGTGCGCGAACTTGTGTCGGTCGGCCTGCGTGGGCCGGCGCGGGCAACGTAGGCTGGCGCCGTGGCTGAACACTTTGACACAGTTGTCCTCGGCGCAGGTCCGGGAGGGTACGTCTCCGCAATCCGGTGCGCCCAGCTCGGGCAGAAAGTCGCCGTTATCGAAGAGAAGTACTGGGGCGGTGTGTGCCTCAACGTCGGGTGCATCCCGTCGAAGGCGCTGCTGCGCAACGCCGAGCTCGCCCACATCTTCCATTCACAGGCGAAGACGTTCGGCATCTCCGGTGAGGTGACCTTCGATTTCGGCGCGGCCTACGACCGCAGCCGCAAGGTCTCCGAGGGGATCGTCAAGGGCGTCCACTTCCTGATGAAGAAGAACAAGATCACCGAGATCGACGGCTACGGGGTGTTCACCGGCCCGAAGGCGATCACGGTGCGGCCGAGCAGCGGAGCGGATCCGGCCCAAGACACAGACGATCGCGAGGTGACGTTCGACAACGTCATCATCGACACCGGTTCGTACGTGAAGCTGCTGCCCGGTGTGGAGCTGTCCGACAACGTCGTGACCTACGAGTCGCAGATCCTCACCCGCGAGCTGCCGGAGTCGATCGCGATCGTCGGTGCCGGTGCCATCGGCATGGAGTTCGGGTACGTGCTCGCCAACTACGGCGTCGACGTCACCATCATCGAGTTCCTCGACCGCGTGCTGCCCAACGAGGACAAGGACTCCTCGAAGGAGCTGGCCAAGCAGTACAAGAAGCTCGGCGTGAAGATCCTGACCTCGACCAAGGTCAAGACCGTCGACGACCAGGGCTCGAAGGTCGTCGTCAGCTACACCGACCCCAAGGGCAACGACAGCGACCTCACCGTCGACAAGGTGATGATGTCGGTCGGGTTCGCCCCTCGGGTCGAGGGCTTCGGCCTCGACAAGACCGGTGTCGAGCTGACCGAGCGCGGGGCCATCGCGATCGACGAGTACATGCGCACCAACGTCGACGGCATCTACGCGATCGGTGACGTCACCGCCAAGCTGATGCTCGCGCATGTCGCCGAGGCGCAGGGCGTGGTCGCCGCCGAGACCATCTCCGGTGCCGAGACGATGCCGCTGGGTGATTACCGGATGATGCCGCGTGCGACGTTCTGTCAGCCGCAGGTCGCCTCATTCGGTCTCACCGAGGAGCAGGCCAAGGACGAGGGCTACGACGTGAAGGTCACCACCTTCCCGTTCACCGCCAACGGCAAGGCGCAGGGACTCGGCGAGCCCGCGGGCTTCGTCAAGCTCATCACCGACACCACGCACGACGAGCTCATCGGTGGACACCTGGTGGGCGACAACGTCTCCGAGATGCTCCCCGAGCTGACCCTGGCCCAGAAGTGGGATCTCACCGCGCACGAACTCGCGCGCAACGTGCACACGCACCCGACCCTGTCGGAGGCCATGCAGGAGACGTTCCACGGCGCCGTCGGGCACATGATCAACCTGTAGATCATCACCCCCGGTGGACGGCGAGCTGACCAGGGAGTGGGAACCACCCTGGCCACTCGACATCCGCCGTACCCTCGCGCTGCACCGTCGTGGCAGTGGCGACCCCTCGTTCCGTTTCGCGCCCGACGGTTCGGTCTGGAAGGCCAGCCACACGCCCGACGGTCCCGGCACGATGGCCATCACCCGGCGGTCGGGTGTGGTGACCGGGCACGGCTGGGGCCCGGGTGCGGAGTGGCTGCTCGAGCATCTGCCGTCGCTGCTCGGTAGTGACGACGACCCGTCGGCGCTGATCGCCCACGACGCGGTTGTCGCCGGCCTCCAGCGCCAGGCGGAGCACGCGGGGGTCAGGCTGGGACGCACCGACCGCGTGTGGGAAGCGCTCGTGCCGGCGATCCTCGAGCAGAAGGTGCTCGGCCGCGAGGCGTGGCGTGCCTGGCGATACCTGGTGCGGCGCTTCGGTGAACCGGCGCCCGGCCCCGTCGACGGACCGTCGGCGGACATGAGAGTGCCACCCCCGCAGCACGATTGGGCCGACATCCCCAGCTGGGAATGGCATCGCAGCGGCATCGAACCGGTCCGCATGCGCACCATCCGCGGCGCCACGGCCCTGGACGTCGAACGTCACCACACCAAGCTGACCCTGCTCCGCGGTGTGGGTCGGTGGACCGAATCGGAGGTGCGGTGCCGCGCCGTGGGCGATCCCGACGTGGTGCCCGTGGGCGACTATCACGTGTGCAAGACCGTGGGCCAGACGCTGATCGGTGAGCCGGTCGACGACGCGGGGATGCTCGAACTGCTCGAACCCTATGCCGGACAGCGCTATCGCGTCGTGCGCCTCATCGAGCTGTACGGCACCCGCCCGGAACGCCGCGGCCCGCGCATGTCGGTGCGGGACTACCGGTCCTTCTGACCCGGGTGCGCGTCAGCGCGTGGCACCCGCCGCGTCGAACGCCAGGATCGCCGACTGGGTCTGGGCGATGGAACGCGGGCGGCTGAGATCGAGCCCGATCGCCTCGGACACCTTCGTCATGCGGTTGTCGACCGTGTTCGGGTGGATCGACAGACGCCGCGCCGTCTCGCGTCGGTTCAGCCCGCAGGACATGTGGATCCGCAGGGTCTCGAGCAGCTGCGCGTTGTCCTCCAGCGGGCGGATCATCGCCGCGAGCCGGTCGCGGGCGGGCCCAGGTCGGGTGACCTGATATTCGATGACGAGATCGGCGAGGCCGTACAGACCCGGGGGCTTGCCGATCGCGCGGGCCAGTTCGAGCAGCTCGTCGGCGTCGGCCGCGAGGCGAGGGACCTCGGTGGGGCCACCGATGACCGACGTGCACGTCACATCGGCACCCATCGCCGCGCGCAGCTCCTCGACCGTGTCGGCACCGACGGCCTCGTCGGGTCGGTAGAGCGGGACGATCACCGTGCCGCCCCGCGCCCCGAGCAGGCACAGTGCCCGGTCACCGAGGACGTCGGAGGCCACCGTGCGCAGCCGACGCCACGTCGCCGCGTCGGCGTCGGCGACGAGGGCCAGCACCTGATAGCGCTCGGCGGCCGCGACACCGAACTCCGCGGACTGGTGGACGTGCATCCGCCCGGCCAGCACCTCGGTGACGAACGATTCGCGCGGCGAGTCGGTGGGTGGCGTGAGCTCGTGGTCGGCCTCGGCGACGAACGCCCTGGTCACGATGGAGATCACGCGTCCACGGATGTCGATGAGCAGCGACAGGGCGCGCAGCGTCTGCTCGCGATCGACGCCGTGCTCGGTCACCCCGTTCGGTGAGGCGATGCCCTCGGGCTGGGTCACGGCGCGCACGACGGTGTCGAAGGCGCTGCCCACGACCGAGAGGATCGCCGCCAGGTCGATGCCGTCACGCGTCCACATGGCGACCGCGGAGGTGATCGTCTGCGCGATGTCGTCGTCGTCGACCGCCGGCTCGAACTCCTCGGCGTCGGCGACCGCGGCCATCGCCGCGGCCGCGATCGCGGACTCGAGGTGCCCCGGGGTGTGCGCGGGCGCAGGTGTGCGTCGTGACCCGACCAGCGTCATCGCGGCGCAGGAGATCCGCACGCCGAGATGTTTGATGTCCGCGTCGATCCCGGTGGCGCCGTTGCGTCCGCGCAACAGTTCTCGCACCGCGAAGCCGATCGCGGCCAGCGGACGTGCGTCGGGCCGCGCGAACGCGGTCGTCGTGGGTGTGTGTGCGTACATGTGATGCCCCTCCCGCCGTGTGCCCTCCCCGGCACGGGGAAACGTTAACGCAGCGCAGGCGACCTCACGGCCGAATCGTCACATCGATTGTTGACACGTTTACATGTCAGATGGCTTGCGAGCGGTCACGAACTGGCCCTGACCGGTGATCGTCTGCTCGATGTCGGTGAGGCCGGCCGCGGCGAGGCGGTCGGTGATCTCGTCGCGGTCGAAGATGCGGAAACCGGTCGCGCGGTTGAGCAGCCCGGTCCCGGGGACCGAGGTCAGTCGCGTCCGCACGGTCGTGAACACGACGACCTCGCCACCGGGCGCGACCACCCGTGCGAGCTCGTCGATCACGGCCATCGGGTCGGTGATCAGGTACAGCGCGGCGAGGCAGGCAACGGTGTCGAAGGTGTTGTCGAAGAACGGCAGTGCGTGGGCGTCGCCGCGTACGTAGGCCACCTGCGGGCCGGTGTTGTCGAGCACCGCGCGACCGAGCATCGGGGCCGAGAAGTCGAGCCCGACGGCGAGGCCGGCGCGGTCGAGGCCGGTGCCGAAACGTCGCGTGTAGTTGCCCGGGCCGCAGGCGACGTCGAGGATCTTCCGGTCACCGGGACGGCTCAGCCGCGCGGTGAGCTGCTTGTCGAACGCAGC
This sequence comes from Williamsia sp. Leaf354, assembly GCF_001424365.1. Taxonomy (NCBI): domain Bacteria; kingdom Bacillati; phylum Actinomycetota; class Actinomycetes; order Mycobacteriales; family Nocardiaceae; genus Williamsia; species Williamsia sp. Leaf354. Next base: position 1,114,750 of record NZ_LMPL01000001.1, read on the forward strand.
GGTGGAGGTGCCGCCGAGGCTGAACAGGCGCGTGAACACCGGTCGCCACGCGCGTTCGTACACCTCCGCGAACACCGGGTTCTGCATCATCCGCAGGCTCAGCGACTGCGCCGTCTCGGGTGGGGGCAGCACGTCGAGGTAGCCCGAGGACTCGTCGCGGACGGGCACCGTCAGCAGCGCGCGGACCCGATCGGCGGCCGAACCGATCGGCCGAGGGGTCATCGGTCCCGCTCGATGCGCAGGGTCCCGATCGTGGTGGCCAACGAGTCGTACTGGTTGACCAGCATCACCAGGCCGATCTGCTGCTTCGGCGTGAGATGTCCCCGCAGCGCGTCCCAGTTGCGGTCGGAGATGTCGCGGTCGCCCACGAGTTCGTCGACGGCGGTGAGGATCGCCCGTTCACGTTCGCCGAAACCCGCGTCGGGCCCCTCCATGATCCGTTCGGCCAGCGCGCGGTCGATGCCGGCACGCTTGCCCATGCGCAGATGGTGGTCGAGTTCGTAGGCGCACTGCCGCAGGTGGGCGGTGCGGATGATGACCATCTCGGTCTCCTTGCGCGACAGCGGCCCGAACGGCATGAGGCGACCCGAGTAGTGCAGCCAGCCACGGAAGAGTCCACCGGTGCGACCGAGAGTGGAGAAGATGTGCATGTCGCTCACCCCCTGGGTGCGCGCCGCGGCGCGGCAGAACACCCAGTTGAACGGACCGAGTTGACGGAGATTGCCCGGGGCCACGCGAGGTTGGGTCACGCGTCCGAGGTTAGAGGGTCAGTCGATGAGATAGGGCGAGATGGTGCTGCGGTGCTCGTCGATCTGCAGCGTCGCGCCGAGTGCCGGGAACGCGCGCTGTGCGCAGTTGACCCGTTCGCACACCCGACAGCCCGCGCCGATCGGGGTCACCTGGGCCTGCGGTCCGATCTCGAGTCCGTCGGAGTACACGAGCCGACCCGCGTGGCGCAGTTCGCATCCCAGTCCGATGGCGAAGGTCTTGCCGGGCTGGCCGTACCGAGCGGCGCGTCGCTCCACCGTGCGGGCGACCCAGAGATAGGTGCGGCCGTCGGGCATCTGGGCGATCTGCGTGAGGATCTTGCCCGGCGAGGCGAAGGTCTCGTAGACGTTCCACAGCGGGCACGTGCCGCCGCTCGAGGAGAAGTGGAAACCCGTCGCCGACTGTCGTTTGGACATGTTGCCCGCGCGGTCGACGCGCACGAACGAGAAGGGGATGCCGCGCAGGTTCGGCCGCTGCAGCGTCGACAGGCGGTGACAGATCGTCTCGTAGGAGACCTGGTAGAACGCCGAGAGCCGCTCGATGTCGTAGCGGAAATCCTCTGCCGCACCGTGGAACTGGGAGTAGGGGAGCACCGCGGCGGCCGCGAAGTAGTTGGCCAGCCCCAGTCGGGCGAGGCTGCGCGCCTCGTCGTTGGTGAAGTTGCCCTCGCCGGCGAGCTTGTCGAGCAGATCCCCGTATTCGAGGTAGGCCAGTTCGGCGGCGAGCTTGAAGGTGCGCTGACCGCCGGAGAGGTGTCGGGAGATCTCGAGCCGTCGGGTGCGGGGGTCGAGGCGGTGCATGAGGGTGTCGCCCATGTCGACCCGCCGGACGATCTCGACGCCGTGCACCGTCTCGAGCCGGTTGTGGATCTCGCGTCGGACGTCACCGGAGTGCATGCGCATCCTGGTCGCCATCTCCTCGGCCGCGACGTCGAGTTCGTGCAGGTAGTTGTGGCGTTGGTAGAAGTAGTCGCGCACCTCCTCGTGTGGTGCGGTGATCGACCCGCGCATGCTGCCGTCAACGCGGTCGTCGGTGGCGGCGGCGAGTTGGTCGGTGGCGATCCGGTAGCGCCGGTGCAGGTTCACCATCGCGCGGGCGAGGTCGGGATGCGATCGCACCATCTCGGCGATGTCGGCGGTGTCGGTGTCGGCATCGAGATCGGGGTCGCCGAGCACCTCACGCATCTCGGCGATCAGCCGCACGTTGTCCTGCGAGCTGAAGAACTCTGCGTCGACACCGAACACCTCGGTGATGCGCGCGAGCACCGAGTCGGTCAGCGGTCGGACGTCGTGTTCGATCTGGTTCAGATACGACGGCGAGATCGACAGGGTGCCGGCGAGCGCCACCTGCGACAGCCCGCGTTGCGACCGCAACGCGCGCAGTCGGGACCCGACGAACGTCTTGCCGCCGCGGTCGGTGTCACCTCTCCGGTCGGCATCCCCGCCCGATGTGGATGTGATCATGGTCACCACCCTCCTCTCGTCCCGGCGACGACCGCCGACGGCGGCGTCCGCAGCCCGCGCTGTCGAGCGGTCCGGTCCTCCGACAAAAACGCAGTACGCGCGTACTTTTTGCCTCGGACGCCCGACGGACTTCGCAGATCTATCTTCGCAGAGTTTGCAAATCTGTCACCTGTTGTGGCTCAGATTGGCACGTCCGAGGTGTGGACCAGCGCGTTTGATGTGTGGCACCCTCGTTGCAGGCGGCGCCCTCGGGCGGCTCACCGGTTGCGAATCCGATCGGCGCAGAGCTGCACGAATCGCCGGGTACTCACACAGTCCCGGTGCCCCCGAACGGCGCACGGCGCCACCGGACAAGACCAAGTAGACGAAGTCGATGGAAAGTGAAGTGGGCATGAGCAACACCGGAAAGCCGAGGACCACCGCGGAGATCCAGCAGGATTGGGACACCAATCCCCGCTGGAAGGGCATCACCCGCGAGTACACCGCCGAGCAGGTTTCCGAGCTCCAGGGCTCGGTCGTCGAGCAGAACACCCTCGCCAAGCGTGGCGCCGAGATCCTCTGGGACGGCGTGAACGGCGTCAACGGCGACGAGTACATCAACGCGCTGGGTGCCCTCACCGGCAACATGGCCGTGCAGCAGGTGCGTGCCGGCCTCAAGGCCATCTACCTCTCGGGCTGGCAGGTCGCCGGTGACGCGAACCTGTCGGGCCACACCTACCCCGACCAGTCGCTCTACCCGGCCAACTCGGTGCCGTCGGTGGTCCGCCGCATCAACAACGCGATGCTGCGCGCCGACGAGATCGCCAAGGTCGAGGGCGACAACGCCGTCGACAACTGGGTCGTCCCGATCGTCGCCGACGGTGAGGCCGGCTTCGGTGGCGCGCTCAACGTCTACGAGCTGCAGAAGGCCATGATCGCCGCGGGTGCCGCCGGTACCCACTGGGAGGATCAGCTGGCCTCGGAGAAGAAGTGCGGCCACCTCGGTGGCAAGGTGCTCATCCCCACCCAGCAGCACATCCGCACGCTGACCTCGGCGCGCCTCGCGGCCGACGTCTCCGACACCCCGACCGTCGTCATCGCGCGTACCGATGCCGAGGCCGCCACCCTCATCACCTCCGATGTGGACGACCGTGACAAGCCGTTCCTCGACGGCAGCCGCACGGCCGAGGGCTTCTACGGCGTGAAGAAGGGCATCGAGCCCTGCATCGCCCGTGCGAAGGCCTACGCCCCGTACTCCGACCTCATCTGGATGGAGACCGGCAAGCCCGACCTGGAGCTCGCGAAGAAGTTCGCCGAGGCCGTCAAGGCCGACTTCCCCGACCAGCTGCTGGCCTACAACTGCAGCCCGTCGTTCAACTGGAAGCAGCACCTCGACGACGAGACCATCGCCAAGTTCCAGAACGAGCTCGGCGCCATGGGCTTCAAGTTCCAGTTCATCACCCTGGCCGGCTTCCACGCCCTCAACTACTCGATGTTCGATCTGGCCCACGGCTACGCCCGTAACCAGATGACCGCGTACGTCGAGCTGCAGGAGCGCGAGTTCGCCGCCGAGGAGCGCGGTTACACCGCCACCAAGCACCAGCGTGAGGTCGGTGCCGGTTACTTCGACCGCATCGCCACCACCGTCGACCCCAACACGTCGACCGCTGCGCTGAAGGGCTCCACCGAAGAGGGCCAGTTCCACTGAGCCGCCTCTCCGGAACTCTTCGCCGGTGAGACAGGCGGCCCGCAACTCGTGTTGCGGGCCGCCTGTTCGTTTCTGGCGAAGTCAGCCCGTCCCCGACCAGAGTTACCCTCGTCTCACCAATTCGCATGGTGCGTGGGCGAACTCATCCGATCCCTAGGAGTGCCGTGGCCACCGCACCAGTGTCGCGGATCGGTGTCATCGGTTCGGGTCAGATGGGGGCCGGGATCGCCGAGGTGTGTGCCCGCGCCGGCACCGACGTCCTCGTGCACGACACCACCCGCGACCGCGTCGCCGGCGGGCGCACACGCATCCTCGAATCCCTCGACCGCGGCGTGAGCAGCGGGGCGCTCACCGAACGCGAGCGCGAACAGGCCTGCGGCCGACTGCGATTCACCACCGACCTCGACGGGTTCGCCGATCGTCAGATGGTGTGCGAGGCCGTCGTGGAGGACGAATCGGTGAAGGCGTCGCTGTTCGCCGCGCTCGACGCGATCGTCACCGACCCCGACGCCGTGCTCGCCTCGACCACCTCGTCGATCCCCATCACACGACTGGGCGCGGCGACCACCGACGCCCGCCGGGTGATCGGCCTGCACTTCTTCCACCCCGTGCCGGTGCTGCCGCTGGTGGAGCTCGTCACCACCTCGAGCACGGCCGACGTGATCGCCGCGCGAGCCGAGCTGTTCGCCTCGGATGTGTTGGGCAAGCAGGTCATCCGTTCCGAGGACCGTTCCGGCTTCGTGGTCAACGCGCTGCTCGTCCCGTACCTCCTGTCGGCGATCCGCATGGTGGAGAACGGTCTCGTGACGGCCGAGGACGTGGACCGCGCGATGATGCTCGGCTGCGCACACCCGATGGGCCCGATCAAGCTGGCCGACCTCGTGGGCCTCGACACCGTGAAGGCCATCGCCGACACCCTCTTCGCCGAGTACGCCGAACCGCTCTACGCGCCGCCACCGCTGCTGTTGAGCATGGTCGACGCCGGCCGCCTCGGCCAGAAGTCCGGACGTGGCTTCTACCGCTACCCCGCGACCGCACAGGCGTAGCAGTTCGTCCCGCTCAGCGGGACGAGCTGCTACCGATGCCCTGTTTGCAGGCGACTCACAGGGTGCGTCCAGGCTCGACGACGATGTCGCGGCCAGGGTGGGCGACATGATGATGCGACGGATGGTCGACGTCCTGCGTTCGGCGCCGGTGTCGGTGAGCTGGCTGGCGCTGCTGCTGGTCACCACGGTGCTGCAGCGGACCGCCGCCCCGGCACGGGTCGCGGCGTGGCTGGCCGCGTCGTCGACCGACATCTCCCACCTGGTGTCCGATCCGGTCGCGGTGCTCGGCTCCAGTCTGGCGTGGCTCGACGGCGCCTACTGGCTGCCCTACGCCGTGATGTTCGCGGTCGTCGTGATCCCGATGGAACGACGACTCGGTGTCCGACGCTGGGCCGCACTGGGTCTCGCCGGACACGTCGTCGGCACCGGGGTGAGTCAGGGCGCACTGTGGGTGGCGATCGCGGTGGGCGCGACGTCGTCGTCGCAGATGTCGATGCGCGACATCGGGGTCAGCTACGCGATCTTCGCGTTCGTCGGTGGCGCGGCGCAGTTCGTCGAACCGCAATGGCGGCGGGCGTTCGCGACCACGGTCGTCTCACTCGCAGGGCTCACCCTCGTCGTGGACCCCTCGGTGACGACGCTCGGGCACCTCGTGGCGATCACCACCGGCCTGCTGCTCGGACCGGTGATCATCGGTCACCGAGCGGCGGGAGCTCAGGTCTGCGCGAGCCGCTTCTTCTCGTGCTCGACGTCGAAATCGGGAGCGGGCCACTCGAGGTCGAGGCGCTCGAGGGCCTCGATCATCAGCTCCGTGACGGCAAGGCGCGCATACCATTTGCGGTCCGCGGGCACGATGTGCCAGGGCGCGGTGTCGACGTCGGTCTCGTCGAACACCACCTGATACGCCTCCTGGTAGGCCGGCCAGTACTGGCGTTCGTCGATGTCGCCGGGGTTGTACTTCCAGTACTTGTCGGGCCGGTCGAGGCGCTCGGCCAGCCGTTCGCGCTGGGCGTCGGTCGAGATGTGCAGCATCACCTTCACGACGGTGGTGCCGGCCGCGACGAGATCGGCCTCGAAATCGTTGATGGTCGCGTAGCGGGTCGACCACTCGGATTCCGGGACGAGGTCGTGCACGCGCACGGCCAACACGTCCTCGTAGTGCGAGCGGTCGAACACACCGATCTGGCCCGCCGCAGGCACTTTGGCACGGATCCGCCAGAGGAAGTCGTGGGCGAGCTCCTCATCGGTGGGCTTGCCGAACGACGCGTGCGACACCCCCTGCGGGTCGACCATGCCCACGACGTGTTTGACGATGCCGCCCTTGCCGGCGGTGTCCATCCCCTGCAGCACCAACAGGATCGACCGCGGGTCACCGCTGCGTCCGTGTGCGTAGAGCCTCTCCTGCAGTCCCGCCAACAGCGCGCCACGGGCTTTCAGCGCCGCCTTGCCCGCAGCCTTGTCGCCGTCGAAACCCGGGGTCGAGCGCTGATCGATGCCGCTCAGCGGCCCCTGGGCGCGGGCACGCAGAAGGGTGGGCGCCGAGGCGATGGCGGGATCGTCCGAGCCGGACTCGTCAGAAGAGGACACGGGGGTCAACCTACCGGCCCGAACAGCCCGCCACCGCCGAATGCCGCACGGTGCGAGTCGGGTACGACGCCGTCGTCGTTGGCCAGCCCGTACTCGCGACCAAGCTCGGCGGTCACCAGCGTCGCACCGCTGCGCGCGGACAGGGCGGGGTCGCGGGCGAGGGCGTCGACGACACGACCGATGAATGTGGGGTCCTCGGCGCGCTCCAGGGAGAACCCGGCGAAGTCGTTGACGCCCAACGACATCAACAGCTCGGTGCGGACCAGTCCCGGCCACAGGCTCACCGCGCTGACGCCGGTCCCGGTCAACTCGTGCGCCATGTCGGAGGTCATCTTGTCCAGACCCGTCTTGCTCATCCCGTAGAGCACCGAGTGCAGGTGCCCGCGCGACCCGAACGACGAGATGCTCGCGATGAGACCCGACCCGGCGTCGACCATGCGTCGCGCCGCGTGCACCGAGGCGACGTAGTGCGCGCGGAGTCCGACCCCGATCAGGGTGTCCCAGTCGGAGATCGGGCGTTCGAAGAACTTCTCGGAGAAGCCGCCGAAGCCGCGCGGCGCCGCCCATACGTTGTTGACCAGCAGGTCGAGACGCCCGTGGTCACCGTCGATGCGCTCGAACAGTGCCGCCACCGCGTCGTCGTCGGTGTGGTCGCAGCTGATCGCCTGCGCCGTCCCGCCGACCGCGGTGATCTCGGCGGCCACACGACCGAGCCGGTCGTCGGGTCCGACACCGCCACGGGCGGTGAGACACACCGTCCACCCGGCCGCGCCGAGAGCTCGCGCGACACCACGACCCACGCCGCGGCTCGCGCCGGTCACCAGCGCGACCGGCGGGGTCACCGGTCGACGTCGTCGGGGAGCTGCGCGAACGGGGGCGCGCTCACCCCGCGCACCACGTGCCCGCCGAATGCGTCCTCCGCCGACAGCGTCCCCTCACCGGCGCCGTGCGGGGTGCTGATGCGTACCTCGGTGCCCTCGGCGACCGGCGGATCGGCGGGATCCGACACCGCCTTCAGGCCGCGGATGCGACCCTGCCACTGATAGCGCCCCGCGATGGGATCGAAGTGGCCGATCAGTTGGACGTTCGCCTCCACCGGGCGTCGCCCGCCCACGGTGATCGTCGCCGGACCGGTGTAGCCACCCGCGTCGTCGTCGTGGTCGTGTGCGGGTTCGTGATCGCTCATGGCGTCACTGTAGGGAGTCAGGTCGCGGTCGTCGACGGTACGACACCGAACTCCGGCAGCGGGTGCTCCCGGGAGTTGAACACCGCCGCGGACCCGCCGACCTCGGCGATGCCGACGAACGACGTCCACACCAGCATCGTGAGGTGGTCGATGAGCTGTTCCTGGCTCAGGGTGCGCTCGACCATCCACCAGTGGGTGGCGAGCTGCACGCCGCCGACGAGTGCGTACGCCCAGGTCTCGAAGCCGGAGGTGTCGAGACCTCGGTGGCTGAGCCGCTCGTTCATCGCGAACGCGACGACCTGCGCGATCAGCTTCTCCGAGTCGGCCAGAACCGTGGGGCTGGAGAACTTCGAGCTGGTCACGAAGGTGTAGATCTGGGTCTCGTCGGCGATGGTCTGCACGTAGATGGAGATCACCGCGCGCGTCATCGTGAACTCGTCGACGTCGTCGATCAGCGCCTCGGTGAGGCGCGGCAGCAGAGTCACCTCGATGAACCGCACCATCGCGGCGGTGTTCAGATCGTTCTTGTCGGTGAAGTACCGGTAGAGGACGGTCTTCGAGACGCCGATGTGCGAGGCGATCTCGTCCATGCCGATGTCGGCGCCGAGGGCACGCACCGCGGTCAGGGTGCCGTCGACGAGCTCGGCGCGCCGCTCCTCCTTGTGCTGCTGCCATCGCTGCTTGCGGCCGTCGGGCTTGCCGTCGGGGATGTCGTCGGCGGCGCCCCGGAGTGCGGCCTCGAGCCCTTTCGTCGCGTTCGCGGCGGCCACGACGGCGGCACGGGCCGCCGCGGCGGTGGTCTGGCGAGCGGGCATGCGCCCACAGTATCCCCGCCGGTGGGCGCCGGATCACCGCAGCTCGTCCGCCGCGGGCACGGGAGTCGGATTCGGGTAAGACTGGTCAGGTGAATTCGATGTCGACGGCGCAGCGCACCGACCCCGCGCCCGCCCCCAGCGCCGCCCCCACCGGTCTGTCCGGCTTCGACGCCGCCGACGTCGAACGCCGGCGAGCCCTACGGAAGATGAAAGTGGTCGCGACCGGGCTGCTGGTCTTCGCCGCCGGTGTGTACCTGCTGACCCGCTGGATCGAGAGCCGCGACGGCGCCGACGCCGCCGGGTGGGTCGCCTACGTGCGCGCGGCGTCGGAGGCGGGCATGGTGGGCGCGCTCGCCGACTGGTTCGCCGTCACCGCGCTGTTCCGTCAGCCACTGGGCCTGCCGATCCCGCACACCGCCCTGATCCGCCGCAAGAAGGACCAGATCGGCGACCAGCTCGGCGGATTCGTCGAGCAGAACTTCATGACACCGTCGGTGATCGAGGGACAGGTCGAGAAGATCCATCTGCCGCAGCGGGTCTCGCGGTGGATGGCCGATCCGCGCAACTCCGATCGCATCAGCGAGGAGGCGTCACGCGCCATCGGTCTGGCGGGGGAGATGCTGGCCGACGAGGACGTCGAACAGTTCATCGTCGCGGGGATGCGGTGGATGGCCGAGCCGCAGTGGGGACCGCCCGCCGGTCGCGTGCTCGAGCAGCTGATCGAGGAGAACCGGCTCGCGCCGATCATCGCGATGCTGTGCGACCGTGCGCACGACTGGGCACTCGACAGCCAGGGCCTCATCGATCGGGTGATCGACAAGGACGGCCCCGCCTGGGCGCCGAAGTTCCTCAACGCCGTTGTGGGTGAACGGATCCACCGTGAGCTCGTCGACTTCACCAACAAGGTCCGGTCCGATCCCGACCACGAGGTGCGGCGGGCGATGAACGAGTTCCTGGAGAACTTCGCGCAGGATCTGCAGCACGACAAGGCCACCATCGAGCGGCTCGAGGCGATCAAGGCCGAGTTCATCGGTCGCGACGAGGTGGCCGGTGCGGCGTCGTCGGCGTGGAAGGCCGCGAAAGCCGTTCTCGAGCAGGCACTCGACGACCCCGACAGCACCTTGCGCGCGACGCTGGCCGACGCGGTCATCAAGGTCGCCACGCGCGTCAGCAACGACGAGGCGTTGCAGGCCAAGATGAACTTCTGGACCGTGCGGGTCGCACGCCACGTCGCGGCCAACTATGCGACCGAGATCGTCTCGGTGATCACCGAGACCGTGCGCGGGTGGGACGCCGAGGACACCAGCCGCAAGATCGAGCTCCAGGTGGGCCGCGATCTGCAGTTCATCCGCATCAACGGCACCGTCGTCGGCTCTCTCGCCGGCCTCGCGATCTACTCGATCTCGGTGCTGCTCTTCGGCTGACGGCCGCTGCAGACCCCCTCTCCGTGTGGCATCGGCCACTATCGGGACCAAAAATTAGCTGAGTGCTTGCATTTGCTAGCACTCGGTGCGAATACTGGTTCACGGAGACTCAAGGAGGTACCGATGAACTCTGAATCGGTCGATCCACCGGAGAACACAACGCCTCTCGTGGATGCCGAGGACGCAGCGACTCGAGCGGTCGAGAACGTTGTGAACGCCGCACAGGACATCGGTGCGTTCATCAGGTCTCAGCGGGTTGCCGCGGAAGTCTCGGTTCGGCAGTTGGCCGAACGGGCCGGAGTCAGCAATCCGTATCTGAGCCAGATCGAACGAGGACTGCGCAAACCGTCGGCAGATGTGTTGGCGCAGATCGCGAAAGGTCTGCGTGTGTCGGCGGAAGTGCTCTACGTCCGCGCAGGCATTCTCGAAGAACGTGCGGCCAGCCCGGTACGCGACGCGCTGCTGGCCGATTCGCAGATCAGCGAGCGACAGAAACAGATGTTGCTCGAGATCTACGAGTCGTTCCGCAAAGAGAACGGCGTGCCAGCCGCTCCATAGTCGCTGACGGTTCACCATCGCATCACCCATGAAGGAGACACCAATGAGCAAGAACGACAAGCTTTTCTCGACCCCGATCTACGCCGCGGTCGGCGTGGGCGACCTTGCCCTCCAGCAGGTGAACGAGGTCCTCACCCAGCTCCGTGAGCGCACCGAGGCCGCCACCGAGACCGCCCAGGCGCGTATCGAGGAGACCCGCGAGCGTCTCACCGAGACCCGCGAGCGCATCAACGCACTCCCCGAGGAGGTGCCTGCCGGTATCGACGACCTGCGCACCCGTTTCACCCCCGAAGAGCTCCGCAAGGTCGCCGAGGCCTACATCGAGGTCGCGACCGGCATCTACAACTCGCTCGCCGAGCGCGGCGAGGAGACCGTCGAGCGTCTGCGCACCCAGCCGGAGTTCCAGGAGAACGTCTCGAAGGCCGAGAAGGTCTACAACGACGCCGTCGACCTGACCGAGGACGCCCTGGGCACCATCTCCTCGCAGACCCGGGCCGTGGGTGAGCGCGCCGCGAAGCTCGCCAACCTCGCCTCGGGCAAGGCCGCCGGTGCCGCCGGCACCGTCGAGGCCAAGGCGCGTGGCCGCAAGGACTCGCCCGCCAAGGTCCTCGAGGAGCTGAAGGAGCCGGCCGCGAAGCCCGCCGCCAAGAAGGCCCCGGCCAAGAAGGCCCCCGCGAAGAAGGCCCCGGCCAAGAAGGCCCCCGCGAAGAAGGCTCCCGCCAAGAAGGCCGCCTCGAAGTAAGGCCCTTCACCGCCAGACCCGGACGCCCCCGACGGACCACGGTTCGTCGGGGGCGTTCGTGCGTTCGCGGGCCGCGACCGGTGTCGGTGATGCCCGGATAGGATCGTGGCCATGAGCATCCTCGCCTACGGACAGAGCCTCATCGTCCTGATCCTCACGATCGTCGGCGGAGCCGCCGCGCTCGTCGCACTCGTCCACGCCGCGATCCAGCGTCCTGACGCCTTCCCGGCCGTCGATCGGCAGTCGAAGGTGATCTGGGTCGGCATCCTGGTGCTCGCGAGTCTCTTCATCTGGTTCTTCGGGCTGCTGGGCCTGTTCGGCATCGTCGGCATCGTCGCGGTGCTGGTCTACCTCGTCGACGTGCGGCCCCGCGTCGACGCGATCCAGAACAAGCGCTGGTTCCGCAAGGTGTGATCTCGGCCGGCGCCCGTTGGTGCCATCGCGTGGCGTGACAATATTCGTTGTCTCAATACCTTGACAACGGTAGGTGTCATATCGCATCGTTGATTGACAAGGACTATGTCGTCAACCGAGGGCAGAACCGCCTTCGACAGGAGCCCACGATGACCATCGCAGCCGAGCCCCTCACCCGATTCGATCGCGTGCAGGACCGCCAGGACACCGCGCGGAGACTGCTGGCCTCGTCGGCACGGAAGTCCTACGACCCGCTGATCGAGGTCGACTGGGACGCCCCGATCGACCACGAGAGCTACTACGGCATGACCCCCGAGTGGTGCAGCCTCTACGGCACCGAGATGTGGGATCAGATGACCGAGGCCCAGCGCATCACGCTCACCGAGCACGAGGCCGCGAGCATCAGCGCGACCGGCATCTGGTTCGAGATCATCCTCATGCAGATGCTCATCCGCGACGCCTACAAGCAGGATCCGGCGTCGCCGCACTTCCAGTTCGCGCTCACCGAGATCGCCGACGAGTGCCGGCACTCCACGATGTTCGCCAAGGCCGCCGAGCACTTCGGCATCCCGAACTACGAGCGCCCGAAGTGGATCAACTTCCTGTCGCGCCCGTTCAAGGCGCTGGCGTCGGGATCGCTCGCCTTCGGTGGCACCCTGGCCGCCGAGGAGATCCTCGACATGATGCAGCGGGACTTCATGAAGGACCCGCGCGTGCAGCCGGTCACCCGCACCGTCAGCAAGATCCACGTGCTCGAAGAGGCCCGCCACATCCGCTTCGCCCGCGAGGAGACGGTGCGCATCGCGGCCGACATGAGCCCGATCCGCCGCCACCTGACGCGCCTCATGCTCGCGATCACCGTCTACATGGTGGTGTTCTGCCTCGTGAACCCGAAGGTCTACGAGGCTGCCGGCCTCGACAAGAAGGCCGCGAAGAAGGCCGCCCGCACGAACACGTACTACAACGACCGCAAGCGCAACGGATGCGCCAAGACGGTGTCCTTCCTCGACGAGTGCGGTCTCATCGGCGGTCCGGGCAAGTACCTGCTGCGCCGCGGCGCCATCATCTGACACGACTCGAACCGAGACCGCACACCCGCGCGGATAGACTCGCCGCGTGGCTGAATACCGGATCAACGAGCTCGCCGAGGTGTCGGGTGTCAGCGTGCGCAACATCCGGGTCTACCAGGATCGCGGGCTGTTGCCGTCGCCGAAGATCAAGGGGCGCACAGGGTGGTACTCACAGGAGCACCTCGTCCGGTTGAACCTGATCTCGCGCCTGCTCGAACGCGGCTACACCTTCGCCACGATCAGCGAGCTGCTGCAGGCGGCGCACTACGGGATGAAGGTGGAGCACGTGCTCCACGGCACCCCGAAATCGGGCCGGTGGCGCACCTTCAAGCGCGCGGCCACCATCACGCTGACCGAGCTGCGTCGGACGCTGGGCGCCGACGAGAAGACCATCGCGATGAGTCAGAAGCTGGGTCTGCTCGCCAAGGAGGGCGCCCAGTACGCGGTGAAGAGTCCCGAGCTGCTCGAGGGTGCCGAGGTGCTGGTGAAGGCCGGCATCGAACTGGAACCCCTTCTGCGCAAATGGGAACGGATCCAGAACGACATCGACGACATCGCCGACAACTTCGTCGCGATCATCACCGACAAGTACTTCGGCGACGACGGTCGCCTGCTGGACATGGAGGAGACCGAGGTCGCCAAGGTCGCCCATCTGATCGGTGCGGTCCGCCCGATGGCCCACGAGATCGTGGAGTCGGCGTTCCAGCGTTCGCTCGACGCCAAGATCTCGGAGGCTCTCGGCGAGGCCTCGGAGATCTTCGACAACGACCGCGGTCTGGACACCGATCCGCTCAGCGGGTCCGCCTGAGCGCCACCCCCAGCCCGACCGATGGCCGTTCGGGCACGCATCGGAGAGGTTCACACACATGACGAGGACGCATCGGCCGATACGCGAGGTGGCACGATCGCATCGAGTGCTCACCGGGTCCGCCATCGCCGGCGGTGTCGCGGTCGGTGGGGCCGGGCTCGCGGTGGGGACCATCCTGGGCGCCCTGGTGCGCACCGCCCTGACCGGGCCCGCGCCGATCGACGACGGCCCCGACGCGCTGTTGGCCGAACCGATCATGACGCCCGAGCGCATCGATGTCCGCGCGTCCGACGGCAATCCGATCAACGTGCTGGCCTACGGACCGCCCGACGGCGACCTGCTGGTGATGGCCCACGGATGGACCTGCAACACGCGGCACTGGTACGCCCAGATCAACGCCTTCGCCGCCGACCACCGCGTGGTGGTCTACGACCAACGCGGCCACGGCAAGACCCCGCTCGGTCGGACCAAGCTCAGCACCGCGCTGCTCGGGTCGGACCTCGAAGCGGTGCTGCGCGCGGTGGTCCCCGACGGGCGTCGTGCGCTGATCGCCGGGCACAGCATGGGCGGGATGTCGGTGCTGGCGTGGGCGAAACACCACCCGGCGAGCGTCGATCGCCTCGCGCGCGTCGTGGTGCTGACCTCGACCGCCGCGGTCGAGGTGGTGCAGAACCTCGCGGTGGTCCCCGAAGGCCTGCCGCGGTTCACGCGCCCGTTCGAGCACGCCGTCGGCCGGCTCGTCGCCACCACGCCCGCGCCGCTGCCGCACACCACCGCCTCACCCAAGGTCGCGCAGTACATCGCGCTCAACACCCAGGCCAAGCTCTCGCACGTCGAGTTCTGCGACCACATGATCAGCGAGTGCCCGGCCCGTGCGCGTGCGCGCTGGGGTTCGGCGCTGCTCGATCTCGACGTCTGGCAGGGCGTCATCAACCTCACGGTGCCGACGGCGGTGGTCGTGGGCACCGATGATCGCCTCACCCCGCGCAAGCACTCCGACGCCATCGCGTCCACGCTCAAGGCCGCCGGGCATCTGCAGGAGTACCTGGTGCTCGATCACACCGGGCACATGAGCAACATCGAGGAACACGACCGCTACAACGACCTGCTCACCGAACTGCTCGAGGCGACCCGCGACCGCGTCGCGTACACCCCCTGACCCGGCCGATCGGCACCTCAGTTCGCCGAGCGTGCCACAAGGCGCCGCCGACTGTGCCAAAAGGCCCCGCCGACTGTGCCGAAAGGCCTAGTCGTCGGCAAAGCCGTCGAGGACCGCGCGCGACCCCGACAGGCCGAGGCGGGTGGCGCCGGCGGCGATGAGCTCGGCGGCGAACTCCGCGGTGCGGATGCCGCCCGAGGCCTTGATGCCGACCGATGCCGGTACCGCAGCCCGCATCAGCTCGACGGCCGCCACACTCGCCCCGCCGCTGGGGTGGAAGCCGGTCGACGTCTTCACGAGCGAGGCACCTCCCTGTGCGGCCCGTTTCGAGACCTCCGTGACGGCGTCGGGCCCGGCGAACTCGAGCAGGGCCGCCGACTCGATGATCACCTTGAGCACGGCGTCGGGTCCGATGGCCTCGCGGACGGTGAGCACGTCGGCGAACACCTCGTCGTAGAGCCCGGCGACCGCTGCGCCGACGTCGATCACCATGTCGATCTCGTCGGCGCCGGTGTCGATGGCGAGTCGCGCCTCCGACGCCTTGACGAGCGAATGATGTTTGCCCGAGGGGAATCCCGCCACTACGCAGGTGCGCTGCGACCCGGTGTCGATGGGCAGCATCGACGGTGACAGACACACCGCGAGCACCCCGAGATCGGCGGCCTCGGCGACACAGGCCAGCGCGTCGTCGCGCGATGCCTCGGGCTTGAGCAGGGTGTGGTCGACCATCGCGGCCACGCGTCGTCGGGTGAGGGTTCCGGTCGAGGCAGAAGTCATGTCGTCGAGCGTGGCACACCGACGACGGGTGCGGTCACCCGAAGGGGGCGGAGCGAGGGACGTGCACGATCGACGGCGTTATCTGCCCGATCGACGCGGTTGTCTGCCCGATCGACGGCGGACGTCGGTGAGGAGCACGTGCACGCCGACGAGGAGTACCGCCATGACGCCGGCGGCGGCACCGCCGGCGATGAACCAGTGGTGCAGGGGATAGGTGTAGGCGGATCGGCCGTCACCGACGGCGGTCGAGGCGAACAGCGTCACCGCGAAGACGGCGACCGCCGCCCAGACGACTCCGGCGTAGCTGACCAGCGTCAAAGCCAACGGATTGTGGGCGATCGGGCTGCGCGCTGCCTTCGTACGTCCTCGCATGGTGGATGCCACCTCACATCGGTCGATCGGTCGGTGTCGAGATCGTACCGCCGGGAACTGAGCCGCCGCTGTGGACTTCGCGGACATTCTCAGGTTCGTCATCGGTTCAGAAATGCTCGCGCACGGACTCCTGCTCGAGCAGCTCGTCGAGGTCCTTCAGACGGTTCATCGTCGCCACCGACCGCGCCGTGCGGTTGTTCTTCCGCAGCATCTCCTCGTGACGATGGGTGAACGCCCAGTAGCCCGCGGTGAAGGGGCAGGCGTCGTCGCCGACACGCTTTTTCGGGTTGAACTCACAGGGTTTGCAGTGGTCGGACATCTTGTCGATGTAGGCGCCACCGGAGGTGTAGGGCTTCGTCGCCATCAGCCCGCCGTCGGCGTGCTGGCTCATCCCGATCACGTTGACCGGCATCACCCAGTCGAACCCGTCGACGAAGTTGGCGCGGAACCACTCGGAGAGCTCGGCCGGGTCGTATCCGCGTTGCAGCGCATGGCTTCCCAGCAGCATCAGGCGCGGGATGTGGTGCACCCACCCGCGATCGCGCACACCGCGTAGCGCCTCCGACAGGCACCGTGCGGTGACCGCGTCGGCGTCGAGGCTGCGGAACCAGTCCGGCAGCGGCACGTGGGCGTCGAGGCTGTTGTTCTCCATGTACTCGGGTCCGTAGTGCCAGTAGAGGTGCCAGATGAACTCGCGCCACCCGATGATCTGCCGGATGAACCCCTCGCCGGCGGAGATGTCGACCGATCCGTCCCGGACCGCGGCCTCGGCGGCGTGCACCACGTCGAGGGGATCGAGCAACGACAGGTTCAACGGCACCGACAGTAGCGAGTGCGACATGGCCCAGTCGGCGTCCATCATGGCGTCCTCCCACCGACCGAACGTCGCCAGACGCTGGTCGATGAAGGTGCGAAGGGCCTCGTCGGCCTCGTCGGAGGTGACCGCGAACAACCGTGGCCCGTCGACGCCGGTGAACGCGACACCGTCGGCGACCATGGCGTCGAGGTCGGCGCGGACCTCCTCGTCGATCTGGTCCTCGGTGGGCAACCACGGCGGGTCGACACCGAGGGTGTCGCGCTTGGGTGGTGCGTCGCGGTTGTCGTGGTCGTAGTTCCAGCTGCCGC
Source organism: Williamsia sp. Leaf354 (assembly GCF_001424365.1). Taxonomy (NCBI): domain Bacteria; kingdom Bacillati; phylum Actinomycetota; class Actinomycetes; order Mycobacteriales; family Nocardiaceae; genus Williamsia; species Williamsia sp. Leaf354. The sequence continues at coordinate 1,131,751 of NZ_LMPL01000001.1, forward strand.
CCGCCGGCTTGTCGCCGTCCATGAGGATGTCGAACCGCACCCGCTGGTCGCGGTAGAAGTTCTCCATCCGGAACTTCGTCCCGTCGCCGGCCCATTCGCCGAACTCCTTGCGCGACAACGCGAACGACGGGTTCGGGAGAATCTCGGAGACGAGTCCGTCGGCGGCGAGGCGGGCGACGAACGCCGCCGCGGCGTGCGACGTCGGCTCGTGCACCACGACCGGTCGGCCCAGTTCGACGAGCGCGTCGCGGTACCCCGACGCCTGCCAGAACTGCGCGCGGTCACCGAGTTCGGCCGCCAGATGCCGGATCCCGGAGAGCACGAGGTGCGCCTTCTGTCGGTGCCCGCCGCGACGCGCGATGGCCGCCGACGACTCGACGAGGACCACCTCGCGGTCGGCGTGCTGCGGCGCGGAGTGGATGTGGCGACCGAGCTGATCGCCGAAGAGCCACAGCGGATCCGGGCTCACAGGATGGTGCAGGCGTCGTTGGTCGAGCCCTGGTCCACCGGTGTCGACCCGAGGGTGTCCTGGTTCAGCGGGACGTCGGTGCCGGTGACCCGGAAATCCACCCCGGTGGAGGTGACCGACAGCTGCTGGAAGTCGAGCTGGTCGAACAGCGGCGGGAACAGCGACTTCGACACGCCGTCGACGAGGGTCTGGGCGAATCCCGACGGCACGCCGAACACCAGCGCGCTGGCCTTGACGACCTGGAACTCGATCTTGCCGCCGGTGACGGTCGGCTTGAGCTCCACGCTCACCGGGATCGGGAAGATCGCGACGGTGACCGTCGCGTCGAGCGACATGGTGCCGGTCGACTGGTTGCCGGTGACGCTGTTCAACGTGAAACCGCCGAACAGCCCGGAGAGACCGCTCTGACCGTTCTGCGTGGAATCGGCGCCACCGGTGTTCTGATCGGCCGGGTTCTGATCGGCCGCGGTCTGGGCCGACTGCTTGCTCAGTTCGACGATGCGCGAGAACGGCACCGATCCGTTGGCCGACAACGACCCCAGCGTGGACCCGTCCGACCGCGCGGTGATGTCGTCGGCGCGCCCGTGCAGCTCGATGGCGGACCCGTTGTCCCCGCCGGCGTCGATCTGGACGTACGGGACCTTCTTGGTGGCGTACTGCAGCAGCATCGGCTTCTTGCTCAACGACACCGACGCCGACGAGCCGGTGACGTCGCTGAACGACTTCTCCAGGCAGTCCTTGGTGGCGTTGCGCAGGTACAGCTCGCTGCCCACCCCGGCGATCACCAGGACGAGCACCACCACGAGTGCACTGATCGTCACGATCACGCCGATACGCCGTTTCGGTCGGGTCGGCGTGGGCCCCGGATCGCCGGCCGCCACCTGCTGTGTCTGTGGCTCGGCGTCGAAGGGGCGTGTCTGCGAGTACGCCTGCCCGCCGACCGGGAACTGCTCGGTCGGCGGTGTGGGGCCGGGCTGCTGCGGACTGTTGTCGGGTCGCTCGGGCTCATTCATCACCTCCGATTCTGCCTGCCGATGGTGAGGCGATCGTGAGAGTTCCCGCAAAACACGGTGGCGGGCGGTGACCGGCGGACGTCGGCGGTCGGGTGCGGGCGGCCGATCAGGCGGTCACGACCCCCGCGCGGGCGGGTGCCAGACGTCGGTTCGCCAGCACACCGATCGCCGACCGCGCCGCCTCGACGCGCTCGAGGTCGACGTCGTGGACGCCGAGGTTCTCGTGCTCGCCGTATTCGGCCACCAGCTCGCCGAAGGGGTCGACCAGCACCGAGTTGCCGATGCCGGTGGGGGCCGACGACTCCGCGACGGCGGGGTCATCGGGGACGGCCTGCCCGACGGCGGCGACGACGGTGGAGCTGTCGAGTGCGCGGGCCTGGGCCAACACCCGCCACTGACGCCGTTTGCCCGGGCCCGCACCCCACGAGGCGGGCACCACGATGAGCTCGGCGCCGTCGTCGGCGAGTGCGGTGAACAGTTCCGGGAAGCGGATGTCGTAGCAGGTCGCGAGGCCGACGGTGTGCCCGGCGACGGAGATGGTGGTCGGTGCCGAGCCGGCGGCGACGGTGTCGGACTCACGGAACCCGTAGGCGTCGTAGAGGTGGATCTTGTCGTAGGAGGTGGCTGATCCGTCGGGGCCGGCGACGAGCAGGGTGTTCCGCACCCGGGCGCGCCCGTTCGCGGCGTCGGCGGGGGTGAACATGCCGACGACGACGGTGGTGGCGGCCTCGGCGGCGATCGCGCACACCGCCGTGGCCCACGGTCCGTCGAGCGGTTCGGCGACCGGTGCGAGCGGCACCCCGAAACGACACATCGTGGCCTCGGGGAACACCACAAGCTCGGCGCCCGATTCCGCCGCCTGGCGGGTGCGGGCGGCGACGATGTCGAGATTGGCGTGCGGATCGGTGCCGGTCGACACCTGGGCCATCGCTATACGCATGCGTGACACGGTACGGCGCTGTCGCCGACGACGGGACGGCTAGCGGCTCGGTGCGACGAACGACCACGGGACGGTGAGGGTGTTGTCGCGCAGGCGGCGTCGCGGGATCTCGCACGGCACGCCGCTCGCCGCGAGCGCCCGCCGGGCGTGTGACCACCGCACCCTCGGCCCGTAGGGGGCATACGGCGCGGCGACGTCCCAGCACCGGTCGGCCGCGGTGAGCAGGTCGTGGATCGGGCGCCCGGGCAGGTTGTGGTGGATCAGCGCCTTGGGCAGGCGGGCCGCTATTGCAGAGGGATGGTCGGTGTGTCGCGGCGCCCACGCCAGCGTCAGCGAGCGCGGGCCGTCGGCGTCGAGGAGGATCCAGGCGCAGCGTCGGCCGATCTCGTCACACGTGCCCTCCACGATGAGCCCGCCCGGCGCGAGCGAGTCCTGCATCCGACGCCAGTGACCGACGACCTGGTCCTCGTCGTACTGCCGCAGCACGTTGTAGGCCCGCACGAGGTGTGGTCTCAGACCCGCGAGTTCGAAACCGCCACGGGCGAATCGGACACCGTCGTGGTCGGCGACCACCCGGGCGGGGTCGATCTCGAGGCCCACGAGCGCGAGGTCGGCGACGACGTGACGCAGGCGTCGGAACATCTCGACAGCGGTGTCGGGGCGGTCACCGTAACCGAGATCGACGGCGAGCGGTTGCTCGACGGCACGGAGAACGTCGACGATCTCGGGGCGCGAGGCCATCCACCGGTCGACCCGGCGGAGGCGGTTGATGTTGGTGGTGCCGCGGGTGATGACCCCGTCGGGGTGGTGCCGCGACGGCTCAGCCGTTGGCCTTGATCCAGTCCGCGGTGAACTCCGCCTCGCCGCGGAACAGGTCGACCAGGTTGACCAGGATGAGCTGCTCGAGCTTGCCGTTGACGAACGGGACGTAGACCTTGACCTCGGTCGTGCGCCGCAGCGTGCAGCCCGATTCGGTGGGGAACAGTTCCTGCACACCGGTGAGGCTCCCGGGGCCGGCCGGGATGCCCGCGCTGTAGGTGCCCTCGGTCTTCTCCGGGTGGAACGGTCCGAGGAACTCCTTGCGCGTGATGATCATGTCCTTCTTGATCACCGCGTTGGCGATGGCCGGGAGGTCGGACTTCGGCAGCGTCTGCACCAGCACGATGTCGATGCCGTTCTCGTCGACCACGAACTTCTCGACATCGGACTGGGGGGTCAGCTTCCGGAACTCCAGCATCTGGGCATCCCAGAAGTCGCGGCTCGACAGAGCCGAATAGACCTTCTCGGTGGGATGCTCGTAGCGGGCTGAGTAGCTGAGACGTCGCGCCATGGAGTTACCGTACCTGCCGCCTGGTCAGGGGTGCTCGTCGTGCCAGGCAATCGTGAAATCGCGCTCGGCCTCGAACAGGGTGCGCATGTTCTCGGCGATCATCTTCTCGATCTTCCCGCCGATCAAGGGGATTCGAACGGTCACCTCACCGGTGAAGGCGATGGAACACTTCTCCGCGCCGGTCGCCTCGATGGTGCCCGAGGTGGTGGCCGGTGCGCCGTTGACCGTCGCGTCGAAGGTGCCTGCCGACCGGTCGTCGGAGGTGAACTCGATGGACACCGTCCGGTGGATGGCGAGGTCGCCGGGGATCATCGAGGTGACCGCCGAGGGGAGCTTGTCGGCGGGGATCTTCTGGATGAGCGCGATCTGCGCGCCGGTGTCGGTGATGTCGGCCGATTCGAGCTCGCCCGGCGCCTTGTCCGAACCCACCGCCAGGGTCGACCAGTACTCGGGGTCGGAGATGGCCTTCCGATAGGCCGCCATGCCGAACGGGAACTCGATGGTGTGCTGCAGCTTCGTCGCCATGACCTGCAGACGTTACCGTTGGCCCGTGGGATCCCGTGACGCGAACGACCTCGACGCCGACGGCGGTGTGTCGTTGGCCGACCTGACCACCCTGCGCCTGGGTGGTCGGGCGCGCGGCCTCGTCCGGGCCACCGACGTCGACGAGCTCATCGCCGCGCTGGACCGTCTCGATCGTTCCGGTGAGCCGGTGCTCATCGTCGGCGGCGGGTCGAATCTCGTTGTCTCCGACGAGGGTTTCCCCGGGACCGTGGTCCAGATGGCCCAGGACGGTATCCGGGTCGGCGAGGTCGACCCGACCCGCGACACGGTCGTGGTCGTCGCCGGGGCGGGGGTCGATTGGGACCGTCTGGTCGCCGACACCGTCTCCCGTGATCTCGGTGGCCTCGAGTGCCTGTCGGGCATCCCGGGTGCGACCGGTGCCACGCCGGTGCAGAACGTGGGCGCCTACGGCGTCGAGATCGCCGACGTGCTCGACGAGGTGCAGGTCCTCGACCGTGCGACCGGTGCCGTCGAGTGGGTGTCGTCGGCGTCGCTGGAGCTCGGTTACCGGACCAGCGCACTGAAACACCGGTCCGACCGGGTGGTCACGGCGGTGGCGTTCGCGCTGACCCACGACGGTCTCAGCGCGCCGATCCGGTATCGCGAGCTCGCCGGCGCCCTCGGGGTGGAGCCGGGGGCGCGTGTGCCCGTCGCCGAGGCACGCGAGGCGGTGCTGCGACTGCGCCGGGGCAAGGGCATGGTGCTCGACGCCGACGACCACGACACCTGGAGCGCGGGGTCGTTCTTCACCAATCCCGTTGTCGGTGAGCATGATCTGCCTCACATCCTCGAGCGGATCGTCGCCCGGGTCGGTGACGTCCCGATCCCGCGCTACCCGGCGCAGGACGGGGTGAAGTTGTCGGCCGGCTGGCTCATCGAGAAGGCCGGGTTCGGTCGCGGCCATCCGTCGGCGGACGCGCCGGCGCGCCTGTCGACCAAGCACACCCTGGCGCTGACCAATCGCGGTCCCGCCCGGACCGAGGACCTGCTGGCGCTCGCGCGCGAGGTCCGCGACGGTGTGGCCGCGGCCTTCGGGGTGGTTCTCGAGCCCGAACCCGTCCTCGTGGGATGCCGTCTGTAGGCCCTGTGACAGCAGGTGTGACCGGGTGGACGTACTCTGCGCCGTCCGGAGCACTCGTCGTCTGCAGGTATCGTCGGTGTACATGACCGTCTCTCGTGGCCATTCCCCGATGACCAGGCGGACGGCGCTCGGCGCGATCGCCATCGGCGCCGTCGGCGTCACCGCCGCAGCCTGCAGCACCGGCTCGTCCGGCGACACCGCATCCGGTGCCGCCGCGTCGAAGAGTGCAGAACCCTCGGCCGGCATCACGTTCTCCCCGGCGCTCGACGCGAACGCGAACCCCAGCCCCACCGCGGCGTTCTCGGTGAAGGTGAGCAAGGGCCAGCTCAACCCCGACGTGAAGCTGACGAACTCGCGCGGCACCGTGGTGACCGGCGCACTGTCGGAGGACCGCACGACCTACACGATCGGTGAGCCCCTCGGTTACGGCAACACCTACACCTGGTCGGGAACGGCGATCGGCGACGACCGCAAGACCGTGCCGATCCAGGGCACCTTCACGACGTTGACCCCGCAGGAACAGGCCAATGTCGTCGTCAACATCGCCGACGGCCAGGAGGTCGGCATCGCCGCACCTCTGATCCTGAAGTTCGATTCCACGGTCACCGACAAGAAGGCCGTCGAGAAGGCGCTGACCGTGAAGACGACCCCGGAGACCGAGGGCAGCTGGGCCTGGCTCCCCGAGGACAACGGGTCGCGGGCGCACTGGCGCAGCAAGGAGTACTTCGCGCCGGGCACCAAGGTGTCGATGGTCGCCAAGCTCTACGGCCTCGACCACGGTGACGGCGTCTACGGCGCCGCCGACGTCACCAGCGACTTCGTCATCGGTCGCGCCCAGATCGTGAAGGCCGACGCCACGTCGTTCAAGATCGACGTGATGCGCGGCAGCGATGTGCTGATGACCCTGCCGTGCAGCTACGGCAGCGGCGACCTCGACCGCAACGTGACCCGCTCGGGCATCCACGTGGTGAGCGAGAAGCACGAGGACTTCTACATGTCGAACCCGGCCGCCGGGTACTTCAACGTGCGCGAGCGCTTCGCCGTGCGCATCTCGAACAACGGCGAGTTCATCCACGCCAACCCCGAGACCACCGGTGTGCAGGGCTCGTCGAACGTCACCAACGGCTGCATCAACCTGTCGCTCGACAACGCGCAGCAGTACTTCAACGTCGCGATCTACGGCGACCCCGTCGAGGTCACCAACACGCGGATCCCGCTGTCGGAGGCCGACGGCGACATCTACGACTGGACGTTCGGCTGGGACGACTGGAAGGCGATGTCGGCGCTCAAGGGCGAGGTCACCAGCTCCTCGGCGCCTGCGACCCCGTCGAACGCGCCGCAGCTGTCGGGCATCTCGACCACCCCGCCGACCCCGGCACGCCAGGGTCCGACGGGCTGACCCGAGGCCTATCCGGTCTTGACGTTGCGGCGGGCGCTGGCCTGGTCGCGCGGCTTAAGCACGATCTGATCCAGGTTCACGTGCGGCGGCCGTGACGCCACGAAACCGACGACCTCGGCGACGTCGCCCGCGGTCAGCGGGGTGAGGCCGTCGTAGACCGCCGCGGCCTTCTCGGCGTCGCCGTCGAACCGCACCAGCGAGAACTCCGTCTCCACCATGCCGGGCAGGATCTCGGTGAGCCGCACGGGCTTCCCGATCAACTCCGGACGCAGCGTGCGGTGCAGCACGGCCTGGGCGTGCTTGGCCGAGGTGTAGCCCGAGCCGTTGTCGTAGGTCTCGATGGCCGCGATCGAGGTGATCGTGACGATGAGGCCGTCACCGGAGTCGACGAGCGCGGGCAACAGCGCCTTCGTCATCCGCAGCGTGCCGAGCACGTTGGTCTCCCACATCCATCGCCACTGTTCGAGATCGGCGTCGGCCACCGTCGCCAGGCCCTGCGCACCGCCGGCGTTGTTCACCAGGACGTCGACGCGGTCGAGCTGTGCGCAGAAGTCGGCCACCGAGGCGTCGTCGGTCACGTCGAGGGCGATAGCCCGGCCGCCGATCTCCTGCGCGAGGGTCTGCAACCGGTCGAGCCGCCGCGCACCGACGACGACCTCATACCCCTGTGCCGCAAGCGTTCTCGCGGTGGCCTCGCCGATCCCGGAACTCGCTCCGGTGACGACGGCGACGCGGCGGGATGACGACGAGGTGTCGGGAGTGGTCATGGCACGAGTTTACGGTGGCGCCGCAGGCGGCTTAGGCTGAGCCCGGCGCCGTGCAGACTCAGTCGGGGACCGCCATCGCATGTCCGAACACACTGCAGGGTAGGGGCAACCGACCATGGGCACGATCAAGCGCGACGTCTCGTCGATGATGGACATCTGGGTGGGGGCCGCCACCGAGCTCGAAGTGCAGGTCACCGTAGCGAAGCTGCCCGGGATGGACCTCGTGGAGACCCTGGCGGTGTCGGTGAACGGGAACTCGGTCACCCCGGAGGAGATCGTCGGCGAGTGCGGTACCCGCATCCATCGCTTCCACGTCGACCACGGCAACGTGCTCGTGCAGTACTCGGCGTCGGTGAACACCCCGGCCGATCCGCTCACCGAGCAGGTCGGGGAGCGGTCGATCTACCTGAGGCCCAGCCGGTACGCCGAGGCCGACAAGTTCTTCGGTTACGTCACAGCGGAATTCGATCTCAGCAAGCCGCCGATCGAGCTGCTGTTCGAGGTGTCGAAGTTCGTCGCCGACCGCCTCAACTACCTGCCGGGCGCCAGTGATCCCATCGACGGCGCCGAGGACACCCTGCTCGCCAACGCCGGGGTCTGCCGCGACTTCGCCCACCTGGTGGTCGCATTGCTGCGCGCACTGAACATCCCGGCCCGCCTCGTCGCGGTGTACGCCCCCGGCTGCGTGCCGATGGATTTCCACGCCGTCGCCGAGGCCCTCATCGACGGCACCTGGCTCGTGGTCGACGCCACCGGCCTCGCCCCGCGTCAGGCCTTGGTGCGGATCGCCACCGGTCGCGACGCCGCCGACACCGCTTTCCTCGACAACCACTCCGGCAACATCACGCTCAACAACTACGAGGTCATCGCCACCGTCGCAGGCGACCTCCCCGTCGACAACGGCTCCGACCACATCAGCATCGGCTGACATCTTCCGCCTGCACGGCCACCTCCGGCATATTGCCGGAGGTGGCGGCCAGGGCGGACGATTTCAGTCGGGAAGCGGGATGTCGACACTGACGAATGTCGAGTCGCGGAGCAGTTCGAGGGTCACTCGTACGCCGGTGAGTGCTTCCATCAGCGCGAGCGTCGCTTGCCGGTAGGGAAGGTCGAACCTCCTGTCGTCCTCAGGGTCATCGAGGTCGATCGGGAAGCCGCCGATGGCTCGCATCAGCGGAACCAGATCATCGGGCGTGGTCCCCTCGCGGCCGTCCGCCATGGGCGGTTCGAACTGGGTGCGCAGTTGACCGTCGACGTACCACTGGAAGGTACTCACGCCGTGGCCTCCCAGATAATCGCTCACTACAGTCCGCCCTACTGACGCGGCGCCATCAGATCCGTTGTGACACCGCAGTATCCGTTCGGCTCGAACATGACCACCGAACCCCCGACCTGGACCAGGCCTGCCCCGCCACCCACGTCACCGACGATGTCCATCCCGCGGTCGTCGAGTGTGGCGTGGTCGCAGGTGTCGACGACCCTGGCCGATGGGAGCAGCGCAATCAGGTCGTCGGCGGCGAGGTCGGTGATGATTGTGAGGCAATAGGCCTCGAACATGTGGTTGTTGAGTGCGGTGTCCATGCGCCAGTCGTAGTCATGGAGGTCCGGCGGCTCGGGGGTCGACACTGATCGAACGTACAGGAGTAGCCGTGGGTCACGGCGGACATCGTCCGCCTCCACTGCCATCTCCGGCATATCGCCGGAGGTGGCGCTCGGGGCGGACGATCTCAGTCAGCAGGCGCGTGAATCAGCCGGCGAGCAGGGCCGCGCAGCGGAGCAGACCGATGTGGCTGTAGGCCTGCGGGTGATTGCCCAGTGAACGCTCGGCGACCGGGTCGTACTCCTCGGACAGCAACCCGGTGGGGCCGGCGGCCTTCACGAGTTGGTCGAAGAGCGCCTCGGCGTCGGTGCGTCGACCGATGAGCAGGTAGGCCTCCACCAGCCACGCCGCGCACAGGTGGAACCCACCCTCGCCGCCGGGCAGGCCGTCGTCGTGATGATAGCGATACACCGTTGCGCCGCTGCGCAACTCGGCCTCGGTGGCCTCGACGGTCTGGGTGAAACGCGGATCGGCGGGATCGATCATCCCGGCCAACCCGATGTGCAGGGTGGCGGCGTCGAGGTCGGTGCCCTCGTACGCCGCGGTGAACGACCGCACCTCGGCGTTCCAGCCCTGATCGATGACCTGCCCGGCGATCACGTCACGCAGCACCGACCAACCCGGCTCCACCTCGCGACCAAACCGTTCGCCGATCTTCAGCGCGCGATCGACGGTCATCCAACACATCACCTTCGAGTACACGTGGTGACGCGGGTTGCCGCGGATCTCCCAGATACCGTGATCGGGCTCGAACCAGCGTCGCTCGACCGCCCACACCATGTTCGCGACCAGGTCCCAGTCGGCGTCGGTGAGCGGTGTGGCGTCACCGTTGCCCGCACGGGCATCGGCCAGGTGCCCGATGAGTTCGACGATCGGGCCGAACACGTCGAGCTGGACCTGTTGGTTGGCGGCGTTGCCGACGCGGACCGGTCGCGAGCCGGCGTATCCGGGCAGCGAGTCGATGATGGCCTCGGGCGGCAGACCGCCACCGGCGAGTGTGTACAGCGGGTGCAGCCACTCGGGACCGTTCACCGTGCCGAGCACCCGGTACAGCCAGGTGAGGTAGCCCTCGGCCTCGCCGTGCGACCCCACCGACACCAGCGCCGACGCGGTCAGCGCGGCGTCACGCAGCCAGCAGTAGCGGTAGTCCCAGTTGCGGACACCGCCGATCTCCTCGGGCAGCGATGTGGTCGCCGCGGCCATGATCGACCCGGTGTCGGCGTGGACCAGTCCCTTGAGCGTGAGTGCCGACCGCTTCATGAGGTCGGGCTTGATGACGGGCAGGGCCAAGCCGGCCGACCAGTCGCTCCAGTAGCTCTGCGCGAGCTCGCGTCGCTGGGTCTCGGTCCGCTCCTCCTCGCCGATGTAATCGGTGCCGCAACGCAATTCGAGTACCACAGGGCCGTTCGACGCGTCGACGACGGCGGTCGCGCGCTGGTAGAAGCGCTCGGTGTCGATGCGCCAGGTGACACCCGGTGCGCGCAGGACGATCGGCTCGTTCGAGCCGTACACGCGCAACCCGTCCTCGACGGCCTCGATCTGCACGCTGGCCTGACCGAACTCCGGTCGCGGCGCGAACTCGACCATCGCCGGGACCGACCCGGTGATGACGCGGACGAGGTCGGTCCTGCCCGGCGCGACGTCGTGCGGCAGGTAGTCGACGACCTCGAGTCCGGCCCAGCGGGTCGCGATGGTCATGGTGCCGTCGACGTAGCGCTGGCTCTGCGGCAGTGGTGCGCGACGGTCGCCGTCGACGTGGGGACGCACGCCGAACTCACCGGCGTCGACGGTGCCGAGCAGGCTCGCGAACACCGCCGCCGAATCGGGTTCGGGGTGACACATCCAGCACACCTTGGCATCCGGCGTCAGCAACGCGACGGTGCGCGGCGAGGCCAGCATCGACAACCGTTCGATGGGGGCGGCGTTCTCGCCACGCAGCCAGGCGCGACGCTCCTCGTAGAGGAACGCCAGCGCCAGCGCGACCTGATCGGTGTCGGTCACGCGGTAGGTGGCGAGGGTGTCGCCGTCGCCGACCTTGACGCCGAAATCGGGTCCGTGGAGGCGGCGGAACGCCTTCTCGTCGGTGACGTCGTCGCCGAAGAAGATCGCCGCGCCGGCCCCGGCCTGGTGGCGCAGGATGTCGAGCGCCTGCCCCTTGTCGGTGCGGATCACGGCGAGCTCGATCACCGACTTGCCCTCGGTGACCTGCACGCCGTCCCAGGTGGCAGGCCCCACCCGCACGCGGTGCAGGGCCGAGTCGGAGTCGGTGTCGGAGGCGTTGCGCACGTGCAGGGCGGTGCTGGCGGGTTTGGTCTCCACCGTCACGCCCTCGTAGTCGACCGCGATGGCCCGCAGCTCGGTGACGACGGTGTCGAGGAGTTCGGTTGCCGCGGCGCTGATCTCGTGCACGAAGCCGATGTCGAACTCGCTGCCGTGGCTGCCCACGAGGTGGACCTCGGCGGGCAACCGCGACAGCGTCGCGAGGTCACGCAGGGCGCGGCCGGAGATGACCGCCGCGGTGGTGGAGTCGAGGTCGGCGATGGCCCGCATCGCGCGGACCGAGTCGGGGTTGGGCCGCGCGTCCTCGGGGCGGGACACGATCGGCGCCATGCAACCGTCGTAGTCCGAGGCGACGAGCAGACGCGGGGTGCGCGCGATGTCCTTCAACGCGCGGCGCAGCTCCGGGGACAGATCTTGGGCACTCACTCGGTGAGTCTAGAACCCCCGGGCGAGGGGGCTCCAATCGAGAAACCCCGACGTGTGCTGCGCGACGGCGACGCGGTCACTGACCGTTGTCGTCGTCGGCGCCGTCCTCGACCAGATCGACACCGCGGTTGCCGCTCGGCGTGGTCTCGCTGGTGTTGGCGAGCACCCCGAGGAAGCTCTGGGCCCAGCGGCTCACGTCGTGGGCCAGCACCTGCCGGCGCAGCGAGCGCATGCGCTTGCGTCCGTCCTCGGGGGCCTGCTCGACGGCGGCGACGATGGCGTCCTTCACCCCGTCGAGGTCGTACGGGTTGGCCTGGTAGGCCGACCGGAGTTCGGCCGCGGCACCGGTGAACTCGCTGAGCACCAGCGCGCCACCGAGATCGCTGCGGCACGCGACGTACTCCTTCGCGACGAGGTTCATCCCGTCGCGCAGCGGCGTCACCAGCATGACGTCGGCGGCGACGAAGAACGCGATCAGCTCGTCGCGCTCGACCGGGCGGTGCAGGTACTGCACGACCTGGTGGGCGACCTCGCCGTACATGCCGTTGATGTTGCCCACGAGCTGCTCGATGCCCGCACGCATCTGGATGTAACTGTCGACGCGTTCGCGGCTGGGCGTCGCCAGCTGGATCATCACCATGTCCTGAGGATCGATCCGCTTCTCGGCGAGCAGCTCGCTCAGCGCCTGCAACCGGACGTCGATGCCCTTGGTGTAGTCGAGGCGGTCGACGCCGAGCATGATCGTCGACGGGTTGCCCAACTCCTCCCGGATGCGGGCGGCGCGGTCACGGATCTTCTTCGACCGCGAGGTCTGGTCGAGCGCACCGGAATCGATGGAGATCGGGAACGCACCCACGCGGACGTTGCGGAAACCGACCTGCACCACGCCGAATTTCGAGCGGACACCGACCGACCCCTTCGACGTGGCCTGACCGGCCAGCCGTCGGGCGAGGTAGAGGAAGTTCTGCGCGCCACCGGGGAGGTGGAAACCGATGAGATCGGCCCCGAGCAGGCCCTCGACGATCTCGGTGCGCCACGGGAGCTGCATGAACAGCTCGACCGGCGGGAACGGGATGTGGAGGAAGAAGCCGATCTTCAGATCCGGCCGCAGCATCCGCAGCATCTTCGGCACCAGCTGCAGCTGGTAGTCCTGCACCCACACCATCGCGCCCTCGGACGCCGCGTCGGAGGCGGCCTCGGCGAAACGACGGTTCACCTCGACGTAGGTGTTCCACCACTCGCGGTGGTACTCGGGCTTGACCAGCACGTCGTGGTAGAGCGGCCAGAGGGTCGCGTTGGAGAAACCCTCGTAGTACTCGTTGATCTCGGTCGCCGAGAGCGGGACGGCACGCAGCTGCAGACCGTCGACCACGGGGTGCTCGCTGGAGTCGGGGACACCCGACCACCCGACCCAGGCACCGGTCTGTGACCGCAGGATGGGTTCGAGCGCGGTCACCAGGCCGCCGGGGCTCCGCTTCCAGCGGACGCTGCCGTCGGGCAGGGTCTCCTTGTCGACCGGGAGACGATTGGCCACCACGACGAAATCGGCGGCATGGAAATCGGTGTCGACGCGATCAGGGACGAGCCCCTCGGGATCGGTGACGTTGGTCGGCACGCTCAGACGACGTCGGGGCTGATCCCGAGCATGGACAGCAGCATCCGGCACTCGTCGGCATCGGTGGCGTAGGCGGCGACCACGCGTCGTGCGGACTTGGCGGTCTCGGCGGCGACCGTCGCGATGTCGTCCTCGGCAATCTCGGCGGTGTCGCTGGTCTTGGCAGGCATGACGATCAGTTTACCCCGCGTCATCATCGGCCCTGACCTCGGCCTTTGGTCGCCGTCCGGCCCGGGCCTGTGGTCGCCGTCCGGCCCGGGCCTGTGGTCGCCGTCCGGCTCGGGCCTGTGGTCGCCGGTCGGCTCGCCCTTCTCGTCGTCCACCGCGAGCTCACCGGTCGGCCCGGGCGGCGAGGTCCTCGGCGGTGATCCGCGCGAACGACCCCGAGTCGGCGCGCAGCGCACGCATCGGTTCGGTGACGGCGACGTCGTCGGGCATGGGTGGCGGGTCGTCGGCGTCGCGGGTGAACCGTTTCGGGCGCAACGCCGACCGCGCGGTCAGCAGAGCGCGCGTGGGACGTGTCGGGATGCGGGGTCGACGCAGCGTACGGGCGAGGAACTCGCCCAGCGTGACGCCGGCTGCGAGCGCCGCCCCGATGCCCAACGCCGAGGCGAGGGCGGTGAAACCGTCGAGCGTCTGCTCGTTGAGGAACCCGTAGAGCCCGCGGTAGACCGCGAGACCGGGCAGCAGCGGCGTGATGCCGGCGACCGCGACGACCAGCGGTGGCGTCAACGCCCGGCGGGCGAGGAGACCACCCACGAAACCGACGGTGACCGCGGCCAGACCGCCGGCGATGACCGCGCCGATGTCGATGAGTGCCGCCGCGGCCGACACCGTCGCCCCGATGAGGCCGCCGGCGAAGGCCACCGTGAGTGCCCGTGTCTCGGCGTAGCTGCCGAGGGCGAACGCGGCGGCCGCGACACCGCCACCGATGATCTGCGCGGGTGCGTCGGTGAGTCCCAGGGTCGTGGTGCTGGTGATGGTGGGCAGGTAGGTGCCGGTGCCCTCGAGCAGGCGCAACGCGACGCTGACGCCGGAGATGATGCCGCCGGTGAGGATCAGCAGTTCGAAGAACCGTGCGACCCCGGTGATGGGTGCGCCGGTGATGGCGTCCTGTACCGAACCCACCAACGACAACCCCGACAGCAACACGATCACCCCCGCCGCGATGACCAGCGACGGGGAGATCGCGACTCCCAGTGCCTCCTGATAGCGGAACACCAGGGCCGCCGGGATCACCGCGATGAAGCCGCCGGCCACCTGTTGGAAGAACTGCGGTGTTCCCCACCGGTTGAGGAAGCGGTTCATGCGGTCGATGAACGCCGTGGTGAGGAACGCGACGACGGCGACGAGCCACCCGCCGCCGAGGGTCACCGACAGCGCCGCGGCCATCGTCGACCACGCCAGCGTCGCGATCCAGCGGGCATAGGGATGCGGTGAGGAGATGATGTCGTCGATCACCTCGTGGGCCTCGCCCGGCGTCACCGCGAGACTGCGGATCTTGCGGATCAGCCGGTCGACCTGCGCGAGGCGCGTGAAGTCGAGGGAGCGGTAGTGCACGGTGCGCATCGCGGTGACCGGGGGCATCGACGATCCGCGCCGTGCGCTCACCATGATCGTGTTGTAGGTCACGTCGACATCGGCGCGTTCGACGCCGAACATGCCTGCCACGAAACGGATCTGGGTCTGGGTGTCGATGGCGCCGGTGCCCGAGTCGAGGAGCACCGAACCGACCTTGATCGCCAGATCGAGGACCTCGGTGACCGCGGCGTCGTCGGTGAGGTCGACGGGCTGGCGCGGCGAGAGCGGGGAGGTCAGCGGCTCGATCGTGTCGATCGTCGCGCGACGGGAGCCGGCCAGGGGTCGCAGCATCCTGCGGATATACTCGGCCACGCTGTATTCGCCTCCTTAGCTCAGTGGTAGAGCACTCGCCTTGTAAGCGAAAGGTCGTCGGTTCAATCCCGACAGGGGGCTCCACCGCGGGCGATCGCCACACCGCGCACCGCCACCGCAGACTACCCACGCACGGCGGCCCGAACACCCCCGGAAGTTGCTCGTGTCCAACGTCCCTGGGCACAGGGTTCGCGCCCCGGTTGCCGCGCCCGGTCGGGGCGACGACGATGACGTGATGCGCGAGGTCCTCGACGAACTGTGCGCCGCCGCCGCGCGGGGTCCGGTCGCGCTCGCGCGCATCATCGCCGCCCACGGATCCTCGCCCCGGCCGGTCGGTTCGGCGATGGTCCTCACCTCCGACGGCACGATCGTCGGCTCGGTCTCCACCGGCTGTGTGGAGGCCGCGGTGCTCGCCGCCGCGCGCGACGTCCTCGCGACCGGCGCCGCCGTCGTCGAGCGGTACGGCCCCGATGCGACCGATGCGCTCGGACTGGAGGTAGGGCTCACCTGCGGCGGCGAGATCGAGGTGCTCGTCGAGCGGGTCGACGACGCCTCGGTGCTCGGCGACCTCGCGGTCCGTCTCGCGGCGGGCGAGGCCTGCGCTCTGCTGACCACCGTCGGGACCGACACCCGGCGCACGCTCCTGCCGGCCGCCGGGTGGACCGACGCCCCGTGGGACCGGGTCGATGACGACGCCCGGGCCATGATCGCCGCGGGGGCGTCGGGAGTGGTCGGCGGGGAGGTCGTCGGTGACCGTGCGCCGGTGTTCGTGCACGTCTTCGGCACCCGGCCGCGCATGGTGGTGGCCGGCGCCAACGACTTCGTACGCGCACTGGCCGAGGTCGCCTGTCTGCTCGGGTACCGCGTGACCGTGGTCGATGCGCGGGCCACCTTCGCCGTCGCCCACCGATTCCCGGCCGCGCACGAGGTGGTGGTCGAGCGCCCCGATCGCTATCTGCGCGCCGAGTACGAGGCAGGGCGACTGGATCACCGCACCGTGGTGTGCGTGATGACCCACGACGACACGTTCGACGTCCCGGCGATCGCGGCCGCGCTCACCCTCGACCATTTCGCGTTCGTGGGGGCGCTCGGCTCGCGCCGCACCCACGCCGACCGTCTCGTCCGTCTCGTCGACGCCGGCGTGTCGGAGTGCGACCTGGCGCGACTGCACAGTCCCGTCGGCCTCGACCTCGGTGCGCACACCGCACACGAGACCGCGGTGTCCATCGCGGCGGCGATCGTCGCCGCCCGCGGCGGCGGCTCGGGCCGTCCCCTGGCCGAGCTGGACGGCCCGATACACCGCTGAGCTGCACGTTTCGTAGATGTGTCGACCGTCACATCCGTCATCGAGTGCAAACCTCCGAGCCCGCCCGACTCCACTCCTGTAACCGCGACACCCCGTTGCGGCACCGAGAAGAGGAGTCATCATGGGAATCGTCGACAAGGCCAAGAACGCCGCCGAAGATGCGATCGGCAAGGCCAAGGAGGTCGTCGGTGACGTCACCGACAACAAGGACCTCGAGGCCGAGGGCAAGAAGGATCAGGGTTCGGCCGGCGTGAAGAAGGTCGGCGAGAACATCAAGGACAAGCTCTCCTGATCTGTTCGTGACCGAACAATCAGTGCACGACAACCCCACGGTGGGCCGCCTCCGGATCGGCGGCGACCCACCGGGCCGGGGTGTGATCGCACACCGCGAACCACCCTGACCACCAACACTTTTCACACCTAGAGAAGGTAACATCATGACCGCCACCTCCACCCGCACCCCGTCGACCACCACCGAGCGCCCCGCCCGCCGCGGATTCGGCGCCGCATCGAAGATGCTGCTCGCCGTCGCGACCGTCCTCGTCGCCGCGCTCGTCGTGTTCGTCCTGCAGAACACGGTGCACACCACCATCTCGTTCGTCGCGTGGGACTTCGACCTCGGTGTCGGTGTGGCGCTGCTCGGTTCGGCCGTCGTCGGTGCCGTGGTGGCCCTGACCGTCAGCGGAGCGATTCGCGCCCGCCGCGCGCTGCGCTGACCGAACCCTCTCGAACAGCTCGAAACCCCGGCCGGGACATGGTGTCCCGCCGGGGTTTCGGCGTTCCGAGGGGTCAGCCGTCCGCCGGTGACGGGTCGTCGCGTTCGGCGTTCACCAACTCCTTCGTTCGGAGCAGACGCAGTGTCGTGACGAGGACGATCCCGCCGATGATGTTGAACGCGGTGGTGTACCAGAACCAGTTCAGCCAGTCGAGGTAGGTGACGCCCCCACCGGTCGTGATGGCTCCGAAGATGATGAGCGAGTCGAGCACCGAGTGGAACAGCTGGAGTCCGGCGAGGAGGAACGCCGCCCCGACCGCCGCGACGATCTTCGCCACGTCGGAGGTGGTGCCCTGCTGCATGCGGGTGAGCAGCGTCATCGTGGCCCCGCCGAGCACGGCGAGACAGATCGACTGCAGCGACAGCGGCGCGTCGACGAAATGATGGGCCGACTCGGCGAGAACGGTGTCCCATTCCGGGAAGGCCCGGGTGACGATCCACATCATCACCCAGCCGCCCACGAGGTTCGCCAGCAGCGTGCCGACCCACAACCGCGCGAGCTGCAGCACCGACCCGTTGCGGGTGACGACCGCGGCGACCGGCATCAGGAAGTCCTCGGTGAACAGTTCGCTGTGCGCGAGGAAGATCGCGATCAGTCCGATCGAGAACGCCACCCCCGCCAGCAGGTGGTCGCCCGTCTCGTGGAGCACCGCGAGCATCGCCATGATGCCCAGCGACACCTCGATGCCACCGAAGAACCCGGTGATCACCACGGTGCGGACGGTGCGGTGCAGGCGTTCGGCACCCTCGGTCACCACGGTGACGAAGCTGTCCTCGAGTTCGCTCTCGAGCGGTCCGTCGTTGCGCCCGATCTCGCGCCGTTCGTCCTCGCGGCGTCGTTTCGGGCTGCGCTGTTCGCCGTGTCCGGCCATCGTCGGTCCTGACGTCGGTGGGTGGGGTCGCGAAGGCGACACACCCCGACGGCTACAGGCGATTCGCCGACCCTACGCCCGCTCCTGACAGGGCGGTCGCAGTCGTAGGATGACGCCCATGTCGCAGATACGCGTGAACGGTTCCGATGCCCTCCACGACGGTGGGTTCTCCTACAGCGCGACCGCAGCGCCGGGGTCGACGGTGTTCACCGCCGGGATCGCCCCGCTCGACGCCGACGGCGCCACCATCGCACCCGGCGACGTCCAGGCGCAGGCGCGTGCGTGCATGGACAACCTGACCACCGTGTTGACCGAGGCCGGCGCGTCGCTCACCGACGTGGCGAAGGTGACGGTCTTCGTCGCCGAGGGACTGCAGGCCGACCTGTCGGTGGCGTGGGACGCGGTCGTCGCGGCGTTCGGTGACCACAAGCCCGCCGCCTCGCTGCTCGGCGTCACCGTCCTCGCCCACGACGACCAGCTCGTCGAGATCGAGGCCATCGCGGTCCTCGCCGCACACTGACGTCGTCACCGATCGACCGATGAGCGCCCGGCCCCGCATCGACGACGCGCAGCGTCGCGCCCGCCTACAGCGGCGCCACCTGCTCACCGACGATGTGCCCCATGCGTTCTCGGTGACCGATGCGGTCTCGTCGATCGTCGGGCTGCACGCCACGTGCCCGCCCACGATGTATCTGTCGCTGTGGGCCCGCCTCCCGGGCTTCGTGCGCGAACAGCTCGACACCGCGCTCTACGAGGAGCGCACGCTGGTCAAACAACTCGCGATGCGGCGGACCATGTTTGTCCTCGACCGCACCGGCCTCGCCGACGCCGTCGGTGCGGTGGGTCCGCGCGTCGCCGCGTCCGAACGCACCAACATGCTGCGGGATCTCCGCCGCAGCACCGACTTCGACGATCCCGAGGGGTGGATCGACACCGCACGGACCGCCGTCGTCGACGCGCTGGCCGATGGTTCGGTGGCGTCCTCGACCGAGCTGCGCAAGCGACTGCCCGAACTCGACGGACACGTGCAGATCGCCCCGGACCGGTCGTGGGGCGGCACCGCGCCGATGGGTCCGCGCGTGCTGAACATGATGAGCGCGGCCGGCGACATCGTCCGCGGCCCCAACGCCGCGGGGTGGCATCTGTCCCGTCCGCAGTGGTCGTCGATGCAGCGTTGGCTCGGCGAGCCCCTCCCGCAGCTGTCGGTCGCCGAGGGCCACCGGGCGATGGTCGCGCGATGGCTGCGCACCTTCGGGCCGGGCACCGAGACCGACATCGTGTGGTGGCTCGGGTCGACGAAGGCCGCGGTGCGCGCGGCGCTGGCCGATCTCGCGGCCGTCGAGGTCGATCTCGACGGGGGAGGTGTCGGGTACGTGCTCCCCGACGATCTCGAGGATGTCGAACCCGTTGCGCCGCGCGGATTCCTGCTCCCCGAGCTCGACCCGGCGACGATGGGGTGGAAGGACCGTGGCTGGTATCTCGGCGACCACGGCGAGCACATGTTCGACCGCAACGGCAACGGGGGACAGACGATCTGGTGGGACGGCCGCATCGTCGGCGGATGGTTCCACCGACCCGACGGCAGCGTCGGACTGCACCCGCTGGAGAAGCTGCCGCGCGCGGCTACGACCCAGTTGTCGGCCCGCGCCGAGGAGCTCTCCGCCTGGCTCGGCGACGCACGTCCGAAACCGGGGTACCCGGCGCCGTTCATGAAGGCCGTGCGGTGACCTCGACGCGGCGGTTCGCGTTGTTCGACACCGCACTCGGTGTGTGCGGGGTGTGCTGGGACCCCGCCGGCGCGATCGTCGCGGTGGCACTGCCGGAGGACGACCGAGCCGACATCGAGCGATATCTCGCCTCGTTCGACGCCGCGCCCGGAGACCCCGATCCCGATGTGGCCGAGACGATCGATCTGATCCGGGGATTGATGGCCGGCGACGACGTCGACCTGTCCGCGGTGGCCGTCGACATCGACGCCCTGCCCGACTTCGACCGCCGCGTCTACGCGATCACCCGCGACATCCCCCGCGGCCGGGTCCTGACCTACGGAGCGGTCGCATCCCGACTCGGTCAACCCGGCGCCGCGCAGGCGGTCGGCCGCGCGCTGGGTCGCAACCCGATCCCGGTGGTCATCCCGTGCCACCGCGTCGTCGGCGCCGGAACCGAGGTGGGCGGGTTCTCCGCGCCCGGCGGTGCGGCCACGAAGAGTCGTATCCTCGCGGCGGAGAGGGTGGCGGGGTTCGGCGAACCCACCCTGTTCTGACCGCTCGCGCCGTTGCGACCTGCGGAGATCCCCGTCGTGAGAGGGTGGGATCGGCTCACAGGAACCTGCCAGGGTTCTGCCAGCCCCATGTCAGCGCGTACACGGAAGGTGGGCACCATGACTGATCCCGGTGCCCGCGTGCTCGTCGTCGACGACGAGCCGAACATCCTCGAACTGTTGTCGGTGTCGCTGAAGTTCCAGAACTTCGACGTCGCGACGGCCGCCAACGGTCCCGCCGCCCTCGACAAGGCCCGCACCTTCCGCCCCGACGCCCTGGTGCTCGACGTGATGATGCCCGGCATGGACGGCTTCGGACTGCTGCGTCGGCTGCGCGCCGACGGGATCGAGGCCCCCGCACTGTTCCTCACCGCGCGGGATTCGATGGAGGACAAGATCAACGGGCTCACCATCGGCGGCGACGACTACGTCACCAAGCCGTTCAGCCTCGAGGAGGTCGTCGCCCGACTGCGGGTGATCCTGCGTCGTAACGGCTTCGGGGAGAAGCCCGCCGAACCGACGCGGATCTCGTTCGCCGACATCGAACTCGACGACGACACCCACGAGGTGTGGAAGGACGGCGAACTGGTGTCGCTGTCGCCCACCGAGTTCACCCTGCTGCGGTACTTCATGATCAACGCGGGGACCGTGTTGTCGAAGCCACGGATCCTCGACCACGTGTGGAACTACGATTTCGGTGGCGAGGTCAACGTCGTCGAGTCCTACGTGTCGTATCTGCGTCGCAAGGTCGACACCGGCGACAAACGCCTCATCCACACCCTGCGGGGCGTGGGGTACGTGATGCGCGAACCTCGATGACCGCCCCCGCGCCGGAGGCGCCCCGTCCCACGACCGCACCGGTCGCGCCCGAGTCGCCGATCCCGCGTCGTAAACGCGGTGTCCCGCTCCGGGTCTCGCTGGTCGGGCTGATGCTGGTGCTGGTCGCGCTCGGCCTCGTGGTGTCGGGGGTGTCGGTCACGTCGGCGTTGGAGAACCGCCTGATCGACCGCACCGACAACGGTCTGCGCGGTGCCGCCGAGGGGTGGGCCCGTCCGCGTGACGGCGACGACCGCGGACCCTTCAGCCAGAACGGACAGAGCGGCAGCCCGACCACCGAACGTCGCCCGCCCTCGCCCTACTACGTGATGCTGATCCGTTCTGACGGGGCGACGTTCACCATCAACGACGTCGGTGGCACCCCCGACCTGTCCGACCTCTCACGCTTCTCCACCGACCCGGTCACCGTCGACAGCGCGACCGGATCCGACGCGCGGTGGCGCGTGGTGAAGGTGACCGCGACCAACCCGTCGGGCGTCGCCACCACCTCGGTCGTCGCGATCAAGCTGACCGACGTCGACGACACCGTCACCCGCCTCATCTGGCTGCAACTCGGTGTCGGGCTCGGTGTGGTGGTCGTCGTGGGCGGCCTCGGCTACCTCCTGGTGCGGACCAGCCTGCGACCCCTGCGGCGGGTCGAGGAGACCGCGGAGAAGATCGCCGGCGGCGACCTCGATCAGCGTGTCCCGACGTCGCCGCCGAACACCGAGGTCGGCAGGCTCGCGACGTCACTGAACGTGATGCTGCACCAGATCCAGAACGCCTTCGCCGCCACGGCCGCGTCGGAGGAGCAGGCGCGCAGCTCCGAGGACAAGATGCGGCGCTTCATCGCCGACGCGAGCCACGAACTGCGCACCCCGCTGACCTCGATCCGCGGGTTCTCCGAGCTCTACCGCCAGGGCGCGATGACCGACACCGGGCAGTTGATGTCGCGGATCGAGACCGAGGCCGGGCGGATGGGCCTGCTCGTGGAGGAGCTGTTGATGCTCGCGCGGCTCGACGCCCAGCGGCCCCTCGAGCGCGCGCAGGTCGACCTGTTGTCACTGGCGTCGGACTCGGTGCACAGCGCCCGCGCGATGGCGCCCGAGCGGGAGATCGCGCTGCAGGTGCTCGACGGCCCAGGCATCCCCGCGGTGATGGGCGATGCGGCGCGGTTGTCGCAGGTGCTGAGCAACCTGATCACCAACGCGATCCGACACACCCCCGACGACGCGACGATCACCGTGCAGATCGGCACCGACGACCGCGACGCGATCATCTCCGTCGTCGACACCGGTCCCGGCCTGGCCCCGGCCGACCGCGCCCGCGTCTTCGAGCGCTTCTTCCGCGGTGACTCGTCACGACACCGGGACGGCGGCGTCGGGGGCAGTGGTCTCGGGTTGTCGATCGTGGCCGCGCTCGTCGACGCCCACGGCGGCACCGTCGGCGTCGACGACACCCCCGGCGGCGGCGCCACCTTCCGCGTCCGCATCCCCCGCGCGGAGTAGCTGCCGAGATCGTCCCCGTGGCGGGTGTCCGACGGCGATCTGCCCTCGGGTGGCGCCCAGGGGGACGATCTCAGCAGCCGATCGCCGGGCTTACGATCGAGCCATGGCAACCGTGTTCAGCATGATCATCAACGGCGACATCCCCGGACGCTTCGTCTGGAAAGACGACACGGCCGTCGCGTTCCTCACCATCAACCCGGTCACCCCGGGCCACGTGCTGGTGGTGCCGCGGGAGGAGATCGACCACTGGGAGCAGGTCGATCCGAGTGTGTTCGCGCATCTCACGGCGGTGTCGCAGACCATCGGCACGGCCACGCGCGACGCGTTCGACGCCCCGCGCATGGGTCTGCTGATCGCCGGCCTCGAGGTGCCACACCTGCACATCCACGTGTTCCCCGCGCACTCACTCGAGACCTTCGATCTCGCGCTGGCCGAGAAGGACCCCGATCCGGCCGCCCTCGACGACGCCGCGGCGAGGATCCGCGCCGCGCTGCGGTCGGCGGGGCACACCGAGCACGTCGCCGACTGACGTGGCGCACGCGATCGACGCGAGGCGTCGCGGAGCCGGTGGCTCGGCTCCGGTGTGGGCGGCCGTCGCGGCAGCGGCGGGTGTGGGTTTCGTCGTCGCCCCGAGCATCGTGGTGGGCGACCCCTATGGCGCCGGGATCACCGGCGGGCATCGGCTCGCGGCCGCGGCGACCGGTGCTGTCGACGGGTTCCTCGGACGTCACGCGGCGACCGTGTCCGGCCCGCTCGCCGACCTCACCGACTACTGGTCGCAGTTCCACTGGGTGAAGGTCGTCTTCGCGATCGCCGCGGTGGTGGCTCTGGTGGCGCTGGGTCGCCGACTCGTCGCCACGGCCGCACCCACCTCGACCCGTGTCGCACGAGTGTGGTGGGCAGTGGTCGGCGGGGCGATCAGCCTCGCCGTGGTCGCCGCCTCGTTGCTCGCCGTCGCCAACGTGCAGGGCGCTCTCGCGCCGCTGTCCTCGGCACTGAGCCTGCTGCCCGACGAGTCGACCCGAGCCGCTGCCGGCGGTGTGATGTCGCGCGGGGCAACCGATCCCGCGGTGGCGACCCTCATCAGCGACTTCGGTCGGTACCACGCGGTTCTCGCGGTGAGCCTCGGTGTGGTGGTCGCCGCGTTCGCGGCGGTCGCCGTCGTGGCCACCCGACGCGCCCGGAGGGCCGACCGCGGCGGGCGGCGGCGTCCGATGGTGGGCGCGTCGGCCGTGGTGTTCGCGGTGGCCACCCTCGCACTCGGCGTGGTGGTCGCGGCCAACATCGGGACCGCGGTGGACCCCGAACCGGCGTTGCGCCTGTTCTTCACCGGCTGATCGGCGGACCCCTCGCTCACAGGAAGCTGACAGGTCGGCCGCAGAATCGAGCCAGCCGACTCGATCAGAGTCTCCTGTATGACAGCAGACACCATCGATCGGTCGGGCGACGCGACGTTTCCCGAGCCGACTCGCGCCCCCGAGATGACCGTCGTGGTCGACCGGACCCACCCGACCCCCGAGCTCGACGTGGTGGTCCCGGTCTACAACGAGGAAGCCGACCTCGAGACCTGCATCGTGCGGCTCGCTGAGCACCTGCGGACCCGTGTGCCGTACTCGGCGCGGATCACCATCGCCGACAACGCCAGCACCGACTCGACCCTGGCCGTCGGTGTGGAGCTCGCGCAGACGATGGACAACGTCCGGATCGTCCACCTCGACGCCAAGGGGCGCGGCCGGGCACTGAACGCGGTGTGGAGCGAGAGCGACGCGACCGTCGTCGCCTACTGCGACGTCGACCTGTCGACCGACCTCAACGCGCTGATGCCCTTGGTGGCGCCGCTGTTGTCGGGTCATTCCGACGTCGCCATCGGGTCGCGGCTGTCGCGGTCGTCGCGGGTGGTCCGCGGCGCGAAGCGTGAGTTCATCTCGCGCAGTTACAACCTCATCCTGCGGACCACCATGGGCGCGAAGTTCTCCGACGCCCAGTGCGGGTTCAAGGCCATGCGGGCCGACGTCGCGCGGGCGGTCCTGCCCTACGTCGCCGACACCGGCTGGTTCTTCGACACCGAGCTGCTGGTGCTGGCCGAGCGCATCGGGCTGCGCATCGCCGAGGTGCCCGTCGACTGGATCGACGACCCCAACTCGAAGGTCGACATCGTCAAGACCGCGACCGAGGACCTCAAGGGCTGCTGGCGGGTCGGCCGCGCGCTGGCCCAGGGCGAACTCCCGGTCGCAGAGCTGCGACGCAGCCTCGGCCGCAACCGTTTCGACGACCCGCAGGTGACCGGTGTGCCGCGCGGCATGGTCGGCCAGTTGGTCCGCTTCGCGGTGATCGGCGTGATCTCGACCGTCGCCTACGCGGTGCTGTACCTCATGCTGCACTCGCTGATCGGCGCACAGGCGGCCAACTTCACCGCCCTGCTGATCACCGCGGTGTTCAACACCGCCGCCAACCGCGCGTTCACCTTCGGCATCAAGGGACGCGACGGCGCCGCACGACACCACATGCAGGGCATCGCGGTGTTCGTGTTCGGGTGGGCACTCACCGCCGGATCGCTGTGGGCACTGCACGCGTTCGCCCCCGACGCAGGCAAGCACATCGAGTTGCTCGTCCTCATCGTCGCCAATCTCGTTGCCACCCTGACCCGATTCGTCGCCTTGCGCTGGGTGTTCCGCTCCGCGCACCCGACCACCGAACTCGAGAGTGCAGCCACCGCATGAGCACACTGTCCGACATCCCCTCGGCCCACGCCGACGACGTCACCGACGCCCCCCGCACCGACGGGGGGCGTCGGCCCACGTCGGTGGTGCGCGACCGTATCGGTCTCGCCGTGCTGCTCGCAGGCACGGCCGTGCTGTACCTGTCGAATCTGGCCGCCAACGGCTACGCCAACTCGTTCTACTCCGCGGCCATCCAGGCCGGGTCGGTGTCGTGGAAGGCGTGGTTCTTCGGGTCGTCCGACGCCGCGAACTCCATCACGGTCGACAAACCGCCCATGTCGCTGTGGATCCCGGGTATCGCGGTCCGGATCTTCGGCCTGAACTCGTGGTCCATCCTGGTGCCCCAGGTCCTCATGGGGGTGGCCTCGGTCGCCCTGCTGTACCTGATCGTGAAGAAGTACGTGGGAGCCACGGCCGGCCTCCTCGCCGGTGCCACCCTGGCGCTGACACCCGTTGCGGCCCTGATGTTCCGCTTCAACAACCCCGACGCACTACTGGTGCTGCTGATGATCGCCGCGGTGTGGGCGACGCTCAAGGCCATCGAGGACGGCCGCATCCGCTGGATGATCCTCACCGGTGTGTTCGTCGGATTCGGGTTCCTCACCAAGCAGTTGCAGGTGTTCCTGGTCATCCCGCCGCTGGCCCTGACCTACCTCGCGTTCGGACAGCACACACCGATCAAGCGACTCGGCCACCTGGTCGCCGCACTGGCCGCGATGGCTGTCAGTGCCGGCTGGTGGGTCCTCGCGGTCACCCTGTGGCCGAAGGACTCGCGGCCCTACATCGGTGGTTCGCAACACAACTCGATCCTCGAGCTGACGTTCGGGTACAACGGCTTCGGCCGACTCACCGGCAACGAGACCGGCTCCACCGGCGGCGGCG
This sequence comes from Williamsia sp. Leaf354, assembly GCF_001424365.1. Taxonomy (NCBI): domain Bacteria; kingdom Bacillati; phylum Actinomycetota; class Actinomycetes; order Mycobacteriales; family Nocardiaceae; genus Williamsia; species Williamsia sp. Leaf354. Next base: position 1,158,267 of record NZ_LMPL01000001.1, read on the forward strand.
CACGGCGCGCGACGTCGGAGGCCGCCCAGGGTGCGTTCGGTGCCGGGTTCCCCGGTGGCGCGGGCGGCCCGGGTGGCCGCGGCGGTATGTGGGGCGAGACCGGGTTCTTCCGCATGTTCCAACCCGAACAGGGTGGACAGATCGGGTGGCTGATCCCCACCGCGCTGATCCTCGGTGTCGCCGCCCTCGTGCTGGCGGGACGCGCGGCGCGGACGAACACCCCGCGGGCACTGGTGGCGGTCATGCTGCTCTGGCTGCTCACGACGGCGGTCACGTTCAGTTACATGTCGGGCATCTTCCACGCGTACTACACGGTTGCTCTGGCCCCGGCGATCGCCGGACTCATCGGCGCCGGGGGAGTGCTCTGCTGGCGTGAACGCGGCCGACTCTGGGTGCGACTGGTGCTCGCGGCCGCATTCGTCGTCACCGGCGTCATGTCCTTCGTCCTGCTCAACCGCTCGTCGGACTTCGTGCCGTGGCTCAAGGTCGTCGTGGTGGTTCTCGCGGTGCTCGCCGCGCTCGGGGTGCTCGTCACGCGCATCCCGCGGATCGCGGCGGTGGTCGCCGCGGTGGCGATCGTGATGGGTCTCGCGGGACCGACGGCGTACGCGATCGACCACGTGGCGACGGCGAAGAGCGGCTCCATCATCAGTGCCGGCCCGCAGGTCAAGGGCGGGTTCGGGCCGGGCGGCATGGGCGGACGTCGCGGAGGTCAACGCGGCGCATTCGGCCCCGGCGCCTTCGGTGGTTTCGGTGGTCAGGGCCAGGGCCCCGGCGGTCAGACGCCGCCCGGCATGACCCCCGGCGGGGCGAACCAGGGCGGCGGCACGGCCGCGCGTGCCGAGGCCTTCGGCGGCATGGGCATGGGCGGTCCCGGCGGCGGTCTGCTCGAGGGGTCGAAGCCGACGGCCGAGATGGTCGACCTGCTCGAGAACCACGCCTCGGACTACACCTGGGTCGCGGCGGCCATCGGGTCCAACTCCGCGTCGGGGTATCAGCTCGCCACGCAGAAGCCGGTCATGCCGATCGGCGGGTTCAACGGCAGCGATCCGTCACCCACGCTCGCGCAGTTCCAGCAGTACGTGCGCGACGGGAAGATCCACTACTTCATCGGTGGTGGCCGGATGGGTGGCGGCATGAACACCGAGGGGACGGCCACGGCCATCAGCGAGTGGGTCACCGCGCACTACACCGCGATGACCGTCGGCTCGGTGACGCTCTACGACCTCACCGCACCGAAGGGCTGACCAGTGTCGAACGCGGGTCGAGCAGGCCGACGCGGGTGCCCCGGCACCTGCGTCCGTCCACTCGGCCCGCGTCGGCGGTACCGAAATCCCGTTGCCCGGCCGTCGGGCCTCGCATACGGTGCCTCTCCGTGGAACCCGTGACCGACTCCGACATCCGTGCCTCATTCGTCAACGCGACGAAGGGCGAGATGAAGCGGATCGTGCTGCCCCGCGATCTGTCCGAGACCCGCTGGGAGGACATCGATTTCCTCGGCTGGGTCGATCCGACGTACGCCGGACGGTCGTATGTGGTGACCCCCGGCGACGACGGCCTGGTCGGGGTGGCGCTGCGGTACGAGACCGGCGGCTCGCGCAAGGCACAGATGTGCAAGATCTGCCTGACCACCCATCCCTCGGGCGGGGTGTCGCTGATGACCGCGCGCAAGGCGGGCGAAGCAGGACGCAAGGGCAATACCGTGGGCACCTACATCTGCAGCGACCTCGACTGCTCGCTCTATGCGCGCGGTAAGAAGACGCCGGCGCTGGGCAAGCAGTACCGCGAGGATCTCGACGTCGAGTCGAAGATCGACCGCGTCCGTCAGAACCTGGCCGCGTTCGTGGCGCGCGTCTCCGACTGAGCCGCCCGCGAGCTCACATCGAGGCGAACCGGTCGAGCGCCTCGACGAGGTTTCGGCCCAGCTGCTCCGAGCCGGTGTGGCCGCCGTCGTCGACGACGTGCAGCACGCATCCCGGCCACGCGGCGGCGAGGTCGTAGGCGGTGTCGACGGGGCTCCCCAGATCGTGACGGCCGTGGACCAGCACGCCGGGGATCCCGGCGAGCTTCCCGGCGTCACGGATCAGGGCACCCTCGGCGAGCCAGCCGTAGTGGGAGAAGAAGTGCGCGCAGATCCGCACCAGAGCGATCCGGGCATCCGACGGCCTGCCGCGGAACGGGTTGCCGGAGCTGTTCGGTTCGAGTGAGAGGACGGTGTCCTCCCAGCGACACCATGCGTCGACGGCCGCGAGGCGGACGCTCTCGTCGGGGTCGTTGACGAGGCGGGCGTAGATCTGCACGAGATCGGCTCGCGCGGTGCCGGGTTCGCGTGCCGGCACCCCCGCCGACGCGCGGAAGCGATCCCACTCCTCGGGGAAATAGCGCGCGACACCGCCGTAGAGCCAGTCGATCTCGCGCTTGCGGGTGGTCGTGACCGCCGGGATCACGATCTGCGTGACGCGATCGGGATGGGTCTGCGCGTAGGCGAGGATCAGCGTCGACCCCCACGATCCGCCGTGCAGCAACCACCGTTCGATGCCGAGATGCACACGCACGCGCTCCATGTCGGCGACCAGATGCCAGGTGGTGTTGGTCTCCAACGACGTCGACGGGTCGCTCGCGTGCGGCCGACTCCGGCCGCAGCCGCGCTGATCGACATTGATGATCCGGTATCGCGACGGGTCGAGACTGCGCCCGGCGCCGGGAGAGAACCCCGACCCGGGCCCACCGTGGACGTGCAGCGCCGGCTTCCCGTCGGGGTTGCCGCAGCTCTCCCAGTAGACGAACTGGCCGTCGCCGACGTCGAGCATGCCGTGGTCGTGGGGGACGGTCGGCGGGTACGCAGGCATGAAAGCCAACCTAACGGTCCCTCGACGTCGCGCACGGGGAATGGCCGGTACGTACCATTCCACCCGTCTCGTCCCCGATCGCGCGAAGAGGTCGCCATGACTGCCACCGACGCGGGCTCGTCCGCGCGTAACCCGCTGGCCCATCGGGTCACGCGCATGACCGGCCGCTCCCACGACGAGGAAGGCCGCACCGCCACCAACCTCGAGCTGTTCTTCGACCTCACGTTCGTCGTCGCGTTCTCGCTGGCCGGCACCGAACTCGCCCACTATCTCGCCGAGGGCGACTACACCACCGCCCTCATCGGATTCCTGTTCGCGACCTTCGCCAGCATCTGGGCGTGGATCAACTTCACCTGGTTCGCCTCGGCCTTCGACACCGACGACTGGGTGTTCCGCGTCGTCACGATGCTGCAGATGGGTGGCGTCCTCATCCTCGCCCTCGGCATCGAGCCGGTGTTCACCTCCGTGGCCGAGGGACGCACCATCGACAACCGGGTGGCCGTCCTCGGCTATGTCGTGATGCGCGTCGCCATGATGTTCCAGTGGGTCCGGGCGGCGCTGCAGAGCCCGCAGTACCGGCGGACCTGCCTCACCTACGCCGCGGCGATCCTCATCGCGCAGATCGGTTGGGTGCTGGTGATCGTGCTGGAGATGACCCTGGTCCCGACGTTGATCGCCACCGTGGGGCTCGTCGCCCTGGAACTCGCGGGTCCGTTCGTCGCCGAGACCCGCAACTCCGAGCCGGCGACCCCGTGGCACCCCCACCACATCGCCGAGCGCTACGGCCTGCTGGCGATCATCACCCTCGGCGAGGGCATCGTCGGCACGGTCGTCGCGCTGCAGGCGGTGGTCCACGCGCAGGGCTGGGATGTCGAGACCGCGGTGCTCGGTCTGGCCGGTGTCGCCACCACCTTCGCCATGTGGTGGATCTATTTCGTGGTGCCGACCGGTGACGCGCTGGAACTGCGGCGCAGCAAGTGTTTCGGCTGGGGTTACTCGCACATCCTCGTCTTCATGGCCATCGCGGCCGTCGGTGCCGGTCTGCACGTGGCGGCGCTGTATCTCGAACACGAGGCCACCGTGTCGGCCGCCGTCGTGGTCGCGTGTGTGGCGGTCCCGCTGGGTGTCTATCTCGTGGGCATCACCGCCACGTACTCCTATCTCGTCGAGTTCGACGTCCTGAACGTGCTGCTCGCGATCGGGGCGGTCGCGGTCCTCGGAGGGTCGGTCGCGCTGGCCGCGGGCGGTGTCGAGGTGGTCTACGCACTGATCGTCACCGCGATCGCCCCGGTGGGCGTGGTCGTGCTCGACGAGCTGATCGGCACCCGCCATCGTGCGGAGGCCCTCGACCGGCTGCGTGCCCGCGTGGCCGGGTGAGCGCGTACCGGACGCGTTGGTCCGGGGCCCCTCCACGGTGCGGCCGGTAGAGTCACCGCTCGTGCGAGTACTGGTGATCGGATCCGGCGGCCGCGAACACGCGCTTCTGGTGGGACTCTCGGCCGACCCGTCGGTGACGTCGTTGCACGTGGCACCCGGTAACGCCGGGACCGCGGCACTCGCCACCAACCACGCGGTCGATGTCGCCTCGAGCGAGGCCGTGGTCTCCCTGGCCGCGGAGGTCGACGCCGATCTGGTGGTCATCGGACCCGAGGTTCCGCTGGTCCTGGGGGTCGCCGATGCGCTGCGTACCGCCGGCTTCGCGACGTTCGGTCCGTCGGCCGCCGCCGCGCAGATCGAGGGCTCGAAGGCGTTCGCGAAGGACGTCATGGCCGCGGCCGGGGTGCGCACCGCCTACAGCGAGATCGTCGACACCCCCGCCCACCTCGATGCCGCGCTCGACCGCTTCGGTCCCACCTGGGTGGTCAAGGACGACGGTCTCGCCGCCGGCAAGGGCGTCGTCGTCTCGCCCGACCGCGATGCCGCCCGCGCCCACGCCGCTGATCTCCTCGAACTCGGCCACCCGGTGCTGCTCGAATCGTTCCTCGACGGTCCCGAGGTGTCGCTGTTCTGTCTCGTCGACGGCACCGGCGTGGTGCCGCTGCTGCCTGCGCAGGACCACAAGCGCGTCGGCGACGGCGACCGCGGCCCCAACACCGGGGGGATGGGTGCCTACACCCCGTTGCCGTGGTTGCCCGACGGCGTGGTGGAGCAGATCGTCGACGAGGTGGTCCGGCCTGTGGCGGCCGAGATGGCCACGCGGGGAACGCCGTTCAGCGGACTGCTCTACGCGGGCCTCGCGATCGGGCCCGACGGTCCCGCCGTCGTCGAGTTCAACTGTCGCTTCGGCGATCCCGAGACCCAGGCCGTCCTCGCGCTGCTCGACTCGCCGCTGGGTGAGGCCCTGCACGCGACCGCGACGGGTGCGCTGGCCTCACTCGCGCCCCTGCGGTGGCGCGACGGTGCGGCGGTCACCGTGGTCGTCGCCGCCGAGCACTACCCCGCGTCGCCGCGCACCGGCGACCCGATCACCGGCAGCGACGCCGAAGGAGTCCTCCACGCGGGCACCGCGTTCGGCGCCGACGGTGCGGTGATCTCCAGCGGCGGACGTGTGCTGAGCGTGGTGGGCACCGGCGCCGACCTCGGTGAGGCGCGCAAGCAGGCCTACGAACGACTCGCGGGTGTGAAACTGGCCGGGGCACATCACCGTTCGGACATCGGGCTGGCGGCGCTCGAGGGTCGCATCACCATCCCCACCTGAACCTTCCCGGGGTCAGGCCGCGAGATTGCGGCCGAGGAACGCCAACTGGTCGGGGAGGACACTGCGCCAGAAGCGATTGTTGTGCCCGCCGGGCGCGGTGGTGAAGGCCGCAGGCGGGTGCAGGCCGGCCATCCACTGGCGTGTGTAGAGGTAGAACTGGTCGCTCGCACCGATGTCGATGAGCAGCGGGATCTTCGCGAACGCGTTCTGCGCACCGAACATCGAGTTCGCCTGGTAGTCCTGCGGGCTGTCGAACGCGCGTGGCGGGAACGTTCGTGGATCACCCCACAGCGCAGGCGAACTCGCGGCGATCGCGGCCACCCGCTGCGGTCCAAGGATGGCACCGATCCGCAGTGCACCGTAGCCGCCCATCGACCACCCGTAGAGGCCGATCCGGTCGGTGCGCAGGCCCAGCGAGGTGTCGGAGGTGAGCATCGGGAGGAACTCGTCGATGATCATCGCCGCGGAATCGGCCCCGTCGAGGCGAGGGTGGTAGTAGTTGCGCCCGGTGTCGGGAGCGGCCAGCGCGAACGGCGCCGTGCCCGCCGCCACCGACTGCGCGAGATAGCGGTGCATCTGCAGACTCGAGTCGAACGCGGTGCGCTCGTCGGTGTTGAGCGCATGCAGCACCAGGACCACCGGCAACAGACCGGTGACGCCGGGCGGCCGCGCCACCACCCATCGGGTCTCGCGCCCGGCCATCTTCACCGACCGGAAACTGCCGGTGATCAGCGTCGGATCGTTCGGGGCGACCGATGTCGGCACCGTCGACTCCGGTGAGACCTCGTCCTCCCGTTGCGGTTGGGCCGCGCGACGCGGGTCCATCCGGCCACGGTCGTCGTCGGCGCAGGCCGCGAGCACCGGAGCACCACCGACGGCCAACGCCGACATCCCCAGCGCGGCACGCAGCACCGTACGACGATCGAGTGCGGTCATGAACCCGGTCGTCCCCTTCTGCTCTACCCGTGGTCTGTCTCGGCCCCCGCGCCGACATCGTGGTGTCGGCGAACGACTCCACAGGCTACCGGTGAACCCGCGCGACGTTAGTGTCGAGCCATGTCCGCACCAGGCAGTTCACGAGCGGGGAGTGCGCGAGCAGAGGGCTCGCAGCGTTCCGACATCGCGATGTTCCACGTGATGGACGTCCTCGCCGCCTGCGCCGCCCGTCGCGCGGCAGGACTCGAGGTGGTGTCGCTGGCGGCAGGGCAGCCGTCCACACCCGCCCCCGCGCCGGTGCTGCGGGCGGTGCGCTCGGCACTGGCCGCCGACGTGCTCGGCTACACCGAGTCGGCCGGCATCGCGCCGCTGCGCACCGCGATCGCCGGGCACTACCGGACGCGGTACGGCCTCGAGGTCGACCCCGCCGACGTCGTCGTGACGACCGGCTCGTCGGGTGCCTTCACGCTGATCTTCCTGGCTGCGTTCGATGTCGGGGACCGCGTCGCGATGGCCCGCCCGGGATATCCGGCCTACCGCAACACCCTGCGTGCCCTGGGGTGCGAGGTGGTCGAACTCGACTGCGGTGCCGCGACCGGGTTCGTGCCCACCGTCGAGATGCTCGACGCCCTCGACTCCCCACCCGCGGGACTCATCGTGGCCAGCCCCGCCAACCCGACCGGCACCGTCATCACCCCGCACGATCTGGCCGCACTGGCCACCTGGTGCGCCGACCACGGCACCCTGCTGATCTCCGACGAGATCTATCACGGCATCGAGTACGCCGGCCCCACGTCCTGTGCCTGGGCGACGTCGCGAGAGTCGGTGGTGATGGGGTCGGTGTCGAAGTACTTCTCGATGACCGGATGGCGCCTGGGATGGATGCTGGTGCCGCAGCGCTACCGGCGCGGGGTCGAACGCCTCACCGCGAACCTCACCATCTGCCCGCCGGCGGTGTCGCAGGCGGCGGCCGTCGCCGCCTTCGACCCGGAGTCGATCGCCGAATGTGATTCGCACGTCGAGAGATACGCCGCCAACCGTGCGGTACTGCTCGACGGTCTCGCCACCCTCGGTGTCACCGACATCGCCCCACCCGACGGCGCGTTCTACGTCTACGCCGACATCGGCGACGTCACCGACGACTCCCTGTCGTGGTGCGCGCGGGTGCTGGCCGACACCGGCGTCGCGATGGCGCCCGGCGCCGATTTCGACACCCGCTCGGGCAACCGGACGGTGCGGCTGAGCTTCGCCGGCACCACCGCCGAGATCGAGCGCGGCCTGGAGTTGCTCACCCCGGTGTTCGAGACCTCGCGCCTGCACGCGGGCTGATCGCGGCGCCACCCTGGGGTGGGGCCGTTTCGGCCAAAACACGGTGACGTGCACCACACATTTGGCAGCATGATCGGATGACGTCGGCAGCCACGCCCAAGGGAATGCGACGGCGTGCCCGATTGATCTCCGCCGCAGCAGAACTCCTGCTCGAGGGCGGCTTCGACGCGGTGCGCCATCGCGCCGTGGCCGACCGGGCCGGGCTGCCCCTGGCGTCGACGACCTACTACTTCGAGTCCCTCGAAGACCTCATCGTGGAGGCCGTCACCTTCGCCTGTCACCACGACGAGGAGGCGATCCGACTGCGGTCGGAGATGCTCACCCGTCGCCGGCGGGGACACGAGGCGACCGCCGAGGCGCTGGCCGACGTGTTCGTCGGCGACGGCACCACCCGCGACGAGCTGACGACGCGATACGAGATGATCGTGCTCTGCGCGCGGTTCCCGCGGCTGCGGCCGGTGCTCGCCAACCGCCGCAAACTCCTCGCCGGCCTGCACTGCGAGGTGCTCGAGAAGTCCGGCCGGGTGGGCAGTCCCGAGCGGGTCAACCAGCTGATGGCCGTGGTCGACGGCGCCGTCGTGGGTGCGCTCGCCGATTCGGTCGACGACGTCATGGAGGTCACGCGCATCGCGCTGTGCGACGTCGTCGACGTGCTGGCGCCGGTCCACGCCGACGACCGTCGGCTGAACAGTCGGTGAACTCGACCGTCGCCGTTCGGTGATCGCCGCCGACCGCCCCTACCGTGAGGTTCCGTGATGACCTCTCGACGCCGCAGACTGCGCCCCCTCTCCGCCGCCCTCGCCATCGTTGCTGTCTCCGCGGTCGGTCTGGCCGGGTGCGGGTCGGATTCCCCCGACGCCTCGTCGGCGTCGTCGTCATCGGCGTCGAGTGCCGTGCGGACGGTCGACCTGCAGGCACATCGGGGTGGCCGCGGCGAGCACACCGAGGAGTCGCTGTACGGCTTCGAGCAGTCGATCAAGCTGGGCGTGAGCACCCTCGAACTCGACATCGTCCTCACCAAGGACCTCGCGCCGATCATCTGGCACGACCCCACCATCGACGCCACCAAGTGTTCGGACACGGCGCCGGTCACCGCGGGCGACCCGCAGTTCCCGTACGTCGGGAAGGTCGTCCACGATCTCACCTACGCCCAGATCGAGACGCTCGAATGCGGCAAGAAGCTGGCCGCCTACCCCGACGCGAAGGTGGTCGAGGGCAACAAGATCGCCACGCTGCCACAGCTGTTCGCGCTCGCCGACAAGTACAAGGCCGGTGTCCGCTACAACGTGGAGACCAAGATCGAGGGCGAGAAGCGCACCGAGTCGGCCACCCCGCAGCAGTACGTGGACGTGATCCTCGGCGCGGTGAAGGCGGCGAACAAGACCGACAAGGTCGAGATCCAGAGCTTCGACTGGCGCACCCTGCCGCTGGTGAAGCAGGCCGCACCGTCGATCCCGCTGGTCGCGCTGTGGGACGAGACGACATGGAAGCCGAACTCGATGTGGACCGGCTCGGTCGACTACGCCTCGGTGGGCGGTGACGTGATCGCCGGCGCGCAGAAGCTGGGTGTGCAGGTGCTCTCGCCGGGCTACTCGGTGCCCTACGGCCAGACCACGAAGGACAAGGACTTCGCGTTGGTCGCCGACAAGGCGTTCGTGGAGCGCGCGCACGCGATGGGCTTCACGGTGGTGCCGTGGACCATCGACGACGTCGACGTGATGAACGCCCAGATCGACGCCGGCGCCGACGGCATCATCACCGACTACCCGACGCGTCTGCGTCAGGTCCTCGCCGATCGCGGCCTGCCGCTGCCCAAGGCCTACTCCTGACCCCAACCCCGCTGACGACCGCAGTTGGGCACGTAACGACCGCAGTTGGGCAGGTAACGACCGCGGTTGGGCACGTAACGACCGCAGTTGGGCAGGTGACGACCGCGGTTGGGCAGCTGCGCCGGTCAGGGCACAATGAGCGCCGTGTCGGAAAAGCCTCGGATCTCCAATGTCCTCGCCGGTCGCTACGCATCGGCCGATCTGGTGGCGCTGTGGTCGCCGGAACACAAGATCGCCCTCGAGCGGCAACTGTGGATCGCGGTCCTTTCGGCGCAGCGTGATCTGGGTGTCGACGTCCCCGACGGCGTCATCGACGACTACACCCGCGTGATCGACCGGATCGACCTGTCGTCCATTGCCGATCGCGAGCGCGTCACCCGCCACGACGTGAAGGCCCGCATCGAGGAGTTCAACGCCCTCGCCGGCCACGAGCACATCCACAAGGGGATGACGAGCCGCGATCTCACCGAGAACGTCGAGCAGCTGCAGATCCTGCGTTCGCTCCAGCACGTGCACGCCCACGGGGTCGCGGTCGCGGCACGGCTGGCCGATCGCGCCGCGGAGTACTCGTCGATCGTGATGGCCGGGCGCAGCCACAACGTCGCCGCGCAGGCCACCACTCTCGGCAAGCGATTCGCCTCGGCCGCAGACGAACTCCTCGTCGCGCTGACCCGACTGCGGGAACTCATCGACCGATACCCGTTGCGCGGCATCAAGGGCCCGATGGGCACCTCGCAGGACATGCTCGACCTCCTCGACGGCGACGCCGCCAAGCTCTCCGAGCTGGAGTCGAAGATCGCTGCACACCTGGGTTTCTCGCACTCACTCACCTCGGTCGGCCAGGTGTACCCACGGTCACTCGACCACGACGTCGTCTCCGCGCTGGTGCAGGTGGCGGCCGGCCCGTCGTCACTGGCGCACACCATCCGCCTGATGGCGGGCCACGAACTGGTGACCGAGGGCTTCCAACCCGGCCAGGTCGGAAGTTCGGCGATGCCGCACAAGATGAACACCCGCAGCTGCGAACGGGTCAACGGGCTCACGGTGATCCTGCGGGGCTACGGATCGATGGCCGCCGAACTCGCCGGCGCCCAGTGGAACGAGGGTGACGTGTTCTGCTCGGTGGTGCGTCGCGTCGCACTGCCCGACGCGTTCTTCGCGATCGACGGACTGATGGAGACGTTCCTGACCGTGCTCGCCGAGTTCGGTGCATATCCGGCGGTGATCGAGAAGGAGCTGGCCCGCTACCTGCCGTTCCTCGCGACCACGAAGGTGCTGATCGCGGCGGTGCGCGCCGGGGTGGGCCGCGAGACCGCACACGAGGCGATCAAGGAGAACGCGGTCGCCGTCGCGCTGGCCATGCGCGAGGAGGGTCGTGAGCCCGACCTGCTCGACCGCCTCGCCGCCGACGACCGACTTCCGCTCGACCGCGCGGCACTCGACGCCGCCCTCGCCGACAAGCACGCGTTCATCGGTGCCGCCGAGGCGCAGGTCGCCGACGTCGTCGCCGCGGTCGGCCGGCTCGTGGAGCAGTACCCCGACGCCGCCGCGTATGCGCCGGCGCCGATCCTCTGACCGACTGCCGACCGCGGCTCAGCCGCCGGCGGCGATGACGGCCTCGATGTTGCGCTCGGCGAGGGCGGTGATCGTCAACGAGGGGTTCGCCGTGCCGGTGGAACCCGGAATGAGCGCGCCGTCGACCACGTACAGGTCGCGGTAGCCCTCGACACGACCGTGGGTGTCGGTGGCGCGGCCGAGCACGACACCGCCGAGCGGGTGGGCGGTGAAGCGGGTGTTCACGTCTCTCGCCAACGGCCCTGCGCCGACACCGATCCCGCTGCGTTCGGCGATGCGGGAGTGCACCGCACGCAACGCGTTCTCGACGTCGCGGTTGCCACCCCGCGGCCACCGCAGGTCGACCTGTCCCGTGGAGCGGTCGAGCACGAACCGCCCACGGGTGCCGTCGAGCACCATGCCGAGTGAGCCGATCAGCGACAGGTCGACAGGGTTCCCGGGTACATACCAGTTCTCCAGCGACACAGCGGTTCCGGTGGATTCGTCGACGATCCGCGTGGCCGACGGTGACGCCTGGACGAGGCCGTTCGCGCGGAGATCGGGCCCGCGCACCAGGGCGGCGTCGCCGTTGGTGCCCCAGCCCTCGCCGACCGCGCCGCTCAGGTCTGGCAGGGTGCCGGTGTCGCGGGCGCGGACCAGCAGGGCCGAGGTCCCCATCGATCCGGCGCCGAGGAACAGGCGCCGACAGCCGATGGTGCGGCGACGGATCACGGTGGCGTCGGGGGCGAGTTCGGCGACGGTGAGGACGAATCCGGTTGCGTCGCAACCGATGTCGATGACCTCGTGGCGGGGATGGATGTGCACCCGCCCGGTGGCCTCGGCCTGTCGGAGATAGGTCGATCGCAGGTCGTTCTTGCTGCCGTCGGCGTTGCCGAGGTTCGATTCGCCGATGATCGCCGAGGGACGGACCGCGCCCCGCAGTTCGGCGCGGACGATGTCCCAGTCCCAGATGCCGTCGATGCGTTGCAGCGCGTACCCGGCGCGACGGGCCTCGGCGTCCCACACCCGCGAGTGGGTGAAGGGTCCCGATGCCACGACGTCCGAAGGCATCGGTGATCCGCCCAGACCCCGAAGAGCCCGGGCGTAATACGGGGTCATCGCGTCATGATCGAGGGTGGAGCCGAACACCGCCTCGAAGAACCGGCGCTCGGGCCGCACGAGGGCGCCGGTGAACACCAGTGATCCGCCGCCGACGCCCGCACCCCGCCACACCTCGAGGTCGCCGTGCTCGGTGGCCTCGAGCACTCCGCCGAAGGAGTCGACGGGGACCTGGTGGAGTCCGGTGAGCGGGACGGGATTGACGGTGCGGCGCCAGTAGCCGCGCCCGTCGGGCAGCACGTCGTTGGCGAAGATCGCGCGGTGCGGGTCGATCGGCCAGCGCGAGCCGCGTTCGAGCACGGTGACATCGAGTCCGGCCTGTCCCAGACGCAATGCGGTGACGGCGGCCCCGAACCCGGTGCCCACCACGATGGTGTCGCTGAACGCGGGCGCCGACGGCACCCGGCGATAGATCTCGGGGACCAGCGCACGGTAGGCGGGCTCGCCGACGGGCGAGGCGACGGCACGGGCAGCCATCGGACCCAGGGCTGCGGTGGCAGCGACACCGGCGGCGGCTCGCGTCGCCCCCGTGATGAACGCACGTCTGTCGAGCACTGATGGACCCCCCGGCCGCCGATGTGTGCGGTGATTCCGCACTGCTGTCCGCGGCCGCCACGTCGGGGCTCGTCACCTCTGGTGTGACCGCGTGGACACATCCTCACCACGAATCTGACAAGCCGCGAATCCAGATGGGCCGAAGTGACGAGTCGGTGGTCGGGGTCGGATTGTGACGCCGGTCGGTCGGCATCGGTGGGTGTGGTCGGCGTCTACCCCGAGGTCGCCGCGCGGTGGGCGACGCCGGCGATGAACTGGGCCTGTCCCAGGTGCAACGTGATGTCGTTGACGACACTCACCAGTCGGACCCCCGCGGTGACCGGCGGGTCCCAGTTGTTGTCGACGACCCGCTCGATCTCGTCGGCATCCACCCCGCGGACATAGTCCAGAGTGGCGGAGTGCACGGCATGGAAGTACCCGGCCAGCGTGGCGCCGTCGCCGGGGACCGCGGCGACCTCGTCGCTGGACTGTCCGTAACCGGTCGCCCAGTCGTCGAAGGGGAGATCGAACCGGTCGCGCCACTGCGGCCACACCTGATCGCGGCCCGACAGCCCCGTGATGTGGTCGTCGACGACCCGCGCCGAATGCCAGATGAGCCAGGCGATGGTGTTCGCATCGGCGTCGATCCGGTGTGTGAGCACCGCGGGATCGGCGTCGTCGGTCAACGAGGCGACAGCGTCGTCGACACGGGTGAACGCGTCGACGAGGACGTCGTGCAGGGCGGTGGCGTCGTCGGCCATGGTGGCTCCTCACAGGTCGGTGTCGTGATCGTGTGATCGGTGCAACGTCACGGCGGGGGCCGTGCCATCCCCGCAGGGGCGGCCAACCGGGTCGCGCCACTAGCCTGAGGGAATGCGTCCCACCCTCGAGTCCTACCGCCACGTGGCGTCGGGCAAGGTCCGCGAGCTCTACGAGATCGACGACGACACGCTGCTGATGGTGTCGTCGGACCGGATCTCCGCCTTCGACCACATCCTCACCACGCCCATCCCCGACAAGGGGCGTGTGCTGACCGCGATGTCGTTCTTCTGGTTCGACACCCTCGGCGTGCCCAACCACCTGGCCGGCGACGCCACCGACGAACGCATCCCGGGATCGGTCCTCGGGCGCTCGATGGTGGTGCGCAGGCTGCCGATGCTGCCCGTCGAATGCGTTGCCCGCGGGTACCTCACCGGATCGGGGCTCCTCGACTACCGGGCGAACGGCGCGGTCTGCGGCATCGCACTGCCCACCGGACTCGACGAGGCATGGCAGCTGCCCGAACCGATCTTCACTCCCGCCAGCAAGGCCGACATCGGCGACCACGACGAGAACATCGACTTCGACGCCGTCGTCGACAAGGTCGGGCCCGACGTGGCGCAGGCGGCCCGGGCGCTGACGCTCGACATCTACACGCGCGGTGTCGACCTGGCGCGTGAGCGCGGGATCATCCTGGCCGACACCAAGTTCGAGTTCGGTACCGACGCCGACGGCGGTCTCGTGCTGGCCGACGAGGTGATGACCCCGGACAGTTCCCGCTACTGGGACGCGCAGACCTACACCCCGGGACAGGTGCAGCCGAGTTTCGACAAGCAGATCGTGCGCAACTGGCTCACCGGCCCCGACTCGGGGTGGGACAAAGCCGCCGACGGGCCGCCACCGCCACTGCCCGACGATGTCGCCGAGCGCACCCGTCGCCGGTACATCGATGCCTACGAACGTATCTCGGGTCTGTCGTTCGACGACTGGCCGAAGGAGGAGCAATGACCACCGCACCGCAGGCTCCCGCCGCGAAGAAGGTCCCGGTCACCCGCGTCCACCACGGCGACGAGGTGGTCGACGACTACGAGTGGCTGCGCGAGAAGGAGGACCCCGAGGTCATCGCCTTCCTCGAGGCGCAGAACGCGCTCACCGAGGCCGACACCGCGGAACTGGCCGATCTGCGCACGGCGATCTACGGCGAGATCAAGGCGCGCACACAGGAAACCGACATGTCGGTGCCGTCGCGCCGAGGGAAGTACTGGTACTACGCGCGGACGGTCGAGGGCAAGCAGTACCCGCTGCGGTGTCGTGCGCCGATCGCCGGCGACGACGACTGGGATCCGCCGACGGTGTCGGGCGACGCCCCGCTCCCCGGCGAACAGGTTCTGCTCGACTCCAACCTCGACGCCGAGGGGACCGACTTCTACAGCCTCGGTGCGTTCTCGGTGACCGACGACGGCGATCTGCTCGCCTACAGCGTCGACGTCAAGGGCGACGAGCGGTACACGTTGCGTTTCAAGGATCTTCGCACCGGTGAGATGCTGGCCGAGACGGTCGAGAACACCGCGCCCGGCGCGACGTGGTCGCACGACGGCAGGCACATCTTCTACCTCACCGTCGACGACGCGTGGCGGCCCGACACCGTGTGGCGCCACGATCTCGGCGCCGGTACCGACGACGTGAAGGTCTTCCACGAGCCCGACGAACGATTCTGGGTCGGCATCGGCGGGACACGCAGCGACAAGTACCTGATGATCGGGCTGGGCTCGAAGATCACCTCCGAGGTCCACGTTCTCTCGGCCGACGACCCGACCGGCGAGTTCCGCGTGGTGTGGCCGCGTCGCGACGGCGTCGAGTACGACGTCGAGCACGCCGTCATCGGAGGCGAGGACCGGTTCCTCATCACCCACAACGAGAACGCCGAGAACTTCGAGTTGCTCGACGCCCCGGCCGACGACCCCACCGCCACCCGCGTCCTCGTCCCGCACTCCGACGAGATGCGCATCGAGGGTGTCGACGCGTTCGCCGACCAGCTGGTGCTCAGCTACCGACGCGGAGCGACCCCGCGGATCTCCATCGCCGACATCCGCGACGCCTCGAGCGCGACCGAGGTCGCGTTCGAGGAGGTGACCTTCGACGAGCCACTGTCGACGGCAGGCCTCGCGGGCAACCCCGAGTGGGCGGCGCCGCGCCTGCGCATCGGGTACTCCAGCTTCATCGAGCCCAGCGAGGTCATCGACCTCGACGTGCGCACCGGCGAGCGGATCCTGCTCAAACGGCAAGTGGTGCTGGGCGAGTACGACGCCGGTGACTACGAGCAGCGACGCGAGTGGGTCACCGCCGCCGACGGCACGCAGATCCCGTTGTCGATCGTGAGCCGCAAGGATGTGTCGCGGCCGGCGCCCACGCTGCTCTACGGGTACGGCTCGTACGAGGCGAGCATGGATCCCGGCTTCTCGATCGCACGGCTGTCGCTGCTCGACCGCGGTGTCGTGTTCGTCATCGCCCACGTCCGCGGCGGCGGCGAGATGGGGCGGCACTGGTACGAGAACGGCAAGACGCTCACCAAGAAGAACACCTTCACCGACTTCGTCGACGCCGCACGGCATCTCGTCGACACCGGTGCCACGTCGCCGTCGCAGCTGGTGGGGGAGGGCGGCTCGGCCGGTGGCCTGCTGATCGGCGCCGTCGCCAACCTCGCGCCCGAGCTGTTCAGCGGCATCCTCGCCGTCGTCCCGTTCGTGGACCCGTTGACGTCGATCCTCGATCCGTCGTTGCCGCTGACCGTCATCGAGTGGGACGAGTGGGGCAACCCGCTGGAGAACGCCGAGGTCTACGAGTACATGAAGTCGTACTCGCCGTATGAGAACGTCGCGGCCGTCGCGTACCCCTCGATCCTGGCGATCACCTCGCTCAACGACACCCGCGTGATGTACACCGAGGCCGCGAAATGGGTTGCGCGTCTGCAGGACACCACCACGTCCGACAACCCCATCCTGTTGAAGACGGAGATGAGCGCCGGACACGGCGGCGTCAGCGGTCGCTACAAACAGTGGGAGGAAGTCGCCTTCGAACACGCCTGGGTCCTCCGCCAGACCCGAGCCATCTGACCCCACCCCACCCCACCCGCCAGTTGGGCCGTCGTTTCCCGCAGTTGGGCCGACGTTCGCTTCGGTTGGGCCGACGTTCTACTCCGACGGCCGGTAGCCGCGGATCACCAGTGCGTCGGCAATGGTGCGAATGACCCTGTCGGGGTGGGGAGACAGGGTCGCCGAGTCGACTCGGATCGATTCCCACCCTCGGTTGCGCACGGCGAGGTCGCGGCGACGGTCATGGGCTCGATCTGTCGGTGACGTGTGGAAGTCGACGCCGTCGTAGTCGATGCCCACCTTGTAGCGGCGATATCCGAGATCGAAGCGTGCGATCAGTTCGCCCCGTGCGTTGCGAATCTCGATCTGTGTCTCGGGTTTCGGCAACTTGCCCTGAATCATCACCCAACGAAGCCAGCTCTCGCCGGGTGATTCGGCATTCGCGTCGATCAACGGGACCAGTTCGCGCATCTGCCGGATCCCTTTCGTGCGGGGATGGTCCCGGACATACGACCACAGCTGCCCGACGTGGAGATCCGTCGCAGCGGCGAGGGCGTCGAGGCGACCGAGTGCCATCCACGCGGGCGTTCTCCGACCCAGGTCGTACGCGGTACGGATCGGCGAGGTGACCGCGATTCCGTCGACGACGTCGATCATCCCCGGTTCGAGGCCGTCGGTTCGGACGATGTGGACGTCGTTGCGCGTGCGTCCCTGACCGCTGAGGTCGCGGATCAATTCGACCTCGTCTCCGGTGTCGTTGAACTTCGCCCCGTGCAGGACTGCGGCGCTCGTCCCCGCGACGACTGCGCCGGGTCCGGCCCGCATCGCGGCCGCGCGGATCACGTCGACAGGGGACAGGGCGATGCCGGGCTCGACATAGATACCCCGATGGAGGCGATGGTGATCGCGCCGGACGTCGTGCGCGTGCGCGTTCGCCCGGATGATGTGCGCTTCGCCCCATAGCGGGTGCTCGCCGAATGTCATGCACGGTTGGACGGCGTCGGCAGCGTTCTGGTTTCATTCGGCGTCCCTTCGAGTCGCCTTAGGCCCAACTGACGCGAACGCCGGCCCAACTGCGGGAAACAACGGCCCAACTGGCGGGATGGGCGGGCGGTGGGGCGGGTGGGGCGGGTGGGGTGGGGCGGTTGGGGCGGTCGGGGCGGTTGGGGCGGTCGGGTACTGGGTGCAGAGATGACACGAGCCCCGCCGGTGTGCCGGCGGGGCTCGTGGGTCGAACGGGTCGGGCGATCAGTGCATCATCACCGGGGCGGCCTTGACGGGCTCGCCGTTCTCGTCGACCGGGGTGGCGACGGCGATCTTCTTGCGGGGCAGGAAGAACGCCGGGACCAGACAGATCACTATGAGCACCACGGCGACCACGAAGGTGTCGCCGAACGCGCCGGCCGAGGCGCCCGGTGTCGGTGCGGCCAGACCCTTGAGGTTGGTCGCGAGAATCACCGAGATGACCGCGGTGCCGATGGAGGCGGCGGTCTGCTGGACGACGTTGACCAGGGTCGAGCCGTCGGCGACGCTCTCGGCCTTCAGCGTCGCCAGTGCGGCCGACATCATCGGCATCATCGACATGCCCATGCCGAGACCCTGCACGAACAGGGCGCCGCCGAGCAGCCAGTACGAGGTGTCCGCTCCGAGGAACATGAACACGCCGAGACCGACCGCGATGAGCACGATGCCGGTGAGCACGAACTTGCCGGGTCCGATCTTGTCGGTCATGCGACCGGCGATCGGCATCGTCAGCATCGCGCCGAGGCCCTGCGGCGCGACCAGCAGGCCGGCCATCAGCGTCGACTCACCGCGCACACCGATGAAGTACTGCGGGAACAGCAGCGACGCACCGAAGAACGCGATCAGGAAGAACGTGAACGTGACGACGGTGATGCTCAGCGTGCGGTTGCGGAACAAGCGGAGATCGAGAAGCGGGGTCTTGCCGCGCAGGGCGTGGACCACGAACGAGACGATCAGCGCCGCGCCGATCACCATCGGGATGAGCACCTTGGCCGACATGAACGTGCCCTCGGAGTTCGACGACGAGACGCCGTAGAGGAACACCGCGAGACCGGGGGAGAGCAGCAGCAGTCCGACGAAGTCGAACGGGGGCTTGGACTTCTCCTCCTCGCCGTCGAGGATCCACGCCGAGTACGCGATGGCGAGGATGCCGATCGGGACGTTGATGAGGAAGATCCAGTGCCACGACACGAACTCGATGAGCACGCCGCCGAGGATCGGGCCCGCGATGGGTCCGAGCAGCATGGGGATACCGAGAACGGCCATGATCGAGCCGACACGCTCGGGACCCGCTGCGCGCGTGAGGATCATCATGCCGACGGGCATCAGCATGCCGCCGCCGGCGCCCTGCAGCATGCGGAACGCGACGAGCGATCCGATGTTCCATGCGAAGGCGCAGAGGATGGAACCGAGCACGAACAGCACGAGCGAGGTGAGGTAGACGTTCTTGGTGCCGAAACGTGCTGTGGCCCAGCTCGAGAGCGGGATCACCGCGGCGAGTGCCAGGGTGTAGCCGGTGGCCGTCCAGGCGGCGTTGGCGGCGGAGGTGTTGAACACGTCCTGGAAGGTGTTCTGCGCCACGGCCACGACCGTGGTGTCGAGGATCGACATGATCGCGCCGAGCACGACCACGGCGGCGACCTTCAGGGTCCGGGCGTCGAGCCCCGATCCCTGATCGGTCGATGGTGTCGAGGAGGTCATCAGTCCACTTTCTGATGGTGCCGGTGAGCGAACACCGGATCGGATTCGGACAGGTAGTCGCCGCTGACTATCGAGTGCAGAGCGTCGTACAGGTTGGTGCGTAGCTCGGCGGGCAGTCGGCCGACGAAGTGCCGGAACTGCTCCTCCTTGCTGTCGAGATGGGCGTTGACGACGGTGTGGCCCTCGTCGGTGAGGGACACCCGCTTGATGCGGCGGTCGTGGCTGTCCTCGCGTCGATCGACGAGTCCCAGGCCCACGAGCTTGTCCACGTTGCGACCGGTGGCCGCGACGGACAGGTGCAACGCGTCACCGAGTTCGTTCACCGACAACGCCCGCCCGCGGCCCGCGAGGACCATGAGGGTGCGGAAGTGCGAGAACGAGATCTCGGTGTTGAACAGGCTGTCGAGCGCATCGACCTCGGCCGTGGTCATGAGGCGCCCGAGGAACTCGACGAGGACGTCGAACGTCTGTTCCGTGGACGCCGCGGTGTCCGCGGAGGGGTCGGTGATGGTCACCGGAAAAAGGTAATGCCCGCGCAACTATTGCCGCCACCGCAATTGTTGTGACATGGCGCACGTCGGCCGGAAATCGCATGTGAGACGCGTCACGGACGGCGGGAGAGCCCCGTGACTACGCTCGTCGCATGACCTCCATCAAGTCCATCCCGCTCACCACCCTCCAGGGTTCCGACACCAGCCTCGCGGAGTTCGACGGTCCCGTCCTCGTCGTCAACGTGGCCAGCAAGTGCGGCCTCACGCCGCAGTACACCGGGCTGGAGAAGATCGCCGAGGACTACCGCGATCGCGGGCTCACCGTCGTCGGTGTGCCCTGCAACCAGTTCATGGGTCAGGAACCCGGAACCGCGGAGGAGATCGAGACGTTCTGCTCGACCACGTACGGCGTGACCTTCCCGCTGCTGGAGAAGGTCGACGTCAACGGCGACAACCGCCATCCGCTCTACGCCGAGCTCACTCAGGCGTCCGATGATTCCGGCGAGGCCGGCGACGTGCAATGGAATTTCGAGAAGTTCCTGCTCGACGCCGACGGCACCGTGGTGAAGCGTTTCCGCCCGCGCACCGAGCCCGACGCCCCCGAGGTCATCGAGGCCATCGAATCCGTTCTCTCCTGAGAGTTGGCACGCCGTACACGGCGACATAACCGACGGCTCACCTGCCGAACGGACACTCGGGGACATGGCAGGACAGTTGTATGTGTCGGTCTCGGGAATCCGTGCCGACACCCTCACCGACACGCAGGCCTTCGTCGACGACCTCGCCCGCCGCGAGGTGCCCACCTCGCTGCTGGTGTCACCGCGGCTCAAGCACGGTTATCGCCTGGGCGACGACGCCGAGACCGTCGACTGGCTGCGCGAGCGCCGGTCGGGTGACGACGCGATCGTGCTGCACGGCTACGACCAGGCGGCGACGAAGCGACGCCGCGCCGAGTTCGCGGTGATCGACACCCACGAGGCCGCGCTGCGCCTCGCCGCCGCCGACCGGGTGCTCGAGGCGGCCGGTCTGCGGACACGCCTGTTCGCCGCGCCCCGGTGGACGGCGTCGGCGGGTGCGACGGCCGCGCTTCCGGCTGCCGGGTTCCGGGTGAACCTGGGTTTCACGGGGTGGGACGACCTGGTCACCGGTCAGTTCACCCGCGCCCGCGTCCTCGGCTTCGGCGACGGCTTCCGTGCCGACGCGTGGTGGGCGCGGATGGTCGTGGTCTCGACCAACCGGACGGCCCGGCGCGGCGGGGTGGTGCGGCTGTCGATCGCCGCCAAGCACCTGCAGACCCCGATCGCGCGGCAGACGCTCCTCGACTGCGTCGACCTGTCGCGTCACCACGGGTTGACGCCGGTCACCTACCGCCGTCTCACCGGGGTCGCCGCCGGGCGCGGCGCCGCCTGACCGGTAAAGTCGTCTCGACCGAGAACCCTCAGGATCGAGTACCGGCCGATCGGAATCAGGAGCGCACTCTCATGGCACGTGTGGTGGTCGATGTGATGCCCAAGACGGAGATCCTCGACCCGCAGGGTCAGGCCATCGTGGGGGCACTGGGACGGCTGGGCTTCTCCGGCATCTCCGATGTCCGCCAGGGCAAGCGGTTCGAACTCGAGGTCGACGGCACCGTCGACGACGTCGCACTCGACCGCATCGCGGCGGAGTTGCTGGCCAACACCGTGATCGAGAACTTCACCGTCTCCCGGGCCGAGCAGTGACGGCACGCATCGGCGTCATCACCTTCCCGGGCACCCTCGACGACGTCGACGCCTCGCGGGCGGTCCGGCTCGCCGGTGCCACCCCGGTCGAACTGTGGCACGCCGACACCGACCTGCAGGGGGTCGACGCGGTCGTCGTGCCCGGCGGGTTCTCCTACGGCGACTACCTGCGTGCCGGCGCCATCGCGCGGTTCGCGCCCATGATGGGTTCGGTCGTGGAGGCTGCCACCCGTGGTGTCCCGATCCTGGGTATCTGCAACGGTTTCCAGGTGCTGTGTGAGGCCGGTCTGCTGCCCGGCGCGCTCACCCGCAACATCGGCCTGCACTTCGTGTGCCGTGACCAGTGGCTCGAGGTCGCCTCCACCACCTCGGCGTGGAGCAGCCGCTTCGAGCCCGGCGCCGAGATCCTGGTGCCGCTCAAATCCGGTGAGGGACGCTACGTCGCGTCCGAGGAGGTCCTCGACGAACTCGAGGGCGAGGGCCGCGTCGTGTTCCGCTACGCCGGGGACAACCCGAACGGCTCGATGCGCTCGATCGCGGGCATCTCCAGCGCCGACGGCCGCGTCGTCGGGCTCATGCCGCATCCCGAACACGCCACCGAGCCGCTCACCGGACCCAGCGACGACGGGCTCGGGTTGTTCTACTCGGCACTCGACGCCGTGCTGGCCACCGCCTGATCCCCGTGGCCGACACCGCGATCACCACCACGGCGACCGCGCGGGGACTGTGTGATTTCGTCGACGCGTCCCCGTCGCCGTTCCACGTGTGTGCCACCGCGGCAACGCATCTGCGCGCCGCCGGCTTCACCGAACTCCACGAGGCCGATGTCTGGCCCATCGAACCCGGTGCGCACTTCGTGATCCGCGGCGGGTCGCTGATCGCCTGGGACGCCCGCGACGCCGGCACCGCGTTCCGCATCATCGGCGGTCACACCGACAGCCCCAACCTGCGCCTCAAGCAGCACCCCGAACTGCGCTCGGCGGGCCTGCGGATGGTCGGTCTCGAGCCCTACGGCGGTGCGTGGCTGAACTCCTGGCTCGACCGCGACCTGGGTCTGTCCGGGCGCGTCGCGATCCGCCGCGGCAGCACGATCGAGCAGCGACTCATCCGCGTCGACGACCCGATCCTGCGGGTGCCGCAGCTCGCCATCCACCTGTCCGAGGACCGCAAGGGTGTCGCCCTCGACCCGCAGCGACACGTCAACGCGGTGTGGGGCGTCGACACCGGCGACAGTCGCACGTTCCTCGAGACCGTCTGTGCGCGAGCCGATGTCGATGCCGCCGAGGTCCTCGGGTGGGAGTTGATGACCCACGATCTGGCGCCGAGCGCGGTCGTCGGCGCCGACGGTGACCTGATCAGTGCTCCTCGATTGGACAACCAGGGCACCTGCTACGCCGGTCTGCGCGCCCTGCTCGACGGCGCGACCGGTGCGGCCCACACCCGCGTGCTCGCGCTGTTCGACCACGAGGAGGTGGGCAGCGCATCGGATCGCGGGGCGGCATCGGACCTGTTGATCTCGACGCTGGAACGGATCGTGGCCGGTCGCGGCGGCGACCGTTCGGAGTTCCTCCGCACGATGGCATCGAGCGTGTGTGTCTCCGGCGACATGGCCCACGCCACGCATCCGAACTACCCCGACCGTCACGAGCCCGCCCACCGCATCGCGGTCAACGGTGGCCCCGTGCTGAAGGTGAACCAGAACCTGCGCTACGCCAGTGACGCCGGCGGCGAGGCACTCTTCGCGCTGGCGTGTGAACAGGCCGGTGTGCCGCTGCAGCGGTACGTGCACCGCGCCGACCTGCCGTGCGGATCGACGATCGGGCCGATCACCGCGACGCGCACCGGTCTGTCGACCGTCGACGTCGGTGCCCCACAGCTCGCCATGCACAGTGCGCGTGAACTCATGGGTGCCGCCGACATCACCTTGTATTCGGCTGCGCTGCAGGCGTTCCTGTCACCCGTCTGACGCGTCGATCCCGCGGAGCTCGCCGCCGATCAGGGCCTGCTCGGCGCGGCTGAACAGCCACGCGAGGGCATCGGGATCGTCGGGGAGGGTGATCTGCTCGTAGCCGATGAGCAGGTACATCGACCACTTCGCGAACATGTCCGCGCCACGCCGGTCGCCGAGGATGTCGAACGCGGCGTCCGACAGGGCGGCGATGCGCTGCGCGTCGACCTCCTGCTGCACGGCCCTCACCTCGGGGTCGAGGCTGCTCCACGTGCGGATCGCGGCCTCCGCGCGGTACGGCAGCGACAGTCCGATCGCCCGCAGCGCGTCGATCCGCGCGCGTGGATCCGACTGGGCGCGAACACCTTCCACCAGCAGCGTGGTGCTCTCGGTGTGCCAGTGCGTGATGAGCTCACCGGTGTAGGTGCCCCAGTTGGCGAAGAAGTGATAGAAGCTGCCCGAGGTCACCCCGAGGCGGCGACAGACCTCGGCGAGCTTGAGTCCGCCGTAGCCCTGGTCGGCCAGGACCCCCAATCCGGTCTCCAGGTACGCCTGGCGCGAGGTCGTCGATACCACCCACTCAGCCTAGACGCCATAAGTGGACTTATGTTAGTGTGACCCACGCCACCACAACCAACCGGAGGTCGACGTGAGTTTCCGCAGTTCCGACGAGGTCGCCACCTACATCGGGGGCATCTTCGAGACCGCCTTCGCCGACGCCGAGCTGGGCCCGAAGCTGGCCGAGACCGGCATCGTGCTCGAGTTCGACTTCAGCGAGCCCGAGACGCATCTGATCATCGACACCACCACGGGGTCGGTCCACAACGGCCGCGACGGCGCCCCGCAACCGGTCGCGACGATGTCGATGACCGCCGACGTCGGCAACGCCTACTGGCAGGGGAAGGTGAACCTCCCGATGGCCATGGCGAAGAAGAAGATCAAGGTCGAGGGCAACGTCGCGTCGCTGCTGAAGATCGCACCGCTGTCGAAGAAGTTGTTCCCCACCTACATCGAGCGCCTCACCGCCGACGGCCGCGACGACCTGCTCGTCTGACGGCCACCTTCGTCCGACCCCACCACCGGGAGACCACCATGAGCGCACCCACCGCCGATCGCACCTTCCATCCCGACACCATCTCGCCGCTGTCGTTCTGGGCCGGCGCCGCCGCCGACCGCGAGGCGACCTTCGCCCGCCTGCGGGCCGAGGCGCCCGTGAGCTGGCATCCGCCGGTCGAGGGTGCGCTCATCCCACCCGAGCAGCCGGGTATCTGGGCGGTCGCGCGTCATGCCGACATCGCCTACGTGTCCAAGCACCCCGAACTGTTCACCTCCGGACAGGGCGTGATGGTCGAGGAGGTGCCCGAGGAGATGCTCGAGGCGGCGATGTCGTTCCTCGCCATGGACGGCAAGCGACATTCGCTGCTGCGGCGGCTGGTGAGTGCGGCGTTCACCCCGCGTCGCGTCGCGGCGATCACCGAGCAGATCGAGAACCAGGCCCGCACCATCGTCGACGATCTCCTGACCACCGACTCGGGTGACTTCGTGGCCCAGGTGTCCAAGCGACTGCCCATGTGGACCATCTACGAGATGATGGGCCTGCCCGCCGAGCACCGCGAGGAGGCCGCCCACCACGCCGACGGCATGGTCTCGTGGAACGATCCCGACGTCGCCGCGGGACGCGAACCCGGCGAGGTCCTCAACGAGTCGCTGGTCGCCCTCCTCGGTCTGGCCCTCGATCTCGCCGAGGAGCGCCGCGCCGATCCCCGCGACGACCTGATGACCAACCTGGTGGAGGCCGAGGTCGACGGCGAGCACCTCACCGACGAGGAGATCGCGGCGTTCTTCGTGCTCCTGTCGGTCGCCGGCAACGACACCACCCGCAACACCATCAGCCTCGTGGCCCGTGCGCTGCAGGACAATCCGGACCAACGTGCTCTGCTCGCCGACGACTTCGAGGGAAACGCCGCCACCGCGCTCGAGGAGTTCGTCCGGTACGCGACGCCGGTGATGACGTTCCGGCGCACCGCCGTCGTCGACACCGAGCTCGGCGGTCAGCAGATCAAGGCCGGCGAGTGGCTGCTGCTGCTCTATCCGTCGGGCAACCGCGACGACGAGGTCTTCGACGACCCGGACACCTTCGACCTCACTCGGTCGCCCAACCCGCAACTCGGGTTCGGCGGTGGTGGACCGCATTACTGCATGGGTGCCTTCCTGGCGAAGACGCAGCTGCGAGAACTGTTCGGCCAGTTGCTGTCCCGTGCACCCGGGCTCACCCTCGGCGACCCCGAGTACCTCGTGGGCAACTTCGTCCACGCCGTCCGATCCCTGCCCTACACCCTCGAGCCCCACACCACGGAGAAGTGACCATGATCGACCTGGCCGGAAAGAGTTTCGTCGTCACCGGGACGGCGTCGGGCATCGGTCACGTGGTGGCCACCAAGCTCCTCGACGCGGGCGCGCTCGTGCACAGCCTCGACCGCAACACCCCCACCGCGGCGGTCACCTCGCACATCGAGGTCGATCTCGCGAACCCGCGCAGCATCGACACCGCGGTCGAACAGCTCGACGGCGAGTTCGACGGTCTGATCAACGTCGCGGGCATCCCCGGCACCGCGCCGGGCGACCTCGTCCTCGCGGTGAACGCACTCGCGGTGCGCCACCTCACCGAGGCGATGTTCGAGCGTCTGCGGTCGGGCGGCGCCATCGTGGTGGTCTCGTCGATCGCCGGGATGAACTGGCCGCTGCGACTCGAGGCCGTGCGTGACCTGCTGGCCACCGACACCTTCGACGAGGGTGCCGCCTGGTTCAAGGACCACCCGCAGGAGGGCAACGCCTACAACTTCTCCAAGGAGGTCGCCACGGTCTACGCGATGTCGATGTCGTTGGCCCTGGTGGAGATGGGGCTGCGCATCAACGCGGTGCTGCCCGGACCTGTGGAAACGCCGATTCTGCCCGACTTCGAGGAGTCGATGGGCAAAGATAATCTCGACGGCGTCCGGGGTCTGCTGGGCCGACACGCCCAGCCCGACGACATCGCCGACGCGATCATCTTCCTGGTCACCGACTCCGCACGCTGGATCAACGGCCACGGGTTGGTCGTCGACGGCGGTCTCAGCGGGGGCATCCTGACCGGCGTCGTACCGGCACCCGAGATCTGAGAAGGACCCACCATGGCTGCACCCACCCTCCCCACCACACCCGTCGTCGAGCCGGTCGACCCGACGGTGCTCTCCGAGCTACGCCGGTACCACGCGTCCGGGGTGACCCGAGACATCGGTTGGCGCACAGGACAGTTGGAAGCCCTCGAGCGGATGCTCGACGAGCGTGAGGCGGACATCGTCGCCGCGTTGGACGCCGACCTCGGTCGCGCCGGGTTCGATGCGTGGCTCGGCGACATCGCCTCGACCAAGGGCGAGGCCACCTACGCCCGCAAGAACCTGAAGAAGTGGATGAAGCGACAGAAGCAGTCGCTGCCCCTGGCGCAGCTGCCCGCGAGGGGCTGGGTGCAGTACGAGCCGCTCGGCGTGGTGCTCGTGATCGGCCCGTGGAACTACCCCGTGTACCTCACCCTCGGCCCGCTGGTCGCGGCGATCGCGGCCGGCAACTGTGCGGTGCTCAAGCCCTCGGAGATGGCGCCCGCGTCGTCGGAGCTGCTGGCGCGCATCGTTCCGCAGTATCTCGACACGAAGGCCTTCCGGGTGATCGAGGGTGATGCGTCGACCACGCAAGACCTCCTCGCCATGGGCTTCGACCACGCCGTGTTCACCGGCGGCACCGAGGTCGGCAAGAAGATCATGGCCGCCGCGGCCCCCACGCTCACCCCGGTCACCCTCGAACTCGGCGGCAAGAGCCCCGTCTACGTCGCCGCCGACGCCGACCTCGACGTCACCGCACGCCGGATCGCCTGGACCAAGCTGCTGAACTCCGGCCAGACCTGCATCGCGCCCGACTACGTGCTGGCCGACCGATCGGTGGTCGACGAACTGGTGCGCAAGATCGGCGCCACCATCGCCGAGTTCCGTGCCGACAAGACCGAGCCGACGGTCAAGATCGTCAACGCCCGCCAATTCGACCGGCTGTCGGCCTATCTCGACGCCACGACGGGTCGCATCGCGCTCGGTGGCGGCGTCGACCGCGAGAACCTCCGCATCGAGCCGACCGTGGTCGTCGACCCCGACCCCGACGACGCCGTGATGGAGAACGAGATCTTCGGGCCCATCCTCCCGATCCTCACCGTCGACTCACCCGACGCCGCGATCGCCTTCGTCAACGCGCGCCCGAAACCGCTCGCGAGCTATGTCTTCACGTCGTCGAAGGCGCTGGGGCAGAAGATGATCGACGCTATCCCGTCGGGTGGTGCGGTGGTCAACCACATCGCGATGCACTGCCTGATCCCCAGTCTCCCGTTCGGCGGTGTCGGCGCGAGCGGCATGGGCGCCTACCACGGCCGTTGGGGTTTCGAGGCGCTCAGTCACCGCAAGGCGGTGCTGGCCAAGCCGACGAAACCCGATCTGTCGCTGATCTATCCGCCGTACAGCGACCGCGCGGTCAAGCTGCTGCGCCGGATGCTCTGAGAGGGGAGCGGTCATGCACGTGACGGTCGATCGGGACATCTGTTGTGCGTCCGGCAACTGCGAGATGGCGGCACCGGCGGTGTTCGAGCTCGCGGATTCTGGCGAGGTGCAGGTCGACGACGCCGCAGTCGAGGCGAACGTCGACAGCGTGCGCCGGGCGATCAGCGAATGTCCCACCCAGGCGTTGACGCTGATCGAGTGATCCGCGACCGCGGCGGCGCGGTCTCGTATCCTGCCGACATGAACCTCGCCGGCGCGGTGATCTACGTGTCCGATCTGGACCGTATGCAGCGGTTCTACGCCGACTGCCTGGGCTGGACCGACGTCGACCACGGCGAGGGCTACCGCGGTATGGCGTCGTCGGCGGGTCTCGTCACGCTCGTCCGTTCACCTGACGCGACACCGTCTGCCGTGCCTGCCCCGCGTCGCAGCGAGACGGCGATCAAGCTGACCGTCGAGGTGGACTCTCTCGTCGCCGCACGCGAGCGCATCACCGCTGCGGGCGGCGCGGTCGAGCCCGCGTCGACCCAGTGGTCGTTCCGCGGAGCCACGCACTGCGACGCGGTGGATCCCGAGGGCAACGTGATCGGGTTGATCGAACCCGATCAGTACTGACCGAGGTAGAAGCGCACGCCCTGGTCGTCGCGGCATTCCGCGACGGTCGCGTACGGCATCCGTTCGGGTTCCGAGATCACCTCGCCACCGGCCTGCCGGACACGTGCGACGGCGAGATCGATGTCGTCGACCGCCCACATCGCGACGGCCGCGTGTGTCTGCGCGCCTCCCGCGATCCCGATCTGCGGGCGGGCGTCGTCGACCTCCCAGCCGTCGTCGATGCGGCCCGCGGTGAACTCCCACCCGAGGACGGACCCGTAGAAATCGCGCAGTGCGGCGCTGTCGGGGGTCTCGACGGTGAGGTAGGTGAGCTCGCCGTGCCCTGACGGATGCAGGTCTCCTCGCGACTCGTCGGCGTCGGGGACGTACACCGCGAACCGGGTGCCCTGATCGTCGATGGCGTCGAGCGACCCGGGGTGCCCGCCGGGCTCGGTGACGTCACGGCCCCCGGCGGCGACGATCGCCGCGCGGGCGGCGTCGAGATCGTCGACGGCGTACACACAGAACACGGTGCGCAGGTCGCCGAGACTCGAGATACCCAGTCGATGACCCAGATTCGTGACCTGTCGGGTCTCGGGGTCGTACCGCCAGTCGAGCACCGAGCCGTAGAACCGCACCGCGGCCTCGACATCGGGTACGCACAGCGACGGATAGATCAGGTCGCCGCGGAGCATCCGCGAGGCGGCCTCCGCCCGTGTCGGGCCGGTCAGCATCCACCGATGTCCGAACGGGTCGATGATCGCCCCGGTGCGGGATCCGTGGCCCTCGTAGGGTTCCCGCTGCACCGTCGCCCCACCCGCGCGGGCCGCGGCGACCGCTCGATCGGTGTCGGGCACCGCGAGCATCAGGCTCACCGACACCGCCCCCGGCGTCGGCGCGGCCAAACCGAGATCGGGGGAGGTCTCGGCGAGATACACCACGCCACCTCCGATCTCGATCTCGGCATGGCCCACCGACCCGTCGTCCATCGTGATCGGCTCGCCGCGCAGGCGGCCACCGAGGACGCCGGTGTACCACTCGATCGCGGCACGTCCGTCGCCGACGGTGAGGTACGGCAGGGCGCCCGGTCGCTCCACGACAGGGGAACCGGTTGTGGTAGTGGGGGTCTCGTCGAGGGTGATGGACATGTCGATTCCTTCCGGGAGGGCGGCGCCCCGTTCGAGGCGGCTTCGCAACCGGCGACGGAAATCCGTCGACGGGTCGAGCGGGGTGTCGTCGGCGCGCAGGACGGCGAACGGATCACGGTCCTCGAAATGGGTGGTCACGACACGCCTCCTCTCGCGGTCGGGGCGCCCGGATAGTGGGCGCGGAAGTCGCGCTTCGCGCGGGTCAGCAGGGCCTCGGTCGCCGACACGGTCCGGCCCAGGGTGTCGGCACAGTCGGCGACGGTGAGGTCGTCGACGTAGCGCAGGGTGAGTACGGCCCGGTGCAGCGGCGTGAGGCGGGCGAGCACGTGTTCGGCGACCAGACGGTCGAGTTCGGCGTCCCAGCCGTCGTGGACGGTCTCGGGTACGTCGGCGACCGGTGTCGCGGTCCGCGCGGCGCGACGCCAGTGGTCGGCCAGCTTGTGACGGGCGACGCCGACCAACCACGCGGTGCCCGCCGAGGGCATCGCACCCCGTCGCGCGGCGTCCATCGCGGCGAGGAACGTCTCCGAGGTGAGGTCCTCGGCGACGGCGGTGTCACGACACCGGCGCAGGAGGTATCCGTAGACGACCGGCACCGCGTCGTCGTAGATCTCGAGGAGCGCGCCCGCGCCCGATCCGACACTCACATCCCCATAGTCGTCGGGCGGCGCGGAAATCCGGCGGAATCGGGGGCGACCCGTAATCTGGGCCGTGTGGCGCACGGTCCTCGACGCACTCGATCCCGACCACACCGAGGAGGTCCCATGCGTGTTCGTCCCGCCGTTCTGCGGCTGACCGCTCTCGCGACACTGCTGATCGCCCTCGCAGGCGTCGCCACACCGGCGACCGCCGCCCCGCTCCCGGTCACCTACGACTTCTTCGCCGGTGCCCGCGCGGAACTCGCGAATCCCGGCGGCTCGTTGCCCGGTACCAACGACTTCGGCTGTCGGCCGAGTACGGCGCACCCCGAACCGGTGATCCTGGTGCACGGCACGGGCGGCAACCGCCAGACCAACTGGGCGACGCTCGGGCCGGTGCTGCACAACGCCGGATACTGCGTGTTCGCGCTGACCTATGGCGCGCTGCCGGGCACGCCCTATCCGCTGAACCAGCTGGGCGGGCTCACCAGCATGGTCCCCAGCGCGCGGCAGCTCGCGTCGTTCGTCGACCGGGTGCGGTCGGCCACCGGTGCGGCGAAGGTCGACCTCGTCGGTCACTCCGAGGGAACGCTCATGCCCGAGTGGTACGTGCGGTACCTCGGTGGCGCGCAGTTCGTGAACCGGTACGTCTCGCTCGCCCCGTACTGGAAGGGCCAGGACCAGACGCCCTACCTGCAGCTCGAATCGGCAACGCGCGCACTGGGACTGAACCCGAAGACGGTCCTGCCGTGCCCGGAGTGCGCCGAGGAGCAGTACGGCAGCCCGTTCATGCGACAGATCAACGCCGGCGGCACCCCGTACGCGCCGGGGGTCACCTACACCAACATCATGACCCGCTTCGACGGCATCGTGGAGCCCTGGACCGACGGCTTCGTCCCCGGACCGCGCACCACCAACATCGTCGTGCAGGACACCTGCGCCGCCGACCACTCCGACCATCTGTCGCTGGTGTCGTCCCCGCGGACCGCGGCCCTCGTGCGCACCGCACTCGATCCCGCCCACCCGGTGCCGGTCCCGTGCGTGCCGGTGGCCCCGGGCCTGCCCGGTTGACCGATGAGTTCGGCCCGCCCGCCGAGTCAGTACCGGTATGGCCACAGCAACGATCTCCAGCGCACTGCTCTCCAGCGACGACCCCGCCCGACTCCGTGACTGGTACGCGTCGGTGTTCGACGCCGCCGTCGAACACGTCGGAGACGAGCCCGGGTACGACCCCGGTGAACCGGTCATCTACTCCGTCGATCTGGACGGCTTCTACCTGATGATCGACGCCCGCGACGACGTCACCGGCCCGGCGCGCGAACCCGCGCGCCTCATCCTCAATCTCGAGGTCGACGACATCCACGCGACGGCGGCGCGCGTCGACGAGCTCGGCCACGGGTGGCTCGCCCCCGTCGAGGACCGCGACGGCAGCTGGTTCGGGACCGCGACCGACCCCGACGGCAATCTCGTGCAGGTCATCGCCCTGAGCGAGGCGATGGTGCGCGACGCCGAGGAGGCGTCGATGACGCCGTTCAGCGGGTTCGCCGTCCGTGATGTCGACGCGGCCGCGGTGTTCTACGGCGACGTCCTCGGGCTGCGCGTGGCGCGATCGGATTCCGGGATGCTGACGCTGCACCTCGACCGCCGCACACGCGTGCTGGTGTACCCGAGCGACGATCACCGTCCCGCCTCGCACACCGTGCTGAACATCCCGGTGGCCGACATCGATTCCGCCGTCGACGATCTCGTGAGCCGTGGAGTCGCCGTCCTGCGCTACCCCGGGATGCCGTGCGACGACAAGGGCATCATGCGCGGCCGACAGGTGGGAATGGGCCCCGACATCGTGTGGTTCGCCGACCCCTCCGGCAACGTCGTGTCGATGCTGCACTGAGCGGAGGTCGACCCGCGCTCGCTATCCTCGGCGTCCGTGACGGTCGCAGCGAGGGAGCGGTTCCAGATCCCGCTCTATCTCGCCGCACTCGCCTGCGGCGCGGTGGTGGGCCTGGCCGTCCCCGACGTCGGCCCGGTGGCGGGTCACGCCGTGACCCCGGTGCTGATCGTCCTGCTCTACGCCACGTTCCTCGCCGTCCCGTTCGGACGGATCGGCGCCGCGGTCCGCGACGGCCGCTTTCTGCTCGGGGTGGTCGTCCTCAACTTCGTGGTGGTGCCCGCGGTCGTGTTCGCGCTGACCCGCGTGGTGGCCGACGACCGACCGGTCCTGATCGGCGCGCTGCTGGTGCTGCTCACGCCGTGCATCGACTACGTCATCGTCTTCAGTGGGCTCGCCGGCGGCGCGTCCGACCGTCTGCTCGCCGCGGCACCGCTGCTGATGCTGCTCCAGCTGCTGCTGTTGCCGTTGTACCTCTGGGCCTTCGTCGGGTCCGAGATCGTCGACGTGATCGACATCGCCCCGTTCGTCGAGGCGTTCGTGCTGCTCATCGTGGTGCCGCTGGTGCTGGCCGGCGTCACCCAGTCGGTGGCCCGCAGACGGCGGGCGGGCCGGGTCGTCATATCGGCGATGGCGGCGGCGATGGTGCCGATCATGATGGTCACCCTCGCGGTCGTGGTCGTCTCGCAGATCGATGCCGTCGCCGACCGGTGGTCGTCGCTGCTGCCTGCGGCGCTGCTGTTCGTCGCCTTCCTGATCGTGATGCCGTTCCTCGGCGCCGGTGTCGCCCGGATCGCCCGATACGACGTGGCCGCGAGCCGTGCGCTGGTGTTCTCGGGGGCGACCCGCAACTCGCTGGTGGTCCTGCCGCTCGCCGTCGCGTTGCCGGCCGACCTCGATCTGACGCCCGCGGTCGTGGTCACTCAGACACTCGTGGAACTGCTCGGGATGGTGATCTACGTGCGGATCGTCCCCCTGCTGATCGGCGGCTCGGCGAAGCGCGCTGCCGTCACCGGCGCATGAGAAGATGTTCCGCGTTCGTGATGCGCGCGCCCGGTCATCCGGGTGCGGGAGGAAGGGGAGGGGAATCGACGTGGGTCCGGGAACGCGACGGCGCTGGCTGCGCACAGCGGCCTCGCTGACGGCGATCGTGGGGGTGGCCGTGCTGGTGGCGGGCGTCGTCGGATGGTCGACGTCGGATTCGACGACCGACGACGAGGCGATGTCGCCGATGCCGCGCAGCGCCACCACCGAGGGCCCGATCCACTACGTCGCCCTGGGCAGTTCGTACGCCGCGGGACCGGACGTCGGCGACCTCATCAGCGCTCGTTGCCTGCGTAGTCGCGACGACTACCCGCACCGGGTCGCCGCCGGGTGGCGCGCCGACCTGACCGACGTCACGTGCTCCGGGTCGACCATCCCCGACATCCTCGACCGCGCGCAGCCCGGCCGGGCCTCGGAACCGCAGATCGACGCCGTGCGCCCCGACACCGAACTCGTCACCATCACCACCGGGGGCAACGACCTGCGCTACATCGGGCGGCTCACCGAGATCAGCTGCTCGAACTGGCTGGCCGAACCGGTCAACGTGGACGGGAAGAAGTGTCGCCCCGGACGGCCGTCGCCGCCTCCGGTGCCCGCCGACTACGACCGTCTGCGCGCGTCGATGATCCGACTGGTCGACGCCGTGCGGGCCCGTGCCCCGCGCGCGGTGGTCATGATCGTCGACTACCTGCCGGTGCTCGACGCCCAGGCGACGACCTGCCCGGTGATCCCCCTCGACCCGGTGCAGGCACGCCAGACCGTCGACACCTTCGCGGCACTCACCGCGACGACGCGTGCCGCTGCGGAGGCGACGGGCGCGACCCTCGTCAACGCCGCGGCCGCCGGCGCCGATCACACGGCGTGCTCGGCGTCGCCCTGGGTGTACGGCTTCCGCCTTCCCCTGCCGTACCACCCGAACGCCGAGGGGCGAGAGGCGATGGCCTCGCTGGTCCTCGATGCGCTGGAGACGTCGGGGCTGCGTCGACCCACGACGCCGAGCTGAGCGATACCGGTCAGGCCGCGACGGGGGTGTCGTGCGAGCGCCGCTGCTTGAGCAGGACCCACGCCGACGACGCCGTGAGCAATGCGCCGGTCCCGAACAGGGCCGACCCCGCCAACGGCGAGAAGGTGTAGTGCACGGCGAGGCCCGCGGCCATCGTCAGCACGCCCACCGGCAGTGACTTCGCCGGCGTCTGCGTGCGCCAGTCGAGGGTGCTGCGTCCGGTGGTGATGAGGCTGATCGGACTGCGACGCAACACCTCGACGATGGCGATCGTCATGGCGACGACCGCGGCGTAGGCCAGCACGATCTCGAGGCCCGTGGGTGCATCGATGTCCTCGAGCACCGTCGGCTGCACCACGCTCAGGGCCACCGCGTGGGCGAGATAGATGCCGAACGAGCGGTCGGCGGCGGTGCGCATGAACCGCGCCGCGATCGATCCCGCCCGACGTCGTTCCTGCCAGATGGTGCCGATGCAGTAGAGCATCGCGATGATCGCGATGTAGGCGAAGGTGTTGTGCAGCATGAACACGTTGGTCGCGCGGAACATCGACTCGCCGCGATCGATCAGCTTCAGGAAGTAGATCAACGTGGCCGCGATGACGATCGCGCCGACGCCGAGCACCGCCCACCGGAACCGCTTCGCGAATCGGCTGAACGCCTCGAAGTGCATCGCGGCGAGAGCGCCCGACAGGATGAAGAACTGGTAGGGGAGCAGCGTGATCTCGAGGTGCCGCCACAGCACCCCGACGGGTCCCTCGACCAGGAAACCGTGCTGCGGGCGCACCATCATGTAGAGCAGCACCGAGTGGAACGCGAAGCTCGCGACGAGCAGGTAGCGGTGGTAGCCCCAGGTCTTGCGCATCACCCACAGCAGCGCCGGGAAGATGGCGTAGATCTGCATGCTCACCGACAGGAAGTACAGGTGGTACCAGGCGCTGCCGGTGATGAGGTCGTAGACGAGGCTCTTGGCCGCCAGCCGGGCCGCGTCCAGCGAGCGCACTGTGTCGGCGATCCCGGTGAGCCCGCCACCGAGGTAGTGGCCGTATAGCCAGTAGAGGAGGCTCCACACGAGGAACGGCAGGCCGATCAGCTTGTAGCGCCGACGCCAGAACGGCCACACGTTCAGTTCGCGGTTGCGGTACTGGTAGGTCAGCACGAAGCCGGTGAGCGCGAAGAAGCCGTACCGGGTGTAGCGGAGCAGCGTCTCGATCGCTCCGGCCGCGACATTGGCCGGTGCCGCGACGCCGAGCATGACGTGGTCGAGGATGACGCCGCCGAAGGTGACCAGGCGGACCAGGTCGATCTGGTGGAGATGCTTGTCCCGCGTGACCGGCGGTGCCGCGACCTCCACCGGTTCCGCGGGGTCGGCGGCGGTTTTCGGGTCCGCGACGGGGGATGTGCGACCCGACGGGACGTCAGTGGGAGAAGCCATGATGAACCGAGACGATACTGCGCGTTCCTGTGTATGCCCTGCCGAGCCACGCCTCAGGGGCGCAGGTGTCGCCGGAATTCCCGGGGACTGACGCCCCGGTGCCTGGTGAACGCGGCGCTGAGCGCGAAGGCGCTCCCGTACCCGATCTCGCGTGCCACCGACTCGAGCGTCCGTGCGGGATCGGCGAACAGATCGGCGGCCAGCGTGAGTCGCCACTGCGTCACATAGGTCATCGGTGCCGTCCCGACGAGCTCGGTGAACCGGCGCGAGAACGCCGACCGCGACATCCCGGCCGCTTCGGCGAGTGTCGTCACCGTCCACGGGTGCGCGACGTTGTGGTGGATCAGCCGTAACGCCACTCCCACAACGGGATCGGACTGAGCGGCGTACCACCGAGGGGTCGGTGCGTCGGGCCGGTCGAACCACGATCGCAGACCCGTCACCAACACGAGGTCGAGCAGCCGGTTGAGTACCGCCTCCTGACCGGGTGCCTCGCGGCCCATCTCGGCGTCCAGGACCGCGGTCAGCGGGTTGTCGGCGCCCGGTATCACCGTCGCGCGGTCGACCGCACCGAGCAGACGCGCGCTGACCTCGCCCTCCACGGCATACGTGCCGATGAGCATCTCGGCGTCGGGATGGTGGCCGGGTTGTGCATTTCCCCACGTCCGGACACCCAGCGACATGTGGTCGGGCAGGGTGGCGCCGTTCTCGGTACGGCAGACGCCGTCGGGATGGATCACCGCGGTGATGTCGGCGCGGTCGGTGTCCGCGAACACGTACGGGTCCGGTCCGCGCAGGATCACGATGTCGCCGGCGGCCGCCTGCAGTCGCGTCCCGTCGTCGTAGGTGATGGTCACCGCGCCGGCGGTCATCACCACGACCGTCAGGGGCGCCTCGTCGCGCACCTGCAGCGCCCACGGTGAGGTCATCACCACCCGCAGCAGGAACGCGCTCTGGGCACGAGGGCCGTCCAGCAGCCCCGACATCGAGTCCATGAGGACGATTGAACATGTTCACGGCTCGTCAGACCATGTTCTGTGCCGTCCGGGTCGGGTGGAATCGATGCCATGGCCACCACAGCACGCGTCACCGACGCGCTCCTCGTCCTCGGCGTCACGACCTCCGGCCTCGTCGCCGGCCTGTTCTGCGCCTTCGCCTACGCGGTGATGCCCGGTCTGCATCGCACCGACGACCGCACCCTGGTGGCGGCGATGCAGAAGATCAACGTCGCGATCGTCAACCCGGTGTTCCTGCTGCTCTTCTTCGGGGGACTGGTGGTCGCTGCGGCGGCGGCGTGGATGAGTCGTGGGCAGGCGATCGGGCCCTGGGCCATCGCCGCGGCGGTGCTCTACCTCGCGGGGATGATCGTCACCATCGCGGCGAACATCCCCCTCAACGACCGGTTGGCGGCGTCCGGCGTCGACGCGGACAGCGCACGGGCGGCGTTCGAGGCGGCCTGGGTGCGATGGAACATCGTGCGGGCGGTGCTCCACACCGCGGGGTTCGTCGTGCTCGCAACAGGACTGGTGGCCGGCCGGGCATAGTGGGGTCATGCCCACCGAACAGATCCGGGCCGGTGTCCTCGATGTCGCCTACGAACGACACGGTGCCCCCGGAGGCCGCGCAGTCGTTCTCGCCCATGGCTTCCCGTACAGCCCGCGCAGCTTCGACGATGTCATCGAACGCCTCACCGACGTCGGCGCCGATGTCGTGGTGCCTTACCTGCGGGGATACGGCCCCACGCGGTTCGTGTCGCCGGACACCATCCGCTCGGGTCAGCAGGCGGCGCTCGCGCACGATCTGCACGACCTCATCAGCGCCCTCGAGCTCGACCGGCCGCTGGTCGCGGGATACGACTGGGGAGGTCGCGCCGCATGTCTGGTGTCGCTGCTGTGGCCCGAGTCGGTGTCGGGGCTCATCACGGTCGGCGGCTACAACGTGCAGGACATCGCGGCCGCCGCGACGACCCCCGCACCGCCCACGCTCGAGCGTCGCGCCTGGTACCAGTACTACCTGCACTCCGAACGCGGTCGGGCAGGGCTCGCCGAGTACCGCTCGGAGATCGCGCAACTGCTGTGGACGGAGTGGTCGCCGACGTGGCGGTTCGGTGACTCCGAGTTCGCCTCATCTGCTGAGGCTTTCGACAATCCCGACTTCGTCGACGTCGTAGTGCACTCCTACCGCCATCGCTATGGCCTCGTCGACGGTGACCCCGCCTACGACGCCACCGAGGCCGAGATCGCGCGTCTGGGAACGATCGACGTACCGACCGTCGTCGTCGAGGCCACCGAGGATCCCATCGGGGCCCTCTCCGCCTCCTCCCGCGACCACGCCGCGCATTTCACCGACCTCCGCGACGTCCGCCGCCTCGACTGCGGACACAACCCGCCCCAGGAACTGCCCAGCCTCTTCGCCGATGCGGTGCGCGTCCTGCTGTGAACGGGATGTCGGTAGACGAGGCGGAGACCCTCCGCTCCGATGTGGCGCGGAGGATCAACGCCACCCTCGACCTCCCCGCCGCCCTGGAGGGCGATATCGGCTCCGTTGACAAGTACGCCATCCACGCCGACCCCGTCATCCTTCGCGGGGTGGCGGCGTTGCTGGCGGATCAGTTGCCCGATGACATCGAGGTTCTCGTCGGTGTCGAGGTCGGGGGGATCGCCGTCGCCGCGGCGCTCGCTCTGCACACCGGGTTGCCCTGGGCGGTCGGACGCCGCGCGCATGGTGAGCGGGTCATCACGCGGACTGTCGGCACCGACGTCGCCGGTTGTCGTGTGGCGATGGTGAAAGATGCTGCAATCGGTGGTGGTTCGCTACCCGACATGGCCCGGTCGTTGTCCCAGTTGGGTGCAGATGTCTCGGCGGTGGCCGTGGGTGTGTCGTGGACCGAGGACCTCGCCTCGCGTTTCGCGGGCAGTGACGTGAGCCTTGCTGTGGCGCTGTCGATGTCTGACCTGCGCCGTCATTGGGCCTGAGTGTCGATAGGATTTTCCGGAAGTGCCTGTGGAGAATGGCTATTCGTGTCCTGGCGGTTGTCCACAGATGTCGGGCGACGGTCGCCGTTGTCGGTGGCGGCGGGTAGTATCGAACACATGAGCGACGGGGATGGGGAAGCGACAACAGCTGCGCTGCAATCCTTCCTGTCCTCGCTGTCTGATCTCCCCGCGGCCGGTGACGAGACAGAATCGATCGATCGATCGCATCGCCGTTCTCGAGGCGATCAAGGCGGGATGCGCTGCGGCGCAGGCGGTCGAGACAATGCGTCTCGAAGAACTTCGCCGAGAGGCCGAGTCCGCAGCGGGTGTGCCCGTTGCGCGCCAGGGTCGTGGGTTGGCCGCCGAGGTGGCGTTGGCACGTAAGGCATCGGGGTCCGCCGGTGGCCGGTATCTCGGGTTCGCGCGGGCGCTGATGCGCGAGATGCCCTACACCCGTGCGGCGTTGGCCTCCGGTGCGCTCACCGAGTGGAGGGCGACCATTCTCGTGCGGGAGACCGCACACCTCACCCCGCGTGATCGCGGCGAGATCGACCGGAGGATCTGCGCCGATCCGGCCGTGCTGGAAGGCGTCGGCGACCGAGCGCTCGATGCCGAGGTGAAGCGGATCGCCTACGAACTCGATCCACAGGCGGTGGTCGACAGGCACGCGCAGGCGGCGAAAGATCGTAGGGTGTCGACCCGACCCGCGCCCGACGGGATGGTGCGCCTGTCGGCGTTGCTGCCGTTGGTGTCGGGGATCTCGGTGTACGCGGCGTTGAGAAAACACGCCGATGCCACCGTCGGTGTCGACGACCGCACCCATGCACAGGTGATGGCCGACGCCCTCGTCGAGCGGATCACCGGCGCCGCGACGGTCGATGCTCTACCGGTGGCGGTGAACGTCGTGATGTCCGACGAGGTGCTGCTCGGGAATGGCAATGGCGATGCGGCAGCGCACGTCACCGGGTACGGCCCGATCCCCGCCGACACCGCGCGGGCGATGGTGGCCACCAGCCTCGACGCCGATGCGGCCACCACGTTGCGGCGGATCTTCAAGGCTCCGTCGAGCGGGGCCTTGGTGGCGATGGAGTCCACCGCGAGACTGTTCCCTGCCGGGCTCAAGCAGTTCTTCGATTTCCGCGATCAATCGTGTGGGATCCCGTACTGCGACGCCCCGATCGCCGAATACGACCATGCCGATCCCTACGCGAACGGCGGCGCCACCTCAGCGGCCAATGGTGGCGGGATGTGTCTGCATCACAACCGCGCCAAACAGAACCCCGGTTGGCGGATGACCACCGCCGACCACACCGACACCACTCGCCACGCCGCGACCGTCACCACACCCACCGGGCACAGCCATGTCTCGCGCGCGCCGGCACCGCCGGGCCACCACGATCAGCCCGTCAGTCTCGTCGAACGACACCTGCGCGCACTGCTCGACGCTGCCTAGATCACGCTGTTCGGCTTGCGCCACACGATCGAGTAGCGGAAGAGCAGATGGCGCCGAAAGTGCGAGCCGGGCAACAGTTCCGCCGACA
The DNA here is from genome assembly GCF_001424365.1 of Williamsia sp. Leaf354. Taxonomy (NCBI): domain Bacteria; kingdom Bacillati; phylum Actinomycetota; class Actinomycetes; order Mycobacteriales; family Nocardiaceae; genus Williamsia; species Williamsia sp. Leaf354. The sequence continues at coordinate 1,198,687 of NZ_LMPL01000001.1, forward strand.
GTTTCCGCATCTCGCGATAGCTGGCCGGCGGCGGCCACACCACGGGGCTCTCGTGGTCCCACATGGTGTGGCGGCGGATCTGGATGTGGGCGGCGACGAACGAGACGCCCTCCATCACGAGATCGCGCGGGAACTCGCTCCGTGCACAACTGACCACGACGAGCGTTCCGCCGGGCCGTACCAACTCGGCGAGACGGCTCAGGCCGCGCCGGGCGTCCATATGGTGCAGCGCAGCGAAAGACGCCACCACATCGAACGATTCGGGCTCGAAGGGATGCTCGAACAGGTCTCCGCAGATGTAGTCGATGTCCTCGGACACCGCTCGCGCCGCCTCGATACTCGACGGGTCAGGATCGATACCCGTGACCCGCGGAACGGTGAGTCGTAGGCGTCGAGCCAGCATCCCCTCCCCACACCCGACGTCGAGCGCGGTCCGCGCGTCGCCCGACGCCGCCGAATCCGTGAGGCGGTAGTAGTGGGTGTTGTAGTTCCACCGGTCGCGCTCGGGAACCGTGCTCGACGTCATCTCACTCCGGCCCGTTGGTCGTCCGCCTGATCAGTTCGGAGCCTACGCGCGCGGCGACGCCGCCCACGTCACGCCAGTGCGGACCGGATGACGTCGACGAACGGTGTGCTGGGACGACCGAGGAGATCGGCGAGATCGGTCGACGGCGTGTCGAGGTCGCCCCGGGCGATACCGGCGTCGGAGTCGGCGAGGACGGCGGGCATCGGTTCGGGAACCCCGGCCGAGGTGAGGGCCGCGGCGTAGTCCGCCTCCGGGAGATCCTGGTAGCGAACGGGTTTCCCCGACACCTCGGCCAGCACCGCGGCGATGTCGGCGTAGGTGAGGTGCTCGGAGCCGCCGAGTTCGTAGACCTTGGGCTCGCCGGCGATCAACGCGGCGGCACTCGCGCCCGCATAGTCGGCCCGGGTCGCCGGCGCGACCTTGCCGTCACCGGCCGCTCCGTAGAGCACGCCGCCCTCGAGCGTCGGCTGCAGCGACGCGGTGTAGTTCTCCGAGTACCACCCGTTGCGCAACAGGATGTGGTCGAGACCGCTCTCGGCGAGGACCTTCTCCGTGGCGATGTGCTCGTGCGCCAGCTGCAGTCCGCTGGCGTCGGCCTTGAGCACGCTCGTGTACGCCACCAGGCCGACCTTCGCGGCCACGGCGGCCTCGACGACCGTGGTGTGCTGCGCGATGCGCGACCCGACCTCGGATCCGGAGACGAACAGCAGGCGGTCGACGCCGGCGAACGCCGCGGTGAGCGCCCCGCGGTCGGAGTAGTCGGCGACACGGACGGTGACGCCGCGATCGGCCAGGGGCGAGGCCTTCGCCGCGTCGCGCACGACGGCGACGATGTCGCCGGCTGCGACACCCCGCTCGAGGAGGGCCTCGATGGACAACGAACCGAGCTGACCGGTCGCTCCGGTCACCGCATAGGTGGTCATGACTTCTCTTCTCCGACTGGTGGTGGCGTCGCCGGACGTCCCGGCGCTGACGTCAGTGATAGCACTTACTAATCCGCAGTGCAAACATCAACGCATGCACAGCACGATCAGGGGTATGCTCTCGTACATGTCAGCGCCCGACGTCCCCGACGCCTCTCTCGAGGCCGATGTCTTCGCGCGCAACTGCGGTTCCCGCGACGTCCTCCAGAACCTCACCGGCCGCTGGGGCCTGCTCGCGCTGTTGGCGTTGAGCGAGGGCGACTACCGGTTCAACGCCCTGCGTCGCCGGGTCGACGGGGTGAGCGAACGCATGCTGTCGCAGACGCTGCAGACCCTGGAGCGCGACGGGTTCGTCACGCGCACGGTGCTGCAGAGCATCCCGCCGCGCGTCGAGTACTCGCTCACCGACCTGGGCCGCGCGGTGTCGGTGTCGGTGCGATCGTTGGTCGAGCAGGTCGAGGGCGCGGTGCCGCAGGTGATGGCCGCCCGCGACCGCTACGACACCGATCCGGATCGGTGAGAGGCTCGTTCGCTGTCGGCGTATCGCCTGCCGAAACACCCGCCTCACCTGCGGCGTTGACACATCAGACACCACTTCCACCGAGGGGCTGTCCACACCCTCGGTGACACATCCCCGGTGGCACCGACAGGCGCCCACTACAGTGGTGACAAGGCTTCCGACGGGTGAGTTGTATCCGCATCACACCTGGTCGGCCGAGGTACGTAAGGGAGAACAATGTTCGAACGGTTCACCGACCGCGCTCGCAGGGTTGTCGTCCTCGCCCAAGAAGAGGCGCGGATGCTCAATCACAACTACATCGGCACCGAGCACATCCTGCTCGGTCTGATCCATGAGGGCGAGGGCGTCGCCGCCAAGTCCCTCGAGTCGCTCGGCATCTCGCTCGAAGGTGTCCGCAGCCAGGTCGAGGAGATCATCGGCCAGGGCCAGCAGGCGCCCTCGGGACACATCCCGTTCACGCCGCGCGCCAAGAAGGTTCTCGAGCTGTCGCTGCGCGAGGCGCTGCAGCTCGGCCACAACTACATCGGCACCGAGCACATCCTGCTCGGCCTGATCCGCGAGGGCGAGGGCGTCGCCGCCCAGGTCCTCGTGAAGTTGGGCGCCGACCTCAACCGCGTGCGCCAGCAGGTCATCCAGCTGCTCTCGGGCTACCAGGGCAAGGAGCCGCAGGAGGCCGGTACCGGCGGACGCAGCTCCGAGTCGGGCACCCCGTCGACCTCGCTGGTCCTCGACCAGTTCGGTCGCAACCTGACCGCGGCCGCCGCCGACGCCAAGCTCGACCCGGTCATCGGGCGCGAGAAGGAGATCGAGCGGGTCATGCAGGTGCTCTCGCGACGCACCAAGAACAACCCGGTCCTCATCGGTGAGCCCGGCGTCGGCAAGACCGCCGTCGTCGAGGGTCTCGCGCAGGCCATCGTGTCGGGCAACGTCCCCGAGACGCTCAAGGACAAGCAGCTCTACACTCTCGACCTCGGGTCGCTGGTCGCCGGCAGCCGCTACCGCGGTGACTTCGAGGAGCGCCTGAAAAAGGTCCTCAAGGAGATCAACACCCGCGGCGACATCATCCTGTTCATCGACGAGCTGCACACGCTCGTCGGTGCCGGTGCCGCCGAGGGCGCGATCGACGCCGCCTCGATCCTCAAGCCGAAGCTGGCCCGTGGCGAGCTGCAGACCATCGGTGCCACCACGCTCGACGAGTACCGCAAGTACATCGAGAAGGACGCTGCTCTCGAGCGTCGTTTCCAGCCGGTCCAGGTCGGCGAGCCCTCGGTGGAGCACACCATCGAGATCCTCAAGGGTCTGCGCGATCGCTACGAGTCGCACCACCGCGTGTCCATCACCGACGGTGCGCTGGTGGCCGCGGCCACCCTGGCCGACCGGTACATCAACGACCGCTTTCTGCCGGACAAGGCGATCGACCTCATCGACGAGGCGGGCGCGCGCATGCGCATCCGTCGGATGACCGCGCCGCCGGACCTCCGCGAGTTCGACGACAAGATCGCCGGCGCGCGCAAGGAGAAGGAATCGGCGATCGACGCCCAGGACTTCGAGAAGGCCGCGAACCTCCGCGACAAGGAGAAGCAGCTCGTCACCGAGCGTGCCGAGCGTGAGAAGCAGTGGCGCAGCGGTGACATGGACGTCGTGGCCGAGGTCGACGACGAGCAGATCGCCGAGGTGCTGGGCAACTGGACCGGTATCCCCGTCTTCAAGCTCACCGAGGAGGAGACCACGCGTCTGCTCCGCATGGAGGACGAGCTGCACAAGCGGATCATCGGCCAGGTCGAGGCGGTCAAGGCCGTCTCCAAGGCGATCCGTCGTACCCGTGCCGGTCTGAAGGACCCCAAGCGTCCGTCGGGCTCGTTCATCTTCGCCGGCCCGTCCGGTGTCGGTAAGACCGAGCTGTCGAAGGCGTTGGCCAACTTCCTGTTCGGCGAGGACGACGCGCTCATCCAGATCGACATGGGCGAGTTCCACGACCGCTTCACCGCATCGCGACTGTTCGGTGCCCCTCCCGGCTACGTCGGATACGAAGAGGGTGGCCAGCTGACCGAGAAGGTGCGGCGCAAGCCGTTCTCGGTGGTGCTGTTCGACGAGATCGAGAAGGCGCACTCGGAGATCTACAACACGCTGCTGCAGGTGTTGGAGGATGGGCGTCTCACCGACGGTCAGGGGCGCACGGTCGACTTCAAGAACACCGTGCTGATCTTCACCTCGAACCTCGGTACCGCCGACATCTCCAAGGCGGTGGGCCTGGGCTTCACCTCCGGCGAGGGCAACGGTTCGGGCTACGAGCGGATGAAGCAGAAGGTCAACGACGAGCTGAAGAAACACTTCCGCCCGGAGTTCCTCAACCGCATCGACGACATCGTCGTGTTCCACCAGCTGACGCAGGACGAGATCATCACGATGGTCGACCTCATGCTGAACCGTGTCGAGGTGGCGCTCAAGAACAAGGACATGGCGCTCGAGGTGACCGACAAGGCCAAGAGCCTGCTGTCCAAGCGCGGGTTCGATCCGGTGCTCGGTGCGCGACCGTTGCGTCGCACCATCCAGCGCGAGATCGAGGACCAGCTCTCGGAGAAGATCCTGTTCAACGAGATCACCCCCGGACAGATCGTCCTCGTCGACATCGACGAGTGGGACGGCGAAGGCGACGGAGACGGCGTGAAGTTCACCTTCAAGGGTGAGAAGAAGCCGGTCGAACTTCCCGAGTCGCCGGTGGAGCTGACGAAGGCCGCCGACTGACATCGGTCATGGAGTGACACGAGCGGGGCGCATCGGGACACCGGTGCGCCCCGCTTCGTGTCTGCGCCAGGTGGTGCCTACCGCGGGATCAGCGACAGCGTCACCGCATAGCCACCTGCTACGCCGGCGGCGTTGACGAGCAGGAGCGTCAGACACAGCGGCCACATGAGGCGTCGGGAACGGCCACGGCGAAGGGTGAGCACCCAGTCGACCACCGCCAGGATCAGGGTGATCACCACCATCGCGGCCGCGGCCAGGTCATACGGCGTCGAGTCGAACTCGCCGTAGTTCCCGAAGCCGGCTGCGAACCAGATCCAGAACGCCACGTACGGAACGACCGTCAGCGACGCGAGGACGTGCGTCCCGCACAGCAGTACCGCGAACGCTGCGTCGACGTATCGAGGCTGCGGCGTCGTCACCGTGCGTTCTCCCATTCGTCGACGGTAGGACGCGGCGATGGTGCGAGGACAGAGGAGAATTACTCACCGAGCGCGATGACCTGCGACACACTTTCGCCCTGAGCGGACTACCCGAGGGGGCCTCGGGTCGTTGAGAGGTGTGACAGGTAGACGACGATTCCAAGGAGAGACTTCACATGGCAGCCTCGACCACGCCGATTCGTTCGCAGCTGAGCGTCCTGCTGACGCTGACCCACACCGAGATCCAGATCGCCCAGACGCGGGTGGTGCAGGCCCGCACCGAAGCCGTCGCCACCGAACTGCGCGAGAACGCCGAGAACGGCAAGCTCCGCGCCATTGCGATCGAGAAGGTCCTCCGTGAACTCGGCGGGATCCCCGAGATCACCCGGCCCCTCGTGGGACGCGGTGTGGCACTGGGGAAGACCGTCCTCGAACAGGCCCAGCCGCTCGACGAGGCACTCCTCGGCGATCTCGCCCTCGAGCAGCAGCTGCTCGGTCGCGCCAAGTACGTGAAGGCGCTGGGCACTGCCCACGACCTTCCCTCGGTCGTCGACCTCGCCGATACGCTCATCGACGCGCACACGGCGACGGTCGACTGGCTGACCACCGTCCTCGCCGAAGAGGCCATCGGTGGCCCCGCGGCGCTGCGCCGCACGCCCACACAGTGGGCCAGTGGCGTCCTCGCCACCGCGGTCACCCTGCCCGGCACCGTCATCGCCCGTGGCGCGGACCGCGTCATCGATTCCGTGAGCCGCGTCCCGCAGCGGATCGGTGGACTGCGGTCGTCCGCGAAGGAGACCACCGAGAACCTGCGGTCGGCGGCGAGGGAGACCACCGAGACCGTTGCGGTCACATTCACCGCGGGACGTGACGCCGCACTCGAGGCCGCCGAGGAGGCCGCACGTGAGACCGGCGCGACCGGTATCGCCGAGACCATCCACTCTGCGCGCGTCGCGACCGGCACGATCACCGCCGACGACCTGCCCATCGACGGCTACGACGATCTCACCGTCGGTTCGGCCGTGTCGGCGATCAAGGAGCTCGACAAGCCGTCCGACATCCGCCTCGTCGTCGACTACGAAGAGGCACACAAGGATCGACAGGGTGTCGTCTCCGCGGCGCAGACCCAGCTGGCCTCGATCGCCAAGGAGATCGCCGGCACCAACTGACCGCGTCCGGCCCTGCTCGAGCTTGATACCGTACGCACGTCAAGCGAGAGCAGGGAGTCGGTCACGTGAGTCACCCGAACCACGAATGGGATCGGGGCACGCCATATGGCGGCCCACCGTTGCCACCGCCACCATCCGGCGGTGGCAGCGGTCGTTCACTGGTCATTCTCGCCGTCGTGCTGGCGGTACTGGTCGCCGTCATCGCGGCCGTCGGTGTGGTGGCCTACCAGCAGTTCGGTCCGGGTGAGGAGTCGTCGACGGTCGCTGCCACCGCATCGACCTCGTCGCCGGCGCCGACCGGCTCCGACGGTTCGGCACCGTCTGCCACCGACCCGTCGTCCACCGAGTCATCGTCACCTGACCCCGACGCCGGTGAGCAGTGCCCGACCCCGTCCGCCGGTCCCGCCACCCCGGCCGGCTGGAAGTCGGTCACCGGGAAACGCGGTCTGGCCTACGACGTCCCGCCGACCTGGACCGTGCAGTCCTGCGGCACGGTGATCGGGTGGGAGAAGAAGTGCGCCGACGGCCCGTTCGGCTTCTGCCCGATCCGGACGATGAGCGGCGCCGCGACGCTCGAGTCGCCCGCGTGCCCGAAGAGCACGCTTGCCGACGCCGGCCTCCCCGGTGCGTCCGACACGAGCGACATCATGCAGGCGGTGCGCGATGAATCTGCTCTGGTGGCCGACATCTACACCTCGGATTCCGGCCGGGTTCCTCGCGTGCAACTGAGTGCGCCACGGCGATTCACCGTCGGCGGTGCCGAGGCGGTCCAGGTGGTCGCATCGGTCACCGGCATCGAGACGTCTCCCTGTCAGGGCCCCACCGCGCTGCACAGCATGGTGGCCACCACCGTTCCCGGACAACCGGGTTCGGTCATGTTCATCATCGCCCTGCCGCAGGGCATGGCCGACGCGGTCGCGCCCTCGATCGGCGACCAGATGGTCGCGACGCTGCGCCGCATCGGCTGAGCTGAGCGGCGCTGGCGAACTAGGCAGCGCGGTAGAGCAGAGTCTGCGGCCACATGACGTCGATGCGTGGCGCACGTGGGTGTTCGACATAGAGAACCGGTGGCGATGGTTCTTCGATGTCTGGTGGTTCGATCCACGGGTCGTCACTCGTCGAATGCTGTTGGAGCAGTTCATCGATGCGGTGCAGGTGGTTGGCGCGGAGTGTCTCGGGTGGGTCGGTGTTGCAGCGCCAGCCGTAACGCCCCTTGTCGGGGTCGTCGGTGATCTTCTCCGTGCTCCACTGATGCGGTTCGGATCCGACGGCCCGGTTGTGTCGTCCGCATGCGGGTGCCATGTGCGGAGAGTCAGTGAGTCCGCCGTCGGCCCAATCGGCTTCGGCGTGGTGCATTTCGGTGTGCGCGAACGGAGTCGTGCAGTCGTCTTTGCTGCATCCCTTGTACTGGGCGAAGCCCATCAACCTTTGCGCCTGTGAGGCGAGGCGACGATTGCGACCGAAGAACAACGGTTCGCCTGTGACATCGTCGAACACAGCGAGATGCGGCTGGGCGTCGGCGGCGAGCTTCACGACATCACTGATCGGGAGATCGGTACCCGTGGTGGTGCGTGCGACACCGGCATGCTCACGAAGTTGTGCGTCGGTGATGGAGACGATGATCTGCGGCGGCAATCCGCGATGCGAGTCGCCGAGCAGTCCACCGTTCACCGCGGCATCCAGCAAAGCTTTGAAGGCGTCATGATTCCGCTGACTCTGGCTGCGGCAATCCCGATCAGCTGCATCCTTCAGCAACTGCGGATCGGCATCGCCGTGATCACCCTTTGGCGACTGATCGTCGTCGGGATTGTTCATCCCGGGCGCAGCCCACTTCGCCAACACCACATCGAACAGAGCACGCGTGATCGGATCCAACGTCGCAGTCAACTTCGACATCAACTGCGAGTCCTGGCACCCGAGGTTCAGTTTCCGATTCCGGGCGCGATCGCGGTCGTCGGTCAATCTGCCGTCGGGATCGAGGTGGGCGAGGATCCGTGTTCCAACCGCACCGATCTCTCGGCGTCAGCGTCGTCGCGAACTCGGCGAGGGTTTCCTCTGCACGCGCCCGCTGCTCGGGCTCGACCGCAGCGGGAATCTTGGCCATGACGTCCAACACCGCGTGAACGTGGTCGGGTCCGATGGTGCCGGCCGCCAACTCGCGCGCGGTGTTCGGGCAGACCGGTGGCAGCTTCTCACCGGTCATCGCGTGCATCGGCTCCAACGCCTGGACTGCCTGTAACCGCTTCTTCGGCTGGGTGACCCGCAGTTTCGTCTGCAGGAACTCGGTGACCGTCACGCATCCCACGATCCGGTGGGCGTCGCGGTCGGAGACCTCGAGGATGCGCTGGTTGCCGATGGATTCGAATTGGCGGACAACGGTGTGGTGATCGATCGCCAGCTGTGCGACGGTCTCGTCGTTGTGGGCGTCTGCGGTTTCCTTGGCGATCTCGTCGACGAGGGCCTGCAGGGCAGCGTATTTCGCTACGAGATCGCTCACGGACTGCCCCCTCCCCAGGTGTGACTGTACGTCTATTCTAGCACGCATGTTCGAGGGATGGGTGGTTGATTATGGTGAATAGTGTTGAACGTGAGTGTATTTCGGGTGGGTGGTTGCGTTCTACTGCCGCTGACGGTGCGGAAGCCGGCCGTCGAGTGTGCGTTGTCTCATGGTCGGCCTGCGAGGCGCTGTCAGCACACTCGACGACCGTTTCCACACAGTCAGCACGACCGGCACACTCGACGACCGTTTCCGCACAGTCAGCACCTACGGCTGTTTCCACCCAGTCAGCAGTACCAGCGAGAACTCAGAGCCAGGCGGGCTCCAGGTCGAGGGTGGTGCGGTCGAGGGAGGCCAGGAGATCGAACTGGGGTCCGGTCTTGGGGAGCTCGTAGCGGAAGAAGTACTGCGCGGCAGCTCGTTTGCCGTCGTAGAAGTCGCCCGTCTTCTCGCCGACGGCGAGGAGCTGCTCGAGCCAGATCCAGCTGATCACCACGTGGCCGGCGGCCTCGAGGTAGACCGTCGAGTTCGCGAGCGACACCGACACGTCGCCGGCCGACCACAGTGCGACGGTCACCTCGGCGAGACGATCGGCCGCGGCCTTGAGCTGCGTCGCGTAGTCGGCGGCCGGCCCACCCGCGGCCGTCGCGCGGTCGACGCTCTCGGTGATGGTCCCGACGAGCAGCTGTAACCCCTTGCCGCCGTTCATCACGACCTTGCGGCCGAGGAGATCGAGACCGTGGATGCCGTGCGCGCCCTCGTGAATCGGGTTGAGGCGGTTGTCGCGGTAGTACTGCTCGACATCGAATTCCTTGGTGTAGCCGTAGCCGCCGTGGACCTGGATCGCCAGGCTGTTCGCCTCGAGACACCACTGCGACGGCCAACTCTTCACGATGGGCGTGAGCACCTCGAGCAGTGTGTGGGCGTTCTCGGCGGCCTCACCCTCGGTGGTCTGCTCCTCGTCGACGAGCTTCGAGGCGTAGAGCCCCAGGGCGAGAGCGCCCTCCACATACGACTTCTGCGCCAGCAGCATCCGACGTACGTCGGCGTGGTCGATGATGGGGATCGCGGGCGAGCTGGGGTCCTTGTTGTCGAGCGGCCGACCCTGGGTGCGCACCTTCGCGTACTCGAGTGAGGCGAGGTATCCGGCGTAGCCGATTGCGGTGGCGAGGAATCCGACGCCGATGCGGGCCTCGTTCATCATGTGGAACATGTACATGAGGCCGTGGTGCTCCTCGCCCACGAGATAGGCGACCGCGCCCTTCTCGTCGGCGGGGGAGTGGGTGCCGTCGCCGAAGTTCAGCAGGCAGTTGGTGGTCCCGCGGTTGCCCATCTTGTGGTTGAGACCCACGAGGGCGATGTCGTTGCGGGTGCCGTCGGGCAGGTACTTCGGTGCGATGAACAGTGAGATGCCCTTCACGCCCGCGGGCGCGCCCGGGGTCTTCGCCAACACCAGGTGGACGATGTTCTCGCTCAGCTCGTGCTCGCCGGCCGAGATCCACATCTTGGTGCCGGTCAGTCGCCAGCTGCCGTCGTCGGCGGGAACCGCCTTGGTGGTGATGTCGGCGAGGGTGGATCCGGCCTGCGGCTCCGAGAGGCACATCGTGCCGTAGAAGCGCCCCTCCACCATCGGGCGTACCCAGGTGTCGATCTGCTCGGGCGTGCCGTACTCGGCGAGCAGGTTCGCGTTGCCGACGGTGAGGAAGGGGTAGGTCGACGACGACGGGTTCGCGGCCTGGAACCACGCCAGCGACGCCTTGCTCACCACCGACGGGAGCTGCAGGCCGCCGACGGACTCGTCGAACGATCCGGCGATGAGACCCGATTTGGTGAACTCGGCCAGCGCGGTGCGCACCTCGTCGATGAGGACGACCTTGCCGTCCTCGCCGACGTACGGCTCGTTCTGGTCGCCCTTCTTGTTGTGGGTCGAGAACAGCTCGATCGCCATGTCGGCGCTCAGCGACAACACGTCGTCGAAGGTCTCGCGGGAGTGCTCGGAGAAACGCTCGCGCTCGGTGAGCGCGGTGACGTCGAGCCACTCGTGGAGCAGGAAGTCGATGTCGCGACGGGACAACGGGTCGGCCATGAGTTCTCCTCGATATGAGCACTCGCTAATAAATGAGCGCCCGCTTATGATGCTCTCCGGGTGCGTCGATCGTCAATGGTCGGCGCCCGCCACACCCTCCGAAGAGTCGAGAGTCCATGAGCATCACCGCCGGTCGCGCCGGGGCCGCCGACCGCATTCGGCGCGCGGCGATCGACGCCTTCGCCGAGTCGGGATACGCCGGCACGTCCACGCGAGAGATCACCCGGCGACTCAACATGAGCGCGACCGCGATGTATCCGCACTTCGACTCCAAGGAGGAGCTGCTCTTCGACATCGCGCTCGAGGGGCACCGCAGCGTGTTGGCGGCGATGCGCCTCGCCGACGACCCCGCGGCCCCGCCGACGGATCGTCTCGAGGCCGTCGTCGCGGCGTTCGCGCGGTGGCAGGCCGAGTTCTCGAGTCTCGCCCGGGTGGTGCAGTACGAACTCGGTGCCCTGACCCCGGTCCACTACCGCGAGATCGTGGTGATCCGGCGCGAGACGATGGCTGTGATCGCGGCGATCGCCGAAGCAGGCCGCGCGGCAGGTGATTTCGACATCGACGACGTCGACGGGATCGTGCTGGCGATCTCGTCGCTGTGCGTCGACGTGTGCCGATGGTTCCCGTCGGGGGCCTACCGGGACCCGGTCGACCTCGGTGCCGCCTACGCGCGCATCGCGCTACGCATGGTGCGCTGACCGCGGATCGGGTTCAGGCTTCTCGCCGCGATGCCAGCTGCGAAGGCCAGACGGCGTCACGGTCCATCTGCGATCGCGGAAAATTCGGAGACTGGCCGCCGATGGTGACATGGCCCGCCGCTGTTCGGACCACGATGTCGTACCCATCGGTCGTGGTTCCCACGGCGAATCCCGATTCCTTGAGGTCGATCGACCACCCTTGTTCCCGCATGGCCGACACGAGACGCGTGAAGCCCGTTGTCCCCCAGGTGTCCCATCCGGCCACCGGGAGTACCCAGTAGTCGACGGAGTAGGAATACGGCTGGTCGGGATTCGTGCCGTCCTCGTCGGCCGGCAGTGCGCCCGATCCGAGGACGGCGTGCGGGTACTCCAGTAGTCGATCGGTGAACACCGTCCCGGCGGGCTGCGCGTCGACGACGGCCTGTACGTGCTCGATCAGCTGTCGGTGCGCGTCCCACGCCGTCGTCGTGATCGCCGCCCGACTCGGTGTCGAGGCGGCGAGGTATCCGCCGACCACCGCGAAGACCGTGAGGAGGATCGTGCCCGTCACCGCGAGGGCGCGGCCGATGAGTCGGCCGGTGGGGCTGATCACGACGGGACGACGGTCGACATGAGCGACACCCAGATCGCGAGCAACATGCCCTGCACCAGGATGCCGGCCAGCGGCACCCAGAACGCGATGCGCCGACGGGCCATCAGCACGATCGCGACGACCGACGCGGCGAGCAGCACGACTCCACCGACGCCGTCCAACAGGATGTAGGCGAGGTTCATGTTCCCGTAGTTGCAGTCGTTGTAGCCGCACGAGTCGGTGATCATGATCCCGAACAGACTGAAGAACGCCACGAACGCGAAACCGGCCCAGTACAGGACCAGCAGGATCGAGGTCACGATCACGTCGGCGGTCCGCGACGGTCGCTGCGGGGCGAGGTACGGATACACCGCCGACGACCCCGGTCCGGGCGGTGGTGGCGGGGGCGGGAAGAAGCCGACGTCGTCTCTCATGCCGGGAACAGTAGGTGACCTGCGGCGGGTCCGATAAGGGTGAAACTACCTACTGATAGATCTCGCGGTAGAGCCCGACGATCTCGTCGGCGTCGGGGACTCGCGGGTTGTTCGCCGGCGACCCCGAGGCGAGAGCCTGCTCGGCCATCACCGACAGCCGCGACTCCCAGTCGTCGGCACCGATGCCGTAGGTCGCGGGTGTGGGGACCTCGACGTCGGCGCACAGTCGGGTGAGCTCGTCGACGAGCGTGTGGGCGGCGGTCCGGTCGTCGGCGCTGTCGCCGACCACGCGCATGGCGCGGGCGCAGTCGGCGTAGCGCCCGAGCGCCGCGTCGACCGAGAACCGTGTGACCGCGGGCAGCAACATCGCGTTCGACAACCCGTGGGCGACGTGGAAGTGTCCGCCGATCGGGCGGCTCATGCCGTGCACCAGCGCGACCGACGCGTTCGAGAACGCCATCCCCGCCTGGGTCGAGGCGACCATCATCGCCGCCCGTGCCTCACGGTCGGAGCCGTCGGCGTACACCCGGCGCAGGGCTCCGGCGACGATGCGCATCGCGGCCAGGGCGAGGCCGTCGCTGAAGGGGTTGGCCTTGCGGCTGACGTAGGCCTCGATGGCGTGGGTGAGCGCGTCGACGCCGGTGTCGGCGGACAGTCGGGCGGGCATCGACATCGTCAGCTCGACGTCGACGATGGTGGCGATCGGCAGGAACGACAGCCCCGGGCACAGCATCTTCTCGTCGGTGTCGCTGTCGGTGATGACCGTGAACTGCGTTGCCTCCGAACCTGATCCGGCCGTGGTCGGGATCGCGATGATCGGCAGCGCCGGACCGGTGTAGGGGCCGGGCGCACGGTAGTCGCCCATGGTGCCGCCGTGGGCGAACAGCACCGACAGGGCCTTCGCGGTGTCCATGGGGGAGCCGCCACCCAGGCCGATCACCGCATCGGCGTCGGCCGCGCGCACCGCCTCGAGTCCCGGGCCCAGCGACGCGGTCGTCGGGTCGGGCACGGTGCCGTCGAACAGGGTCGGTGTGGTCCCCGCGTCGGTGAGCAGGTCGAGCACCCGCTGCGCCACGCCGGCGGTGACCATGAACGAGTCGGTGACGACCACCGGGCGGCGCACCCCGAGGGTCTCGACCACCGACCCGAGGCGGTCGAGGGCACCGGCCCCGATGTACGCCAACCGCGGCAGCGCGATCGCCGCGACGGTCACGAGCGCGACTCGCGCCCGGCCAACAGCAGCTCGATGGTGAGCTCGAGACGGTTGGTGACGTCGGCCGCCGTGGCCCGCCGCGTCAGCCACTGCACGAGGTTCGACATCCACACGTCGGAGATCACACGCGCGATCTTGAGATCCTCGTCGGTCGGCGTGCCGGTCACCATCGCGTTGGCGAGCAGGCGGTCGATGACCGCGGCGACCGTGTCGACCTCGGCGGCGGCCGAGGCGTCGGCGAACATGAACGCGCGGGTCATGGCCTCGGTGAGCAACGGATCGCGCTGCATCGCCAGCGTGATCAGATCCAGGACGTGGCGCAGACGCTCGAGCGCGGTGTCGCCCGTCAGTTTGCTGCGATCGGCGCGGCCCTCCACACGTTCGAGTTCCCGGGCGAGAGCGGTCACCAGCAGGTGGACCTTCGAGGGGAAGTACCGGTAGAGCGTCCCGACGGCGACGTCGGCGCGATCGGCCACCGCGCGCATCTGCACGGCGTCGTAACCGCCCCTCGAGGCCAGCGCGAGGGTGGAGTCGAGGATGCGGCGGCGTCGCTCGCGCTGCGCGGTGGAGCCGAGGTCGGTGTCGGCGCCGGTCTGCGGCGTGGGGGCGGGCCGACGGGCGTCGGCCGCGCTCTCGCTCTGCTCAGCTGGGCTGTCGGTCGTGGGCGCGAATCCGCCCGGTGTCGCCGGCGTGGCCATGGGTCACATCCTCACTTCGCCCGCTTCGCGGCGGGCGAACCGGTTCTCGAATGGATCAACGATATGCCGCGCCCGCCGAAGTCGACGACTTGCCGCACCGTTCCCACCACACGACGTCCTCCCGGGCTTTCTGCTCGACCGGACGCCTGGCATGATTAGAACACGTTCTAGTTTCGTGATCGGTGAGATGAGTGAGGGCGGATCCATGGCGATTGCCGATACCAGCGAGCACGCGTCGTTCACCGACGCCGTCCACCGATGGGCCGAGCACGTCGACACCGTCGGGCTGGTCCGTGCCGAGATCGACCACACCGATCCGCGCGGCGGCACCGACACGTGGACCGCTGTCTGGTCGCAGATCGCCGACCTCGGTCTGTTCGCGGTCACGGTGCCCGAACACCTCGACGGCCTCGGGGCGACGTTCGTCGATCTCGCGGTGATGCTCGAGCAGTGTGGGCGCGATCTCGTGCCCGGTCCGCTGGTCGCGACCGCGGTGGCCGCCGATCTGCTCGCCGGGTCCGATCTGGGGGCCGCACTGCTCACCGGCGACCGCAGCGTCGCCCTCGCCTCGGCCGGTGTCGCGCCCGGCGCGGTCGTCGGGGCTGTCCTCCGCGACAGCGCCGAGGGCGTGCTCGTCGATGCCGACGCCGTCAGGGTGGTCGGCGCGAGCACCGACGGGCTGGTGCTGCTCGCCGCCGACGGTGGGGAGCGCCGATGGCTCGTCGTCGACCTGGCCGCACCCGGTGTCGACCTGAAGACGGCCACCGCGCTCGACGGCCGCGCCGGGGTGGCGTCGCTGTCGCTGCGCGGTGTCGCCCCGGTCAGGGTGATCGAGACCCCCGCCGAGGTGGTCGCGGCACGACTCGTCGCCGGCCTCGCCGCACAGGCCTCGGGCATCACGCGGTGGGTCCTCGACACCGCCGTCGCGTACGCGAAGGTGCGCACCCAGTTCGGCGCGCCGATCGGGTCGTTCCAGGCCGTCAAACACCTGTGCGCCGAGATGCTGTGCCGCAGCGAGCAGATGACCGCCGCCGCCTGGGATGTCGCACACGCCGTCGCCGACGGGGCCGCCCCCGACCAACTGGCCCTGTCGACCGCGGTCGCCGCGGCCGCCGCCGCCGACCTGCCGGTGGCGACCGCGCAGGACTGCATCCAGGTGCTGGGCGGCATCGGCTTCACCTTCGACCATCCCGCACACCTCTACCTCCGTGCGGCGCTGTCGACCCGGACGGTGCTGGGCGGCAGCGAGGCGTGGCGGGCGCACTGTGCCGACGCCGCCCTGGCCGGGACCCGCCGACGGGTCGACATCGATCTCTCCGCGGTCGAGGACCGGCGGGCCGAGGTCCGCGCGACCTGTGCGCGCATAACGGCGTCCGCCGACACCCGTCGCGTGTTGGCCGAGACGGGCTACCTCATGCCGCACTGGCCGGCCCCGTACGGCCTCGGTGCCGGCGCGGCCGAACAGATCCTCCTCGACGACGAACTCGACCGCGCCGGGGTCACCCGCCCCGACATCGTCATCGCCGGATGGGCCATCCCGACGATCCTCGAACACGGCACCGACGCGCAGCGCGAGCGGTTCGTCGCACCGACCCTCGCCGGCGACATCGTGTGGTGTCAGCTGTTCTCCGAACCCGAGGCGGGTTCCGATCTCGCGTCGCTGCGCACCCGCGCCACCCGCACCGACGGTGGGTGGCGCCTGCAGGGGCAGAAGATCTGGACCTCGGAGGCCCACACCGCCGACTGGGCGATCTGCCTCGCCCGCACCGACGCCGACGCCCCGAAGCACAAGGGCATCAGCTATTTCCTCGTCGACATGCGCAGCCCCGGCATCGATGTCCGACCGCTGCGGGAGATCACCGGCAACGCCCTGTTCAACGAGGTCTTCCTCGACGACGTGTTCGTGGGCGACGACTGCCTCGTCGGCGAGGTGAACGGCGGCTGGAGACTCGCACGCACCACGCTGGCCAACGAGCGCGTGGCGATGGGTGGCTCGGGGTTGGGCAAGGAGATGGAATCGCTCCTCGATCAGCTCGACGGTGGGCCGCCGCTGTCACCGGTGGGTCGCGACACCCTCGGCGCCCTGTGTGTCGACGCGCAGATCGGTCGCGTGCTCGACGCGCGGTCGGTGCTGGCGAGCATCGCCGGGATGGATCCCGGTGCGATCTCGAGCGTCCGCAAGCTGATCGGCGCGCGCCACCGTCAGGCGGTGCCCGAGTTCGCGGTCACCGCACTCGGCCAGGCCGGACTCGCACCCTCCGACGCCGCCGACCTGTACCTGCGCAACCGGTGTCTGACCATCGCCGGTGGCACCTCACAGGTCCTCGCCACCGCGGCCGCCGAACGGATCCTGGGTCTGCCGCGCTGAGAACCTCGACACCCCGACGCGATCAGTGCGCGGGGCGGTCGGTGTCGTCGCGCATCACCAGCGGGGCGATCGCGGCCAGCGCCGTCGGAGTCGCGTAGTAGTAGCCCTGCGCGAAGTCGCAGTCGACGCCGCTCACCTTGGCCGCCTGGCTCGAGGTCTCGACACCCTCGGCGACCACACGCATCCCCGTGGTGTGCGCCATCGCGACGATGCTCGACAGGATCGCGCGGGCCTCGACACTCTCGTCGAGGGCGTCGACGAACGGCTTGGCGGTCTTGAGGATGCTGATCGGCAGACGGTAGAGCTGGTTCAACGACGAAGCGCCGGTGCCGAAGTCGTCGATCGCGACCTGGATGCCGAGTTCGCGGATCGCGGCGAGGGTGGCCGGCGCGCGCGCATCGCTCTCGGCGAGCGCACTCTCGGTGATCTCCACGCACAGGCGCCCGGGATCCATGCCCGACTCCTCGATGGCGGCGGTGAGCCGCGACAGCAACCGGCGGTCGCTGAGCTCGCGCCGGGACATGTTGACGCACAGGGTGAGTCCCGAGGTCCACGGTGCGGCGGTGAACTCGGTGGTGGCGGTGCGCACCACGTGGTCGCCGATCAGGTCGATGAGATCGGTCATCTCGGCGATGGGGATGAACTCGGTCGGGGAGACGCGACCCAGTGTCGGGTGGTCCCACCGCAATAGGGCCTCGACCGCGACGACCCGCTGGTCGCCGGTCGTCACGATCGGCTGGTACTCCATGAACAGCCCGCGGGCGCCCGAGTGCAGGGACTCACGGAGATCCTGTTCGATCGACTGGCGCCGCTGCAGGTCCTCGCGATGCTCGACCCGGAAATGCACATACGGTGTGCGGGAACTGGATTCGAGTTTGGCCTGGTAGAGGGCGATGTCGGCGTCGCGGAGCAGATCGGTCGGTGACCGTCCGTCGCCCAGTCCGGCGACGGCCACACCGATGCTGATGGTGAGCCGCTCGCTCCGGCTCCCCAACGCGATCGCGGCGCCCATCGCGGCGTGCACCGCCGAGCTCTGTGCCTCGATCCGGCCGGCGAAATCGTCCGACAGCGGTGTGACGATGACGAACTCGTCGCCCCCGATCCGTCCGATCGCGCTGCCGACAGGGGTGATCGCGTCGAGTCGCCGCGCGATGGTCTGCAACACCTCGTCGCCGACGGAGTGGCCCAGTGAGTCGTTGACGAGCTTGAAGTTGTCGAGGTCGAGGTAGTAGACCGCGACGCGGTCGTCGGGTGCGGCCATGGCGTCGAGTTCCCGCGCGAGTCGGCGGAGGATCCCGCCGCGGTTCAGCAGTCCGGTGAGGTGGTCGTGGTTGGCCTCCCACGCGAGTTGCGATGTCCGCTCGTGCCGGTCGGTGATGTCGACGATCGACACCAGGGCCGCGGCCCCGTTCGCGTCGTCGTCGATGATGCGGGCGCTGCACGACAACCAGCGTCGGCCGTCGCTCGTCGTCAGCTTCGCCGTGCGGTCGGCCACCGGCAGTCCGGTGCGCAGGCACCCGGCGATCGGCGACTCGACGTCGTCGGGGAAATCGAGGGCGAGAGAGTCGATGTCGACACCGGGCACCGCGGTGGGGTGCAGTTCGAGCATGGCCACCGCGGCGGGGTTGGCCAGCTCGATGCGTCCTCCCTCGCGCACCACGATGACCGCCTGGTGCAGCGACATGAGGATCGCCCCCAGTCGCTCGATGAGGGGTCGGCGGGTCGCGGCGCAGACGAGCAGGTAGCCGTCGCCCATGGCAGTTGCCGAGACCCGTGAGAGCAGTGATCGGCCGTTGTCGTAGCGGTGGTGCAGTTCGTCGACCACGCCACCCATCGCGACGATCGCGCTCGGGTCGGTGCCGGCGCCCACGACCGTTCGCAGCGAGCGGCCGATCGCGTCGAGCGCACTCAGGCCGTACATCCTCGACGCGCCGCGGTTCCACGACCGCACGTGCAGATCGCGATCGACCGAGATCACCGCGTCGCTGACGTGGTCGATCAGCGCGGCCTGGTGGCGCAGCGCCGTCTCGGCGGCCCGGATGGCGGCGACGTCGCGCAGGATCACCTGGTAGGCGGGGGCGTCCTCCCAGATGGTGCGGACCGAGGTGACCTCCATCGGCCGCGTCTCGCCGGTGGCGTTGCGCATCAACACCTCTTCGGGCATCGTCGCCGCGCCCGGCTCGTCGCCCATGTCGGTGAAGCGCTCGAGCATGCGCGGCAACGAATCGGGATGGACGAAGTCGGTGATCGGCAGGCCGAGGAGCTCCTCGCGGGTCTCCACGCGACCGAAGCGCACCGCGGCGGAGTTCACGTAGACCACAAGGCCGTTCTGGTGGACCACGATCGGGTCCGGGCTCAGCTCGAGCAGCAACCGGTAGCGCTCGGCGACCGGAGAGACGGCCGACGGCGTCATGGGAGCCGCGGCCGGGGCGACGACGTCGCCGACGACACCCCCGGTGACATCGCCGTCGACATCGCGAAGCACCTCTCCGTCCGGCGTTCCCCCGACTGACACGACCACTCCCGATTCCTCGTCTGCGGCCGACTCGTCGCGAACCGACGGCCCCCATTCTCCTGCACATCGTTAGCGCATGTGCCAGATGAGGCGGAAGTACATCCGCGAGGTCTGTGAAATCTCCCGGACTCGCCATCTGGCACGAAAGTGCGGGATCGTGGAAAGTGCCGTCTGACCTGGGCGGATTCACGATACGCGACTGCTTATCGTGACAAACGACAAGGAGTTCACCATGACAAAGAATCTGCACTCTCGCGTGTCCGGTGTCGGCGCCGTCACGGGCTACGGATGGGGCCGCGAGCGCCTCTGGGAAGGGCTGGCGTCTGGCAAACCGGCGGCGGGCCTTCGCGCGGGCTTCGGCTCGAACCCCGACGAGGCGGGCTGGATCGTCGCGGTGCCCGACGGCGGCGAGCCCACCGACGGTGCCACCCGCTTTGCACGGGCGATGCGGTGGGCCGCCCGCGAGGCGATCGAGGACGCGCTGGCACACGGGTGGACGCCCGGGCGTCGCGTCGGACTGGTCCACGCGACCGTCATGAACGACACCGCCATGCATCCGATGTTCTCGTGCACGCCAGGTGCGTTCAACCCGCGCCAGTACGTGGCCGTCACCCCCTCGACGCCCATCACCCTGCTGATGCGCGAGTACGGGTTCCACGGCCCGGCGATCAGCGTGTCGGCGATGTGCACCTCGGGGTCGGCGGCGGTCATCACCGCCAAGATGTGGCTCGACGCCGGCATGGTCGACGACGTCGTCGTGGTCGCGACCGACCTCTCGGCCACGCCCGAGATCGTCAACATGTTCATGCGCCTCGGGGTCGCCATCACCGACGACGAGCCGCTCTCGGCGTGCCGCCCGTTCCAGGAGGGCAGCCGCGGCTTCACCTTCGGTGAGGCCGCCGTCGGGTACGTGATGACCAACCGACGCGACGTCGACGGATACGCCGACGTCCTGGGTGGCGCGATGGCGCACGACGGTTTCCACCCGACGTCGATCGACCCCGAGCTCACCCACGTTCTCGGGTGCGTCGACGAGGCCCTCGAGAACTCCGGTGTGTCGGGCGGCGACATCGCGTTCCTCAACGCCCACGGACCCGGCACCGCGCAGTGCGATGCCGCCGAGGGCGTGATCGCGACGACGCGCGTACCCGACGCGGGGGTGTTCTCCGTCAAGCCGTTGGCCGGTCACTGCCAGGCCGCGGCGGGCGCGGTCGAGCTGGCCGCCTCGCTGCTCGGGTTCACCCACGGCGAGGTGCCCGCGACACCCCAGGTGTCCCGCGCGGCGATCGGGAACCTGCTCGACGGCCTCACCACCGCCGAGCCGGGTCTCACCCTCAAGACGTCCCTGGGCATGGGCGGTTACACCTCGGCGCTGGTGGTGTCGCCCGTGTGACCCCTCACCCGAACACTCCGGGGGTGTTCGGCTGATCGGGGGCGGTCGACGTGTCGCGGCCGCCCCCGACGGTCACCTTCGGTCGCCGACCCTGGGGTTGGGGGGCCAACTCTGCTACAACTAGAACAGGTTCTAGTTGGAGATGAGGTGTTCGCCCCGTGGACTTCACCGTCGATTCCACCGCGACCGCGGTGGGCGATGTGGTGTCGGATCTGCTGCGCCGTCACACGCCGGTCTGGGACGCCGAGTTCGTCGACCCCGGCGGATTCGACACAGACCTGTACGCGTCGGTGCACCGCGCCGGTCTTCTCGCCCTCGCGCTGCCCGCCGACCACGGCGGCGACGACGTCGGGTTGATCGGTCTGCACCCGTTGCTGAGGGCGCTGGGCACCGCGGCCGCGGTGACACCGACGCTCGGGACCGTGGTCGCCGGCGCGGTCGCGTCCGGCCCGGGGGCTGCGTCGGTCGTGGCGGGCATCGTCGAGGGCGGCGGACACGTCGCGGTCGCGGTGTCCGAGCCGGGATCGCCGCTCACCACCACTCCGCAGACGTCGCTGTCCAACGGTCGTCTACGCGGCACCAAGACCGCCGTGCTGCACGCCGGGGGCAGCGCGGCCCTGCTCGTCACCACCGACTCCGGTGCGGTCCTCGTCGACACCGACGCACCCGGGGTCACCCTGACCGCGACGCCCTCGTCGACGGGCTGGGGCGAGTACACCGTGCGCTTCGACGACGTCGCCGTCCCCGACGACCGCGTGGTCGCCCGGGACGCGCGCGTGGTGCGCGACGCCCACCGCTTCGCGCTGTCGGCCTACGCCGACGGCGTGCTCGCCGGCGCCCTGCGCATCACCGCCGACCACGTCACGAACCGCGTGCAGTTCGGCAAGCCGATCGCGACGTTCCAGGCGGTCACCCAGCAGCTCGCCGACATCTATGTGGTCGGGCGCTCGATGAACCTCGCCGTCACCTCCGCGGTCTGGCGGATGTCGGAGGGCCTCGACGCCGACCGCGACCTGTCGATCGCCGCCTACTGGCTCGCCGCGGAGATGCCGTCGACGCTGCGGACCATGACCCACCTGCACGGGGGGGTCGGTGTCGACATCACCTACCCGCTGCATCGCTACGCCTCCATCGTCAAGGACCTCGCACGGCTCGTCGGCGGCCCCACCGCCCGACTCGACGAGCTTGCGGAGTCGTCAATGCTCGCAGCCGAGCTCGCGGAGTCGGTGGAAGAGGGGATCTGACGTGTTCATCGACCTCACACCCGAACAGAAGGCGCTCAAAGCCGAGCTGCGCGAGTATTTCTCGTCGCTCATCTCGCCCGAGGACGCGGCGACCATGCGCACCGAACGCCACGGGCCCACCTACCGGAAGGTGATCCGGCAGATGGGCTCCGACGGCTGGCTCGGTGTGGGCTGGCCGACGGAATACGGCGGCAAGGGTTTCGGCGAGATCGAACAGCAGATCTTCGTGAACGAGGCCGCGCGCGCCGACGTCCCGCTGCCCGCGGTGACGTTGCAGACCGTGGGGCCCACCCTGCAGGTCCACGGCACCGAGGAGCAGAAGGCGAGGTTCCTCCCCGCGATCCTCGCCGGGGAGGTGCACTTCGCCATCGGCTACAGCGAACCGGGCGCGGGCACCGACCTGGCGTCGCTGACGACGGCCGCGGTCCGCGACGGCGACGAGTACGTGGTGAACGGCCAGAAGCTCTGGACCACAGGCGGTCACGACGCCGACTACGTGTGGCTCGCGGTGCGGACCGACAAGAACGTGGCCAAGCACAAGGGCATCTCGATCCTCATCGTCGACACCCGCGACCCGGGCTACAGCTTCACCCCGATCATCACCGCCGACCGCGCCCACCACGTCAACGCCACCTACTACTCCGACGTCCGCGTCCCGGCGAGCATGCTCGTCGGTGAGGAGAACGGTGGATGGAAGTTGTTGACCACACAGCTCAATCACGAACGGGTGATGCTCGGTCCGGCCGGCCGGATGGACGGTCTGCTGGCGCGGATCACCGCGTGGTCGCACCGACCGGCCGCCGACGGCGCCGTCCCGGCGAAGAACCCGGACGTGCGGCGCGCACTGGCCGAGATCGCCGCCTACACCCGCATCAACGAGTTGCTGAACTGGCAGATCGCGTCGTCGGGGGACGAGTCCATCTCGATGGCCGACGCCGCCGCGACGAAGGTCTTCGCCACCGAGCGGGTGCAGCGGATCGGACGGCTGATCGACGAGATCGTCGGTCGCTATGGCGATCTCACCGATCCGGTCACCGCGGAACTGCTCGAGTGGTTCGACGCGCAGGCCAAACGCAATGTCGTGATCACGTTCGGTGGCGGGGTCAACGAGGTGATGCGCGACATGATCGCCACGGCCGGGCTCGGTCTGCCCCGGGCGGCGAGGTAGCCGCCGTGAGCGTCGACGAGAAGGCCGCCGGTGCCCACGCGAGCATCCGCGAGGCCACCGACGCCGTCCGGGTGGCCGGCGCCAGTGCCCCGGTGGTCGGTCGGGATCCGATCAACACGCCGATGATCGCCAACTGGACCGAGGCGATCGGTGACCGCAACCCCATCCACTCCGATGACGCGGCCGCACGGGCCGCCGGCTGGGACGGCATCGTGGCGCCGCCGGCGATGGCCCAGGTGTGGACGATGCGGGGTCTGCACGGCGCGCGTGCGGCCGACGACCCGCTCTCGGCGGTCTCACAGATCTTCGACGACGCCGGGTACACCTCGGTCGTCGCCACCAACTGCGACTCGGTCTATCACCGCTACACCCGCCCCGGCGAGGTCGTCGCGATCTCCTCGGAGCTCACCGATGTGGTGGGGCCCAAGCAGACCGGCCTGGGCGAGGGATGGTTCTTCACGACCCACAACACCTGGACGGTGGGTGACGAGGTGGTCGCCGAGATGGACTTCCGTATACTGAAGTTCCGGCCCCCGGTCACGGCGGCGCCGTCGGAGGGGACTGCGGGCACGATCATCTCGTCGCTGGGCGCCGATGTGGCCGACCTCGACGCCTCGGCCATGATGCGCCCCAGCGCCTCCCGTGACACCGCCTTCTTCTGGCAGGGCGTCGCCGACCACGAACTGCGGATCCAGCGCGGCCCCGACGGTGCGCTGACCCACCCGCCGGTCCCGGCGCTGTGGAAGGACCACACCGAGACCACGGACTATCAGGTCGCGGCCGGTACGGGCACGGTCTACAGCTTCGTGGTGCACCACGCCCCACGCGTGCCCGGACGTACGCTGCCGTTCGTGGTCGCGCTCGTCGAACTCGACGAGGGTGTGCGCATGCTGGGTCAGTTGCGCGGCGTCGACCCGAGCGAGGTGGCCATCGGGATGCCGGTCACCGTCGAGTTCCTCGACTTCCCCTCCGATCCGGATGCACCGGTGCCGGGGACCGGCGACGCCTGGACCCTCTACGCGTGGCAACCGGTCGCGTCGTCGGACGGGGTCACGGCGTGAGCGCGTCCGCGGCCCCGCCGCTCACCCCGCCGGAGGTGGCGGTCGGTGACACGCTGTCGCCGTTGACGATCGAGGCGACGCCCACGTTCATCGTGTCGACCGCGTTGGCGACCCGCGACTTCCAGGACGTCCACCACGATCGCGACCTGGCGCACGCCAAGGGGTCGAAGGACATCTTCGTCAACATCCTCACCGACACCGGTCTGGTCGGGCGGTACGTCACCGAGTGGGCGGGACAGCGCGCACAGATCCGCTCCATCACCCTGCGGCTCGGCGTGCCGTGGTACGCCTACGACACCCTCACGTTCAGCGGGACCGTCTCCGCGCTCGACGCCGGCGTCGCGACGGTGGACGTGGTCGGCACCAACTCCCTGGGCAAGCACGTCACCTCCCAGGTGACCGTGATCCTCGATCACACGGCACAGGAGGGTGATTCGTGACCGGCACACTGTCGGGCGCCGCCGCGATCGTCGGCATCGGCGCCACCGACTTCTCCAAGGATTCCGGGCGGAGCGAACTGCGCCTGGCCGCCGAGGCGGTGCGGGCTGCCGTCGCCGACGCCGGACTCACGCCGTCGGAAGTCGACGGTCTGGTGTCGTTCACCATGGACACCAACACCGAGATCGCCGTGGCGCGCGCCGCAGGCATCGGCGACCTCACCTACTTCTCGCGTATCCACTACGGCGGCGGCGCAGCGTGTTCCACGGTGCAGCAGGCCGCGATGGCCGTCGCCACCGGTGTCGCCGACGTGGTGGTCGCCTACCGGGCCTTCAACGAGCGCTCGGGCATGCGGTTCGGCCAGGTCAACGCCGGACTCGCCGCACAGGACAACTCCTCGGGCACCGACAACGCCTTCAGCTACCCGCACGGGTTGTCGACACCCGCGGCGTTCGTCGCGATGGTCGCCCAGCGGTACATGCACGAATACGGCGCCACCAGCGCCGATTTCGGTGCGATCGCCGTCACCGACCGCAAGCATGCGGCGAACAACCCGAACGCGTTCTTCCACGGCAAGCCGATCACGATCGACGACCACCAGAACTCGCGGTACATCGCCGAGCCGTTGCACCTGCTCGACTGCTGTCAGGAGTCCGACGGCGGTGTGGCGCTGGTGATCGTCTCGGCCGAACGCGCCAAAGACATGCCGCACACCCCGGCGATCATCGCCGGTGCCGCCTCGGGCAGCGGGACCGACCAGTACGTGATGACCAGCTACTACCGCGACGACCTCGCGGGCCTGCCCGAGATGGGCCTCGTGGGCCGACAGCTCTGGGAGCAGTCGGGCCTGGGCCCGTCGGACATGGACGCGGCGATCCTCTATGACCACTTCACCCCGTACACGCTGATGCAGCTCGAGGAGTTGGGCTTCTGCGGCCGCGGGGAGGCGAAGGATTTCGTTCGGGTACCCGGCGCGCTGGAGGTGGGCGGCACGCTGCCGCTCAACACCCACGGCGGGCAACTCGGCGAGGCCTACATCCACGGGATGAACGGCATCGCCGAGGGCGTGCGCCAGTTGCGCGGCGACTCGGTCAATCAGGTCGACGGTGCCGCCCGTGTGGTGGTCACCGCCGGCACCGGTGTCCCCACGAGCGGATTGGTTCTCACGCGATGACCGACACGACCCCCATCTCCGACACGGCCCAGCCCGCAGTCCAGCCCGCCCCGGCTGCAACGGATTTCAACCTCGGCGACATCTTCGAGGCGATCGCCGACGCGGTGCCCGACCGCCCGGCCATCGGCTACGAGGGCACGAACGTGAGCTACGCCGTGCTCGACGAGCGCGCCAACGCGATGGGACACCTGTTGCAGGCGCACGGTATCGGCGCCGGTGACCACGTCGCCCTCTACCTCAAGAACAGTCTCGAACACGTCTACGCGATGGTCGCGCTGCTCAAGATCGGTGCGACCTCGGTGAACGTCAACTACCGCTACACCGCGGCCGAGCTCGCCTACATCCTCGACAACGCCGACATCACCGCGGTCGTCGTGGAGCTGCCCGAACACCAGCGCACGCTGGCCCCGATCCTGTCCGGGACCGCCGTGCGTGCGGTGCTCGTGGTGGGGGACACCGTCGACGAGCTGGCCGCAGCCGCCGACGGCACCCGCACGGTCGCGACGGTCGATCTCGACGGTCACAGCACCGCGCGCGACTTCCCCACGCGCAGTGGCGATCAGCTCTACCTGCTCTACACCGGTGGCACCACCGGCTATCCGAAGGGCGTCATGTGGCGTCACGACGACTTCTTCCACAAACCGCTCTCCGGCGGCAACCCCTACGGTCCGGTGCCGCTGGCCGACCTCGACGCCATCGCCCACAACGCGAACACCTTCGCGCCGCTGTCGTTCCTGCTCGCCGCGCCGCTGATGCACGGCGCCGCGATCTACTCGATGTTCATGTTCTTCATCAACGGTGGCCGGCTGGTCCTGCAGCGTGACTTCGTGCCGTCGAAGGTGCTCGACGCGGTCGAACACGACGGTGTGCAGATCATCCTCATCGTCGGCGACGGCATGGGCGCGCCGCTGGTGGAGGAGATGGAGCGCCGCCAGGCGGCCGGGACCCTCGACGTGAGCGGGTTGCTCTCGATCACCAACGGCGGCGCCATCTGGTCGACCGCGGTGCGCGAACGCATGCGCGCGGTGAAGCCCGACCTGTGGTTCCGCGACAACTTCGGCGCCTCGGAGACCGGCAACGACGGTGAACTGATCATCGACGAGCACGGCACGCTGCGCTCGGCCCCCAATCCCGCGATGACCGTGCTCGACGAGACACTGGCGCCGGTCGAGCCGGGGTCGGATCAGATCGGCCACATCGCCCGCGTCGGCCGGGTCCCGCTCGGGTACTACAAGGATCCCGACAAATCGGCGCGCACGTTCGTCACCCTGCCCGACGGGCGGCGCGCGGCCATCCTCGGCGACATGGGCCGACTCGAGGCCGACGGCAGCATCGTGTTCCTCGGTCGAGGGTCGGGGTGCATCAACACCGGTGGGGAGAAGGTGTTCCCCGAGGAGGTCGAGGCCACGCTGCAGGCCCACCCGGCCGTCGGCGACGTGTTGGTCGTCGGTGTGCCCGACGAGCGGTTCGGGCAGAAGGTGGCCGCGGTGCTGTCGGTGACCGACGGCTCCCAGACACCGTCGCTCGACGACCTGCAGTCGCACTGCCGCGCGACGATCGCGGGATACAAGGTGCCGCGCGCGCTCGTCGTCGTCGACGCGGTGAAGCGCTCGCCCGCGGGCAAGGCCGACTACCGCTGGGCGAAGGAGACCGCGACCGCGGTGGTCTGACCCCGTCCCCTGGCCCCCGTCCCCTGGCCCCCGACCGGCGTGGGTGCGGGCTACCCGACCGGGTCGGACTCGCGATCCGACGGCGCCGACACCACGGTGGTCCCGGTGGCCTTCTCGTCCAGGCGGTTCGGTGCCCAGAAACCCAGCAGCACCGATCCGGCCATCACCAGCGAGCCGAGCACGATGTAGGCCTGATCCGAGGGATGGAGGAACGCCTGCTGTGCGCCGTCGAAGATGTCGGCACCCAGGCGTCCGGGGATGTTCTGGCCGATCTGCTCCGACACCGCGCGCGCCTCGGCGAGCGACCGGCCGATCGTCTGGCCGACGGTGTCGCTCTGGGCGATGAGCATCTGCCCCCGTTCCTGCTGACCGCCCGCGACGAGCTGATCGCCCATGGTCTGCAACTGGTCTCGGGCGTTGTCGGCGGTCGCCCCGATCCGTGCGGTGTAGCCGGCGGCGACGATGCTGCCCGCCAGCGCCATGCCGATCGCCGCACCGAGTTCGCGTGCGGTGTCGTTGACGGCCGAACCCACGCCCTGGTTCTCGACCGGGGTCGACACCATGATCGCGGTGGTCGCCGGGGCGGTGGCGATGCCGAGACCGAAGGCCATGACCGACAACAGGATCGCGATCGTCGAGTACTCGGTGTAGGTTAGCGCGCCGAGCAACACGATGCCGAGTCCGAACACGAACATCCCGGGCGCGAGCACCGCGCGGAAGTTGAACCGGACCGCGAGCCAGTTGCCCAGCAACGACATCACCATCACGACCACCACGAGTGGGAACATGGCCACCGCGGACTTGAGCGGGGAGTAGCCCATCACCAGCTGCAGGCGTTGCAGGATGAGGAAGAACGTGCCGAACGAGCCGAGGAACTGCAGGGCGATGGCGAACGCGCCCGACCCGAACGCCCTGCGCCGGAACAGGGTCACGTCGAGCAGGACGTGCTCCCGATGGGTCTCGAGGTAGACGAACACCCCGGCCACCGCGAGTCCGCCGACGAGGGCGACGAGCACCAGTGGGTCGTCCCATCCGCGCACCGGACCCTCGATGAGACCGAAGACGAACGCGGCGATCGCCACCGCCGACGCCACCGATCCGGGGATGTCGAACGGCGGCGGGTTCTCGTCACGGGAGGTGCCGATGGTCAGCGCGAGGACCACGATCAGTGCCGATGCGCCGGCGAAGGTGATGAAGATCGAGTGCCAGCTGAAGAACTCGAGCAGGATGCCGGTGACGAAGAAGCCGCCGATGGCCCCGGCCCCGGCGACACCGGCCCAGATGCTCACCGCGATCGGCCGTTTCGACTCCGGCACACCGGAGGTGATCAGCGACAACGTCGCTGGCATGACCAGGGCTGCACCCGCACCCGCGAGACAGCGGGTGCCGATGATCAGGTTGGGATCGGTGAGGAAGACCGGCAGCGATGACGCGATGCCGAACACGACCATGCCGACGAGCAGCATCCCGCGTCGCCCGAAGCGGTCGCCGAGGGCGCCCGCGGGCAGGAGCAGCGCGGCGAGGGTGAGCGTGTACCCGTCGACCAGCCAGGTGATCTGCGCGGAGTCGGCGGAGATGTCGGGCGCGATCTCGGCCAGGGCGGTGTTCAGTGCCGCCATCGCCGCGACCACGGCGCTCAGTGCCGCGCACGCCACGACGATCAGCCAGATGTCGCGCAGGGTGAGGCGATCCTGCTGTGTGGCCGTCTTGTGGTGCTCGCGCCCGGACCGATCGCCGTGCTCGTCGTTGCTCATGGCCTCCACCTCGTGGTCGGGGAATCGGTGTTGCGCAATCGTGACGTCGCGACTCGGCGTCGATGCTGGGAGCCAGGTGTTACTTCTGTCACTCTCGTATCACGAGTCACAGAAGACTCGCCCAACCGGGTCGCCGCCGCCCCGGGGTGAAAGGAATTCTCGCCATGTCCGTCACCATGCACAACCGTCACCACTCACCCGCGTCCATCCGTCTCTGGCGCGTGGTCGCGATGATCGCGCCATTGGTCGCCCTCGTCATCGGCATGCTGCTCGTCGTCGGCTCGATGGGCTGAGGCCCGACCAGCGGAATTCGCCCGAATCGGGCGCCGACCGCGCGACACGCCGACGATTTCGTTCAGCTGGGCGTCTAAGGGTGCTTCGCGCTTCTTGCATGTGGTTAAGTCGTCTCACGACCTCTGGAACAGAGATCGTGATCACTTCTCGAGACCCGGTCGGGTCGACGCAGCCACCACGGCAAAGGACGCATCCATGTTCGATCGTCAATTCCTCACCTCCGCCATCGCGCGCAGCGCCGAGAACTCGGTGGATCGCCGCCGGTTCATGCGCGCCGCCGGCCTCACCGGTCTGGGGGCCGGAGCAGCGATGGTCGCAGGCGCCGGTGTGGCGTCGGCCGACAACAGCCCGTCCATCCCGCCGGGCGTCGGCAACCTGATCCCCGCGCCGGTCGCCCCGATCACCGATGGTGCCGTCCTCAACTTCGCGCTGAACCTCGAGTACCTCGAGGCGGAGTTCTACCAGCGCGCCGTCAACGGCGTCGGCCTGCCGAACAACCTCCTCGGCGGCAAGGGCCGCCTCGGTGGCGTGAAGGGTGGCCGCAAGGTCACCTTCACCACGCCGGCGGTGCGCGCCTACGCCAAGGAGATCGCGGCCGACGAGCTCGCCCACGTCGCCTTCCTGCGCAAGGCGCTCGGTGGCGCCGCTGTGGCCCGACCGGCCATCGATCTCGACGCCAGCTTCACCGCCGCCGCCAAGGCGGCCGGCCTGATCTCGGGCAACCAGACGTTCGACGTGTTCGCCAACGAGGACAACTTCCTCCTCGGCGCCTTCATCTTCGAGGACGTGGGCGTGACCGCCTACAAGGGTGCTGCGCCTCTGGTGCAGAACAAGACCTACCTCGAGGCCGCCGCGGGCATCCTCGCGGTGGAGGCCTACCACGCGGGCATCGTGCGTTCGAGCCTGTACAACAAGGGCCTCGCCTCGGCGGCCAACGCGATCTCCGATGCGCGCGACAGCCTCGACGGCACCTCGGATCTCGATCAGGGCATCACGCGCAACGGCGAGGCGAACCTCGTGCCGACCGACCGCAACGCGATCGCCTACAGCCGCACGCCGTTCCAGGTGCTCAACATCGTCTACCTCAACCCGAAGCCCGTCACCCGCGGCGGCTTCTACCCGGCCGGCGTGAACGGCGCGCTGAACATCAGCGGCTAGTCGCCCACCGATCGAGTCGACCCCGGAACCGTGTGCGCGGGTTCCGGGGTCGTTCGCTGTCTGGGGCACGGTGGGGTGATGTCAGGCGCGGCGGCTCAGCACCACGTTGCCCAGGACCGGCGCGTCGTCGCGTTCGGCGGCGGTCGCGGTGGCCAGCAGGTCGGTACCGGTGTCCCACACCGAGATCCGGAACGTCTCGCCGGGGAAGAACACACCCGCGAACTTCGCACTGAACGCACCGACCGCGTCGACGTCACCGCCGAGCACCTCGTCGACGAGCGCGCGACACACGGTCCCGTAGCTGCACAGGCCGTGCAGGATCGGCGCGGGGAACCCGGCGCCCGCGGCGAACGCCGGATCGGAGTGCAGCGGGTTGCGATCGCCACACAGTCGATACAGCAGTGCCTGGTTCGGACGGGTCGGCACGGTGAGCACATGGTCGGGTGCGCGATCGGGATACTCCACCCGCTCGGATGCGCCCCGGTCACCACCGAACCCGCCCTCGCCCTTGGCGAAGATCGACGACCGCGAACTCCACAGCAGTTCGCCGTCGGCGTCGACGGTCTGCGCCTCGGTGAACACGACCGCCGCCGATCCCTTGTCCTGCACCTCGGCCAACCGAGACCGCGTGGTCGCCGTGCCGCTCGCGGGGATCGGGCGATGCATCGTCACCTGCTGGCTGCCGTGCACGACCTTCGCGAGGTCGATCTCGATGCCGGGGAACGACACCGTCGGTGCCGACGTCGCGTGGAAGTTCTCCGCCACCGTCGCGAAGGTCGGCAGGACCGTCGGCGCCGTGTCGTCGACGTAGCGCAGGCCGCGGGTGTCGAGCGGGTCACCGGCCGCGCCGACGCCCAGGTTGTA
Organism: Williamsia sp. Leaf354; assembly: GCF_001424365.1. NCBI lineage: Bacteria > Bacillati > Actinomycetota > Actinomycetes > Mycobacteriales > Nocardiaceae > Williamsia > Williamsia sp. Leaf354. The sequence goes on from NZ_LMPL01000001.1 coordinate 1,230,287, forward strand.
CAGCGCCACATCGGACGCCGACCACTCGAACGACACCTCGCCGAGGTCGGCGCCGACCGCGATCGACGGATCGATCGGCATCAGCCGGCCTGCCGGTCCGACCCGACAGACACCGTGTCGCTCGCCGCGATGTCCATGGCGGCGAGGTAGCCGAACACCATCGCGGGGCCGATGGTGGCGCCCGGACCGGCGTAGGTGTGGCCCATCACCGGGCTGCTCGTGTTGCCCGCGGCGTAGAGGCCCTCGATGATCGAACCGTCCTCGCGCAGAGCGCGTCCGGCCACATCGGTGTTGATGCCGCCCTTGGTGCCGAGGTCGCCGGGGAACATCTTCACCGCGTAGTACGGCGCCTTGGTGAGTTCACCGAGGCTGGGGTTGGGCTTGTTGGTGATGTCGCCGTAGTAGTGGTCGTACTTGCTCACGCCGCGGCCGAAATCCTCGTCGGACCCGTTGCGCGCGAACCCGTTGAAGCGTTCCGCCGTCGCGACGAGTGCGTCGGCGGGGACGTCCATCTTCTCGGCGAGGCTCTCCAGCGTGCCGGCCTTGAGCACCGCGCCGGTCGTGAACCATTTGCCGGGCAACGGCTGTCGTCCCGACACCGACGCGAACATGTAGCGGTCGCGGTAGGTCTGATCGAACACGAGCCATGCCGGGATGTTCTCGCCTGGGCCCTCACCCTGGCCGTACTCGCCGCCGAACATCTGGTGCACGGCCTCGACGTAGGGGAGTGACTCGTTCATGAACCGCTTCCCGCGGGTGTTGACCATGAACGAACACGGCAGCGAGCGCTCGGCCAGGGCGAACCACGGTCCGCGGGGGAGCATGATCGTCGGGCCCCACCAGGAGTCCTCCATGAAGCTCACCGCGGCACCGATCTTGATGCCCGCGTTGATGCCGTCGCCGGTGTTGCTGGGTGCGCCGGTGGTCCACTCGGTGCCGATCGGCTCGCGCTGGTACTTCTTGCGCATCTCCTCGTTGTGCTCGAAACCGCCGCAGGCGAGGATGACGCCCTTGCGCGCGCGGATGGTCGTCGGTGTCCCGTCGGCGTCGACGGTCACCCCCACGACGCGACCGTTCTCGGTGACCAGATCGGTGAGGCCGGTGTTGAGCAGCAGCGGCACCCCGAGTTTGCGGACGCCGAGCAGCAGTTCGCTCATCAGGGCGGCACCCATGCCGATGAGGTGCTTGCGGGTGACGCGACCCCAGATCATGCGCAGACCCACCTGCATGATCTTCAGCGGGCCGCGCCAGTGGCGCAGACCGGTCGAGAGCCAGCGGTAGTCCGACTGCTTCACCACGACACCGAGCGGGGCCTTCGTGTACTGCGGGTGGAGGTTCGCGAAGTCGGCGCCCAGCTTCTTGGCGTTGAACGGTCGCGGCTCGCACGAACGCCCACCGACCCGCCCGCCGGGGGCCTCGGGGTAGTAGTCGGAGTAGTTCTTCACCCACTCCAGATCGAGCGGTGCGTGCTCGGAGAGGAAGTCGAGCACCTTCGGGCCGTTGTCGATGTAGGCGTCGATGCGCTCGGGGGCGACCACGTCGCCGACGATCGACCGGACGTAGGTGCGCGCGGCCTCGGGATCGTCTTTCACGCCGTCACGCTCGAGGATGGAGTTGTTCGGGATCCACACGCCGCCGCCCGAGCGGGATGTCGATCCGCCCCAGTACGCGGACTTCTCGATGATGACCGTCTTCAGGCCCTGCGACGCGGCGGTGATCGCGGCGCTCATCCCTGCGCCACCCGCGCCCACGACGACGACGTCGTACTCCGCTTCGAGGTGGTCTGTGCTGGTCATGGCCGGCCCTTTCGCTCTCTCGGGGACGGTGTCCGTGGGACACCGCCCTCCCGCAAATCTAGAACACGTTATAGAATTGGTCTTCGTGCAGGCTATACCAGGTGGACGATGGTTCACCACCGACGTTTGTCGGCGAAACGGCAACACGTTCCTACGAAAGAGGGCGCAGACGTGACGGTTCCCGACGACGTGCGCGATCACATCGCGCACACCCTTGCCGACGCCGAGGCCCGTGCGCAGGCGATCGAGCCGCCGACTGCGTCGTATCCCGATCTCGACGTGGTCGATGCCTACGAGATCCAGCTGCGCAACATCGCCCGGCGGGTGGCCGGTGGCGCCCGAGTGGTGGGTCACAAGGTGGGCCTGGCGTCGGAGGCGATGCAGCAGATGATGGGTGTCGACGAGCCCGACTACGGCCACCTCCTCGACACGATGGGTTACCGCCAGGACGCGCCCATCGATGCAGGCCGGTTCTGCTTCCCCCGTGTGGAGGTCGAGGTCGGGTTCATCTTGGGCAAGGACCTCCCCGGCGCGGGGTGCACCAACGACGACGTGATCGATGCGGTCGAGTGGGTGGTGCCCGCGATCGAGCTGATCGATTCGCGGATCCGTGACTGGCGGATCACTTTGTGCGACACGATCGCCGACAACGCGTCGTCGTGTGGCTGGATCCTCGGTGACGAGCGTGTCGCGATCGCCGACATCGACACCGGCGACATCGACGCCGAACTCACCCGCAACGGCGAGGTCATCGCGAAGGGCAATTCGTCGGCGGTGCTCGGCCACCCGCTCACCGCGGTGTCGTGGCTGGCGCGCAAGGTCGACGGTTTCGGGGTGCGGCTGCGCGCGGGCGACGTGATCCTGCCCGGCACCGCGACACGCGCGATCGACGTGCGGCCCGGCGATCGGTTCCGTGCCGAGTTCGTCGGCCTGGGTTCGGTGACCGCAGATTTTTCGAACGAGAACTGAGGAGACGACGTGACAGCCAAGGTCACCGCCGCGATCATCGGATCGGGCAACATCGGGACCGATCTGATGTACAAACTCGAACGCTCCGAGGTGATCTCGCCGCGCTGGATGGTCGGGATCGACTCCGATTCCGAGGGCATGAAACGGGCCGCCGACCACGGGTTGATCACGATGTCCGGTGGAGCCGAGGAGCTCCTCGGCTCGTCGGAGAAGCCGGATCTCATCTTCGAGGCGACCTCGGCGTATGTCCATCGCGAGTACGCGCCGCGATACGAGGCGGCCGGCATCACCGCGATCGACCTCACCCCGGCCGCGGTCGGACCGGCCGTGGTGCCGCCGGCGAATCTGCGTGAGCACCTCGACAAGCCGAACACGAACATGATCACCTGCGGTGGTCAGGCGACGATCCCGATGGTGCACGCGGTGTCGTCGGTGGTGCCGGTGGCCTACGCCGAGATCGTGGCCTCGGTGGCGTCAGTGTCGGCCGGTCCGGGTACCCGGGCGAACATCGACGAGTTCACCAAGACCACCTCGCGGGGGATCGAGACGATCGGCGGGGCGACACGGGGCAAGGCGATCATCATCCTCAACCCCGCTGATCCGCCGATGATCATGCGCGACACCATCTTCTGCGCGATACCAGAGGATGCGGACACCGACGCGATCGCCGAGTCGATCCACCGCCGCGAGAAAGAGATCCAGTCGTATGTGCCGGGATACCGGCTGCTGCAGGACCCCCAGTTCGATCCGCCGAGCGCCATCAACGGGGGCATGGCCCGGGTGTCGATCTTCGTGGAGGTCGAGGGCGCCGGCGACTTCCTCCCGCCGTATGCGGGCAACCTCGACATCATGACCGCCGCCGCCACGAAGGTCGGCGAAGAACTGGCCAAGCAGAAGCTGGGGATCTGACATGACTGGTACACAGATGAGTGCAATCGCGTACTCCGACACCCTCGACATCCGGGTCACCGACTCGTCGCTGCGCGACGGCAGCCACCACATGCGCCACCAGTTCACCGAGCAGAACGTCCGCGACATCGTCGGTGCCCTCGACGGCGCCGGTGTGCCGGTCATCGAGGTCACCCACGGTGACGGTCTCGGTGGGTCGTCGTTCAACTACGGCTTCTCGAAGACGCCGGAACAGCAGCTGATCTCCGCTGCGGTCGAGACCGCGCAGAACGCGAAGATCGCCTTCCTCATGCTCCCAGGTCTGGGGGTGAAGGACGACATCCGCGCCGCGCAGGACAACGGCGCGCAGATCTGCCGCATCGCCACCCACTGCACCGAGGCCGACGTGTCGATCCAGCACTTCGGGCTGGCGCGCGAACTCGGCCTCGAGACGGTCGGGTTCCTCATGATGAGCCACAGCCAGCCGCCCGAGGTGCTCGCCGCCCAGGCCCGCATCCAGGTCGACGCCGGCTGCCAGTGCGTCTACGTCGTCGACTCCGCGGGCGCCCTCGTGCTCGAGCAGGTGTCGGATCGGGTGTCGGCGTTGGTCGCCGAGCTCGGCGACGACGCCCAGGTCGGGTTCCACGGTCACGAGAACCTCGACATCGCCGTCGCGAACTCGATCGCGGCCGTGCGGGCCGGCGCCCGACAGATCGACGGCTCGGTGCGGCGTTTCGGCGCCGGTGCAGGCAACACCCCGGTCGAGGCGTTCGTCGGGGTGTGCGACAAGCTCGGCATCCGCACCGGCATCGACTTCATGAAGATCGCCGACGCCGCACAGGATGTCGTCGCGCCGATCATGCCCAGCGAGTGCCTCGTCGACCGCGCCGCGATGATGATGGGCTACGCCGGCTGTTACAGCTCGTTCCTCAAACACGCCGAGGGCCACGCCGCCAAGTACGACGTCTCGGTCGCCGAGATCCTCCTCGAGGCCGGCGCCCGCAAACTCGTCGGCGGCCAGGAGGACCAACTCATCGACATCGCCCTCGAACTCCGCAAGAAACAGGACGCCAACGCCGGCGTGTGACGTTCGCGCGACCACCGTTCATCTGCGCGTCCAGATCGCCGCGCGGATGAGCGGTGGACGCGCGTTCACGCTGCGGTGAGCCGCAATCGTACGAGCCAGTCCCGGATCATCGGCACCACGAGCCCGCGTTCGAGGTCGCGCCATGTCCACCGGAGCACCATGATGCCCAGTCCTCGCAGAGCGTCTTCCCGCTCCTTCTCGCGGCGCATCGCGTCGAACGGTGTCTCGCCCGGACGCAGGTGCTTCTGGTATTTCGCCATCCCGTCGAACTCCCCGACGAGGAGACCGGCCCAGTCGAAGTCGGTCCGCGCGATGACGTTCCCGGTTCTGTCGGAGAACTCGTGTTGCAGACGCGGCGTCAGCAGACCGGCCTCGATCATCTGGGCGCGACTCCACGATTCACCGGGATTCTCCGACTCGCCGTCGGCGTGACGGAGGGCTCGCCGAGCCTGCCCGATCCCGCGCGCCGACGACGCCATCATGGCCTCCATGACCCCGCGATCGGCTCCGAGACGCAACGCCGAATCGAATACCGCGAGCGCGCCTGCGAAGCCCATTGTGGTCGTCCGCGCCACGTCAACCGCGGTGCGCTCGAGCGAGGTGACCCGGATGCCGCCAACGGTGACGATGTCGGACTCTCCGAGAACGCCGACGTGTTCGTGACGCACCGAACTCCGACGGCCGCCCGACAGCGTGCCGGTCGTCAGGTGGACCCGTCGCAGGTTCGGGCGGAGCATCTCGAGACCGTGGACCGTGGCCGCCGACTGGTGACTCAGAACAGTGTCCGTCGAGGTGCCGGTCGCGATGGCGCTCAGGCGGTGCAGTTCCTCGGGCGTCCGATCTGCCGGCACCACGAACACGCCTCGGGCCACTCGGACGAGCTCGCGGCGGGTCACCGCACGGGTGATCTCGGTGTCGCCGAACCCCGCTGCGAGGGCTGCGGACCGGTGGATCAGTCCGTGACGATCAGTGGGATATGTGGTCACGGCACTTCGACGCGGCCGTGCCGCCTGGGGTTCCGTGCCGCCCCGACGCGCGTCCACCGTTCATCCGCGCGCCACGATGGACGCGCGGATGAACGGACGGCGCGCGAACGCGAGGGGCTACATGCCTTCGGGGGGTGAGGCGTAACAGAAGACGGCACCGAGGGGGTCCTTGGCGGCGCCGAGGGTGCCGAAGGGGGTCACCTCGCCGGCCATCATGATCTCGCCGCCCAGGTCGGCGATCGTCGCGCTGGTCGCGGCGACGTCGTCGACGGTGACGTAGAACTGCCAGAACGACGGCACCTCGGGCGGGAACACCTTCACCGCGTCCATGATCCCGGCGTAGCCCAGTTCGCCGTACATCAACTGCGAGTAGCGCTCCGGGCCCTGAGAGTCCTCGGCGCCACCGGTGCCGACCTCGAGCAGGGTCGCCCCCGCCACCGTCGAGTAGAACGCGGTCGAGGCGTCGTAGTCCTTCGACTGGCTCTCGAACCAGTAGGGCGCGCCGTGTTCGCCCCAGGTGGTGAACCCGACATGGTCGGCGGGCTGCCAGAACCCGATCGCGGCACCGGCCGGATCGGTGACCATCGCCATCGTGCCCTCGGTGCCGACGGCCATCGGCGGGACGATCACGGTGGCCCCGGCCTTCTCGGCGGCCGCGACGGTGGCGGCGGCATCGGGGGCGTGCAGGTACACCGACCACACGTTCGCCGGTCCGCCCGCCTGTTCCATCCACGGGCTCAGCCCCGCGATGCGGGCTCCGGCGCGGGTGAAGTTCTGGTATCCGCCGAACTCCTCGCGCGGCGGTCCCTCGACCTCCCAGCCGAACACCGCACCGTAGAACTCCGCGGCCCGTGCGGGGTCAGAGCTCATCAGGTCGAACCAGATGGGTGCGCCGGCGGGCGCGGAGTACTCGGTCATCGTCAGATCCTCTCGCGGGTGGATGTCACCGGTACAGACCGGCGACGACGCGAGAAATCATCGCCCATTCACCCGTGCGGCGGGATGATCCCCTCGATGACACCGTGATCGATGCTGGCCGACAGGCGTGAACACGTCGGGGTCATCGCCGGGTTGCCGCCGCTGTCGCGGACCCGGGTCAGCTCCGAGCACTGCGCCCGGGCCTCGCCCGACCACTGCACGCTGGTCTGGAACTCGCTGATCTTCTTCACCATCACGCAGGCGTGGCACGCCCGGCACTCGATCTCGCGCAGCCCGTCGCACAGGTAGTGCGCCCGATCGCGGTCGGTGGCCGAGGCGATCTCGGCACGCCGGTGCGGGTCGTCGGCGAAGTCGGGGGCTTTCGCCCACGCACCGACCGACCCTGCCGGTCGGTCGACGGCCCGCGTCATCGGGTCACACCTTCGCGGCGTCGTTGGTCGCCGAGAGCTTCTGCTGCTCGGCCCGGATGTCGGACTCGGTGTCCTCGCCCGCGGCCTTGCGGCGCAGGTTGTCCTCGACCTCGACACCCCAGTTCTCCAGGGCCTTGGTGGTGTCGATCTCGTACTCGTAGCGCGCCGTCATCTCCTCGGTGACGTCGGCGGCGTCGACGTAGAACTGCTCGTACCACCGGCGCAGCTGATAGACCGGGCCGTCCTCCTCGACGAGGAGCGGATTGTCGATGCGGCTCTTGTGCTTCCAGATCTCGACGTCCTGCAGGAACCCGACCTCGACGCCCTCGGAGATCTTGCGCGCCATACCCTGCGCCTGCTCTTCGGACAAGCCGTCGGGCTTCTTGGCCATCACGCCGAACATCAACACGAACGAGTTGTTGTCGATGGGGTAGTGGCAGTTGGTCAGGATCGTCTCGATCGCGTAACCGCCGTAGGTCTGGTGCATCGGGTTCAGCATGTAGGCCGGACCGTAGTAGGCCGCAATCGATTTCAGGTAGCTGTCACCGTAGGCCGACGTCAGCTCGATGTCGGGCCGGCCGCGCGAGTTCATGTACTGCGCCGCGGTCTCGCCCTCGAAGACGTTCTTGAAGTAGTCGGGGAGCGCATAGTGGATGTAGAAGAAGTGCGCCATGTCGACGACGTTGTCGATGATCTCGCGGCAGTTGGAGCCCTCGATGACGATGCGGTTCCACGTCCAGTCGGTCCACTCGCCGGTGCCGAACTCCTCGATCTCGGGGATCACGACGTCGGCGGGCGGGGGATTGCCCTCGGGATCGTTGTAGACGAACAGCTGTCCGTTGCGGATCATCGTCGGCCAGGCGCGGGTCTTCGCGAGCTTGGGTGTGCGCTTGGCGTAGGGGACACCGGCGCAACGGCCGTTGCCCTTCCAGCGCCAGTCGTGGAACGGACAAGCGATGTTGCCGTCCTTCACGCTGCCCTTCGACAGGTCGCCGCCCATGTGACGGCAGTACGCGTCGAGGATCTTCGGCTCGCCATCTGCACCGGCCCACACGACGAGCTTCGTGCCGAAGGCCTCGACGGAGTGGGGAGTGCCGTCGGTGAACTCCGAGGCCAGACCCAGGCAGTGCCACCCCCGGGCGAAGCGGGTGGGCGGGGTCCCGGTGTCGATCTCGCGGATGGCGACATCGTTCTGCAGATCAGTCATCTCAACGCTCCTCGCGAACGGCCACACGCGGCGTGTACCCGCGGCATCATCAGTAGAACACGTTACAGAAATGCCCTTCGAGACGCCACTGTACCGGCACAAACGTGCAGGCCTCGACATAAATGAGAACGTGTTCTAGTCTTGGATCCGAGATTGTTCACCAGGAGTTGGGAGTGCGCGCATGACACAGCGGAGTGAGATCGGCATCGAGGTGCTGAACAAGATCGATTCCCTGCTGCCCGAGATCGAGAAGCGTGCCCAGGAGTGCGAGGATCAGCGCCGCATTCCCGCCGAGACCATCGACAGCCTCGACGAGGTGGGCTTCTTCAAGCTCGTCCAGCCCTCCCAGTGGGGTGGCTACGAGGTCGACCCGGTCACGTACTACGAGGCGGTCCGCCGGCTGGCGAGTGCGTGCGGATCGACCGGCTGGGTCTCGTCGATCCTCGGTATCCACAACTGGCATCTCGCCCTGTTCCCCCAGCAGGCCCAGGAAGAGGTGTGGGGTGACGACCCGACCACCCGCATCGGTTCCTCCTACGCGCCGATGGGCATGGGTGAGGTCGTCGACGGCGGCTACAAGGTGAACGGCGAGTGGCACTGGTCGTCGGGGTGTGACCACGCGCAGTGGACCTTCGTCGGTGGCCCGGTGTTCAAGAACGGCAAGCCCGTCGACTTCGTCAGCTACCTGTTGCCCCGCAGCGACTACGAGATCCGCGACGTCTGGCATGTCGCCGGACTCAAGGGCACCGGATCGAACACGCTGGTCGTGAAGGACGCCTTCGTGCCCTCGCATCGCATGCTCAGCTTCCGCGCCATGGCCACCGGCACCGCACCCGGCCTCGAGACCAACACCGCCCCGGTCTACGAGATGCCCTGGGGCACCATCCATCCGACCGTGATCTCGACCCCGGTCGTCGGGATGGGCTACGGCGCGTACGCCGCACACGTCGAGGCCCAGGGCAAGCGTGTCCGCGCGGCCTACGCCGGCGAGAAGGCGAAGGACGACCCGTTCGGCAAGGTCCGTATCGCCGAGGCCGCCAGCGACATCGATGCCGCCTGGCGTCAGCTCTCCGGCAATGTCCAGGACGAATACGACCTCATCGTGGCCGGCAAGGAGGTCCCGATGGAGCTGCGGCTGCGTGCCCGTCGCGATCAGGTCCGTGCCTCGTCACGCTCGATCTCCGCCATCGACCGCCTCTTCGAGGCCGCCGGCGCCCGGGCACTCGACAGTGATCAACCGCTGCAACGCTTCTGGCGGGACGCCCACGCCGGCCGTGTGCACGCCGCCAACGATGCCGAGCGCGCCTACCAGGCCTTCGCCAACGGGGAGTACGGCATCCCCATCGGCGACACGATGGTCTGAGCGCATGGTCTCGGCAACCACCGACTCCGGACCGATCCGCTCGCTCGGATACATGCGCATCGAGGCCACCGACATGGCGGCCTGGCGCGACTACGGACTCAAGGTCCTCGGCATGGTGGAGGGCAAGGGCACCACCGAAGGCGCTCTCTACCTGCGCATGGACGACTTCCCGGCGCGACTGGTCATCGTCCCCGGTGACCGCGACCACCTCGCCTCGTCGGGCTGGGAATGTGCGAACGCCGCAGGGCTGCAGCAGGTGCGCGACCGGCTGTCGGCGGCGGGCATCGTCTACCGCGAGGCGAAGGACGAAGAACTGCTCGACCGTCAGGTCGTGGAGATGATCGTGTTCTCCGATCCCACCGGCAACGTCCTCGAGGCGTTTCACGGTGTGGCGCTGCAGCATCGACGGGTGGTGAGTCCGTACGGGCACACCTTCGTCACCGGTGAACAGGGCCTCGGGCACGTGGTGCTCACCACCGACGACGACGAGGCCTCGCTCGAGTTCTATCGCGACGTCCTCGGCTTCCGTCTGCGCGACTCGATGCGCCTGCCCCCGCAGGTGGTCGGGCGCAACGAGGGCGACCCGGCCCCGTGGCTGCGGTTCTTCGGATGCAATCCGCGCCACCACAGCCTGGCTTTCCTGCCGATCCCGAACACCACGGGGATCGTGCACCTCATGGTCGAGGTGGGCTCCACCGACGATGTCGGCCTCGCCCACGACCGGGCGCTGCGCAAGAAGGTCCCGATGTCGGCGACCCTGGGCCGCCACGTCAACGACCTCATGTACTCCTTCTACATGAAGACCCCCGGTGGGTTCGACATCGAATTCGGTTGCGAGGGGCGCACTGTGGACGATCACGAATGGGTGGCGCGCGAGAGCACCGCGGTGAGTCTCTGGGGTCACGACTTCTCCATCGGGTTCGCGAACTGACATGAGTCACGCCTCGCGAGGCACCACCGATTTCGACCCGCGCCAGTTCCGCACCGCGATGGGGCAGTTCTGCACCGGGGTCACCGTGATCACCACCCTCGACGCCGAGGGAGCACCGGCCGGGTTCGCCTGCCAGTCGTTCGCGGCGCTGTCGCTCGACCCGCCGCTGGTGCTCTTCTGTCCGCAGAAGACCTCGCGCAGCTGGAAGGTCATCGAGACGGCCGGTCGGTTCTGCGTGAACATCCTGTCCAACCACCAGCAGGACGTCAGCGCCACCTTCGGCGCGCCGGGCACCGACAAGTTCGCCCACATCGACTGGGACCGGTCACCCGGGGGCCTGCCGGTGATCCGCCACTGCATCACGTGGGCGCAGTGCGACATCGAACGCGTCGACGATGGCGGTGACCACTTCATCGTGATCGGCAGGGTCACCGTGCTCGGCGAGATGCTGCAGGACAAGCCGTTGCTGTTCTATCGCGGTGGCTATCTGTCGACCGAACATCCGCGGGTGACGCCGGCGCAGGCCGAGCTCGAGAACTTCCTCACCTGGACCGGAGGCGACACGTGGCTGTGACGGGCGACATCACCGCACCGCTGACCGCGGCGATCGCCGAGGCCGAGGAGTTGATCCGCGGAGCCGATTTCATCCGCACCGACATCGATCTCGCCGAGGGGTACAGCTATCTCGGGCAGAGCATCCACGCGGTGATGCAACTCGCGTGGTCGCGGGCGCTGACCCACCCGTTCTTCGTCACCTCCACCGGCCCCTACACGAAGATGGGTCTCGACAACCCCGACACCCTGTACTACAGCGCCGATCTCGTGGCCGGCGCCGAGTACCGGGTCACCGGGACGCGGGGCACCACGACCGATCTCAGTTTCCAGGTGATCACCGGCAACTACGACCCCGACCGGGTTCCCGGTGGCGACGACGCGTTCGACGACCGACGCCTCGACATCGCCGCCGACGGTTCCTTCGAACTGTGGTTCGGCCCCTACGGACCCGACGAGACGCGGCCGAATCATTTCACCCTCGCCGACGGGGCCACCACGCTCTCGGTCCGAGAGGTGTTCGGCGACTGGCTGACCGAGCAGAAGGGGACCATCGCGATCGAGCGTGTCGACACCGTCGGGACACCGGCCGACGAACCCGACATGACCGTCCTCACCAAGCGGTATCGGGTGGCCGGCAAGATGTTGCTCTCGCGGATCAACACCTGGTTCAACTTCCCGAAGTGGTTCTATCTCGACCTGCCGGTGAACACCTTCACCGAGCCCCGTCTCACCCCCGGCGGACTGTCGACGCAGTTCTCCTCCGTCGGGCACTACGATCTCGCCGACGACGAGGCCATGATCATCACGGTCCCCAGATCCGATGCGCCGTACCAGGGTTTCCAGTTGGGGAGCATGTGGTACATCTCGCTCGACTACATCGGTCATCAGACCAGCCTCAACACCGCCCAGGCGCAGACCGACCCCGACGGCATGATCCGCATGGTGGTCTCCCGCCGCGATCCCGGTGTCGCCAACTGGATCGAGACCACCGGCCGCAGCCACGGCATCCTGCAGATCCGGTGGCAACGCACCTCGGCGCCCATCCCCGCGAGCGCGGGCCCCACCGCGCAGGTCATCGCCTTCGACGATGTCGCGCAACATCTCCCGTTCCACGCCCACAACGTGATCGACGCCGACGGTTGGCGGGAGCGGATCGCCGCCCGACAGCGCGGCGTCGCGAGCAGGATGCTGGGGTGAGGACGAGATGACCGGACTCCTGGACGGCAAGGTCGTCGTGGTCGGCGGCGTGGGTCCCGGATTGGGGCGGTCGATCTGCCTGCAGGCCGCCGCGGCCGGGGCATCGGTCGTGCTGGCGGCACGTACCCCCGAACGTCTGCACGCGGTGGCCGACGAGATCACCACCGCCGGTGGTGTCGCGCACGCGGTGCCGACCGACATCACCTCCGACGAGGCGGTCGACGCCCTCGTCACGGCGACGGTGGAGCGGTTCGGCCGCGTCGACGCCCTTGTCAACAACGCCTTCGCCCTACCGTCGATGAAGCCGTTGGCCCGCACCGACTTCGACGCCATCACCTCCAGTCTCGACCTCACCGTCCTCGGCGGCCTGCGCATGACGAAGGCGTTCACCGAGGCCCTGGGCGCGACGTCCGGCGCGGTGGTGATGATCAACTCGATGGTCCTGCGCCACAGCGAACCTCGCTACGGCAGTTACAAACTCGCCAAGGCCGCGCTGCTGGCGATGTCGCAGACCCTGGCCACCGAACTGGGAGACAAGGGCATCCGGGTGAACAGCGTGGCGCCCGGGTACATCTGGGACGACCAGCTCCGGTGGTACTTCGGCGAGGTCGCGAGGAAGTACGACATCAGCCCCGACGACGTCTATCGCGAGACGGCCTCGAAGTCGGACCTCAAACGACTGCCCGAACCCGACGAGATCGCCCGGGCGGTGGTGTTCCTGGCGTCGGACTGGGCCAGTGCGATCACCGGGCAGACCCTCGACGTCAACTGCGGTGAGTACCACTGCTGACCGGCGAACGGATGAGTGGAGGACGATCATGACCGGACGTACCGGTGTGGGCACCGTCGAGGATCTGCACGCCTCGGCGATCAAGGCCTGCGGCCTCGACGATTTCGGCAGCGACGAGCCCCACGGCGGCGACTATCGCGAGGGCCTGTCGGTGCTGTTGGAGAGTTATCAGCGTGACGCCGGGTTGACCGAACTGGGCAGCAAGATGTCCCGGTTCTTCCTCCGCGGCGCACTGGTCGCGCGGTTGGTCAGTCAGGCGTCGTTCACCGCGAACCCCGGGTTGTCCTCGACCCCGATCACCCGGCCGATCTTCGTCACCGGGCTGCCGCGGACGGGCACCACGGCACTGCACCGCCTGCTGACCGCCGATCCCGCGCATCAGGGTCTCGAGATGTGGCTGGCGGAGTTCCCGCAACCGCGCCCGCCACGCGACACGTGGGCCGCGAATCCGGTGTTCCAACAGATCAATGCCGGTCTCGAGCAACACCACGTGGAGTACCCGGAGTTCATGGGCCTGCACTACATGAGCGCCGACGACGTCGAGGAGTGCTGGCAACTGCTCCGGCAGACGATGATGTCGATCTCGTACGAGTCGCTGGCGCATCTGCCGACCTACTCGCGCTGGCTCGACGGTAGAGACTGGACGCCGGCCTACGAACGTCACCGTCGCAACCTGGCGCTGATCGGTGCGAACGACCCCGAGAAGCGTTGGGTGCTCAAGAATCCGAGCCACCTGTTCGCGCTCGACGAACTGCTCGCCGTCTACCCCGACGCCCTCGTGGTCCAGACTCATCGGCCGCCACGCACGATCATCGGATCGATGTGCTCGTTGGCCGCCAGCGCCACCGACGGGTGGTCGACGACGTTCGTCGGCGACACCATCGGTGCGACCCAACTCGAACTGTGGTCACGGGGCCTGCAGCGATTCACCGAGGCACGCAGCCGACACGATCCCGCCTCCTTCGTCGACATCGACTTCACCGACCTGCGTGACGACCCCCTCGGCGCGGTCGAGACGATCTACACCGCTCTGGGCACCCCGCTCGGCGACGAGGCGCGCGCGGCGATGACGGCGATGGACGCCGAGAGCAAGAGCGGCGATCGCAAACCGGTGCACCGCTATTCGCTGGAGGACTTCGGTCTCACCGAGACCGCGGTCGACGAGGCGTTCGACGGGCTGGTCGCCCGACGCTAGATGCGTTCGGTCACGTCACCGGCCCGTAGGGCGATCGGATAGGGCTGCGGCACCTGGAAGTGGTACCCCTGCGCCAGCGGGCAGTGCAGCGCGATCAGCGAGGTGACCTGCTCGGGGGTCTCGATCCCCTCGGCGATCACGCTGAGATTGTTGGCCGAGGCATGGCTGATGAGTCCGCTGAGAAGATGATCGACGACGTCGGTGCCGAGGCCGGCGGTGAGCGATGCGTCGATCTTGAAACCGTCGATGGGCCAGGTGATCATGCGGCTCAGCGACGACCATCCGCGTCCCACGTCGTCGATCACGATGTGGGTGCCGAGAGCTCGCAGCGCGGAGATCGCCTCGATGGCCTCCGTGTCGTCGAGGGTGGCCGATTCGACGAGTTCCAGGCACAGGCGTTCGGCGGGCAGTGCGCCCTCGGCGACGGCGTCGAGCAGGAGGTGCAGTCGTGCTGGTCGGATCAGGTGCGCGCCGTCGACGTTGACGTGGACGACGGTGTCCGACGACCCGGCCATCACCGTCATCGCGGTGCGCATCACCGACAGGTCGATGTCGAGCATGATGTCGGTGTCGCGGACCGCGGGCAGGAACCGACTCGGCGGCAGCAGCCCGTCGGTGGGGTGCATCCAGCGGCACAGCGCCTCGTACCCGTGCATGCGGCGGGTGCGCGGATCGACGATGGCCTGGAAGTACGGCCGGATCTCGCCGCGCTGGAGCCCGGTGATGATCTCGTCGAGTGGGTAGACCCCGGCGGTCACCTCCCGGTCGCGCTGCAACTCGAGCTGCTCCTCGAGGACGCGGGCGTACTTCTGCAGCAGGGTGAGGTCGTCGACGTCGAGTTCGCGTACCTCGGTGTCGGTGAGGCACAGCGTCCCGATCGCGGTGTGCTCGCGACTGAACAGCGGCACACCGACGTAGGTGCGCAGTCCGGCCTTGCGCAGCGGGTCGAGCAGCGACTCGTTGATCGTCGAGTTGGTGGCGTCGGCGATGACGAGGGGACGTCCGGTGTCGACGACCTCGCGGCAGGTGGTGTTCTGTCGCGGCGTGACCGTGCCGGTGAGTCCGCGGACGCCGTGCGCGGCGAGCACGTACTGGTTCTCGTCGTCGAGGATGTGCAGGATCGCCATCGAGAAGTCCACCGCGCGCGCCGCGAGTTCGAGAGTGGTGGTCAGAGCAGCGCTGACCGCCTTCGGGTCCACATAATTCGCCGCGTTCCCGCCGCGCGAACTCGAGCGGTCGTTCATCATCGCGATGGTAATACGGCGATCCCGACAGCGGACTGATGTGGCCGCAAGTCGGTCGAACGGCTGAACTTTTTACAGTCCGAGCGACCGAGCGAGACCGTCGGTCGCCGTCTGCGGACGCCCGAACAGCTGTGCGCCGGTGTGGGCCCGTTTGAAGTACAGCTGTACGTCGTGTTCCCAGGTGATGCCGATCCCGCCGTGCATCTGTACCGCCTCGCCGGCGACCGCCGCTGCGGCCCGGGCGCAGTGGATGCGGGCCGCGGCGATGGTGGGGTCGGGGCCGGCCGGTCCGGGATCGCGCGCCACCGCGTGGGCGGCGGCGTAGGAGATCGATCGCGCCGACTCGACCGCGACGAACATGTCGGCCATCCGGTGCTTGAGGGCCTGGAACGAGCCGATCGGTCGGCCGAACTGGGTGCGCGCGCTCGTGTGCGCGACCGTGCGGTCGAGCAGTTCGGCGGCCACCCCGACCTGCTCGGCGCCGAGGGCGACCGAGGCGACGGCCTGCAGCCGGGCGATGAGGTCGCCGGGTGCGGCGATCGTCTCGGCGGGCGTGTCGTCGAAGGTCACCCGGGCCAGCGGTCGCGTCGGGTCGAGAACGGGGAGCGCGGTCCGCGACACGCCGTCGGCGTCGGGGGAGACCGCGTGCAGCGTCGTGTGTGTACCGGAGCGGGCGATCACCAGGAACACGTCGGCGTACTCGCCGTCGAGCACGTAGTGCGCCGTGCCGGTCAGCAGTCCCCCTTCCGCGACCACCCCGGGGGTGTCCCAGCCCGATTCGTCGGCCCAGCACAGTGCGGCGACCGACGACCCCTCGGCGATGCCGGGGAGCAGTCGTTCGCACGCGTCGTCGTCGCGGGTCAGCAGCAGGGCCTGCGTGGCGAGCACCGACCCGAGCATCGGCACGGGGTGCAGCGACCGCCCGAGTTCCTCGAGGACGATGTGGCTCTCCACCAGCGTGGCGCCGACACCGCCGAACCGTTCGGGTACGGCGAGTGCGGCCACCCCCACCTGCTCGGCCAGTGTTCTCCACAGGGAGCTGTCGAACCGTGGGGTCGCGGCCATGGCCGCGCGCAGCGACGCCGATCCACCCTGGCGGGTTAGCACGGTGCGCACCGAGTCGCGCAGCGCGGACTGTTCGGCGGTGTCGACCCCGGGTGCGGCGAACACGGTGTCGCTCATGCGGTGATCGCCGACAGCACCGTGCGGCGGTGTCGCGCCGCGGTACCCCACGCCGACTGCAGCGCGCGGGTCTTGGTCAGGTAGAGCGACAGGTCGTGTTCGGCGGTGTAGCCGATCGCGCCCAGGGTCTGGAGGGCGGTGCGTGCCGCGAGGTCGGCGGCGCGGCCGCAGGCCACCTTGGCGGCGGAGACGTCGCGTCCGGTCGTCGCGGCGCCGGAGTCGATCGCCAGCGCGGCCCCGTGCACCAGGGGGCGTGCCATCTCCACGGCGATCGCGACGTCGGCGAGGTGGTGCTTCACGGCCTGGAACGATCCGATCGGGCGCCCGAACTGGGTCCGGTTACGCGCGTGATCGCTCGCCGTCGACAGCATCGCCGACGCCAGACCCACGAGTTGCGCCGCGGTGGCCAGCGCGCCGATCTCGAGGGCCCGCTGCGAATCGACGTCGGTCGCCACCGACTCGCGGGCGACGACGGTGGAGATGTGCCGCGACCGGTCGACCGAGGCATGGGTGACGTCGGGTTCGGCGAGGTGCAGCGTCGAATCCTGCAGCAGCAGAACCAGGTCGGCGGTCACCGCGTCGGCGGCGTAGGGCACCTCGTCGGGCACCGCGATCGTCGCGAGGTCCCCTGCGAGCAGTGGTTCGGCGAGGTCGGCTCGTCCGGTGGCGGACAGCACGACCGGGACGACGGCGACGGTCTCGGCGACCGGGCCGGGTACGCAGTGGCGTCCGAGTTGTTCGGCCGCGACGACCATCTCGACCGCGCCCGCCCCGACGCCGCCCGCCTCCTCGGAGACGAGCAGCGCGGTGACGCCGGTGTCGGCGAGCCTGCGCCACACCGCGCGCCCCGGAGCGTGATCGCTGTCGTTCCACGCCCGCACCACCGCGGGCATGTCGGCGCGGGCGAGCATCGCGTCGATGCTGCCCGCGAGATCGAGGTGTTCGGTGTCGAGCAGGAATCTCATCGGTCGCCTCTCGGGAGTCCCAGCAGCCGCTCGGCGATCACGTTGCGCTGGATCTCGTTGGTGCCGGCGTAGATCGGGCCCGACAGGGAGAACAGATGACCGCCCATCCAGTCGTGGTCACCGCCGGGGGAGTCGGCGCGTTCGGCGTCCGCGCCGAGGAGATCGAGTGCGGTCTCGTGGGTCGCGATGTCCCACTCGGACCAGAAGACCTTGGTGATCGACGACTCCATCCCCAGCTGCCCGCCCTCGGCGAGACGACTGACCGTCGCGTACGTCGACAGTTCGTAGGCGCGGGCGCCGATCCAGGCGTCGGCGACACGCGCGCCGAGCGCCGCGGTGTCGGGGTCGGTGGGATCCCGGTGCCCCCACAGTTCGAGCAGCCGGTCGGTGGTCGCCAGGAACCGGCCCGGAGACCGCAGCGACAGACCGCGTTCGTTGGCCGCGGTGCTCATCGCGATCTTCCACCCGTTGCCGGCCTCGCCGATGACCCCCGATTCCCCGGGGTTGTCAGGGTCGTCGGGCACGAAGACGTCGTCGAGGAACAGTTCGGCGAAACCCGGTTCGCCGTCGAGCTGGGCGATGGGCCGCACCGTGACGCCCTCGGCACGGAGATCGAACATGAAATAGGTCAGCCCCCGGTGGCGGCTGGAATCGGCGTCGGTGCGGAACAATCCGAACCCGCGGTCGGCGAAACTCGATCGGGAACTCCACGTCTTCTGGCCCCGCAGCAGCCAGCCGCCGTCGGTGCGGACCGCGCTCGACCGCAGCGACGCGAGGTCGCTACCCGCCTCCGGTTCGCTCCACGCCTGTGCCCAGATGTCCTCCGCACGAGCCATTCTCGGCATGATGCGGGCCAGCTGTTCGGGGTGTGCGTGATCGAAGAGGGTCGGGGCGAGCAGGAAGATGCCGTTCTGGCTCACGCGGCCCGGGGCACGGGAACGGTAGTACTCCTCCTCGAAGACCACCCAGTGCAGCAGGCTCGCGTCGCGGCCACCGAACTCCTGCGGCCAGCTCACCACCGACATCCGCGCGTCGGCCATGGTGGCCTCCCACGCACGGTGCGCCTCGAACCCCTCGGCGGTGTCCATCGACGGCAGGGGGGTGGCCGGCACGTTGGCCTGCAGCCAGTCCCGCACCTCGAGGCGGAAGCCCTCGACGTCGCTGTCGAACGTGAGATCCATCTACGACGCCCCGCTTGCCTTCATCGACCGGGCGTCCATGCCGCCCAACGCATCCCCGTCGGACGCCTCGGCGTTCGCGCTGTGGGCGAAATGGTGCCAGCCGAACACCGAGTCCATCGAGTTCCGCAGGCCCATCTGGTCCTCGCAGATGTTGACGGCCTTCTTGCACAGCGCCAGACCCAGCGGGGGCATCTCGGTGATCGACGCCGCGATCTCGGCGACCTTCGTCGACAGTTCGTCACGCGGGACCACGTGGTTGACCATGCCCCAGTCGAGCGCCTCGGCGGCGGTGAAGCGACGGCCGGTGAAGAGGATCTCCTTTGCCCGCCGCGGGCCGAGGACGAAGGCATGGGCGAAGTACTCGACACCCGGGATGCCCATGCGGGCAACCGGATCGGAGAAGAAGGCGTCGTCGGACGCGACGATGAAGTCGCAGATCCACGCCAGCATGAGACCGCCGGCGATGCACGCGCCATGTACCTGCGCGATCATCGGCTTCGGGATGTCCCGCCAGCGGCGGCACATCCCGACGTAGACCTCCATCTCGCGCGCGAGGCGCTGATCGCCGCCGGTGCGGTCGGTGTGGTCCCAGTAGATGGTCGCCGTGTTGGGGTACTCGACGTGGAAGTCGCGGTCGGGGGTGCCGATGTCGTGGCCCGCGGAGAAGTGTTTGCCGTGGGCGCGCAGCACGATCACCGATACCCCGCGGTCGTCGACCGCCTTCACGAATGCGGCGTCGAGAGAATAGGTCATCACCGAGTTCTGCGCGTTGCGGTAGTCGGGACGGTTGAGGGTCACGTACGCGACACCGTCGACCACCTCGTAGGCGACCGGCGTGGAGTCCGCGGTCAGCTCGGCGCCGGTGAGAGGTGCCGGGATCTGCGGTGGTGAGGTCATGGGCCGACCATACCTAGCAAGTGCTTGGTTGGTAAAGCGACCTCAGGGGGTCGTCGCACCGTCTGTCGTGGTGACGGCCTCGCGCAGGCGCTCCACGATGTGGTCGATCCGGCGTGCATCCACCGTCGCGCCCGGACAGGCCACGAGCGATGCGGTCACCCGGTGCGACCCGTCGGACTCGATCCGATCCGGGGTGGCGACGGGTACCGCGACCGACATGGTCGGGACCGTCCCGGACAGATCCTCCGGTCGGTAATCCGACGTCATCAGGTCGATCAGCAGGTCGGCGATGCGGCGTTGCACCGCCGGGGCCGAATCGGCGCGGTGCACCGAGTGCAGCGTCGCCATCACCTCGGTCGCCTCGCGCCCCAGGTTCTCCACGCTGAAACCGCGATCGCCGACGGTGCGAATGACGTCGGCGACCGCGTCGCGCGCCGCCTCGGGGACGGTGTCGAGCCACTGCGCGCGCTCGGTGGATCGTTCCCACGTGATGAACTCCCGACACAGCGGGGCCCAGATCGGGATGCGCATGCCGGTCTGCGCCCACGCGATGTCGCCGGCGATGTCGGCCACGGTGATGGACGCGTCCTCGCGTTCGGCGAGGAAGACCGGCATGGCGAGGTCGCGTGCGGCAGCACGTATCGACGGGCCGAGGGTCGCCACCAGGGGGCGTGTGCGCACCGATGCGGCCATCCGTCCGAGGAAGGCCGGCGCCAGAGCGAAACGGTTGTCCTCGCCGCGGTCGACCCACCGGTCCGCGCACAACTGGGCGAGCACGGCGTGCGCGGTCGCACGGGTCATCCCGACCGCGCGCACGATCTCGGCGAGCGAGGGACGTCGGGACGGGTCGGAGGCGAGGAACTCGACGACGGCGACCACGCGGTGCGTCGGTGCCGACGCCGGTTGACGCTCCGACGTCGTGGTGTTTACTGTCACATAGTCGAACGCTACTGTCGAATAATCGACATCACAAGCGCTGAGTCGGAGGAGTCACATGCTCGACGGCGGTTACGAGCTGTCGCACCTGGCTGCCCTCGAGGCGGAATCGGTGCACATCATCCGGGAGGTAGCGGCCACCGCGCAGCGTCCCGGTCTGCTGTTCTCGGGCGGCAAGGACTCGGTGGTGATGTTCCACCTGGCGCGCAAGGCGTTCTGGCCCGCGCCCGTCCCGTTCCCGCTGATGCACGTCGACACCGGGCACAACTTCGACGAGGTGATCGAGTTCCGCGACCGGATCGTCGCCGAGACCGGCGTGCGACTGCTCGTCTCCAGCGTGCAGGACGACATCGACGCGGGGCGGGTCGTCGAACAGACCGGCCCAGGCGCGAGTCGCAACCGGCTCCAGACCGCCGCGTTGCTGCGCGGTATCACCGAGAACCGCTTCGACGCGGTGTTCGGCGGAGCCCGTCGTGACGAGGAGAAGGCCCGCGCGAAGGAACGCGTCTTCAGCTTCCGTGACCGGTTCGGCGCCTGGGATCCCCGGGCGCAACGGCCCGAACTCTGGAACCTCTACAACGGCAGACACGCACCGGGCGAACACATCCGGGTGTTCCCGCTGAGCAACTGGACCGAACTCGACATCTGGCAGTACATCGCCGCCGAGTCCATCGACCTGCCGCCGATCTACTACGCCCACGACCGCGAGGTCGTCGAGCGCGACGGGATGCTGTTGGCGCGCACCCGTTTCCTCGAGACCGCGGAGCACGAGACGGCACGTACCGAGACCGTGCGCTTCCGGACCGTCGGCGACGCGACCTGCACGGGCTGCGTGCTCAGTGCGGCCACGACGGTCGCCGAGGTCATCGCCGAGGTCGCCGCCACCCGACTCACCGAGCGTGGTGCCACCCGTGCCGACGATCGGATCTCCGAATCGGGGATGGAAGACCGCAAGAAGGAGGGCTACTTCTGATGGCGCTGCCGATCGCGGCCGAGAGCCGAAAAGAACTGCTGCGCCTGGCGACCGCGGGAAGTGTCGACGACGGGAAGTCGACCCTCATCGGGCGCCTGCTGTACGACTCGAAGTCGATCTTCACCGATCAGATGGAGTCGATCGAGCGGACCAGCGCCGAACGCGGCGACGAGTACGCGAACCTCGCGCTGCTCACCGACGGCCTGCGCGCCGAGCGCGAACAGGGCATCACCATCGACGTCGCCTACCGCTACTTCGCCACGCCGCGGCGCAAGTTCATCATCGCCGACACCCCGGGACACGTGCAGTACACGCGGAACATGGTGACCGGGGCATCGACCGCCGACCTCGCCATCGTGCTGATCGACGCACGCAAGGGGGTGCTCGAACAGACCCGACGCCACGCGTTCCTGTCGTCGCTGCTGGGCATCCCGCACCTCGTACTCGCGGTCAACAAGATGGACCTCGTCGACTATTCGCAGGCCCGGTTCGACGAGATCCGTGACGAGTTCGCCTCGTTCGCCTCGAAACTGACCGTCACCGACCTCACCTTCATCCCGGTGTCGGCGCTGCTCGGCGACAACGTCGTGACCCCGTCGGCGAACATGGGCTGGTACCACGGTGCGCCACTCCTCGACCATCTCGAGGAGGTGCACATCGCGTCGGACCGCAATCTGATCGACGCCCGACTGCCGGTGCAGTACGTGATCCGACCGCAGCGCGGCGACGGCTCCGATCACCGCAGCTACGCCGGGACCGTCGCCGGCGGCACCTTCGCACCCGGCGACGAGGTCGTGGTGCTCCCCGGCGGCTTCACCACCACCATCGATCGCATCTGGGCGCCCGGGGGTGTCGAGGTGGCGCAGGCGTTCCCGCCGATGGCGGTGTCGGTGTCGTTGCGCGACGAGATCGACATCACCCGCGGGGAGATGATCGCGCGACCCAACAACCGTCCGTGGGTGGGGCGCGACATCGACGCGATGGTGTGCTGGTTCTCCGACGACTCCACGTTGCGGCCGGGCAACCGCTACGTCGTCTCGGCGACCACGGCGTCGGTGCGCGCGGAGATCACCACCCTCAACTACCGGCTCGACATCAACACGCTGCACCGCGACGAGACCGCGGAAGCGTTGTCGGTCAACCAGATCGGACGTGTCACGCTGCACGCGCAGCAGCCGCTGATGTTCGACGCCTACCGCCGCAACCGCGACACCGGCAGCTTCATCCTCGTCGACGAGGCGACGAACACGACCGTCGCCGCGGGGATGATCAGCGGCCCGGTCGACCATCAGAGCACCATCGTGTGGCACGGGTCGAAGGTGTCACCCGATCAGCGCCCGTATCGTGGTGCCACGATCTGGCTCACCGGACTGTCCGGATCGGGAAAGAGTTCGATCGCGGTGGAGGTGGAGCGTCGTCTCGTCGCGGCCGGGCGCCCCGCCTACCTGATGGATGGTGACAACTTGCGGCACGGACTCAACTCCGACCTCGGCTTCGGTGACGACGACCGACGCGAGAACATCCGACGCACCTCCGAGGTCGCGTCGTTGTTCGCCGACTCGGGCTCGGTCGCGATCGTCTCGCTGATCAGCCCGTTCGCAGCCGAACGGCGGCGGGCCCGCGAGATCCATGCCGCCGCCGGCCTGCCGTTCTTCGAGGTGTTCGTCGACACCCCGCTCGCCGAGTGCGAGCGCCGCGACCCCAAAGGGCTCTATGCCCGCGCGCGTCGGGGAGAGGTGAAGCAGTTCACCGGGATCGACTCGCCCTACGAGCGCCCCACCGACGCCGAGATCGTCGTGACCCCCGACCACGGGTCACCCACCGACATCGCCGACGCCATCATCCGGGATCTCGGGCTGTGACGGGCGGCGCGTCGGTGGACGCACGCCTGGCCGCCGATCTGGCCACCGCGGCCGGGGAGTTGCTGGTGACGCTGCGGGCCGAGGGGGGACTGAGCGGCACCGAGCTCGGTGACGCCGGGGACCAGCAGGCCAACGATCTGCTGCTGGAACGGTTGCGGGCGGAGCGCCCCGACGACGCCGTGTTGTCGGAGGAGTCCGCCGACGACCGCCGACGGCTCGCCGCCGATCGCGTCTGGATCGTCGATCCCCTCGACGGCACCCGCGAGTACCGCACGGAGGGTCGCCGCGACTGGGCCGTCCACGTGGCGCTGTGGTTCGCCGGTACCGGCCTCGTCGCCGGCGCCGTCGCCCTGCCCGCACTGGGGGTGACCTACGACACCGGCTCGATGCCGACCGAACCCGTTGCCGGACTGCTCGATCCCCGCGCCGACGACATCCTGCGCGTGGTGGTCAGCGGATCGCGCCCACCGACGTTCTCCGATGCCGTCGCCGACGCCGTCGGTGGGGTCGTCACCCCGCTGGGCTCGGCCGGGGCGAAGGCGATGGCCGTGGTCCGCGGCGAGGCCGACGCGTACGTCCACGCCGGCGGACAGTACGAATGGGACTCCGCCGCACCGGTTGCCGTCGCCGAGGCGGCAGGACTCTTCTGCAGCCGCATCGACGGGTCGCCCCTGCGCTACAACTCCGACGACGTGTACCTGCCCGACCTGGTGATCTGCCGACCGGAACTGTCCGACACCATCCTCGCGGCGCTGCGCCGGGCGCGGTGACACAGGCGGTGGCCCCGCGGACCTGGGGGCTGCTCGGGTGCGCGATCGCCGCCGAGGTCGCGGGGTCACTCGCCCTCAAGGGCGCGCTCGATCACCCCGTGCTCTACCTGGTGGTCGCGATCGGATATCTCGGCGCGTTCGTGCTACTCGACCGCGTGCTGCGTGCCGGTCTGGGACTCGGTGTCGCCTACGGGATCTGGGGTGCGCTCGGCGTCGCCGCCACGGCGGTGTTGTCGGCGGTCATCTTCGGTGAGGCGTTCACCGCGCTGATGATCGTCGGCATCGTCCTGGTGATCGGCGGGGTGCTGTGCATCGAGTTCGGCTCACCCGCAAGTCGTTCGTCGGGGACGAGCGACTGATGGGGTGGCTGTACCTCGCGATCGCCGTGCTGGCCGAGGTGTCGGGCACGGTGGCGTTGCGCGTCGCCGCGGGTGGGCGCAGGGCCTTCTACATCGCCGTCGCGGTCGGCTACGCGGTCTCGTTCGTCGCGTTGTCGGCCACCCTGGCGGCGGGTGTCGGACTCGGTGTCGCCTACGGGATCTGGGCTGCGACCGGCGTCGCACTCACCGCGCTCGCCGGGCGCGTCCTGTTCGGCGAGGCGCTCACCCGGGTGATGGTGCTCGGCATCATGGCGGTCATGGCCGGTGTCGTGCTCATCGAGGTCGGAGCGGCCTGAACCGGCCCACCGCGGGTCAGTCGGACCGAGCCTGTCGCGTCTGGAGACCGGCCAGAGGGCCCGGATCCGAGGTCATCGCCTCGCTGAACGTCTCGATCTGCGTCGCGAGCGCGCCGAACGCTTTGCCGGCCGCGGCCCCCGCGGTCGTCACGATCAGCTGGGCGAGATCGGCGGGTTCCATGCTCATCGCCGCGTCGTCGATCCGGAGGTCGAGGAGTTCCCCGGTCCCCGACACCACGACGGTCACCCGCTCGTCATCGTCGGAGTACTCGTTCCGGATCCCCGCTATGGCCTCCGATGCCGACTGCATCCGATCGAGGGCCCTGCGCGCGCTCGCCTCGAGATCGTCGAAGGTGATCGGGAACTTGGGCGGCATCGGCGCGCTGTCCGGGATCGGCGCGGGCGGCGGGAAATTCTGTTCGCTCATACTCGCCTCAACCACGTTCCGGTCTCGTCCTCGTCGAAGAAGTCGTCCACCGCCCGATCGATCGCCGCGACCTCACGCTCCCCGGGCAGCCCCGTGTACGAGACGGCCTCGAGGGTGTGGCCCCCGGCGAGGAGTTCGGCTCGCTGCCGAGCGCCGGCGCGCACCCCGGCCTGCCTGCACAGCAGGAGAATCGTCTTGGCCAGCCTTGCCGCCGAACCGTCCATCTCTGTCCGCTCGATGCGGATCGCGGTCGGCAGGCCGTTGAGGGTGGTCTGGACCTCTATCGAACCGGTCGGTGTGGCGGCCCGGCCCACCGTCTGCAGCGACCATTCGTCCTCGGCCGCGGCCGGCGTGTCGGCACCATCCGCACCGTCGCCCGCGGTGTCCGTGGCGTCCTCCGGGTCGGGGTCGTCCCAGTCGTCGTCCCAGTCGTTGCCGATGTATCGGCCGGAGTGGCTGCTCACCGGTACATCGTGACATCACCGGGGCCGACCGTCCGCCCCTCGGTCGACGTTCTGCACAGGGCCGTGGAAAAATTTTGCTCGTCCGATGGAACCAATCAGAGGTCTCGCGCATCTGAGTTGTGACGCGATCATGCAGAGTCGTGAAGATCTCTAACTATCGCGTGGAATACCGCTCCGAAGTCGGTTATCCTCGTCCTCGACACGACTGCTGGACAAGCGTCCGGCTGTCACGACACCCAGGGAGTCGTTACTCATGACGAACGTTTCTGTTCAGCCCGACGCTGTTCGTGCCTACGGCACCACGGTCGCCGGCGTAGGAGCGGCGATCGAGAGCGCAGGCGCGATGGATCTCGCTGCCAACATCGCCGTGATGGTTCCCGTGTTCGGCCTCATCGGCCAGGATTTTCTCGCCGGATTCGGCGGCGCCCAGTTCTCGAACGCGGTCTCGACCGCATCGCTGGTGGCCGTCCACGCGGCGAGCGCCGCGTCGGCGTTCGAGTCGGCAGCCGGCTACGAGGGCACCGACGGCGACACGGCCGGCGCACTGGGCTCAGCGGGCTCCACGCTGTGACCGAGGGTGCGGGCCACGCGCCGGCACCCGGGAACGATGCCGGAGCAGGCCACGGACCGACGGTCCTGGACATGCTCGAGCACAGCGGTGTCGCGCCGCTTCTGCACATGCCGGTCGGGGACATCCTCGCCGGCAAGGGGATCTCAATTCCGCATCCGCCGCCCATGCCGCCGCTGCCGCAGCTCCCGTCGTTGCCGCCGCTGGATCTCACCGCCTTGTTCAAGCCGTTGACCGACCTGCTGGCAGGGTTCGGGTCGGGCAACATGGCCAATGCCCCATTCGATCCGACGCAGTTGTTCAGCGGATTGCAGCAGGCGTTCGAGAGCGTGATCGGTCTGGGTAATCAGGCCATGTCCGCCGTCGCGCCCTTCTGGGCCGGAGCTGGCGGCGCCTCGGCGATGGTGAAGGGCACCGAGGCCAACGCGAACAACGCGACCACGGCGACGCAGAGTGGCGACATCTCGCGCATCGTCGCCACCGCCACGGCCACCGTCGGCAAGGGCGTTGCCCTGCTCGAGGGCGTGATCGCGAACTTCGCCACGTCTCTCGGCGCGATCATCCCGTTCATCACGACGCCACCCGGGATCGCCGCCGCGATGGCGTCTGCGTCGGCGCACCTCACGACGGGCCTGGGCATCGTCGCGCAGACCCGGGCCGAGCTCACCGCCCACACCGCGAACATGACGGTCGCCGGGGCGCCGGTCGCGATCACCGCGGCGCCGCAGGTCATGTCGGCCGTCCCGGGGATGGCGTCGTCCGCGGTCCAGGCGGTCGCCAGCCCGATACAGTCGCTCGTCGGCGGCGGCGCCGGCGGAGGTCTGGCCGGTGGTCGGGGCTTCGCGTCGCGCGTCGAGCCCTTTCGCGGCGGCCAGAACGCAGACCTGGCGGCGAAGACCTCGGGCGCATCGGCAGGTGGTGGCGGTGGCGGAGGCGCCATCCCGGGCGTGGCCGGCCTCGGTGGAGCGTCGGCGGGTGCGAGTGCGCCGACGTCACCGTTCAGCGCCAAGCCCTCCGATGCGCCGATGTCGGGACGAACGACCGCCGCTGCGCAGGCCTCGGAGGAGGTCGTGGGCCGGGCGACGACCGCGTCCACGGTGTCGCCGGGCGGCATGCCCATGGGCGCCGCCGGTGCAGCGGGGGCCACCGCATCGAACAGCTCGCACTCATCCGATCGGGACACCTCTGTGGATGCGCGACATGCCGACGACGTGGTCGGGGAAGTGCCCACCGCCAGTCCCTCGGTGCTCGGCGGCGTGGAGCCGTCCGTCGCCGAATCGGTGTGGGACAGTCCCGACGAGATCGAATCCTGATGTCGGCGAGCTCATCCCGAGCAGCGCCGTGACACGACGACAACCACAACCTGAGGAGTTCAACCCATGAGTGACCTGTCGGTCGATCCGCAGCAGGTGTTCCGTGCCGTGAACCGTCTCGAGGGAATTGCGACGGAGATCGAGCGGAGTGTCGGTGCCCACCGCCCGGCCCTCGACGTCGCGCCGGCCGGCCGAGACGAGGTCTCGGTCGCGGCTGCGAAATCTTTTTCCGATTCAGCGGAACTTTTCGACCTGGAGATCGTCAAAGGTGTGAAGGCGATACGAGACGTCGCCAGCGCGCTGCGCGACGGCACCAAGACGGTGACCGCGTCCGACGACGCACTGTCGGAGAACCTCTCCGGCATCTGACCGGGCGAGACGAGCGAGAGAGGACGACACGATGATCGGGTTCACCGGAGTTCGGTGGGAGACGCGGCAGGCCGAGCGCCTGAGCCGCGATCTCTCCGCGGGCGCCGGTCCGAAGCCGATGTTCGAGGCCGGTCTGGCCTGGGCGTCGATCGCGGGGACCCTCCGCGAGCTCGACGCCGATGTCGTCAGCCTGCGCAAGTCGGTTCTCGAGGGTTGGTCCGGGTCGGCGGTGGCCGGCGCCCTGGCGGCGATCGATGCCCTGGGTGCGTGGGTTCGCGACACCGCCGACATGGCGTCGCGCAGCGCCGAAGCCATCGAACGGCAGGCTGTGGCGCACACGGTGGCGGTGGCCGCGATGCCCGATGCGGCGGTCATCGCGGCGGTCGCGCAGATCGAGGCGGCCATCAAGGTGGTCGCAGCGCCTCCCTCCGCGCTCATCTCCGGCGGCCTCGCGAAGCTCGACGAGCAGGCGGTCGGGATGAAGGCGCAGGCGTCGCGGGTGATGGAGTCCTACGAGCACGCGACCACCCCGGTGTCGAAGCCGATGCACGTTCCCGCTGCCCCCACGAATCTGGCCAAGCGCCATCTCGCTGCGCAGACCAGGGAAGCGGCGGAGGCGAAACTGGCCGCGCAGAACGGTGCCGCCATGGCCGCCGCGCAGGGCGCGATGCTCGCGGTGGCAGCGATGAACCGCCCCAGCGGCACCGTCCGTGCCTCGGATCAGTATGTGAGCCAGACCAACCGCGCCGAGATGCGCGTGGAGACCGCGACGACCGAAGAGGTGGTTGCGGTCGAGCGCACATCGGTCACCGCTGCCCCGGCCGGCGCGCCGATGGTGTCCGGCGCCGGTATCGCGCACTCCGGCTCGTCGGATGGATCGGCATCCCCGGTGGTCGCCGCGACGAACTACGACTCCGTGCAGGACGTCGTCCCCGCCCCGTCCACCGACGCGGCTCCCCCTGTCATCGGGGTCGCCGAGCGGGATGAGGTGTGACGGTGATGGGAATAGGAACCGTCCACGAGTTCGCCGGCGACGAGATCCCCGTGATCATCGACGCCCTCGGCGTGCAGGCGATGCCGTCCGTGTTGCGTCTGGATCAGCAGCAAACCGGTGCAGACGTGGACCTGTCCGCGGCACACCGAGACAGCGTCCGCGGGCGGTTGCGAGATCGCGGCGAGCTCGACGATTCCGGGAACGTTGACCTGGAGGTCCGTGGCGCGGTACAGGCGGCGACCGCACCCGACTGGATGGTGGGGATGGTTCGTATCGACGTGACGCAGGTGCTGCGGGTATGTCTCGTGGGCGTCGGTGAGCGGCGATTCGTCCTGTCCCGCAACGGCACCAGCTTCACCACCTCAGAACTCCACGCCGGCGATGACATCAGCCTTGTCCAGACGGAGATAGGGTCACTCGTCGGGGAGGCGCCGGGTGCGTCGATCCGGGAGATCAACCAGCCGAGCGAGGTCATCGATCGCGATCTGGACGGGTGTGAGACCTCCGATGACTACGCGGCCGCCTTCTTCCGATACGGGCTCGACGAGACCGACGCGCGCACGCTCGCCGATGCGTTGCTGTCATGCAACGGGCAGACGCAGATCGTCGCGCATGGCGACCGCGAGTCCGAGCGGACGGCCATCGCCGTGTTCGACACCAACCGGGGGCGCATCGTCTCGATCGCCACACCGTCGGTGTCGGGCGAAAGGTGGACGTCCATCGCACCGGGCGATCGCAGCCGCATCGCAGCGGCGTTGCGGCAACTCGCACACACACTTCCAGGGGGCGTCTCATGACTGCCGGCTGGGATCGGCGGGAGGTTCACTCCCGTGACAACGCAGATGTCCGAGAGTCGGACGGTTACAAAGGGAGATTCGAATGACCGCGGGTAACGGCACGAATATCAACACAACCGACGCCACTGTCTTCTCCGACAGGGCGCTCGGCATCCAGGAGCACATGCAGGGCCTTCTCGGTAAGACGCAGACGGCGGTGCAGGACGCCACCAGCCCTGCGGTGTGGAAGGGCAGCGCGGCAACGCAGTTCGTCGGCGTCAACGAGCGCTACAACACCGCCGCCAAGAAGCTGCAGGGTCACATGCAGGACATCCTCGAGTTGGTCAAGCAGGGCGCGAAGCAGTTCGAGGGCAAGGAAGAAGAGAACAGCAGCAAGATCAGCTCGGCCGGCAGCCTCAACATCTGACGGCTCTTCTGACTCACCTTCTCACCAGCTCGACCAAACAAAGGACACACATCATGGCAAACGACGGCCAGATCACGTACAACCCCGCAATCCTCGATCACCTGCACACGATCGCGTCGTGCAAGCAGGAGTTCGACGGTCTCCTCAACGATGTGACCAACCTGCAGAAGAACCTCGGGGAAAGCTGGCACAGCACCTCGAACGCAGCGTTCAACAGCACGTTCGACAACTGGCGCAAGGACGTCACCGAGATCCAGGAGACGCTCAACCAGATCATCCGCGCCTCGACCGACGGCGTCGGCGACATGGGTGAGCAGGAACGTGCCGTGGCGAAGATGTTCAACTGAGCATTGTCACTGCATGACAAAGGCGGGGAGTCCGAATCGGACTCCCCGCCTTTGTCATGCAGTGCTCGTCTGGAGTGCTGGCTCAGTTCTCGTCGGGGGGCCGGGTGTGGCGTCCTGGACCTGGGTCGTGCCGCGGATGCGGCTGACGTGGGTCGGGCGGCGGGGGCCCCGGCTGCATCGGCCCTGGCATGCGAAATCTGTTGTCAGGCACAGGAGGCCGGCGCTGCGGCGGCAGATCTCTCGGGTCCGGCCGGAATGGTTCACGACGAGGGGGACCACCGCCGCGACCCGCATCGTGGCCTCGGCCGCCGAGATCAGGCTGTCGGAAGCTGGGGTCCCGGAAGTCGCCACCGTCGGGGCCGTGGCCGCCACCCGGACCGGGACCATCGGGTGTGCGCCCCTGGCCGCCATCTGGGCCTGGATGCGGCGGCGACCATGGGCGTTCGGCGTCGTCGGGACGGAACGGCCCGGCGGAAGCGGGTGCGCCGGCACCCACCGGTTCGGGAACGCGAACCTGTTGGCGTGCGCTCTCGATCAGCGCCCCTTCGGCGGGTAGAGCCACCAGCGACACCGCCAACGTTCCCGAGCGGGTCACGACGTACACGCGATGTGCATCGGACTTCACCTGATAGATCGCGACATCGGAGGCGTCGTCGATGGGTGTGGGAACCGCGGCCGTCCGGTGGATGCGGAGTTGCGTTCCGACCATGTGGTCCTCGGTCGCCTCGCGGGCGTCGAGGATGCACAACGTGTACACGTTCAGCGTGTTCCGCTGCTCGACGGGCGAGTCGAACATGAACAGCGTGCTCGAGTCGTTGACGTTGTCGACCATTCCCCGCCACACCTCGGGACGGTCGGTGCGGATGACGACGCGTGCCCCGACCGCGATGGCGCGCACCACGATCTGCTGCGCCAGGAACGCCGAGCCGAAGAGATCGACCCGGCGCACGTCGGAACCGAACAGCGGCACGGCGACGGCCTGCCCCTGGGCATCGGCGCCGAACAGTTGGCCGTGGCCGCCGTCGACGAACCGGAGTGCGTTGAGCTCGTCGAGGGCCATCGGGACCGTGGGCAATGCCGGAACGTGGTCGCGCCCCACCGGCAACGTGCGTCGGAGTGCAGGCAGCTGGCGCCCGTCCAGTCGTCGCAGTTCCTCGGGAACCGTCAGCGACAGCTCGCCGACTGTCGAGTACCGAACCACCGTCGACATCGCGTAGCGGTTGCCGTCACGGGAGAGCCTCACCGCGCAGGTTGTCGAGATACTGGGCGTGGTCCAGATCGCGGTCATCAGTTGGGCGTCGAGCGGCCCGTCGATCGTGTACGCGGTCGTCGAGTGGGCACGGTGACTCACGGAGGTCCACTCCTCGACGGGATCACCCGCCGATGCCCGGTCGATGAGGTCGGATGCCATGTCGGTGATTCCGCGGGCGGTGAGGATGGTGGGCCGGTATCCCTCGTGCGCGAGTTGATTGGCGACCCTGCGCGTCGCCGCCATCGCTGTTTTCAGCACTCCCGCTGATCCGCCGCCGCGAGATGCGATGGCGTCCGGGCAGCGTAGGGGATTGAGGCGGAGGACGACCCAGACGTCTTGCTGTGGGACGGTCGGCAACCTGGAGGTCAACCGCAGGTAGGGATCGGTGAGATGCGCGGCGGCGCGTGCGCGCCATCCGTGGGCGATCACGTCCATCGACTCGAGCTCGATGTCGAACTGCGACAGTGCCTTCGCGATCACCCCGAGCGACAACTGTGACGCCGAGACGATGCTGGCCGACGGGATCAGCCCGGTGGGCGCAACCGGCCGCGCCACACGCACCACGGTGATCAGGCGGTCGTCCACCCAGCGGGCACCGATCGTCGTGCCGTCTTGCTGGGGGAGATCGAAGGGGATCGGGAGATCCGGGGCCATCCGACGGGTGCGTCGGAAAAATGCGAGTCGTCGCCCGATCCGGCCGTACACCGAGATGCCCGTCGTCGGCCGCGCGGCGAGCGCCGCACCGAGGAGACCGATGACGACGGCCGCCGATGTGGCCACGACGAAGGTGCTCCCGGTCGACCGCAACAGCGCGAAGACGCCGATCGCGACAACCTCGGATGCGATGACCGGCCAGAGGGGCAGATTTCGCGTGAGGCCCCCCGTCGGCGCGGAGGTGCCGAGGCGAGTCGGTTGAGCCACGTCGAGTACCTTAACAGCAGTTCTGTACAGGTGAATGGCTGCTCGGACCGTCGCTTTCGACGTCGCCGCGCGGTGTGGGGCAGCGGGCCTTCGAGGGCGAACGGGGTCGAGAGATGGCACAGCGCACGACCAAGTCACAGGTCAGCGGTTACCGCTTCCTGCTGCGCCGACTGGAGCACGCGCTGGTGCGGCGGGACGTCCGCATGATCCACGATCCGATGAGCGCGCACGTGAAGTCCCTCGTGGTGGGGCTCGTGCTCACCTTGGTCGTCCTCGGTGGCGCGGTGGCGGTGTCGTTCTTCAAGCCGCAGGGCTCGGTGGGCGATTCGAAGATCTTGATGAGCAAGGACTCCGGCCAGCTCTATGTGCTCCTGAACGGACAGTTGCGGCCGGCGCTGAACCTTGCGTCGGCACGCCTGGTCACCGGGTCGGCCGCGAATCCGAACTCGGTCAAGGACTCCGTTCTCGCCGACTATCCCCGCGGGCCCCAGGTCGGGATCCCCGGGGCGCCCAGCAGTCTCATCGCGCGAGGCGCGCCCGGGGTGTCGGAGTGGACGGTGTGCGATCGGCTGACCGAGCCCCGTGACCCCGATGGGTCTCCGTCGTTGGCCGTTGTCGCCGGCACACCCCGGTACGGCACCGGTACCCGTCAACTGGGCGCGAACGACGCACTTTTCGCCCGCAACGGCGAGTCCTCCTACCTGATCTACCGCAACACCCGTGCGCAGATCGATCCCGAGGATCCCGTCATCCGCCAGGCTCTCGCGCTGCAATCCATCTCGCCGCGTGCGGCGAGCACCTCGCTTCTCGATGCGCTACCACCGGCGCCGCCGATCGTGGCGCCGGTGATCGACAATGCCGGGGACCCGTCGCGTTTCCGGCTCGGCGGCGCACGGGTCGGTTCGATCCTGCGGGTGTCGAGCCTGGATGCGCAGGCGGGCAACCAGGAGCAGCTCTACGTGGTGTTGAGCGACGGCATACAGGCCGTCTCCCCGTTCGTGGCCGATCTCATCCGCGCCTCGGTTGCGTCGAGCGGACAACCGGTGACGCTCGAACCCAACGCCATTGTCGCCGTTCCCCAGGTCGACACGCTGAAGCTCGACGGCTACCCGGACACCACCCCGGTGGAGGTCGACGGGACCGCCCTACAGACGCTGTGCCTGGGGTGGCGCAAGGATCGCGACCGTCCCGCAGCGCTGTCGGTGTCACTGACCCCGGCGGTGCCGGTCGCCGATCAGAAGTCGTTGATCCCATCGGTCGGCGCACGGTCGGACGGTGTGACCGCCGACCTGACCTACATCCCGCCGGGCTCGGGATACTTCGTCCGCACCACGGGTTCGGACCCCGACAGCGGGGCAGCGGCGTCGGACTTCTACGTGTCCGACACCGGCGTCCGGTACGGCGTGCCCGAGAGTTCGGTCCAACCACTGGGCATGCCCGACCCGTTGCCGGCGCCGTACCCCGTCGTGAAGTTGATCCCGCCGGGCCCTGCACTGGCGCGCAACGCGGCACTGATCTCGCAGTCCGACATCGAGCCCACCGCGGGTTCGTAGAGGGTTTCTCGACTGGCCGGGAACCTTCGGCGGGCCGACTGCATCTGATGGGGTGTGGCCGCCGCGAGCGGTCGCGGATCGCCGACACGGCGGCCGACAACCGACTACCCCGAGGATTTCCGATGATGAGCTACGCCAGCAACGAGCCCACCACCCGCATCGCCGTCGCAGGTCGCGGTCGAGTCGCGGTCGCCAACCAGCCGCACCGTGCCCACCCCGCCGCCACGCCGCCCGCGCCGGTGTTCCACCCGTCGCCCGCGGTCCAGATGCCTCCGCTCGCACCGACCGCGGCGCCCACCGCGAACGGTGCATGGGCCGTCGCGGCGCTGATCTTCTTCTGGCCACTCGCCTTCGTCGCCTTCAGCCGCAGCCTGTCGGTGCCTATGCTTCTCGCTCAGGGACGTGTCGCCGAGGCCCATGCTGCGTCGAATTCCGTTGCACGCCTTGGGAAGATCGCCGTCGTCTGCGGGCTCATCGCGGTAGTCCTACTGGTGGTGGTGCAGTTTGTGCTCCTCCGCGAGGCCGCATCCCTCGCGTCGCCGACCACCTACTGATCGGCTGGAGTCATCAGCCATGATCGATCGCTCAGAGACTTTGCGTCTCGTGTTCGTTGCGGTGATCAGCGCATCTCTCGCGGCCTGCAGCACAGGTGTCCCCGCATCCGGAGGAGATCCGACGTTCACGCCGACGAGTCAACAGCAGGTGCAGGACACCGTCGTTGAGATGTATCGCGAGACACTCGACAAGTTGCCGCCCGGCTATGCGTTTGACGGCTCGCGTTACAGCAGCACAGGCAACACCGTCGACTGCGATGACAACGCAACAAACGACCATCTCTCCCCTGTGAGATACAGCAGCTACCGCGACATGAAGGTCCCGGACGGCATTCCGGTCGAGGGGCTCGTCGAGAAGCTCGGCACGATCTGGAAGTCGCTGGGATGGTCCGTTGACGAGCGTGACGGCTTCCCGGAACCCAACCGCTTCGCCACGGCCCCAGATGGTTACAGCATCCACGCCATCGTCGGGAGGCCCGACGGATATCCCCCGGCTCTGGTTGCTGGATCAGCGTGCTTCGACGGGAAACTAGCGGACAAGAACATTCAGGTCCCTGCGGTACTGCGGTCGAACGAGTAGGACGATGTCGCACGTCTTCGCAGTGCAACTCGAAGGGTCGTCGGGGCGTACGACGTGGTTGTCGCCTCCCACTGAGCAGTCAGCGTGTGGTGTCGTCGGTGGTGTCGAGGTTGAGTCCGCCGAGGACGGGGGGTGCGGTGTCGGGGAGGTCGCCGGCGATTTCTTCGCCGTTTTCGGTGGTGACGAGGTAGCGGGCGGCTTTGTGTTCTTTGTCGTCCTCACCTTTGCTGCCGGCGCCGCGGGCGCCCATGCCGGGGGACATGCCTCCGGCGGGTCGTGCGGCGGTGGCGCCTTGTTGTCCGGCGAGTGCGCGTTCGGCGGCGGTCAGCGCTGAGCCGGTGCTGCGGGCGGAGAGTGATCCTTCGGGCGCTGCGGCCCCGGCACCGCCGATGCCGCCGATCTTCCCGCCGCCTCCACCGCCTGCGCCGCCACCTGCGCCACCGCCGCCTTTGGCGAGGGCTGCGGCTTTACCGGCAGCGGAGCGTTCGGCGTCGGACAGGCCACCGAGGCCCGCAGACCGGGTGAGCGGAGAAGCGCCACCAGATTTGCTGCCCAGGCTCTTGGTGGCGTCGCCGGCTTTCGACATCGCTGACTGTGCCGCGGATGCGGGATTGTTCTGCCCCGCCTGTCCGGCAGCGTTTTTGGTCGCCGCGGCCACGGGATCACCGGTGCCTTGTCGGGTGAGGCCTTGGGCGGCGTCGGTGGTGGCTTTGCCGGCCGAGGTGGAACCGCCGCCCCCGCCGCCTGCTCCACCGCTTGGTCCACTGGATCCGCTGCCGGTCGTCCCTCCGGTACCTACTGAGCTCGAACCGGTCGATCCGGTGCTGTTGAGGGTCTGGAAGAGAGTTATCGGTACGCCGGAAGTGGGGCTGCCGGGATCCGACAGGTTCGACAGGCCATGAGCGATCGCGGTGACCGCGGGGTTGTAGGTGGCATCCATCTGCATGCGTGCGAGGCTGTCGTAGCTGTTTTGTACGGCGGCCTTGGATTCCAATGGTGCGGTTGCCATTGCCGTGCTGCGGGTCGAACTCAAGCCGTCGATGCCTGACTTCGTTGCGCCGAGCCCACCGCCCCACGCGAGAATCGCGCCCGCGTTCATCGCGGCCTGAGCGGAGATCTCTGCACTGGTCGTCACCAACCGGTGTGCCGCAGCGCCCACGGCAGGGCCCGAGGAGCCCGTCCAGCCTCCGTTCTGCATGTTCGACTGCACAATTCGGTGGAAGACCGTGACCGAATTCTCGAGCCCCGATGACAGTTCTTTCCACTGATCGGAGAGGGTTTGCAGAATTGTCTGATCGGCAGACGACAGATGGTCGCGGCACGCGTCGAGCGTCAGGCCTGCGCTCGGCTCGGGGCCTGCGGCACACGGGAATGTGCCTACGGCTGTAGGGTTCCCGCCCGGTACCGGCGGAAGACCAGAAGTCATGCCCGATGTGATGATGTCATTTACGTTCGGACCATTGGGAATGGGAACCCGAGCTGTGTTGCCGCTGAGCATGTTCCCCGCGCCGGCCAGCCAATCGGGCAATCCGCTGGAATCACCCTCGCCAGCTTTGCCGATCGCAGCCGTATTCGCCGCTTCTTGTTCCGAGATGAGATTGCCAGCACTGATGACAGCTTGATTGTACTCGTGGAGCGCGGCTTCGAGGCGGGTTGCCATCTGGTTCGCGGCGACACCGAGATCCGTCAGTGCCGTCTGCACCTCGGACCCAGATCGAAACGTTCCGCATCCCCCCGCCAGCCTTAGTGCTGAGATTAGAAATGAAAGGTTTTGAATCCCAGAGACAAACCCCTGTGTACCTGAAGATATAGCGGACGCAGTGCTCGGTTTAAAAGTGAAGTCTTCGTCACTCATCGCGTCACTCGCATTTGCGACGGACTCTTCGGCATCAGGGGCGCTATGATCCGAGCTGCGGCCACCGCATCCTTGCACGGATCGCTCCCGGAATTTTCGGCAACCCGATAGTTGATGCCGATAGAGCCGAAGAACGTACCCCAAGCTGCGAGGCAGGTGTATTTATAGGTCGGATCATCTTGGCCAGTCGCAGCAAGTTTAACAATACGTGCTCTGATTTTAGAATCAATCGCGACAGGCGGACCTTGCGCGATTACGGTGGCCGGATTTGTCAATTCTTTAATATTGTTAATATAGAAGTCGACAGAGACGGCTCGGACCAAGTCGCCATTCTCCGTGGACTTCGTGATGCACGCTTGTGTCAACAGTCTCGCGCCGTTGAATCCGCGCGTTTTAGTCTCCATGCCTAGTTTCTGCATTGCAGCGGGGGTGATAAGCGTGCAGATGTCTGGCAGATGGTCGGTGTACGGGCTCTGGTTGGCGGGAACGGTCGTTTCGATGCCGGTCATGTCTTTGGTCGAGTTGAGGTCGAGGACGGAATCTTTCGGTACGTCCGCTGGTACCGATACAGACGCAGACGTCGACGGCCCCGACGATGCGGACGAGCTGGACGCGGCGGCGGGTTGACCGGTGCTGGTGCTCGAGCATCCGCATGCGACGGCCAGTATCAGCGCCAGGCCGGCGATGGTCTGGGTGGGACGTCGGTTCACAGGTGGCGCCTCGTCATTTCGTCGGTGATCGGGGTGGGTTGCAACTTCGCGGCCAAGCAATTGGTCTTGATCAAAGGTAACGAGAGTGGCTTCGTGATTCCACTGCCGATCCACATAACAAGTGTACGACGACGACGATGCGGTCGAGATTCTGTCATCGGGCTTCGGCCAGGCGTGTGGAGTGTCTGCCACGCAGGGTGTTGACCACGCGGTTGAGTGATTTTGCGAACGCCTCGACGTCGACGGGTAGCGCGGCGCCGGGGGTGTCGATGATGAGCAGGTACCGACCATCATCGGGGATGTCGCGGTACCGGCATTCCATGACCGAGGGCCGAACAGGATCGGTGATGGTCCCTGCCTGCACACGGATCGACCCACACGTTGCGACCGTCGAGGCTGCGAACGCCGATGCTGCGGTCGGGGGTTGCGGTGCCACCACACTGGCGATCGAAGCGATCTCGCCGGGGGGTGACCAATCGAAGGCGACCGCGGTGTCGGTGGAAAGGGAGCCGCGTCCGGTCGGTTTGGGCAGCATCGCAACGACGTCACGGGTCCACGTGTTCAGCGAATGTCGGGTGATCGACACCGCGCCGCCTACGCTGACCGATCCGGCCAGGCGCTGCCGGGCGACGAAGACGTGGTCGCCGCGGCCGGTTGCCGACACGATGCGGAGATGGTGGCCGGTCTCGGTGAACGGTCGTCGAGCGTCGATGCCCGAGACAGCGATTGTGGTTTTAGGAGCGCACAGTACGGTCATCGCCTCGCGCTGTGTGGACGTCAACTCGTGCAATCCCGATCCCGCAGGTGGCGCTGCCGGGTCGATGTCCTCGGTTCCCGTGTAAGCGAACTCGGTCGGGTACGGAGAGGTGTCGATCGACTCCCACAGCAACCGGAACTCGTGGGTGCTCATGGTCCAGGCGTCGGAGGCCATCAGTAGTCGATGCCCTCGCGGAGTTGGTTGCGGTCGCCGTTGCGTCGGCGGATCAGCATCCAGCCGATGGCAGCGAGGGCGATCGCTCCGACGCTGACGCCGATGGCGACGTTTTTCGGCACGGGGTTGGGCGCCGGTGGGGTGGCCGGTGGTGCGACCGGTGCAGCGACGTACACGTTGCGGGTGTCGCCGGTTCCCGGATCGGCAGGTGTGGCACCCGATGCGAGGACGTCGGGGGTCGTGGTGGTCAGTGCGGCAACGGGATCGATCAGTCCGTAACCGACCGCGCCGTCTCGACCGTCGGCGGGATGGTGCGCGGTGCGTGTGATGCGGTTGATGACCTGTGCCGCAGTCAACTGCGGGAAGCGGGCCCGGATCAACGCCGCCAGACCCGACACGAACGGCGCGGCGAAACTCGTCCCGGTGATGGGGGAGGTGCCGTTCTGCGCCTTCACGCCGTCGATGATGGGTGGGTTCGCTGCGATGTTCAGTGATGCGAGGTTCGACCCGGGTGCCGCGACGGTCACCCACGGCCCGGCGAGCGAAAACGCCGACGGTCGGCCATCGTCCTCGACTGCACCCACACTGACGACGTAGGGCGTGAAGTACGCCGGTGACGATTTCGTCACCACGCTCGCCCAGGGGTCGGCGTCGCGGCCACCGAGCGCAGCGGGATTCTGTGCGCCGCAGCCCTCTTTGCCCTGGTCCACGTTGTCGGCTGCGGCGACCACCACCACGTTGCGGTCGTAGGCGTACTTCACCGCCGCGCCGAGAGTTCGGTCGCGGAGATCGGTGCCGGCCGTGTTGCACGCACCCTCGGAGATGTTGATGACCGTCGCACGCAGATTCACCGCGCGCACAACCGCTTTGGCGAGGGTGTTCACGTCGCCGTAGCCATCAGACGTCAGCGGTGTCCCGTCGGGCTTGCTCTGTGAATCGGCCGGTGCATAGGCCGCCGAGG
This sequence comes from Williamsia sp. Leaf354, assembly GCF_001424365.1. Classification (NCBI taxonomy): domain Bacteria; kingdom Bacillati; phylum Actinomycetota; class Actinomycetes; order Mycobacteriales; family Nocardiaceae; genus Williamsia; species Williamsia sp. Leaf354. Next base: position 1,270,288 of record NZ_LMPL01000001.1, read on the forward strand.
TCTGCCGTATCGCGATGATCGACGCATCGGGCGCCACACCGGCGAAACCGTCGGAGCTCGACTGCTTGGCCGCGATGAGGCCCGCCACCTGGGTGCCGTGACCATCGCAATCTCGTGTGCCGTCGCTGTTGGAGACGTAATCGCCACCGCCGGTGACCGCCAGTCGCGGGTGCCGGAAGACACCGGTGTCGATCACCGCCACGCGCTGGCCTGCACCCTTGGAGAACTCCCACGCCTTCTCGACGCCCAGGAGGTTGAAGGCCGCCGGAGGCGAGATGTAATCGGCCCTGGATGCCACCGTCTCAACGCAGGTCGCCACCGTCTGTTTGGTGGGAACAGTCGGACCCACCGGGTTCTCCGACGGCACCGGACCCGACACGACCGGCGGGGTCAGCGCATACGCGGGCACCTCGACCGCACATGGCGCGACGAACGCCACTGCGGCCGCGAGCGCGACGCGGCCAAGGGAACCGCGGCGTCGCAGAGCACGTGTCGAACGGTGCGTCATAACCCGCGCGCGAGTGAGTACAGACCCACCACCCAGGCCGCGATCGGCACGGTGGCGGTGATGATCAGGTACTCGATGATCTCGCCGATGCGTCGCAGTACAGGCGAGAACTCCATCGACGGGGTGAGAACGCCGAACCCGAAGGCTGCGGCCGCCAGCAGCAACGACACCCCGACACCCAGCACGACCCACATGCCGCCCGCGAACACCTGCGAGCCGACGACACCCAGCAGCGCGGCGGTGCCGATGCCGATCATCCCGGCGGCCTGCACGAGGTCGGTGTGCGACCGACCACGCAGCACGATCGCCGATGCGATGAGGACACCGAGCAGCGCGGCTTTCCAGTCGAAGTCCGGCATCGGTACGGAGACGATGACGGCACAGACGCCCGCGACGGCCGCAGCGCCGAGCATGAGGCCCGACATGTGGGCGTTCGCTGCCTTGGCGCGCAGTTCCAGAGCGGCGGTCTCGGGCAGTGCCACCGCTCCGATGGCCGCGACGCCTGCGTTCACGTTCTGCTGGCTGGGTGGGTCGATGTCGTCGAGCGAGGCGCCCGCCGACGGGACGGTCGGGATGGGCAGGCGCACCAAGAGGATCGTCAACCGCGGCGCTATCAACGCAACGAGCAGCGCGATGACACCGAGCACGGCCGCGGTGTGCGGGACCGGTGCGGTGAACAGAACCTGTCCGAGTGCGCCCAGCGCCAGCAGCGCCGACACGGTGATCGTGGCGAGGTGGGTGAAGGGCTCGCCGGCGGACAGGCGTAGCGCCACCACGGCGACCAACACCGAGACGCCGGCTCCGAGAAGAACATTGGCCGCGTGATCAGATGTCGAGAGGCTGGCGAAGCAGCCGACGAAGACGGTGAGACACATCGACACCGTGAGGACAGCGCCGACGACTCGAGCACCGTCGCCGTTCTGCGAGGTCACCGATGCGACGGCGAACACCACGAAGGCTGCGAACGCGACCGCGGCGATATCGAGGCGTTGCTCGGACCACGACGCGATGAGGGCCAGGGTCGTCGAGGCGACGACGGTGGCCAGGAACGCGATCACGCCGACCCAGCGAGCGGCGACTGGCGACCACGACTGGAACTCGCGACGGGTGATTCCGGCGACGGCGTCGATGACGTCGTCGTAGACGGTGGGGAGTTCGGTGGTCGCCTCGGACCGCAGGACCAGCAGGTCGCCGTCGACGATTCCCGACTCGACCAGCGACCGGGTCTCGGTGAGCACTTTCTGGCCGACCTTGCCCAGGGTCCAGTGCGCGGACAGGTCATCGGGCACACGTTCGGGCTCGCCGAACTGATTGCGCAACAGCAGAGCCGCGAGTTCGGGGATCAGGGCGGCGACGGGCACGTCGGCGGGAAGCGCGACATCGACCTGAGTTCGACCCGACAACACCGAAACACGGCAGAGCTCGGGATCGACACGCGGCGACGGACTCGACGATGACGGTCCCGCGGCCGACGAACTCATCGACACCGACGGCGCGTACGAGCCGGGGCCGGCCATCGCGCCCGGGGGCGGCGAGGTGGATCCAGGCGGATGTGTCGTCATCTGTATCCAGTGCCTCCCTGTCACCTGTGCGAAACGTACGATAGCCGACGCAACGATCCGCAGCACCGGGGAGGTCAGATGACGACTGAGGGCTTTGTTCGCCGACCACGGCCCCCTCGTCCCCGTCTGCCCGGCGGCGAGATGGCGGTGCAGCCGCCACCCGAGGTCCCCCGCAACGTGCCCGGCAGCATCCTCACCCGTTTGCTCCCACTGGTGATGGTCGTCGCGATGGTCGGGATGATGGCGTTGTTCTTCACCGCCGGCTCGTCCGCGCTGCGCAATCCCGTGACGCTGTTGTTCCCGATGATGATGGTGATGTCGATGGTCGGCATGTTCGCTTCGGGCGGCCGCAGTGGCGGGCCGAAGGCGGCTGAACTCAACGAAGAACGCAAGGACTATCTGCGTTACCTGGGCCGGCTGCGCAAAGACGTCGACGACACCGCGAACGACCAGCTCAAGGCGTTGTCGTGGTCACACCCCTCGCCGGGATCGCTACTCCCCGCGGTCGGATCACGACGGATGTGGGAACGACGGCTCGACGACGCCGATTTCGCGCACGTACGTCTCGGCGTCGGGGCGCAGCGTCTGGCCACCAGACTCGCGCGTCCCGAGACGGGCCCGCTCGAGGATCTCGAGCCGGTGTCGGTGATGGCGCTGCGCCGGTTCATCCGGATGCACGCCGTCGTGCGAGGTCTGCCCACTGCGGTGTCGCTGCGGGCGTTCCCGGCGATCAGCATCGAAGGCGCCACCGCCGAGGTGAATGCGCTGGCCCGATCGATGCTGCTGCAGCTGTGCACCTTTCACGGCCCTGACCTGGTCCGTGTCGCGATCGTGTGCCGTGACCCCGACACCGCAGAGTGGTCGTGGGCGAAGTGGCTGCCGCATGTCGGTCACCCCACACGTCGCGACGGTGCCGGCCCGGCCCGGATGCTCTATCAATCGTTGAAAGAGTTCGAGCAGGACAACGACCCCGAACTCAACGAACGACCACGCTTCTCGCGCAACGCAACTGCCGTCGCTGGTCGCGTGCAGTGGGTGGTGGTGCTCGCCGGAGGGTTCGTCGCCGGGGATGAGCGCTGTATCAACGACGGTGGACTCGATTCGGTCAGCGTCATCGGGCTGAGCGAGACGCCGCTGACGCTCGCCGCGCGCCGCGGAACGCAGCTCGTGCTCGAGGGCCCCTCGCTCGGGGCGCGCTCGGCCTTCGGTGTGGAGACCTTCGCCGCGCCCGATCAGATGCCGGTCGCCACCGCAGAGTCGGTGGCCCGCCGTATGGCGCGCTACTCATTGGCCACCGCGGCTCAACTGATGAATCTCGATGCCGACACGGGCCCTCGCGATCCTGGCCTGATGCGGCTGATCGGCGTCACCGACGCCGCGGCCATCGAGCCCGACCGGGTGTGGCGTCCGCGCAGTCCGCGCGATCGCCTCCGTGTCCCGGTGGGCGTGACCGAGGACGGCCAACCGCTCGAGATCGACATCAAAGAGGCGGCGGAGAACGGGATGGGGCCGCACGGGCTGTGCATCGGCGCGACCGGTTCGGGCAAGTCGGAGTTCCTGCGGACGTTGGTGCTGTCGATGGTCACCACGCACGCGCCCGAATCGTTGAACCTGATCCTCGTCGACTTCAAGGGCGGCGCCACATTCCTCGGACTCGACGAGCTGCCCCATGTGGCCGCGGTCATCACCAACCTCGAAGACGAGCTGGCGATGGTGGACCGCATGCGCGACGCTCTGGCCGGTGAGATGAACAGGCGGCAGGAGTTGCTCCGTTCGGCGGGCAACTTCGCCAACGTCGCCGATTACGAGAAGGCCCGCCTCAACGGCGCCGGCCTCGATCCGTTGCCCGCGTTGTTCATCGTGGTCGACGAGTTCTCCGAGTTGCTGTCGCAGAAACCCGATTTCGCCGAACTCTTCGTCATGATCGGCCGGCTGGGGCGCTCCTTGCAGATGCATCTGCTGCTCGCCTCTCAGCGACTCGAGGAAGGCAAGCTCCGCGGGCTCGATTCGCACCTGTCCTACCGCATCGGTTTGAAGACGTTCTCGGCGAGCGAATCCCGAGCCGTGCTCGGTGTCCCCGACGCCTATCACCTTCCGGCGCAGCCGGGCTCGGCGTACCTCAAGTGCGACTCGCAGGAACCCACACGGTTCAACGCGTCGTACGTCTCCGGGCCGTACCTACCGAGCCGTGCGGTCATCCGCGGCGGCGACGGTGGTGCACGTTCAGGGCCTCGCGTGCCGATCCGGGTCTTCTCCGCGACGTACGTGCCCGAGGTGGTGATGCCCGAGCCGACGGTCATCGAGGAGGTCATGGCCGACGACGACGGTCCGATCCTTCAGGATGGCAAGACCGTCAGTGAACTGGACATGGCGGTGTCGCGCCTCGTCGGGCACGGCCGCTCGGCGCACGAGGTGTGGTTGCCGCCCCTCGAGGATTCGCCGCCGGTGTCGAACCTTCTCCGCGTGCGTGACTGGCGCGCCGCGCCGTCCGCCGGCGCACCGTCGTTGCGGTTCCCGGTGGCGATCGTCGACCGTCCTTACGATCAACGCCGCGACGTCCTCGAACTCGATCTGTCCGGCGCGCAGGGCCATGCCGCGATCGTCGGCGGACCCCAATCCGGCAAGTCGACGGCGCTCCGCAGCCTGATCATGGCCGCGGCCGTGACCCACACGCCCGAGCAGGTCCAGTTCTACTGCCTCGATTTCGGCGGTGGAACGCTCGCCGGTTTGGCCGGACTCCCACACGTCGGCTCAGTGGCAACCCGACTGGACGAAGACAGAGTCCGTCGCACGGTCGCAGAGGTGATGTCGGTCCTGCGTCAGCGTGAGGCGCGGTTCCGGGATCTCGGTATCGATTCCATGCAGGAGTTCCGTCGCCGCCGTGCCGCCGAGGATGAGCGCCTCTCCGCAGACAAGTTCGGTGACGTCTTCCTCGTGGTCGACGGTTGGGCGACCATTCGGTCGGAGTTCGAGATCATCGAGGACGCTTTCAGTGCGATTGCCGCACAGGGCCTCTCGTTCGGTGTCCACCTCATCATCACCGCTTCGCGATGGATGGAGATCCGGCCGGTCGTGAAGGACCTTCTCGGTACCCGGATCGAGCTCCGCCTCGGCGATTCATCGGATTCCGAGGTCGACCGCAAGGTGGCGGCGACGGTCCCGGTCGGCCGTCCCGGCCGTGGTCTGAGTCCCGACAAGCTGCACATGCTGCTCGGCCTGCCACGCCTCGACGGATCGTCGTCGGTCGAGGATCTGTCGACGGGGGTGGCGACCGCGGTGATGCAGATCGCCGAGTTCTACCCGGGTCGCTCGGCTCCGGGTGTCCGCATGTTGCCCGAACGGGTGGCACGCGAGGATATCGTCGCCGGCGCCGAAGCGATCGCCCCGCGGTCGCCGATGCGGGTGACGATCGGTATCGACGAGGCCGAGTTGGCCCCGGTGACCATCGATTTCGCGCAGCAGCCGCACTTCCTGGCGTTCGCCGACGTCGAGAGCGGCAAGACGACACTGTTGCGAACAATCCTTCGCGGACTGGTGGCCAACGGCGCGCCGGCGCAGACGAAGATCCTGCTGATCGACTACCGGCGTTCCCTTCTCGGTGAGGTGGAGGGCAATCACCTCGCCGGGTATGCGAGTACTGCCGCGCAGGCCGAGCCGTACCTGCTGCAACTCGCGGAATTGCTGCAGGGACGTATCCCTGGCCCCGACGTGACGCCCGCGCAATTGCGTGACCGCTCGTGGTGGCAGGGCCCGGAGATCTATGTCGTGGTCGACGACTACGACATGGTCGCCGTCGCCTCGGGCAATCCGCTGGCGCCGCTGGTCGACCTCCTCGCCCAGGGGCGCGACATCGGTGTGCACCTCATCCTGACTCGCCGTAGCGGTGGCGCATCACGGTCGATGTACGACCCCATCATCAGCCGACTCAAGGACCTGTCGGTGGACGGCCTCGCGATGAGCGCGTCCAAGGACGAAGGCGTGCTGCTGGGCACCGTGAGGAGTGCGCCGCGTCCGCCGGGGCGTGGCGTGATGGTGAGCCGCGGCGGCGACCGACTCATCCAGGTCGCCTGGTCGGCACCGCTCGACTGATGCGTGGCCGCCGCGCTGGTGGAGCCGGTCAGAGAGTCTGTTCGCTGGGGCGGATGAGGATCTCGTTGACCGCCGCGTGCGCGGGTCGCGTGACGATGTAGACGATCGCGTCGGCGATGTCCTCGGCGAGAAGGGGTGCGCCCTGCGTCGCGTCGGGCGCGCCGACGCTGTCGCCGGTGGTCATCTCGCTACGGACGACGCCGGGTTCGACGACGCCCACTCGGACCCGCTTCTCGGCGAGTTCGCGACGAATTGCCTCGGAGAATGCGGTGACGGCATGTTTCGTCGCGGAGTAGACGTTGCTCTCCGGCCGTGGGACACGGCGCCCTGCGACGGAGCTGATCGTGACGATATCGGCGATGTCGCGTGCCCCGCCGACCGCGGCGGTGACCAGAGGCAGGGCGGCATGGGTGGTGTTCAGGACGCCGTTGATGTTCACGTCGACCATCTGGTGCCAGTCGGCCAGACTGGCCTCGACTGCCGGGCGATTGGACAGGAACCCAGCGTTGTTGACGAGGATGTCGATGCGCCCGAATTCCTCACCGATGGACGCGATGACCCGGGACACGGCGTCAGCGTCAGTCACGTCGACCTCGCGGGCTCGAGCCGTACCGCCGGTGCTCTCGATCTCGGCGACGAGCTCGGTGAGGCGGTCGAGACGCCGTGCGAGGACCACGACCGTCGCACCTTCGGATGCGAGTGCCCTCGCGGTCGCGGCGCCGATCCCACTCGATGCCCCGGTGATCACCGCAAGTGTTCCGCTGAGTCGTTCCTTGGTCATGCGCGTCGTCCTCCCATCGATCGGATGTGTCGCTCAGTAACGACAGTCGGGCGAGGGGAATCATTCCTTGCGCACATGCTCCGTGGCTCGGCAGGGAACGTTGGTCAGCCTGATGTCATGCGTGCTGCGAGGTCTGCCCGATGCCGCCGAACCATGTCCGTCAGAACGTCCTGCGGGATGGTGCCGCCGTACTCGTCAAGCCACTCGTCGATCTGCTCGTCGAGAGTCTGATACCGACTGCTGTCGTCGATCTCCTGCTGCCGCTCGGCGGGCGTGAGGATCGAATGCCGCAGGTGGGCAGGAACTTCTTCCGACTCTGTCGCCCCTGGGGGCGGGGATTGTTCGCCACGTCGCGCGGCGATCTGAGCTTTCAGTGCCTCGACCTCGCCCGGTTGCGCGGGCCGCTGCAGAGCGTCGGAGACACCGGCCGGAAGATCGCTCAGTCGGACCAGGCGACTCGACGCCGGCCGACTCAACGCGCTTCTGTCGACAGCGACGGCGTTGCCGAGGAGGCGGGCCAACCCGGGCTTGATGGCCTCCCGAGATACCGGTCGAGCCCCTTCGCCGCGCACTGGCGACTTTCCGGTGATGCGTCGGACTTCAGTCGAGAATATGACTGGAGGCGCCAACCGCCGAATACGTCGATAGATGGTCGGCTTGCGGGGCCCGACTGCACGGCTATCGGATCCGGGCCCCTCGTCAGGTATCGAAGTTCCAACACGCCTTGCTCGATCTCAGAAGGCCGCATTCCCTCGTCCTTCTGTTGCGCAGCCGAGCAAATCTTCGCTCCTCGAATACTTGGGCCGAGGGTTTCCACCGACATGATCGAGTATGCCGCAGTCATCTTTGGCCGTATCTGGTCAGGGGGCGCCGCCGGAATGCTGTTGACATATTTGATGTCGGAATTGGCAACGAACCCTGGGTAAGCGAATTGACCGTCCGAGGCGTAGACGACTCCGGCGTACGACTCCATGGCCGCGCGGACGAAGGTGCCTTCCGCTGACAGGAGCGATTCCGCACTTGAAGGTAACCAGAAATTGCTTGTGGTGTCGGGCCCGTTGACGACGGTCTCACTCGGGCTTATCGGTGGGACTGGGCTGGTGCTGTCACCGCACGCGGTCGTGAGGGTGAAGGCAGACAGGAATGAGCAATAGAGCAGACCTACTCTGGATATTCTCAAGTTCTGACCTAACGAGGTTTAGGGTTCAAGTCATCGGCTTGTAGGCCGCCGTCGTAGTAGGTCTTCCACTTGTCCGACTCCGGCATCTGCGCGAACAGATCGGTGAAGACCTTTGGGTCGTTGTGGACTTTAATCCAATCCAGATGGCCGTCTGTCATGAAGTTCTCGAATTGCGGCGCAGCTTCGGGATGCTGTTGCAAGTAGCCGTCAGTCCAAGCGATCTGCGGCGGGAGCGAGTTGACGCCTGACCGACTTTGTAGCTGTGCCAGGTCGCGAAGATCCTGTGTAGGCGCACCCGCACCGGGAATGTCAGGGTCACCCTGCAATGCAAGTTTCGCCTCGGGCGAGATGACACCCACCAGCGGGCCGACTCCGGGGATGAGGGACGCTGCCCCGCTTGCAGTGTCGTACATTGCTCCCCACTGATTATCGTGGATCGCTTTTCCGTAGTCGCTGTTCTGTTGGATTGCTTCGTACTGGTCGGCGAGGCCATCTTTGAGGGCTTGCTGGAGCGAACCGGCGCCCGACGCAAACCCGGTATCCATCTCGGGGTGCTGGCCCGCCTCGAACGCGGCCACCCTGATCCAGTCCTGCGTCCCGTGATGAATGGTCTGTGCTGCTCCCGGATCGCCGGCGAAGACGCCGATCATGTCCGATAGTTGTTCGCGTTGCTCGAATCCCGAGACGAAGTGATTGGAGAGCGGAGAGTCCGGCATCCCGGCGAGGCCTCCCAGGTGGGGGACGAGATCGTTGGCGAGGCTCTGCGTGAGTTGGGGGTTCACCGCGCCCATCGAGGTGTACTCGCCGCCACCGTGGACCTCGAGGTGGTTGAGACTGTCGGCGTTCGAGGAGAGGTACCTCGCGAGACCCGTCGCGGTCTCTCCGGTGAGTACTCCCTGATGCCCCTGATCGGTGATCAACGCGGGGTCCTTGAGCCAATCGAAGGTGTTACGGGCACCCAATTCATCCGGTCGCCACTGGTGTTCGACGATTCCCCGCAGGTGGTCGGTCGGGTTGTACTCGCCGCCGCCGCTGATCGTCGCCTTCATGTCGTTGCCGGTCACGAAATCGTGAACGGCCTGGTGGTCGCCCGAGGCGTTGTTCAGCATCGCGTCGAGCGTCTTGCGGACTTCGATGTCCTGGTTCGGGATGCGAGAGTCGGCGGTGTACTCCTGCGCGGCGGTCGACGGAGTCACCTGACCCGCGATCTCGGATCCCTGCTTCAACAATCCGCGATCGACATCCGAGCCCAACCTGAGATCCTGATCGCCTGCACCGAGCGTGTTGGTCAGGCCGCGCCAGTCGTCGAATCGCTTCAGTTCCACTGTGGCAACAGATTCTGTGGTGTTGGGGTTCTTGGCGTCGGCCGGGTGCCGGGACACTGATCGGGTTCCGGTCGGGCTCTCGGTCAGCAGGGTGCGGACGTTCGGTGGCAGTTTGTCCATCCCGCCGCGATCGCCGTTCAGCGTGCTCACAGACGGGTTCCCGAGGATCCGCATGGTGTCCGCGACGTCGCCTTGGACCGCCCTGTGTTGCTCGGGACTCAGGTCGCCGCCGACATCGTCGTAGTTGCTGACCTTGTCAGGTAGTTTCGCCGCAACCTCTTTCAAGTAGTCGAACTTCTGCTGCGAGATACCCGCCTCTCCTGACGATCTCAGCGCATCACGAGTGCCTTCGCTCAGATCGGCTGCGGCATGGAGTCGTTCGGCGGCTGCCTCCTTCTGAGCATCTGATGGCGAGCTCCCGTCGAGGTTCTTTCCCGACAGTGTCGCCATGTCCTGCGTCGCTCGCGTCTTCGACAGGTCGGCGGATGCAGGCGTCAGTTTGGCGATGGTGTCGAGGTGCGCGTTGATCGAGGCGGCCGATTTCTGATCGATCTGTGTCAGCTCGGTGGCTTGTCCTCTGAGATGCTGCGTCTCGTTCGCTGCTTCGTGCGCGCGTTGCTGCTGCAGCTTTTCGAGCTGTGCGCGGGCCGCTGCGTCGTCGTTGGCGTCGGCGACGAGGAAACCGAGCTCGTAGTTGTAGAGATCCCGAACTGTCCAGTCGTCGGAGACGCTGAACATGTTGTCTTCGAGCGCCCTTGCGTCGCGGACGAGTCCCTTGGCCAAGGTCTCCATCCGATCGGCGTCGGAGGTCAGGCTTTTCGCCAGTGCGCGGAAGTCGGTGGACACCTTCCGATGCTCGCGGCGTTCCTCCTCCGCTCTGTGGTCGGCTGAATTCTTCGCTGCACCGGCCCACGGAGCTCCGGCGAAGGTCGATGTGAGGTTGTCGGCGTTCGTGTCGATCGACTGCGCCTGGGTGTCGAGTGCTGATGCTGACGACCTCATCGACGCGAAGTTGGCCGCTGACACGACGGCACGTCCCAACATCGTCAGCGGCTCCCCGGATCGTTCAGATAACCGGCTGTGTTGATCGCGCGGGCGGCAGCGGTGTCGCCGGCCTGGTACTTGTCGGCAGCCGTGCTGACCAGCTCGCCGAGTACATAGAAGCGGCCGGCGAGTGTGTGTCCGGCATCCGCGGTGGCTCCCGGAATACGTCGGAGCGGTCCGTCGGTGGCGAACCCGGTGAGCTTCCCGCCGGTGACGGTTCCCGTGATGAGTCCGCTCAAACCGGAGCCGTCCGCCACGGCGTTGTCGGTGCTGTCACCGAGTTCGAGGATCTTCTTCGATGCCGCGTGCAGTCCTTCGGTGTTGACGTCGATCTTGTCGCCGTCAGCCATGCTCTACCTCCCGGTTCGGAACGTTCTGAGTACTTGGACGCACGTTCGGGGGTCGAGGTTCCATCGAGATCGGACCAATCTCAGCGCACGCGGGCGTCGAGGTTCATCGACGCGATGATGCCGTCGACGGCGGTCTGGATGTCCTGCGGCTCGATGCGCATGAGCGCGTCGGCGTCGAGGTCGGAGATGTCGATGTCGCCGGAGCTGAGGCGGAACTCGCGTTCCTCCTCGGCACTCTCGATGACGTTGCGGACGAATCGGCCGTTGCCGGCGAGGTCGATCAGACGGACCTGCTGGCCGCTCTGGTCGGTCACGACGGTGTCGTAGAGGGGGATGCACGCGCGGTGCAGCACCGACGCCGACGCCGCGGGCAACACCGAGTCGCGTGCGCCTGCGATGACCTCGGCGATCTCGGCGAGTTCCTCGGGACGGTAGGAGTCGAAGCGGATGCGGCGGGCGAAGCGCGACGCGAGACCGTCGTTCGACGACAGCAGGCGGTCGATCTCGCCGTCATACCCGGCGATGATGACGACGAGGCGGTCGCGGTTGTCCTCCATGCGGGCCAGCAGCGTGTCGACCGCCTCACGACCGAACGCGTCGCCACCGGACAGGCCGGTCTGGATGAGGGTGTAGGCCTCGTCGATGAACAGCACGCCGTCGAGCGCGCGGTCGATGACCGCCGAGGTCTTGGGTGCCGTGGAACCGAGGTGCTCGCCGACGAGGTCGCGCCGACTGGCCTCGACGATCGAGTCGGTCTTGAGCAGACCGAGCCCGCAGTAGGTCTTGGCGATGATGCGCGCGATCGTGGTCTTGCCGGTACCGGGAGGGCCGGTGAACGCCAGGTGCAGGCTGCGCGACTGGCTCGCGAGCCCCTTGTCGGCGCGCACCTTCGCCAGCGCGACCGCCGACGACAGTTTCGCCACCTGGCTCTTCACCGAGGCGAGCCCCACCTGGCGTTCGAGTTCGGCCTTGGCCGCGGCGAGCTGATCGGTCTGCGCTTCGGTCGCCGGACCCGTGACCGAACCGGGGGTCTCGTCGGGAACCGACGCCGGATCCCAGCGGTCGGTGCGGCGGGCGATGCGGTCGGGTTCGACGACCACGAGGCGATAGCGCGGATCGGCCAGTGCGCTGGAGTTGGCGGTGAAGCTCGGGTCGCGGGAGTAGACCTGCTCGAACAGCGCGCGGGCCTTCTCCTCCTGGCCCTCCTCGCGGAGTACGAGGCCGTGGGTGAACATCGCCGCGGTCGACGCCGCCGGGATGGGGCCGGTCTCGGCTTCGGACAGGCGCCGGTTCGCCTCGGCGAACATGCCCAGCTGCGCGCACGCCGAACCGGCCATCACGTTCGCGCCCGCCTGCATGTACTCGTCGGTCCACGATCCCGAGCCGGACAGGATCGTCAGCACGTCGGGCCACCGCTGGGTGCGGAAGTGCATGATCGCGCGCACGTATGCGGCGATGGGGGCAGCAGTGCCGGCGGGGATCTCGTCGAGGACCTCCTCGGCGCCGGTGTAGTCGAGTCCACCGATGAGCGACGCGGCGTAGGCGGCGATGATCTCGACGGTGTCGGTGATGGGGTAGTCGATGTAGAGCCCGGTCGCGAACCGACCGACCAGGGTCCGCGGCGGCAGACCGAGGCGCCGCAACTCGGCGTTGGCCGCGCCACGGGAGCGGTAGAGGTTCATGATCGCGTCGGGGGCGTCGTCGCCGCAGGCGAGGCGGCCCAGCCAGGCGTCGCACAGCTCCGGCGCGTACTCGGTGGCCCGCTGGAACGCGAGCTTCGCCTGATTCGGATCCCGGACGGCCTCCTGGCCGTCGATCGGGATGCCCAGCGACAGCACGCCGAGATCGAACAGTTGACGCGCCTGACGGATATCGACCACGGCCACGACCCCCGGCATGTCTGGAGCGGATGCGGTACCAACGCTCCCGCACATTCCTACGATTGCGCCCGCCAGACTATCCCGTGCCGGTGACGGCGACGTCGCTCGGGCGCGAGGAAGCGGCGCGGCGACCCGACCACATACGATGTCGCTGTGAGCGCACAGGTAGATACCGTTTCCGTCGCCGCCGACACCCCCGACGTCCCGCAGCCCTTCGCCGAGCTCGGCCTCAAGGACGACGAGTACGCGCGGATCCGCGAGATCCTCGGCCGGCGTCCCACCGACGCCGAGCTGGCGATGTACTCGGTGATGTGGTCGGAGCACTGCAGCTACAAGTCGTCGAAGGTCCACCTCAAGTACTTCGGTGACACCACGACCGACGAGATGCGGTCGTCGATGCTGGCGGGCATCGGCGAGAACGCCGGTGTCGTCGACATCGGCGACGGTTGGGCGGTCACGTTCAAGGTCGAGTCGCACAACCACCCCTCCTACGTCGAGCCCTACCAGGGCGCGGCGACCGGTGTCGGCGGCATCGTCCGCGACATCATGGCCATGGGTGCGCGTCCGATCGCGGTGATGGACCAGCTGCGCTTCGGTGCGGCCGACGCACCCGACACCCGTCGTGTCGTAGACGGTGTCGTGCGCGGTGTGGGTGGCTACGGCAACTCCCTCGGTCTGCCCAACGTCGGCGGCGAGACCGTCTTCGACGCCAGCTATGCGGGCAACCCGCTCGTGAACGCGCTGTGCGCCGGCGTGCTCCGCGTCGAGGACCTGCAGCTCGCCTTCGCCTCGGGCGCGGGCAACAAGATCATCCTGTTCGGCGCCCGCACCGGACTCGACGGCATAGGAGGAGTGTCGGTACTCGCGTCCGAGACCTTCGACGACACCGGCGAATCCGGCCCGAACCGGAAAAAACTTCCGGCCGTGCAGGTGGGTGACCCGTTCACCGAGAAGGTGCTCATCGAGTGCTGTCTCGAGCTCTACCACGCAGGCCTCGTCGTGGGCATCCAGGATCTCGGCGGTGCCGGACTGTCCTGTGCCACCTCGGAGTTGGCGTCCGCGGGCGACGGCGGCATGAGCATCTGGCTCGACGCGGTGCCGATGCGCGCCGAGGGCATGACCCCGGCCGAGGTGCTCTCCAGCGAGTCGCAGGAGCGCATGTGCGCGGTGGTCACGCCGGAGAACGTCGACGCGTTCCTCGCGGTCTGCACGAAGTGGGACGTGCTCGCGACCGTGATCGGCGAGGTCACCGATGGCGACAACCTCGAGATCACCTGGCACGGCGAGACCGTCGTCGACGTGCCGCCGCGTACCGTCGCCCACGAGGGCCCGGTCTACCAGCGCCCGGTGGAGCGTCCGGAGTGGCAGGACGGTGTGATCGCCTCGCGCAGCTCCGATCTCGCGCGCCCGTCGTCGGACGACGAACTGCGCTCGACACTGCTGACCATGCTCGCCTCGCCGGCGCTGTGCAGCCGCAAGTTCATCACCGAGCAGTACGACCGTTACGTCCGCGGCAACACCGTGTTGGCCGAGAACGCCGACGGCGGCGTGATCCGGATCGACGAGAACACCGGTCGCGGAATCGCTCTCGCCACCGATGCGTCGGGTCGCTACACCTATCTCGATCCGTACCGGGGTGCCCAGCTCGCGCTCGCCGAGGCCTACCGCAACGTCGTCGTCACCGGCGCCACCCCGAAGGCGGTCACCAACTGCCTCAACTTCGGTTCGCCCGAGGACCCCGCGGTGATGTGGCAGTTCTCCGAAGCGGTCAAGGGATTGGCCGACGGCTGTGCGCAACTGGGGATCCCGGTGTGCGGCGGCAACGTCAGCTTCTACAACCAGACCGGCTCGACCCCCATCCTCCCGACCCCCGTGGTCGGCGTGCTCGGTGTCATCGACGACGTCCACCGACGCATCCCGACCGGATTCGGCACCGAACCCGGCGAGACGCTGATCCTCATGGGTGACACGCGAGACGAACTCGACGGATCGATCTGGGCGCAGGTCACCCACGACCACCTCGGTGGGGTGCCCCCGGAGGTCGATCTCGAGCGCGAGCGGCTGCTCGGATCGATCCTCACCGCGGCCTCGCGCGACGGGTTGATCTCGGCGGCGCACGACCTGTCCGAGGGTGGGCTCATCCAGACCGTCGTCGAATCGGCGCTCTCCGGTGAAACCGGTTGTCGGATCATCCTTCCCGAGGGCGCCGACCCGTTCGTGTGGCTGTTCTCGGAGTCGGCCGGTCGGGTGCTCGTCGCCGTGCCGCGCACCGAGGAGACGCGGTTCTGCTCGATGCTCACCGCGCGCGAGATGCCGTGGACGCGTATCGGTGTGGTCGATCAGGGCAGCGACTCCGTCGAGGTGCAGGACCACTTCTCGGTCACCCTCGCCGAGCTGCGTGAGGTCCACGAGGCGACGTTGCCCGCTCTCTTCGGATGACACCGGCGGCGGCGCTGCTGCTGTGCGGCGCCATCGGGTGCGACGTGTCGGCCGCGGTGTCGTTGAAGGTGGCGGAGGGTTTCACCCGTCCGGTGCCGTCGGTGGTCGTGGTGATCGGCTACATCGGCAGTGTCGTGTTCCTCGGTCTCGCCATCGACCGCGGTCTCGACATCGGTATCGGGTACGCGCTGTGGTCGGCCGCCGGAACGACACTCGTGGCGATCGCCGGTGCCGTGTTCTTCCGGGAACGACTCGGACTCGTCGCGCTGGTGGGCATCGCGTTCATCGTGGTGGGCGCGATCCTGGTCAACCTCGGCACCGCACACATCGACGCGTAGAACTCGTCCCGGGCGTGCTTGTACGCTTGTCCGATGACACGGGGGAGTCGTGTGGTGGTCCGATGGTGGCGTTCGCCGTCGGACTATCGGACTGCCGTGCAGTACATGCGGACCATCGGCATGCGACGACCGATGGAGATCCTGGTCGGCGTCGGCTCGTTCGTCTACGGACTCGCGGCCGTCTTCTCCGCCGTGTACTTCCGGCAGGGCACGGGTGTCGAGTACGCGGTGCCGATCACGCTGGCGGTCGCGGCGACTTCGGCGGTGATCGGCACGATGTGGCTGCGGGGCGTCGAGATGTCCGAACGCGGGTCGGTCGCGTTCCTTCTCTACAGCGACGTGTCGGTGATCGCGGTGGTGCTGTGTTACTCCGATGCGTTCACGGCATGGCCGGGTCTGGCGCTGCTCGCCGCGAACGGCATGTATGCCGCCTTTCACCACCGCGCGCCGGAGGTGGCGGTGCACTTCCTCCTCGCCGTGTCCGCGATGGCCTGGTGCGCGATCGACTCTCTGCTCGGTGGGACCGAACCTGTGCTCGTCGCGATACGTGGGCTGGTGCTGCTACCGATCGTCATCGCGGTGCCGCTGGTGGTGGTGCCGGGGATACGGATGCTCAACGCCGACGCCATCGGTGCCCACCGCGACAGTCTCACCGGTCTGCTCAACCGCCGGGGACTCCTGGCGAGCGCGTCGGATCACATCCGTCATGGCGGGCCGGTGTCGGTGCTGGTTCTCGACATCGACAAGTTCAAGGCCATCAACGACGAGTTCGGCCACCTGCGCGGCGACGAGGTGTTGGCCCAGATCGGGGGCGCGCTGAGCTCAGCGGTCCCCCGCGACGCGGTGACGGCACGGACCGGGGGTGAGGAGTTCGCCATCCTGATCCCGGGCGAGGACGCGGGTGAGGTCGCGGCGAAGGTCCACGACTCCACGCTCGCCTGTCGGGCGGGCGTCGCCATCACCGTCAGCATCGGTGTCGCCACGACGCCGCGACTCGAGTCCGTCGATGCGTTGACCGCGTTGCTCGATCGCGCCGACGCGGCGATGTACCGGGCGAAGGCCGACGGCGGACGGCGTACCGCCGTCGGGTGACCCCGATGGGCAAACCGGCCTGCGAAACTAGAACCTGTTCTACTCTGGGGTGGTCGGTGACGGTCGGACACGGAGGTCTCGCGTGGTGCTCAGGGTTGTCGAATGGTCCACGGGAACGGTGGGACGGCATGCGATCGCCGGTATCGACGCCCGCCCTGACCTCGAACTCGTCGGGGTGTGGGTCTCCAACCCCGACAAGGTCGGCAAGGACGCGGGCCGCCTCGCCGACCTGGGCCGCGACCTCGGGGTGCTCGCCACGAACGACCGCGACGCGCTCATCGCCCTGAAGCCCGACTGCATCGTGCACACCGCGATGGTCGACGACCGGATCTTCGAGGCCCTCGAAGACCTCATCTACTTCATCGAGCACGGCATCAACGTCGTGTCGTCGGGGCCGGTGCTGCTGCAGTTCCCGACCGGCGTGGTGCCCGCAGATCTCGTCGAGAGGGTCGACGCCGCGGGTAAGAAGGGCAACGCCAGCCTGCACGTGAACGGCATCGATCCGGGTTTCGCCAACGATGTCCTGCCCCTGGCGATGACGAGCCTCTCCCAGCGGATCGACCAGGTCCGCTGCTACGAGATCGCCGACTACTCGACGTATTACCAGCCGGTGGTGATGAGCGACATCTTCGGCTTCGGCAAGCCCCTCGACGAGACCCCGATGCTGTTCACCCCGGGCGTGCTGTCGATGGCGTGGGGAAGTGTCGTGCGCCAGATCGCCGCCGGTCTCGATCTCACCCTCGACGAGCCGCTGGTGGAGAAGGTGGAGCGGATCCCCGCCGAGCGCGACATCTCGACCGTGTCGTGCGACATCGCCGAGGGAACCATGGCGGCCGTCCGCTTCCAGGTGATCGGCACCGTCGACGGGGTCGAACGTGTGGTGCTCGACCACATCACCCGCACCGACCCGACACAACGGCCCGACTGGCCGACACCGCACACCGGCGACGGTTGCTACCGGATCGAGATCACCGGCGAACCGATGATGACCGTCGACTTCACCCACCACGGCGAGCACGGCGACCACAATGTCTCGGGCATGATCGTCACCGCCATGCGGCTGGTGAACGCCGTCGAGGCCGTCGTCGCCGCCGAGCCGGGTCTCGTCACCGCGCTCGACCTCCCGCTCATCACCGGCCGGGGCCTGATCCCGCCGGCGTGATCGCTCGACGCGCGGACACCCGGCTGCGGTCGTAACCTCGGCCCATGGGAGGCCTCCACAGCATCGGCGTCTTCGGTACCGACGAGATCGACGACCTGCTGTGGTTCTACGAGATGCACGGGTACGCGATCCTGCGTGGACTCGTCGACGAGACGCGACTGGCGCGGATCGAAGCGGAGTGCATCGAGGCCCAGGAGAGGGTCCGGTCGGGCGACCTCGGTGACCGGTACGGTTCCACGGTGTTCCTCGACGAGGACACGGAGACACAAGGATTCGTCAACTACGTCGAATACGTCTCGGAGGTGTCGCCCGCCGTTGCCGACGCGGTGTCCGACCCGGTGCTGAGATCGCTCATGTCGTCACTGCTGGGCGAGAACTGTTGGCTGCGTGCCCACGAGCAGTTCGGTGTGGTGTACCAGGACGCGCGTCCGGGGAAGGAGTCCGGGTACGCACGCATCGGCTGGCACACCGACTGGCAGGCCGGCCCGAGCCTCGACGTCTGGCCCAGTACCGCGTTCACCATCCACGTCGACGGCACGAGTCCGGCCAACGGATTCCTGAGAGTGGTTCCGGGAAGCCATCTCTGGGCGACACCGGCGCCCTTCCGGAACGCGACCGGGGTCACGGTTCCCGACGGCGCCCGCGCCGCCCGCGGTCGCACCGACCGGACACCGCCCTTCGACATGCCGCTGCGTTTCGAGAAGGTGCGCGGCGAGGTCGCGGTGTACGCCGACGCCGGCGACGTCATCCTGCACGACGCCTACCTCTGGCACTCGGCGGCCCGGGCGACCGACGACGGTGAACGGCGCCGACACGTGCGCGGAGGCTACTTCGGCGGTGTCCGACCGCCCGCCGGCGTCGAGGAGTTCGTCAAGAACGCGGCACGGTAGGGCGCGGCCCGGCGGCGGCCCGTCGTCAGCCGGAGAACTTCGCCTTCGACGACGGGCAGAGCTTCCAGTCCGCGCCGTCCTTGTGGAAGTAGATCGCGCCGTCGGGCTGGCCGGTGGTCTTCACCGTCCCGGTCGCGTCGTCGCCGGCGAACTTGACGTCGACCAGGGTGAACGCGGGCAGGGCCTGGGGGAGCGGACGTGTCGAGAGGTTCGAGTACCGGCTCTTGTCCGCGGTGCACACCGCGTCGCGCGCGGTGGTCGCGTCACCTTTGCTGGCGGCATCGGTGAACTGGTGCGCGACATCGCTGACCTGCTGGGTGTCGGTGCGGCCACCCCGCGCGTCGTCGCTGCCACCGGAGAAGTAGGCGACCAGTCCGACGGCCAGTGCCGCGATGGCGACCACCACCACGACGGCCACGATCACGAACCCGCGGCGGTTCGAGCGGTCAGGCGTCGTCGGATCAGGTGCGGCGGTCATGGACGCAACGGTAGCCGTGCGTCCGTCGGGCACGTGGTGGGACTACAGATCCCAGGTGTGCACGGCCTCGCCCTCGTGCATCCGGTCGACGTACTCGCGCAACATCCCCGACAGCGCGCGGTCGCGGGAGTCCCCGGCGCGCTCGCGTGCGGCCACCGATTCGCGCTGCCACACCGCGCCGGTCTGTCGGCGCAGGCACCGCCCCTCGATCACCGACAGGTAGCGCCGACGCGCACGGTCGGACACCCCGAAGGCGGCGAGTCCGCGGTCGGCGAGGGGGAGCAGTCGCCGCAGCACCAGCTCGTCGGGCGACACCCAGCCGACGGCGGGCCAGTACAGCTGGGCGTCGAGACCGTCGCGGGCGCCGGAGTGCAGGTTCTCGGTGGCGGCGTCGAACGACATCTGCGACCACAGCGGCCGGTCGGCATCGACGAGGGCCCGGACCACGCCGTAGTAGAACGCCGAGTCGGCCATGGTGTCGAGCACCGTCGGCCCGGCCGGTAGCACGCGGTTCTCGATGCGCAGATGCGCGTGACCGTCGACGACGTCGTAGATGGGACGGTTCCAGCGGTACACCGTCCCGTTGTGGAGTCTCAGCTCGTTCAGCTCGGGGATCCGACCCGACGCGAGGGTCGCCAGCGGGTCGTCGTCGCTGCAGACGGGCAGCAGCGCGGGGAAGTACCGGGTGTTCTCCTCGAACAGATCGAAGATGGTGGTGATCCACCGTTCGCCGAACCACACCCGCGGTCGCACGCCCTGGTTCTTCAGTTCCAGCGGTCGGGTGTCGGTGGCCTGTTCGAACACCGGGATCCGGCTCTCGTGCCACAGCGCCTTGCCGGCGAAGAACGGGGAGTTGCCGGCGACGGCCACCTGGACACCGGCGATCGCCTGCGCGGCGTTCCAGTGCGCGGCAAAGGTTTCCGGGGCCACACGGAGGTGCAACTGCACCGATGTGCACGCCGCCTCGGGAAGGATCGAGTCGCTGGTGGTGACCAGACGCTCGCCGACGCGTTCGTCGCCGAGCGGGATCCCGTCGATGTCGAGGGCGATGTCCTCGCCGCGCGCGGCGAAGATCTGCTCGTTCAGCAGACCGTAGCGGGGGTTGGCCGAGATCCACTGGTGGTTCAGGTGGTCGGTGCGCAGCGTGGGCAGCATGCCGATCATCACGATGTGGTTGTCGGTCGCCGCGGCGCGCTGTTCGGCCCGGTTCAGCGACGCGCGCAGGGCCTGCTCGAGGGCGATGGTGTTGTCGTCGGTCAACGGTTGCGGCGCGACGTTGATCTCGATGTTGAACTGCCCCAACTCGGTCTGGAACTCGGGGTCGGCGATGGCCTGCAGCACAATCGCATTCGACATCGCCGGGTTCATCGCCCGGTCGATCAGGTTGAGTTCGACCTCCATGCCCAGCAGCGGCTCCACCTGCCGACCGGCGTCGGTGAACAGGCCGTCGGCGAGCATCCGGGCGATGGCGTCGGTACCGCGACCGACCTGCTCGCGAAAACGGCGCCGGTCCTCACGGGTGAACTCACGCGTGGAGACCTCGGCACCCATCGGCCCATCGTGTCATCGACGAGGGGGTGCGCGCCCGCATATCGGACACACCGACGGTCGGACCTACAGGTGTTGCAGCACGTTGACCACGATGCCGTCGGTGTCGCGGTAGAAGAACCGCCGTACGCCCCAGTCCTCGGGCTGCAGTTCGTGAATGATCTCCGCACCCGAGGCGAGGGCCCGTGCGTAGGCGGCGTCGACGTCGTCGACCTCGACCGAGATCGCCGGGTTGCAGGGTGCGGTGAGGTCGGTGGTCATGAGGCTGACCTGGAGTCCCGAGTCCGGATCGGCGAACGTCGCGATCCATCCGTGGTTCATCACCTCGGTGAGTCCGAGGATGTCGGTGTGGTGCCGACTCGCCGTCGCGATGTCGCCGACGGTGATGATCGGCATGATCCTTCTCACGGCCATGGCGGGAATTCCTCCGTCTGTGTCCGGCGGTACGGGTCGGTGTGCGCCGCTGCTGTCATCATCGGTGCTCATGGCCCCCAAGTCCGTCGATCCCGCGCAGATGCGCGCATCGGTGCTCGCCGTGGCGGCGTGGTTGCGTGACGACACGCTGCCGACGCCGGCGCGCACCGAGCTGGCCGCCGCGGTCCGCATGTCCGCGCGCACCGTCGCCCAACTCGCCCCGGGGGCGTCGGTCGAGGTCAGGGTGCCCCCGTTCGTGGCGGTGCAGTGCATCCAGGGGCCGCGGCACACCCGGGGCACGCCCCCGAATGTCGTCGAGACCGACCCGCGCACCTGGTTGTTGCTCGCCACCGGACTGCTCGACCTCGACGACGCGGTGGCCGCGGGAGCGGTGTCGGCCTCGGGGAGTCGCGCGGTCGAGGTCGCGGCGTACCTGCCGGTGGTCGCGATCTGATCCGACCGCGCCCGCGGCGAACCGGACGCCACGCGCGCCCGCATGATTCGCCCAGGTCGGCGCGGGGGCCCTAGACTCACTTCTACGCCCTCCGCACCGCCCACCTTTGGGAGCGTCACTGTGACCGAGCTGTCGATCCACAGCCCGAATCTTCTCGCCGAACCCACGCCGGATGCCGAGCTCGACATCCATGAGAACGAGCCCCGAGAAGAGTGCGGTGTCTTCGGGGTCTGGGCTCCCGGCGAGGATGTCGCCAAGCTCAGCTACTACGGGCTCTACGCCCTGCAGCACCGCGGCCAGGAGGCCGCCGGCATCGCCGTCGGTGACGGCTCGCAGGTGCTGGTGTTCAAAGATCTCGGTCTGGTGAGTCAGGTGTTCGACGAGCAGACGTTGGCCTCGATGCCCGGCCACGTCGCCATCGGGCACTGCCGCTACTCGACCACGGGGTCGACCACCTGGGAGAACTCGCAGCCCATCTTCCGCACCACCGCCGCGGGAACCGGTGTCGCACTGGGCCACAACGGCAATCTCGTCAACACCTCCGACCTCGCGAGCACCGCTCGCGCCGCGGGTCTGATGGAGTCGCGGTTGCACGGCGGGGCGACGTCGGACTCCGACGTCGTCGGTGCGCTGCTCGCGCACGGTGCCGCCGACCGCACCATCGAGCAGGCCGCGATGGAACTGCTGCCCACCCTCAAGGGCGCGTTCTGCCTGACCTTCATGGACGAGCACACCCTCTACGCCGCGCGTGACGCCCACGGTGTCCGCCCGTTGTGCCTCGGTCGCCTCGACCGCGGGTGGGTCGTCGCCTCGGAGACCGCCGCCCTCGACATCGTCGGCGCCTCGTTCGTCCGCGACATCGAGCCCGGCGAGCTGCTCGCCATCGACGCCGACGGCGTCCGCAGCTCGCGGTTCGCCCAGCCCACGCCCAAGGCGTGCGTGTTCGAGTACGTCTACCTCGCCCGCCCCGACAGCGTCATCAACGGTCGCTCGGTGCACTCCTCGCGGGTCGAGATCGGTCGCCGCCTGGCGCGCGAGTTCCCCGCCGAGGGCGACCTGGTGATCCCGGTGCCCGAGTCGGGCACGCCGGCGGCCACCGGCTTCGCGCAGGAATCGGGGATCCCCTACGGCCAGGGCCTGATGAAGAACGCCTACGTGGGCCGCACCTTCATCCAGCCCTCGCAGACGATCCGCCAGCTCGGCATCCGCCTCAAGCTCAACCCGCTCAAAGAGGTCATCCGCGGCAAGAAGCTCGTGGTGGTGGACGATTCGATCGTCCGTGGCAACACCCAGCGCGCCCTGATCCGCATGCTGCGCGAGGCCGGTGCCGCCGAGATCCATGTGCGCATCGCGTCGAGCCCCGTGCGGTGGCCGTGTTTCTACGGCATCGACTTCGCCTCTCCCGCCGAGCTCATCGCCAACGGCATGGAGTCCGAGGAGGGCATGGTCGAGGGTGTGCGTCAGGCCATCGGCGCCGACTCGCTGGGGTACATCAGCATCGACGAGATGATCGCCGCCACCGATCAGCCGCGAGATCAGTTGTGTGCGGCCTGTTTCGACGGCAAGTACCCGATCGATCTGCCGACCGAGACCTCGATGGGCAAGGCCGTCCTCGAGACGATGCTCTCGAATGCGGTCGGGTCCGATCCGCTGGGTGCGGTCAACGACAACGCCAGCGCGCTGCGCCGTCCCTGACCGCCACCGCGGTCGATCAGACCGAGGCCTCGGGTGTCACGGCGGCGGTCTCCGACACCTTCTGGGTGCGCTTGTAGAGCCACCCCACCACGAGGACGAACGCCAGGATCCCCACGATCTGGGCCCAGTTGTCCCATCCCTCGCCGACGATGCGCAGCGGATCGTCGTCGCCCGACGCCGCGACGATGCCGGCGAACACCACCCCGAACAGGCTCTCGCCCACGATGAGTCCGCACGCGAGCAGCACACCGAGGCGCTTGGTCCGTTCGACGTTGGTCGCGTTCCGGTCGGCCCAGCGGTTGTAGAAGAAGCCCAGCACCGCGCCGATCGGGATGACGAGGGTAAGTGAGATCGGCAGGTACATGCCGAGTCCCACGGCGAGCGGGGGCAAGCGGAACCGGGTGGTGCGGCTCATCGTCTCGTCGATCGCGATGACGCCGAGCCCGATGAGCGCACCCAGGCCGATCAATGCCCAGTCGAGTGAACTGCCGAACACGCCGCTGACGAGCGACGAGATGAGGGACGCCTGCGGTGCGGCGAGCGCGTCGTCGCCGGCGCCGGGTGCACCGGCGAACCCGAACGCGGTCTGCATCAGCTGCAGGATCGGCGGGATCACAGCCGAACCGAACAGCACACCGATGACGAGCGCCAACTGCTGCTTCCACGGGGTGGACCCGACCAGCTGACCGGTCTTGAGGTCCTGCAGGTTGTCGTTGGAGATCGTCGCGACGCCGAACACCACCGCCGTGGTGAACAGCGTGTAGGCGACGAGTGCGGTCATCTGCGAGCTGTCCGCGTCACCGAAGGTGACCTTGATCAGCAGCGCCGCGCTGATGGCGACGAGGATGCCGACGCCCGACAGCGGGCTGTTCGACGAGCCGATGAGGCCGGCCATGTAGCCGCACACCGCGGCGATCACGAGACCGAACACGAGCAGGTACACCAGGCTGACGGTGATGATCCCGGCGACACCGCCGTTGAGTGCGGTGCTGCTGGTGAAGTCCCACAGCAGCCAGCCGATCGGGATGAGCATGAACACCGTGACGCCCGCGACGATCTGGATGGGGATGTCGCGTTCCACGACGTCGACCTCGGTGCCCCCACGGCGCAGGCGGGCCGAGCGTGCCGACTCGATGATGCCGGTGACGATGGGACGCAGGATGGTCGCCAACGTCCAGACCGCGGCGACCGCGATCGCACCGGCGCCGATGAAGCGCACGTCGGAGGAGAACGTCGACGACACGGTGTCGGCGAGGGCCTCGGAGCCCGACAGGTTCCCCGAGGTGCGGATGGGCAGCAGGATGCCGAACGAGATGACCAGTCCGACGACCATCGCGACGGCGACGGTGAGACCGACGAGGTGGCCGACGCCGATGAGCGCCATCGACAGGCTCGCGCCGACCATCGTGCCGCCCGAGCCGACCTTGAACGACGTCGACACCGCGTTGCTGATCACCTTCAGCGACGACACGAGCGAGAAACCCGCGGCCACGACCGCGGCCACCGACAGCATCCGCAGTCCGGTCTTGTTGTCGGCGGCGGCCTGTGCGGAGTCCGACGTGCCGACCTTGAGGACCTCGGCGCCCGCGACACCCTCGGGGAAGGGAAGGTCGGATCCGGTCACCAGCGCGCGTCGCAGCGGGATGGAGAACGCGACGCCCAGGATGCCGCCGGTCGCGCAGACTGCGGCGGTCGTCCAGTAGGGGAACCCGGTCCACCAGCCGACCATGATCAGGCCGGGCAGCACGAAGATGATCGCCGAGAGCGTTCCGGCCGCCGACGCGATGGTCTGCACGATGTTGTTCTCGACGAGCGAATGATTGCGGAAGTACCGCAGCACGCTCATGGAGATGACCGCCGCGGGGATCGAGGTGGCGAACGTGAGGCCCACCTTGAGCCCGAGGTAGACGTTGGCGGCGGTGAAGACGAGCGTGATGATCCCGCCGAGGATCACACCGCGCACGGTGAGTTCACGGACGGCGCTGCCCGTGGTGCGCACATCGGTCATGGGATCCACCTGTTCGATCGCGGGACAATGGTTACGAAGTATGGCGGACACGGCCCGGCGATGTGCGACCGACGCCACACCCCGTTCGGGGCGTGATGGTCAAAGTGGGGCGATACGGTCCACGTCGGCTCCGGTAGCGTGTGGCGCGTGACCAATCAGGACTCCGATCCCGCAGGCGACAGCACTCCAGTCCGGCGGGGGGCGTCCTACGCCGACGCCGGGGTCGACATCGACGCAGGTGATCGGGCCGTGCGGCTGTTCGCCCCGCACGCCAAGCGCGCGTCGCGTCCGGAGGTGCTCGGCGGCATCGGCGGGTTCGCCGGCCTCTTCGCCCTCAAGGGCACCTACCGCGAACCGGTCCTGGCCTCCTCGACGGACGGTGTCGGCACGAAGCTGGCCATTGCCCAGGCCATGGACAAGCACGACACGGTGGGTCGAGATCTCGTCGCCATGGTCGTCGACGACCTCGTCGTGTGCGGCGCCGAGCCGCTGTTCCTGCAGGACTACATCGCCGTCGGCAAGGTGGTCCCGGAGACCGTCGCGGAGCTGGTCAAGGGCATCGCCGACGGGTGCGTCGAGGCGGGGTGCGCCCTGCTGGGCGGCGAGACCGCCGAGCACCCCGGACTGATGGAGGACGCGCACTACGACCTGTCGGCCACCGGAGTCGGTGTGGTGGAGGCGGATTCGGTGCTCTCACCCGATCGCGTGCGCCCCGGAGACGTGGTGATCGCGATGGGGTCGTCGGGTCTGCACTCCAACGGCTACTCGTTGGCTCGCAAGGTGCTGCTCGAGTGGGGCCACATGGATCTCGGCGGACACGTCGAGGAGTTCGGTCGCACCCTGGGTGAGGAATTGCTCGAACCGACCCGCATCTACGCCAAGGACTGCCTCGCGTTGGCGGCGGAGACCGATGTGCGAACGTTCTGCCACGTCACCGGCGGTGGACTCGCCGAGAACCTGGCCCGTGTCATCCCCGACGGCCTGCTCGCCGAACTCGATCGCGGCACGTGGACGCCCGACCCGGTGTTCGCGATGATCGCCCAGCGCGGACGCGTCGAGCGCCTCGAGATGGAACGCACCTTCAACATGGGGATCGGCATGGTCGCGATCGTGGCGCCCGAGGACACCGACCGCGCGCTGGCCGTGCTGACCGCCCGGCACCTGAACAGCTGGGTGCTCGGGTCGATCACCAAGTCACACGACGGAAAAGACCATGCGGGAGCCGCTGCACTGAAGGGTGAACATCCGCGATTCTGAGCCGACCGCGGCCCTCGCGGGCCGTGCGGTCGTCAGATCGGTACGTCGGTGGTGACGGAGCCGGTCAGGCCCGACGCCACTCGTCCTCGTCGGCCCACGCGTCAGCGGGGTCCGGTCGATCGGAGGGGCGTTCGGGTTCGTTCGCCAGCTCTCGCTGCAGGCTGGAGAGGTCCATGTTCGGGGAGCTGTACTTCAACTCCCGAGCGACCTTCGTCTGCTTCGCTTTTGCTCTGCCGCGGCCCATAGGGGGACCCCCTCGCACAATGACGGGGCGGCCAATCAAGACTGGCGGCCCCATTCTGAGTTTATAAATCTTGTCGTGTGCAACAGTCTAGCGCGCTCTGAGCGTCGATGCGGACCAGCCCGCACCGCGCGAGTGCGGGTCATGTCGCGGCGGCCGTTCGACGGGTCCCACCAGGGAAATTGTACGGTTGTGCATCACGTCGAGAAAGGTGTCCTGTCACGTGGCCGACCTCATACGCGCGTCGATCGACAACTACGGGACCGGGCGGTTGCTCGCCGACAACGGCCAACGGCTGCGGTGGATGGTCGCCGATCTCGCCGCCCGCGTGCTGCGGCGTCATCCGGCCGACCTGTCCGACCACATCGTGCAGGACTTCTCCCGCACAGCGCTGTCGATGCACCCGCCGATGTACGACGAGGAGACCCTCCACGAGGACGACTCGTTCGTGCTGGGCGACGCCGACGTCGCCACGACCGAGGTGTTCGGGCGCCACACCTACGACGGCCCCGAGCTGCATCTCTACGGTGAGCCGCTCGACGCCGCCGAGATCTACCAGGAGACACGGCGGGTCCATCCGGCCGGCGTCGCGGTCCGCGAGGCGCGCTTCGACGAGGTGATCCTTTACCGCAACGCGGTCTACCTGCGGCGGGACGGCACGATCAGTGCCCTGTACGAGAGCGCGCGGTCACACGACCGGGTGGCGTTGCAGCCGCCGACCCCGGCCGATCTCCGCCTCGCGCGAACCCTGCCCGATCACCCCGACACCGTCTACCTGGGCTCGCCCGGCAGCAGCAACTTCGGTCACTGGCTCACCGATGACCTCTCCCGGGCGGTCGCCGCGGCCAGGAACACGGCACCGGGCACCCGGCCGCGGTGGGTCATGACCGATCGCGGCACCCTGATCAACCTGCGTCGGCAGGAGTCGCTGGGCCTCGCGCTCGGCGACCCGGACGTCGAGGTGACGCTCGTCCCGTTCGAGCGTCCCGTCGTGGTCCGCGACGTCCGGTACATGTCGCAGCCGACGCTCCACCCGGTGCGGAAGTCGCCCGACGCGATCGCGGCCTCTCGCGAGGCCGTCGTCGCCGGGCTGTCGCGGCCGGACGGTCCCGGCACACGTCTGCACATCCTGCGTCGCGGCGGGGCGGCGGGCCGAAAGATCATCAACGGCGCCGAGATCGAAGATCTGCTGACCAGCCGTGGCTTCGTCACCCTCGACCCGATCACGGCATCGGCGCGGGAGCAGGCCGAGGCGTGCCTGCGCGCCGACGTGATCGTCGGCGTGATGGGCGCGGCCATGGTCAACAGCATCTTCGCGCCGCGGGGGACATCGGTGATCCACCTGGCCGCGAGCGGGTGGACCGAGCCGTATTACGCCGACCTGGCCGCGGCCTGCGGTCACCGCTACGCGAGCGTCTATGGGCCGACGGTGGGGACCGGGTCGCCGTGGCTGTTGCCGTTCACCATCGACGTCGGGGAGGTCGAACGCGCGCTCGACGACGTCGGCGTCGTGTGACGGTCAGTCCGGCGCGACGCTCGCACGGGAGGTCCGCGCGGCCTCGCGGGTGTGTCTGCGCAGCACCTTCGACGCCTCGCGATGCACCTTGCCCGTGTAGCGGGGGTCGGTGGTCAGGTGCTCGAGCGCGTCGGTCGTCACGTCGCCGGTGAACAGGGCGCGGGCGGTGACGCCGTGGTCCGGGCGGTCGAGCACCACGATGCCGTCGCCGGCCGAGATCGGGCCGGGGACCAGCACCTTCAGGTAGGCGCCGACGTCGGCGCGATCGGCGAACCGAGCGACCCAGCGGTCCTCCTCGGCCCACGCCGCGAACGTCCGGCACGGGACGCGCGGGATGGTCACCTCGAGTTCGACGGTGTCGCCGACCCGCCAGCGTTCACCGATGACCGCGTCGCTCACCGCGACGCCGTCGACGCGCAGGTTCTCGCCGAACCAGCCCGGCGCCAGGTCACGGTCGAGTTCGTCGGCCCACCGACGGGCCTCGGTGTCGCTGTAGGCGTACACGGCCTGATCGATGCCGCCGTGGTGCTTGGTGTCGCAGATGAGGTCGCCCACGACACCCTCGGCGGTCACCGACACCGTGCCGGTGAACGGCGTCTTCGCGATGCCGCTGTCGCCGATGCGGTCGAGCGCGACGGGACGGTCGGCGCCACAGACCGCGAGAACCGAGCCCGCGTCGGACAGGGTCATCGCCCGCGCAATCCTTCGATCGCGGCGCGTCCGGCCTGCACCCGGTCGTCGTCACGCAGCGACGACGGGTCGATGGCGGCCGCGGCGCCGCCTGCGAGGAGCGCGGTCCCGGCCGGCACGCTGCGCTTGACCAGCGCCAGTGCGACGGGTCCGTACTCGTAGTGGTCGACCACGGTGCCGATCCGGCCGACCGCACGACCGTCGGCGGTGACGGCGTCTCCGGTCACCGGGCGGGTGTCGGAGCTGCCGTCGAGCTGCAACAGCACCAGTCGCCGCGGCGGCTTGCCCAGGTTGTGCACCCGCGCCACGGTCTCCTGTCCGCGGTAGCAGCCCTTCTCGAGGTGGACCGCGCCGAATTCCGCCGGGGGACCGATCCATTCGACCTCGTGGGGGATGGTGCGCTCATCGGTGTCGAGACCCAGCCTCGGCGACACCGCGACCACCCGCGACGCCTCGTAGGCCCATGTGCCCGCAGGTCGGGCGCCTGCCTCGACCAGCGCGTCCCACCAGCGGCCGAGTTCGCTTCGCGGGACGACGACGTCGACGCGGGGGATGGTGGGCCGGCCGTCGGCGCCGCGCTCACCCAGCGGGGGCATGACGCGCCAGAACCCGACCGGCTCGGCGTCGTGGTGTTGCTCGGGGATGCTGCCCGCCTGGTAGACCGCGGCATCCGCGGGGATCTCGAGCAGCGCTGCGACGGGCCCCGACAGCGCGTCGGGGCCCAGCAGTGTGAGCACGGCGAGGTCGTCGCGGAGAACCGGTTCGGCCTTCGCCCAGAACACCATTCGCTGCAGGAAGCCCAGCAGCGGCTGCGTCCGTTCGGCTTCGGTGTCGATGAGGGTGAGCCCGTCGATGTCGGTGACGACGAAATGCTCCTCCACGCGACCGTTCACGTCGAGGCTGAGGTTCTCGGCCGACTGCCGGTCGGGGAGGTTGCTGACGAACTGGCTGGTGATGGTGTGCAGCCAGCTCAACCGCTCGTCGCCACTGATCTCGATCACGCCACGGTGCGACCGATCGACCACCACCACCGACTCGGCCGCGCTGCGTTGTTCGCCCAGCGGGTCGCCATGGTGCCATGCGACACCGGCGTCGGGGGAGTCATCGGGGGCGGGGATGGGGGTCGAGGTGACGGGGGCGTCACCGTTGCGGTCGGTCACGGTTCCATCGTACGAGCACCCGCTACTCTGATCGCCATGCCGCATCCGATCCTGGTGACCTATGACGGTGCAGTTCTCGACCCGGACGTGCCCTACCTGCACGCCGACGACCTCGCCGCGGTGCGCGGCGACGGGGTGTTCGAGACGCTGCTGGTGCGGTCGGGGACCGCCCGGTTGGTGGGGCTGCACCTCGAGCGGCTGGCCCGCAGCGCATCGCTGCTCGATCTGCCCGAGCCCGATGCGGGCCAGTGGCGGTCGGTGATCAAGACCGGCGCGCGGGTGTGGGCGGAGGAGAACGGGAAAGACACCGAGGGCGTGATGCGTCTGGTCTACTCCCGCGGACGCGAGAGCGCCCCGGTGGGTGCCCCGGGACCCCGCGACGGCGCCGAAACGGGCATCAGCCGTGAATCCAACGAGGCGACTGCGTATCTCACCGTCGGCCCGGTGGCCGACCGCGTCGCCTCGGCGCGCGAGAACGGGACGTCGGTCATCACCCTCGACCGCGGTTACTCCATCGATCTGGCCTCCTACGCGCCGTGGCAGCTGATCGGCGCGAAGACCCTGAGTTACGCCACCAACATGGCGGCCCAGCGGCACGCCGCGGCCCAGGGCGCCGAGGACGTCATCTACGTCAGCAGCGAGGGCGAGGTGCTCGAGAGCCCGCGGTCGACCGTGATCGCGCTCTTCGGCGACACCCTCGTGACGGTGCCCCCGGAGTACGGCATCCTGCACGGCACCACCCAGCAGGCGCTGTTCGCGCTGGCCGAGAAGGAGGGTTTCGCCACCGAGACCCGCTCGCTGCGCACCGCGGATCTCATCGCGGCCGACGGTGTGTGGCTGCTGTCGTCGATCACCCTCGCGGCCCGTGTCGTGACCCTCAACGGCTACGAGATGCCCGTGCCGGCGCGCGCCGCGGAGTTCGCCGCGCTGGTCGATCGCGCGATCGAGGACTGACCTCCCCGGAGGGTGTCCGTCGTCCCCGTGTGGCGCACGAGACACCCCTGACCTCTCGCTTCCCTGTCCGATTCGGTCTACTTTCGGCTGTAGTACTACGAACAGTAGTAGTGCTAGACGACAGCGAGGTCGACCATGAACGCCCTGGACATCTCCCGATGGCAGTTCGGCATCACGACCGTCTATCACTTCATCCTCGTACCGCTCACCATCGGACTCGCGCCGATGATCGCGGTGATGCAGACCGTGTGGACCGTCACCGGCAACGAGCAGTGGTACCGCGCCACCAAGTTCTTCGGGAAGCTCTTCCTCATCAACTTCGCCCTGGGCATCGCGACGGGCATCGTGCAGGAGTTCCAGTTCGGGATGAACTGGAGTGAGTACAGCCGCTACGTCGGTGACGTCTTCGGCGCCCCTCTCGCGCTGGAGGGACTCGTCGCGTTCTTCCTCGAGTCGACGTTCCTTGGACTCTGGATCTTCGGATGGCAACGGTTGCCGAAGAAGGTGCATCTCGCGTGCATCTGGCTGGTCGCGATCGGCGTCAACGCCTCGGCCTACTTCATCATCGCGGCGAACTCGTGGATGCAGCACCCGGTCGGCGCCCGGATCAACCCGGAGACGAAACGCCCTGAGCTGACCGACTTCTGGGCGGTGATGACCAACAACACCACGTTGGCCGCCTTCCCGCACGCCGTCGCCGGATCGTTCCTCACCGCGGGCACCTTCGTCGCGGGCATCGGGCTGTGGTGGATGATCCGTAACCGGCGGCGCGCCGCCGCGACCAGCGATGTCGAGCTCGCGGACACCCTGGACCGGGACGCACGCACCCTGTACCGACCCGTCACACGGTTCGCGCTGTGGGTCATCGTCGTCTCCGGTGTGGCCCTGGCGATCACCGGCGACGTCCAGGGCAAGCTCATGTTCGAACAGCAGCCCATGAAGATGGCCTCGGCCGAATCGTTGTGCCACACCGAGACCGGCGCCTCGTTCTCCGTGCTGACCATCGGCACCCACAACAACTGCGACTCCATCACCCGCGTGATCGAGCTGCCGAACCTGACGTCGTTCCTCGCCACCAACACCTTCGACGCGACACTGCCCGGTGTCGCCGAGATGCAGCAGCACTACGCCGAGACCGTGGGCCCCGGGGACTACCGACCCAACCTGTTCGTCACCTACTGGGCCTTCCGCGCGATGATCGGTTGGGCGGGCGGCTCAGCACTGCTGGCGCTGGCCGGACTGTGGTTCACCCGCAAGGGCCGTGTCCCCGACGCGCGCTGGTTGGGCCGCCTCGCGATCGCCGCGATCCCGACACCGTTCCTGGCCAACAGTTCCGGATGGGTGTTCACCGAGATGGGTCGCCAACCGTGGGTGGTGGTGCCCAACCCGACCGGCGACCCCGGTATCCACCTCACCGTCGCCCAGGGCGTGTCGGCGAACAGCGTCGGCGCGGTGCTCACCTCGCTCATCACGTTCACGGTGATCTACGGCGTCCTCGCCGTGGTGTGGTTCGGGCTCATCCGGCGCTACGTGATCGAGGGGCCGCTCGACCACGACGCCCACCCACCGGGCACCGACGACGACACCCACGACGACAGCGCGGATCACCCCGCCTCCGAACGACTCTCGTTCGCCTACTAGGAGATCGCCATGACTCTCCCCGAGATCTGGTTCATCGTCATCGCGGTGCTGTTCGCCGGCTACTTCCTGCTCGAAGGGTTCGATTTCGGTGTCGGCATGCTGATGCCGTTCCTCGGACGCCGCCGCGGCGAGACCCCGTCCGACGCCGACACCCGACGTCGCGTGCTGCTCAACACCATCGGCCCGGTGTGGGACGGCAACGAGGTCTGGATCATCACCGCGGTCGGCGCGTTGTTCGCCGCGTTCCCGGGGTGGTACGCCACCATGCTCAGCGCGATGTACCTCCCGATGCTGCTGCTGCTCGTGGGCCTCATCGCCCGCGTGGTGGCCATCGAGTGGCGCGGCAAGATCGACGACCCGCGGTGGCGTCGGTGGTGCGACGTCGGCATCGGGCTGGGGTCGTGGCTACCGGCCTTCCTGTGGGGCATGGCGTTGGCGAATCTGGTGCACGGCCTGCCGATCGGCGCCGACCAGCGCTTCATCGGCGGTGTCTTGGACCTGCTGCACCCTTACGCCTTGCTCGGGGGAGTGGCCACCACCGCGCTGTTCGCCACCCACGGTGCGGTGTTCCTGTCGCTGAAGACCGCGGGACCCATGCGCGGCGACGCGATGCGCGCCGCGCGTCGGCTCGCCGTCCCCGCCGCCGCGATCACCATCGCGTTCGGGTTGTGGACGTGGATCGACCACGGCACGCCGGTGGTCGTCGCCGTGCTCACCCTGGCCACCCTCGCCACCGTCGCGGCCACCACGGCCGGTCGCGAGTGGACGGCGTTCGCGACGACGAGCATCGCCATCGTCGCGCACGTGGTGATGCTGTTCTCGGCGCTGTGGTCGGCGGTGATCCCCTCGACCGTCGGTCCCGCCTTCGACCTCACCATCGCCAACACCGCGTCGAGCCACTACACGCTCACCGTCATCAGCTGGGCGTCGCTGGCCGTGCTCCCGGTCGTCATCGGTTACCAGGCCTGGACCTACTGGGTGTTCCGGCAACGCATCTCGACCGCGCACATCCCGGCCCCCATCGGCCTGCCGCTGCGCACGCCGGGCCGATGACCGCCGCCCGGCGCGGGCCCGTCGACCCGCGGTTGCTGCGGAGGTCGCCCGCCGCGCGTGCCCACATCGCGCTCACGTCGGTGATGGGAATCGTGACCGCCGCGGCCGTCATCGTCGGAGCGGTGATGATCGCGGCCATCCTCGCCGAGCTGGTCACCGACCCGGCGACACGGTCGCTGCAAGCCCAGAGTGGTCACATCGCTGTTCTGGCAACGGCCTTCGGTGTCCGGGTCGCCGCGACCGTCCTCGGCGACCGGTACGCCCATCGGGCGTCGGCCGAGGTCATCGCGCAGCTGCGTGACGCGGCGTTGCGCGCGGTCACCGATCCCGCCCGCACCTCTCCGCGCGCGTTGCACCGGATGCGCGGCGAACTGATCACCACCCTGTCCACCGGCCTCGACGCCCTCGGCCCGTACCTGACCTCGTTCGTCCCCGCGCTCGTGCTGTCGGTCACGGTGACACCCGCAGTGATCGTCGTGATGGCGCTGACCGACCTGACCTCGGCGATCGTGGTGATCGTGACGCTGCCACTCATCCCGGTCTTCATGGTCCTCATCGGACTGATGACCCGGGACCGGACCCGTGCCCGCCTCGAAGCGACCGCCGCCCAGGGCGCGCAGATGCTCGACCTCGTCGCGGGCATCGGGACCCTGCGCGCGCTGCACAGGGCGTCGGAACCGGTGGAACGTGTTGCCGCACTGGGTCAGCGGAGCCGTCGCAGCACCATGGCCGCTCTGCGGATCGCGTTCCTCTCCGGCGGAGTGCTCGAACTGCTCGCGACGCTGTGCGTGGCGCTCGTCGCCGTCGGTGTCGGGTTGAGGCTCGTCTTCGGGGACATGTCCTTGCAGGCGGGCGTGCTCGCGCTGATCCTCGCGCCCGAGGTCTACCTACCGCTGCGGTCGGTGGGTGTGCAGTTCCACAACTCCGAGGCCGGCCGCGCGGCGGCCGACGACGTGCTCGACCTCATCGACACGCCATCGGCACGAACGACGGCCCCACCGACGGCAACGACGGCCCGGTCGGCGGAGGTGGAGGTGCGCGACGTCGGTGTCGTCGACCGCGACGGCTGGGCACCACGGCATCTCGACGCCCACTGCGCTCCCGGGACGGTCACCGTGCTGACCGGACCCAACGGATCGGGGAAGACGACGGCGCTGCAGGTGATCGCGGGGCTCGTCGAACCCGACGAGGGCGTCGTGTGTGTGACCGGCGAGGTGGCCTGGCTGGCCGAGCCGCCGGTGATGGTGCCCGGAACCGTCGCGGAGAACCTCGCACTGTTCGGAATCCGGTCCGACGACACCATCACGCGTACCGCCGCCGCTGTCGGCTTCGACACCGTGCTCGCCGAGATCGGTGGCCTCGAGGCGCGGATCGGCAACGGCGGCGCCGGGCTGTCGGCGGGGCAACGTCAACGGCTCGCGCTGACGCGGGTGTTGGCGTCACCGGCGCCGGTCCTGCTGCTCGACGAACCGACCGCCCACCTCGACACCGAATCGGAGGCGACGGTGATGCGCGCCGTCCGTACGCGGGCCGAGAAGGGCGCGACGGTGGTCGTGGTGAGCCACCGCCCCGCCGTGCTCGCGGCCGCCGACACCGTCATCGATCTCGGCGCGAATGCGAGAGGTCGAGTCGATGCGTGACCCCCTCGTACGGTCGATGGGCCTGCTCGGCGTGCGACCCCGCCCGGTCGCCCGGTCGTTGCTGCTCGGCGCCGGCGCATCGCTCAGCGCCCTCGCGCTCGCCGCGCTCTCGGCGTGGCTGATCACGCGCGCCTGGCAGATGCCGCCGGTGCTGGCGCTGTCGATCGCGGTGACATCGGTGCGGGCCCTGGGCATCTCACGCGCGCTGCTGCGCTACCTCGAACGCCTCGCCACCCACGACCTCGCGCTCGACGCCATGGCGACCGCACGCGCCCGCATGTTCGGTGCGCTGGCGACCGGCGACGCCGCGCACCCGCTGTCGGTGAAGCGGTCGGAGATCGTGGGTCGCGCGGGCGACGACATCGACGAGATCGGCAACGCGCTGATCCGTGGGCTCATCCCCATCGGCTCCGCTGCGGTGACCGGGCTGATCGCGGTGGTGGTGATGGCACTGGTGTCGCCCTGGGCGGGCCTCGCCACCGCCGTCGCGTGGCTGCTGGTCGCGGTCGTGGCCCCGCGGGCGGCCGCGGCCGGGACCGCACGCGCCGAGGCCGACGACCGCGCCGCACGTGGGGAACTGCTCGACATCACCGCGACAGTGCTGTGGCACGCGCCCGAACTCGAGGTCGCGGGCCGTCGCGATCAGCTCCTCGCCGACGCCCGTGCCGCGGCACATCGGGCGACCGCGGCTGCCGACCGCGGGATGCGCGTGCAGGCCTGGGCCGCCGGGGTGATGCCCGCGGCGACAGGTGCGGTCGCGGTGATCGCGTGCCTGCTGGCGATCGGACTCAGCGACCGCGTCGACGCGACCACCCTCGGTGTGTTGATCCTCCTGCCGCTCAGTGCATTCGAGGCCGCGAGCGGTCTGCTCGACGCCGCCCGGCAACTGCAACGCAGCCGCGGTGCCGCGCGACGGGTGCTCACACTCCTCGACGGAACCGGGGTCGACGTGACGATCGCCACGCCCCCGTCCACGACGGTGGATCAGCGCGCAACGATGCCGACCCGTGCGGACCTCGTCGTCGACCGACTGTGCTGGGGACACACCGACTCGCTCGCATGTGGTCCCGTCGATGCTCTGACCGCGATCACCGCGGGGGAGCGGATCGCCGTCGTCGGAGCCAGCGGATCGGGTAAGACCGCACTGCTGCTCACCCTCGCGGGGCTCCTGCCGCCGCGGGCGGGCGAGGTGCGCGTCTCCGGGGCGGCGACCCCGGCGCAGACGGTGCGCTACTTCGGTGAGGATGCGCACCTGTTCACGACAACGGTCCGCGAGAACCTCCTGGTCTCGCGCGGCGACGCCGACGACACCGAGATCACCGCCGCGCTGGCGTCGGTCGGTCTGCGCGACTGGGTCGCCGGCTTCCCCGAGGGACTCGACACCGTCCTCGACAGCGGCGTCGACGCGGTCAGCGCCGGACAACGACGCCGCCTGCTGCTCGCGCGGGTGCTGATCAACGCCGCGCCGATCGTGCTGCTCGACGAACCGTGTGAGCACCTCGACCGCGACGAGTCCGATCGCCTGCACCGCGAGCTGCTCGACCCGCGCAGCGGCCTCGTCGATCCGGACCGCACCGTGATCGTCGCGACCCACACACTGCCCGTCGACACCGCGGCCGACCGCGTCATCGACCTCGACCGGTTAATCCGTTGCACACCCTGCGATCCCGGCGTAACTTCGGCTGTACACGAGGAAGGAGGTGGTCTGCAGTTGAATGACATATGGACACGTGAGGTGACCATCAGCTAGGTGGTGTGCTGCCCGGGTTTGCCCAGCGGCGCCGCTGCTCAGCGAATCCACGGTGGTCACCCGGCCCCCGCATCCCTGTCACGTCCTGACAGGCCAGGCTCTCATCGAGC
Organism: Williamsia sp. Leaf354; assembly: GCF_001424365.1. Lineage (NCBI taxonomy): Bacteria > Bacillati > Actinomycetota > Actinomycetes > Mycobacteriales > Nocardiaceae > Williamsia > Williamsia sp. Leaf354. Next base: position 1,307,537 of record NZ_LMPL01000001.1, read on the forward strand.
GGTGCGGGGGTCGTTCCATGTCTGGGGTGTGAACGAGCCCGGGGCAGGTACGAGCGGGGTGTCAGCCTCGTTCGAAGCTACGGATGGCGTCGCGCGCCATCGTCGCGGTGGTGCTCTGACCGTCGATCGCCTCGCGGATGAGGTCGGCGTGCCCGCTGTGGTGCGCGGTCTCGCGGAACAGGTGCAGCAGGATGCGACGCACCGTGTGGTGTTGGCGCACCGGCGCCCACGGCGCGGTCGGTATAGGGATCAGCGCATCGAGATCGGCGACGGTCGCGATGAACTCGTCGGTGAGCTGCGCCTGCTTGCGGTAGGCGTCGACCCAGTCGGCGAAGGACTCGTCGTCGGTGAGGCGGTAGGCGTCGGCGGCGGCCTCGACATCGAACTCGGCGTCGGGATCGGCCTCGGTCACCGTGGTGATCCAGTACTGCTCCATGATCGTCAGATGCTTCACGAGACCGCCGAGGGTGAGCTCACCGACGGCGGCGGCACGGCGCGCGTCGTCCTCGGAGACCCCGTCGATCGCGATCAGGAAATTGGTGCGTTGGTCGCCGTAGATCTCGATGAGCGTTTCTCGCTCTCCCGGGATGTTGGCGCTGGCGATCATCATGGACAACAGCTTCGCACCAGCCGCCCGTTCGCGCATCCATCCATGGACGGACACGCGGGCAGGTGCACACATTTCCGTGCGACGACGCGGTCAGCCGATGTGGCGACTCAGCTTCGCCGACAGCCGCGGCACGAGGTCGCCATCGGCGTCGACGCGTTCCTCGACGTAGGCGAGGTCACCGTCCTCGACGAGACCGTAGAGACGCTTCGCGCCGCCGATCTTCAGACCGTTCTCGGTACCCGACGCAGAGGTGATCACGACGTCGGTGACGAGCTCCCACGAGGTCTGGTTCAGCGGTTTGCCGTAGAACAGCTCGATCCACCCCTCGGAGTGGGTGAGGAGGAACTCGATGGTCTCGTCGGAGTCGGGTCCGCTGATCCGCCAGTAGCCGGTCTCACGCAGACCCGGTTCGAGGTAGCGGGCATCGGGGTCGACGATCCACGACCGCGACTCCCACATCAGGAAATTCTCGCCACTGTGGCTGATGACGACCTGCTGGCCGAAGTGGAAGTCGCCGTGGACGGGGTCGTTGCCCTCACCGAGGCCGCGCCACACACCCACGAGGGGGAGCAGGCCGAGCAGCCCGGGATGCAGGTCGGGACCCTGGCGCAGATTCGCGGTGTCCTCGGGGAGAGGGAGTCCCGGCAGGGTGGAGATGTTCTTGTCGGCGGTGCGCGCCGCGCGTTCCTCGGCGTGCGCTATCGCCTCGTTGCCGGCGATGGTGCGGTCGCCGGGCTCGTCGGGAGTGGGTTCAGGGGCGCCCGAGGTCACGACTCGTCGTTGATCAGGCGGTACAGCGTGTACAGACCGAACCAGACGATCGCGATCGTCGCCAGAACCAGGAGTATCTCGAAGAAGATGACCACGGAGCCGATTCTACGTGCGCGGCTCCGAGACGACGATCGCCCCCACCGAAACCTCGGCGGGGGCGATCGCGGACCGGTCGGGACTACGACGCGATGGTCACGTCCTGGTCGAAGATGCCGGTGCCGTCGGGGCTGATGGTGGCCTCGCCGTTGCCCTGCGACGAGAGCGCACGCAGCGTCCAGGTTCCCGGTGCGGCGAAGAACCGGAAGTCACCGGTTCCGCTGGACACGACCTCGGCGGTGAACTCACCGGTGCCGTCGAGCAGACGCACGTACGCGCCGCCCACCGGCGACCCGTCGGCGCCGAGGACCTGACCGGTGATCACGGTCTCCTTCTCGACATCGACGCCGGCCGGCAACTTCTGACCCTGTTTCGGTGCGGAACACATGCTTACTGCTCTCCCAGCTCGATCGGGGCGCCGACCAACGAGCCGTACTCGGTCCAGCTGCCGTCGTAGTTCTTCACGTTGTCGTAGCCGAGCAGCTGGGTCAGTGCGAACCAGCTGTGCGAGGAGCGCTCGCCGATGCGGCAGTACGCGATGGTGCCCTTGGACGGGTCGATGCCGACACCGTCGTAGAGCTCCTTCAGTTCCTCGTCGGACTTGAAGGTGCCGTCCTCGTTTGCTGCCTTGCTCCACGGGACGTTGACCGCGCCGGGGATGTGGCCGGGACGCTGGCTCTGCTCCTGCGGGAGGTGCGCCGGCGCGAGGATCTTGCCCGAGTACTCATCAGGCGAACGGATGTCGAGGAGGTTCTTGGTGCCGATGGCGTCGAGGACCTCGTCGCGGAATGCGCGGATCGACAGATCGGGCGACTCCGCCTTGTAGGAGGTGGCCTCACGCGACACGGCGTCGGTGCTGAGCGGGCGACCGTCGAGCTCCCATTTCTTGCGACCACCGTCGAGCAGGCGAACGTCCTTGTGGCCGTACAGCTTGAAGTACCAGAACGCGTAGGCGGCGAACCAGTTGTTGTTGCCGCCGTAGAGGATGACGGTGTCGTCGTTGGCGACGCCGCGCGCAGAGAGCAGGTCGGAGAACTGCTCCTGGTTCAGGAAGTCGCGGCGGACCTGGTCCTGCAGGTCGGCCTTCCAGTCGAGCTTGATCGCGCCGGCGATGTGCCCGCCGTCGTAGGCGGTGGCGTCCTCGTCGACCTCGATGAAGACGGTCTTGTCGGCGTTCAGGTTCTGCTCAGCCCAGTCGGCGCTGACCAGGACATCGGAGCGAGCCATGGTGTTCCTTTCGTTGGAGTACGTGGTGCGGGGTACGTGATGAGGGGTCGCAGCACACAGGCAGAGATGGAGAGCGCGTGCGGCGGGAGGTGCGAATGCGGACGCGTCGAGACGCCGGGGACGCGCGGGAGCGCGACGGACCCGACTATCGACAGCGGCAGGTGGCGGAACGACAGAAGTCGATCGCACGGCGGCGGGTGAGCAGGAACTCACGACGCGTCAACATGCGCCGAGGGTAACAAAGCTGCGCTGACCACCTGACTGACGGCTCAACAGGGCTTACCGCCGCACGTGAACATCCAGTGGACGCTCTCCGCGTCCAGGAACAGCAGCGGCGAGTAGATCTGCGGGTGCGGGGTGCCCTCGATCATGAGGTCGCTTCCGCTGCTTCGGGCCGATGTCGCCTCCGTGCCCCAGGCCATGGGCAGCGAGGACAGCGTCGCGGTGAACTGATCGAGCACGCTGCGTTCGTATTCTGGGGCAACGCGGGTGGCCGAATGCTCCTCGGGGCCGTCGTAGAAACCGGTTGCCTCCAGATGGAGCTCGCCGCTGCGTATCGACAGGTCGACGGTGACGCTGACCTTCACGTCCCGGTCGTCGGGTCCGCGGACGGTTCCGGTCATCAGCACTCCCGACGTCCGCGAGAGCAGGCCGTCCTGCGGGCCACCTCCGCCGGCCCTCCCACGTGGTGCCGGGGTGTTGACGGTGAGGTCGTCGATACCGAGGAACCGACCCACTGTCACCGAATCGAGGGTGGTCGAGGCGGTGGCCGAGCGGACGGCGAGGGAGCTCGACGGCGGGAACGGCTGCGTCAGCGAGTGCGATCCCGCAACCTCGACGTCTGAGAGTCTCGACCGGACGTCCACTCGGCACGGCGCGCCGGATCCGCACTCGCGGCGCTGATGCGGCTGCCGATTGTGCGGGAAAGTGGCCGTGCCGGTGGCGGCGACACCGCGGGCGGTGATGCCGATGGCCGGGTAGTGCCCGTCGAGGATGTGCGGTATCGCGGGGAAGCCGGAAATGGTGACTTCGGGCTCGTAAAGCAGAGCCGGCGATTCGCCGTCAAACCCACGGGACTGCATCAGAGCGCGGGCGAAGCTGCGTTCGGTCGCGATGGCGAAACCGGTGTCGACGGCGAGCGCTCCGACCGCGAGGACGACGAGCGCAACCGCCAGACAGACGAGCGCCTTGCGCATCACGGTCCCCCGCATCAACGGCTGATCACAGGCTGCGGCCTGTTTGCGGTTATTCTGTCATCTGACTCGCACACGCCCGTAAAGCGGCGTACACATCTGAACCCGTCTCGATCGGAGCGTGAAGTGGATCTCCTGCTGCTGACCGCCGATCCCACCCCTGAGTCGGTCCTGCCGTCGTTGTCGCTGTTGGCGCACACCGTCCGTGTGGTGCCCACCGAGGTCTCGTCGTTGATGGAGGCCGGCAACGCCGACGTCGCCATCGTCGATGCCCGTACCGATCTGGCCGCGGCGCGTGGCCTGTGTCGACTGCTGGGCAGCACGGGTTCGTCGGTCCCGGTGGTCGCCGTGCTCACCGAGGGTGGACTGGTCGCGGTGAACGCGGAGTGGGGGCTCGACGAATTCCTGTTGCCAGGAACCGGTCCGGCCGAACTCGACACGCGACTACGACTGCTGGTGGTGCGTACCCGCGGCGTGGCGGCCGAGGAGTCGAGCGGCAAGGTGTCGCTGGGCGAGCTGGTCATCGACGAGGGCACCTACACCGCGCGCCTGCGTGGGCGCCCACTCGACCTGACCTACAAGGAATTCGAACTCCTGAAGTACCTCGCCCAGAACGCGGGTCGGGTGTTCACGAGAGCGCAACTGCTGCAAGAGGTCTGGGGTTACGACTTCTTCGGTGGCACGCGCACGGTTGACGTGCACGTGCGGCGTCTGCGCGCGAAGCTCGGTACCGAGCACGAGTCGCTGATCGGGACCGTCCGCAACGTCGGGTACAAGGCGGTGCGCCCCAGCAGCCGCGGCCGTGGTGAGGCCACCGACGACGTCGAGGACCTCGAGAACATCGCCGAGGACACCGATCTCGACGATCAGGAGTTCGCCGACAATGGTGCGTGAGCCGGGCGAAGCGGTGATCCACGGCGCGCTCGACGCCGAAACCGCCCGGGCGGCAAGGCTGATCGCGGAGAAAGCCGAGGCGGCCGATGATGTCGCGGGGTTGTCGGAGCAGGCGTTCGCCGCCATCGGCACCGACCGCGTCACGCACGTGACTTCCCATCGTGACGGGGTGCTCGTTGGCTACGCGAACATCACCCCGGGCCGCGACGACGAGCCCGCAATGGTCGAGGCAATCGTCGATCCGCCCGCTCGCGGGAAGGGTGTCGGTGGCGAGTTGATCGCCGCGGCGCTCGAGGAGGCCGGTTCCGGCGCACGTATCTGGGCACACGGCGACCTCCCGGCCGCGCAGGCCGTGGCGCGATCGCGCGGCCTCGAGCCTCTGCGCGAACTGCTGTCGATGCGACGTCCTCTGGACGATCCGCAGAATCCTTTGCCGCCGTTGACCGTTCCCGATGACCTGGTGCTGCGTACCTACGCCGGTTCCGGTGACGACGCCGAGATCCTGCGCGTGAACAACGCCGCGTTCGACTGGCATCCCGAGCAGGGCGGCTGGTCGATCGACGAGATCACCGCGCGGACCGGTTCGGACTGGTTCGATCCCGAGGGTCTCTTCCTGGTGTTCGATCACGCCGATCCCGACACCCTGCTCGGTTTCCACTGGACCAAGGTGCACCCCGCGACCGACACCGAGCCCAGCATCGGCGAGGTGTACATCGTCGGTGTCGACACGGGCACGCAGGGCCGCGGGCTCGGGAAGCTGCTCACCCTCGCGGGACTGATCTACCTCGAGGAGCGAGGGCTGCCGATCGTGGAGCTCTACGTCGAGGGCGACAACGCCGCGGCGCTCCACACCTACGAGAAACTGGGCTTCACGCAGCACTCGATCGACGTCGCCTACGGGCGATCGCAGACCACCTGAACCGCCCTCCTCGACGGCGCGTCTGTGGGCACCGTCACGCGGCTGCGTCACAGCCCGCGAAATAGTTGCTCACCTCGACTAATGAGTTACGCCGGGCGTTCGCCCGGCGACCATGTGGACCCGCGATCTATTCACCGTCCGTTCACCCACCGTCGGCTGCTCGTCCACCACCGAGCCCTAGCTTTCCAGGTGACCGCGGCATTCGAAGCGGGTCGACTCGACGGATTCGAGTGCGGAGCGGTTCGACCGTGCGCGCGGACGTCCCTCGGGCAGCCACACACATTTGTCACATCACAACGGAGGACCCTGGAGTGAAATTCAATCGGAGCTCGGCTGTTCGCAGCGGCAGCGCGGCCGTCGGTATCGCGGTCGCGGCCACGCTGACCTTGTCGGCGTGCAGCGGTGGCGGCAGCGATTCGGGCAGCGGCGACGCCAGCTCGGACAACAGCTTCAGCGGCCAGTCGGTGAGCGGCGAGGGTTCGACCGCCCAGCAGAAGGCCGTCGAGAAGTTCCAGGACGTGCTCGCCTCCAACGGCGGCATCGTCCTCAACTACACCGGCAGCGGTTCCGGTGACGGCGTGAAGAAGTTCATCAGCGGCGACGTCGACTTCGCCGGCTCGGACTCGGCGCTGAAGACCGACGAGGCCGCCTCGGCCAAGACCCGCTGCGCCGGCAACGACGCGTGGCACATCCCGCTCGTCGCGGGCCCGGTGTCGATCGCCTACAACCTCGACGGCGTCGACGACCTGATCCTCAACCCGAGCACGCTGGCGAAGATCTTCGACTCGAAGATCACCACCTGGAACGACCCGGCCATCGCCGCGCTCAACCCGGGCAAGAGCCTCCCGTCGGAGAAGATCGTCCCGGTCCACCGCAGCGACAGCTCGGGCACCACCGACAACTTCCAGCGCTTCCTCGGTGACACCGCCAAGGCGGACTGGCCCTACGCCCACGACAAGTCCTTCAAGGGTCAGGGCGGCTCGGCCGCGGCCAAGTCGACCGGCGTCGGCGACACCGTGAAGAAGACCCCCGGTTCGGTCACCTACGTCGAGTGGGGCTTCGCCGAGCAGAACAAGCTCAGCCTGGCGCAGCTCGACTTCGGTTCGGGCGCCACCAAGCTCGACGCCGACACCGCCGGCAAGGCGCTCGAGAGCGTGCAGTTCAAGACCCCGGGTTCGAAGGACCTGCAGGTCGACACCGACAAGCTGTTCGAGACCAAGACCGCGGGCGCGTGGCCGCTGCTGCTGACGACCTACGAGATCGTCTGCTCCAAGGGCTACACCGGCAACAAGGGCGCCATCCTGAAGTCGGCGTTCACCAGCATCCTGAACAACGGTCAGGAAGGCCTGTCCGACCTGGGCTACGTCGCCCTGCCCGACAGCTACAAGAACACCCTGCTCGGAACGGTCAACTCTCTGAGCTGACCGCTGCCACGCCCGATCCGGGCCGGCATCGATGAACCCGGTGTCGCGGGGCCGCGCAAATTGCGGCCCCGCGACGTTGGTTGAGAGACTTGGGAGACATTGCTCATGACCGAAGTGCACGGCGAACTGCGCGCCGGCCAGACGGCTGATTCAGAAGGATCCATGACCTCCTCGCTCAGCGGCCCGGACCCGATGGCCGGGACGATTCCCGGTCCCCCTCCCACCGGCGACAACGCGGACAAGTCGGGTTCGTCGACAGCGGGCACGGTCACCCGTCTGGGCGACCAGATCTTCCGCACACTCTCGGTCGGCTCGGGCATCTTCATCTCGGTGCTCATCGCCCTGATCGCGGTGTTTCTCATCATCCAGGCCGTCCCGGCCCTGCTGAAGAACTCCGAGAACTTCTTCACCTACTCCGGCGACTGGGTCACCTCCGGTGACACCCTGCAGTTCGGCATCCTGAACCTGCTCTACGCCACCGTCGTGGTCGCGGTGATCGCTCTGATCCTCGCCATGCCTGTCGCCCTGGGCATTTCGATCTTCCTCACGCAGTACGCCCCGCGCCGCCTCGTCGGCCCCATCACCTACCTGGTGGACCTGCTGGCCGCCGTGCCGTCGATCGTCTACGGCCTCTGGGGCATCCTCGTCCTCGGCCCCGCCTTGGTCCCGCTCGACAACTGGTTGGTGAACAACCTCTCGTTCCTGCCGTTCTTCAAGGAGCCGACCCAGGTCGCGAACCTCTCGACCGGTGGCACCCTGCTGACCGCGGGCATCGTGCTCGCGGTGATGATCCTGCCGATCATCACCGCCGTCACCCGCGAGGTCTTCGTCCAGACCCCCATCGGTCACCGTGAGGCGGCTCTGGCCCTCGGCGCCACCAAGTGGGAGGTCGTGAAGGTCTCGGTCCTGCCCTTCGGCTTCTCCGGGTACATCAGCGGCTCGATGCTCGGCCTCGGGCGCGCTCTCGGCGAGACGATGGCGCTGCTGCTCATCATCTCGACCGCCGGTCCGCTCGACTTCAACCTGATGGAGAGCGGTGAGACGTTCGCCACCAAGATCGCGAACAACGCCGCCGAGTTCGACTCGCCCATCAAGACCGGCGCCTACATCTCGGCCGGCCTCACCCTGTTCGTGCTGACCTTCATCGTCAACGCCGCGGCCCGCTCGGTCGTCGCAGGAAAGGCGAAGTCATGACCGCCACCCTCGAGAGTCCCAGCGTCGGCCCGGTCAAGCGGGACCCGTCGGGCTTCACCCCCGTCATCGCCCGCCGCAAGGTCACCGACAAGCTGGCCCTGGTGCTGGTGTCGGCGGCGCTGCTGATCGCCCTCGCGCCGCTGGTGTGGCTGCTGGTCACGCTGATCGTCCGGGGCATCAGCCCGATCCTGTCGGCCGATTGGTGGCAGTTCGACGAACTGCACGGCGGCGCGTTCAACGCGATCGTCGGCACCCTGCAGCAGACGCTGCTCGCGGCGGTCATCTCGATCCCGGTGGGCATCTTCGTCGCGATCTACCTCGTCGAGTACGGCAACAAGTCGGTGCTGGCCCGCTTCACCACCTTCATGGTCGACATCCTCTCCGGTGTGCCGTCCATCGTCGCGGCCCTGTTCATCTACGCCGTGTGGCGCACCACCCTGGGTCTGCCCCGGTCGGGCTTCGTGGTCGCGCTCGCCCTGGTGCTGCTCATGATCCCGATCGTCGTGCGCTCCACCGAGGAGATGCTGAAGATCGTCCCGCAGGATCTGCGCGAGGCGTCCTACGCACTCGGTGTCCCGAAGTGGCGCACCATCGTCAGCATCGTGCTGCCGACGGCACTGTCGGGCATCGTCACCGGCGTCATGCTCGCCGTCGCCCGTGTGATGGGTGAATCCGCGCCGGTGCTGATCCTCGTCGGCTCGACGAGAGCGATCAACAACAACCCGTTCGAGGGCAATCAGCAGTCGCTGCCCCTGATGATGGTGCAGCAGTACAACAACGGCCCCGACGCGCTCGACAAGGTGTGGGGTGCCGCGCTCACGCTGGTGCTCATCGTCGCGGTGATCTACTTCGGCGCCAAGCTCGTCTCGCGCCTGTTCGCACCCAAGAAGGCCTGAGGCGTCCGCGCCGGACCATCTGCGCCCACACAGACATTCGCACGACCCGAACGAAAGAGCCCGACATGGCAAAGCGTCTCGACATCAAAGACCTGAACATCTACTACAGCGCGTTCCACGCGGTGAAGGACGTCTCGCTCGAGGTGCCGCCGCGCTGCATCACCGCCTTCATCGGCCCGTCGGGCTGTGGCAAGTCGACGGTGCTCCGCACGCTCAACCGCATGCACGAGGTCACCCCTGGCGCCCGCGTCGAGGGCAAGGTCCTGCTCGACGGCGAGGACATCTACGGCCGCTCGGTCGACCCGGTGAGCGTGCGCTCCACCATCGGCATGGTGTTCCAGCGCCCGAACCCGTTCCCCACCATGTCGATCCGCGACAACGTCGTGGCCGGCCTGAAGCTGCAGGGCATGCGGAACAAGAAGGAGCTCGACGAGGTCGCCGAGCGCAGCCTGCGCGGGGCGAACCTGTGGGAAGAGGTCAAGGACCGCCTGGGCAAGCCCGGCGGCGGTCTCTCCGGTGGTCAGCAGCAGCGTCTGTGCATCGCGCGTGCCATCGCGGTGTCGCCCGAGGTCCTGCTGATGGACGAGCCGTGCTCGGCCCTCGACCCCATCTCCACCCTCGCGATCGAGGACCTCATCACCGAGCTGAAGAAGGACTACACGATCGTCATCGTCACCCACAACATGCAGCAGGCTGCACGCGTGAGCGACCAGACGGCGTTCTTCAACCTCGCCGGCGTCGGCCAGGCCGGACAGCTCATCGAGATCAACGACACCGAGACCATGTTCTCCAACCCTGAGCAGAAGGCCACGGAAGACTACATCTCCGGCCGCTTCGGCTAAATCGCTCGGCTGAACTCAGCGCAAGCCCCGGTCCTCTGCACGAGGACCGGGGCTTGGCACGTTCGGGGCGATGTTTTGGCACAGTCGGCGGAAAGAAAGGCACGCTCGGCGGAGATCCGCCGAGCGTGCCGAAAAACTAGGTCGAGCGTGCCGTCACGTCAGTGCGGCTGCGCCTCGACGAACTGCTCCGGGGTCTTGCCGGTCGACTGGAACACGACGCGCCGGCCGATCAGCACGGCGTGGTCGGCGAAGCGCTCGTAGTAGCGGCCGAGGAGGGTGACGTCGACGGCCGCGGCGACGCCGTGCTTCCAGTCGCGGTCCATGAGGACGGTGAAGAGGTGACGGTGCAGGTCGTCCATGGCGTCGTCGTCACTCTGCAGACGCAGGGCGTCGGTCGGCTCCTGGCTGTTGAGCACCTCGCGGGCCGACAGTGCCATCTGCACGGCGAGGCGGCCCATCTCGGCGAAGTAGCCGTTGACCTCCTCGGGCAGGGCCTTGCTCGGGTGGCGACGGCGCGCGACCTTCGCGACGTGGAGGGCGAGAGCGCCCATGCGGTCGACGTCGGCGACGATCTGGAAACCGGAGACGATGGCGCGCAGGTCACCGGCGACCGGGGCCTGCAGCGCGAGCAGGGCGAACGCCTGCTCCTCGGCCTGTGCGGAGAGTCGCACGATCTGTTCGTGGTCGGAGATGACCGACTCGGCAACCGCCAGGTCGGCCTGGAGAAGTGCCTGTGTGGCGCGCTCCATGGCGACGCCGGCGAGCTCTGACATGTGACCGAGGATGCCGTTCAGTTCGGCCATCTGCTCGTGGTACGCATTCCGCATGTGCCAAGGGTACTGGCAGACCCGGATCGGACGGTTGTCTCGCGGTGAACGCGCGGTGAACGCGCAGGAAGATCGAGGATTTCGGGTCGGTCAGCCGCTGCAGGACGTGTCGGCGGCGTTGGTCACCGACAGATCGCCGGGTAGGTCGACGGCCTCGTCGGATCGCGGATTCTCCGTCACCCGCAGCGATTCGCCCGCGGTGGGCACCGCTCCGATCTCGCCGGGGTAGTCGCTGCCGAGGAGGACCTCGACGCCGGACTTCACGGTGCGGTCCGACTGGATCACCGCGCCGGTGATCATCGACGCGACCGTCGCGGCCGCGGCCTGCTCACCGGGTCCGTAGCGGACCACGGTCTGCGTCTGGTTCTCCGAGGCGTCGGCCACGCCACGCACATCGAAGCCCAGCTGCGACATCTGATCCGACACCCGCGTGGCGAGCCCGGTGGTGCCGGTCCCGTTCAGCACACGGACGCCGACCGCCGACGGCGACTGCGCCGAGGCGGTGATGACCTGGGGTGCCTGGGGCGTTGTGCTCGGAGCCGACGACGACGGGGCCTTCGACGACGAGGACGACGAGGGGGCCGACGCCTTCTGCTCGCCGGGCAGCGGATCGTCGTTGATGATGGCGTCGAAGATCGCGTTGATGTCGTCGTTGCGCGGGATCTCGTTGTTCGACCCGTCGGTGGTGGTACCCGAGGTCGGGATCGTCAGGAACGTCACGCGGCCCGCCTGCAGACCCTCGAGGGACTGTGCGAGGTTCACGAGGCTGTCGGTGTCGATGCCATCGACGTAGCTGTATTTGGTGAAGGTGTTGATGATCCCGTTGAGGCGTGCCGGGTTCGACAACACCTGGCCCGACAGCATCCCGCGCAGCAGTGCCGACATGAACAGCTGCTGGCGTTTGATCCGGCCGTAGTCGCCGTTGCCCTCGGTGTCGATGGTGCGGGCGCGCACATAGTTCAGGGCCCGCTGGCCCTTCACCGTCTGCTTGCCCGGCCGCGACAGGATCTGGCCGAGCTCGTAGTCGTAGAGCGGCGTGGGCGAACACACCTGCACGCCGCCGAGCTTGTTGACCACCTGCTCGAAACCGAAGAAGTCCATCGCGATGAAGTGGTTGATGTTGAGGCCCGAGAGCTGCTGGATCACCTTCACCGCGCATTTGGGACCGCCGTCGCCGTAGGCGGTGTTGAGCTTCGCGCCGGTCTCGGCGGGGATGATGTTGTTCGGGTCGTAGGTGGCGGTGTTGTTGTCCCAGCTCTCGCAGTCGGGTCGGTCGATCTGCAGGTCACGCGGGAACGAGACCGCCACCACGCGACTGCGGTTGGCCGGGACGTTGACGAGGATGACGGTGTCCGAACGGGCGCCCTCGGCGTCGGCGGTGGTGCCCGCGCCGACCTTGCCGTTGTTCCCCACGCGGGTGTCGGTGCCGACGATCAGGTAGGTCTGGTCGCCGTACTGGGCGCCTTTGTTGCGGATGTTCTTGTCGTTGGAGTCGACGGCCTCGATGGTGCGGAAACCGCCGTTGGTGACCCGGAGATACCCCCATACGGTGCCGGTGCCGACGAGGGCCAGCACCGCTCCGACCACGATCACGACCCTGGCGGCGGTGCGGGCGGTGCGCACGCGGCTGCTGCGTTGAGCGGCCTTCGCCACCCGGTCGCCTCGCGGCGGGAGGACCTCGGGTGCCACCGCGGTACGGGGCGCAGGGCGCGGGGGCGGCGGAGGGGCGGGGATGTCGTCGACGACAGGCGGGATGTTCTCGGTGCGGTCGTTGTCAGTGTCGCCCACGGGCGATCGAGTCGACGGCGGTGGCGTCGACGGCGGCGGGGTCGCGGGAGGGGGCGTTGCTGCGGCGCGCGACGACGCGGACGGGTCGTTCATCTGCGCGAGCAGTTCGGCGACGGTCAGGCGGCCGGTGGAGCCGCGCCGTAGACGTTCCCGGTCAGACGGTTCGCGGAGCACGTCGTCGGAGGGCTGGTCGAGGCGACGACGGATGTCGTCACGTCGAGAACCGGGGGCGGGGCGACGCGCGGGATCACCCGGATCTGCTGATCCGGGAGTGGGGTCGTCGCTCACCGGACTCCTCTGCCGTTATGGGAACGTGACCGATGGTACGTGCCGCTACGGCCGGATGAACACGTCATGGAGTCGACTCAGCCCCCGGAGTGCATGACGTCGGCGCCGGCGGGCACGGCGTCGTCGTCGGGATCGTCGAGCCACCCCTGGGGCAGGGCTACGGCGGCGGGCGATCCCTGGCGTCCGCGCGGACCGTGGCCGTCGCGGGGGAACGGGGCGTCGGCGTCGAGGGTGCCGACAAGATCGACGAGCTGATCGACGCTGGTGACCAGCGCCAGGTCACGACGCAGATCCGAGCCGACGGGGAACCCTCGCAGGTACCACGCGACGTGCTTGCGGATCTCGCGCATGCCCTTGTCCTCGCCGTGGTGGTCGGCGAGCAGGCGTCCGTGTCGGACGATGATCTGCGCGACCTCGCCCAGCGTCGGCGGGGTCGGTGCGGGCAGACCGTTGAGGTGGGCGCTCAGCTCGGCGAACAGCCACGGGCGCCCGAGACAGCCGCGACCGATCACGACGCCGTCGCACCCGGTCTGCTCCATCATCGCCACCGCGTCCGGCGGCTCGAAGATGTCGCCGTTGCCGAGCACGGGAACCTCGGTCACGTGTTCCTTGAGCCGTGCGATCTCCGACCAGTCGGCCTCACCCGAATACCGCTGCGACGCGGTACGGGCATGCAGCGCAACGGCTTTCGCTCCCTCGGCAGCGGCGATGCGGCCGGCGTCGAGGTGGGTGTGGTGATCGTCGTCGATGCCGATGCGGAACTTCACGGTCACCGGGATGTCGGTGCCCTCGGTCGCGCGGACAGCCGCGGCCACGATCTGGGCGAACAGGCGACGCTTGAACGGGATCGCCGCGCCGCCGCCCTTGCGGGTCACCTTCGGCACCGGGCAGCCGAAGTTCATGTCGATGTGGTCGGCGAGATCCTCGTCGACGATCATCTTCGCCGCGGCGTAGGTGTACTCGGGGTCGACGGTGTAGAGCTGCATCGACCGCGGGTTCTCGTCGGGGCCGAAGGTGGTCATGTGCATCGTCGACTCGTGGCGTTCTACGAGTGCGCGGGCGGTCACCATCTCGCACACGTAGAGCCCCGAGACGGTGCCGGTGCGCTCGAGTTCGAGCTCACGACACAGCGTGCGGAACGCGACGTTGGTGACGCCGGCCATCGGCGCCAGCACCACGGGACTGCCGAGCGCGAAACGACCGATCGACAGGGCCGGACGGGTCGATCCCGATGCCGAAACCGCCGCACCCGAGGAATCGGGGGCGGCGGTTGCCGGATCCAGGAGCGTGGTCAAGGGCTGCCTACGACGCGCGGGCCTCGCGCTTGGCCGCCTCGCGGGCCAGCGCGCGATCACGCATCTCCTCGAACTTCAGGGTGTCCTCGCCGAGCTTCTCGACGAACTCGCCGAGCCGCTCGCGGTCGGCCTCGCCCTGCGCGCCGAAGTCGTCGCGGTCGAAGACGTTGAGCTTGCGGAGGATCGGGAGCACGACCTCCTCGTGGTGCTGGCGCAGGTCGTAGATGCCGTGCTTGGCCATCAGCACGCCGTGGCGACGGAAGTTGGGCATGCCGGCGCCGGGCATCTGGAAGTTGCAGATCACGTCGGTGATCGCGCGCATGGTCTGATCCGGCGTGAGATCCATCGCCGCGGAGACGATGTTGCGGTAGAAGATCATGTGCAGGTTCTCGTCGGCGGCGATGCGCTGCAGCATCTTGTCGGCGATGGGGTCGTTGCATGCGCGGCCGGTGTTGCGGTGGCTGACGCGGGTCGCGAGCTCCTGGAACGTCACGTACGCGACGGTGTAGAGCAGGCCCAGTTCGCCGCCGTGGGCCTCGACCTCGTCGGCGCGGTCGCCACCGACACCGACGGAGGTGAACCCGTTGGTCATGTGGATCATGCGGGCCTCTTCGAGGGCCACGGGATCGACACCGCGGGTGACCACGAGGTAGTCGCGCATCGCGAGTCCGTGGCGGTTCTCCTCGGCGGTCCAGCGACCCACCCAGTGGCCCCAGGCGTCGTCGGTCGAGAAGTTGTTGGCGATCTCGCGGTGGTACGAGGGGAGGTTGTCCTCGGTGAGGAGGTTGGTGATCATGGCCGCCTTGGCGACGTCACCGAGCTCGGACTGCTCGGGCGACCAGTCCTGGCCGCCGAGCATCGCGAAGTTGCTTCCCTCGTCCCACGGCACATAGTCGTGCGGGTTCCAGTCCTTGGCCACGGCGAGGTGACGGTTGACGTTCTCCTCGGCAGCCGGCGACAGCTCCTGGAGGAGTTCGAGTTGGGTCATCTCGCGTGCCATGTGTTCAGCCCCTCTTCGACGTGCGTGGATCGACTCTCAACAGTGTTTCAGAGTACGGGTTCTCCCTGTGCGACCCAAGTTTCCGCAACACGGTCGTGACGAATAACAGACACGGTCTCCCGCGGTACCGCTGACCTCAGGGGAAGAAGGCGCCCGTTGTGTCGAGCCACCGTTGCGCCTCGGCGGTGATGGTGCCGCTCTCTTTCGCCCGCACACACCATGTTTTCGCGGCCTGGCCGAACTCCATCGGGTTGTAGACGTCCTCCTCGCACGACCACAGCCCGTCGCCGGCGTAGGTGAGGATCGTGATGTTCGTCGCCGACACCACCGAACCGTCCCCCGGATCGCGCATCGGGTTGTCGATCTCGCAGATCACCCGGGCCGTCGCCGGATCGGTGACGTGCCACAACGACGGGAACGCCACCATGTGGTTGCCCGGGAAGGTGCCCATGGTCTTCGCGATCCACGGACGGATCTGTTCGCGCCCCTTCATGGTCCCCATCGCGTGCTCGATGTAGTCGGCATCGACGGTGAACTGCTCGGCCCACGGGTTCCAGTCGCCGCTCGCCGCGCACGTCTCGGTGGTCGCCTCGAAACGGGCGAAGGCAGCGCTGAGTTCCTCGGAGGTGAAGGGTGCGGGCATGCCCGCAGAGTAGGCGATCAAGCGCTCGCTTGGTAAGGGTCAGGCCGGGTCGAGGATGCGCTTGAGGAAGGTCTTGGTGCGGTCGTTGCTCGGTGCGCCGATCACGTCGGCCGGCGCTCCGCGTTCGACGATCGCGCCACCGTCGATGAACAGCACCTGGTTGGCGACCTGCTGGGCGAAGCGGATCTCGTGGGTGACGATCACCATCGTGGTGCCCGCGGTCGCGAGGTCCTTGATGACGCCGAGGACGTCGCCGACCAACTCCGGATCGAGCGCCGAGGTCGGCTCGTCGAACAGCACGACGGTCGGTTTCATCGCCAACGCTCGGGCGATGCCGACACGCTGCTGCTGTCCGCCCGAGAGTTGGTGGGGGAGCTGCTCGGCCTGCGCGGCCAGGCCGACCTGGTCGAGGAGTTCGCGGGCCTCGGTGCGAGCCTGTTCGGCGTCGCGTTTCTGCACGATGACCGGGCCCTCGATGATGTTCTGCAGCACCGTCTTGTTGGGGAACAGGTTGTGCGACTGGAACACCATGCCGCTCTGCAGCCGGTAGCGCGCGAGAAGTGCGTTGTCGGCACGCGACAGCTTCCGTCCGCTGCCGAGGCCTGTGCGCGGAGTGCCCAGCGCAGCGAAGTCGACGCTCACCTCGCCGATCCGGATCACGCCGCCATCGGGGATGTCGAGGGCATTCAGCGATCGCAACATCGTCGTCTTGCCCGACCCGGACGGACCGATGATGACCGAGACCGAGCCCGGTTCCACGGTGAAGTCGATGTGATCGAGTACCCGGATCGGGTCTTTCCCGGGGCCCGGGAACGACTTCGTCAACCCGGTCGCCTCGATGACGCGTGTGCTGGTCATGTGGCCACGTACTTTCGCAGTCGGTCCTCGAATCTCGACTGCCCGAACGACAGCACGAGGCAGATCACCCAGTAGTACAGCGCGGCGGTGCTGTAGAGCGCGAGGTAGTCGAAGCTCGACGCCGCCGCCGACTGGGCCTGACGGAACAGCTCGGTCACCAGGATCGTCGAGGCGAGCGAGGTGTCCTTCACCAACGAGATCAGCGTGTTCGACAGCGGCGGCACCGCGGTGCGTGCCGCCTGCGGCAGGATGATCCGACGCAGCGTCGTCGTGTAGTTCATTCCGATGGTCGACGCCGCCTCCCATTGACCCTTGTTGATCGACTCGATCGCCGCACGGATGATCTCGGCGGCATATCCGCCGACGTTGAGGCTGAAGGCGACGACGGCCGCGGGGTACGGGCTGACCACGATGCCCATCTCCGGCAGCCCGAAAAAGATGATGAACAGCTGCACGAGCAGTGGTGTCCCGCGGATGATCGAGATATACAGACGCGCAACGTTGCTGATCACCCGACGGCTCGACATGCGGGCCACCGCCACAACGAGCGCGATCGCGAGGCCGATGACGAAGCTGATCGCGGTCAGCGGGATGGTGCCGGTGACCGCCGATTTCAGCAGCGGGACGAGGTTGCTGCGCACCACGTCCCACGTGCTCGAACCTCGTTCGGTCTTGTCGAAGTACTTCGCGTAGGTCTTGTCGAGCGTGCCCTCCTCGCGCAGAGCCGAGATCTCGGTGTTGATCGCCGGCATGAGACCGGAGTTCTTCCGCGCGGCGAACACCTGTCGGCTCTTGTCCGGTGTCGTGGCGGCGATCTTCACGCTCGAGTCGCCGGTGGTCGTCAGGTAGTTCTTCGCGGTCAGCTCGTCGTTGACGGTCGCCTGGACCCGCCCCTGGGCGAGTAGTTGGATCGCGATGTCGAAGCCGGACACCGGTTCGATCACCGCGCCGGCGTCCTTCGCGATCGTGGCGTAGTTGCTGGTCAGTGACTGCGCCGAGGTCTTGCCCTTCAGGTCGTTCACCGAGCGGATCGAGTCGTCGTCCGACCGCGTGATGACCACGCTCGCCGACTCGACATACGGCTCCGACAAGTCGTACTTCGCGGCGCGCTCGGCGGAGTACGAGATCTGGTTGGCGACGATGTCGATACGACCGGCGTCCAGCGCCGGGAAGATCGAGTCGAAGGGCGTCTCGACGAACTTCACGCGAAGGCCGAGCTTCTTCGCGATGTCGGTGATGATGTCGACGTCGAAACCGGTCAGCGGCCCGGTCCCGTTCTCGTGATAGGTGAACGGCGCGTAGGTGCCCTCGGTGCCGACGGTGAGGACCCCGGGTTCGACGGTGGTCAATGTCGGTGCGGCATGCGCCTGCGGCGTCGCCACCCCGCCGATCACGAGGGTCGCGGTCGCCGCCAGCACGATCAGCGCCAGTCCGACGGCGCGCCGGAACAGCGACGGTGAGCAGGTCATGGCTCATCCAACCACCGGTTGCTGCCGAAAACTGCCCCCTGAGCGTGCGCCGAGGGCATATTCCCCTCGGCACTTCGCAGCGGGGCAGTTTTCAGCAGCGCGCGTATCGGTACGCCGGGTCGCCTCGCGGGACCAGGTCGCGGTCGCGCACCACGGTCATGGCCGGGGTCGCCGACCGGGCACAGATATCGGCGACGCTGCCGCGCAGATCGTCGGTGTACTCGATGTCGAACACCCGTGGTCCGTACACCTCGGTCGCGGCCGCGCACTCGTCGAAACGGTCGCACTCCTCGGTGACGGCGAAGTCGAAGCCGACCTCGTCGCGGCCGCGGCTCTCGAGATCGGCGGTGTTCTTCTGCGCCACGGCCAGACGCGCACGGTGGGCCCTGGTGGTGAGATCGGTCGCGAAGGCGACGGCGTCGTCGAGGGTGAACGCCCCGCGTGAGCGTGAGTACGAGTCGAGGTTGTCGAACTCGACGGCACGGAATCCCTTGCGCGCACACAGGTCGATGGTGTTCTGCTGGCGAGCGGCGGCTGCGTCGCGCTGGGCCGGCGTCGACAGGTCGAGCAGGTGTTCGTCGGGCCAGCCGGGGTCGACGAGCGGGGTTCCGTCGTCGCCGGGTACCAGCAGGTCACGCGGCCACT
Organism: Williamsia sp. Leaf354; assembly: GCF_001424365.1. Classification (NCBI taxonomy): domain Bacteria; kingdom Bacillati; phylum Actinomycetota; class Actinomycetes; order Mycobacteriales; family Nocardiaceae; genus Williamsia; species Williamsia sp. Leaf354. Next base: position 1,326,416 of record NZ_LMPL01000001.1, read on the forward strand.
CGACGCCGGGTTGGGTCTGGAAGCCGTTGACGTAACAGATCGAGTAGATGCCGTCGACGGGGTCGGAGGTGCTGTCGCGTTCGACGACGGTCGTCCCGTCCGGCGGCGGGTATGCGCCGCCCAGTTGGTAGTCGAAGCCGCCGCTGGTCGGGGGCGGGGTGACGGCTGAGGCGATCGAGGGTGTCGTTTCGACCGGCCGCTCGGCGCTGTCGTCGGGACCGCACGCGCTGAGGGTGACCAGGACGATCACCCCCAGCAGCGCCCTCAGCGACCGGTGCTGTCCCACACCGACATCAGTTCCGTGAGGATGTCGGTGGCCATGCCCAGGCCACCGAGATGACTGTCGCCGGGCATCGGGTAGAGCTTCGCGTCGGGGAGGAGATCGACGACGTGCTGTCCGTGGCGGAACGGGATGATGTGGTCGCGGTCGCCGTGCCACCAGCGCACCGGGACCGTGACGTCGCCGATGCGGAAACCCCAGTCGCGCGAGAACACGACGACGTCGGCGAACGGGGCCTCCATGCGGTGCTTGCCGCCGTTGAGCAGGTCGTCGAGGAACATCGCCTTGAACTCGGGTCGGGCCAACAGTTGCCGATCGGCGCGCGGGGAGAGCAGCCCGTAGAGGCCGATGGCGGGGCTCGCGATGGGTCGCGCCACCCGGATGAACGAACTGACCGTCCGCCCGATCGGGGCGCCGGCCACCTCGAGCACTCCGGCGGCGTACTTGCCCAGGCCCATGGCGCCGCCGTCGATGGCGTCGGGTCCGACGGTCGGCGCGACACCGCCGAGGACGCCGGCCACCACCACCCGCTCGGGCAGCGCGTAGGCGGTGCCGAGGGTGTACGGACCGCCGCCCGACAGTCCGATCACGGCCATCTGGTCGACACCGAGTGCATCGGCCACGATGCGGAGGTCGTCGGCGAAACCGAGCACCGACGGATAGCGGTACGGGGTCGACGAGCCCACTCCGGGACGGTCGAGACCGATCACCCGTACGTTGTTCTCGCCTGCCCACCGTCGGGCTTCGAGCGGGATCTGCCGTCGCGCTCCCGGGGTGCCGTGGAGCCAGATCACCGCACGTCCGTGGGGGGAGCCGAATTCGGCGAAGCCGATCCGGCGGCCCTGGCGCACGGCGACGGAACCCTCGATCTGCGGGCGGTCGATGTCGATCACCTCTCGAATATGCCACCGGCCCCGTATCGGTCGTCGGCGTTCCGCCGCGGCGACACCATCCGGCCGCGCGAAATGCGCAGAACGTGCCTTACGCGCTCAAGCGTGACTGTGATCTGTGCGACCCCGAGACTCCAGATGTAGCGGAGATCACTCCGACCCAGATCACTCCGACACAGTCCGGTGAGAAAGCGGTAGACGCCATGCTCGTAGTACTAGGCCTCCTGATGGTGGTCACGTTCATGTTCTTGATCATCACCAAACGCGCCACCCCGGTGGTCGCGCTGATCCTGGTCCCCGTCGCGTTCGGTCTGTTCGCCGGCGCCGGGCTGGGCATCAGCGACATGATCAGCGACGGCATCAAGGATCTCGCGCCGACGGCCGCGATGCTGTTCTTCGCGATCGTGTTCTTCGGGATCATGATCGACGTCGGACTGTTCGACCCGGTGGTCCGCCTCGTGGTCCGCCTGGTGCGCGACGATCCGGCGAAACTCGTTGTCGGAACCGCGGTTCTGGCCATGATCGTGTCGCTCGACGGCGACGGGTCGACCACCTTCATCATCACCACCTCGGCGCTGCTGCCGCTGTACCTCAAGCTCGGCGTCAGCCCGGTCGTCCTCACCGTGGTCGCGGGCCTGGCCAACGGCACCATGAACATCCTCCCGTGGGGCGGGCCCACCACCCGCGCCGCCGCCGCTCTCGGCGTCTCCCCGTCGGATGTGTTCGTCCCGATGATCCCCTCGTTGGTGGTCGGCTTGATCGTGGTCATGATCTTCAGCTACCACCTCGGCATCATGGAGCGTCGTCGTATCGGCAAGATCGAGATCCGCGAATCCGTCCTCGCCCGTTCGGGTTCCGGCGGCGACTCCGCGGTGGCCGTCCTCGACGGCCCCGGTTCCGGCAACGGCACCACCCCGCCGGCCCGGCCCTCGATGGGCACCGGCGACGGCCCCGACGACATCGACGAGACCCCCACCCCGAACTCGGGCTTCACCGGTGGCGCACTCGACGAGAACCGCCCCACGCTGCGCCCGAAGCTGTTGTGGGTCAACGCCGGTCTCACCGTCGCCCTGCTGGCCGTGCTCGGCATGGACGTCATCTCGATCCCGGTGCTGTTCATGATCGCCGCCGGCATCGCGCTGGTCATCAACTTCCCCCGCGTGGCCGAGCAGCAGGCCGCCATCACCCGGCACTCGTCGTCGATCGTCTCGGTGGTCGCGATGGTCCTGGCCGCAGCGGTCCTCACCGGCGTGATGTCGGGAACCGGCATGGTCGAGGCGATCGCGCAGTGGCTCACCGGTGTCCTGCCTACGTTCCTCGGGCCGCACATGGCGATCGTGATCGGTGTCCTGTCGATCCCGTTCACCTTCTTCATGTCGAACGACGCCTTCTACTTCGGGGTGCTCCCGGTGCTCTCGGAGACCGCGGGCAAGTACGGCATCGATCCCTCCGAGGTCGCTCGCGCCTCCATCACCGGACAGCCGTTCCACATGCAGAGCCCGCTGGTTCCCGCGATCCTGCTGTTGGTCGCCCTGGCCGGGGTGTCGCTGGCCGATCATCACAAGAAGGTGCTGTGGCGAGCGGGCCTGGTGTCGCTGTCGATGCTGGGAGTCGGCGTCCTCGTCGGGGTCATCCCGTTCTGATCGAGGAGATACCGAGTTCGACCAAGGTGGGCACCCGTCGCAGGACGGGTGCCTACCCTTTTCGGATGAAGCTGCGCAACCAGGTGCTTGTGCTGCAGATCGTCGTCATCGTCCTGAGTCTCGGCGTCGGCTTCGGTGTCCTCATCTCCGGTTCCGGTGACCGCCTGCGCGACGAGTACGCCCAGCGCGCGCTGGCCATCGCGCGGTCGGTCGCCAGCGATCAACAGGTCCGTTCCGAGGTCACCCGTTACTCGCGGCTGACGCCCGGCTCACTCGACCCGACACGTGCCGCCCTGGAGAACGGGCCGCTCGAACAGCAGGCCTTGGCCGTCGCCGCGCGCACCGGAGCACTGTTCGTCGTCATCGCCGACGACCGCGGTATCCGCCTCGCCCACCCCGAGGTCGACAAGCTCGGCCAACCGTTGTCCACCGACCCCTTCCGGGCGCTGTCGGGATCCGACGACCTCGCCACCGAACGCGGCACCCTCGGCGAATCGGTGCGGGCGAAGACCCCGATCCGGTCGTCCGACGGACGCATCGTCGGGCTCGTCAGTGTCGGCATCTCCACCGAGCAGGTCCGGCAGGACATCCGTGGCGACATCGTCACAACCACCGCGCTCGCCGCGGCCGCGTTGCTCGTCGGCATCGTCGGATCGGTGTTGCTGTCGCGACGGTGGCGGCGGCTCACCCTCGGCCTCGAACCCGATCAGCTCTCCGAGCTGGTGCGCGAGCAGGAGGCGGTGCTGCACTCGATCGGAGACGGCGTGGTGGCCGCCGATGCGCGCGGCATCGTGAGGGTCATCAACGACAGGGCGCGCGACCTTCTCGCGATCACCGGTGACGTCGGTGACCGCATCGACGACATCGGGCTCACGCCACGGGTTCTCGAGGTCGCCCACGACCCGGTCGAGACACCCCGCGCGGCGGCGGTCGGCGACCGCATCGTGTTGGTCAGCTCGCGACAGGTGCGGCGCGACGGCCGGGACCTCGGCCTGGTGGTGTCGGTGATCGACCGCACCGACGTCGAGGGACTCACCCAGGAGGTCGCCTCGATCAAGGCGATGACCGACGCGCTGCGGGCCCAACGGCACGAGTCGGCGAACCGGATCCACGTGGTGGCCGGCCTCATCCGACAGGGCCACGCCGACGCCGCGCTGGAGTATCTCGACGAGGTCGCCGGTACCGGACGGTTCGCGATCGAGACGCCCGGGCTCGACAACGTCGCCGAACCGCACCTCCGGGCGTTCCTCGACGCCAAGGCCGCCTCGGCGCGCGAGCACGGGGTGACGCTGGTGCTCGGACCGCAGACATGGATCGACGGGGAGCTCACCTCGCCGGTCGATGTCATCACCATCGTCGGCAACCTCGTCGACAACGCGATCGACGCCGCGTCCACCGGTGCTCGCGAGCCGCGGACCGTCGAGGTCGAGGTGGTCGCCGACGGTGACACCGTGCACGTCACGGTGAACGACAGCGGTGACGGCATCGTGTTCGACCACCGCGACGACGTCTTCGTCGAGGGCGTCACCAGCCACCGCGACTCGACCGTGCCCGGTGGCCGCGGCATGGGTCTGGCACTGTCGCGGCAGTCCGCGCGCGGCCACGGCGGTGACGTGACCATCGGCGACCCCGGTGGCGACGTCTCGGGCGAGAACCCGTTGGGTGGAGCGGTGATGGTGGCGCGCATACCGGGCGTGCTGCGGGCGGCGCGAACCGTGTCAGGGGGAGTGTGATGGCGAGGACCGAGCTGTCGTTGCTGGTGGTCGACGACGACTTCCGCGTCGCGGCCCTGCACGCCTCCATCGCCGACGCGATGATCGGCTTCACCACCACCGCGCGCGTCGGGAGCGTGGCCGAGGCGCGCACCGCGCTGATCGACCATCCCGAGATCGATCTCGCCCTGGTCGACGTCCACCTGCCCGACGGATCGGGTATCGAGCTGATCCATGAGATGCGGTGCGACGCTTTCGTGGTCACGGCGGAGGACAGCGCCACCGCCGTGCGTCACGCGCTGACCGCCGGCGCGCTGGCCTACCTCATCAAGCCGTTCGAGAACACCGAACTGGCCCGCCGCCTCGCCGGGTACGCGCAGTACCGCAGGATCGTCGAGGCGTCGAATCTGGTGCAGTCACAGGTGGATTCGGCGATCGCCACGATGCGAGGCGAACGGGTGGCCGCACCCCGCTCGGAGGAGATGTCGCAGACCGAGCAGTCGATCCTCGCGGCGGTCACCGAGGCCGACGGGCCCGTGTTCGCCGACGAGATCTCCGTGTCCGTGGGCATCTCGCCGCCGACGGCGCGACGCCACCTCGCGACGCTGGTCGCCGACGGGCGCCTGTCGATGAAACTGCGATACGGAACGACCGGCCGTCCGAAGCAGGAATACAGGCTACCGGAGGAGTAATTGCAGATGTCGCATGTTCGTATGCTTTCTCAAATGATCCGTACAAAAGCGCGGCAGATTGGGACATAATCCACATGTGTCCCTGATCACGCTCGCGAAGCCCTCGACGTCCGATGTCGAGGTCTGCCCGCTCTGTGAGCACCGCGTGCACCGTGATCACTCGGCCCTGATCGACCGGCCGATCCTGCGCACCCTCTACCGCTGGAATCGTGCCGTCGACGACGCTGTCGAACGAGTGACGGACTGGCTGGCCTTCCACGGCGCGAACCACATGTCGTGCTACTTCTGCGACGAGATCTCGGCCGGTCGCGGCTTCGGCTGGAGCGGTGAGCTCTGCGACTGCTGCCATCCCAGCCACGCGCACTAGCGAAGAGTCCCTCGCCGTCACCGACACTCGCTCCCGCGACGTAAAGTCTGTTAGACCCGCTTACGATCACCTCCACATCGAAGTAGGTTGCAGCCGCGCGGGCACCACCGCGCCGGTGGCGACCAGATCAATCCACGGGTCCCCGAGCTGAGGAGGCGCCATGAGTCAGAGAACCATCGGCACGATCGCGACGAAGATCGTAGTGGCCTGCGTCGCTACCGCAATGGTCGTCATCGGAGGGCTGGGGGTAGGCGCCGGCGCCGCGGCAGCCAGCCCTCCCGGCAGTGCACCTCCTGGTCCGGGCACGCCGCCGGGTAGCGCGCCTCCCGGCCCGGGCACACCGCCTGGCAGCGCGCCCCCCGGGCCCTGACGCAGCCCCACATCGGGAAATTGACGCGCCACCGCGAACACGTTTCGCGGTGGCGCGTTGTGCTGTAGAAGGCTGCCCGGCGTAGGTGACCACGGGCAACGAGGACACCCCGCTTCGTGGCGAAGTGTCTGGCGATGGGTGGTGGTGCCCCCAGTAGGGCTCGAACCTACGACCTGCGGATTAAAAGTCCGTAGCTCTACCAACTGAGCTATAGGGGCTGATGCCTGCGGCGAACCGCGGCACGGGGGAGTTTACAGACGGCTCACCGGGTCCGGCACCGCGCGGCCTGCGCGGCGCGGATCTGTTCATCGGTCATGGCCGGGACGGTCAGCGGGTGGCGCGTCCCGTCGGCACGGATGCTGTCGAGCATGAGCTCGAGGTAGCGCCGCCACGTGCCCGGCGCGGTCGATTCGGTGACCTCGGCGATGGACGAGAGCATGGTGAAGAAGGCGAAGAAATCGGTGCGCTCGATCTCCGGCCGGAGGACACCCTCGGCCACCCCGCGCTGGTGCACCTGCTCGATCAGAGACGTCATGGACAGCTTCGCGGTCTCGATCGCGGGCGCGGTGTGGTCGATGCGCATCATCACCGACGCCAGCCCGCGGTCACCGGCCATCGATTCTCCGACATAGGTGAACAGCGTCACCACACCGTTCCAGGTGTCCGGCGATTCCAGGGCCGCGGTCAATCGCGTCGCGACCTCGTGGAGATGCTCGACGAACACGCCCTCGATCAGCTGATCGCGATTGTCGAAGCGGCGGTAGACCGTTCCCACACCGACGCCGGCGTGGGCGGCGACGTCGTCGAGGGTCACCTCCAACCCACGCTGGGCGAACAGGTCGCGTGCGGCGGCGATGATCCGCAGCCGATTGCGCTCGGCGTCGGCGCGCAAGGGGCGTGCCTCTGTCCGTTCTGTCCGGACCTGATCAGCAGTGGTCATGATCACAGCATATCAAGTGGAGCCAGAATCTCCACTTAGTGCTAGCGTGATCTCAGTAACCGGAGGCCATGCCTCCGCCTAGCTCAGAACATGGAGTACGTCATGACCACGTTGACCAAGAACCTCGACCCGCAGGGTCTCGAGGAGAACGCAGGGGAGCGCCACCACCGGCTCCGCTGGGTGATCCTCGGTGTCCTCGCCCTCGCTCAGCTGATGGTGGTTCTCGACGCCACCATCGTGAACATCGCTCTTCCGCACGCCCAGGCGTCGCTCGGCTTCGACAACGCCGATCGCCAGTGGATCGTCACCGCATACGCACTGGCCTTCGGCAGCCTTCTTCTGCTCGGCGGCCGCCTCTCCGACATCTTCGGTCGGCGCATGACGCTGATGGTCGGCCTCGTCGGCTTCGCCGTGATGTCCGCCGTCGGTGGCGCCGCGGTGAATTTCGAGATGCTGGTGTTCGCTCGTGCCGGCCAGGGCGTCTTCGGCGCGCTGCTCGCACCTGCGGCCCTGTCTCTGCTGACCACCACGTTCGTCGACCCCAAGGAGCGCGGTAAGGCGTTCGGCATCTTCGGCGCGATCGCCGGCGGTGGCGGTGCCATCGGCCTGCTGCTCGGCGGCATGCTCACCGAGTGGGCCGACTGGCGCTGGTGCCTGTACGTGAACCTCGCGATCGCCGCGATCGCTCTCGTCGGCGCGCTGCTGTTCATCGGCAAGCAGAAGTCCGCGGTCCGTCCGCGACTCGACATGCCCGGCGTCGTCACCGTCTCGGCCGCGCTGTTCTCGATCGTCTACGGCTTCTCGAACGCCGAGACCAACGGCTGGGCCGACTGGGCCACCATCACCTGGCTGGTCGCCGGAGCTGTGCTGCTCGCAGTGTTCGTCACCCTGCAGGCCCGCACCGCCCACGCCCTGCTGCCGCTGCGCATCGTCCTCGACCGCACCCGCGGTGGTTCGTACCTGGTGGTGTTCATCGCCGGCATCGGGATGTTCGGCATCTTCCTGTTCCTCACCTACTACCTGCAGCAGAACCTCGGCTTCAGCCCCATCAGCACCGGACTCGCGTTCCTGCCGATGATCGGCGCCCTGGTGCTCACCGCGACCCTGTCGACGTCGGTGCTGCTGCCGCGCTTCGGACCGCGCTGGCTGATGACGGTCGGCATGCTCGTCGCCGCCGGCGGCATGCTCTACCTGACGCAGCTGACCGAGACGAGCTCGTACGCCTCGGACATCCTGCCCGGACTGATCGTGATGGGCCTCGGTATCGGTTCGTCGATGGCGCCGGCCATGCAGGGCGCGATCTCGGGCGTCTCCGCCGAGGATGCGGGCGTCGCGTCGGCCACGGTCAACACGATGCAGCAGGTCGGTGGCTCGGTCGGTACCGCGCTGCTGAGCACCATCGCCTCCAGCGCCGTCGCGAGCTACCTCACCGACCACGCGTCGGCAGTGGCCTCGAACCCGGCGTACGCAGGTCAGCTGGCTGCGGTGCACAGCTACACCACGGCGTTCGGATGGGCCGCGGGCATCTTCGCGGTCGGCGGTGTGATCGCCGCGGTGTTGGTCCGCAGCGGCAAACTGCCGGCCACCCCCGAGGGTGCAGCCGTCGTCCACGCCTGATCGGTTGCTCCAGGGCCCGGGGTCGCCACGGCGGCCCCGGGTCCTCTGGTCAGCGGATTTGAGAAATTTCCAGCCGATGTCCTAAGCTCATCTAGCTCCCCACGGAGATACTGGCCCCCTTCGTTTAGCGGCCTAGGACGCCGCCCTTTCAAGGCGGTAGCGCGGGTTCGAATCCCGTAGGGGGTACGCTGATCCGGCGTTCGAGGTGACAACTCGAGATACGCCGGAGCACGTGATGTACAAGCAAGGCCCTGTGGCGCAGTTGGTTAGCGCGCCGCCCTGTCACGGCGGAGGTCGCGGGTTCGAGTCCCGTCAGGGTCGCTTTGGTCTTCTCCCGAGAAGACCGCAAGCGGCGAAGTAGCCCGGTCCACTGGGTGCAAGCCGTACGGCCAGGTAGCTCAGTTGGTACGAGCGTCCGCCTGAAAAGCGGAAGGTCGTCGGTTCGATCCCGACTCTGGCCACACAACGTTTGCGCAGATCAGCGCTTCGATGCAGCCCAGCTGCCGCGCGCGGCACCTTCTCAGGCTTTCACTGACTGCCGCCGGTCATATTCGCTGCGGTGGCCTCGGATCTCATCGGTGTGTTCGGACGCCCACATCGCCAGGCCCAGAACGTGTTCGAGGAGCGAGACGCCGAGGTGGGTCAGTGCGTAGTCGACGCGCGGCGGTACCTCGGGGTAGACGGTGCGTGTGACGAGACCGTCGCGCTCGAGGTGGCGCAGGGTGAGGGTGAGCATCCGCTGGGATATGTCCGGGACGCTGCGGTGCAACTGTTTGTATCGCAGCGGGGTGTCGCGGAGAACGGCGATCACGAGAATGCCCCACTTGTCTCCGACACGGTCGAGGATGCTGCGGATCAACGGGGCATCGTCGCCCCACCCCTCACACGGACCGGGCGGGGTGGCGCCGTGTGCGAGCGATGCGTTCTCGCTGGTGGACATGGGCGCTCCTCACGAACACGAATGTGCCTTCTTGTGGCGACGGTGAAACACACAGACGATGTGGTTGCACACAAACAGTAACCATTCAGGGGTGAGAACGTGTCGTTGATTGTCATAGTCGGTGCCGGGCCAGGGATGGGTCTGGAGATCGCCCGCGTGTTCGGCCGGAACGGTTTCACCGTCGCGCTCGTCGCCCGTGATCGGGCAAAGCTGGATTCCCTCACCGACGTGCTCAACGGCGAGGGAATCGCGGCGACCGCCTTCACTGCTGACCTGCTCGACGCGGAGTCGATCACCGCGGCGTTCGCCCAGATCCGTGAAACCCTCGGAACTGTCGATGTTCTCGAGTTCTCGGCGGCCGACACCAGCTTGCCCGCTGCCGGCGTCCTGGAGGTCACGCCGGCCAATCTTCAGCCACAGCTCGACTTCTACTTCAGTGCGATACATGTGGTGAAGCAGGTCGTCGACGACATGATCGCCGCCAGAACCGGCACCATCATCATCACAGCCGGAGGTGGATCGGTGGAGCCGTCGCCGGCTATGGCGAACATCAACATCGCCTCCGCCGGTTTGCGCAACTGGGTTCTCAACCTGCACAACGTGCTCACTGAACACGGCGTGTACGCCGCCCATCTCGCGATCAGCGTGTGGATCGGATCCGGGCAACCCGGCACGTCGGCAGCCGAGATCGCTCCCACGTACTTCGATCTGTACGAGGCACGCTCCGACGCCGACTCCCGCTACCCCGCGCTGACCTGACGGGTTTGCCGGCAGTCGAGGTTCACCGGTGCGCGGGGACTACGGCGCTCAGCCGGGGCACGAGGCTGAATGCGTTGTCATGCATGACCTTCGAGAGAATCGCGGGACGAGTCGCAAAGTACTCGTCGACGTTGTCGGTGAACCAGCCGGCGGTGCGCGGGTTGGCGGCGGGGAAGTCGGTGCCGAACAGGATGTGGCTCGGGTCGACGAAGTTCTCGAGCGCCACCAGATTCGTCTCGAATCCTGACAGGGCGGTCTCGTAGTAGAACGTCCGGAAGTCGGCGAGGATCTCGTCTGCGGTCAGTTCGCAGTCGAGGTGGAACGCGCACAGTGCGGCGACGCGGGCGGCCAGATAGGGCGTGCTGCCGCCCGAATGGGCGAGGATGATCCGCACGTTCGGATACTGCCGTTTGCGGCCGCTGGTCACCAGATCGGCTGCGCCCTTGTAGGTCTCGTTGGGGGTCTCACTGATCGGGGTGGGTAAGAACCTGCTCGGGGCCCGATTGCTGCCCGGCGTCTGCTCGCCGTGCAGGAACACCAGCGCGTTGCGGCGATCGAGCTCAGCCCACAGTGGCTCGAAGATCGGGTCGCCCAGGGATCGGGCCTCATCACCGGTGCCGTAGACGTTGGTCAGGGTGACGCCATCGGCTCCGAGCACGTCGAATGCATAGGTCAGTTCCTCGAGTGCGGGGTCGGTGTCTGTCGGGGTCGGTAGATGCGCGAACAGCCCGAAGCGTCCGGGGTGGTCGTCGGCCGCCTGGCGAGACAAGGTGTTCACCTCGCGAGCGAAGTGATGACGCTTGTTCTCCGGCAGTCGTGCCTCCACATCGTTGGGCACCGACAGGATCGCGGTGTCGATCTCCAGACGATCCATGAAGTCCACACTGACCTGCGGTGTCCACGCATCCTCGTCACGGAATTTCCAGCCGGTGGTGTCGCCGAACAAACCTGAGGTGAGCATGGCGGTCGGCATGAAGTGGTGGTGAAAATCGATCCGGCCCGGTGTGGTGGCGCTGTCATCAGTCATACCCACACCCAACTCGCAATAGTTGACTCATGTCAATAATCATCGGATGTTAGATTTCTCCCATGGCTGACACCGACGCCCCCGAGCTGCAGTTGCTCGATGCGCTCTACCGCCTGAACAAGTTGGTCGTGGCCGACGCCCGGGTGCACGTCGCTGCCGCCGCACACCTGGACCTCGTGGATTTCCTGGTGCTGCGCACCGTCACGATGGGCGTCGACAGTCCGGGTGATCTCGTGAGCGACCTCGGTCTCAACCCGTCCGTTCTCAGCAGGGCACTGTCCAAGCTTGCCGACTCGGGCCTGGTGACGCGTGAAATCGATCTCGCGGACTCACGCCGGTCACGGATCCGACTGACTGATCACGGCGTGCAGACGACCGAGGACATCGGGGCGCGGATCACACCTGTTCTGGGTCGGCGACTCCGCCTTCTGAGCCCCGACAGGATTCGGCTCGTGCTGGAGAGCCTGGACGTTCTGTGCGGGGACACGGTCGACTGAAACCGAGCGAAGCCCTCACCGGGAACGGTGCGGCAGCCTTCAGGCGATGCTGGACGCCTCCTCGCGTTCGCCGACGGGGACGTCCACCGGTGCCGAGCTCCGGAAATGCGCAGCGACCGAAAGAGTTACGCCGCCGAGGATCCAGGCGATCAGGATGAGCCACTCGTGCAGGGTTGATGCATCGGGGAAGTAGTTGACCTCACGGAAGAGGCTCTGCGAGGCGCCGGGGACGAAATACTGGCCGATCTCGCCCCAGGGGCCGGTGATGAACTGGTGCGGCGTGGCCCCGCCCGAGATCGGGTTCGCGAGCAGCATGGTGATGGCGGCGCCCACGCCGGTACCCGCGGCACCGATCAGGGCGTTGAGGCCCACAACAGTCGAGGCGGTGCCGAGCATCGCGACCCCGAGGACCACGGCGTCGGCCCAGAACGAGCCCGTGACGATGCCGAGCACGGGTCCGGTCACCACGGCGGCCAGGAGGCCGGCGGCGATGCCGTAGACGCCGAGGGCGAGGAGTCTGCGCCGCAGGCCGGTGACGAGCGACGAGACCAGGACGCCGCCGACGATGCCGCCCAGGACCAGTGGGAAGCCCATCGCGCCGAGCCCGGTGCCGGTCGGATCGCCTGAGGAGAGCGGGACCACGTCGGTGACAGTCGGGGCCTTTCCCTGGGCGGCGGTCAGCTGGGCGCCCACCTTCTCGATGACCGCGGTGCCTGACGCCAAACCGGCCCCGGCGATCAACACCTCCGGCGCGGCCTGGTCGAGTACATAGGCGCCGTACACCTTTCGCTCCTTGATCGCCTGGACTGCGTCGGCGCGGGTGTTGTAGGGCGTGGCGTCAACAGGCAGCTCGACCCCCTGTGGAAGCGCCGCGCCGACGACGCCCACCGGGAGGTCGCGCGGCTCAGAGGTGGCAATGGGCCAGAGGAAGGCCAGGACCACCAGCGCGACGACGAGACCGGCGACGACTCCGAAACCGACGGCGGCCGTGGGACGGGTGCGGTCGATTGTGGTGTTACTCATGGCGCTACTCCCTAAACAGAATGACGGTTCTGTTTGGAGACTAGCCTAGGTTAGGCTTCGTCGTATGCCTCGAGTCAGTGACGCGTACCGCCAGGCACGTCGGGATGAGATAGTCGCCGCGGCCCTGCGCGTGTTGCGTCGGCGAGCGCTGAACAACCTGACGATGGCCGACATCATCGAGGAGGCCGGCCTGTCCGCCGGTTCGGTCTACTCCCACTTCGCGCGCAAGGACGAGCTCATCGAGCTGGTCGCGGCCGAGGTGATCGGGAAGCGGCTCAGCCTGCTCGCCATGCCGGACGACGAGCCGGCACGTTCCCCCCGCGAGGTCGTGCGGCGGTGGCTGGTCGGCCTGGAGCAGGCAGGCATCCCGTTCGCGACCGTGGTGCAGTTCTGGGGCGAGGCGGCCTTCGACGCCACGATGCGCGAGATCGTGCAGCGGCGGATGAACGACATCGAGCGTGCGTTCGCCGCCGCCGCCGAGCGCTGGCTCATCGCCGAGGGGCGAGAGCCTGCAACTGCGCCCGCCACGGCGCTGGCCATGCTCACCTTCTGTCAGGGCTACATCGTCCGCAGCGCGGTGCTGGGCGCGCAGGACGTGAACGCGTCACTCGAGACCATCGACTTGTCGTGAACGGCACGATGGCCCGCGTCGTCTCCCCCACCTTCTCGTAGGGTCGAACCCCGCGCGTCAGCCGATCAGATTGGCTGACGCCCAACGCATATGCGATTCGACGGCGTTCGATGCCTCGTTCGCGTCGCCCGTCTCGATGGCGTCGACGATGGCGCTGTGCTTGCCGACGTCCATGTTTCCCACCGCCCGGTCGAGTCCGGCGAACATGATCGACATCCGGATCGACCCTTCGAGCGACGACCACGAGTGCACGAGCGTCTCGTTGCCGGTCAATCGGCTGAGGTGGCGGTGGAAATCGAGGTCCGCCTCGATCCGTGCCTCCAGGTCGTCACCGGCGGCGTCCATCACCTCCAGAGCCCTACGGAGGGTTGCGACCAGCTCGGCCCGGTCGGGATTCTCCGCCAGCTCGCGGACCGCGAGCGCTTCGAGAGCGGCGCGGACGGCGAAGATGTCGCGGATCTCCTTGGAGTCGAGGTGGCGGACGAACAGCCGTCCTCGTGCGCCGGCGGACACCAACCCCTCCTGTTGGAGTTGTCGCAGCGCTTCGCGCAGGGTTCCGCGGCTGATCTGCAGCATCTCCGACAGCTCGGTCTCGACGAGTGGGCTGCTCGGCGGCAGATTGCCACTGGTGATCGCAGCTCGCAGCGCCGTGACGGCCTGTTCGCGCAGGTTCGTCTTCGCAAGTCCCAGTAGCGCGGTCGATTGCGGTGCGATGACGACCTCCTGAGACGGCAGTGGTGTGACTGTCGACAAACAATTGTCGACTGTCAGCTTACGGTCTCGGAGGTCGGTCGACGACTCCACCGCGGTCGCGTCAGCCGAGTTCGGCGCGCACGGTGGCGCAGATGCGATCGGTGCTGAGCCCGTACCGCTCGTGCAAGGTGGGCAGCGCGCCCGCGTCGAGGAACTGATCGGGTAGTCCGATCGGGACGACACGCTTGCCCATACCGACCCGAGTGGCCACGGCAGCGACAGATTCGAACAACCCTCCGATCACGGTGTGGTTCTCGAGCGTGACCACGAGGCGGTCGGTGTTCATCTCGGCCAGCACGGTCTGTGAGTCGAAGGGTTTTATCGTCGGCGAGTGCAGGACCGCGACGTCGATGTTGTCGGCGGCGAGGCGCTCGGCAGCCTGGAGCGCTCGCATCGTCATCAGTCCGCTGCTGATGAACAGCACGTCGGTGCCGCCGCGCAGGGTCTTGGCTTTGCCGAGCTCGAAGGTGTAGTCGTACTCGTCGAGGACGGTCGCGACCTTGCCGCGCAGCACACGCAGGTAGGTCGGTCCCTCCGAGGCGGCCAGTTGCGGCACGGCCTGGCTGATGTCGACCGAGTCGCAGGGGTCGACGATGGTGAGGTTCGGCATGCCCCGGAAGATCGCGATGTCCTCGGTCGCCTGGTGGCTCGGTCCGTACCCGGTGGTCAGCCCCGGCAACCCGCCGACGATGTTGACGTTGAGCTTTGGCTCGGCGATGTCGAGGCAGAGGAAGTCGTACGCGCGCCGCGCCGCGAAAACCGAATAGGTGGAGGCGAAGGGGATCAGGCCGGTTTCGGCCATCCCGGCGGCCGCACCGAAGAGCAGCTGCTCGGCCATGCCCATCTGGAAGAAGCGGTCGGGGAACGCCGCGGCGAAGATGTGCATGTCGGTGTACTTCGCGAGATCGGCACTGAGACCGACGATCTTGTCGTTCTGCGCAGCCGCCTCGACGAGTGCGTGACCGAACGGGGCCATGGCGGTCTTCTGGCCGGGGTCGACGAACGAGGCGATCATCGCCGACGTCTTGAGCTTGGGAGCGGTGGTGGTGGTCATGTCAGAGGTCCTTCGAGGTGTGGCCGGCGGTGAGTTGGTCGCGACAGATCTGCCACTCGTGTTCTTCGATGCGCATGAAGTGCGCCTTCTCTCGGTTCTCCAGCAGTGGAACACCTTTGCCGACCTTGGTGTCACACAGGATCACCGAGGGTCGGTCGCCGGACAGGTCCGCGGCTCGGTCGAACGCGGCCAACAGAGCGGCGACGTCGTTGCCGTCGATCCGCTCGACGTACCAACCACACGCCGCCCACTTCTCGTGCACCGGTTCGGTGGACAGGATGGTGGAGGTGGCACCGTCGGCCTGCAACGCATTGATGTCGACGACTGCGGTGAGGTTGCCGAGACGATGGTGGTGGGCACCCATGGCCGCCTCCCACGTCGAGCCCTCGTCGAGTTCTCCGTCGGACAGGAAGTTGATGACCTTGCAGGCCGATTTCTGATGCCGCAGGCCCAGGGCGATTCCCACCGCGACGGTCAGGCCGTGTCCCAACGACCCGCCCGAGATCTCCATTCCCGGTGTGTAACTCGCCATCCCCGACATCGGCAACCGGGAGTCGTCGGAGCCGTAGGTCGCCAACTCGGCGCGGTCGACGATGCCGGCCTCGGCGAGTGCGGCGTAGAGGCCGATGGCGTAGTGACCGGTGGAGAGCAGGAAGCGATCGCGTTCGTTCCAGTCGGGTTCGGAGGGCCGGAAGCGCAGCCGGTCGGCGTAGACGGTGGCGAAGATGTCGGCTGCGCCGAGGGCCTGGCCGACGTAGCCCTGTCCCTGTTCCTCGCCCATGTCGAGCGAGTTGTGTCGACTGCGGTAGGCGAACTCCTCGACCGCAGCGACCCGGGCGGCGAATTCTGTCGCCGGTGCATTCTGCTGGGTTGTCATGGTGCTCATAGGTGTTCCTGACTCAGTGGGTGACGGGTCGGGGCGCGGCGGTGCTGCCCGACGCCGTGGGGGTGGCGAATGTGGCGTCGTCCATGTGCGCGGGGCGGGAGTCGAGCGCGTCGGCCGCGTTCAGCTCGGACAGTGCGCGATCGGCGAGTCGGCGCTCGGTCGGGCCCCACGTCTCTGCGGTCGAGATCGCCGCGATCAGTCCGATGAGGGCGTAGGTGGTGAACAGCAGCGCCGGACCCCACCAACCCATCCAGAGGAACAGCAGCGTGGTGATGAAGGGCGTGAAGCCGGAGACCATCGCCGAGATCTGGTACGCCAGTGAGGCTCCAGAGGCTCGGCGCGCCGCATCGAACAGCTCGGGGAACCAGGCGCCCTGGGTGCCGGCGAGGGCGTTCTGGCAGACGGCGTAGGAGATGACGAACGTGGCGATCACGAGGAGGAAGAAGCCTGTGTTGACGAGCAGGAACATCGGGATGCCGAACACGACGGCGAAGGCGCACACGGCGAGGTAGAGCGTGCGGCGTCCGATGTGGTCGGTGAGCGCGCCCCAGGCCATGGTGGCCACGATGCCGATGCCCGACGCGATGCACAGGGCCGTCAATGTCTCCGATTTGCTCGCGAGGTTCTCGGTGTGGAGGTACGAGATCATGTACGTGATCGACACGGCGTAGCCGGCGGTCTCTGCGATGCGAAGGCCGATCCCGCGCAGGATGTTGCGCCAGTCGTGCCTGATCGCGTCGGTGACAGGCGATTTCGCAATGTCGCCGTCGCTCTTGACGTCTTCGAAGACCGGCGACTCGGGAACCTTGGATCGGATGATGAGGCCGACGATGACGAGCACGATGCTCGCGAGGAACGGCACGCGCCAGGCCCAGTCGCCGGGCAGATGCACACTGACCAGGAACACCAGATTGGCCAGCAGAAGGCCCACGGGGAAGCCGGCCTGGACGATGCCGGTGAACTGCCCCTTCTTCTTCCACGGGGCATGTTCGTAGCTGATCATGATCGCCCCACCCCACTCGGCGCCGAAGGCGACGCCCTGGATGATCCGGACGGCGACGAGGAGGATCGGCGCGATGACACCGATCTGCGCGTAGGTCGGTAGCAGTCCGATGACGAAGGTCGCCAGACCCATGGTGATCAACGACGCGACCAACACGGGTTTCCGGCCCACCCGGTCACCGAGGTGACCGCCGATGATGCCGCCGATCGGTCGAGCGGCGAAGCCGACCCCGAGGGTGGCGAACGCCAACAGCGTGCCGGCCACCGAGCTGCTGCCCGGGAAGAACGCGGTCCCGAAATAGAGCGCGGCTGCCGTGCCGAACCCGATGAAGTCGTAGGTCTCGATCACCGCCCCCACCGACGAACCGATGGCGACGCGTTTCGCGTCTTTCGTCCCGCGGACGGGACCTCGCATCTTGAGAGCGTCAACGCTCATGGCAACTCCTCCGGCAGCTCACTATGAATCGGACTCCTGTTGACTGTCAACAGTGGTGACAACTGTGACCTACGCTTCACTTAAAAGTCAACAGGTAACAGGCAACAGTTGACTGTTGACAGTGACGCGGAACACTTCTAGCGTGGGGTCGACCAGCGAGATCTGTACAGGAGAGAACGATGAACTCAATGACACGCACGGCGGTCATCACCGGAGCCACCTCGAAGAAGGGGATCGGCCGCGCCACTGCCGAGCGCTACGCCGAAGACGGCTGGGGCGTGATCGTGCTCGATCTCGACGGCGAGACATCGGCAAAGGTGGCGGCCGAGATCGGCGGTACCTACAACGTGCCCGCGTTCGGTCACGCCATCGACGTCTCTGACGAGGATTCCGTGCTGGCTGCCTATGAGGCCTCTCGCCACGAGGTGAAAACCGGAGCGTTGCCGCCGATCGGAGCGGTGGCCAATATCGCCGGAATCACCTCGCCCGTTCCGTTTCTCGAGACCACCCTCGAGCTGTGGAACAAGGTGTTCGCCGTCAATGCGACCGGAACCTACCTCGTCACGAAGGCGTTTCTGCCGGACATGATCGCTCAGGGGTGGGGGCGGATCGTGACCATGTCGTCGGTGTCCGCCCAACGCGGCGGTGGCGTCTTCGGCAAGGTGCCGTATTCGTCGGCGAAGGCAGCGGTTCTGGGCTTCACGAAAGCCCTTGCTCGCGAACTCGAGGACACAGGCGTGACCATCAACGCCGTCACCCCGGGTGCTGTCGACACCAACATCCGCGTGGGCAGCACCGATGAGCAGGAGAAGGCCATTGCGGCCGGCATCCCGCTTGGCCGCACCGCCACGACACGTGAGATCGCTTCGGTCATCACGTTCCTGTCATCTGACGACGCGGCGTACCTCACCGGCACCACCATCGACATCAACGGCGGCAGCCACATGCACTGAACCGCGCGACGAAGTCGGCGCCGCGCGGGCCGACGGCTCCGCCTACGATCGATACCTGCTCCAGAGCTGGGGATGAAATGAATATCGGCATTCGCCGCGGATACGACGGCAAGACCTATAAGCAGGGAACGCGGGTCTGCATCGACAGCCTGGTGAAAGCCTCCGGAATAATGTGAAGAACCGTCGTTTGGTCGATGCTGGGGTCACCAACGGTGGTCGCTGGAACGGTTACTTGTTCCCTGACTTCGATATCCGATGAATTCGAGTGCGAGGGGGACGGCTGATGCCCTACGCCAACGGCAGGCATTGCGATCGTCGACCCGAGGTCGTGGAGGAGGTCGAAGAATCGGCGCGGTGGTTGTCGCACAAACTGGACCGACTGAAGCAGGGGAAGTCGATCGACGCCGCCGCTGACGTGGCACGAATCTCGGTGATGTACCGGCTGTGCGTCGACCCACGGGCCGGACATGAAACCACGTTGTCCGCCGCACGAATGACGACCGAGCTACACACCGTGCAGTTCGCCGCGGCAAACCAGGCCCGCTCGACAAGGGTGAGGGCGGTCGTCGGCGGCGATGAGTATGCCGTCGCAGGGACTGAAGGGACACACGGCCTCAACCTCGCCAACTGGTTCGAAATCTGCTGGTGGAAAGCTCTGTCGCGCAGCGAGGTTGCCGCGGCAGCTGCCGGCAGGTTCGAGCTCACCGAGCTGACGGCTGATGGGCGGTGGGGTGAGCATCGGCTCCACCTGTTTCGTGCCCTGCAGTCCCGTGACGTCGGGGACCCGCAGTGGACGACCCACCTCGCGGATGCGGCCAGGTCACTGGAGCAGCCGATCTCGGTGTTCCCCGAGGAGGCCGATCTGCTCGACCGGGGTGTGATCGAGATCCTGGTGGCGGTCGCCGAGGGGGACCAGCGGCTCCTCACCGACCGCATCGGCTCAGCTCTGTCCAACCACCGCGTCTACTGGACCAAGTCTGCCGAACGCAGGGAAGATTGCCGCGGGTTCAGCTCGCTGCCCATCGCCGCGGCGGCGGCGCTTGCGGTCGACGAGGGCATGACTGTCGAGGTGGAATCGGACTATCTGGCGATGGGCCTGGTGAGGCCGGGGTGGTTCCACTCGACGTGAACTGTCAGCATATGCGCAACAAGACAGCAGGCGTGCTCGGCCGGTGGGCAAGGAGTTGACCTTTGGATCCGCGCATTCCTCGGCATTGCGATCCAGCATCCGATCTTGACACGTCGCTCCGCGGCAATGCGAGCAGATTGTCGCGACGCCTCGATCGGCTCGCTCGGAGCAACAAGTCGATCGAGTTCACCGCCACGACCGCTGAGGTCGCAGCTCTTTTCAACCTGCTTGCCGATCCGCAGGTCGAGCAACCGACAACCGCATCCGCGGCCCGGACCGCGACGGAGGTACATGCCACCTTCTTCCTGGTGGCTGCGGCGGAGCCGGGCACGATTGTGCGGGCGCAGGTTGACGAAACGGTCTTCGAGATCGAGGGCACAGGGAAGACGACTTATCTTCACCTGGCGTCGTGGTTCGAGCTGTATTGGTGGAAAGCGATGTCGCGCAGCGAGGTTGCCGCAGCAGCCGCCGGTAGATTCGAGCTCACCGAGCTCACGGCTGATGGGCGGTGGGGTGAGCATCGCCTCCACCTCTTTCGTGCCTTCCGTTCTCGTGACGTCGGTGACCCGCAGTGGACGTCGCATCTCGCGGACGCGGCCAGGGCTCTGGAGCAGCCGATCTCGGTGTTCCCCGAGGAGGCTGATCTGCTCGACCGTGGGGTGATCGAGATCCTTGCGGCGGTCGCCGAGGGGGATCAGGGGCGTCTCACCGACAGCATCGACGCGGCGCTGGTGGCGCACCGTACCTACTGGACCAAGTCTGCCGAACGCAGGGAAGATTGCCGCGGGTTCAGCTCGCTGCCCATCGCCGCGGCGGCGGCGATTGCGGTCGACGAGGGCATGACTGTCGAGGTGGAATCGGACTATCTGGCGATGGGGTTGGTGAGGCCGGGATGGTTCAGCTCGACGTGATCGCTCCCTGCGAGTTCGGGGAGAGCGCAGTGCGATCGCCGAGCACCCAGTACCTTGCCCTCACTCCTTGGTGAGTCGCCCCAGCCGATAGCGGAGTTTTGGTTCACGATCCCGGTCCGACGCCATGCCGGCCGTGCGCTCGATGTGGTCGTCGCCGAACCGGGCGAGCAGGAGGTCGTCGACCAGGCGGACGTGCGTGGGTGCGAACTTGTAGTCCATCGCGGCGATGACGGCTTCGACGTGGGCGGAAGCGAGGAACTCGTCGAGATCCTCACGCACCGTGATGCCGTTCGCGGCGAGCAGCGTGACGAGCCATTCGTAGGCGTTCGCGCGGGCCGGATTGATGTCGGGCAGAGCAGTCGTCAGCACTTCCTGCAGGGTGCCGATCTCGATCTCTTCGGTCGCACGGGCGTGCGCCAGGTCGTTCTTGTGAAGCGTGTCGACCTCGGCGAACTGCGCGTCGGCGAGCTCGATCAGACCCGCGGCGAGCGTGAAGGCGCGATCGATGGGCGCCGAAGACGTTGTGCGCGAACCCTTGTACCGGATACCGTGCTCGATCTCTGCCCACGCGTGCTGCAGCACGGTGCGGATCTGCACCTCGAAATCGAGTTCGTCGTCGGCGCGGAGGATCAGATGCGTACCCGCGTAGCCGAAGGTGCCCGCACTCTGCGTGACCGAGGTCTTGTCGACCCGCTGTCGCACCTCGAAGGTGGAGGTCAGCGCCTGCTCGACGCGATCGATGTCGGATGTCAGATAGGTGATCACCCGCACGCCCACGAGGTCGGTCACCTCGTGCAGCGGGTCGGTGAAGATCGGGACCCCGGCCTCGTCGAGTCGGGCGAACTTACCCGCCGCGGAATCGGGCTCCTTGGTGCGGGACTGGACCGCATGGACCGCGATGAAGGACTCCGTGAGCCGCGCCGTCACGGCACGCTCCATGGCCGCGGTGACGTCTTGGAAACGGCTGAAGTCACGGAGATAGAGCTCGATTGCCGAGGTCATCGTCACTCCTTCTGCGGTGAGCCGTGAGGCGAACTGTCAACACTCTAGAAGGAGCCGCAGGTGTCCGACCGCGGACTCGCCGCGCTCCGCGGAGCGCGACCCGGGCTCAGAAACGGCCGGGTGTACCGCGGTACAGCTCGGGCAGCCCCAGGTTCTCGCGCAGCGTCGGACCCACGTAGTCGGGTTTGACGATCCCGCGGGCCCGCAGGATCAGGAGGAGCCCGTTGACTATGAAGTCGTGCTGCGTGTCGTCGGCGATGCCGTTGAGCGACAGCACATCGAGAACCCCGGCACGGAAGCGTTCTTCGACGGCGTCGGCGAGTTGCTCGGGGGTCCCCGCGACCGCCCAGTGTCCGGTGTCCTGCGCTGCGACGATCAGTTCGCGCAGGGTCAGGCCCCGACGGATGTACTCACCGAACACCTCCACTCGCCCGCGGCGTCGGTTGATCGTCGTGACGTCGGGGATCAGGCTCTCCGGCAGCGGCTCGTCGAGCTTCGCCTCGCTGAGATCGACATCGCCGCCGAGCATGTTCGCCACGAGGGCGCGGTCGCGTTCGTAGTCGATGGCGTCGTGTTTGTCGCGCAGGGTGGCCCGGACATCGGCCTCGGTCGCGCCGAAGGTCGCATGGAACGAGCTGAAGATCAGTGGCAATCCCTGGGGGCGCCCGAGGTCGACGGCTTGCTCGCGAATCGCGGTGGTGTAAGCCTGCGCGAGGTCCATGGTCGGCAACGAGGTGAAGACCACTTCCGCGTACCGCGCGCCGAGTGCTATTCCCGCTGTGGACTGACCGGCCTGGATCTGGACGGGGCGACCCTGGGGGAGCGGCGGGATGTTCAACGGCCCTGCGACGGAGAAGAACTCACCCCGATGATCGATGGGACGGACCTTGCTCGCGTCGAGCACCGCCCCGCCGTCGGGACCTCGGGTCAGCGCGCCGTCACCCCAACTGTCCCAGAGCGCGTTGACCACCTCGAGTGTCTCGGCGGCGCGTGCGTATCGCCGTTCGGGAGGGGGGAGGTCATCGGGGCCGAAGTTCTCCTCGCCGATCGCCGAGGTCACCAGGTTCCACGCCGCACGGCCGTTGCTGACATGGTCCAGCGTCCCGAACAACCGGGCCAGGTTGAACGGGTGGTGGAACGTGGTCGAGACCGTGGCGATGAGTCCGACGCGTGTGGTCACAGCACTCAATGCGGAGACGAAGACCAGTGGCTCCTGTGCGCCGATCTCGCCCTGGGCGTTGAACGTCAGCAGATCCGCGGCGAACAACGCGTCGATGCGTGCGGCTTCGGCGCGCTCGGCCACGACCAGCGCGGTGTCGAGCGTGCTGCGCTGCGGGTCGATGGCGAGTGCGTAGGCGCCGGGACTCCCGCCCGCCGAGGTGATGGTCGCGAGTGTGCGGGGTCGTGTGGCCGCCATGAGCCCGACGCTAGGCCCGAGTCGTCACAGCGCCGATGGTTTCGGCGACGATGGGTTTTAGGAGAGACCGACGATCCGCCGGTCCGAGGAGTACACCCATCCGTCGTCATGCGCCACCATCGCTCCTCCGGAGCGGAAGGTCTCGGGATCGGGATCGAGCGCGCTGAACGGGATCGTCCACAGCGAGGTGCCGCGCTTGGCGTCAAACGCCGCGAGGGCCTGTCCGTCGCCGCCGGCGACAACGTCGTCGTGTGACGTGAGTGGCGCGAACTGCTGGGCCGAGGTGGTGCGCCACAGCCTTTTTCCCGAGTTGATGTCGAGACCGGTTTCGCTCTTGTCGGAGTCGCGGAGGTAGGCGATGTGTTCGGTCACGGCAGTCACAGTCCCGAACCCGTTGCCCTGCGTGGCGAGCAGATCGTCGCTGCGCCACAGCTGTTTCCCGCTGCTGCGGTCGTAGGCGGCGTCACCCATCAGCACCGGGCGGTCGGCGTCGTCAGCGCGTCCGGCGTCGAAACGTTGGACGACGGGGACCGTCGTCGATGCTCGCACCGTCGCGTCGGGTCCCCGGAGCTCCTGGCTCACCGTCGTCTGGCCCGACGGTGCGTCGGTGGTGGCCTGTGTCAGCACGCCACCGGCCCGGAGGGTCACGTTGGTCGCCCGGTAGTCGGTACTCCGCCAGCGCTCGGCGCCGGAATCGGTCGCGAACTGGGCGATCTGCCCGCCGATGTCCAGGAGGCCGACACCGTCGGTGACGGTCAGGACCTGGTCTTCGTACACGCTCTCCCACGCCGCGCCGAGGTCGTAAGCGTGGGTCCAGTGGGCCGACACGTCCTCGACGGTGCCCGAGTGGACACGGACGTCGTCCTCCTCGGGGCTGCCCTCGACGATGTACACGGTGTCGCCGGTGGTGGCGATCGCGAACACGAACTCCGAGATCGACCGACGGGCCGATGTTCCGGATTCGATGTCGAAGGTGACGATCTCGTGCTTGCCGCCGCTGTTCGAGGCGTAGCAGACGAGCTTGCCGCCGACGGGCGTCGAGCCGCATCCCTCGAGATCGGCGGCGGGCGACCTCCACCGCACCTGTCCGGTCTCGGGATCGATGCCGATCATGACCGCGTCGCCGAGGTGGTACCCGGAGGTCGGGCTACCGGCGAGCGTCACCAGAGTGTCCCCGGTGTCCACGAACCCGGGCGTGCCGGACCCGAACGAGGCTCCCCCGCGCGGGTCGGAGAACTGCCCGAAAGGACGGTCGAGGTATTTCGCCGCATCGAGTGTCCACGCGACAGCGGGCGGTCCCGACCGCGATGCCGAGCCGCTGGTGTCGGATCCGATGTTCGTCACCACGATGATCGTCGCGACGGTTACCGTCACGACGGCGGTGACCGCTGCGGCCGCCAACGCCCACGTCTGTCGATCGAGTGTTCTCACAATTTCAGTCCCGGAGTGAGGGCGATCGATTCGAGCTCGGTTGTCGGAGAGGTCAGCGATGCCGGCGGTGCGCCGTCGTTGCTCACGGTCACGCGCGTCCCGTTGGTTCGAGTGACGATCACCGTGTCGAGGTTCTGGGTCTGGACCACCGATCCGTCGGCCAGTGTGCGCCACGTGCCGGGGTTCGAGACCGGATCGGGTCGCGGCTGCGGCGGCAGGGACTGCCCGCCGGTGATCGTTATCTGCCGAGCCGGTGCACCGTTCCCACCGGGAACGGTGGTGCACAGCGTGCTCGAGGAACCTTCGGCCACCTGTAGCGGGGCAGGTCGTCGGCCGCCGAAGTCGATTGTCGCCAGCACACCGTCGAGTCTGCGCGCCTGCTCGCGTGTGACCGCAGGCCCGTTCGACGTCCCGAACGAGCGGTCGCCGCAGCCCTGCGCCGGCGGGGGAGTGCCGGGGGGAACCGGGGTGCTCACGCGCAGTCTCGGGTCGCCGACGATGCGTACGAGATCGTCGATGGTCAATGGCACCGCGCCGCGGCTCTGCTGGGTGTTGCCGAGCGTGTCGCCGGCGTTCGCGGTGATCCGCGAGCCGTCGGTCGCGGTGGCGTCCGCCGATCGCGTATTGGTACGCACCCCGTCGACCTCACGCCACGTGTCGTGGACGTCCACGATCGTGCCGTCCGGGAGTGTGCGTCGAGCGTCGAGTTGACCTGCCACGCAGGGTGGGACGGGCGCGGAGGTCTTCTGCACGGTCAGGAACACCGATCCGTGGGCGTCGCCGTTCGTCAGCGATCCGGAGGCGATCGTCGAGCCCTCCGGATCGGGGGCGGATTCGTCGAGGTCGAGGATCGGTCCGAAGAATAGAGAGCTGCTCGGGTTTGCGAAATCGATGGTCGCGCGGGGCGGCAGCTGGTCGGCCACCGCGTTCGACATGGCCGTCGCTTTCGGGCCGCTGAACCACGGGAACCGGGGGTTGTCGTAACTCGGTGTGCCCGACGACAACCTCGAGATGATTGTTCCGCTACCGGGGTCCGGTTGCTCCACCGTGGCGCATCCCGGAATGGGGGCCTTCGGATCGAACGGCTCCTCGACGACGTTCGGCGCAGCGGGCGTGGGGGGTGCTGAGGATGCAGCGGTGGTTGCCGGCGCGGCGACCGAGGACGATGCTGCCGGTGCCGCGGAGGGTGTCGCATCGTTGTCCGGCCACGGAAAGACCGCGCCGATGATCGCCCCGACCGCGGACAGCGACACGGCGCAGAGGACGAACGTCCACGCGCGTTGGGCGCGGACGCGGGCCGGATCGTGTCCCGCCGAGCGGCCGCCTGTGTCCTTCATGTCCGGCATGTCGTACATATAAGCAGTAATAGTTACTTACGGGACACATCGGACCATCTCGTCGCGAGAAGAGTGTCATGGCCGGACGGACCACGCCTCGATTGCGAACGGGGAGGTCGCCGGCACGGCACCATGGAGGCATGACCATCCTCGTCCTGCTCGAACTGCACCTCGACCCCGCCCAGCGTGACGCCGCGCCGGAGATCATCGACGAGACCCTCGTCGCGACCCGGGCCTGGCCCGGCAACGAAGGGATCGAGGTCCATGTCGACGACGACGACGCATGCCACGTGATGGTCGTCGAACGATGGGCCACCACCGCCGATCACGCCGCGTACGCACAGTGGCGCACGACCCCCGAGGGTGCGAGCCGACTGCGGGAGATCGTGGCCGCGGCGCCGGTGAAGACCGTCTGGTCGACGACGATCCCGTTGCGCGACTGATTCGCCGACCCCGACGTCAGCGCGGCGAGACCCCGAGCAGTGTCGACAGCTGCTGCGCGATGGGGTTGAGGTTCAGCTTGTCGGGGTCCTTCTTGGGCTTGCGGTCCCAGGGCTGCGGGATGCGGGGGTCGTCGTACGTCGCGTTCTGTGCGCCGCGCACAGAGGTCGGATTGCCGTGCGGCACCTTACATCCGGCGTTGCGATTGAAGGGGTAGTCGTCGTAGTTGATGTCGAAGTTCGGGTTCTTGCGACGTTCTCGTGCGATGACGTCTTCCATCGAGTCGTATCCGACGGTGCAGGAGGGTGGGTTGTTCGTCTCGAGCTGCGTGCCGAACCTGAGGACGCCGTCGCCGGAGGCGGTGCTGTAGCTGCCCGCGGAGATCGAGGACAGCATCGCCAACGCCGGTCCCGCGGCGAAGAAGGTGCCCTGGACATTGCGGACATCGGCGGCGAGGTTGCGCAGGACGGTGGTGACGTCGGTGCCGCTGCGCGCGATGAGCGTCGAGATCTCGGTGGCGCTGGTCTGCCCGGTGGTGAGCAGACGGCGCAGGTCCGGGTCGCTCGTCGCGAGCTGCGCGGTGATCGAGTCGAGGTTCTTCGACCAGTCGAGAATGGCATCGGACTGCTGGGCCTGAGTCTCGAGGACCGTGTTGCCGTTCCGGATCAGTGAGATGGTCTGCGACAGGTTGTCTTTGCCGGCCTTCGCCAGATTCGCAAGAGAGTCGACCAGCACCCTGAGGTTCTCGCCGTTGCCGTTGAAGGCTTTCCCGAGTTCGGTGATGACGGTGTGCAGGTCGTCGATGGGCACCGAGTCGGTGAACTCGACCGCCGAGGCGAGCACGTCCTGGATGGGTACGGGGATGGTCGTGTTCGAGATGACCGAACCCTCGGCGAGGTACGGCTCGCCGACACTTGCCGGCCGCAGATCGACAAACTGTTCGCCGATCGCTGAGCGGTTCGCCACCACGGCTTGAGCGCTCGCCGGCACCCGCGGATTGTCGGTGTCCAGTTCGAGCTCGACCCGCACGCCCCCGGGCCTCAGTCGCAGCGCACCGACGCGTCCCACCGGCACGCCCTGATAGGTGACCTCGGCATTGACGAAGATCCCACCGGAGTCGGCGAAATCGGCATGCACCGTATAGGTCCCGCCGGCGTAGCGGTCGAGCCGCGCGTACCGGAGACCGACGTAGGTCAGCGCGGTGAGACCCACCACCAGCAGAGCGACGAGCTGCCACCAGTGGGCCCGGGTCATCACGTCAGCGGCTGCTTCGTCGAATCCGACTGCGGCACCGAGGACTCGGTGGCCTCGTCATCGGACTCGGGGTTGCCGGGATGGGCCGGGAGGAAGACGAGGGTGAGTACGCCGGCGACCGCGGTGACACAGCCGGCGACGATGCATCCGGTGGCGAAGCCGTCGACGAATCCGGCGCGGGCGAGACCGGCGAGTTGCTCACCGGCGCGAGCGCCGGCCTCACCGAAACGCTCCGCGGCGATCCGTGAGGCCTCGAGCGCGGCACCGATGGAATCGCGTGCGGGATCGGTCAGTTGGGACGGCAGCGCGAGACCGTCGAGCTTCTCCCGGTAGACCGACAGGGCGACCGATCCGATCACCGCGACGCCGAGTGTTCCGCCCAGCTCGCGCGTCGCGTCGTTGACCGCCGATCCCATGCCGGCCTTCTCCGGGGCGACCATGCCCATGATTGCCTCGGTCGCAGGCGCGCTGGTGAGGCCGATGCCGGCGCCGAGGAAGATCATCTGTCCGACGACGACGAGGTAGCTGGTGTCGGTCCCGACCGTCGAGGCCCAGATGAACGCCACGCTGAGGGAGAACAACCCGAACGCCACGACCAGCTTCGACCCGATGAACACCGCTATCCGCGGACCGATCAGCGCAGCCACCGCGAGCGAGCTCGCCACCGGCAGCATACGGAGACCCGTCTCCAGAGCGCCGTAGCCGCGGACGGACTGGAAGTACTGGGTGACCAGGAAGATGAAGCCGAACAACGCGAAGAACGCCGCGGTCACCGCGCCGCTCGCCGCGGTGAAGCGCATGTTGGCGAACAGGCGCACGTCGAGCATCGGGTGCTCCACACGCATCTCCTGAAGGACGAACACCGCGAGAAGTGCCACTGCACAGCCGAATCCGACGAGCGTGGCCGTTGAGGTCCATCCGTGATCCGGAGCCTCGATGATCGTGTAGACCAGGACGCCCAACGCGACCGTCGAGAGTACGAGACCGACGACGTCGAGGGGTGGCGTCGACGGGTCGCGGGAATCCGGGACGAACCGGAAGGTCAGGACGATCGTCACCCCGGCCGCCACCGCGCCGAACAGGAGAATCGATCCCCACCAGAACGATTCGAGCAGTGCCCCGCCCACGACGGGGCCGACCGCGACCGACATCCCCGTCGCTGCACCCCAGATGCCGATCGCCATGACGCGTTCGGATCGCTCGGTGAACACGTTGGTCAGGATCGACAGCGTGACCGGATAGACGACCGCCGCGGCCACGCCGGCCACGGCGCGCCAGGCGATCAGCATGTCGGGGGTCTGGCTCCACGCACCGGCCAGCGACGCGACCAACGACACGGCGAGGCCGAGGAGCAGGAAGCGTCGGCGCCCGAACCGGTCGCTCAACGATCCGGCGGCGAGCACCAGTGCGGCGAACGCCAGGTTGAAGGCATCGACGATCCACAACAGGTCGCGCGTGGTGGCGCCGAGTTCGGTCACCAGCGATGGCAGCGCGATGTTGACGATCGTCGTCGAGACGTTGACGACGAACACCGCGAAACACAGTGCGATCAGCACGGCGGTCTTGTTCGCCGCCGCAGCGGTAGGTCCCCCGAGGAGTGGCATAACGAAGTTCTATCACGGGCGTCGAGGGCGTGTCATCATTGTTTTGTGACCGAACAGCCCGACGCCGTGGCCGCTACACCGCCACAGACCGTCCCCGAACGACTGGTCGCCGTCACGATCGAGCTGCTGGCCCAGGTGGGCCCGTCTGAGATGAAGGTCCGTCGCATCACCGAGGCCGCCGGACTGTCGACGATCACCGTCTACCACCACTTCGGCGGCGTCGCCGAGCTGTTGAACGCCGTTGTCGCCGAGGGGTATCGGGCACTCACCGCGGCAATGGAGGACGCAGTGCGGTGCGACGACGATCCCGGAGCGCAGCTGTTCGGCATCGCCCTCTCGAATCGACATCTCGCACAGCGCAACCCGCATCTCTACGACATGATGTTCGGGCTCTCCACGCGCGGGACGTACCGGTCGGTGACGCCCGCGGCGGAGAACGTGGTGGCCGAGCGTTTCGCGACCGCCTACGACGTCCTCGCCGGGGCATCACACCGTCTGGTCGAGACCGGCCGCATCTCGGTCACCGACGGCCATCAGGTCGCCGCCGAACTGTGGAGCTTCGTCCACGGGTTCGTGACGCTCGAGGGCGCCGGGCACTTCGCCCGCTTCGCCAATCCGGTGTTCGAGGTGCTCGCCCCGATGGCGATCCACCAGTTCGTGGGCATGGGCGACGAGAGGGCGCGCGCCGAGACGTCGGCGGCGATCGCCCTGCGGTGGTGGAACACCGAGGGACCCGGGGCCTCGGGGATCTACGCGGTCACCTGACCGTCGTCCCCGGGGGTGCCGTGGACGGTGGCCCGAGCGCCGCCGCGACGCTTCGCGTCATACATCAACCGGTCGGCCTCGGTGAGGGCGTTGGAGAGCGCGAACCTGTCGGCGCCGTGGAGCTCGAGCGGCACGATCCCCGCACTCAGCGTGACCGCGGGTCCTTCGCGACCGGCCGTGGTCAGCGGTAGTCGACCGCCCACATCGGTCAGTGATGTCCGGGGGTGGGCGGGCATCAGCAGCGTGAACTCCTCGCCGCCCGTGCGCGCCACCACTCCTCGTACCGACGTGGCGAACCGCCGCAGCGATGTCGCGACCTCGCCGATCACGCGATCGCCTACCACGTGGCCGTGGCTGTCGTTGACCGATTTGAAGTCGTCGATGTCGAGGACCGCGAGCACCTGCGGATCGACGCCGCCGGATCGGGCCTGCTCGACCAGACGTTGATGCGCGTGATCCAGGCCCGCCCGGTTCAGCAGCCCCGTGAGAGGGTCGATGCGCGATCGTGCGGCGTAGACCAGCAATCGCGTCCATACGATCCGCGCACCCCACGGCGTGAGGATCGAGGAGACCGCGAGCACGTACGCGGCCAGTGCCGCCGCCCCGGGTGACAATGCATCGGGTCCGACCGAACGGAACGTGACCACTCCGATCACACCTGCCGCGACGGACAGGTGCAGGACCAACCACCTGCTCGCCATGAGCACGGTGAACTGTGCCCCCAGAACCGCGAACAGTGCGCAGCCCACCGCGCCGTACCGGGGATCGGGGAGACTGAGGATGACGATCGCCGTTCCCGCCTCCGCATAGACCCCGAACACCGTGCAGGGGAGACGGCTCATCATGCGGTCGGTCACCGCCCACAGCACTCCGGCCCCGATCGCCAGCACCGCGGACAGTCCCACGAGGAAGCGAAGCGGAATCGACGTCGGTCCGATCGTGGTGTCCACCGCGACCCACGCCGCGATGATCCCGAAGTTGACCGATCCGAATGCGACGCTGCGGCGCAGTGTTCGCGCAGCACCGGTCCCCGCGATGAGGTCGGACAGGTCGGGAACGCGGTCGTCGGTCGTTCCAGGGGTCACGGCGGTCCGGGTTCTCGGTGGCGCGTACTCGTAGCGGGGGGCCAAAGACAACAAAGCCCGCACGTCTGCCGACAGGGAATCGGCGAGACCGCGACCGGTCGATCAGCCGGCCGTGATCTCCCTGCGCGGCTCGCTCAGCCGCCCCACACCGAACGGGCACCGGCGTCGCCGATGCGGTACACCCAGATGACCGCGCCGACGGCGACCACCACGAGGAGGACGGCGAGTACTCCGGTGATGACGGTCTGCGAGCGCCCTCGCGTGAGGGCCGGAACGCGCCCGGCGACCCACTCGTTCTCGCGGAACCATGCACTGGTGTGGACCCACCAGAGCACGGCGAGCACGAACAGTGGGGCCGCGAAGTAGATCATCTGGTCGCCGAGTTCGGTGTGCCGCTCCAACACCGCGCTCGGCGGGGTCTTCTTCTCCAACGACTCGCCCGCGCTGGTCGCGATGGGCGTCGCGGTCAATGCGATCGCCGCGACGATCGGTGTGACGATGCCGAGCTTGCGTCGGGCCGCAGGCCACACGACGCCGAGGACGGCGAACACCGCGGCCAAGGGGATCATCACCACGACGATGTGCACGACGAGCGGATGCAGGGGTAACCCGTTGAAGCTGTCCATGAGCGGCGACGGTAGCGACGCCCCGTTGAGAGCACGCTGAGAACGACCCTACGAAGCGCCGGATTTGTCGGCGTACATGTGCTTGTCCGCCGCGCGCAACAGGGCGCTGTGGTCGCCGTCGGCCGACCAACTCGATCCCACCGACGCCGCGACCTCGATCGCGATCGGCGCCGAGGTGAGTCGGTACGTCCCGGTGACCGCGGCCTTGAGCTCCGATCGGTACTTCTCGATCTCAGAGCTCGAGGTCGCCGACCGGATCAGCACCACGAATTCGTCGCCGCCGATCCGGCACGCCAGATCTGCAGGATCGATGCCGTCGGCGATACGCCGAGCGACCGCGACGAGGAGTTCGTCGCCGACTCCGTGACCGTGGGTGTCGTTGACGCGCTTGAACCCGTCGAGATCGAGGAACAACAGGCCCAGCGGGCCCGCGTCGTGTCGCCCGATCTGCGCCATGAGCAGGTGCCGGTTGCCCAGGCCCGTCAGTGCGTCGGTGACGGCCAGCCGCGCGAGTTCGCTCTCGGCCACCTTGCGACGGGTGATGTCCTGGATCTGCGCGATGATGATGCCGTCGGCGCCGGTACCGCGCACGATGACGGCGTTGCGTTGCACCCACACCACGCTGCCGTCCTTGCGGAGGTAGCGCTTCTCGGACTGGATGTGGGTTCGGCTGCCGTCGAGCAACTGGGCCAGATGGCGATCGGCGGCCTCGACGTCATCGGGGTGGGTGATGTCGCGGAAGGACAACTCCTGCAGTTCTTCTGCGGTGTACCCGGTGAGTTCGCAGAGGGCCTGGTTCACCTGCAGCCATCGACCGTCGGTGCCGACCACCGCCTGGCCGATCGCGGCGTGATGCATCGACGTCTCGAACAGCGAGATCGCCTCGTCGCGCGCACGCTCGGCCTCCACTCGTCGTGAGACCTCCGCGACATGCACGAAGAAGCCCCGCACCCGGCCATCGACGATCTCGGGAACGTAGGTGGCCTGGGTGTGCCGCACCATGCCGTGCACGTCGATCAGGGTGCGGTCGAACTGCTGCGGTGTGCCGGCCAGGGCGGCCTCGATGTACGGCCGGTTGAGCTCGTGCACCTCGGGCCCCAGAACGTCGCGGATGTGCATTCCACGGGCCTTCTCGGGCGTGAGACCGAAGTAGTCGACGTAGGCCTCGTTCGCCGCGAGATTACGAAGATCCGCGCTCCAGTACCCGATCAGTGCGGGAACGCTGTCGATGACCCGACGCAGGATGTCGGCGTCGGAACCGGTCTCGTCCACCTGCACCCCCACCCGTCTGCGTCGCTCGGGCGATGATCCCACAGCGCGCCGTCAGGTGGCCGAACGGTGGCGAGCACCCGCATCACTCGTGCGTGATCACGACCTTGCCGCCGCGCGCTCTGCCGGCGTCGACGTAGGCGATCGCGTCGACGGTGTCGTCGAAGGAGAACGTCGTGTCCACCACCGGTCGCAGATGTCCCGCCTCGTAGAGGGCGGCCAGTGTCGCGAGCGTGGCCCCGTCGGCGTGCATGTAGAAGAACGCGTAGGTGACGCCGCGCTTCTTCGCGGCCGCCCGTACCTTCCTGCTGAGCAACGACAGCACGAACTCGAACGGCTTGGGCGCGCCCAGCTGTTTCGCGAAGCCCGCGTCGGGTGGTCCGGTCACCCCGAGGGCGAGTCCGCCCGGTTTCAGGACGGTCAGCGTTCTCACGAGGTTGTCGCCGCCGACGGCGTCGATCGCCAGGTCGTAGCCGGAGAGCACCTCGGCGAAGTCGTCCGTGCGGTAGTCGATCACGACGTCGGCGCCCAGTGCGGTCACCAGTTCGGCCGAGCTGCTGCTCGCGGTGGTCGCGACGTGCGCGCCGAGATGTTTCGCGAGCTGGATGACGGTCGAACCCAGGCCGCCGGCACCGGCGTGGACGAGCACTTTCTGTCCGGGGCGTATGTTCGCCTTCTCCACCAGGATCTGCCACGCCGCGAGTGCGACGAGTGGGACCGCGGCGGCCTCGGCGAACGACAACGACGTCGGCTTCGGTGCGACATCGTCGGCGTCGATCGCGATGTACTCGGCGAAGGTGCCGATCCGCAGGTCGCGGGGACGGGCGAAGATCTCGTCGCCCACCGCGAATTCGGAGACCTGTGCACCGACCTCGGTGATCACCCCGGACACGTCATGTCCCAGGGTGATGGGTGTCCTGTATTTGATCAGCGCCTTGAACTCGCCGTTGCGAACCATCTTGTCGAGTGGATTGACGCTGGCGGCAGCCACTTTCACCAGGACGTCACGCGGCCCGACGGTGGGGACGGCGACCTCGGCGAGATGTACGGGGCCCTTGTACTTGTCGATGACGAACGCTTTCACCGGCGTGTTCCTTCTCGTGTTGTCGTGGTTGGTGCGGTCGGAACGGATTCGCCGAGGAAGTCGAGCACCTCGGGGACGAATTCGTCGTGATACTGGAAGATGCCGCCGTGACCGGAGCGGGGATAGATGATGACTCGCGCGTCGGGGATGCGCGCGGCGAGTTCCACAGAGTGCTCGCTGGCGACCATCACATCGTTGTCTCCGTTCGCGACGAGTGCGGGTTGGGTGATCATCGACAGATCGTCTGGGGTTGCCCGGCCGCCGGCCACGATGGCGCGCAGTTGCGCCACGCGTGCCTGCAGCGAGATCTTCGCGTCTCGGTCGCCGCGGCGTTCGGCGAGTCGATCGAAATATGCTGCGGCCGCCTTCTTTCCCTCGGAGGAGCGTGGGAAGAACAGGAAGTTGCGTGGATCCTGACGGGCCAGTGCCGCCTTGAGGTACGCGCCACCGACGATGCCGGCCATCTTGTCGATGCCGCCGCCACCGCGCGGTCCGGTACCCGTCAGCACGATGCGTCGGATCAGTACGGGAGCCCGCAGCGTGATGACCTGGGCGACTCCGCCACCGAGGGAGAACCCGAACAGGTCGACCTCCGTGAGACCGAGCGCGCGGATGAACGCGATCGCATCCGCTGCCATCTGATCGATGGTGGCGGGGACCTTTCCACCGGATCCGCCCACACCGCGGTTGTCGAAGGTGATCACGTGATGTGCGGAGGCGACCCCGTCGATGATGCGGGGATCCCAGTCGTCGAGGGTGGCGGTGAAGTGGTGGAGGAACACCACCGGGACTCCGCCGGTCGGGCCGAGTTCGCGGTAGGCGAAGGGCACGCCGCCGACATCGATGGTCTGTGTGGGGGTGTCGGTCCAGGTGGTCATGAGGTCGCTCCAGCAGTGGTGGGAAGGTCGGTGTACAGCGATTCGATGGATCCGCTCAACGCGGATTTCACAAAGGCGGTGAGGTCGTCGCCGATGACCTCGTACCCGCCGTCGGCGAGGGTGTCGTACACCGCGCCGACGAGGTCTTCGGGACGGAGCTTCGGCCCCTGGGCGCCTGCCGCCATCGGCGTGTCGACGTAACCCATGTGGACTCCCACCACGTGGACGCCGTCAGGCGCGAGCTCGAGGCGCAGCGCGTTGGTCGCCGACCAGAGTGCGGCCTTCGAGGCGCTGTACACGCCGCCGAATGCGCTCCAGCTGGCCACCGAGTGCACGTCGACGAGGGCGGCGTTCTCCGCGGCTCGCAGGATCGGCGCGAATGCCGTGGCCAGCAGGACCGGCGCGAAGAAGTTGGTCTCCATGGTCGAGCGCAGGTCGGTCTCCTCGAGCTCCACGTAGCCGGCGGTGGGCGGCACCATTCCCGCGTTGTTGATCAGGACCGACACGTCGGGCGCGGCCTCGACGGCAGCGGTACGCGACGCGGCGTCGATGACGTCCAGCGTCAAGGGCACGATGCGGTCGTCGTTCCATTCACGCGGCCTGCGCGCGGCCGCGTAGACCTTGCGCGCACCGCGTGCGAGGGCCTGGTGCACGAACTGCTCTCCGAGGCCGCCGTTGGCGCCGGTGATGAGGACGACCGCATGGGTCAGGTCTGTCATGGTGGGGACCTCTTCTTGGGATGGCTGCATGTAAACAGATCGGTGTACTTCGTGACTGTAGCCGATGATGCCACGGAAGTACACCGATCTGTTTTGCGATGAAGTCGCCCACGTAAACAGGTCGGTGTACCTTGGGTCGGGACAGGTGAAGACCATGAAAGAACCGGGTGAGAACCATGACTTCTACGGCAACAACAACGGCTGTCGAGTCGAGCCCTACGTGGGGTGTTCGTGACCGCATACTGGCTGCCGCGATGGAACTGTTCTATACGGATGGGATCAACGCCACCGGTGTCGATCTGGTCGCCGCCCGAGCCGGCGTCTCCAAAAGGACGCTCTACAAGTACTTTCCGAGCAAAGTGAACCTCGTCGAGCAGTACCTGACCCGGATGTTCGAGTTCGTGGTGGAGCACCAGAAAGTGCAGACGGGCACTGCCCGCCAGCGCCTGTCGGCGCTCTTCGCCGTTCCCCAGGCGGGCGGCGGACAGATGCGGGGCTGTCCGTTCCACAACGCGGCGGTCGAGGCCGCGGCGGTGATGCCGGAGGTCGCGGAATTCGTGCATCGGCAGAAGGAGGCGTTCGCCGCCTCGATCGTCGCCATATGTCGCGATCTGGGTGTCGAGGACCCGGACCTGCTCGGGGGGCGGATCGCCTTGATCTACGAGGGTGCCGCCGCCCTGTCGACATCACTTGACGCGGTCGAACCGTGGGCGCGGGCGGGCGCGCTGGTTGAGATGCTCCTCGACATGGAGTGACAGGTCAGGCGCCGATGCGGTCCAGCCGCACCGGCGCCGTCAACGCCGCACCACCCCGATCACAGTGCGGTGCAGTATCTCTCGGTCACGCCTACTCGCCGTACGAACCGCCGATGCGGCCGTCGCGCAGTGCCTGGGCGTAGGTCTCCTTGTTCAACAGCGGGAGCTCGCCGGTCGCGTTGCTGGCGTCGATGTACTCGAGCATCCGCTTCTGGGCCACCTTCGACTGGTCGCGCACCAGGAACTCGGCGTGCTCGAACTGCAGGCCCTGTTCGAGCGACAGCGTGCTGCCGAAGTACAGCGACCGCTTGATGGCTCCCAGCGACTTCTTTGCCCGTCGGCTCAGGTATTCGGCGCGTTCGACACCGCGCGCCACCACCTCGCTCTGCGGGACGACCTCGTCGACCGCGCCGAGTTCGAGCGCCTCGGCCGGCGTGAAGGCCCGGCCCTCGAGGATGGCGATCAGTGCCTGCTGCCGACCGATCAGACGCGGTAGACGTTGCGAACCTCCTCCGCCCGGTGTGAGCGCGAGCAGCACCTCGGACAAACCGATGACATGGTCGCCATCGGCCATGATGCGGATGTCGCAGGCCCAGGCGAGTTCTGCGCCGACGGCGAGGGCGGAACCGTTGATCGCCGCGACGAAGATGGTCCCGCTCGCGTTCATCTTGAGGAACGTCGCGTGAAAACTGTCGAGCTGTAGCAGCGTCTCGAGACGAGTCATCGACGCCAGCGTCCTGATGCCCGGCAGCCGGTTGATCAGCCGGGCAGAACCTGCCGCGAGCCGCGCGAGGCGGGTGTTGATCGGCGGGAACCCGGTGCCGCCCTTCTGGAGCCAGGCGACGTCGGAGTGGCTCAGGAAGCGATCGGGATGCGTACTGGTGAAGACGACCGCGCGAATGTCGGGATCTTTGTCGGCACGATCGACGAGCTTCTTGAGTTCTCTGGTGAGCGCCGCGTCGAACAGGGCGTTGGGGCCACCGTCGATGCGGGCCACGAGGACTCCACTGTCTCCCTCGACGATGATGCGTCCCTGGGGTGCTGCCGCGTGTGCGGGCGCCTGCCTGGATTTCTGGTTCATCACTTCTTCCTGTTCGAAGGGGGATTGCGGCGTTGCTCGGTCAGGAGTCGAGGAACTCGACCGCGGTCGCCACGAACTGGCGGTGTTCCTGGAAGATCCCGCCGTGTCCCGCGTCGTGATAGATCCGGAGGGTCGCGTTGGGGAGGCGATGCGCGAGATCGTGGGAGTTGCTGGTCGGCACCATCCGGTCGTCGTCGCCGTTGGCCACCAGCACCGGGTGCGTGATGGTGCCGAGGTCGGCGGGCGTCTGCGTGCCCCATGTGTGGATCGCGCGCAGCTGGGTGCGGAACGTCCGCAC
The DNA here is from genome assembly GCF_001424365.1 of Williamsia sp. Leaf354. Taxonomy (NCBI): domain Bacteria; kingdom Bacillati; phylum Actinomycetota; class Actinomycetes; order Mycobacteriales; family Nocardiaceae; genus Williamsia; species Williamsia sp. Leaf354. The sequence continues at coordinate 1,363,974 of NZ_LMPL01000001.1, forward strand.
CGTGACGGCCTTGTCCCGGTTCTCGGTGCGTTCCTTCAGACGCGTGATGAACGCCTTCGCCTGGGTCTTTCCGTTCGCGGTGCGGGTGAAGAAGAGGTTCTGCTTGGGGTCCTTGCCCGTCAACACGGCTTTGATCGAGTCGCTGTAGGACACCCGGGTCACCTTGTCGATCCCGACGCCCCCGGCGGGTCCGGTGCCCGCGAGGATGACGCGGCGGATCAGTTCCGGTCGCCTCGCGAGGATCACCTGGGCGACGAAACCGCCCATCGAGAAGCCGAGAAGGTCGACCTCGGTGAGCCCCATCGCGTCGATGAATGCGATCGCATCGGCTGCCATGGCCTCGATGGTGTCGGGAGTGGTTCCCCCGGATGCGCCGACGCCGCGGTTGTCGAATGCGATGACGTGATGGCCCGCGGCGATGCCATCGACGACGCGCGGATCCCAGTTGTCCAGGTTCGCGGCGAGGTGATGCAGGAACACCACCGGCACTCCGCCGGGGTGCCCGTAGCTGCGGTACGCGAACTCGGTGTCGCCGACGGCGATCGTGCGGGTCGGGACCACGCGCCACGATGATCCCGGGCTGGGCGCAGACGGTGATCCGGAGCGGTTGTCGTGGGATGCGTGGCCGGTCATGGCGGGTCTCCTCGAGTAAACAGATCGGTGTACCCGCCGAACGTAGCGCACGGAACGCCGCGTGTAAACAGATCTGTGTACTACCGGCCCGGTTCAGTGACGGGCCACAAGAACCGCAGCGTCACATGGTGCCGAACCAGATCAACGCGGTGTAGAGGATGACGGCGGGTACGAGCACCGCCCAGCCGGTGATCAGGATGTTCCGGACGTTCGCCGACCGGCACAGTCCCATCACCCCCAGCATGTTCACGTTGGGCAGGGGACCGTAGGTGTCGGCCTTCGACGAGAAGAGCAGCACCACCACCCAGACCCCCGCGCCGATACCCGCGGCGGCGGCCAGCTCGCCGAACACCTTGTCCACCAACACGACCTGCGCGGCCGAGGCGCCCGGGATGCCGACCCAGCCGATGAGGGCGACGGTCATCGCGAGCAGGAACGGTGACAGGTGCGCGATGTCGGTGCCGTAGGAACCCAGCACCACCGAGAACGGGTTGATGCGGGCGATCGCGGTGAACAGCACGGCGAGGAGGAAGAACAGGACGAACAGCCACGCGAGGGCGGACGCACCCCGGACCGCGCTCGCGGCGAACGCCCTCGGCGACATGCCGCCCCCGAGAGCGGTGGCCACGGCCATGAGGGGGAGCGCGACGATCGGCAACACGATGCCCGCCGTGGTGAGGGTCGCGACGAGGACAGCGGCGAGGGTGACGGTGAACGCGACCGCAGCCCGTCGCGCGCGACGGTCGGTCGGGGCGTCGTCGTCGGTGGGTGTCGCGACGAGTTCCTCGGGTGCGTAGAGGTCGTCGAGGTCACGGGTGCGTCGTTGCATCCACGGCACCACGAGCATCCCGACGACGAGGGACACCACAGCGAGCGGGCCGCCGCCGTGGAGCAGATAGCCGAGGTACCCGATGTCGGCGGCGCCCATGATCGCGATGTTGCCGGACGCGAAGGGCGCGACCGCGAAACCCGCACAGCCGCCGATGAATATCGCCGATGCGGTGGCCGATCGTGTCAGTCCGGCCCGCGCCGCGATCGGCAGCAGCACGGGGACCGCGACCGCGAGTGCGCCGGCGAGTGTTCCCAGCGCGCCCACCAGGAGCAGGCACGTCACCATGATCCCCGCCGCGACGGCGGTGGTGTTCGAGGTGCCGACGAAGCGCATGGCGGCGGTGACGATGGTCGCCGCTGCGCCGGTCGCGCGGAGGATCTCCGCGAGTGCCCCGCCGAGCAGGATCACGACACCGATGACGGTCACCTGATCGGTGGCGGCCTCGCCGGCCATGTCGAGCGCCGTCCGAGCCCCGGGCAGGAGGATGAGCAGCCCCGAGACGACCGAGACCACGGTCGCCCGCAGGATCGGCATCCCCAGTGCGGCGAGGAGTCCGTAGAGCACGATGGGTGCGAACCCCCACAGTGTGGATGTCTCGACCGTCACCCCGACGACCAGCGAGACGATCAGGCCCGCCGTCGCCGTAAGGGTGGCGACAGGGGGCATTCGCCGCAGCTCAGGCCGCGGTGTCGAGCCGGTGAGGGTGTTCTGCACGCGAGGACGATATCCCCCGAATCGGTCATGGGCGTGGCAGTCGGCGTTTCCTACCAGGAAGGATCCACTGCCGACCGGCGTTGAGGACTGCGAGATGCTCGTGACCCCCACTCGGATCTGGACCCCGTCGCGCGTCGTCGTGACCCGTTCGGCCTCCGAACTGCCCCACACCGCCGCGATACTCCGGCGGTGCGAGGCCGCGGGTGTGTCCGACATCGACGTGTTGTCCGGCGACCGGCTGACCGGCCTGCGCGGTCAGTCCGAACGCGAGACGTACGCGATCGCGAAGAAGACCCTGGCCGTGGTCGTCGCGCCGCCGAGTGTGCTTCGGCCCCAACCCATCCCTCCGAGCGCCGACTGGCGGATCGACCTCGCGAAGGGGTGCCCGGCGCACTGTCAGTACTGCTATCTGGCGGGTTCGCTCTCCGGACCGCCTGTCACCCGGGTCTTCGCCAACCTCGACGAGGTGCTGGCCGGCATCGGTACTCACGCCGGTCGCGGCAGCATCACCTCGGGCACGGCCGAGCGCGGCCACGAGGGCACGACCTTCGAACTGTCCTGCTACACCGATCCCCTGGGGATCGAGCACGTGACCGGCTCGCTGGCCGAGGCCATCACGCGCGTGGGGGCGGGGGAGTACGGCGACGGCGTGTCGGTGCGGTTCACCACGAAGTTCGACGACGTCGCCGACCTCGTCGCGCTCGATCACCGTCGGCGCACCCGAGTGCGGTTGTCGGTCAACGCCGACGACATCGCGCACCGATTCGAGGGCGGCACGGCGCGGATGCCCGCGCGCATCGATGCCCTCCGACGGCTCGCGCAGGCCGGGTATCGGGTGGGACTGACGATCGCGCCGATCATGCCCATCCCCGGATGGCGTGAGCAGTACGCCCGCCTGCTCGCCGACGTCGCCGATGCCGTCGGCGACGTGGACGACCTCGACCTCACCGCCGAGATCATCACCCACCGGTTCACCGCGTCGAGCAAGGACGTCCTCCTGAGCTGGTACCCCGGTACGAAACTGGAGATGGACGAAGACCTCCGAACGGTCAAGCGCACGAAGTTCGGCGGCGCGAAATACGTCTACCCCCGCGAGACGATGTCGGAGATGAAGGCGTGGTTCACCCGGGAGCTCGAGGCGGCGCTGCCCGCGGCGCACCTGCTCTACTGGACGTGAACCGGGGCGCGCCGCCCCGCGACGGCAGGAGCGCGACCGTGCTGCAGGCAACCTATTTCGGGACATCGTCGATCCTGCTGACCGACGGCACCACGTCTCTGCTCACCGACGGGTTCTTCTCGCGACCGCCGCTGCTGCGCGTGCGGTTCGGTCGCGTGTCCCCGGATCTGACGCGGATCGCCGACACCCTCACCCGCGCACACATCGACACCCTTGACGCGGTCCTGGTGGCGCATTCGCATCTCGATCACGCGATGGACGCACCCGAGGTCGCCCGCCGCACCGGCGCAACGATGTACGGCTCGGAATCGACCATGAACGTCGGCCGCGGGTGGGGGCTCGACGAAGATTCGATGCGGGTGATCGACGGAGGCGACGAGATCGCGATGGGTGACTTCGTCGTCCGGGTCTTCGTGGGGGAGCACAGTCCCGGCGACTTCGCGCCCGGTGTCATCAGCGATCCGCTGACGCCGCCGTGTCGCGCGAAGGACTACCGGACCGGCGCCTGCTACTCGTTCCTCGTCACCCACCCCGACCACACGGTGCTGATCCATCCGAGTGCGAACTTCGTGCCCCATGCCTTCGATGGACTCGACGTCGACACCCTGTATCTCGGGATCGGCGGATTGGGCGCGCAGACAACGCAATTCCAGGACGACTACTGGCGTCACGTCGTCGACGCGACCGACCCGTCTTTGATCGTCCCTGTGCACTGGGACAACTTCGGTCGGTCACTCGACCGTCCGATGCGCCCGCTGCCCTTCTTCGTCGATCGGTTCGCGCGCAGCCGGGATCTGCTCACCCGCCGGACCGAGGGCACCGCTCGTGAGGTCCGGTTCCAGGACGCGTACGAGACGATCGACCTCGTCGGCTCCTGAGGCCGCCAGGGTCGCATCGGTACTGTGGATGGTGGTCCACCGGTGGGTTCAGCGAATCAGCCCGCTCCCGGCGATCGGCTGATCGCCGACCCACCTCTCATCGGAGTGCACCATGCCCACGGTTTCACGTACCTTTTCCGTCACCGCCCCGCCCGCCCGCGTCGTCGAGTACCTGTCCGACTTCGGCAACGCGCCGGAGTGGGATCCCGGCACCCAGACCTGCACCCGCAACGACGACGGTCCGATCCGCGTCGGGTCGAACTGGCACAACGAGTCCAAGATCGCCGGTGTGAGTACCGAATTGACGTACGAGCTGACGACTCTCACCGACGACACCATCGTGTTGGTCGGCACCAACGACACCGCCACCTCTACCGAGACCATCACCGTCCACCCGGACGGCAGTGGCAGTGAGGTCACCTACACCAACGAGATCGAGCTGCAGGGGATCGCCAAGATCGGCGCCCCCGCGATGAAGCTGGTCTTCGAGAAGGTCGGTGTCGACACCGAGAAGCAGCTCACCGAGGTGCTCAACGGATTGGCCGGTGCCGAGAAGGGGTGATCGGCGAGACCCACCCGGCCCAACGGTGGGATGCGCACACCCCGACCGGTGCCGGTCGATACAGTTCGCTGCAGTGAGCTGTACCGACAGAGGATGTGGGATGAGCGAGGACACGACAACGAACGTGCACGTGGCGATCGCCGAGCTCGCTCGGCGTCTGCACGCGGCGGACGATCGGCCGGCGGAGGCGGTTCTCGGCGACGTCGTCGGTGGGGCCATCGACCACGTGCCCGGGGCCGAGGCCGCGAGCATCTCCATCACGCACGGGCGCCACGCGCTGACCACGGAGTTCTCCACCGATCCGCTGGCGACGCGGCACAACGAGATCCAGACCGCGCACGGTGAGGGCCCTTGCCTGGCCGCGGCGTGGGACGAGGCCGTGGTCCGCATCGACGACCTCTGGGAGGACGACCGCTGGCCCGGCTACGCCGCCGACGCCCGCAACGCGGTGCCGTTCCGGTCCATTCTGTCGTTCCGGCTCTACACCGCCGACGAGAAGTTGGGGACGCTCACGCTGTACTCCCGCACCCCCGACAACTTCGGCACCGACGTGGAGGAGATCGGCCTGGTGTACGCGGCCCACGTCGCCAACGCGTGGATGGCGCGGGAGCGCAAGAGCCAGTTCACCAGCGCGCTGGCCAGTCGCGACATCATCGGCCAGGCCAAGGGCATGATCATGGAGCGCTTCGGCATCGACGCCGTGCAGGCGTTCGAACTGCTGCGTCGACTGTCCCAGGACGGCAACGTCAAACTCGCCGAGCTCGCCCGCCAACTGGTCGAGACCGATCATCCCGCCCGTGAGGAGTCGTCCCGCTCCTGAGTGGCGATGCCCCGCAGAGCGGTCAACGCGGCGACACAGTGGGCTACCTCGTCGTCGATCACGACGCGATCGGTGCGATCGGGATCCGACCACTGCAGGGCCCGGTCCTCCACGTAGGCCGTCCAGGCGTGGATCAGCGGGATCTCGGCATCGGGTGCGCCGATCGACTCGGCGATCTGTCGCGCGAAGGTGAGTCGCAGGCTCACCACGCGGTCTCCGCCGAGGGCGACCGAGGCCGTGCCGTAGACCAGCGCGAGGTAGAAGTCGCGGCGGCGCTGGATCTGTTCGAGGAACCGTCGCACGAACTGCGTCGGTGCCTCGTCGGCGGTGGCGCCAGAATCGGGCGCGGTGTTGCGGAGAACACGACGGGTGGCGGCCTCGATGACGGCGTCGTAGTACGCGCTCTTGCTGGGGAAGTAGTGGAACAGCAGTCCGCGTGAGATTCCCGCCTCGGCCGCGACCGCGTCGATCGACAGTTCGTGGATCGGTCGTTCGACGAGCATGCGGAGACCCAGCCCGAGCAGTTGACGGCGGCGGTCCTCGGGGGACATCCGGCTCCGTGGAGGTGTCGACACGCTATTGAGCATCGCTCAACAACTCGCTACTGTGCAACCCATGGACCTCAGCCACTCACCACGGGCCACCGATCTCCGCGATCGTGTCCGCTCTTTCATCGAGACCCACATCGAGCCCGTGGAGCACGATCATCACCGCGAGATCGCCCGTCTCCGCAACGGTCGTGGCGACCCGTGGCAGCCCCTGCCGCTGATGGGCGAGTTGCAGACGAAGGCGCGCGCCGAGGGATTGTGGAACCTCTTCCTGCCCGCCGGCCACGAGATGCACTACGCGGAGAAGTACGGCACCGACGGCGGCGTGGGACTGAGCAACATCGACTACGCGCCGGTCGCCGAGGCCATGGGTCGGTCGTCCCTCGCCCCGCAGGTGTTCAACTGCAACGCCCCCGACACCGGCAACATGGAGGTGTTGCTGCGCTACGGCACCGATGCGCAGCGCGAGGAGTGGCTCGACCCGTTGCTCGAAGGCCGGATCCGCAGCGCCTTCTGCATGACCGAGCCCGATGTCGCCTCGAGCGACGCCACGAACATGGAACTCACCGCCATTGCCGACGGCGAGGACATCATCCTCAACGGCCGCAAGTGGTGGTCGACCGGCGTGGGCAGCCCGGAATGCGAGATCCTCATCGTCATGGGTCTCACTGCGCCCGACGCCGATCGACACCACCGGCACTCGATGGTGCTGGTGCCGCGCAACACACCGGGCGTCGAGGTGGCGCGGATGCTGCCGACGATGGGCTTCTTCGACGAGCCCGGCGGCCACGGTGAGGTCACCTTCACCGACGTCCGTGTGCCCCGGGAGAACTTCATCTCCGGTCCGGGGCAGGCGTTCGAGATCGCCCAGGGACGCCTCGGTCCCGGGCGCGTGCACCACGCGATGCGGGTCGTCGGTCTCGCCGAGAAGGCGTTGGAACTGGCGTGTCGTCGGGGCAGCGAGCGGCTCGCCTTCGGAAAACCGATCGTGAACCTCGGTGGCAACCGCGAGCGGATCGCCCAGGCGCGCATCGCGATCAACTCCACTCGTCTGCTCATCCTCGATGCCGCACACAAACTCGACACCGGCGGTCCGTCGAACGCACTGAGCGAGGTCGCCCAGATCAAGGTTGCCGCGCCGCGGATGGCGCAGGAGGTCATCGACTTCGCGATACAGATGCACGGCGGCGCAGGCCTGTCCGACGACTTTCCTCTTGCCGCGGCATGGACGAACGCCCGTGCCCTGCGGCTCGCCGACGGTCCCGACGAGGTGCACCTCGGCATGGTCGCCCGCATCGAGCTGGGTTCGTACGGGGTGAAGCGATGAGCCGGCGCGTCATCGTCACCGGAGGCGCCTCCGGGCTGGGTGCAGCCCTGGTGGAGAGCTTCGCCGCCCGCGGCGATCGGGTCCTCGTCACCGACCTCGCCGAGGAGTACTCGGGTCCGGAGGGCACCACCTATCGGCGTCTCGACGTGGTCGACGCCGACGACTGGGCCGACGCCCGCGATCACGTGATGGCCACCTGGGGCGGTGTCGACATCGTCGTGAACAACGCCGGGATCGCCGCGGGCGGGCGTATCGACGTGGTGACCCTCGAGGAGTGGCGCCGCATCATCGACATCAACCTGCTCGGCGTGGTCCGCGGGTGCCAGACCTTCGTCCCCGTGCTCAAGGACCAGGCCCACAGGGATGCAGCCCAGAAGGGTTCGCCTGCAGGCCAGATCGTCAACATCGCGTCGATGGCGGGTCTCGTGCACCCGCCGGCGATGGCCTCGTACAACGTGGTGAAGGCGGGGGTGGTCGCGCTCAGCGAGACCTTGTCGTTCGAACTCGAGCCGTGGGGGATCACCACCTCGGTGGTGTGCCCGTCGTTCTTCCGCACCAACCTGTCGTCGTCGCTGTCGGGCAGTGACGGCATGCTCGACCAGATCGCGGCCCGCCTCATCGATCGCTCCGACACCGGTGCCGACGAGGTGGCCGATGCGGTGATCGCCGGCGTCGACGCCCGACGACCGGTGATCCTCACCGACCGCGCGGGTCGGAAAGCGTTCTTCGCGAAGCGATTCGCGCGCCCGCTCTTCACTCGCCAGATGCTGGGCATGTCCCGACGCATCCACAGCGCCACCGCATCGGCACCCGCCGCTGCCGAGAAGGGGGAGAAGACACCGTGAGCTCGTCGATGACCACGCTCATCACCGGCGCCAGTTCGGGTCTCGGTGCGGAGATGGCCCGCCAGTTCGCCGCGCTCGGCCACGATCTCGCGCTGTGCGCGCGTCGCACCGACCGGCTCGAGGACCTGCGCACGGAGATCCTCGCCGCCCACCCGGGCCGTCGGATCGAGATCGCCGCACTGGATGTCACCGACGACGAGGCGGTGTTCACCGTGTTCGGTGACCTCGCCGAGCGGCTCGGCGGCATCGATCGTGTGATCGTCAACGCCGGATCGGGATCGGGGGCGGCACTGGGCACGGGCAAGCAGCACGCGAACCGTCGCACCGCGATGACCAACTTCGTCGGTGCGCTTTCCCAGACCGAGGCCGCCCTCGAGCTGTTCCGCGCGCAGGGGCACGGACATCTGGTGATGATCTCGTCGGTGTCTGCCCTTCGCGGGATGCGCAAGGCGATGACCACCTACGCCGCGACCAAAGCGGGTGTCGCGGCCATCGCCGAGGGCGTGCGGTCGGAGAACATCCGCGGCGTCGACGTGTCGGTGATCTACCCCGGCTACATCCGCTCGGAGATGAACGACCACGTGGAGCAGGAGACGAAGCTGATGGTCGACACCGAGACCGGCGTGAAGGCCATGGTGTCGGCCATCGAGAAGCGGTCCCACAAGGCGTATGTCCCGACGTGGCCGTGGCTACCGGTGTCGATGGCCCTGAAGGTGCTCCCGCTGTCGGTGGTGCGCCGGATGGTGTGACCCCCCTTTGAGGGACTCCCGGACACCCTCGGCTCTGACGAGACCGAGCACCCGGCGCACCGTCACCGTCGGCAGGCTGCGAAAGCGGGCGTCGGGCAGTCGCTCTCGTGTCACGGCACCGTTGACCGCCGGTGGAAGCAGATGGTCCCTCTCGGCCCAGCAAGGGTGATGAGGCAGGACATCGTCGTCATCGGGGACACCTGCTCGGTTGCGGTCAACAGGTCGCCGGCCGCGGGTCAGTCGACGAGATCACGCATGGCGGAGACGGCTTCACCGTGGGTCATCCGATCTGTGTGCGCGGCGATGTCGCGCACGGCTCCCGAGATTCCCACCCCGTGCAGCAGGACAATCGGCGGTTTCTCGGCGGACATCAGTACCTAACTGTCGGGCCCGCCCGTCGCATCGACCAGCTCGATGCGGACCGGCACGTTCTTGTGCCATGGGTTCCCGAAGAACTTGTCGCGCCGGGTGACCGTGGTCAAGGTGTTGAGCGGCACCCCGACCACGGTGTCGCCGTTCTCGCCCGGGTACGTCACGCCCATGCCGTTGGGCAGCGACACATGTCCGGGCTGCATCATCTCGCTGATCTCCACAGTGGTCGTGGCACTACCGCTCTCCGTGGTCAAACGCACGAGGCCGCCGTCGTCGACAGCGAGCCCGGCCGCGTCCTGCGGGTTCATGCGCAGTGCGCCGCCCTTGTCGCGTCGTCGCCATTCGGGGTCCCGGATGATCACGTTGGCCGTGAACGCTCGCCGTTCTCCTGCCGACAGGATGAACGGGAACTCGGCGCTCGTGTAGCAGGGCTCCTCGGTGTCGAGCAGACGGATCTCCTCGATGAGCTCCGGGATCGCGAGGTGAAACTTCCTGTCCTCGTGGCGGATGTAGTCCCACGCGTCGGAGTATCTGTCCTCGGTGAACACCACGCCTTGCGGGCGGTCGCGGATCGCCTCGAACAGCTGATCGCCCTGTCCGTTGCCGTCGTCGGTGAAACCTGCACGCCGCGCGGCGTCGGGTTGGGCGATGGTCGCGAGCTGCGCGAAACTCCAGATCAGCGACTGCGCTTCGTCGCCGGGCGCCAACGTCGCACCCAGGGTGCGGTAGACGATGTAGGGCAGCAGCCCGGCGAGCTCGGGCTTCTGTTCGATGGTCGCGAACAGGGCCAGGCCGAATGCCGACCGCCCCACCCGAGCTGCCGCCGTGAGCGATTCGATGATCGTGGGGTCCACAAGGTGCAGCCGGTCGATCACCGCGGCGTAGATCTCGGGCTCCGGCCGCGTGCCCGGCATCGGCGGCATCAGCGGCCGACGCATCTGGAACGTGTTGTGCGGGAAATGCAGAGTGAACAGTGATGCCTCGTACTTCTCGAACTGGCTCGCGGCGGGCAGCACATAATCGGCCGCCTGGGCGGTCTCGGTCAGTGCGACGTCGACGACGACGGTGAGATCGAGGCTGCGCATGGCCCGGCGAAAGCGGTCCGAACCCGCCAGCGAGTGCAGCGGATTCGACGACTCGATCCACATAGCGCGAAAGCGATCGGGGTGATCGGTGAGGATCTCGTCGGCAATGGAATTGCCCGGGATCAGTCCGGCGATGATGCGGGCGCCGGTGACCGGGGTGAATCCCTCCTGCTCGATGTTTCCCGCGAGGCGGGCGATCGGATCGGCCGCGGCCACCGACACCGACGCGAAGAACATCCTCTGTGTCGTCCGTGCGATGCTCTCGGCGAGCCGTCCCGAGGTCGACTCGCCGTCGAGGCGGGACAGGACGGCGCGCATCGCGGCGGCACCGTGTCGCATCGATTGCAATCCGACGGCGCGCCGCACCCGGAAGAACGGCACCGGCTTCTTCCGCTCAATCGGGAACCACGGCCCGGCGAGCGGGAAGATCCACGAATGCATGTGCATCCCGCCCGGTTTGGCGAAGCTGCCGGTCAGCACCCACAGCATCTTCTGCAGGTACGAGCAGACGGTGCTGTTCGGTGATTGTTGAATGCCCAGGTCCTCGTAGGTCGCAACACTCGTCGCGCGTCCGATGCGTCGCGCGGCCGCGCGGATGTCCTCTTCGGGCACGCCGCACCGTCGCGCGTAGTCGGAGATGTCGATGCCGCGGAACAGTTCGAGTACCTCCTCGACGCCGACCGCGTGGGTGTCCAGCCACTCCGAGGCGATCAGGTTCTCCTGTACGAGGGTGGCGTCGAGTGCACCGAGGCACCACACGTCGGTGCCGGGTTTGATCTGGAGGTGATGGTCGGCCATGGCGGCCGTCTCACTCCTGCGTGGATCGATGACGATGATCGAGCGCTCGGGGTCGCGGGCGATCTCCTTGAGCGTCGGCCGCGCGCGGGCCATGCCGTGCGACTGCCACGGGTTCTTGCCGATGAACACCGCGACCTCGGAATGTTCGAAGTCGCCCGACGTGTGGCCGCCGTACAGGTGCATGTCGACGTAGGCCTCGCTGGTCTTCTCCTGGGCCAGTGCATTCGACATGTACTTGCCGCCCACCGCGTTGAACAGTGCGCGGCCGTATCCCCCGCCCAGGTGGTTGCCCTGGCCACCACCGCCGTAGAAGAAGATCCGCTCGCCGCCGTGGGTGTCGCGTACCGCGGCGAGACGCTCGGCGATCTCGTCGAGGGCCGTGTCCCAGCTGATCTCCTCGAAGGTGCCGTCCGGGCGGCGGCGCAGTGGGCTGTCGATGCGATGCGCACCGTTCTGGTAGCGATCCAGACGGAGCGGCTTCTCGCAGCTGTAGCCCTGCGAGTTGGGATGGTCCTTGTCGCCGCGGATCTTCGTCAGCGCCCTGCCCTTGAGCATGACCTCGATACCGCAATTGCATTCGCACAGAATGCATGCGGTCTTCTGCCACTCGGCCGGCTGAGTGTTCTCGGCCATGTCGGACCTCCCTTGTAATGTGTAAGCTATATTACATATTCAGCAACAGGAATCGTGCCGGTCCGGGCACGGTGTGCGCCTGCACAGTGGTTCCGCGAAACCGTGTGCGCCGCCCCATGTTCGTGTCGTGCACCATCGATTGAACTGGGGAGTCATGAGCGAGCAACGCCCGCGGACGACCGGTGACGTCACCGTCCTGGTGGTCGCGATGGTGTCGCCGATCGCCTACCTGCTGATGCTCGGACTCGGATGGGTCCTGCTGGCCCAGTGGGTCCCGCCGGTGTCGCCGGCGTTGAGTACCCGGGCGTACGCCGACGAGTTCCTCGATCACCGTTCTCAGATCATGGGTGCTGCTGTCGTGCTGATGATCTCGACGATGACGATCATGCCGTTCATGGGGTACCTGACGACGGCGGTACGTCGGATCGAAGGGCGTTCGGGACTGCTGGCGATGGTGATGGTGATCAGTTCCACGGCGTTCATCACGCTCAACTTTCTCACCGGCGCCGCCTTCGCCCTGGCGGTCTTCCGCCCCGATCGGGATCCGGGTCTTGTCCAGTTCGCCGGGGATGCAGGATATTTCCTGTTTCTCGGCGGCACGCCGACGTTCTTGTTGATCTTCGCGGTCCTCGCCTACGCCGGTCTCGTCGTCCAGGGGCGCAACACCGTGATACTGCCGCGATGGCTCGGCTGGGGCTGCGCTTTGACGCTGATGCTGTTCCTCCCCGAGATCATGCTGTTCTTCTTCCGGTCGGGTCCCTTCGCGTACGACGGCCTCTTCGGGTTCTGGATACCGACTGCCATCTTCATCGCCGACATGCTGGGGATCACGGTGGCGATCTGGCAGGTGGAGTTCGGTTTTCGTGGGCTCCCGTTCGTCCGGAGATTCGCGTGAGCGCCCCACGATCACGCCCGGCGAACCGGATTCCCGGTGAGCTCGAGTTCTGGTTGCTGATCTTCGGCGAGCTCGCCGTGTTCCTCGTCCTCTTCGGTGCGTTCGAATGGGTGGCCATCGGCCACCGGGAGCAGTTCGCCACGGGGCACGATCAGGTGAACGTGTGGATCGGTGCGGCGAACACCATCGCGCTGCTGAGCGGCTCTTACGCCGTGGCCACCGGCCTGGCGCAGGTTCGGGAGGGCAGGCACGACGGCGCGCGTCGGTGCTACGCCGCGGCGATCGCGTGCGGCCTCGCCTTCGTGGTCCTCAAGGCGGTCGAGTATTCGACACACCTGATTCACCGGGACCAACTCGCGAACCCCTTCTTCACCTGGTATTTCGCGCTCACCGCGATCCATCTGGTCCATGTGCTGGTGGGATTGGTCGCGGTGGCATACGCCCACCGACTGTCCGCGACAGGTCGCCTGCGAGTCGCACCCGCCGAAGGCGTGGGCGTCTACTGGCACATGGTCGACGCGGTGTGGATCGTCATCTTCTACCTGGTGTACGTCGCGTGACGCCGCCCCCGGACACGCGGTCGTTGCGGGTCGTGTGGATCGTCGCCGTGGTGCTCACCCTCATCGCGGCGATCGAGACCTCCGCGGTCACCGGACGTCCGCTGATCGTCGGTGTGGCACTGATCGTCGTGACCCTGGTCAAGATCGCGCTGGTGATGGCCGAGTACATGGAGATTCGTCATGCGCCGGTGTGGCTCAGGGCGGGCGCCATGACATGGATCGTGGCGACGGCAGTGGTCCTTCTGTCGTCGGTGGTGTGGACATGATCCCCCTGGGTATCCCGGTACCGCGGGATCTGTCGGCCGGCAGGCCGGACGTCGGCGGACTCGTCGACCGATTCGGTCGCGTCGCCACCGACCTGCGTGTGTCGGTCACCGATCGGTGCAACCTGCGGTGCACGTACTGCATGCCCGCCGAGGGTCTCGACTGGATGCCCGAGGACGAACTGCTCTCGACGGCAGAGATGAGTCGACTGATCGGTATCGCCGTGGCCCACCTGGGCATCGAAGAGATCCGCTTCACCGGCGGTGAACCCCTCCTGTTCCACGGACTCGAAGAGCTCATCGGTGGTGCCGCCGAACTCCTTCCACGACCCCAGATCTCCCTCACCACCAACGCGATCGGGCTGGAGCGTCGGGCGAAGGCGCTCGCCGCGGCCGGCCTCGACCGGGTGAACATCTCACTCGACACTGTCGACCGCGCCACGTTCGCGTCGATGACGCGCCGTGACCGATTGCCCGCGGTGTTGGCGGGGATCGACGCGTGCCACGCGGCCGGCATCGGCCCCATCAAGGTCAACGCGGTGCTGATGCGCGGCGTCAACGACGGCGGCGCGTGCGATCTGTTGCGTTACTGCATCGGCCACGACATCGAACTCCGGTTCATCGAGCAGATGCCCATCGACTCCGACAACGCCTGGGCCGCACAGGAGATGATGACCGCCGAGGAGATCCTCGCGGCTCTGCGGTCGGAGTTCACGTTACGTCCTGCATCGGAGCCGCGGGGTTCGGCACCCGCAGAGCTGTGGACCGTGGACGACAGCCGTCACCGGGTCGGTGTCATCGCGTCGGTCACCCGACCGTTCTGCGGAGACTGTGATCGTGTACGTCTCACCGCCGACGGCAGCGTCCGCAGCTGTCTGTTCGGCGCCGAGGAGTTCGACCTACGTGGTTTGCTGCGCTCGGCGGACCCCGAGGACGCGGTCGACCTCGCCATCGCGCAGAGATGGCGAGAGGCCCTGTGGCGCAAACAACCCGGACACGGGATCAACGATCCCGGGTTCCTGCACCCCACCAGGCCCATGAGTGCAATAGGAGGCTGACATGGATGTCACGCTGGAAATCCGCTATTTCGCGGCCGCGAAGGCTGCTGCCGGGGCGGCATCCGAGCACCGCGTGTGTTCGCCGACCGATCAGGTCTCGGACGTGCTGCGGTCGCTCGAGAACTCCCACCCTGCACTGGTGTCGGTGCTCCCACGGTGCTCGGTGCTCCTCGATGCCGTGGCGGTCACCACCGACCGACAGGTGGGATCGGCGGCGACGCTCGACGTCCTGCCGCCGTTCGCCGGCGGATAGCGCAGGGGGCCGGGCGCGGGCGCTCAGGCGCAGTTGACCCATTCCGACGAGCCATCGGCGAAGTGCTGCGACTTCCAGACGGGTAGTTCGGCCTTGACCGTCTCGACGGCGTCGAAGCAGGCCGCGAAGGCGGCGCCCCGATGCGCGGATGCGACCACCGCCACGAATGCGACGTCCCCGATCGCGAGGCGGCCGGTTCGATGGGCCACAGCCACCACGCATTCCGGATGGGCTGCGGCGCATCTCGCGGCGAGACGTGCGATGACGTCCGAGGCGCTCGGGTGTGCCACGTATTCGAGATCGATGACCGCTCGCGCGTGGTCATGGTCGCGGACCACGCCCTCGAAGCAGAACACGGCGCCGAATCCCGGCTGACGGACCATCGCCGTGAGGTGGGCGGTCGACAGCGGAGCGTCGGTGACCAGAGCATGAGCCACCCGCGAGGTGGTGTCGTGCAGGGTCATCTCGGGATCCCTCCCTCCACGGTGACAGTGACCAGGTCGCCGGCGGCGAGGCGGGTGCGGTCGGCGTCGAGGAACGCGAAGCAGTTCGCACCGATCACCGCGGCTAGGCCTTTGCCGCCTACGGCCAGATCGACCACCGGTATCGATCGGGGTGGCGTCAGGACGACGGAACCGAGCGAGAAACGCACCGTTCCCGGCCGGGCGGCGATCGTCTGACCGAGCTGCGCGTCCACTGTGTGCCGACCGTCCCCGGTGTACCCCATCGCCGACCGCAGGGCGGGGCGGACGAAGGCCTCGAACGAGGCGAGCGCGGCCAACGGATTGCCGGGCAGGGTCACCACAGCAGCTCCGCCGAACCTGCCCGCACCCTGCGGGCGACCCGGTCGCATGTTCACGGTGCACAGATCGACCCCGCGGGTCCGCAGCGTCGACTTCACGACGTCGTGATCACCGAAACCAATTCCTCCCGAGGTGATCACGACGTCGGCGACCGCACTCGCTCGTGTCATGGCGTCGAGGAATGCCTGCGGATTGTCGGACACCATCGCCGTGTGGACGACCGTTGCTCCACAGCTGATCACGGCCTGGGTCAGCATGATCGCGTTCGACGCGTACACCTCACCGGTCCGGAGTTCGCGGTGAGGGTCACCCGAACACTGTTCCGTCAGCTCCGATCCCGTCGACAGGATGGCGACCCGCACCGGCGCCACGACGTCCACGGTGGTCATACCGACCGCCGCGAACAGGCCCACCAGACCCGGTGTCACAGTGGTGCCGCGTCGAGCGATCACGTCGCCACTGCGCACCTCCTCGCCCGCCAGTCGGACGTTGTGACCGCTGGGGATGTGGCCGGACACGTCGATCCGATCACCGTGGCGCGTCACGTGTTCCTGTGCGACAACGGCATCCACACCATCGGGTACAGGCGCGCCGGTCATGATGCGCAGCGCCGAACCCGCGGTGAGACGTCGATGCTCGCCGGCTTCGGCGTTGATCTGGCCCACCAGCTCCAGAACTCGTGTGCCGTCGACCGCCGAGACGCGGTCGGTTGCCGTGATGGCGTAGCCGTCGACGGCCGAGTTGTCGAAGCGGGGGAGAAGGGTGGGAGCGGTGGTGGTGGCCGCCACCACCGCCCCACGTGATTGCGACAGCGGAACGGTGATCGTCGCTGCCGAGCCCATGTGATCGGCCACCGCGGACGCATGCTCGGCCACCGTTCTGGTGGTCGACGTACTCACGCCGACGGCACCTCCCTGCGAGGAAGCCGTGCGATCGCGTCGACGTCGTTCGGGTAGGGGCCCACCTTGGCGGCCCCTCCGGGGGAACCGATCTCGTCGAAGAAGTCGGCGTTGGCCGAGGTGAACGGCGCCCACTCGTCGGGTACGTCCTCCTCGTAGAAGATGGCCTCCACCGGGCAGACCGGTTCGCACGCACCGCAGTCGACGCACTCGTCGGGATGGATGTACAGCATCCGAGGAGCCTCGTAGATGCAGTCGACCGGACATTCTTCGACACAGGCGCGGTCGAGGACATCGACACACGGGGCCGCGATCACGTAGGTCATGGGGCCACCGTCGTGTGTGCACGGCGCACAATGCGCCTATGTGTCTCCGGTGCAACGATTTTCAATCGCCTGTGACTTCTTCGCATGCCCAGACTATGGCACACGCCAGAACGCATAATCAATCGACGCCACCCCGTCACGTATGTAATATGACGGGATGCATAATGAGGTTATGGATGCGCGTCCGTTGCGAGTCGCCATCGTCGGCGCCGGACCCGCCGGGATCTATGCGGCCGACGCGCTGATGAAATCGGACACCGCCGGTGAACGAGGCGTGTCGATCGATCTGTTCGAGCGGATGCCGGCGCCGTTCGGTTTGATCCGGTACGGGGTGGCGCCGGATCATCCGCGGATCAAGGGCATCATCACCGCCCTGCACAAGGTCCTCGACAAACCACAGGTCCGACTGCTGGGCAACGTCGACTACGGCACCGACATCACCCTCGACGACCTGCGCAGCTTCTATGACGCGGTGATCTTTTCCACCGGCGCCACCGACGACCGGGTGATGGACATCCCCGGGGTCGACCTCGACGGAAGCTACGGTGCCGCGCAGTTCGTGGCTTGGTACGACGGGCATCCCGACTTCTCGCGCACCTGGCCGCTGGAGGCGGAGAAGGTCGCCGTCATCGGCGTCGGGAACGTCGCGTTGGATGTCGCGCGGGTGCTCGCGAAGACCGGTGACGAGCTGCTGCCGACGGAGATCCCGCCGAACGTCTACGAGGGATTGAAGGCCAACAAAGCGATCGAGGTCCACGTGTTCGGGCGTCGTGGTCCGGCGCAGGCGAAGTTCACCCCGCTCGAGCTCAAGGAGCTCGACCACTCGCCGAACATCGAGGTCATCGTCGACCCCGAGGACATCGACTACGACGAAGGCTCCGCCGTCGCCCGGCGCGGGTCGAAGATCACCGACCAGGTCGCCACGATCATCGAGAACTACGCCATCCGCGAGCCCGGCGACCGGCCGCACAAGCTGTTCCTGCACTTCTTCGAGTCGCCGGTCGAGATTCTCGGTTCCGACGGCAAGGTCGTCGGATTGCGCACCGAGCGCACGCAGTTGGACGGGACCGGCAACGTGACACCGACCGGCAAGTACACCGACTGGGAGATCGGGGCGGTCTACCGCGCGGTGGGATACCTGTCCGACAACCTGCCGGCGATCCCGTTCGACGAGCAGGCCGGGGTCATCCCCAACGAGTCGGGACGCATCTTCGACGAGGGCACCCACCTCACCGGGCTGTACACCACCGGGTGGGTCAAGCGTGGTCCCATCGGATTGATCGGCCACACCAAGGGCGACGCCAACGAGACCGTCGAATGCATCCTCGACGACATGAAGGCCGGGTCGCTCAACGACCCGTCGAGCCCCGCCGAGGCGTCGGTGGTCGAACTGCTCGAGAGCCGGTCGGTGCCGTTCACGACCTGGGATGGCTGGTACCGACTCGACGAGCACGAGCGCAAGCTCGGTGAGGCCGAGGGCCGTGAACGCATCAAGGTCGTCGAGCGCGAGGACATGCTCGCCGCCGCCGAACCCGACAAGGTGCTCGCCGCACCCCGCCCATGACCGACACCCACCAGGAGATCACGATGGCAGAGAGCACGCACACCGGGCCCACGAAGACCGAGACGGGCACGTGGCACAAGACCGCCTGCATCCTGTGCGAGAACAATTGCGGCATACAGATCCTGACGGACCCGGCGACCAGTGGCAGCAGGTTCCTCAAGATCCGGGGCGACAAGGACCATGTGTCGACCCACGGCTACACGTGCAACAAGGCGCTGCGGCTCGACCACTATCAGAACGGCGCCGAACGGCTCAGCACGCCACTGCGGCGCGAGGCCGACGGCACGTTCACCCCCATCGACTGGGACACCGCGATCCGAGAGATCGCACAGAAGTTCGCGGCAGTGCGCGACACCCATGGTGGCGACAAGATCTTCTATTACGGTGGTGGCGGCCAAGGTAACCATCTGGGCGGCGCCTACGCGCTGCCGTTCCTGAGGCTGCTCGGTTCTCGATATCACTCGAGTGCCCTGGCCCAGGAGAAGACCGGCGAGGCCTGGGTCGATGCCCACCTCACCGGCGGTCACACGCATGGCGACTTCGAGCACGCCGAGGTGTCGGTCTTCTTCGGCAAGAACCCGTATCAGAGCCACGGGGTCTCCCGAGCCCGCACGGTTCTCAAGGAGATCTCGAAAGACCCGGAACGCAGCATGATCGTCATCGATCCGGTGCGTACCGAGACCGCCGACCTCGCCGACTTCCACCTGCAGGTGAAGCCGGGTACCGACGCATGGTGCCTGACGGCTCTCATCGCGATCCTGTTCGAGGAGAATCTCACCGACGCCGAGTTCATCGCGAACCACACGCGTGACGTCGAGGAGCTGCAGACGCACTTTCGTTCGGTCGACATCGGTGAGTACGCCGCGGTCTGCGGGATCGAGGAAGACCTCCTGCGTCGCACGGCGCGGCGGATCGGTACGGCGTCGAGTGTGTCGACCTACGAGGATCTCGGCGTCCAGCAGAACCTGAACAGCACGCTCATCTCATACCTGAACAAGTTGATCTGGTTGCTCACCGGCAATTTCGGCAAGCAGGGCGGTATGCATCCGCACTCGCTGTTCGCCCCACTTGCGAAGTACACGACCGAGTTCAAGCACACGCCCGTCACCGGAGCGCGGATGGCCGTCGGAATGGTCCCGCCCAACGTGATCGCGGAGGAGATCCTCACCGACCACCCCGACCGTTTTCGCGCCATGTTGATCGAGTCGTCGAATCCGGCTCACTCCCTGGCCGATTCGACGACCTTCCGTGCGGCTCTCGACGCACTCGAATTGGTGGTCGTGATCGATGTGGTGTTCACCGAGACGGCGCAGCACGCCGACTACGTTCTGCCCGCCGCCTCCCAGTACGAGAAGTGGGAGGCCACGTTCTTCAACTTCCACTTCCCGAAGAACTCGTTCCATCTTCGTGAACCCGTTCTGGATCCCCTTCCCGGAACGTTGCCCGAGCCGGAGATCTATGCACGGCTGATCAGAGAGCTCGGTGCGGGCAAGGAGCGCACGTTGGCGACCTTGCGCGCAGCGTTGCGGCTGGGACGTACCCCGTTCCGGTTCGCGTTCGCTGCATGCGGCCTTCTCGACAAGGACACGTTCCGATTGGCGCCCTACCTCGTCTACGAGACCCTCGGCGCGACCCTCCCGGCGCGCGACCGTTCGACAGCGGTCGTCTGGGCGCTCGCTCAGCTCACCGCCTTCGGCGCACCGAAGGCCATGAAGCGTGCGGGGCACCGTAGTGCGGATGCGCTGTACGAGGCGGTGATCGCCGGACGGTCCGGTGTCGTGTTCTCGGAGGAGTCCGAAGAGGACGCGTGGGGGTACGTCCCGCACGCGGACGCGAAGATCCCCGTTCTCATCCCGGAACTGTTGTCGATCCTCGACGACCTCGACCCGGTGAGCGCCGTGCACACGAGCAGTGAATTCCCACTGGTCCTCTCGGCCGGACAGCGTCGACAGTTCACCGCCAACACCATCTTCCACAACTCCGCTTGGCGACTGAAGGACAAGAACGGCGCTCTACGGATGGCGCCGGCTGACGCGGAGGCCCTGTCGCTGGCGGCCGGTGACATCGCGCGCGTGGTGACCAATCGCGGGGAAGCGGTGGCAGAGATCGAGATCGACGATCGGATGCAGGCAGGGCACGCCGCGCTCCCCAACGGATTCGGGCTCGCCCTCACAGATGACGGCGCGGCCTCGAGGCGCGTCGGGGTCGCCCTCAACGAGCTCACCGATGCGCAGCGCCGAGATCCGGTCGTCGGTACCCCGTGGCACAAGAACGTGCCGGCCCGGGTCGAGGCGGTCGGTAGCGGCGATGTCGCCGCGAGGTCGGACGCTCAATCGAGCCGCGTGGCGACCACGGTGAGGACGTAGTCGCACCACCGGACGGTCTCCTCCTCGAAGGCGATGCCACGCGCGAGGGTGAGAAAGTGCCCGAGACGGTCGGTCTCGGCGAGGAACTGCTCCTCGGTCCTGCCGCCGAGCAGCAGTTCCCGCGACCTCTGATACCGGCCGAGCCTGGTCACGGACGCGGCGCGGGTTGTCTGCAGATGGGAGCGCACTGCCCCGAAGTCCGCCGGTTCCATGGCCTCGACCTGGACCAGCAGCTCGTCGCGGATCGCGGTCGCCTTCGGCGGACGCGCGATGAAGTCGTGCAGTGCCCCACGCCCGGCGTCGGTCAGGGAGAACACGCGCTTGTTGGGGCGATTCGTCTGCTCGATCACGTGGCCTTCGACGAGCCCGTCGGTCTCGAGCCTGTCGAGTTCCCGGTAGAGCTGCTGAGGGGTGGCGCTCCAGAAATTGGCCACAGCGACGTCGAACGATTTCGCCAGGTCGTACCCCGACGACTCACCATCCGCGAGGGCGGCCAGAAGAGCATTCCGTAGTGCCATGGGCCAGCATCCTACGTGCTCTCGACTGCGAAATCGGCGCGGGGAGGACCGGGCTCCGCGGTCGAGAACTGTGCTCACCCCCTTCCGAAAGACCCGTCGGGATGGGCGTTCTCGGTGATCGAGACGATCACGTCCTCGGGGTCGATCCCGCAGCGGCGTCGAGCAACCCACGACTCTCGGCGGGGAGCGGTGTCCGATGAGATGGAACGTCACGAGCGGCATGTCAGGCATTGTCGTGATCAGGCATCCAGCTGCCATGGAACCCGTAAGGGATCCTCGCCGGCAGCGTTATCCGCGCGACCGGTGGACCGGTGAAGTCGGTGGCGTCCAGCACGAGCAGCTCCGAGGGAGCGTCGCCCACGCCGGAGATGAACGAGAAGAGCCAGCCGTCGTCGTCGTTCGTCTCCCCTGGTGCCGAGACGAAGGCGGCCTCACCGGGTACCTGCATGGTGCCGAATCCTCGCACCTCGTCGGTGCCCGTCCGGGTGTTGTATTTGATCAGCTCGTACCCGTCGCGACCGCCCACCCGCGGATATCCCACCGCGTAGATGTACTCGTGCGACAACCCCGTTCGCTGCATGTTGATCGTCGGGAACTCGATCGCGCGGTCGTCGAGGGCTTGCTCGGTCACGGTGCGCGCCGCCACGTCGAAGGTCCAGCGGTGCAGAAGTGCCTCGGGGAGGGGGTTGCGAGTGTCGAGTCCGCCCGGGACATGGGCGACATCGCCGCCCAGTCTGGCCCAGCTGATGTCCCAGCGATCGGGGACGACGCGGTTTGCCTCCAGCACGATGCGACCGCGCGAATCCTCGCGAGCGTTCGCCGCGTGGATGATCCAGCACGGATCGACCGGGATCCACACGATGTCGGCGCCGGTTCCGGTTCGCGGGAGGATCCCGATCCGCGCCTCGTGGTCGTCGTTCCATCTGAACGGCATTGCATTCGCGACGGTCGGATCGGCGACCACGGGGAGGTCGAAGAAGACGACGAAGTGCTCGGTGATGGCGAAGTCGTGCATCAGCGGCACCTCGGGGAGCTCGATCGCGGTGCTGCGCAGGAGTTGTCCCGATGCAGACGCGACGTGGTAGCGCAGGTGCGGTTGCTCTGGAAGGTACGAGTCGAAAAAGTGCAGCTCCCCGGTCCGTGGGTCGCATTTCGGGTGGGCGGTCATCCCGGTGGTGAGTGATCCGCCGAAGTCGTAGGGGCCGACTGTGTTCAGGTCACGATCCACCTCATAGGGCAGGCCCGCCTCCTGGATCGCGAGGATGCGCCCGTCGAATCCGATGACACTCGTGTTCGCCGCGGTGATCGCACGGTCGCGTTCTGCGTCGAAAAAGCTGTAGTCGCTCGGCATCTCCGGGGTGCGCACCCATCGATTGCGGTACCACTCGGCGCGCCCGTTTCGTATGCGGATCCCGTGCACCATGCCTTGACCCGCCCAGGCATGCCCGGGGTCCACTCCAGGGTGGGCGTTCGGGCCGTTGCGCAGGTAGAGGCCCGACAGGGTCGGGGGAAGTGAGCCGGTCACCTCGAGCGCGCGCGTGTCCACTTCTGCGGTGACGGGCTCCAGAACGCCCGTGAGGTAAAGCGGTGATGTCTCGGTCGTCATCGTGCCTGCTCCCTGTCGACTGAAATGCGTGTTGGTCAATTAATACAATAGTCAACAAAGTTAGTAGGTCAAGGGCGCAGTGCTCGGACACCTCGTTCGGTGGATTCGGCTACGTCAGCATGCGGGCTATCGCTGCCGCGGACTGACCTGCGGTGCGACCGATGACGTCGTAGTGGGTTGCGGGTCGGTCCACGTTGTAGCGGGCGATGGTGCCGCCGGCCGCGAGTTGCCCGACCAGCAGGGTGGTCAGCGCGGGGGAGACCACCGAGTCGGCGAGACCCTGCTCGATCACCACCGGTTGCCGGTAGCCCGTGGTCGGGACCGCGAGATAGGCGCGCAGGGCACGGGTGAACGTGGGGTCGGAGAGAGGCCGGCGCAACAGTTGCTGCGGGACAACGGAGGCCAGGGTTGCGCGCTCCTCGGCGATACAGCGGTCTCCTGCCGCGGCGACCGTTCGTCTCCCGAGGTCGGTCAGGTAGAAGTCGACATCGATGTCGGGACGTGAGGCCTTCAGTCCCGACAGGATGTAGGCGAAGGTCGCGGTGATGTTCGAGATCAGGCCGATCCTCGGGGTGGCGGGACCGAGCTGCGACACGACGGACTCGATGTTGGACGCCGGGGCGATCGCGACAGTCCCGCGAAAGCCCAGACCGGTGCCGTAGCTCCGCGTCAGGGCGCCTGCAGCGAGCGCGGCCCCGCCTCCCTGGGAATGTCCTACCGCCACCCATGTGCGCGACAGGGCGGGGAAGCGGGAGGCCGCCGCGCGGACGATGTCGATCACCGCGTGCGCCTCGGCGGTGGTCTCGAGGTACCGGTGTGCATCGGGGCTACCGAGGCCGATGTAGTCGGTGGACACGACGGCGGTCCCTGCGGCGAGGAGCCGGGTCAGCAGCGGCTTCGAGATCTCCACCGCGTAGGGGTCGGGGCGACCGGCCGCCAGCGTGGTGCTCATCGCGCACTGGTCACCGACTCCGACAGTGCCCTTGGCCCAGGACACCACCGGCCACCCCCCGACGGGTGCGCGGCCCGACGGTAGATAGACCTGTCCGTTCGCGATCGCCCTCCGGCCGTGCTCGTCGGTCGTCGAGTATGAGATCGCGTAGCCCGAAGCAGCGCCCGACAGGAGTTGTCTCGGCGGCAGGGCGGTGGTCGAGATCGTGGTGCCGACAGGTGTGCTCGGTGCGGAATGCGCAATGGGCGACATCACCGTGAGAGCGAGAACAGATGTCGCGACGGCGATCAGAGCGTTCGGGCCGGTTTTCACGGTCGTCAGTGTCGCATGCCATACCGTCGGACTTCTGCGCTCTCGGCGTGTTCGCGGTCGGACGTTCATGCCCACGAAAACGGTGTGTCGGCCCACCGCACCGCCATCGATGCGTCGAGCGGCGAATGTCCATGTCGTGTCGATGGACGTTGTGCTCGCGACGCTGTGCCTGGCCGTCTTCGTGACGACTCGAACGCCTCTGGTGGGGTTCCGTTCTCGTGTTCCACGCAATCGCGGCCGCGGCGACGTTCGTTGTCACGTGGCGCGTCGTCCCCGACGGCCGACTCCCGACAGTCGGCTGCACAACCGACGGCGGTGTCGTCGTTCACACCTTCGTGGACCCGAGCCATTCGGTGATGGCCGAATTGACCTCGTCGGCTTTCTGAACCATCAGCCAGTGGCCTGCCCTCACCGCGGTCACCGCGCACCCTTCGGTGGCCGCCAACCGATCTGACCAGTCTCGCGAGTGGAACATGAAGGGCTTCTTCGTGCCGTAGAGATAGAACGTCGGGTGTGCGATGACCGCACCGAGGACCGGCAGATCAGGATTGCCCAGCATCGCCTCGTATGGGTAGTTCATACCCGAATGGATCAGCGTGGGGTCGGCATGAGTACCCAACACCTTCGCCATGAGGCGGCTGACGGTGTTGCTGCCGCGGCCACCCCGACGCCATGCCGCGGCCAACGTCCGCTGGTAGCCGTTGCGGAGGATCTTGGCGGTCCTATCCAACTCGGCGTCGACCTCGGGTGAATTCGCGTCACCGACGTCGAACATGATCACTGCCGAAACTCGTTCCGGCGCATCGACTGTGAAGCGGTAGCCGAACGCGCAGCCGAAATCGTGCAGCATCAGTATCACGGGGCGGGTGGGACTGACCGCGTCGACGATGCCGGACATGGTCTCGGCGATCTCGTCGACAGAATGGCTGCGACGTGGCGCGCCGAGTTCGAACCCGGGCAGTGTGAACCGCGCGCAACGGTACGAATCCCGCAGTGCCGCCACCTGGCTCTCCCACAGGCGGAACGTGTCCGGCCATCCATGGACCATGACGATGGTCGGCGCGTCGTCGGGGCCGTCGATGTGGACGTCGATGCCATCGACTCGAATGGTGTCAATCATGAATTCATCCCTCTCGCCGATACTCTCGGTGATTCGTGATGCAACCCCTCTGTCGCGTGGCGTTCGTGTGGGCGAAGATCCCGCGAACGGCGCGCACCGATCACCAACCCGATCGCGCCGCCGGCGAACATCCCGCATGCGGCGAACAACGCCGCCAGCGCCAG
This sequence comes from Williamsia sp. Leaf354, assembly GCF_001424365.1. Classification (NCBI taxonomy): domain Bacteria; kingdom Bacillati; phylum Actinomycetota; class Actinomycetes; order Mycobacteriales; family Nocardiaceae; genus Williamsia; species Williamsia sp. Leaf354. The sequence continues at coordinate 1,389,606 of NZ_LMPL01000001.1, forward strand.
CACTGAGGACCCGGGTGCGGCAACATCGTGGATGTCGTCCGCGTACGACGTGGCGCCGAAGAACCATCCGACGACGAACAGGGCGAGTCCGCTCGGCGGACCCAGCAGAAGTGCGTACAGCGCCATCCACGTCTCCCGACCTGTCGGCGCAGACGGTGCGACGGACCGACCATGAAGGGCCTGTCGACCGGAGTCGGTGGGGTGGCCGCACCACTGCTCGTCGTGTGCTGGAGTACGACGGATCATCGGCATGTCACTTTCGATGCAGCGGAGGGCGTATCTCACCGTTCGGTGTGCCACGCTTTCGGGACCCTCTGTGGCGGCGAGGTCGTGTTCAGGATCGTCGACGGCCGGTCGCTCGTGGGCGGCGCGGAGACGCTGAGACCACGAAGGGATATGGACTACACCATAGACCGTACGCAACGGCATTGCGAACATCGCCCGGGACGGCGCCGGCTCCCGTGACGGGTCGAGGCCGAACGGACTTCGCGGGCAATGCGTCTCACGTGACGACGCGTGGTCGGCGCTTTGTGCGACACTCTCCGAAGCGGCGTGGCGGCCCATCGTAGGTTGTCAAAACAGGTGTTGAGGTATGCGGTCCGGTGCCGTAACTTCTGCCCCCGTACTCAGATGCTCCTCGGACCATCACCACCATGATCCATGAAGCGAAGGACGCGATGCGGGGAGGCCACTCAAGCGGTTCGGGTTCTGCGTCAGCGGAGTTCAGGTTTTCCCAACCGGTGGTGTCCCTCCGGTCGGGAGATGTTGTCGCACGTCGACTGACGTCGGATCCAGCCGCGCGCACCGTGGAAGCCTCCGCTTCGGCGAGTGAGTGGATCGATGCTCGGGGGGACGCCCGGCTCGTGTTCGTCGTCCCGCCGATCTCGGCGCCCGACTGGGCACCACCGATCGCCGAGCAGCTCCTCACACGCCCCTCCGGTCGGTCGGCCCCCGACATCGTCGAGGTGTCGAGACCCCCGCACCCCAGGGGCGTCGGCGCGCTCGTGCGCACGGTCGGCTGGGCTCGCGACAACGGCTTGGCGATCTGCCTGGATGCATCGGGCGACCTCGACGAATCTCTCAGCCTGTTCCCGCTCCTCGCCCCGGACATCGTCAGGATCCACGCCGACATGCTCTCGGGCGGCGCCAGGAATCAGCGTGCTCTGTCGGCCGTCCGAGGCTATTGCGCCCACACCGCCGCAGAACTCCTCGTGGCCGAGATGTTCACGCAGACAGACCTGCTGCACGCCCATGTCGCTGGTGCCGTGTTCGGTCAGGGCCCCCTGTTCGGCTTGCCGGAGAGCATGTGTCCGCCGCTGTCGGCTCCCGCGCAGGGGATGCGGGATCTCGCGCCGGCTGCGCGTCGGCACCTCGAGGCGCCGTCGGACATCTTCCGCTTCGAGCAGACATACATCGCGTCGTATCAGACGGCGATCGCGAACCTGCAGTCCGTCATCGGCGGTGCCGAGGGGTGCGAGCCCGGACTGATCCTGATCAAGTCGACAAACCCGACACCTTCGTGACCCACTTCGCGCAGAACTGCGATGCCTACGTCGAGAAGCATCGGTTGTTCGGCGTCCTGGGGGCTCCCGAATGGACGGGGACAGGGGTGCGCGCCCATTCCGGCGACAACCCCTTCGAGAACGAGTTCAGCATGACTCTGCTGACCCCTGACCGTTCCATCGCCTTCGTCGCCGCCGAACGACGCAGCGTCGACGATCACCGCGGAGCGGTCTACGAATGCTGTCTGACGACCGACCGTGATCTGACCGGGGCGGTCGCGTCGACCATCGCGCGAAGGCTCTTCGCCTAGCTGACACTCCAGACGTGTGCACAGTGCACAGGGACACCTCGCCGATCGTGTCGTCGGGTCCCTGTTGTGACGGTCGTCAGTGCATCACGATGAACTCGTCCGAGAGACGGACATCGTGACACCGGGGAGTCCACGTGTTGATGACCATGCGATGGATCATCGCCATGAAGCCACTGCGCGCGAGTGGACGTGCACAGGTCGGGAGCTCGTGCGAGGCGACGTTCCGGGTACTCCCGTCCGATCTCGACATCCTGATGCACATGACCAACGGCCGGTACCTGTCGATCCTCGACGCCGCCCGTATCGCCTACATGTCCGACACCGGTCTGTGGCGTGCGCTGCGGTCTCGGCGATGGCATCCGGTCGTCGTCGCCCAGACCATCAGCTACCGCCGCCCCCTCACGGTGGGAACGCGGTATCAGGTGCGCAGCACCATGATCGGCGTCGACGACCGCAACGCCTACTTCGAGCAGGTGTTCCACGTCGGCGACCGCACGCACGCCGTCGCGGTGGTCGCGGTCCGCTATCTGGACCGCGCCGGTGACTCCGTTGCGCCCGAACGTCTTCTGGCGCTCCACGGCGACGTGGCGTTGCCCGGGTCACTCCCCGGCTGGGTCGACGCCTGGTCGGAGGCGATCCGAACGCAGGCGACAGCAGAGTCGTCGACCACCCACGCCGCGACAGGAGCACACGCATGACACGCGAGAACACCACCCTCGACGGTGGCACCGCGGTGGATCACCACGTTCTGGCCATCGTCGGCTCCGGCTTCGCCGGGATCGGCGCCGCCGTGCGTCTCGAACCTCACCACCGGGGCAGCGTGGTCATCTTCGAACGCGCCGACACCCTCGGCGGGGTGTGGCGCGACAACGACTACCCGGGTGCCGCCTGCGACGTGCAGAGCGTCCTCTACTCCTTCTCGTTCGCGCCGAGTGCGGCCTGGCGTCACGTCTTCGCCCGCCAGTCGGAGATCCGCGCCTATCTCGAACGCGTCGCCCGCGACCACGGGTTGATGCCCCGTCTCCGTACCCGATGCGCGGTCGAGTCGATCACCTGGGACACCGCGCGCTCACGGTGGATCCTGCAGACCGAGCGGGGTACTTCGACCGCCGATCACGTGGTCCTCGCCACCGGTGCACTCGCCGACCCGGCCATCCCCGACATCGCCGACCTCCACACCTTCTCCGGCCCGGTCTTCCACTCCGCGCAGTGGGACCACTCGGTGGATCTCACGAACCGGCGGGTGGCGGTCGTCGGGACCGGCGCCTCGGCCATCCAGTTCGTCCCGCAGATCCAGCCCCTGGTGTCGTCGCTGACACTCTTCCAACGCACGGCGCCCTGGGTGATGCCGCGCAACGACGCTCCCATCTCCCGGCGGACCCGCGCCGCCACCCGATGGATCCCGGGCGTGCAGAAGCTGCGCCGCGCCAAAGTGTTCACGGTCCGGGAACTGAAGCTGGCCGCGTTCCGACATCCGCGCCTGATGGCGATCGGTGAGAAAGAGGCGCGCGCGCACCTGGCGCATGCGGTCGCGGACCCTGCGCTGCGTGCGAAGCTCACCCCCGACTACCGCATGGGATGCAAGCGAATCCTCATCTCCGACAACTACTACCCGGCGCTCGCCCAACCCAACGTCGATGTAGGCACGACCGGGATCGCCCGCGCCACCGCACGCGGACTCATCGACGCCGACGGGGTGGAGCACGATGTCGACGTCATCATCTTCGGTACCGGCTTCGACACGAGTCGTTTACCGCTGACCGATGCGGTCACCGGCCCCGAGGGGTACACCCTGTCCGAGCACTGGGGTGAGAGCCAGCGCGCGTACCTGGGGACGTCGGTCGCGGGCTTCCCGAACCTGTACCTGATGCACGGACCCAACATCGGCCTGGGGCACACCTCGGTGATCATGATGCTCGAGTCGCAGATGCGCTACATCGCCGCCGCGATGACCCTGCGGGACAACCGGAACGCTGCCACCGTGGAACCGACCGTCGCGGCCGAGGACGACTTCGTCCGCGACGTGGACGATCTCACCGACGGCACCGTGTGGACCAGTGGTGGCTGTTCGAGCTGGTACCTCGACGCGACCGGCCGTAACAGCAACCTGTGGCCGGCCAGCATCGCCGGATACCGCAGGCGTGCCCAGGGATTCCGTTCCGCAGACCATCTCACCCGCACAGCAGGAGGACAGTCATGAGCCGCAGGATCTCCGTCGAGGGGAAGGTCGCCGTCATCACCGGCGGCGCATCGGGAATCGGCGCCGCGACGGCGCGGACCCTCGCCTCTAAGGGTGCGCACGTGGTGCTCGTCGATCGCGCCGACACCGTGGCGGACGCCGCACTCGACCTTGCCCGCTCGAAGGGCAACCGTCACCTCGGACTGCGCGCCGATGTCACCGACAGCGCATCGCTCACCGCTGCGATCGCCACGGTGATCGACAACTACGGATGCATCGACATCCTCGTGGCCAATGCCGGTGTGGCGGAGGCGGGAACGGTTGTGGTCACGCCGATCGACGCACTGGTGCGGACGGTCGAGGTCAACCTCATCGGCGTCATGCGGACCGTGCACGCGGCGCTGCCGCACGTGATCGACCAGCGCGGCCACATCCTGATCGTCTCGTCGGCCGCCGCGCTCAAGAACGTACCCGGTGGATCGGCCTACGCGGCATCGAAGGCGGGCGTCGAATGGTTCGGCGGATCGCTGCGACTGGAGGTGGCGCACAAGGGCGTGTCGGTGGGCGTCGCCCACCCGGCGTGGATCCGCACCCCGATGTACGACGCGCAGGACAAGATCGACGCGGTGCGCGAGGCCATCACCAAACTGCCGTGGCCCTTCAGTGTGGTCACCGAACCCGACGACTGCGCGGCCGCGTTCGTCGCGGGTATCGAGAACCGGAGTCGCAAGGTCTACGTACCGGCCGCATTGGCCGCCGTCGACAAGGTGCGGGGCGTGTTCACCGGACGCCTCTGGGACGTCGCCGTCGGTCTGCGCGCGTCGACGACGGTTCCCGCTCTGGAGCGCGAGGTGTCGGCACTCCGCGCGGCACAGAACGCATGAGCCGCCCGAACGTCGTCCTGCTGCACGGTCTCGGCGGCTCTCCCGCGACCTGGACCCGGGTCATCGACCTCCTCGGCGACTCCGTCGACACCCTCGTCCCGCATCTCGTCGGCGGCGCCTCGATCGCCGACGACGCGCTGACGGTGGCCCGACTGATTCGCCAGAACGGGACCACACCCGTGACGGTCGTCGGGCACTCACGGGGTGGCCTGGTCGCCACCGCCCTGGCCGAGCAGTTCGGATCGCTCGTCGAGCGCGTGATCCTGATCGCCACACCGGCGACCGTCGCCAGCCGCCTCACCGCGAGCAGCATCTCCGAACGCGTTCTGCGACTGCCCATGCTGGGTACCGCGATCTGGTCGGTGCTCCCGCCCGCGCGGTTGCGGCGCGGTCTGGGCACGGCATTCGCGCCGAGTACGCGGGTCCCGCAGTTCGCGGTGGACGACCTCGCCGCGCGGACGCTGCGCGAGTTCGTCGACGAGAGCAACGCCATCGACCACTACCTCGACGAGGCGACGCTCGGTGACCGGTTGGCGACGGCGTCGTGCCCGGTGGATGTGGTCTACGGACTGGCCGATCACCGGGTCGATCCGGGAGCGATGGCGATCTCGGCGTCCGGACCCGGCCGCAACGCGTACCCGCTGGCGAACGAGGGCCACGGGGCGCCGTGGTCGTCGGCAGCAGCGGTCACCGCCGTCATCCGGGGCGAGGCATCACCGGGCACGGCGATCACCGCCCCGCACCGGCCGGTCCCGACGCTACGTCCCCGACGCTGGAACCCCTTGCCCTACCCCGATCGCGCCCGCCGGACCGAGAGCGCTGTCCCGATGGGGATCCTGCGGCGGGTGGAGCTCCCGGGTCGGGGACCCGAGGACGTCCGCGTCGACTCGGTGGGTCGCATCCTCACCGGTGTCGAGGACGGTCGGATCCTGCGTGTCACCACTCATACCGACGGGCCCGCGACGATCGAGACGATCGCGCACACGGGTGGACGCCCGCTGGGCATCGCGGTCGTCGACGACGACACCCTGCTCGTCTGCGACAGCGAACGCGGCCTGCTGCAGGTCGACGTCGACAGCGGCGAGGTCACGGTACTGGTCGCCGAGATCGACGGACTGCCCGTCAATTTCGCGTCGAATGTGGTCCGCACCCCGTCGGGGAGGATCTATTTCACCACCTCCACGCGACGCTTCGGTCTCGAGGACTATCTCGCCGACCTGCTCGAACACTCGGGCACGGGGCGTCTCGTGGTCCGTGAGACCGACGGCTCGGTCCGCACCGTCGTCGATGGTCTCGACTTCGCGAACGGTGTCGCGGTCGACGACGACGAGTCGTGGATCGCGGTCGCCGAATCCGGCAGTTTCCGACTCGGCCTCCACGGTGACGGTGCCGGCGACGCTCTGATCGAGAACCTGCCGGGATTCCCCGACAACATCTCTGTCGACGGCGACCTCGTGTGGATCTCGATCGCCAACCCGCGGGATCGTCGGTTCGATGCGCTCGCATCCCTTCCCGGAGTCCTCCGACAGCTCATCTATGCACTGCCAGAAAAGCTCCGGGAGGGAACGAACACCACCTGGGTGATGGCCGTGGATCGTGACGGTCACGTGGTGCACGACCTGCAGTCGTCGACTGCGGACTACTCGATGGTGACGTCGGTGGTGCGTCGCGGCTCGCAGTTGATCCTGGGCAGCATCGCCGAATCCGCCCTGGGGGTCATCGAACTTCCTGCGCGTACCGAGGAGACGCGATGACCGCACAGCCGCTGCCCGGCCAGGTCGTCGTGATCACTGGTGGTGCGGGTGGACTCGGTGTCGCGGCCGCGCGGGTGTGCGCCGAGCGCGGCGCCGTGGTGGTGCTGCTCGACCGCGACGCCGACGCACTGGCACGGGCGGAGTCGAGCATCCCCGGACTCGGGAGCACCCACGTGCTCGACGTGACCGACCGCTCGGCCTGCGTGCGGGTGATCGACGAGGTCGTGGCCCGGCACGGACGCATCGACGTGGTGTGGGCGAACGCCGGGGTGTCGGTGTTCGGTCCCGTGGACGCGCTCGCCGACGGTGAGTGGCAGCGGGTCATCGACATCAACCTCATCGGCGCCCACAACATCGTGCGTGCCGGCCTGCGCCCGATACTCGCGTCGCGCGGCTACATCGCGATGACCTGTTCGTGGGCGTCGTTCGCCCACCAGCCCGGACACAGCGCGTACGCCGCGGCCAAGGCCGGCCTCGAGGCCTTCGCCGACTCGCTGCGTCTGGAGCTCGCGGGCACCGGCGTCGCGGTCGGTGCGTTCCACCCCGGGTGGATCGATACGGCGATGGTGACCGGGAAGCTCGAGCAGCCGGCGTTCGCGGCGTTGCTGCGAGCGCTGCCCGCCCCGTTCGGCACCGTGAGCACGGTCGACGCCATCACGCCCCACCTGGTCTCGGCGATCGAACGGCGCGTGTCGCGCATGATCTACCCTCGGGTCGGATGGGCGTTGCTCGCCGGACGCGCGGTCCTGCAGACCTCGGTGTTCACACGACGCAGCAGGACGGTCGCGCCGGAGATCCGACGTCTCAGTGAACACAGATGACGGAACGGTCGAAGGTGACACGGGTGCACGACGACACATCGGATCGCCGGGAACGCGAGGCGGCGGCGCGTATCGCCTCGCTCATCGATGACGCCGAGGTCGAGGCCGAGATCGACGGGATGGCCGCGGAGCTCACCGCGATCTACCGCGAGCGGATCCCGGTGTACGACCTCATCGCGCGCGACGAGATCGAACGGAACACCCGCGCCGTGCTCGAGATGGTGCTGCGGCAGGTGCGCAGTGACTCGCCGCAGATCAACACCGTCGAACTCACCGAACTCGCGCGTCTGTGGTCGACCCAGCAGATCCCGCTCGAGCTGGTGGCGCACAGCATCCAGGTCGGTGCACGCACACTCGCCAAGGTGATGCGCGAGCGCGCCACCGCCCGTGGGATCGGACCCGAGGTCATCGACGGTCTCCAGGACATCATGTGGGATTGGGCGACTTCGTATTCCGCGGTGATCAACACGGTGCTGCAGGAGGATGCGGTGTCCCTCGCCGCCCGCCGGAGCACCTTCCTGCGGCGACTGGTCGCGGGCGAGTTCGCGGCGTCGGCGCTCCCCGCGCGTCTGGCCGAACACGGCCTCCGGCCCGACGTGCACTACTCCGTCGCGTGCGCCGATCACGACGATCCGCGGTTCGGGTCCGATGTCCGCGCCGCGGTGCGACTCCGGTGCGCGGCGCGGGACATCCCGGTGGTCGACGCGGTGGTCGACTCCCACTACCTGGCGCTGCTCCCGCACATCCCCGACGATCTCGTCGTCGACGCGCTGATCGCCATCGGACCGGCAGAGTTTCCGGCGAACGCGGGAACGTCCTACCGCCGCGCGCGGCACACACTCGACATCGCAGCACGATTCGGACGCACCGGCATCGTGGAACTCGCCGACCTCGGTGCGCTGCCCCTCCTCGCGATCGACACCGACACCGCCGATCACCTTGCCGACGTCCACCTCGCTCCGTTGCGTGCGCGCGGTGTGGCCGGCACCGAGATCATCGACACCGTGACTGCGTTCCTGCGCAACAACTGTCGTGTCGACGAGACCGCCACGGCGCTGTTCCTGCACCGCAACACCGTGCGCAATCGCGTGAGCCGGTTCACCGACATCACCGGACTCGACCTGGATCGCACCGACGACCTGGTGCTCACCTGGTGGCTCCTAGGCCGCCAATAGGCTGACTGTGCGGAAACGGCCGTCGAGTGTGCCGGTCGTGCTGACTGTGACAAAACTCGAGTCGAGTGTGCAGACAACACAGCGCTCGCCGAAAGCGAAACGACGCACACTCGGCGAAGAGTTTCGGCACAGTCACGGTAGAACGCAACCACCCACCCGAAATACACTCATGTTCAACACTATTCACTGAATTCAACCTCCCACCCCTCGAACACGCGTGCTAGAATAGACGTACAGTCACACCGGGGGAGGGGGCAGTCCGTGAGCGATCTCGTGGCGAAATACGCTGCCCTGCAAGCTCTCGTGGCAGAGATCGCCAAGGAGACCGCAGACGCCCACGACGACGAGACCGTCGCGCAACTGGCGATCGACCACCACACCGTTGTCCGCCAATTCGAGTCCATCGGCAACCAGCGGATCCTCGAGGTCTCCGACCGCGACGCCCACCGGTCCGTGGGATGCGTGACCGTCACTGAGTTCCTGCAGACGAAACTGCGGATCACCCACCCCAAGAAACGGTTACAGGCAGTCCAGGCATTGGAACCGATGCACGCAATGACCGGTGAGAAGCTGCCACCCGTCTGCCCGAACATCGCGCGCGAGTTGGCTGCCGGAACCATCGGACCCGACCACGTCCACGCGGTACTCGACGTGTTGAAGAAGATCCCGTCAGCCGTCGATGTCGAACAGCGGAGGCGGGCGGAGGAAGTCCTCGCCGAGTTCGCGATGACGTTGACCCCGAGAGAGATCGGCGCGGCCGGCATCCGAATCCTGGCGCATCTTGATCCCGACGGCACTCTCACCGACGATCGCGATCGCGCCCGGAACCGGAAGCTGAACCTCGGTTGCCAGGACTCGCAGTTGATGTCGAAGCTGACCGCCACGTTGGATCCGATCACGCGAGCGCTGTTCGACGTCGTATTGGCGAAATGGGCGGCTCCCGGGATGAACAATCCCGACGACGATCAGTCGCCGAAGGGTGATCACGGCGATGCCGACCCGCAGTTGCTGAAGGATGCAGCTGATCGGGATTGCCGCAGCCAGTCCCAACGCAACCACGACGCCTTCAAGGCCTTGCTGGATGCGGCGGTGAACGGTGGCCTGCTCGGTGGGTCGCATCGGGGGTTGCCGCCGCAGATCATCGTCTCCATCACTGACGCTCAACTTCGTGAGCATGCCGGTGTCGCACGCACCGCCACGGGTACCGATCTCCCGATCAGTGATGTCGTGAAACTTGCCGCCGACGCCCAGACTCATCTTGCGGTGTTCAACGACGTCACAGGCGAACCCCTGTACTTCGGCCGCAATCGGCGCCTCGCGTCCCGGGCACAGCGGTTGATGGCCTTCGCCCAGTACAAGGGTTGTAGCAAAGACAATTGCACGACGCCGTTCGCGCACACCGAAATGCACCACGCCGAACGAGATTGGGCCGACGGCGGCCTCACCGACTCCACCGACATGGCACCCGCATGCGGACGCCACAACCGGGCTGTCGGACCTGAACCGTACCAATGGTCGACCGAGAAGGTCACCGACGGGCCCGACAAGGGCCGCTACGGCTGGCGACGCAACACCGACCCACCCGAGAAGCTCCGCGCCAATCATCTGCACCGCATCGACGAACTGCTGCAACGACATGCGGACATCGACGAAACACCACCGATCGATGTCGAACGCCAGCTTGCCCACCCCGCGGCCGAGCGGCTCCCGCGTGCCCCGGCTCAGCGATTCGACATCACCTGGCCACGAGACATGGTCATCGACGACGCAGCGTGACAGGCCGCTCGGGTCAAGCGAGTCGGCGGACGAGGTCGTCGACGCGCGCGGCGATGTCGTCGCGCACCAGCCGCATCCGCTCCATACCCTCGATCCCGCGGTTCGACGGTTCGTCGGTGTCCCAGTTCTCGTACCGTGGACCGTCGATCTGATCGACCGTGGCCTCGCGGCCCAGGGTGACAACGACATCCATCCGCGCCAGCAGGTCGGGGTCGATGGCCTGCGGACGCTCGGCGGTGATGTCGACACCGACCTCGAGAAGTGCCTCGGCGGACAGGCCGTTGACCGCCGACCCGGGTCTCGTCCCCGCGGAGTGGACGTCGACGGTGTCCCCGGCGACCTTGCGCATGAGCCCGGCCGCCATCTGCGACTTCCCGCCGTTCTTCACGCACACGAACAGGACACTCGGCGTCGTGCTCATCGGAACCGTTTCCGCAGTGCCAGCGACAGATACACCAGACCGACCAACACGGGCACCTCGATCAACGGACCGACGACACCGGCCAACGCCTGACCCGACGTGGCCCCGTAGGTGGCGATCGCGACGGCGATGGCGAGTTCGAAGTTGTTGCCGGCCGCGGTGAACGCCAACGTGGTGGTGCGTTCGTACCCGAGTCCGATCGCCGCGCCGAAGGCGTACCCACCGCCCCACATGACCGCGAAGTACACCAGCAGCGGCAGCGCGATGCGGACGACATCGAGTGGGTGTGAGGTGATCTGATCGCCCTGGAGCGCGAAAAGGATCACGATCGTGAACAGCAACCCGTACAGCGCCCACGGACCGATACGCGGGATGAACGCCCGCTCGTACCACTCACGCCCCTTGGTCTTCTCGCCGATTCGTCGCGAGAGGTAGCCGGCAACGAGGGGGATGCCGAGGAAGATCAGCACCGATTTCGCGATCTGCCAGGGCGAGGCCGAGATCGTGGTCTGCTCCAGGCCCAGCCACCCGGGCAGCACCGACAGGTAGAACCAGCCGAGCACCGCGAACATCACGACCTGGAACACCGAGTTGATCGCCACCAGGACCGCGGCGGCCTCGCGGTCACCGCACGCCAGATCGTTCCAGATGATGACCATCGCGATGCAGCGCGCCAGACCGACGATGATCAGCCCGGTGCGGTACTCGGGCAGGTCGGGTAGGAACAACCAGGCGAGCGCGAACATCAACGCGGGCCCCAGGATCCAGTTGAGGGCCAGCGAGCCGAGCAGCAGTTTCCGGTCGCCGGTCACCGAGTCGAGTCGGTCGTAGCGCACCTTCGCCAGAACCGGATACATCATGATCAGCAGCCCGATCGCGATCGGCAGTGAGACGCCGTCGACGGAGATGGTCGACAAGGCGTCGTCGAGGCCGGGGATGCCGCGGCCCAGGATGATGCCGCCGACCATCGCCACGCCGATCCACACCGGGAGGAAGCGGTCGAGAACCGAGAGTTTGGCGACGACCGCGGGGGAGGCCTCGACAGTGCTCATGCGGACACCGCGACTCGGCCGACGGTGTCGACGGCGGCCGACAGTTTCTCCCACGCAACGGGTATCACGCGGTAGTAGACCCAGGTGCCACGTCGTTCGCAGTCCAGGAGTCCGGCGTCGCGCAGCACCCTGAGGTGGTGGGAGATCGTCGGCTGCGACAGGTCGAAGGTGTCGGAGATGTCGCAGACGCAGGCCTCACCGTTGTCGTGGCTCGCGATGAGGCTCACCAACCGCAACCGCACGGGGTCGCCGATGGCCTTGAACATCCGCGCCAGATCGGCGGACTCGTTCTCGCTCAGCGGCGCACGGACCAGCTGCCCATCGCACCCACCGGCGCCGCCCGCCTGTTGCTTCGACATCCGTCTATATTGACGAATGTCGATGCAGCGGTCAAACCGTGACGGGGACGTCCGCGGGTCACTGTGACGCAGGGTCGCGAAGGCGGGCCTCGTGCGCTTTCACGCGGCTGGTCCGGTTGCACGGATACCATCCCGCCATGGTTCCCGAACCGCAGCACAGTTCGCCGTATCTCGACGCGGTGGTCGCCTACGCGTTCCGCGGACCGGCGCGCTATCACGTCCCCGGCCACAAGGGCGGTCCCGGAGCAGATCCCGCGCTGCGAAAGGCGATCGGGATCGATGCTCTGGCGGCCGACGTCCCCCAGGACATCCACGGCATCGACATCGGGCAGTCGCCGTCGGCGTACGAACGAGCGGAGACCCTGGCGGCCGATGCGTTCGGCGCCGCCCGATCGTTCTTCCTCACCAACGGGGCCACCCAGGGCAACCACGCCCTGTGTCTCGCCCTGGCCGGACCCGACGTGCATGTTGTCGCGCAACGTAATTCGCACGGATCGATCGTCGACGGACTGGTGCTCTCCGGAGGGATCCCGACGTTCGTCGCGCCGGAGTACGACGAGGATCTGGGCATCGCCCACTGTGTGACGCCGGAGTCACTCGACGCGGCGTTGGCCGCGGACCCCGACGCGCAGGCGGTGTTCCTGGTGTCGCCGACCTATTACGGGATGACCGCCGACATCGCCGCACTGGCCGAGGTGGCACACGCCCGCGACATCCCGCTCGTCGTCGATCAGTCGTGGGGGCCGCACTTCGGCTTCCACCCGGCTCTGCCGACGACCGCGCTCGCGTCCGGAGCCGACGCCATGCTCACCAGCACCCACAAGATCGCCGGCTCGTTGACCCAGAGCGCCATGCTGCACGTCGGGAACTCCGGCCGTGTCGACGCCGACGCACTGGCCCGGGTGTTGCGACTGCTGCGCAGCACCAGCCCGTCGTCGCTGCTGATCGCCTCCCTCGACAGTGCCCGGCGGCAACTGTCGATGCACGGCGAGCAGCTGCTGCACGAGACGCTCGAGGCGATCGAACTCGCCCACGCCAAACTGCGCACGATTCCGGGTATCGACCTGGTGGACCAGCGACTCATCGGGCGGATGGGGGTGCACGCCTACGATCCGCTGCGCATCGTGCTCGACGTCCGCGGAACCGGTTGCACCGGTTACGAGATCGCCGATGAACTGCGACGGAGCTACGACGTCCACGTCGAGCTGCCGATGCAGGCGACCATCGTGCTGGTGGTGGGACTCGGCGACTCGGCACCCGCACTGCGGCGACTGGCCGGCGACATCGAGGAGGCGGTCACCCGTCTGGCTCGGCCGGGCGTGACGACCCGCCCCCTGTCGGCGGGGACGGGGATCTTCGGTCACGGGTTGTCGGTCTCGCCGCGCGCCGCGTTCCTGGGGGCGTCGGAGCGGGTCGCGATCGCCGACGCCGTCGGCCGCATCTCCTGCGAGGCGGTCGCCGCGTACCCGCCGGGGGTGCCGACGCTCCTACCCGGTGAGGAGATCACCGCCGACGCCGTGACCTACCTCCAGCAGGTGGTCGACGGCGGAGCACGCCTGCACGGCGCGAGCGATCCGGGCTTCGCGACCGTCGTCGTGCTCCGCTCGGACCGGACCTAGTCCCGCGCGTCGTTGAGCGCGGCGTTGAACGTCGGGCTCGGACGCATCACCTCGGCGGTCTTGTCCCAGTCGGGGTAGTAGTAGCCGCCGATGTCGACCTGCTCGCCCTGGACCTTCGCCATCTCCTCGACGATGGTGTCCTCGTTGCTCTTCAGCGTCTCGGCGAGCTCACCGAAGTGCTTGGCCAGGCCTTCGTCCTCGGTCTGCGCGGCGAGTTCCTGCGCCCAGTAGAGCGCGAGATAGAAGTGGCTGCCGCGATTGTCCAGTTCTCCGGTCTTGCGGGAGGGACCCTTGTCGTCTTCGAGCAGCCGACCGGTTGCGGAGTCGAGCGCCTTGCCGAGGATCGTCGCGCGCCTGTCGCCGGTCTTCTTGCCGAGATCCTCGAGGCTGACCGCCAACGCGAGGTACTCGCCCAGCGAGTCCCACCGCAGGTGGTTCTCCTCGAGCAGCTGCTTGACGTGCTTGGGGGCGGAGCCACCCGCGCCCGTCTCGTACAGCCCGCCGCCGGCCATGAGCGGCACGATCGACAGCATCTTCGCGCTGGTGCCCAGCTCGAGGATGGGGAACAGGTCGGTCAGGTAGTCGCGCAGGATGTTGCCGGTCGCGGAGATGGTGTCGAGTCCGCGGATCAGGCGCTCCATCGTGTACCGGATGGCGCGTACCTGCGACATGATCTGGATGTCGAGCCCGTCGGTGTCCTCCTCGGCGAGGTACGTGCGGACCTTGGTGATCAGCTCGTTCTCGTGCGGGCGGTACGGGTCGAGCCAGAACACGACCGGCATGCCCGAGTCGCGCGCCCGCGTGACGGCCAGCTTCACCCAGTCGCGGATCGGGGCGTCCTTCACGATGCACAGTCGCCAGATGTCGCCCTCTTCGACGGTCTGGGTGAGCAGCACCTCGCCGGTCGCGTTGTCGACGATGTCGGCGACACCGGCCGCGGGGACCTCGAAGGTCTTGTCGTGTGAGCCGTACTCCTCGGCCTTCTGCGCCATGAGGCCGACGTTGGGGACGGTGCCCATGGTGGTGGGATCGAACTGTCCGTTGGTCTTACAGAAGTTGACCATCTCCTGGTAGATCCGGGAGAACGTCGACTCGGGGTTGACGGCCTTGGTGTCCTTCTGGCGGCCGTCGGCGCCGTACATCTTGCCGCCGGAACGGATCATCGCCGGCATCGACGCGTCGACGATGACGTCGCTGGGGGAGTGGAAGTTCGTGATGCCGCGCGCCGAGTCGACCATCGCCAACTCGGGGCGGTGCTCGTGGCACTTGTGCAGGTCGTCGACGATCTCCTCGCGCTTGGTCGCGGGCAGCGAGTCGATCTTGCTGTACAGATCCGACAGACCGTTGTTGACGTTGACGCCGAGTTCGTCGAACAGCTCGCCGTGCTTGGCGAACGCCTCCTTGTAGAACACGCGCACCGCGTGGCCGAACACGATGGGGTGCGAGACCCGCATCATCGTCGCCTTGACGTGCAGCGAGAACATGACGCCGGTCTCGTAGGCGTCCTGCATCTGCTCCTCGTAGAACTCGATGAGCGCCTTCTTCGACATGTACATGCTGTCGATGACGTCGCCGTCGGTGAGCGAGACCTTCGGCTTGAGCACGTGGGTCTCGCCGTCGGCGGTGGTGAGTTCCATGCGGACCTCGCGGTCGCCGTCGACGGTCATCGACTTCTCACCGTGGTAGAAGTCGCCTTCTTCCATGTGCGCGACGTGGGTGCGCGACGCCATCGACCACGTGCCCATGCTGTGCGGATGCTTGCGCGCGTACTCCTTGACCGCCTTGGGTGCGCGTCGGTCGGAATTACCCTCGCGCAGAACGGGGTTCACCGCGCTGCCCAGGCACTTGGTGTACTTGTCGCGGATCGCTGCTTCCTCGTCGTTCTTGGGGTTGCCGGGGTACTCGGGGAGGTCGTACCCCTTGTCCTGCAACTCTTTGATCGCGGCGCGCAGCTGGGGAACCGAGGCGCTGATGTTCGGGAGCTTGATGATGTTGGTCTCGGGCAACTGCGTCAGCCGACCCAGCTCGCCCAGGTTGTCGGGCACCCGCTGATCCTCGGGCAGCGTGTCGCTGAACTCGGCGAGGATTCGGCTCGCCACCGAGATGTCGCTCGAGGTGACCGAGATGTCGGCCGCATCGGCGAAGGCGCGCACCACAGGCAGGAATGCGTGTGTCGCCAGCATGGGCGCCTCGTCGGTGAGGGTGTAGATGATGGTCGGCTGCTTCGCGTTCATGTTTCGCCTTCGCCTCGTAGTACGTGGACTGTTCCGGGGGTCTGCCCGTGTCCGCCTACACCAGTATCACGGACGCGCCCTGCTGCCGAGCGATGGCTCGGTCGCGCGGAGGGTCAGCCCTCGTGCGGGGGCCGTGTGAGCAGCCCACGGAGCACCTCGCCGAGCAGGGTGGCCGGCACCGCCTCGTCGTCGGCGAGGGCCTCGACCGAGAGCCCGTTGGTGAGGGCGAGGATCACCAACGCCATCTGGTCGACCGGGATCTCGAGCCGTACCGAGGTCTGGGCCAGCGCGAACTCGACGCGCTCGGTGATCTGCGCGCGTACCGCCCGGCGGTGCTCGGCGAACGCGGCGCGACGCTGCGGGTCGCGCATGGCCCGCACCCAGTACTCGAAGAACAGCATCTGCCACTCACGGTTGCGGCCGATCGACGCGGTCAGGCGGGCGCCGAGTTCGGCGATCGCGGCGTCGACGGTCGGGGGCAGGTCGGCCAGCACCGCGACCGCGAGATCGGTGCGGGAGTCGATCTGCTGGTGCAGCAGCGCGTAGAAGAGGTCGTCCTTGCCGCCGAAGTTCGAGTAGACGGCGCCCTTGGTGAAACCCGCCGCCTCGGCGATCGCGTCGACGCGTGCGTCGGCGAAGCCCTTCGCCGCGAACTCGTCGCTCGCGGCGTCGAGGATCCGCGTGCGCACGTTGTCGCGTGACGGGCGCACCGGCACCGTTCTGTTCCTCGACATGGGGTGACACTATCGGCCCCATTCGATACTGTCGGTATCCGATACCGAAAGTATTGACACGTGCGCCGCCTGAGATCAGGAGAACCCATGACCCACTTCGACGTCCTCATCGTCAACGGAACCGTGTTCAGCGGAGACGACACCGACCCGGTACGCGCCGACGTCGGCATCTCCGGCGACACCGTGACCGCGATCGACGATCTGTCGGCGGCGACGGCGTCGCGGACCATCGACGCCGACGGCAAGTGGGTGATCCCGGGCATCCTCGACGTGCACACCCACTACGACGCCGAGGTGCTGGGCAACCCCGGACTGGGAGAGTCGACCCGACACGGGGTGACGACCGTCGTGATGGGCAACTGCTCGCTGTCGACGGTGCACGGTGAACCCGACGACATCGCCGACTGCTTCGCGCGCGTCGAGGCGCTTCCCTGGGACGTGGTCGCGGGAGCGGTCAAAGAGCACAAGGTGTGGCACGACGCGGGTAGCTACATCGACCACATCGACTCCCTCCCGCTGGGAGCCAACGTTGCGGCCTTCATCGGCCACTCCGACATCCGCACCACCGTGATGGGGATGGACCGATCGACACGCGAGGCGGCGACGGCCGCCGAGATCGAGCAGATGAGCGCTCTGGTGGCCGACGCCCTCGACGAGGGATTCGTCGGGCTGTCGACCATCCGCAGTTCGTTCTCCAAGCTCGAGGGAACCCGATGGCCGGCGCGCCAACTGCCGTCGACGTTCGGCACCTGGCGCGAGTTCCGCCGTCTCAACCGCGAGGTCCGCTCGCGCGGACGCGTGCACCAGAGCACCCCCAACCTCACGCGCCGCCTGGAGATCGCGAAGTACTTCGCGCAGTCGATCCCGTTCCGCGGGCGCCCGGCGATGCGCACGAGCCTCATCTCCGCAGCCGACATCAAGGCCGACCGCACGGTCATCAAGGCCGCCACCATCAGCGCGCGGATCATCAACCGCGTGTTCGGAGGCGACTTCCGCTGGCAGCACCTGCCGGTGCCCTTCGAGGTGTACGCCGACGGTGTCGACCTCGTGGTGTTCGAGGAATTCGGTTCGGGCACCCTCGCTCTCGACATCCGTGACGTCATGGAACGCACCGAGCTCCTCCAGGACGAGAGCTATCGACGGGCGTTCCGCAAGGACATCGGCAAGCGGTTCGGTCAGCGTGTGTGGCACCGCGACCTCGGCGACGCCTTCATCGTGGGATGCCCCGACGCCTCGGTGGTGGGCCGGTCGTTCGCCGACGTCGCCGCCGATCGCGGGATCGACCCCGCCGATGCCCTGCTCGATCTCGCCGTCGAACACGGCGCCGACCTGCGGTGGCGGACGGTGATCGCCAACGACCGCGACGACGAACTCGACTCGATCGCGCGCAGCGACGAGGTCCAGGTCGGCTTCTCCGATTCCGGGGCGCATCTGCGGAACATGGCGTTCTACAACTTCGGCGTCCGCTTCCTCGAGCGTTGCCACGAGCGCGGATTCATGCCGGTCCACTCGGCGGTGCATCGGCTCACCGGCGAGCTCGCCGACTGGTACGGGCTCGACGCCGGTCACCTGCAGGTCGGGAGGCGGGCCGATGTCGCGGTGATCGATCCCGCCGGTTTCGACGGCTCGTCGGCGCAGTACGCCGAGGCCGAACTCCCGGGGACGGGGGTGTCGCGGATGGTCAACCGCAACGACGCCGCCGTGGCGGCGACCGTCGTCGGTGGTCAGATCGTGGCCGAATACGGGGCGCTCACCCCGGTGACCGATCGCGCCGGTCGTTTCCTGCGGGCGCGCACACGCTGACGTACCCCTGCGGTCAGTCGGGGCGGGGGACGTCGGTCTCCCAGCGGGCGCGCCGTTCGTCGAGCATCTGGTCCCACCATGGTGTGCCGCGCTCGCCCAGGGCGATCTTCGCCGCCTGCACACCGGCCCGCGACTCCGGCGCCCCGTCGGTGCGTCTCACCTCGCGGCGCCACGCCATGAGGATCGACCGCAGCTCGGCGTCACGGTCGGCGGGGATCTCGGGATCGGTCGCCCGCCACCGACGCCCCTTCACCACGATGTAGCGCCCGTCGTCGGTGCGTTCCGGTCCGTCGCTCATGGGCCCACGGTGCCATGTTTGCTTCCGGGTGGGTCGAACCGTCCCGGCGACGGTCGGTGCAGCCCTAGGGTGACGGGGTCCCTACCCCGTTCCACCACAGGCATTTTGACCACCAGGAGAATCAGCATGAGCGACAGCGTCTACCGCATCACCGAGATCGTCGGATCGTCGGAGAGCAGCATCGACGACGCCATCAAGGGCGCCATCGCGCGGGCGAACAAGACCGTCCGCAACCTCGAGTGGTTCGAGGTCGTCGAGACCCGTGGTCACATCGAGAACGGCCAGGTCGCCCATTTCCAGGTGACCCTGAAGGTGGGCTTCCGACTGGCCGAGGACGGCGAATGATCTGACGAGGCGGCATCGCATGCGATTCTTCCCGCTCAGCGGGAAGAATCGCATCGCCGGTGAATCGACTGTCACGCATAGGGTCAGCGTGGGCGCAACCCTGTCGGACTAGACGGGTCCGGGCTGAAATCGTTCTCGATGCGCCTCGTCTCCGTTCTTCGCACGCTCGTCCCGGCAACAGTGCTCGCCATCGTCGTGGCCGGATGCGCGGGAACCGGCGTCGGCGGCGACGACAGCGGTCCGCCGCACCGCGGCGGCACCCTCAAGTACGGACTCTCCCTCGCGCCGACGTGCGCCGATCCCGCGCAGTCGTCGAGCAACCAGACCATCTACGTCACCCGTCAGGTCGTCGACTCGCTCACCGACCAGAACCCTCGGACCGGCCAGATCGTGCCGTGGCTCGCGCAGAGCTGGCAGGTCGATCCCACCTCGCGCGAATTCACCTTCCGCCTGCGTCCCGGCGTGACGTTCAGCGACGGCACCCCGGTCGACGCCACCGCGGTCCAGCGCACCTTCGATGCGATCGTGACGACCCTCGGCGGGGTGAAGGCGCCGCTGCCGGCGAGTTACCTCGCCGGGTACACCGGGACCACCGTCATCGATCCGCTCACCGCGCGGGTCACGTTCTCCGCCCCGAACGCGCAGTTCCTGCAGGCGTCGGCGACACCGCAGCTCGGCATCCTCGCGGCGTCGACCAACGCAGAGTCGGCCGAGACGCGATGCCAGTCGGGCATCGTGGGATCCGGGCCCTTCACCTACGCCGACTATCAGCAGGACCGTTCGGCGAAACTGGTCCGCCGCACCGGATACGCCTGGGGTTCGGCCGCGTTCGGCCACACCGGTGAGACCTATCTCGACGCGATCCAGTTCACCGTCGTCCCTGAGTCGGGGGTGCGGACGGGCAGCGTGTCCTCGGGTCAACTCGACGCCGTCAGCGACGCGCTGCCGCAGGACGCCCCGCTGATCGAGAACACCGGTGGCGCCATCCGGACCACGCCGAACCCCGGCCTGACGTTCGGGATCCAACCCAACGTCTCCCGCGGCGTCCTCGCCGATCCCGCCGTGCGGCGGGCCCTGATCCCGGCCATCGACCGGCAGGAACTTGTCGACACCGTGCTCGGCAAGGACTTCCTGCTCGCGACCGGTGTGCTGTCGGTGAAGACGCCGGGCCACCAGCGGTCCGAGACGGTGACCTTCGATCCCGAGCGGGCGAGATCGATACTGCAGCAGGCGGGCTGGACGCCGGGATCGGACGGTGTCCGGACGAAGAACGGCACCCGGTTGAGCTTCTCGATCCTGTTCAGCGCGGTGTTCGCCGGCAACCAGACGATCCTCGAACTCGTGCAGCAGCAACTGCGCAAGGTCGGGGTGGACGCCCGACTCGATCTGGTGTCGCTACCCGAGTCGACCTCGCGGCAGAACAGCGGCGACTACGACGCCACGTACTACAACTCGACCCGCGGCGACGGGGACATCCTGCGCACCTCGTTCTCGGTGACGCAGCGGAACCTGAACCAGCAGCGTGTACCGAACGCGGCGCTCGAGCAGGCGTTCGTCGGCGAACTCTCGACCACCGACGTGGCCGCCCGCAACCGCTTCTTCGCGCAGGCCCAGCAGCAGATCCTCGACAACGGTCTGTGGATCCCGACCATCGAGCTGTCCCAGGCGATCGGTGTCGGACCCCGCGCGCATGCCGTCACCTTCGACGCGTCGGCCCGGCTGCAGTTCTACGACACCTGGGTGAACGGAGGCTGATGACATGGCCCGATATCTGACTCTGCGTGTGCTGCAGGCGATCGGTGTGCTGTGGGCGGCGTTCACGGTGTCGTTCATCGTGCTGTTCCTGCTGCCGTCGGATCCGGTGAGCCTCGCCGCCGAGGGTGGCGGCGCGGGTACGCCGGTCGACAAGGCCGCGATCGCCGAGCTGCAGGCCCGCTACGGACTCGACAAGCCTGTGCTGGAACAGTATTGGACCGCGCTGTCCCACGCCGTTCGCGGCGATCTCGGCGTCTCCATCTCCACCGGACAGACGGTCACCGGAGCCATCGCCGCCGCGATCCCGAGCACCCTGGCACTCGCCGCGACGGCCCTGGCCCTGGCCGTCGTCGGCGGCGGGCTCCTCGCCTTCCTCGGCGTATACACCCGCGCCCGCCGGCTGCGCACCCTGCTGCTGTCGCTGCCGCCGCTCGGGGTCGCCGTACCGACCTTCTGGGTGGGACTCATCCTGCTGCAGTGCTTCTCGTTCGGGCTCCCGGTGTTCCCGGCGTTCGGCGATCGCACCCCGGCCGCCGTCGTCCTCCCGGCCATCACGCTGGCCATCCCCACGGGAGCCGTCATCGCGCAGGTGCTGGCGAACTCGCTGGCCTCGACGTGGCGCGAGCCGTTCGTCGAGGTCGCCGCGACCAAGGGTGCGTCGCGGTGGTACATCCACACCCGCCACGTGTTCCGGCTCGCGACCGTTCCGGCGCTGACTATCGCGGGTGTGCTCGTCGGCGAACTGCTCGCCGGATCGGTGGTCGTCGAGACCGTGTTCGCGCGAGCCGGTGTCGGGCGGCTCACGCAGACGTCGGTGCTGTCCCAGGACATCCCGGTGGTCCAGGGTGTCGTCGTGCTGACGTCACTGGTCTACGTCGTGGTGACCCTGGCCGTCGACATCGTCTACCCGTTCATCGATCCCCGGATCGTCGAGGGCAGACGCGGTCGATCCGAGTCCGCCACCACCACGACCGAGGCGACGACGGAGGAGGCCCATGTCTGACCAACTGGTCATCGACACACCCCGGCTCGACGAGTCGACCGGGGCACGACCGACTCCGCGCCCCGTTCGACGCCGGTTCTCCCCGTCGCGATGGGGCGGTCGGGCATCGGTCGCCGTGTCCGGAGTGGTGGTCCTCCTCGTCATCGGCTGGGCGGCCGTGCCGTCGCTGTTCGCGAGCGGCGACCCGCTCACCGGAACCCCGCGGGACAAGTTGCAGCCACCGAGTACGTCCCACTGGTTCGGGACCGACAACATCGGCCGCGACGTGTACACCCGCGTCGTGCACGGGTCGCAGCTGTCGCTGTCCGCGACGCTGCTCGCCGTCGGTCTCGCGCTCGTCGTGGGGTCGCTCATCGGGTTGCTGGCCGGCGCGATCGGTGGTGCCGTGGACGCGCTGCTGATGCGCATCGTCGATGTGTTGCTGTCGATCCCGCTGCTGTTGATGTCCCTCGCCCTGGTCACCGCACTCGGATTCGGGACCGTCAACGTCGCCATCGCGGTCGGCGTCACGATGGTCGCGAGTTTCGCGCGGGTCATGCGATCGGAGGTCCTGAGGGTGCGACGCGCTCCGTACGTCGAGGCGGCGTTCGCCGTCGGGTCGCGGTGGCCGCGCGTGTTGGTGCAGCACATCCTGCGCAACGCGTGCGCGCCCGTGATCGGGCTGGCGGCGGTCCAGTTCGGGTTGGCCGTGCTCGCGGTCTCGGCGCTGAGTTTCCTGGGCTACGGCGCGAAACCACCGACGCCGGAATGGGGTTCGCTGGTGTCGGAGGGGCGCAACTATCTCGCGACGGCGTGGTGGCTGACCACCGTGCCCGGTCTGGTCATCGTCGCGGTGGTCCTCAGTGCGCATCGGCTGGGTCACGCCGTCGGGGAGCGTCGATCGTGACGCGCGGGCCCCTGCTCGCGATCCGCGGGCTCCGGATCGCCTACGGCGACACCGAGGTGGTGCACGGTGTGGATCTCACCGTCGACCGGGGCGAAGTCGTCGCGCTGGTCGGCGAATCCGGTTCGGGCAAGACCACACTGGCGCACGCGGTGGTCGGACTGTTGCCCGCCGGCGGGCGCGTCACCGGCGGTGAGATCCGGTTCGACGGCGAGCGCATCGACTCCGCACCGGCACGTCGTCTCGAGAAGCTGCGCGGAGCGCACATCGGTGTCGTGCCCCAGGACCCGACGTCGTCGCTGAACCCGGTGCGGCGCATCTGTGACCAGGTGGCCGAGATCCTGCGGATCCATGGGCGGGCGAACCGACGCACCGCCGCCCTCGAGGCGGTCCGCATCCTCGACGAGGCGGGCATCGACCGCCCCGAGGTCCGTGCCCGACAGCACCCGGCCGAGCTGTCCGGTGGGCAACGACAACGCGTCCTCATCGGCATCGCGCTGGCGTGCTCCCCGGAGCTGGTGATCGCCGACGAGCCCACCAGCGCACTCGATGTCACCGTCCAGAAACGGATCCTCGATCACCTCGACGACCGTGTCGACTCCACCGGCGCCTCCGTCCTGTTCATCACCCACGACCTGGGGGTCGCGGCCGATCGGGCCGATCGGATCGTCGTCCTGCGTGACGGCGTCGTCGTCGAGGACGGGCCGACCGCGCAGGTTCTCGCCTCGCCCGAGCAGGAGTACACCGCGCACCTCGTGGCCGCGGCGCCGAGCCTGTCGCGGGCACGGACGCGCCGGACACCGGTGCGGGTCGACGGGACCCCGCTGCTGTCGCTGCGCGAGCTGGGCAAGACCTTCCGTGCCGGTGGTGAGAAGCTCGTCGCCGTCGACGGTGTGTCCCTCGAGATCCGTCGTGGACAGACGATGTCGCTGGTGGGGGAGAGCGGTTCGGGGAAATCCACCACCGCACGCATCGCCGCACGACTGGAGACGCCCACCACCGGGTCGGTGCATTTCGACGGCGCCGACGTCACCTCGGCACGGGGCAGATCGCTGCGAGACTTCCGTCGCCGTGTCCAGTTCGTGCACCAGAACCCGTTTCTGTCGCTCGACCCGAGCGTGTCGGTCGGTGACACGATCGCCGAACCGTTGCGGGCCTTCGGTATCGGTGACCGATCCGGTCGTCGGACACGGGTCGCCGAACTGCTGGCGAGCGTGTCGTTGCCGACCGACGTCGCCGACCGCCGGCCTGCCCGTCTCTCCGGAGGCCAGCGTCAGCGGGTCGCGATCGCGCGGGCACTGGCCCTCGAGCCCGACCTGGTGATCCTCGACGAACCCGTGTCCGCTCTCGACGTGTCGGTGCAGGCGACGATCCTGGACCTGCTCGACGATCTGCAGCGCGACCTCGGTCTGACCTATCTGTTCATCTCGCACGACCTCGCGGTCGTGCGCCAGATCAGCGACGACGTCGCCGTCATGCGGTCGGGGCGCATCGTCGAGCAGGGCGACGCGGAGTCGGTGTTCGACTCCCCGTCGCATCCCTACACGGCCGAACTCCGTGATGCGGTCCCCGGGCGGGACCATGTGCCCGATCGACGAAGTTAGCTGCCCGATCGACGGCGTTACCTGCCCGATGGACGGCGTTAGCTGCCCGGTCGACGAATTTAGCTGCCCGATCGGGGTGGTCAGGGGCGCGGAGCGACCTCGTCGAGGACGGCGAGGATCTGGCGCACCAGGTCGTCGATGTCGGCGTCGGTGGTGTCGATGGTGATGTCCGGGTTCGTCGGCGCCTCGTAGGGCGCGTCGATGCCGGTGAGGCCCTTCAGTTCCCCCGCACGGGCGCGTGCGTAGAGCCCCTTGGGATCGCGGCGCTCGCACTCGGCGAGCGGGGTGGCCACCGCGACCTCGACGAACGGCAGGTCTGCGGCGTCGTTGAGGGCGCGTGCGATGGCCCGATCGGATTCCAACGGCGACACCAGCGACGCGATGGCGACCACGCCCGCGTCGGCGAGCAGTCGCGTGAGGTGCCCGACCCGACGGATGTTCTCCGCGCGGTCACCCGGGGTGAAGCCGAGATCGTCGGACAGTCCGTGGCGCACGTTGTCGCCGTCGAGCAGGTATGCGGTGCGTCCGGATTCGACGAGTGCACGTTCGAGCGCCACCGCGACCGTCGACTTGCCCGAGGCGGGCAGGCCGGTGAGCCACACCGTCGCGCCCGACTGGCCGGTCGCGCCCCAGCGGTGGGTCCGGTTGAGCGCCGAGGGATGCCATTTGACGTCCTTGCGGACCTGGGCGCCGGGCTTCACCTCGCGGGCGTCGAGGATGGTGCCCGCGCCCACGGTGTCGTTGGTGGTCTCGTCGATGAGGATGAACGCGCCGGCGTCACGGTTGCCGACGTACGGGTCGGCCACCACGATGGAACTGGTACGCAGCGTCACGACGCCGATGTCGTTGAGCGCCAACTCGACCGGGCCGTCCTGCTCGTCGAGCGTCTCGGGGTCGAGCCGCGACGACAGGGCCTGCACGGTGGCGCGCACGGTCGTCGCGGTGTGCTTGAGCGACAACCGATCCCCGGCCCGCAGCGGGGTCTCGCCGAACCAGCAGACGGTGGCGTCGAGCTCGCGTGCCAACACCGGGACGTGGGCCGCGTCGTCCCCGCTGACGAGCACATCCCCGCGACCGATGTCGATGTCGTCGGCGAGTTGGACCGCCACCGACAGCGGGGCGACCGCGACGTCGCGGTCGTCGTCGAGCGTGTCGAGGGCGGTGACGGTGCTGCGAGAACCCGACGGCAGCGCCACGATCGGGTCGCCGACGGCGAGCGTGCCCGCCGACAACCGACCCGTGTAGCGACGACGCTCGGTGCCCACCGGCCGCGACACCCACTGCACGGGCAGCCGCAGCTCGGTCGCCTGTGCCGAGGGGGCGACGAGTTCGATCGACTCGAGGTACTCGAGCAGGGTGGGTCCGGTGTACCAGGGCGTGTTCTCCGACCGGTGGACCACATTGTCACCGTCCTTGGCGGCCAACGGGATCACCGTCAGCTCGGCGCCACCGAGACGTTCTGCGAGCGTGGCGAGTTCGGTCTCGACCGCGCGGAACTTCTGCTCGTCGTATCCGATGAGGTCGATCTTGTTGACCGCGGCGACGAGGTGTCTGACGTTGAGCAGCGTCGCGATCCGGGCGTGCCGACGGGTCTGACGGAGCACCCCGGCGCTCGCGTCGACCAGCAGGATCGCCACGTGCGCGGTGGAAGCGCCCGTGAACATGTTGCGCGTGTAGCGCTCGTGCCCGGGTGTGTCGGCGAGTATGTAGTTGCGGGTCTCGGTGGAGAAGAAGCGGTAGGCGACATCGATGGTGATGCCCTGCTCCTGCTCGGCGCGCAGACCGTCCGACAGCGCCGCGAGGTCGGGGACACCGTCTTTGAGCACCGCCTCGATGTGGTCGAGGGGCAAGCTGTCGGTGTCGAACATGAGACGTCCGATGAGCGTGGACTTGCCGTCGTCGACCGAACCGGCCGTGGCCAGGCGCAGCAGTTGGCGGTGAGCGTGGGTCGTCATCAGAAGTATCCTTCGCGTTTGCGGTCTTCCATCGCCGCGATCGATGTGCGGTCGTCGGCGCGGGTCTCGCCGCGTTCGGACACCGTGGCGGCCGAGATCTCGGCGATCACGCCGGCGATGTCGGTGGCGTGCGAGCGCACGGCACCGGTGATGGTGAGGTCACCGACAGTGCGGTAGCGGACCCACTCCACGGCGGCGCTCTCCGACTCACCCGGCGACGTGAACTCCGATGTCGCCAGCAGGATCCCGTCACGCTCGAACACCTCGCGCTCGTGCGCGAAGTAGATCGACGGCAGCTCGAGCTCCTCGAGTTCGATGTAGCGCCAGATGTCGAGCTCGGTCCAGTTGCTCAGCGGGAACACGCGCACCTGCTCGCCCCGGCGGATGCGGCCGTTGTACAACGACCACGGTTCGGGTCGCTGAGCGCGCGGATCCCACTGCCCGAACTCGTCGCGGAAGCTCAGCACCCGCTCTTTCGCGCGGGCGCGTTCCTCGTCGCGACGGGCGCCGCCGAACGCGGCGTCGTAGCGGCCGGCCTCCAGCGCGTCGAGCAGCGTGCGCGTCTGCAGGCGGTTGCGAGATGCGTTGGGGCCGCCGATCTCCTGGGCGCGCCCGGAGTCGATCGACTCCTGCACCGAACCGACCACCAGGGTGTGGCCGGCGTCGCCGAGGCGGCGGTCGCGGAACTCGATGACCTCCGGGAAATTGTGGCCGGTGTCGACATGGAGCACCGGGAACGGCAGCGGCGACGGCCGAAAGGCTTTCTCGGCCAACCGCAGCAGCACGATGGAGTCCTTGCCGGCGGAGAAGAGCAGCACGGGCCGTTCGAGTTCGGCCACCACCTCACGGATGATGTGCACCGACTCGGCCTCCAGGGCCCGCAGTTCGTCGACGTGGGTGGTGTCGTCGGTGAGCGTGGGCACGGTCATGCGGACGCTCCTTTCTCGAGGGGTTCGGTGCCGTGACTGTCGCGTTGGTATCGGGCGATCCAGTCCGACGATCGTGCGTTGGCCTGGCGCTGCAGCACCGGCGGCGGGGCGAGACCGGGGTCGAGGTCCAGCGCCTCGAGCACTCTCGCCACCTCGGAGGTGGTGTCGGCGGCGAGTCGTCGGTAGTCGATCTCGATGGGGGAGATGTCGGCCTCGGCGAACCAGCGTCGCCAGCTGCGTTCCTGGTCGGCGAGGATCCGGTGCAGATGGGCGATTCCGCCCGCGTGGTACTCGGCGCGGGCATCGACCTCGGGGTCGGCGGCACCGCGCCACACGCGGGTCTGTACCGCCCGCCACATCGAGACGGCCTGCGCGGCGATGTCGTCGCGGTACACGTGGACGTAGAGGACGTCGGGACCGAGCAGGTCGGAGATCGCCGAGCGCAGGTCTGTGCCCGAACGGTTCGGCAGACCGGCGGCGTGCGCGGTGAGCAGCGGCGTCTGGTTCCACATCAGCTTGCCGCCCCACACGCCGTTGTCGGTGGCGCCGACACTCCGGATACGTGCCGCCCACTCCTGCGCGGTCTCGGTCTGCGGTGTCCCGGGTTCGAGGGGGTCGAGCAGACGCAGGATCGAGTCGTCGGTGACACCGGCGAACCACTCGCGCGGTTGCGGGGCGAGGTCGCTGTGGGGCAGGTACTGGAAGAACTCCTCGGGGTGCCCGGCCTGGCCGGTGGCGCGCAGGGACTCCACGAGCAGCGTGCTGCCGCTGCGTTGGGTCGCGAGCACCAGGTAGGCGCGCGGTCGGGTCGTCATCTGCGGAATACTAGTCACCCTGCAGCGCGACTGCGCACCAGTGGTTTTGGCTCACGCTGGGTCCAAATCTCGACGGCAGGGGCGGTCAGCGCAGGCGGGGTGGATCGGTCGTGTCGGGCACCGCCGCCCACGCGACGAGACCCGCCACGTCGAGCCCGTACGGCGGGTCGGCGGTGAACGGCCGCAGACCCTGCGCTCCCCGACGCAGCAACCGGTCGGCGCCCACGGGGCGTCCGCGTAGTCGGTGGGTGAGGCCGACGGCCAGCTGCGCCAGCGACTTCCACAGCTCGGCGTCGTGCGCCCCTCGATCGCGCGCGGCCTTCCACGCGTCCTCGAACACCTCGTGGGCGTGAAAGGGCCGACCGGAGTTCAGGAGTTCCTGCGCCTGCTCGATCGTCTCGGAGACACTGCGCACGACGCCCTCGGGCGCGCGGGGCACGCCCTCGGCCCCCCGCGGCAACGGTCGGCCCAGCCCGTCACGGGGTCGGGCGTTGCGTGGGCGACCGTCGGGATCCCGGTCCCGTCGCTCGCCGCCGGTTGCGGTCATCTGCCCACCCTGTCACGGCACTAAGTTGCATTATTTTCGGTCACATCGCCGTTGACGCCCGCGGCGCCACGGCAGCAGGGTGAGAGCCAGGCAACAGAAGGGCTCACACATGGACGCCATCACATTCGCACGCACCATCCGTGAACGTCGCGAGTCGATCGGATACTGGGTGACGCTCGATGCGCCGCCTGCCACCGAGCGCATCGCACGCGTCGGCTACGACTTCGTCTGCCTCGACGAGCAGCACGGGATGATGGGCTACGCGGGCATCCTCAACGGGATGATGGCGATCGACGCCGGCCGTACCGCCGTCGGCCTCGTCCGCGTCGGGGAGAACTCCGAACGCCTCATCGAGCGTGCCCTCGACGCGGGCGCGGTGGGCGTCATCGTGCCGATGGTCAACACCGCCGCCGACGCGGTGCACGCGGTCGCCGCGACCCGCTACGCCCCGCTGGGTGTGCGCTCCTACGGACCGGCACGGTCGGCGCTGCGTATCGGTCCGCGCCCTGCCGAGGCCAACGAGGCGACCGTCGTGATCGCGATGATCGAGACCCTCGAGGCGCTCGAGAACATCGAATCCATCTGTGCCGTCGACGGACTCGACGGGGTGTACGTCGGACCGTCGGATCTGTCGATCGCGCTCGGCGGTGCGTATCCGTACGACCCGTCGATCGGTGAGGTGTACGAGCAGGCCTTGGCCACCGTCGCCGACACCGCCCGCCGTCACGGCGTCGCCGCAGGGATCCACGCCCCCGACGGCGCCACCGCGGCCCTGCGGATCGACCGCGGCTACACCTTCGTCTGCATCGCCAACGACCTCGCCCACCTCGAGGTGGCCGCGGCCACCCACCTGCACGCCGCGCGGGTGGGGGTGCGGAACGCCGAGACCGTCTCGCGCTGAGCCGTTCTCAGGTCAGGCGCACGCCCGAGATGGCGCGCGCGATGACGAGCTGCTGGATCTGCTCGGTGCCCTCGAAGATGTCGAAGATCTTGGCGTCACGGTGCATCCGCTCCACCGGGTACTCACGGGTGTAGCCGACGCCGCCGAGGATCTGGATCGCGCGCTCGGTCGACCACACCGCGACGCGACCGGCCTTGAGCTTGCTCATCGACCCCTCGGCCGCGGCGAACGGCTGCTTCGCCGCACCCATCCACGCGGCGCGACGCACCAGCAGTCGTGCCGCGTCGATCTCGGTGGCCATGTCGGCGAGCATGAACGAGATCGCCTGGTTCTCGATGATCGGCTTGCCGAACACCACGCGATCCTTGGCGTAGTCGAGGGCGTACTCGTAGGCGGCCCGCGCGACGCCGATCGCCATCGCGCCGACGGTGGGTCGGGTCGTCTCGAAGGTCGCCATCGCGGCCTGGGCACCGGTCTTGCGGCCCTCCTTCGCGCGGGCGATCTTGGCGTCGAGCTTCTCCTTGCCGCCGAGCAGGGCGCTGCCGGGGACACGGACGTCGTCGAAGAAGATGTCGGCGGTGTTCGAGGCGTGCAATCCGTGCTTGCGCAGCTTCTTCGGTGAGGCGATGCCCGCGGTGTCGGACTTCAGCACGAACGCGGCCTGTCCCCGCGAACCGAGACCGGGTTCGACGACGGCCTGCACCACCAGCACATCGGCGATGCCGCCGTTGGTCACCCACGCCTTCTGGCCCGAGATCACCCACTCGTCGGAGGCCTCGTCGTACTTGGCGGTGGTCCGCATGTTCGCGACGTCGGAACCGGCTTCGGGCTCCGAGGAGCAGAACCCGGCGACCTTCACGTCGTCGGCCGAGCCGTAGCACTGGGGAACCCACTCGATGATCTGCTCGAGCGTTCCCGCAGCGGCGATCCCGGCGGCGGCCAGGCCGGTGCCCATGATGGCCAGGCCGATGCCACCGTCACCCCAGAACAGTTCCTCGGTGAGGATCGGGAAACTCTGGCCGCTCTCGTCCTCGCGCAGGTTCGACATGATCTCGAAGCCGTAGAGCCCCGCCTTCGCGGCCTCCTGCAGCACCGGCCACGGCGTCTCCTCGCTCTCGTCGTACTCCGCCGCGGCGGGCCGGATCGTCTTCTCGGCGAACTCGTGCGCCCAGTCGCGCAACGTGATGTGGTCGTCGGTCAGAGCCAGCGAGAACGTCATCGAACGCCTTTCTTGCAGGTGAGGATCGGCGCGGGTGACGCGATCTCCTCGACTCTAGGGGCGGGGGTCGTGCTGTGCCGAGGGATCGGGCCCAAGACCGGTCATCGCCCGTCGAAAGGTGTCGGTGTGCTGTGACGTTCTCCCATCCGCCGGTGTCGGAGGTGGGCCGTACCGTGCGCACATGGACCCCGACATCGCGCGAGGTCGACTCGCCGCCGAACGTGCCGACGCGTCGGCGCTCAATCGGGTCGATGCGCGCCCGGCTCTCAGCGGTCGTCGACGCCGCGGTCGATGACCACGCCGACGACGAACACGACCCGGAAGGCTCGACGCTCGCGTTCGAGCGGGGACAGCTCGTCGCCCAGATCGAGCGGTCGACCGAGCGTGTCGCCGAGGTCGACACTGCACTTGCCCGGCTCGCGGACGGCATCTACGGCCGGTGCCTCGACTGCGGGGGCGACATCGCCGAGGTCCGACTCGAGGCCCTGCCCGCCACCGGGGTCTGCATCACCTGCGCGTCACGCCGTCATCGATCACGCTGGTGACGTCGGATACTTGCAGCGTGAAGTAATCGACTGCTACTTTTTCACTTCACGTATGAAGTGAAAGTCGCTTCGTTCCCACTGCTGGAGGACCCATGAACACCACTGTCCCGCGCGACATCGCCCTGCTTCTCGCCCGCGTCGGGGTGGGGGTCGTCTTCCTCGCCCACGGACTGCAGAAACTCGACGTGTGGGGATACGCGGGAACCAAGACCGCGTTCGCGGGGATGGGTGCGCCGGCCCCCGGGGTCTCGGCGTTCCTCGCCACCTGGGTGGAGATCCTCGGCGGGATCGCGCTCATCGCAGGGCTTCTCACGCCGATCTTCGCGATCCTGCTCGTCGCGGACATGATCGGGGCCTACTTCATCGCGCACATCGGCAACGGGATCTGGATCTCCGACGGTGGCTACGAGCTGGTGCTCGGCCTCGGTGCCGCGGCGCTGGTCATCGCGGCCGTCGGTGCCGGCCGGTTCAGTGTCGACGGAGCCCTGGGCGCGCGCCTGCCCTGGGCGCGCCGAACGGTCGCCGCCGAGCGCGAGCGGGTCACCGCGGCCTGACCGACCCTGGCGGTCGGCGCCTCAGCGGTCCTCGTCGTCGAGCGAGGACCGCAGGCGCCTGCCGATCTCGCGGAGCTGTCGGATCTGTGCGGAGGTCAGGGGATCGAAGACCAACCGCCGCACGGCCTCGACGTGTCCGGGTGCGGCATCGACGAGGACCTGCAGGCCGTCGTCGGTGAGCGAGGCCAACGTGAAGCGGCCGTCGGAGGGGTCGGTGGCGCGGGTCAGCCATCCCCGCTTCTCCATCCGCGCGGTCACCTGCGACAGCCGCGGGAGCTGACCCTCGGTCACCACGGCGAGATCGCTCATCCGCAGCGTGCGTTCGGGGGCCTGCGACAACCCTGCCAGCACCTGGTATTCGAAGTGGGTGAGGCCCGAGTCCCGCTGCAGCTGTCGACCGAGGGCGGCGGGCAACCGGATCATCACCGTGGTCAGCGCCATCCACGATTCGAGCTCGTCGGTGTCGAGCCAGCGCGTGGGGTCCTCCGGTGTGGGGTCGGCCATGCCGGGAGCGTACTGCAGGCGCGAAAACCCCGGCGCCAGAACCGACTTGCGCCGGCGGGGACGCCTGTCGGGAGGCGTCGTCGGATCATCGTGTCCGATTCCGAGGAACCTGGGGTGTGATCGCCGTTACACTCGCGATCACTCGACGCCAGGCAGAGGAGTTCCGATGACCGCCGATCTCGACCCGGGTCCACAGACCGTCACCGACGGTCGGGGTCTGCTCCCGGACTTCGTCACGCGGTGGGCGCACGAACGTCCCGACGCCACCGCCATCACCTACGGCGACACCTCGTGGACGTGGGAGCAGTGGGACCTGCGGATCCGACGCCTCACCGGGGCGCTGCGCGCGGCGGGCATCGGGCGAGGTGACACCGTCGCCTTCGTCGACAAGAACCACCCCGCGTGCCTCGAGGTCACCTTCGCCGTCGCCGCCCTCGGTGCCGCGGTCGCCATCGTCAACTGGCGCCAGGCCGGCGACGAGCTCGTCCACGTTCTCGTCGACAGCGGGTCGACGATGGTGTTCGCCGGTGCGGAGTTCGCCGAGTCAGTCGAGGCGGTGGCCGACCGTACCCCGGCCGTCACGCGGACTCTGGTGGTCGGCGGCGAGGGCGCCGACGACTACGAGTCCTTCCTGGCCGCGGGCGAGCCGACCCCGGCCGGTGCCGATGTCGTCGACACCGATGCGCTGCTGGTCATCTACAGCTCCGGCACCACCGGTCGGCCCAAGGGTGTCGTCCTCGATCAGCGTGCGCTGATCACCCACACCGTCGACAACGGCGACGTGTTCCCCTACGCCGCAGGCGACATCAGCCTCGTCGCGATGCCGCTGTTCCACGTCGGCGGGATCTCGTACGCGTTCATCGGGATCCGTGCCGGGGTACCGAGCATCATGACCCGTGAGCCCGACGCGGCGTCGCTGGTCGGGGCCTTCGTGGCCGGCGCCACGCACGCCTTCTTCGTGCCGCCGGTGCTCGCCGGTTTCCTCGCCGCGGGTGACGGCGCGATCGGCGCGTTCGGCAAGCTCAAGTTCGTGGGCTACGGCGCCGCGCCGATGCCGCTGCCACTACTGCAACGGGCGCTGAACGCCTGGCCGCACATCGATTTCGTCCAGGTCTACGGGCAGACCGAGATCGCGGGCGTGGCCACCGTTCTGCGTCCGGAGGTGCATCGCGATCCCGCCCGCGAACACCTGCTGGTGTCGGTCGGCACCGCGCTCCCCGGTGTCGAGATCCGCGTGGTCGACGTGGTGTCGGGCGAGGACGTGGCCGCAGGCGAGGAGGGCGAGATCTGGCTGCGCACAGTGCATGCCATGACCGGGTACCTCAACCGGCCCGACGCCACCGCCGAGACCATCACCCCCGAGGGCTGGTTGCGCACCGGCGACATCGGGCGCATGGACGCCGACGGATACGTCTTCGTCGACGACCGGATCAAGGACATGATCATCACCGGCGGCGAGAACGTGTACGGGCCCGAGGTGGAGCGCGTGCTCATGGAACACCCCTCGGTCACCGACGCCGCGGTGATCGGCGTCCCCGACGAGCGGTGGGGCGAATCGGTGAAGGCGGTGGTCGTGGTGTCGGCCCCCATCGATGCCAACGAGGTCATCGCGTTCTGTCGCACCCGCCTCGCCGGATACAAGTGCCCGCGCACGGTCGACGTGATCGATGCGCTGCCGCGCAACCCCAGCGGCAAGATCCTCAAACGCGAGCTGCGTGCCCCGTTCTGGGAGGGTCAGGGCCGCCGCGTCTGAAACGCACCCCGCGCGTGCGCGGTGCGCGGTGTCGTTGGACAGTGGGGTGATGGACAGCAGCGGGGCCACCATCGACCTCACCGGTGACGACCCGAGCGTGCGTGCCCGGATCGCCGACCGCCTCGCGGCGTTTCCCTTCACCCGGGTGGACCCGCCCGACACCCGGCGCGCCGCGGTGGTCATCGCGGTCACCTCCGTCGACGGTGTCCACGGGATCTGGCTGACCAAGCGGCCCGATCGGATGCGCGAGCACCCCGGCCAGTACGCGCTGCCCGGAGGGCGTCTCGACCCGGGTGAGGACGACATCGACGCCGGGTTGCGGGAACTGCACGAGGAGATCGGCGTGACCGCCGGCCGCGACGACGTCATCGGTCGGCTCGACGACTACCCGACACGCTCGGGCTACGTGATGGCGCCCATCGTGGTGTGGGCCGGACCCGACCGCGTGACCACGCTGAACGAGGACGAGGTCGCCACCCTCTTCTTCATCCCGATGGACGAGGTCGCGGTGGAGCCGCGATTCATCTCGATACCGGAGTCGCCGCGGCCGGTGATCCAGCTGCCGATCGTGGGTGCGCTGGTGCACGCTCCGACCGCCGCGGTGATCTACCAGTTCGCCGAGGTGGTCCTCGCGGGGCGGGCGACGCGGGTGGACGAGCTCGAACAGCCGGTGTTCGCCTGGCGCTGACCTGCGCACACCGACTGTTCACCATGAATGTGCGCCCCGGTGGAATACATCCGGACCGCGGTCCGGTTGAATGGGTGTCAGCAACGCGAACCGCCCCGGTTCACACCATCCCTGTAGGAGAAACCTCATGGCCGACACCATCACCACCACCGATCTCGCCGCGGGCACCTGGAACATCGATCCGGTCCACTCGGCGATCGCCTTCTCGGTCCGCCACCTCGTCGTCAGCAAGGTGCGGGGCACGTTCGACACCTTCAGCGGCGCGATCACCATCGCCGCCGACGGCACCCCGTCGGTCACCGCCGAGATCGACGTCACCTCGATCAACACCAAGAACGAGCAGCGCGACGGCCACATCAAGTCCGCCGACTTCTTCGACGCCGACACCCACCCCACGGCCACCTTCGTCTCGAAGTCGGTCGCGAAGAAGGGCGGCGACTACGTCCTCACCGGCGACTTCACCCTCAAGGGCGTCACCAAGTCGGTCGATCTCGACCTCGAGTTCAACGGCGTCAACCCCGGCATGGGCCACGGTGAGGTCGCGGGCTTCGAGGCCTCGGTCGAGTTGAACCGCAAGGACTTCGGCATCGACATCGACATGCCGCTCGAGACCGGCGGCGCCGTGGTCGGCGACAAGATCACCATCACCCTCGAGATCGAGGCACTCAAAGCTGCCTGACAGCGGGCCCGGCGCTCAAAGATCGGCGCGGCCATCCTTGCAGACGCGAGGGTGGCCGCGCCAATCCTTTTCCGGGGCAATCAAATCAGTCGACGTGCCTGAACGAGACGTCTACCTTCATCGGTGAAATGTGTTGCAGGAAAACACCGATCGGAGGAGAGACGATGAGTGCATCACACGTTGCATGGACGCCCCGCGGCCTCGACCTGCGGTCGGTGTGGACGCGTCTGCGTCCGCGGCGCGAGCCGGTGGAGCTGACCGGCGAGGAACGGCTGCAACGACATCTGCGTCGACAGAACCGGCGTGAGATCGAGCGTGCCGCGTACCGCGCGGCCTACCACCAGCTCGTGCTCCGCCGCTGATCGATCAGCGGGGCGCGATGCCGTGCACCAGCAGGTCGACGAGGCCGGTCAGATACTCCTCGTCGACCTGTTGGTGCGTGAGGAGCAGTCGTGCGTAGATCGGCGCGTAGAGCGACTCGAGCGCGAGCCGGTGATCGACGGTGTCGGTGATCTCGCCGCGGGCCACGGCTCGCTCGAGGATCACCCCGACGGTGGTCATGCGGTCGTCGACGAGTCGCTGCCGCGCCTCGTCGAGCCGGTCGAAGTCGATCGACATGGTCGCCAGGCGCAGCAGGGCCTTGCTCTGCGGCGCCGAGAGCGAGTCGCGCAGCCCGATCGTGAGCTCGAACAGGTCGCTGCGGAGGTTCCCGGTGTCGGGAACGGTCACCGAACCGATGTCGATGTGGCTGAGCAGCGCATCGGTGATGAGCTGTTCCTTGGTTTTCCAGCGCCGGTAGACCGATGTCACATGTACGCCCGCGGCCTCGGCCACCGATGCGATCGTGACACCGTCGAAACCGGTGTTGAGCAGTTCGTTCACCGCGGCGTTGAGCACCCCGTCGACAACCGCTTTGCCGCGGCGATGGGTCTTCTGGGGGGTTGCCACGCGGCCGAGCCTAACGCAATGTCGGTTGCGTTATGTACGCTTTCGCAAAAGCTATTGCGTTAGACGATGCGGACTCGGGGGAGGCGGTGATCGAGATGACAGGACGTGCGACGGCGCGGGTGCGTCGGCTCGGTGGCCGCAGCGCGCGCGAGCGCCTCCTCAACCCCTCCCGACTCCCGGGTTTCGGCCTGGTGCGGTCGGTCGCCGGTGACTATCCGTTCGCCGGGCGCGACTGGGAGTCGATCGATCCGGCCGAACGACGGACCGTGGCACGTCGGCTCATGACGATCGCGGTACTCGGCATCGTGGTCGCCAATGTCGCGGTCGGCATCGAGACGGTCATCCTTGTCGCCCTGGTCACCAGTGGCGGCGATCTGTCGTTGATCTCCGAGGACGGGACGTCGATCGTCGCGGTCACCCTCGCGCTGATCGTCGGGGTGGTCGTCGACCTCATCGCCGGCGTCTCGATGGTGCGCCCGCAGACCGCGTGGTTCACCAGCGGTGCGCCCGCCGACGCCCATCGCCGACGCTCGGTGCAACGGATGCCCATGCACGGCGTCGTCGCGACCGCGATGGGCTGGGCCGCCGGTGTCCTGACGTACGCGGTGGTCAGCGCCGACGCATCACCCATCCAGATGGCCATCGTCAGCTGCGCCTTCGCGCTCGCCGGCGCGTCCTCGGGTTGTGTCACCTACATGGTGCTCGAGCGCGCGGGCCGTCCCGTGGTCGCCGCGGCCATGCGTGACGCCCCGCCGCGTCGCCCCATGCTCGGCGTTCGCGAACGCATGATCGTGCTCTGGGTGGTGTGCAGCGGCGTGCCCCTGGTCGGGATGCTGATGATGAACATCGGCCGTGCGATCGGCTGGGTGCCGCCGAGCCACACCGCACTCGACGTCCCCACCGTGGTCCTCGCCGCGGTCTGTCTCCTCAGTGGTGCCCGCGCGATCGCGCTGGTGTCGAAGTCGATCACCGACCCCCTGCGCGGTATGCGGCGTGCCGTCGACCGTGTGGGGGAGGGCGAATACGACACGAAGGTCGACGTCTACGACTCGTCCGAACTCGGCGTGCTACAGCACGGCTTCAACGAGATGGTGGACGGCCTCACCGAACGCGAGCGGCTGCGCGATCTGTTCGCGCGCCACGTCGGCAGCGAGGTCGCCGCGCAGGCGCTGTCGCACGACGTCGGCATGCACGGCGTCAACACCGACGTCGGTGTGCTGTTCGTCGACATCGAGGGATCCACCCGATTCGCCGAGTCGGCCGACCCCACCGTGGTCGCCGAGATGCTCAACCGGTTCTTCACCATCGTCGCCGAGGTCGTCGAACGCCACCACGGCTTCATCAACAAGTTCGAGGGCGACGCCGCCCTCGCGGTGTTCGGTGCACCCAACGCCATCGACGACCCGTCGGCCGCGGCGTTGCGCGCCGCCCGGGAACTCGGTGCCGAACTCGAGGCGCTGCACCCGTTGCGGGTGGGTATCGGTGTGTCCGCCGGGCGCGTGTTCGCCGGCAACATCGGCGCCGAGACCCGCTACGAGTACACCGTGATCGGCGATCCGGTGAACGAGTGCGCGCGCCTCGCCGAGGTGGCGAAGAGCGCCAAGTCCAACGTGCTCGCCGGCGGTGCGGCGGTCGCGGATCTGCTCGGCGATGCACCCGCGACCGGCGACGAGGACGACGACGACGCCGGATCCGAGATCGTGGCGCACGACGAGATGTGGGAATGGGTGTCGATGGGTGCGGTCACCCTGCGCGGCCGGGGCGCGGCGACCGAGCTGTTCGCCCCGATCGACCTCCTGCCCGACGGGGAGTCGCCGATCACCGAGCTCGTCGACGGACTGATCCGCAAGCCCCTGTCGATCCTGCGCGGCCGCCGCTGAGCCTGCGGTCTATGGTGTCGGGGCCGCCAGGCGCGCGAGATCGACGTTGCCGCCGGACAGGATCACGCCGATGCGCAGACCGCTGAACCCGTGTCGGGGGTCGAGCGCGGCGGCCACCCCCAGCGCCGCGGTCGGTTCGATCACGAGCTTGGCGCGTGTCGCCACGAGCTGCATCGCGGTTATCAGTTCGGAATCCTCGACCGTGAGGATGTCGGTGACCCGCTCGGCGATGACGCCGAACGTGTGGTCGCCGAGATGGGTGGTCTGGGCGCCGTCGGCGATGGTGCGCGGCGGGTCGATCGTGACGATCGATCCCGATCGCAGCGACCGCAGACCGTCGTCACCGGCCGCCGGCTCCACCCCGTAGACGCGGGTGTCGGGGGCCAGACCTCCCGCGGCGAGCAGTGAGCCGCTGAGCAGCCCGCCCCCGCCCAGCGGCACCAGCAGGACGTCGAGATCGGTCACGTCGGTGAGCAGTTCGAGCGCCGCGGTGCCCTGGCCGGCGATCACGTCGGGATGGTCGTACGGCGGGATCACCGTCGCCCCGGTCCGCTCGGCGATCTCCATCGCGATCGCGGTGCGGTCCTCGGTGTACCGGTCGTAGCGCACGATGGTGCCGCCGTACCCCTGCGTCGCGGCGACCTTGGGTGCGGGTGCGTCGTGCGGCATCACGATGGTCGCGTCGATGCCGTGCAGTCGCGCGGCCAGCGACAACGCCTGCGCATGATTGCCCGAGGAGAAGGTCACGACTCCCCGCTCGCGCACCTGCGGGTCGAGACGTGCAACAGCGGTGTAGGCGCCACGAAACTTGAAGGCGCCCATGCGCTGCAGGTTCTCGCACTTGCAGAACAGGTGCGCGCCGGCGGCGGCGTCGATCGCGCCGGAGGTGAGCACCGGGGTGCGGTGGGCGACACCGGCGAGCGTGGATGCGGCGTCGCTGACATCGGTGAACGTCAACGGCTCCGGGGTCGGTGGCTCCGGGGTCACGGGGTCGGCCATGATCGCGACCCTACCCACGCGCGGCGCCCGGGTAGCATCGGCGCGTGAGCACATGGTCGACGAACGACATCCCGGATCAGACCGGCCGCACGGTGGTCATCACCGGCGCCAACAGTGGTCTCGGCGCCCAGGCGGCGAAGGCTCTCGGCGCCGCGGGAGCGACGGTGATCCTCGCATGCCGCACGGTGTCGAAGGCCGAGCCTGTCGCCGCCGAGATCGGACCGAATGCCTCGGTGGCCGCGCTCGATCTCGCCGACCTGTCGTCGGTGCGGGCGTTCGCCGCCCGCGTCGACCACCTCGACGTACTGATCAACAACGCCGGCGTGATGGCCGTCCCGAAGTCGCGCACCGCCGATGGCTTCGAGATGCAGTTCGGTACAAATCATCTCGGTCACTTCGCGTTGACCGGGCTGCTGCTGCCGAAGATCACCGATCGGGTGGTCACGGTGTCGTCGTTCGCCCATGCGATCGGCAAGATCGATCTCGACGACCTCAACTACGACCGTCGCCGCTACGAGCGCTGGTCGGCCTACGGTCAGTCGAAGCTCGCGAACCTCATGTTCGCGTTCGAACTGGCGCGCAAGCTCGGCCGGTCGGGGTCGGCGGTGTCGTCGATGTGCGCCCATCCCGGCTACGCCAGCACGAATCTGCAGTCGCACACCGAGTCGTTCTACGACCGGTTCATGAAGCTGAGCAATCTCGTCGCCCAGTCGGCGGCCGACGGCGCGCTGCCCGAGCTGTACGCGGCGAGTTCGCCCGAGGCGGCGTCGGGGGCGTTCTACGGTCCGCGTGGTCTCGGCGGCCTGCGGGGCGCGCCCACGCTCACCAAACCGTTGCCGAAGGCGCGCAACGAGAGTGTGGCCCAGTCGTTGTGGGTCGCATCGGAGAAACTGACGGGCGTCACCTTCGACCTCTGACGGCCACGAGGACACGTTCGCACCCGTCGGTAACAGTCGCTTTCGATCGGAAGGCGCTGTAACTTCTCTCCGATCACCGCCCGCGATGATCGGAGAACAGTCGTGACCAGTCCTGATGATCCGAAGCCGGACCAGCCGTCACCGCCGATCCCCGCGGGTGAGCCCCCGACGTACCCGCCGACATACCCGGAGGCAGGGCCGCCCGGATCGGCACCGATCCCTCCCGGTGGGGTCCCGCCGCAGCCCGGAGGCCCCGGCGCCGCGCCCTACGGAGCGCCCCCGCCCTACGGTGCTGCGCCTTACGGCGCACCTCCGAAGAAGTCGCGCAAGAAGTTGTTCGCCATCATCGGCGGCGTCGTGGTGGTGCTTCTCGTGGTCGTCGTGATCATCGGCGTGGTCGCCTCGAAGGACACCATCACCGACATCAACGACGCGAAGGCCGGTGACTGCATCACCGTGAGCGGCAGCAGCACCGCCGCCAAGCCGAAGACGGTCGACTGCGGCAGCGACACATTCAACTTCGTCGTCGCCGAGAAGGTCGACGGCGGTGCGAACTGCGCCAACGAGCAGTAC
Organism: Williamsia sp. Leaf354; assembly: GCF_001424365.1. Lineage (NCBI taxonomy): Bacteria > Bacillati > Actinomycetota > Actinomycetes > Mycobacteriales > Nocardiaceae > Williamsia > Williamsia sp. Leaf354. The sequence goes on from NZ_LMPL01000001.1 coordinate 1,430,524, forward strand.
TCCCAGCTGACGCAGGAGGACAAGGGCAAGTTGTGCCTGGTGCCGAACATGCAGGTGGACAAGTGCTATCAGCTCGCCGGTCCGGGCGGATCGATCACCGACTTCACCGAGGTCGAGTGCGGCGCCAAGCCGGCCGAGGGCGGAGCCCAGGTGGTGACGGTGAAGAACCGCGAGGACGCCACCGAGATCGACTGCACCGACGGCATTCCCATCACATTCGAGAAGCCCACACCACTCGGTTACTGCCTCGCGGTGAACAACTCCACCGGCTAGCCACCCAGATGCTGACTGTGACGAAACTCGAGTCGAGTGTGCTGACGACGCAGCGGGGGCTGACGACGAGGATTGGCACACTCGGCGAAGAGTTTCGGCACAGTCGGGGGTGGTCGAGGGTGACCGTCGTCGAGGTCACCACACCCCGGTGGGGCGGAACTGCACGCTGATTCTCGGGCCGACGCCGGTGATCTTGGGTATCGCGTGCTCCCAGGTGCGTTGGCAGCTCCCGCCCATGACGAGCAGGTCACCCTGCGCGACAACGAACTTCAGGGATGCGCCGCCCCCGCGCGGGCGCAGCATCAGCGGGCGGGGCGCGCCGAGCGACACGATCGCCACCATCGTGTCCTCGGTGCTTCCGCGTCCGATGGTGTCGCCGTGCCACGCCACACTGTCGGATCCGTCGCGATAGAGGCACAGGCCGGCGGTCGCGAAACCCTCGGGGAGTTCGCCGCGGTAGTGCTCGGACAGTGCGTCGCGCATCGTGACGAGCAGTGGATGGGGTAGCGCGACACCCTCGCCGTACTGGCACAGCAGCCGGGGCACGTCCACGACGCGGTCGTACATGGCGCGTCGCTCGGCCCGCCACGGGACGTCGTCAGTGAGGCGCTCGTGCAGCTGCGCAGCGCCGGCGACCCATCCCGGTGCGACATCGACCCACGCGCCGTCGGTGAGGGTGCGCCGCGTGACGATCGGCGCGAGGTCGGCGCAGGTGGGCTCATCGGTCACCTCGTCGAACAGGGAACCCTGCAACCCGGCCGTACTCATCGCCTCAGTGTAGCGACGATCGAACACCTGTGCGAGGGGGTTGGTCGATCATCGTCGCAGCGCGCGCAGGCGCTCTGCCCCCTCGAGTAGGACCTCGTCGCGCTTGGCGAACGCGAACCGGACCAGGTGTGACCAGTTGTCACGCCGGTCGACGAAGGCGCTCACCGGCACCGCGGCGACCCCGATCCGTGCGGGCAGGTCCCGGCACAGCTGCTCGCCATCGGAGTAGCCGAGGGGACGCGGGTCGGCGCAGACGAAGAACGTGCCCTCGGTCCGGTGGACGTCGAAACCCACCTCGCGCAGCGCCCCCGACAGCAGATCGCGCTTGCGCTCGAGCGCGGCGCACGACGCGTCGACCCACTCCATCTCGTGATTGAGCGCGTGCGCGATCGCCGGCTGGAAGGGGCCGCTGCCGACATAGGACATGAACTGCTTGGCCGTGCGTGCTGCGGCGACGAGATGGGCGGGACCCGAGATCCAGCCGACCTTCCACCCGGTGACGTTGAACGTCTTGGCCGCGCTCGACACGCGCAAGGTCCGTTCGGCCATCCCCGGCAACGTCGCGATCGTCGAGTGTGAGCGACCGTCGAAGATGAGGTGTTCGTAGACCTCGTCGCTGAGCACGATCACGTCGTGGCGGATGCAGGCGTCGGCGATCGCCGCGAGGTCGTCGTCGGAGAGGACCGTCCCGGTGGGGTTGTGCGGGCTGTTGACGATGACCATGGCGGTGCTGTCGGTGATGGTCGTCGCGAGGGCGTCGCGGTCGAGGACGAACCCGTCACCGTCGGCGACGAGCGGGACGGTGGACCGGAATGCGCCGGCCATCGCGGTCGCCGCGGCGTAGGCGTCGTAGAACGGCTCGATGAGGACCACCTCGTGGCCGGGTTCCACCAGCCCGACGACGGCCGCCGCGATCGCCTCGGTGGCGCCGACGGTGATGAGGACCTCGGTGTGCGGGTCATAATCGATTCCGAGGCGGCGTGATTGGTGATCGGCGACCGCCTGAAGGAGCGCCGGGATACCGGGGCCGGGTGGGTACTGGTTCTGGCCGTCGGCGATCGCGGCACGAGCGGCGTCGAGCATGGACTGCGGACCGTCGGTGTCGGGGAAACCCTGACCGAGGTTGATGGCGTCGTGCTCGACGGCCAGCTGCGACATCTCGGCGAAGATCGTGGTCGCGAACGGCGCCAGGCGGGCAACGGTGGTCATGCACTCCAGGCTGTCACACCGTCCGCGAGCTGCCCGACGATGGCAGTAGTCTCGATCCCAGTACCGATGAGGGCAGCCCCATTCGGCGCAGACCCGAGGAAGCGGAGAGAGTGTGATGACCGGTCCCGAGGACTCGACGCCGCCCGGATGGACCCCGGCCGACGGAGGTCCGCCGGTCCCGCCGCCCCCGCACGATCCGCCCCCGCACGATCCGGTGCCGTATTACCCGCCTCCCCAGTACCCGCCCGTCGGCGCCCCGAACCCGGCGCCGCAGATGCCGTACTACCCGCCCCCGGGACAACCCACCCCGTTCCCGGCGGCACCCGGCCCGTACGGTCCCGGTGTCCCGTCGGCCGCGATGGGCTACGGGATGAACCCGTACGGCACACCACCGCCGCGGCGTTCCCGCCTGAAGTGGGTCCTGCTCGCCGTCGGGGTGATCATCGCGCTGATCGGCGCGATCGTGGTGGCCGCCGCTGTGCTGACGCGCGACACCATCACCCGCATCGACGACGTGTCGGTGGGAAGCTGTATCACCGTGACCGGTGAGAAGGACGACGCGACACCGAAGAAGGCCTCGTGCGACGCGCAGTCGTTCAGCTTCATCGTCGCGCAGAAGACCGACAGTGAGTTCAGTGTCTGCGGCGATCCCCTCGACGCCCAACTCACCCAGGACGACCGCGGGAAGCTCTGCCTGGTCCCGAATCTGCGGACCGGCAAGTGTTACGTCTTCCCGACCGCGAACGGTTCGATCGTCGACTTTGCCGAGATCGGCTGTGCGACAGCCTCTCCGAATGCGGGCAATCTGGCCATCAAGGTGGTCGACCGGATCGAGTCCGCGTCGGTGAACGTCTGCACGCAGGGGACGCCGCTGCAGTTCACCCGACCGACACCGCTCACCTACTGTGCATCCCTGCTGACCCCGCAATGACAGGAACCCGTCCGTGACCCACCCCGGCTTCGGGCCGCCGCCTCTCGGCCCTCCATCGCCCTACGGCGGATACCCGCCGCTGCCGTCGGCGCGACGACGTGCGGTGCCCCCGATCCTCTGGATCGCGCTGGTCGTGATCCTCGGGCTCGTCATCGCGGTCGCGGTGTTCGCGTTCACGAACATCCACAACCGCGTCGACTCGACGGACGATGTCGCCGTCGGGGACTGCGTCTCGGTGCGCAACGCCGACAACGACGAGGTGAGCGTCCGGCGGGCCAGTTGTGGCCGTGACGAGGTCACCTATTACGTCGCGAGCGCGTCGGACCTGTCACGGTCGCGGTGCCCGGGCCCGGCCTACGACCAGGTCTCGCTGTCCGGAGACGGATCGCTGTGTCTGTCACCGAATCTGCGCGAAGGTCGGTGCTACGAGATCGGCTCACGATCGGCGTTCGTCGACCGTGCGTGCACCGCGATCGCCCGCGGATCGAACACCATCGTGCAGGTCGCCCGCCGGACCGCGGGCGACATCACGCCGCAGTGTCCGGACGGCAGTCGCGCCGTCGGGTTCGCACTGCCGCGCCCCGTCGGTTACTGCCTTGCACCGCCGTCGGGCACACCCACCTGAACCGCCGGCTCAGCCGATCGCCGGTCCGAGCAGGTCGTCGGCGTCGGTGATGCGGTAGGCGTAGCCCTGCTCGGCGAGGAAACGCTGCCGGTGCGCGGCGTAGTCGGCGTCGAGGGTGTCGCGGGAGACCACCGAGTAGAAGTGGGCCTGACCGCCGTCCTTCTTCGGTCGCAGCAGCCGGCCGAGGCGTTGCGCCTCCTCCTGACGTGACCCGAACGTCCCCGAGACCTGCACGGCCACAGATGCTTCGGGCAGGTCGATGGAGAAGTTGGCGACCTTGCTGACCACCAGCGTCGAGACCTCTCCGCGCCGGAACTGCTCGAACAGGATCTCGCGGTCCTTGTTCTTGGTCGACCCCTGGATCACCGGTGCGTCGAGCGCGGCACCGAGTTCCTCGAGCTGGTCGATGTAGGCACCGATGATCAGTGTGGGCGCATCCTCGTGGCGCGCCAGGATCGACTTCACCACGTTGACCTTGGTGTGTGCGGTCGAGCAGAGCTTGTACTTCTCCTCCGGCTCGGCCACGGCGTACTGCAGCCGCTCCTCGTCGGTGAGCGTGACCCGGACCTCGATGCAGTCGGCGGGCGCGATCCAGCCCTGTGCCTCGATGTCCTTCCACGGCGCGTCATAGCGTTTCGGCCCGATCAGGCTGAACACGTCGCCCTCGCGACCGTCCTCGCGGACCAGCGTCGCGGTGAGGCCGAGGCGGCGACGCGACTGCAGGTCGGCGGTCATCCGGAACACCGGCGCGGGCAGCAGGTGCACCTCGTCGTAGATGATGAGTCCCCAGTCGCGGGAGTCGAACAGCTCCAGGTTGCGGTACTCGCCCTTCGAGCGACGAGTCATCACCTGATACGTGGCGATGGTGACCGGACGGATCTCCTTGCGCTCACCGGAGTACTCGCCGATCTCCTCCTCGGTCAGCGAAGTACGGGCGATGAGCTCGCGCTTCCACTGCCGACCGGCGACGGTGTTCGTCACCAGGATCAGGGTGGTGGCACCGGCCTTGGCCATCGCCGCGGCACCGACCATCGTCTTGCCCGCGCCGCAGGGCAGCACGACGACGCCCGAGCCGCCGGCCCAGAACGAATCGGCCGCCATCTGCTGGTAGTCGCGCAGCTCCCAGTCGGTCTCGGCGAGCTCGATCGGATGGGCCTCGCCGTCGACGTATCCGGCGAGATCCTCGGCCGGCCAACCGATCTTGAGCAGCAACTGCTTGATGTGACCGCGCTCCGACGGATGCACCACGACGGTGTCGTCGTCGAGCCGCGCGCCGAGCATCGGCGCGATCTTCTTGTGCCGCATCACCTCTTCGAGCACCGCGCGATCGAGGCTGACCAGCGTGAGACCGTGCACCGGGCTCTTCACCAGCTGCAGACGGCCGAAGCGGCCCATGGTGTCGACGATGTCCATCAGCAGCGGCTGCGGCACCGCGTAGCGGGAGAAGCTGACCAGGGCGTCGACCACCTGCTCGGCGTCGTGACCGGCGGCGCGCGCGTTCCACAGCGCCAGCGGGGTGATGCGGTAGGTGTGCACGTGCTCGGGGGCACGCTCGAGCTCGGCGAACGGCGCGATCGCGCCACGCGCGGCGGGCGCATCGGGGTGGTCGACCTCGAGGAGCAGGGTCTTGTCGGACTGGACGATCAAAGGGCCTTCGGTCACCGATCCATTGTCCACGGTTTTCGCAGACCGTGTCGCGGCCGGTGGGACGGGGCCCTCGCAGCTAGGAGCCCTCGAGCAGTTCCACCGAGGTGATGCGGTGCAGGGCGTAGCGCTCGTCGGCGCCGTCGGCATCGTTCACGACGAGCTGACCTGCACCGACGAGCTTCGGCACGACCACGTGTTTGCTCGCCGAGCCGTGCGCGTCGACGTAGCCGATCCGCACCTCGCGGCCCACGCGCATCGCCAGTTGCAACAGGGCGGTGGCCGGCTCGCCTCCGCCGGCACGGACCGCGCTCGTCGAGTGCGCCGGGACCGCGGAGACGGCGGTGTCCTGCATCCGCATGCGGGTGACGACCGTCGCCAGCTGGTCGGCGTTCGGGGTGGGTGGTCGGCGGGCCGAACGACGTTGATTGCGCTGGATGGGCACACGCGCGCCGCGCTCGCGCAGGTCGACCAGATCGCCCGCACTGTCCTCGCCCGCGGGCGCGAATCCGGCCGCGCGCAGTTCGTCGAGCACCTGCCGTAGCGGTGCCTGCGACACCGCGACGGTGGGGGCGAGGGCCCGGAGCGCCAACGCCTCGGTGACCGGCGACGACAACACCGCCGCCAGCGTCGTGGCGTCCTCGCACCGGATGAATGACGAGGCGACACCGACGCGCAGCTGGCCGTGGCGCCGCGCGACGTCGTCGATCAGGTACTCGAGCGATTGCGGCACCGGGGTCTTGGAGTGCGCGGTGAAGAATCCGAGGAGCTCGGTGCCGGTGCGGCCGGTGTCGAGGGCGCGACGCACCGAGGTGTCGGTGACGCGATACACCGATGCGGCGCCGCCGGATTCGAGATCGGCGACGAGCGCGAGTTCGGCCGACAACTCTGCGGTGAGCGGTCCGGGCGCGGTGACCGTGAGGTCGGCCTGAGTGAGGAAGAAGTCGATCGGATCGGGCAGCGCCTTGGCCATCGCGGCCACGACAGGCTTGTCGACGTCGACTGCGGTGACGTCGCGCTCGGCCATCGTCAACAGCGCGCGCCCTGACGCCGTCAAGGCGCCGTGCGCGACGAGACCGAGGGCGCGCGCCTCCTCCAGGGTGGCATCGACGAGCCGCCGAGACAGTCGTCGTTGCCAGCGGGGGTGTCGCCAGGCGATCAAGGCCATCAGCGCGTCGGGGTCGATCGACTTGCCGGGCGCGCCGGCGGCCAACGCGGTCAACACCATTCGCCGCTCGACCACCGCCGAGACATCGTAGAGGTCCCCGGCGAGCGAGGGGATCGGTGCGCCCTCGGTGCTCGCCTCGCCGATCTGCCAGGGCCGGCGCGGCAACGTCAGCCAGGCGTCGGCGATGGCGAACCAGCGCCGCTCGGGCGGTTGGTGGAGCCACGGGTCGGCCGACACCGTCGGTGCCCACGCCGGCTCGCCGCTCTCCAGGGGCGGATCGGGGAAGCCGCTGTCGATGAATCGGGCCCCGGCGAGCAGTTCCACCACGAAACCTTGACGCGTGGAGTCGATCCCGGTCGTCTTGCTCAGCTTGCGCAGCTCCCGGACGCCGAGGCCACCCGCTCGCAACACCAGCGCGGGTGTGGTGCCCAGCGCGTCGACGGTGTCGGTGAGGTGGCGTAGCAGTTCCAGGGCCTCGCCACCGGCGGCGGCCTCGACGTCGGCGACGGTGAACTTCCGTGCTCCGGTCACCGGGACCAGGGCGGGCTCGCGCAGATCCTGTGGCTCGCTGGGCTTCTCGCCACGCAGCAACTGCCCGAGAACGGGTGGGAGCTCGACGGTCTGATCGTCGACGCGGGCCAGCAGCCCCAGCGACACCAGCCGCGGCACGGGGCGCTGCGGGTCGGCGTCGGGTGCGGCGTCGCGTGTGCGACCCAGCGGCGATCCGGTGGCGAGGGTGTCCAACAGTTCCCGCTCGCGTTCGCTCACCGACGACAGCGTCGCGGAGATGTCGGCGAGGGTCTGATCGGCCAACGGGCCCGTGAGATGCAGCGCCCGGGTGGGCAGCAGTGCGGGGGTGTGGGCGCCGGTCATCAACTCGGTGTCGGTGCCCCACACGAGCGCGCGGGTGCGCAGCAGGTCGAGTCGCGCGACGATGTCGTCCTTCTCGGCCCGTCCGTCGAGCGCTGCGACGACCGCGTCGACCGACGTGGGGACACCGATGCGTCGGCGATCGGTGTCGGTGCCGAGGCGGATGGTCTGCTCGGCCACGGCCACGGTGAGCAGATCGAGATCGTCGGCGGCGAGGTTGATCGACGGTCCGGCCAGGGCGCGCTGGGCGAGGACCGCAGTGCCCGCGGGTGGGGGACTGGCGAGGTCGGGGCGCGCCGCCATCAATGCGACGAGCTGGTCGTCGGTGCGTGCGCCGAGGTCGGCCGCGAGCCCGCCGGGACCTGCGGCATCGATCGAGCCGTCGCGTCGATCCCCAGAACTCATCCCACCGATGATAGGGACCGCTCCCATGGCAGAATGATCGCCGTGGCTGAAAAGAAGAGATACGTCGACAACGGCTGGCCCCAGTCGGACGAGGGTGATCACGAGCACGCCGTGTCGGAGTTCGCCGCCAGCATCTCCGGAGCGCTGTCGCCCTTCGGTGACGTCGAGTTCCCGCTGCCGGTCGACCAGCTGCCGTACACGCACGCCAAGACCACGCCCAACCGCTGATCGGTGTCTGATCCGCGATCACCGGGTGACGACCTCCCCGGGGATCCCATCGCCTCCGGTCTGACGCATATCGACGCGACCGGGGCCGCGCGCATGGTCGATGTCGGGGGCAAGTCGGTCAGCGACCGTGTCGCTGTCGCCGGTGGGACGTTCTGCACCACCGCCCAGGTGATCGACGCCCTGTCCGACGGCGCGCTCGCCAAGGGCGACGCCCTCGCGACCGCGCGCATCGCGGCCATCATGGGCGCCAAACGCACTCCCGACCTGATCCCGCTGTGCCATCAGGTGGCGCTGTCGTCGGTGACCGTCGATTTCACGATCGCCGCCGCGAGCATCGACGTCACCGCGACCGCCGCGACGTCGGATCGCACCGGTGTCGAGATGGAGGCGCTGACCGCCGTCGCCGTCGCCGGTCTGACTCTGCACGACATGGTCAAGGCACTCGATCCGTGGGCGAGCATGACCGACATCCGACTGCTCACCAAGTCCGGCGGCAAACGCGGCACCTGGTCGCGATGACCGCCCACACCGCGCGCGTCGTCGTCTCCTCGACCCGCGCCGCGGCCGGTGTCTACGCCGACCGGACCGGGCCCGTGATCGCCGCTTGGCTCGCCGAACGGTCCATCGAGGTCGACGACGTCGTCGTGGTGGCCGACGGGGACGGTGTCGGCGACGCGCTCCGCGCCGGCGTCGAGGCGCAGGTGTCGCTGATCATCACCACCGGCGGCACCGGGCTGCACCCGACCGACCTGACGCCCGAACAGACCCGCGCCGTCCTCGACCGCGAGATCCCCGGATTGGCCGACGCCGTGCGCGCCGCGGGTGTCGACAAGGTGCCCACCGCGATCCTCTCGCGTGGCACCGCGGGTATCGCCGGCTCGACGCTGATCGTGAACCTCCCCGGCTCCACCGGCGGCGTGAGGGACGGTCTCGCGGTGCTCGAGCCGGTGCTCGCCCACGCTCTCGATCAGATCCGCGGCGGCGACCACTGATGACCGCGGTCGTCGCACGCGCTGTCGTGACCGACGCGCCCATCGACCTCGCCGACCACGAGCGTGCCGTGGTCGACGCCGCCGGCGGTGCCGCGGGCGCGGTCGTCGGGTTCATCGGCGCGGTCCGCAACCATGACGGTGGTCGCGACGTGCGCGCACTGCACTACTCGGCGCACCCCACCGCCGGCGACGTGGTCGCCGAGGTCGTCGCGAAGGTCGCCGCGGAATCGGCCGGTGTGCGGGCGATCGCAGTCTCGCATCGCGTCGGTGATCTCGTGATCGGCGATGCGGCTCTCGTCGTCGCGGTCGCGGCCGACCACCGTCGCGCCGCCTTCGACACCTGCGCCCGCCTCGTCGACGAGGTCAAAGAGGCACTGCCGGTCTGGAAACACCAGATCTTCGCCGACGGCACCGACGAATGGGTCGGCTCGGCCTGACGTTTCGGCACGTTCGGCGGAAACTTTCGGCACGCTCGGCGGATAGTTTTGGCACGTTCGGCGGATAGTTTTGGCACGGTCGGGGAATGGAAAAGGGCCCCGCACGGACGGCGAGGTCACGTGCGGGGCCCTTCGACTGCGAGCCGTGTCAGGAGATCACGGCAGGGGGAGAAGTCCCTTGTTCTGGTTGAACAGAGCGATCTGTCCGGCGTCGAGCTGGAAACCGCTCCGCTTGGCCTGCTCCCAGAACGCGGCGACGGCCGGGTTCACGCCGGGCTTGGCGACAGCCTCGTCGACCTGCTTCTTGACGTCGGCGGTGGTCTTGGCCGGTGCGGCCTCCTCCAGCGACTTCACGGGGGCCGAAGCCTTGCCGTTGAAGTCGGGCGCCTTGAACTCAGGGAGCTTCGGCACGTCGGTCGGGGCCGAACGCGGGGTCGGGGCGCCGAGGCCGGTGCCGCAGACGGGCCATGCGCCCTTGCCCTGGCCGGCGAGCACGCGCTCGGCGACGGCGATCTGCTGCTCCTTGGTGGCCTCGTTGGCCGTGGGTGCGTACTGGGTGCCGCCGTGGCCGGCCCAGGTGCTCTGGCTGAACTGCAGCCCACCCTGGTAGCCGTTGCCGGTGTTGATTCCCCAGTTGCCGCCCGACTCACACTGTGCGACCTGGTTCCACTCGGAATCGGTGGCGGCCGAGGCGTTGCCCACTCCCATGAGGAGGGTGGCGCCACCGCCGAGAACGGCGGAGGTCACGGCCACTCGGGCGACGGTACGGGTGGCGGATGACTGCTTGCGATGACGTCCGGACATAGAGCTGTTGTTTCCTCTCTCCACGCGCCGACGAAGTCAGCTGTCGGGTTCGGGCTGAGAGGTTGCCCGGCTCCGCAGTGCGGAGCTTCACCCCGAGGGACTCGTCGTGGTTGACGAGCTCCGTTTCCGATGTCGGCGGTCGTGACCGTCGATGTCGGAGGTGGGTCCCCCGCCCTCGTTCCTGAAGTGTGTCTCTGGAGGCTCTGTCCACGGAACGAGGTTTGGCGCGGCAGACAGAACATGTTGTTTCGGGTGTGGCCACAGGTGCAGCCGAACGAGACGCTACGTGTTCGTCTCAGGTGTGTCATACCTTCGCATGACGAACGAGTCGGTGTGTCGTCCTGGGTGTCGAACGCGTTTCGGGCGTCATCGCAGGCCACAGCGCTGATAGCCGGTCCGTGTCCGATCCGTTATCCCCCCGTGATGTGAACAAGGTCACAGCGCAGATCGGGCATGGATTCACGCGGATGGGAATGGTTCCGTCGACACGCGAAAGATGGTCGCGCAGTCGGGATCTCGCAGATACGTAGTTGTGACCTCAGCCACCGGCGAACGGTGGTAGAACCTCGATCACAGCGCACGGGGCGACCGGCATCGAACGGTCGCGGACGGCGACGGAGTCGCGCAGGTAGGTGCATCGGCGCAGGACCTGCGCCAACGCCGGGTTCTCGCGACCCAGGGCCGACTCCAGGTCGCCCACGGTCGCCGACGCCCCGACCTCGACGGTCTCCTCGTCGTGACCGGCCGCTGCGCGTGCCGCCGCGAAGTAGCGCACCTGCACCGCCACGGTGCCGCTGTCGACGCTCATCCGCCGATCGCAGACATCGGGCGGGTGGGCTGGAGGAAGCCCGGGTCGTTGATGGCGTGCCCGGGCAGCTTGCCCCAGGTGGCGCCACGCCAGGCCAGCGCGATCGCGGCGTCGTCGGCGCCGGTGCGCAGGAGTGCGCGCAGATCGGTCTCGGTGGTCGAGAACAGGCAGGTACGCAGTTGACCGTCGGCGGTGAGGCGCGTGCGGTCACAGTCACCGCAGAACGGGCGGGTCACCGAGGCGATGATCCCGACCCGCGCGGGCGTGACGGTGCCGTCGGCGGCCGTGACGTGGTGGCCGTCGACGATCCACGTCTGCGCCGGTGCCGATCCGCGCGGCGCGGTGTCGGCGACGAGAACGTAGTCGTGCGAGAGTCGCTCGACGACCTGATCGGCGGTGATCATGTCCGCCCGCGACCACTGGTGCTCGGCGTCGAGCGGCATCTGCTCGATGATCCGCAGCGAGAAGCCGTGCTCGAGGCACATGGCCAGCAGGGCCGGGGCGTCGTCGAGACCGCCGTCGGGATGCAGCACCGCGTTCACCTTGACCGGCGTGAGACCGGCCTCGGCGGCCGCGGCGAGACCGTCGAGCACGTCGGCGATGCGGTCGCGGCGGGTGATGGCCGCGAAGCGTTCGCGGTCGAGGGTGTCGAGGGAGACGTTCACCCGGCTCAACCCCGCGTCGGCCAGTACCCGCGCGTGCCGGCGCAGTCCCAGGCCGTTCGTGGTCACCGAGGTCTCGGGGTGCCCGGGCAGCGCCGAGACGGCCTCGACGATGCGCGGCAGGTCCTTGCGGAGCAACGGCTCGCCACCGGTGAACCGGACGGCCTCGATGCCCAGTTCGGTGACACCGATGGTGATGAGACGGATGATCTCGTCGGCCGAGAGCACGGCGTCGCCGGGGAGCCAGTCGAGGCCCTCGGCCGGCATGCAATAGGTACAGCGCAGATTGCAGCGGTCGGTGAGCGAGACACGCAGGTCACGGGCGGCTCGACCGAAGGTGTCGATCATCGGGCCCTCGGTGGGCATGCCGTCGGTGTCGACCGCCGCGCCCGAGACGCCGGGCACGGCGATGGGTATGCCCAGGGCGATGGCTGTCATGACACCAGCGTAGCCAGCTACGACCGCGAGCGACGATCACGTCGACGGCCGCGAGGTCGCGCAAAGGTCAGGCGCGCGCCTCGAGGGCCCGGAACGTGCTCGCGTGGAACACCAGCGGTTCGATGTCGGGGTCGGCGTCGAGCGCGGTGATCTCGAGCAGCACCAGATTGTGGTCGCCCGCGGGGATCTCGTTGTAGAGGGTGCACGAGAGGATCGCGGCGGCATCGGGGACGAACAGCGCGCCCGAATCGGTGACCGCGGGGGTGACGCCGTCGAAGCGGTGATCGGCCGCGCCGGCGAGCTGGCGGCACAGCGCGTCCTGGCCGGCGGAGAACACGCTGACCCCGATCGACGGGGCGTCGCGCAGCTTCGGCCAGGTGCTCGAGGTGTGCTGCACGCACAGCGACACCAGCGGGGGATCGAGCGACACCGTCGCGAACGAGCTCGCGGCCATGCCCACCGCGACGCCGTCGATCTGGGCGCACACCGCCACGACCCCCGACGGGAAACAGCTGTATGCGCTGCGCAGGGCGTCGCCGTCGGCGGCGGGACGCAGATCGGTCACGGTCACGGTCATCGGTATCCCCTCATTGTTGCCCCCTCATCGGTGTCCTCGTCATCGGTGCCGTCGCCCGGAACGCAGGGCGAACACGAGCGCGAGAACGAAGCCGATCGGCAGGCCGAGGGTCAGCAGGTACACCAGGGCGGGCGCGCGTGTGCCGTCGTCGAGTGCGGGGACGGCGAACATCGTCACGGTGGCCGCGATGCCGATCGCGAAGAAGATCAGCGCTGCGTAGAGCAGCCGGTTCCGGGAAGCCGATGGCATACCCACGACGGTAGAGCAGCGCGCCGGTGGGGCGCGCATCGGCGCCCGCCGTCGGTGGTGATGGAGTCCGTGCGGGCAAATTACTCGACGACGAGGGCATAGAATGGTGGAGTAGCGCGTCGGTGAGTGGGACTGATGTCTCCACCTCGGTGCGCTTTCGTCGTGCCAGGGCATTCCCCGGGCCGACGACTCGAGACGCTACGACGATGTGAAGGTGAGCACGGTGCCTACCGGCAAGGTGAAGTGGTACGACGCAGAAAAGGGCTTCGGCTTCCTGTCCCAGGAGGGCGGGGAGGATGTCTACGTGCGGTCGAGTGCGCTGCCCTCGGGCGTCGAGGGTCTCAAACCCGGCCAGAAGGTCGAGTTCGGCATGGCCGCGGGACGTCGCGGCCCGCAGGCGCTGTCGGTGACCGTGCTGGAACCGGCCCCGAGCGTCGCGAAGAACGCCCGCGAGGCCGCCGCCGCGCGTGAGCCGGCTGCCAAGCGTCACTCACCCGACGAGCTGCACGGCATGGTCGCCGATCTCATCACCCTGCTCGAGGGCAAGGTGCAGCCCGATCTGCGTCACGGCCGCTACCCGGATCGCAAGACCGCGCAGCGCATCTCCGAGGTCGTCCGCGCCGTCGCCCGGGAGCTCGAGCACTGAGTTCTCGCCTGTTCTGACACCGTTCGCACGCTCGCTGACCGTTCGCATGCCGTCGGCGACGTGCGAACAACACGGCGCCATGCGAACGCCGCTACCTACCGTGCGGCCGGTACCTCGGTGTTCGGGGGCAGGGTCTTGAGTGACCAGAAGCCGCGGGTGATGGGTGCGCCGCCGGCGTCGGTGCGGCCCGAGGGCAGGCGTACCTCGACGTTCGACACGATCTTGTCCTTCGTCGACGACACGGTGAACGTGAATCGCTCGTTGGGTGCGTAGAACACCGGCGGTTCCTGCTCGAAGCCCTTCGGGGTCAGATACTCGATCGTGAGTGCCCATGGGGCGTCGGCGATGCCCTGCGACACCGAGATGATGGCCTGCTCACCGACCGGCACGGGCAGCTCTCGCGCGAACGTGCCCTCGGCGCCCTTGCGGCAGTTCGAGAGGTCGATGTCGCACAGGATCGTCGGCTGCACCCTCACCAGTGTCTTCCCGGTGGTGGCCTGCAGGTAGGGCGCCTCCTCCTCGTGGCCGGAGGTCAGCGCGAACACGCCGCCCGCGACCACCGCCACGAAGACGACACCGATGATCGCGATGATGGCGACGAACTTCTTCTCGCCGGAGCTCAGTCTGAACACGGGGCTCTACAGTCCGTTCTTCTCGTGTGACTCGACGCGGACGCGGCGGGTGGCCAGGCGGTCGAGGTCGATGGCGCCGGTGGGTTGGGTCTGCGCCGGGCGCCGTCCACCGAACCCGGGAACCAGGGTGGCGCCGCGGTAGGTGAAGAACGTCTGCGACATGCCCAGCGCCAGCAGCACCGACACCACCGTGAATCCGATCCACAGCGTCGAGGGCAGCAGCACGCCGAGCGCGGCCCCGATCACCCAGCACAGCTGCAGAACCGATTCCGATCGGCCGAACGCCGAGGCGCGCGACTCGTCGGGCAGGTCGTCCTGGATCGAGGAGTCGAGACACACCTTGCCGATGGCGCTCGTCCCCGAGGCGACGAGCGCGGCGAGGGCGGCGAACAGGATCGACCCGAACACCGCGGCCAGCACGGCGGCGGCGAGGCTCGCGCCGGTCACCGCGACCACGATCTTCTGCGGGTTGCGCAGCTCGAGTCGCGTACCGGTCGCGTTGCCGACGAAGTTGCCGACACCCGCGGCCGCCCCGACCGCACCGAGCACCGCCAGCTGCATCCAGCCGGTGTGGGAGTTCTGGTTCGATTTCGCCCAGAACGCGATGTAGAGGGTGAGGAAGCCGGTGAGGATGCGGATGGTGCCGTTGCCCCACAGGCCGGTGAGCACGTTGCGTCCCAACGGCTGTCGCATCTTGGCGGCGAGCGCGGCGGGGGTGAAGCTGCGTTCCTTGCGGTCGGTGTCCGGGCGGGCGGGTGGCTCACCGTGATAGGCCAGCGTCGCGGGGATCTCACCCGCGGTCACCTCCACCCACGCCGGGATGCGCATGCAGAACACCGCGCCGGCGATGGCGAGCAACGCCAGACACACCATCGCGCCGGGTACGTGCAGGGGCAACACCTGGCCGAGCATGGTCTCGAACAGTGCGGCGATGGCGCCGCCGATGACCGTGCCGACCACGAGTCCCCAGGTGGTCAGGCGGGAGTTCACGCGCACCAGGTCGATGCTCGGCGGCAACACACGCGGTGTGACAGCCGATTTCAGCACGCCGAACGATTTCGACAACACCAGCAGACCCAGCGCACAGGGGTAGAGCACCCACGGGTCGTAGGTCAACTGGTCCTTCACCGGATCCCAGCCGGCGTTGGTCATGATGAGCAGCGCCAGCAGGACCCGGACCCCGAACGTGGTGGCCATCGCGATGCGGCGCCCGCGCTGGAGCTTGTCGAGCGCGGGGCCGATGAGGGGCGCGATGAGGGCGAACGGCGCGATCGTCAGCGCGAGGTACAGCGCCACCTTGCCCTTCGACTCGGCGCTCGCCGCGGCGAAGAAGAGGGTGTTGGCGAGAGCGACGGTCATCGCGGCGTCGACGGCGTTGTTGAGGATCACCGGGAACGTGAGCGCGGTGAGGCCCGATCGGTCGGCGCCGTCGGCGGTGGCCGCGCGATGGAGTTTGTCGATGCCCTTCGAGGTCAGCTCGCGCCCGCGCAGGGCGGCGACCCGGGTGACGGTGAGCTTGCGCGGCATCGCGCGCGAACCGTCCCTCGTCGGGCCGCGCTCGGGTGCGGGGGGATGGTCGCGCTCCACACGGTCGTCGAGAGGATCGAGGTGCGGATTGTGCGTGGGCGGCGGCCGGTAGGCCGAGGCGCGGGGTGTCGTCGAGGAACGTGGCGGCGTCGGGACGCGACGACGCCCGTCGACGGGATAGTTCGCGGCGCCGGGATGTTCGCCGGCAGGCCGGTCGGCAGGCCCCACGAAGCGGTCGGTGGGAGCCGCGGGATCGGCCTGCGCGCGCCGCACACGCGGACGCACTCCACGACGCTCTCCGGGCCGGTTCACCGTGCCGATTCTTCCCTATCGCTCCGATCGCGACCAACCCGCAACGCGGGTGTCGGCGCCCGATGCGGCAGAATGACGGTGTGAATACTGTGGTGGACGGTGCTGACGCCGCGTTCGAGGACTCGCCGACCGATCGGTCGACGTCGACAGCCGATCTCGAGGCGCGTCTGATCGCCGCCGTCGACATCGCGCGTGAGGCCGTCGAGGCCTCCGGCGAGGGAGCGGTGGGCGACCACATCGAGGCGGTCGTCGAGGGCGACTGCACGGTCTCGCACTATTTCGCCGCCGACATCACCGGCTACCGCGGCTGGGTCTGGTGCTCGGTGCTCGCGACCTGTCCGCCGATCGACGCCGGCGACGACATCGACATCACCGTCAGCGAGATCGCGCTGCTGCCCGGCTCCGACGCGCTGACCGCCCCGCAGTGGGTACCGTGGTCGCAGCGGATCGCCCCCGGGGATCTCGGGCCCGGCGACGTCCTGGCCGCACCGGCCGACGACCCCCGTCTCGTCCCGAACCACATCGACTCCGACTCGTTGCAGTCGGAGTCCGACCTCGACGATATGTCCGCCGTCATGCTCGAACTCGGACTCGGACGCACCCGCGTGCTCTCCCGCGAAGGCCGCGACGACGCCGCGACCCGCTGGTTCGAGGGCACCCACGGACCCGACAGCGACATGGCCGGTGCCAGCAAACTGCATTGCGGGAGTTGCGGCTTCTATCTCCCGGTCGCCGGCGCCCTCCGTGTCGCGTTCGGTGTCTGCGCCAACGAATACGCCGCCGACGGCACCGTCGTCTCCGCCGAATACGGTTGCGGCGCACACTCTGACGCGGTCGCGCCCTCGGGCGAGGGATCGCCCGCCTACGACGCCTACGACGACGGCGCCATCGAGATCGTGCCCGCCGCACCCGCCGACAACGCGCCTGTCGTCGCCGCGTCGGAGGCCGAGTCGGACACGGTGCCGTCGGACACAGTGCCGTCGGACACGGTGGCGCCGGTTGACGCGCCCACCGAGGCGGAGGCTGCGCCCGCGGCCGACGAATCCGCCTCCGCCGACAGCTGATCCGTCTCCACGGCCGGCGATGACCACCGTCGTCTCGCCGGACCATGACCCGTTCGACACCGCATCGATCCGGTCGTCGACGCTGCGGTCGTGGCAATCGTCGGCCACCCGGCTCGCCGAGGATGTCGCAGCCGAATCCGAACTCGTCGAGTTCGGATACCGCGATCGACTGCTGACCGAACTCGCGGCCAACGCCGCCGACGCCGCCGCCGGTACCGGTGGTGGGGAACTCGCGGTGTGGCTCGAACCCGAGACCGTCCTGCACGTCGCGAACACCGGCTCCCCGTTGCACGCCGAGGGCGTGCGCTCGCTGGCGGCGCTGCGGGTGTCGGCCAAGGCCGGGGCGGATGCGGGATCGGGGCAGGTCGGACGGTTCGGCGTGGGTTTCAACGCCGTCGCCTCGGTGGGGATCGAGGTGTCCGTCCGATCGACGACCGGCGGCGTCGTGTTCGGACTGGATCGCACCCGGGAAGCGTTGAGCGACAGCGATGTCGCCGTCGCGGAGCCGACCGTCCCCATGCTCCGATTGCCGTGGCCGGACCCGATCGCGCCCGCCGACGGCTTCGACACCGAGGTCGTCATCACGCTGCGCGACGACGTCGACGGACCGGCGCTCCTCGCGTCGATGGCCGCCGAGGTCACCACCCTGCTACTCGAACTGCCTGCGCTGCAGACGATCCGTTGCGGCGACACGTCGGTGCGGCGACACGACAGCACCGTCGACGACGTCGACACGATCACCATCGGCGAGGAGACCTGGACGCAGATCCGCGCCGCACACGCGCGGTGGCTGATGCCCGGACCCGCGGATGCGCCCGCGCCCCGGGGCGCCGACGTCCTGCACGCCCCCACCCGCACCGACCTCGCCCTGACGCTGCCCGCGATGTGCGTCGCCGACGTCGCGGTCACGCCGGATCGACGAGCGCTGCACCCCGACACCGACATCCGCGTCGTCGCCGACGGATACCACCGACTCGCCCTGGCGCTGCACCCCGCGCACCGACTCGCAGTCCTCCCGTCGGCGGGTTTCCCGGCGAGCGCCACCGACGGTGTGCTGCGCGACGCCGTGATCGCCGACCTCGCCGAGCACCGTTGGTTGCCCACGGCCGACGGCGAACTGGTCGCTCCCGCTCGCGCGGTCGTGATCGCCGATGTCACAGAGCGTGTCACCGACATGGTCGCCGAGTTCCTCGACGGTGTCGTCATCGCCGCGCTGTCCGACACGACGTCGCTGCGCCGACTCGCCGCGGTCGGTGTCACCGAGACCTCCCTCGTCGAGGTGTGCGAACGACTCTCCGGCGTGACGCGCCCACCGCGGTGGTGGCACGACCTCTACGAGGCGATCTCGCCGATGATCGCCGACGACAGGGTCCGGGGGGAGATCGCGACCATCCCGGTGCCCCGAGCCGACGGCCGGATGTCGATCGGGGCCCGCGGACTGGTGCTGGCCGACATCCGCGCGACGTCCGAGAGCGCCGACGACGCTGCGCCACCGTCGATCTCGTGGGTGGCGACGGTGCACCCCGAGGCCGAGCACCCGCTGCTCGAACGGCTCGGCGCGCAGCGACGATCGGTGAGCGAGCTGCTCGCCGACCCCGCACTGCGGTCGGCCATCACCGAGACCCACGAGTCCAACTCGTGGGCGTCCGAAGGAATCCCCGGCGACGACCCGGCAGAGCGGTTGGCACACGAGGTGCTCGGTCTCGTGGCCGCCGACCCCGAGGCCGACATCCCACCCTGGTTGGGGCAGCTTCTCATCCCGACCCGCACCGACTCACCCGATGACGACCCGCTGAGGCCCGCCGACGAACTCCTGCTGCCCGACAGCCCGATCGCGTCGGTGCTCGTGGCCGACGCGCCGTTCGGTCGTGTCGCCGCCGATGTCGTGACGAGGCACGGCATCGACGCGCTGCGTCGGATCGGCGTCGGGTGGGGTTTCACCGTCGTCGCCGACGAGTTGCCCACGGGCCCCGACCACGACCTCCCCGACGAGGCACAGTGGTGGGACCACCTCGATGCCGAGCCGCAACAACTCGTCGCGGTGCGCGATCTCGATCTCGTCGACCCCGATCGATGGCCCGCCGCACTGTCGCTCCTCGCGACCGACCCGGCGACGGTCGCCACGCTGACCGACCCGGCCGGCTACACCGCCTGGTGGCTGCAGACCTACGCCGAGATCGACGACACGCCGCTGGGGTGGTTCCGCGCACCCGACGACGCCACCTTCGCCGGTGTTCTCGACCCGCTCGATCATCCGCACGCCGCCTTGCTCGCCGGGGCGCTCGCCGGCGCCGAGGTCACCTCGACCGATCTGGCCGCGGTGGTGCTGCGTCGCCTCGGTGATCCCGACCGCGTGATCGCCCCCGGTGTCGCCGCGACGGCCCACGCCGCGCTGGTGCGCGCACATCGTCGCGGTGTGCTCGACCTCGACGACCTGGACCCGCCGGTCGGGGTGCGCACCCTCGCGGGCACCGTCTGCGAGACCGCCGTCGTCATCGACGCGCCGTGGATGCTGCAGATCGTCGACCCTCACGAGGCCGTGGTGCTGCCACCGCCGCTGGTGTCGGCCGACGCGTCGCGGCTGGCCACGATCCTCGACATCGCGACCGCGACGGAGGACATCGCGGTCACCGTCGTCGAAGAAGGCGAACCGTCGACGTGGGCGCAGAGCGCGGTGGCGCTGACCTTCGCGCTGGCCACCGGCATCGCCTCGCCCGGCGGGGAGGTGCGCCTGCACGACATCGTGCGACTCGACGTCCGGCGGGGCACCGACACCCGCCGTGTCGAGGTCGACTGGTGGGTCGACGACGCAGGCATCCACCACCTCGGCCGACCGGTGGGACACAGCCGGTAGAAAGGTGACATGCAGTTGACGACACCGGGTGTCGACCACGACGTCACCGAGTGGGTCGCCGACCACCGGACCGGGTGGCTCACCGATGTCTTCCGCGTCATCACCACCGTCGGCAACACCGCCGCCATGACCCTGATCGCGATCGTCGCGGCGATCGTTTTGTGGCGCATCGGCTCCCGCGACCGGGCGCTGACCGTCCTGATCGGGTCGGCGTCGGGATGGCTGCTGATGCAGGCACTGAAACACCTCGTCGCGCGGCCGCGTCCCGAACCGCGGTTCCGGGTGATCGCCATCGACACCTACTCGTTCCCCTCGGGGCACGCCATGATGTCGGCGGTCGTCCTCGGCCTGGTCGCGGTCGCGGCGTGGCAGACCTCGACCTGGGTTCGAGCGCACGCCCCGATCCTCGCGATCGCGCCGGTCGCTTCGCTGCTGATCGGTGCCAGCCGGATCTACCTCGGCGTGCACTGGACCACCGACGTCGTCGCGGGCTGGCTGATCGGCGCGATCTGGGTGGTGCTCGCCGTCGCGGTCGCGCGGGCGCTGCGGACGCGTCGTGGTCAGGTGGCCGCGTCGACCTGATCGGCCACGATCTGCGCGCACGCCCGGGCGGTCTCGGCGTCGGCGGCGAACCACTGCTCGACCCGGATGTCGTCGACGCCGACCATCAGCGGCGCCAGCAGCGCGGTGACGGTCACGACGAAGCGCAGGATGTCTGCTCCGACGCGGACCTCGAGCTCGAGCGAGGGCGCGGCGGGCACCGTCGGATCGGGGGAGCGCCAGTCGGGCTCGACCAGAGGCGATCGGACGAGATCGGCATGCAGCGCGGCTAGCTCGTCGTTCGCGTCGCCGAGCACCTCGTGGTGGATCCGCCACAGCAGGTCACGCGCGACGTCGCGATGGTTGACGAGGATTCGCGGTCCGATCTCGGGGTCGAGGGTCAGCCGCGCCAGGTTCAGGCCGGCGGCCGCGACCCGGTCTGGGTCGAGGTCGGTCATCGCGGCGGTCAGCAGCGCCTGCGCGCCACGGTTGAGGTCGAGGATGGCGTACGCGCGGTTCATCACGACCAGCGGTAGCGGATCGTGGTGGGACTTCATCACCTCGACGACCGCGCGGACCGGCGCCAGCGGATCACCGCCCGGCGGTGCCTCGGGGAACCGCGGCGGATGGCCGGCGGCGCGCAACATCTCGTTCGTGGCGTGCAGCGGCGCGTCGAGCGCCGTGGCGAGCCGCACCACCATCTCGGCGCCGGGCGCCGACCGTCCGGTCTCGAGGAAACTGATGTGGCGACTCGACACGTCGGCGGCGACCGCCAGATCGAGCTGACTGAGTCCGCGTCGGTGGCGCCAGTGCCGCAGCAGAGCCGGATACACGCCGCCGCGGCGGGCGGGGGAGTCCGGTTCGTGCGAGGCCATGGGCGCAGCGTAGGACAGCCGACACGAGCCCGCACCTACCTCGTCACGTCATTGCGTCCCGCGGTGTCCGTGCGCTCCGATGGTCTCGAGGAGGCCCCCCGAACCCCGGTGTCTCCCTCGACGAGAGGACGAATGATGAACGACCGCACCACATCCACCGGCGTCGACCTCTTCCGCTCACCGCCCGATCGCCACGTGGCGGTGTCCGGCGGCACCGTCGCAGTCCGCAGCATCGGTGCCGGTCCCGACGTCCTGTTCGTGCACGGCTGGCCGGTCTCGGGAGCGACCTTCCGGTATCTCATGCCGCATCTCGCCGAGGACTTCCGTTGCCACGTCATCGATCTCCCCGGTGCCGGCGACAGTCGCTTCGACCGGGACACGCCCCTCGGGATCGCCGAGCACGCCGCGTCGGTGCGCACAGTCGTCGACGCGCTCGGCCTCGACGACGTCGCCGTGGTGGGCCACGACAGCGGCGGACTGATCGCCCGGCACGCGCTCGCGGGTGACCCGAGGGTCCGGGCGTGGGGACTCGTCGCCACCGAACAGACCGGCCGCAGGAGCCTGCGTTTCGCGTCGTTCCTGGCCCTACGCCACGTGCCGGGTGTCGGTCGACCGCTCACGGCGGCGCTCACCACACCCGCTCTCCGGCGGCTGCGCGTCGCGCTCGGGGACTGCTTCGCCGATCGCGGCAGACTCGACGGAGAGTTCGCCGAGTTCTTCCTCGACCCGCTCCGTCACGACGCCGACCGACGCTGGGCGGTCGGGAAGCTGTTGCGCACCTTCGACGTCGGCGCGATCGCCGCGCTACCACGGCTCCACCGCGCGATCGAGGTACCGGTGGCGTTGGTCTACGGCGAGGCCGACGCGTTCTTCCCGGTGGAGCGGGCACGCGAGATGGTGTCCACTTTCGGTGGGCCCGTCGCGCTCGCCGCGATCCCCGGCGGCCGACTGTTCGTCCACGAGGAGTCGCCGCGGCAGGTCGCCGAGGCGCTGCGGCCCGTCCTCGGGCACACGCAGGGCGGTGCCGACGTCAGTTGAGGCCGCGCTGCGCGGCGCGGTCGCCGCGGCGACTCGCACGCCGTTGCACCGTGAAGATCGTCGTGCCGAAGACCCCCACCACCAGACCGATGATCGCGCTCACCAGGGTCGACGTGGACCCGATGCCGGTCGCCGCGATCACGATCGTCGCGATGAGCCACGCAGCCATCCCGACGTAGACGACGTTGTCGGGTGTCATCAGCCATCGCGGTGGTTGGGGTAGGGCCTGGACATCGCCCGCATCGGTCATGGGTGCCAGCGTAGGGTCTCCTCCGGGCAGGGGACAGCCCACGAGCCATCGGCTCGCGAGAACCCGACACACCAGGAGGCGGGCGTGCCGCGCACCCCCAGTGAGAAGACCGATCCCGAGAACACCGGCGCACCGGGGTCCGCCCCCGTCGGATCTGGCTCCCTGCGCGGTCGGATCGACCGATACTTCCATGTCTCCGAACGCGACTCGACGATCTCCCGGGAGATGCGCGGCGGACTGGTCACCTTCTTCACGATGGCCTACATCGTGGTCCTCAACCCGATCATCATCGGCGGGGTCGCCGGCAGCGACCGCAACGCCGACGTGCTGGGCAACGTGCTGCCGATCGCGGCCGTCGCCGCGGTGACCGCGCTCGTCGCCGGGCTCATGTCGATCGCCTTCGGCGTCATCGCGAACTACCCGTTCGCCATCGCCACCGGCCTCGGCATCAACAGCCTGCTGGCGGTCAGCATCGCGCCCGACGTCACCTGGCCCGAGGCCATGGGCCTCGTGGTGATCGACGGCATCATCATCGTGCTGCTCGCCGTCACCGGACTCCGCAGTCGCGTGTTCGCGGCCATCCCCGCCGAGCTCAAGGCGGCCATCGCCGCCGGCATCGGCTGTTTCATCGCGTTCATCGGCCTCGTCGACGCCGGGTTCGTCACCCGCACCCCCGATGCCGCGGGCACCACCGTCCCCGTCGGCCTCGGTGTCGGCAACTCGATCACCACCCTGCCCACCCTCGTGTTCGCGGTCGGTGTGCTCGTGATGGGTGTGCTGGTGGTGCGCAAGGTGCGCGGCGGACTGCTCATCGGCATCGTCGTGACCACCCTGCTCGCGGTCGTCGTGCAGGCCTTCGCCGACCTGCCCGCCTCGGGCAACGGTCGCAGCGGGTGGAGCCTCAACATCCCGACGTGGCCGGGGACCATCGGTGACCTGCCCGATCTCAGCCTCGTCGGCGACGTCGACATCTTCGGCGCCTTCATCCGCATCGGCGTCCTCTCGGCGTCGATCTTCGTGTTCACCCTCGTTTTGTCGAACTTCTTCGACGCCATGGGCACCATGACCGGGCTGGGCAAGGAGGCCGGACTCGTCGACGCCGACGGCAACCTGCCGAACGTGGGGCGCGCGTTGGTCGTCGAGGGCGTCGGGGCCATCGCCGGCGGTACCGCGTCGGCGTCGTCGAACACGGTGTTCGTCGAATCGGCGTCGGGCATCGCCGAGGGCGCGCGCACCGGACTCGCCAACGTCGTCACCGGACTGCTGTTCCTGGTCGCGATGTTCTTCACGCCGCTCTATCAGATCGTCCCGCTCGAGGCCGCCGCCCCGGCGCTGGTGGTGGTGGGCGCGCTGATGATCGCCCAGATCCGATCGGTCGACCTGACGCGGTTCGAATACGCGCTGCCGTGCTTCCTGACCGTCGTCGTGATGCCGTTCACCTACTCGATCGCCAACGGCATCGGTGTCGGGTTCATCAGCTGGGTGGTACTCGCCGCGGCGCGCGGGAAAGCACGCTCGGTGCATCCGCTGCTGTGGATCATCGCGGTGCTGTTCGTGGTGTATTTCGCCAAGGGCCCCATCGAGACGCTGATCGATCGTTGACCACGCATTTCATACCGATGACTGATGCGCACTCGTTCACATGAGTTGGCGCGTCACATTGGTAGTTCGGCGTGCATTCGGTATCACGTGACCTATTGTTGAGCCCGTGAATGCCAAAGACGACAAGCTCGCCAGCGATCTGGCCCTTGCGGTTGTGCGCCTGGCGCGGCACCTGCGCGGGCGGCGGCAGTCCTCCACGGTGTCGTTGACGCAGCTGTCTGCCTTGTCGACCCTCGATCGCGAGGGGCCCATGACCCCGGGTGCGATGGCCGCGCAGGAGCGCGTGCAGCCGCCGTCGATGACGCGCGTCATCGCCTCGCTCGCCGATCTGGGCATGGTCAAGCGTGACCCGCACCCCACCGACGGCCGCCAGATCATCGTCACGCTGTCCGATCTCGGCAACGAGGTCGTCCGGGACGAGACCAACGCCCGCGAGGCGTGGCTGCGGGGACAGCTCGAGAAGCTCGACGGCTCCGAACAGGCCGTCCTCCGCCAGGCCGTCGAGATCATGTCGACGATGGTGTCGAGCAGCGACTAGCTCGACGTCGAGCAGCCACGGGTCGCTTTCGCCTGATCTGAGCTGTTCTTAGCGGCGGTAACATGGCTGGGTGCCGTTGCCCATGATGTTCTCGTCCCTCGGGGTACGGAACTATCGCCTCTGGGCCGGCGGCCAGGTGGTGTCGTTGGTCGGCACCTGGATGCAACGCATCGCGCAGGACTGGTTGGTCCTGCATCTCTCCGGTAACAGCGGACTCGCCGTCGGCATCGTGATGGCCCTGCAGTTCGGACCCACCGTCGTGCTCTCCATGCCCGCCGGAGCGCTGGCCGACCGTTTCGACAAACGCCGTCTGCTGATGGCCACCCAGATCGGCATGGCGCTCTGTGCGCTGTTCCTCGGCGTCTCCGACACGCTCGGCATGGCCACCCTGGGGCAGGTCTACGCGCTCTCGCTCATCCTCGGGTGCATCTCGGCGGTCGACGCACCGATCCGTCAGTCGTTCACCGTCGAGATGGTCGGACCCGAACACCTGCCCAACGCCGTCGCGCTGAACTCGATGACCTTCAACCTCGCGCGCATCATCGGCCCGGCCGTCGCCGGCGTGCTGATCACCGTGATCGGCACCGGCCCGGTGTTCCTCGTCAACGTGGTCAGCTTCGTCGCCGTGCTCATCGGGTTGACGCTGATGCGACCCGGCGACCTGCTGCGCAGCGAACGGTCGACCGGACGCTCGTCGGTGCGGGCCGGTATCGCCTACGTGCGCGCCCGACCGCACCTCGTCGTCGTGTTCGCCACCGTGTTCATGGTGTCGACGTTCGGCATGAACTTCCCGTTGTCGCTGGCCCTGTTGACCGCCAACACCTTTGCCGGTTCGGCGGGCGGCTACGGGTTTCTCTCGACCATGCTCGCCGTCGGGACGTTGGCCGGCGCGACGCTCGCCGCGCGGCGGCGCAACCCGGCGCGCCTGCGGCACTTCCTTGCCGCGGCGGCGGCGTTCGGGGTCCTCGAGGTCGTCGTGGGCCTCATGCCGAACTTCGCGTGGGTCGCGGTGATGCTCGTCCCCACAGGCGCGGCGGTGCTCACCTTCAGCACGTCGGCGATGAACATCGTGCAGCTGTCGGTCGACTCGTCGATGCGTGGTCGGGTGATGGGCGTCTACATGCTGTGCTTCCTCGGCGGCACGCCCCTCGGGAGCCCGCTGCTCGGGTGGATCGCCCAGGTCACCAACCCGCGTGCGCCGCTGATCCTCGGTGGCACCATCAGCGTCGTCGCCACCGTCGCGTGCATCGCAGTGCTCATGCGCGTCCGCCGCATCAGGCCCCACGTCGACCACGGCAAACTCGTGCTCACCGCCGGCGACACCAAGGACCCCGTCACGGTCTGATCCGCCGACCGTGCAGTTACCGGCGTCGAGCGGGCACTTATCTCCATCGATCGGGCAGGTATACGTCTCGATCGGGCAGATCCACGGGGTACAACATCATTTCTGCACGGTCGACGTGGTTATCTGCACGGTCGACGCAGTTACGTGCCCGATCGACGCAGTTACGTGCCCGATCGACGCGGGTGGGTCAGAAGAAGGTGCCCGAGAACGGTTTCCGGTCGGTGAGGAACGCCTGGTCGAGATCGCAGAGCGTGGTGTGGTCGGCGGCCCAGAGCCGGTCGGCGGCGGCGAACTCGGTCGCGCGATAGCCGCCGAGGTAGATGCTGCCCAGCACCGACACGTCCATGCGGACCGTCGCGGGCTCCTCGGTCGGTGTCGCGGTCGCCTGGCCGTCGTGCACCGACAACGCGAAGCGACCGCCGTTGCCGCGGAAGGTGTCGGTGATCTCGAGAACCGCGTCGAAGTCCTCGGCGTACGTCCGCGCCTCGAGCGCGGTGGGGATGTCGATGATGCGCAACCACATCGAGTCCTTGATCGCCGTCACCGTCGGCGCCCGCAGGTTCGTGAGCTTCATCGGCAGCGGGTCGTCGACCGGGATCGACGCGGTGACCGTCGGCGTCAGGTCGAGACCGAGCAGGACGCGCCACAGATCGGTGTGCGCGGTGTCGGTGATCGCGACGAACTCCGACACCTCGGCACGCGACTGCCCGTCGACGTGGTTGATCCGGTAGCTCGCATATCCGTCGGGGTGCACGAGGTAGTGCAGCGCAGAACGCCCGTCGCGCAACATCTCCCGATCGGCGAAGATCATGTTCCACCACACCCGCGACCGCACGATGGCGCCCGGGTTCATCGACGCCCACCGGTCGTGCAGGTCGGGCACCAGCTCACGGACCTGCTCGTCGGTCGCGAACCGCACCGGGGAGTACGACGGCGGCGGGTCGCGCAGCTCGGCCTTGGTCAGGTCGATCGACGCGCTCTGCTCGAAGCAGGCGGGGCCGTAGCCAAACCGTTCGTAGATCGTCGCCTCGCTGGCGGTGAGGATCGAGAAGACGCTCTCCTCACGTTCCCACTGGTCGAACAGCTCGGTGATCATCATGCGCAGGATGCCGCGACGACGATGCGTGGCCGCCACCGACACCCATGACAGTCCGGGCAGGTCGGCGCGCGTACCGCCCGGCAGCGTGAGGGTCATCCGGTAGAACATCGCGACACCGGCGAGCACCGACCCGTGCGGACCGGAGTCGTCGTAGACCACCACCACATCCGAGTCGCGCAGCTTGCTGCGGATGTCGGCCTCGGCCTCGGCGTCGAGAGGATGGATGAACGCGAACGCGCGGGCGTCGGCCGCGATGATCGCCGGCCAGTCGGCGTCGGTGGCCCGCCGCAGGGTCAGATCGGTGTCGGTCACACCTTCTACGTTTTCACACAGGCCGGCCCCGGAAATATCGGGACTCGATCCTGCCTTGACTGTGGTCATGAGCCAGTCGAACAGTCACGCGTCGCACGAGCGGGTCGGCACCCGTGCTCTGCCCACCGCCGGACTCGCCGTCGTGCTCGGCGCGGTGATGCTGGGCACCACCATGCCGACCCCGCTGTACTCCACCTACGAGCGCGAGTTCGGGTTCTCGCTGCTGACGGTGACCATCGTCTACGCGATGTACGCCGTCGGCGTCCTCGCGGCGCTCATCGGGCTGGGGACCTGGTCGGATGTGCTGGGTCGTCGCCCCATCCTCGCGCTGGGTGTCGTGTTCTCCGCGGCCAGCGACGTCGTCTTCCTCCTCGCCGACGACACCGCCGTCCTGTTGGTCGCCCGGGTGGTCTCGGGTCTGTCGGCAGGTGTGTTCGTGGGCACGGCGTCGGTGTCGATCATCGAGATGGCCCGCGGACGGCTGGCCGGACGCGCCCCGGTGATCGCCTCCCTGGCCACGATCGGCGGGCTCGGACTCGGACCGGTTCTCGCATCCATGCTCATCACGTGGGCTCCGGCGCCCCTGCACACCACCTACTGGGTCCACCTGGGCCTCATGGCCGTCGCCCTGGCCATCATCGCTGTCGTCCCCGAGACCCGCGGTCGCCACCGCGAACGCTCGCTCGGCCTGATGCCGGTGCGCGTGCCCGAGGAGATCCGCGCCTTCTTCCTGCGGGCGGCCCTGCTCGGATTCGCGGGCTTCGCGGTGATGGGACTGTTCACCGCCCTCGCGCCGACCATCTCGGCCACGATCGTCGGCGTGCACTCCGCCATCGGCGCGGCGCTGCTGACGGTGTCGGTGATGGCGGGGTCGCTGCTGGGCCAGATCATCGGCCGCGCACTCGCCCGCGAGGCCGCCGACATCCTCGCGATCGTCGCGATGATCGCCGGTATGGCCGTCCTCATCATCACCCTCGTCGCCGGGCGGTGGGAGCTGCTCGCCGTCGCCGGGATCGTGGGCGGTGCCGGACAGGGCATCGCGTTCGCCCGCGGCCTGCAGGGCATCGCGACCGGCGCTCCGGCCGACGAGAAGGCTGCGGTGACCTCGGCGTACTTCGTGATCACCTACATCGCCATCAGCCTGCCCGTCGTCGCCGAGGGGTTCCTCTCGCGTGCGGTGGGGGTGAAGACCGCGGGCATCACGTTCGCCGCCGTGGTGATCGGCCTCGTCGCCGTCGCCGCCCTGCTGCTGGTCCGCGAGCGCCGCGTCGAGGCCGCGCGCACGACACCCGCGACGGCGGACGCCCCGGCCTGACGGTGCGACCATCGCACCACGCCCTGCACATCCAGACGATGCCGTGGCGAGTCGGTCGGGTTGGATGGGCGGATGCCCGTTGACGTCATCGACATCGTCGATCCCGACGACCCGCGCGTCGACGACTTCCGCGACCTGAACTCCGTCGACCGCCGACCCGACCTCCCGGTGCTGCCCGGTGGCCGTCCGGGACGCGGGCTCGTCGTCGCCGAGGGCGTGTTGGTGGTGCAGCGGATGATCGCCTCCCGGTTCACGCCGCACGCGTTCCTCGGGGTCGACAAACGCCTGCACGAACTCGCCGACGACCTCGCGCAGCCCACGGTCGAGGGGCTGCCGTTCTACCGCGCCACCGCCGAGGTGATGGCCGAGATCGTCGGATTCCATCTCAACCGCGGCGTCCTCGGTGTGGCGCGTCGACCCGAACGTCTCACCGTCGACGACGTCGTCGCGCAGGCCCGCACCGTCGTCGTGCTCGAGGGCGTCAACGACCACGAGAACATCGGCAGCATCTTCCGCAACGCCGCCGGACTCGCGGTCGACGCCGTCGTCTTCGGTCGCGGGTGCGCCGACCCCCTCTACCGCCGCGCCGTGCGCGTCTCGATGGGACACGCACTGCTCGTGCCGTTCGCGGCCGCGGAGAACTGGCCCGGTGATCTCCACGACCTCCGTGACCGCGGGTTCACGGTGGTGTCGCTGACACCCGACGCCGACGCGGTACCGCTCGCCGATGCCGTCGGCGCCGAACGTGTCGCGTTCATGGTGGGCGCCGAGGGCCCAGGACTGTCGGAGACCGCGATGCGCGCCGGCGATGTGCGGGCGCGGATCCCGATGGCCCGGGGCACCGACTCGCTCAATGTCGCCACCGCCGCGGCGATCTCGTTCTACGCCCGCGTCGCGCGGTAGCTGCTCGTTCGCGCGCTCGAATGCTGTTCGCATGCCCCGGGCGGCGTGCGAACAGTGCGCCGACGTGCGAACTCAGAGATGTCGCAGGGCCGAGGCGGCCGCGTTGTACCCACCCATCCCGTGGGCGCCCGCACCCGGGGGAGTCGATGCCGAACAGAGGTACACACCGCTGATCCCGGTGGCGTAGGGGTCGATCGCCGGTCGCGGACGGAGTACCACCTGCAGCCCGCCGTTCGACCCGCCGATCACGTCGCCTCCCGCGTAATTGGGGTTGCCGGAGGCGAAGTCGGCGGTGCTGGTCACCGAGGTCGCGCGGATGCGGGATCGGAAACCGGGCGCGAACCGCTCGATCTGGGTGGTGATCGCCTCGGTCGCATCGCCGGTGAACCCATGCGGCACATGGGCGTAGGCGTACAGCGGGTTCAGCTCACCGTGGGAGCGGGACGGGTCGGCGACGTACTGCTGCCCCACGATGAGGAACGGCCGGTCGGGCATCTCGCCCCGGGCCACCTGGCGTTCGGCCGCGAACACCTCGTCGGCGTCGCCGCAGACGTGGACCGTGCCCGCCGAGGCGACGGCCGGCGCGGTCCACGGCACGGCGCCCTCGATCGCAAAATCGACCTTGAAGGCGCCCGGTGCGCGGCGGAACCGTCGGTAGGCGCGCTGCACCCGACGGGGGAGGGCGTCACCGTAGATGTCGGCCGCCACCTGCGGTGAGGTGTCGAGCAGCACGATGTCGGACGGCGGCAGGTCGGCGGCGCTCGTCACCCGGTGCCCGGTCTCGATGGCCCCGCCGAGGTCGACGAGCATCGCGGCGAGTGCGGAGGTGATCGCGGCCGAGCCACCGCGCGCGACCGGCCAGCCGAAGCGGTGACCCGACGCGGCGAGCATGAGCCCGACCGCGGAGGTGAGCGGTCGGTCGAGGCGGGTGTAGGCGTGCGCGGCGGCGCCGGCAAACGCGGCGCGTCCCTGCGGGGTCGCGAACAGCCGCGCGGTGACCGTCGCCGGGGGCAGGGCACGGGGTCCGAGGGTCGCCAGGGCGAGCAGGTGTCGGGGCAGATGCACGATCGGCTGCATCACCTCGGCGGCGAGGTCGTCGAACCGCGCCGCCAGCGGCCCCACCAGTGCACGCCACCGCGGGCCGTCGCGGCCCAGGCCCTCGACGGTGGCATCGATCGACCGGTGGATCAGCGCCGCGGTGCCGTCGTCGAGGGGGTGCGCACAGTCGATCGGCGCGTGATCCCACTGCAGGCCGTAGCGGGCCAGGTCGAGACCCGACAGGAACGGCGACCCGACGCCGAGCGGGTGGAACGCCGAGCAGTGGTCGTGGGTGAGCCCGGGGAGGGTCAGTTCGCCGGATCGGGTGCCGCCGCCGATGGTGTCGGCGGCCTCGAGCACCGTGACCGCGACACCGGAACGCGCGAGGTGGACGGCACCGGCGAGCCCGTTCGGACCCGACCCGACCACCACGGCGGTCGTCATGGGAGTGCCACCACCGGAGGACGGACCTCCCGACACGACGTTGCGACCCATACGTCCGACGCTACCCACTCACGCCCGCGGGAAGACAATGAGTCATGTCGTCCGCCGAGCCGACGCCCTGGGCGCTGGGCCTCACGCTGGCCGCGGTCTCGACGGTGGTCGTGACCGGGGTGGTCCTCGGTGTCTACAGCGTCGTCGCGGAGACCGGCCGTCTGCTCGCCGTGTTCGCGGTCGTCGTCGTGTGTGGCGGGATCGGACCGTCGGCATGGGTGTGGCGACAACGCCCGGTGCTGCGATGGATGGGCGGCGGTGCGCTCGTCGGCCTCGTCGTCGGTCTGCTGGTCGCGGTCGGTTACGCCGCGACCCGGTGAGTCAGCGCTTGCCGAATCCGAACCACCGCGCCACCTTGACCGCCGGCGGTGCGTCGTCGCCGTTCGAACCGGCGTCGCCGTCGGCGGCGTGGGGGGCCGACGGGCCCTGCGCATGATCGTCGTCGGTCGGCTGGTGGCCGGGGGGACGGATCACGAAGCGCGACACGGGAAGACGAGAGATCGGGAAGTCGGAACCGGTGTCGTCCGGTGACGCCGCCGCCGCGTCGAGGCGCAGCCCCAGCCAGGTGTGCGCGGCGGAGGCGGCGAACTCGACCGGGTGGAACGGCAGTGCCTGAGGGTCATGGGCGACGCCGTCGACGTACTGCAGGGGATGCTCCCCGGCCCAGAAGGCACGTTCGAAGACGAAGGGCAGGCCCTCGTTCTCGACGATGTCGACCGGGTCGGCGGCGAACGACCGACGGAGACGGCCCTCATCCCACTGCGCGAACACCCCGTACGCGGCGTCGGTGTCGGTGTGGACGAGGTAGGCGTGCGCGGTGGGCCGTGCGGTCACGAGTTCGGTCGGCAGCTCCGAGGGCGCCGTGGCGGCGAGGCGCGGACCGGCGATCACCGCGAGACGTCCGTACACGCCCACGCCGATCTCGTCGTCGGCCCCCGAGGCGACACGGTCGAGGGTGGTCTCGCCGCGCGGGACGAGCACCGAATCGCCGATGATGTTACGTGCCAACGTTTCCGCGGTGACATGGTCGTTGACGACGCCGACCCGTAGATCGGCGATCGGGTCATCGCTGTCGATCAACCAGAGCATCGATGTCGTCGCCACGACAGGCACCCTTTCGGTCACTAACGCCTCAACCCGTTACTGGTGTCCGTTGCTTCGAACTCCGAGGAGAACATCTTCCCACGCCGGAACCGCGGGTTTGCGTGCGGCCTTGCGCCGACGAGGGGTCGGTGTCTCGTCCGATGTGGGTGCGCTGCTGCGCATGTCGAGCGGGTCGGCCGCGGGCGCCGTCGGCTCGGTGTCGTCGACCGGAGGCGGTGTCGGCTCGGCCGTTGTCTCCCTGGCGATCTCGGCAGGTGGCACGTCGTCGAGGTCGAGATCGTCGATGTCGTCGAGATCCTCGACCGGCTCGACGTGGTGGTCGATGAGCGTGGGCTGGAGCGCCTCGGGGGTGTCGGTGGAGACGACCCGCGCACGCTGGCGACCGATGAGATCGTCGGCGCCGACGGTGTACTGCTCACCGGCCGAGGCGAGGGAGACGACCGAGGTCAGCCCGCGCAGTGGACGACTCAGGTCGGGATCGGTGATCTCGTCGGCGGTCTCGTCGAGCGGTTCGGTGGTGCCGCCACCCGACCCCGGCTGGTACCGCCAGTGGGCGTGGTTCTCCGACCGTCCGACGCGCCAGCTGACCTGGACGATCCAGCGACCGTCCTCGCTCTTCCACGCGTCCCAGTCGGTGTCCTCGGGATTGTGGCCCCGGGCGCCGAGCGCGGACGCGACGACCTCGGCCAGCGTCGACAGCGCAGGCCCGTCGATGCGGATGGGGTGCGACGACGACGCCAACTCGGCGGCGCGCGACCGCTCGAGCAGCACCGGGTGGGCGAAGCGGGACACCTTCTCGGGCGTCACGCCGGCCGCGGAGGCGACCTGCGCGACGCTGGCCCCGGCCCGGATGCGGGCCTGGATCTCGCGCGGTCGCAGGGTGGACTCCATCTCGATCTCGATCTGTCCGAGTCGGGAGATGTCGCCGCGGGCGGCGGCGCGGAGCCGATCGTCGGCGGGGAGGTGGAACTTCTCACCGGAGTCGGGATCCTGGCAGATCACCGATCCGCCGTCGGTGTCCAGACCGATGACACGCAGTTCACGCATCTGCCCCTCCTCCTCGAGTGAGAGCGGGTGGTACCGATCTGCCATGACCGATGTTCATCCGAGCGACTGTTCACCCGACCCTAGTGCAGCGACGGCGTGTCGGGTCGATGACACACCGGGAAACACCAGCTCAGCAGGGCTGTGATCGATTGTCCCACGGGTCACATGCGTCACGTCCGCCCCCACCGGAACGGCGGCCCGACCGGTGTCAGAGGGCGGCGACCACGTGGTCGATGCACTTCGTGAGCTGCGTGATGTCGTCGGGCTCGATGGCCGGGAACATGCCGATGCGCAGCTGGTTGCGACCGAGCTTGCGGTACGGCTCGGTGTCGACGACGCCGTTGGCGCGCAGCGTCTTGGCGACCGCGGCGGCATCGACCGAGTCGTCGAAGTCGATGGTGCCGACCACCTGGCTGCGGTGCTCCGGAGCGGCGAACGGTGTCGCGAACTCGCTGGCCTCGGCCCACTGGTAGAGCCGGCTGGAGCTGTCCGCGGTGCGCTTCGTGGCCCAGTCGAGTCCACCCTGGGCGTTCATCCACTCGAGCTGGTTGGCCAGCAGCAGCAGCGACCCGACGGCGGGGGTGTTGTAGGTCTGGTTCTTCGAGCTGTTGTCGACGGCGGTCGGCAGCGACAGGAAGTCGGGGCACCAGCGGCCCGAGGCCTCGATCGTCGCGATCCGCTCGAGCGCGGCGGGGCTCATCAGCGCCAACCAGATGCCGCCGTCGGAGGCGAAGCTCTTCTGCGGCGCGAAGTAGTAGACGTCGGCGTCGGCCGCGTTGACCGGCAGTCCGCCGGCACCCGAGGTCGCGTCGATCACGATCAGCGCGTCGCCGGCGCTCGACGGGCGCGACACCGGCACGGCGACACCGGTCGAGGTCTCGTTGTGCGCCCAGCCGATGAGGTCGACGTCGCCGGCCTGCTCGGCGGTGATGTCGGCCGGGTTCGGCGCGGTACCCGGGTCGGTGGAGATCACGGTCGGGTTGTCGATGAACGGCGCCTTCTTCGCGACGCTCGCGAACTTCGACGAGAACTCGCCGTAGGTGAGGTGCAGCGACTTCTTCTCGATGAGGCCGAACGACGCGGCATCCCAGAACGCGGTCGAGCCGCCGTTGGAGAGGACCACCTCGTAGCCGTCGGGCAGTGAGAAGAAGGTGTGCAGACCGTCGCGGATGGCGCCGACGACGTTCTTCACCGGTGCCTGGCGGTGGCTGGTCCCGAACACCGACGCACCGGTGTCGACGAGCGACTGCAGCTGCTCGGGGCGGACCTTGGACGGGCCGCAACCGAAGCGGCCGTCGGCGGGGAGGAGGTCGGCGGGGATCGTGATCGCGGAATCGCTCATGGCCGCAATCGTAGTTGCCGCATCCGAGGTCACCGACGGCGCATGTTGCCCCACCCGCGCGGCCTCGACGGCCTGACCCTTGCGCACGGCTGAACAACTGTTTAATGTCCTGAACGCGCGTTCAGTCGACGCGTGGCACGACCGAGCGGAGGAGACCCGATGAGCGATCTCACGGCGCGTGCGACGGTGCGTGACAGCGCCATCGCCGTGTTCGCCCGCGACGGGTTCTCCGCGTCGGTGCGAACGATCGCCGAGGCGGCCGGGGTGAGTCCCGGCCTGGTCATCCACCACTTCGGGTCGAAGGACGGTCTGCGCGCCGAGTGCGACACCCACGTGCTCGAGCAGACGAGGAACCGCAACCTCGCGTCGCTGCGGGATCCCGTCGGAGACGCCGTGTCGCTCGACCACCAACTCGCCGATCTCGCCGACGCCGGTCCGTCGCTGATGTACCTCCTACGCAGCGTGCAGCAGGGCGGCGACCTCGCGCGCACGTTCATCGAACGACTCGTGGCCGACACCGAGCGATCGATGGCCGTCGGCGTCGCGGCCGGTCGCATCCGTCCCTCGCTCGACGAGGCGGCCCGGGCGCGCTATCTGGTGGCGCAGTCGATCGGGGCGATGCTCGTCGACCTCGCCGTGCACCCGCCACCCGACCACGCCGACAGCGCCGCCATCGTCGCCGCGTACGCGCAGCGCACGATGCTGCCCGCCGCGGAGTACGCGACCCACGGCGTCCTCACCGACACCACCGTCCTCGACGCCGTCGTGGCCTACCGGGGGAGCGAGCGATGAGCGAACCAGAAGCGGTCATCGCCGTGTCAGGTCTCCGGAAACGGTTCGGCCGCAACCAGGTTCTCGACGGCCTGGATCTCACCGTCGAGAAGGGTTCCGTCGCCGGCTTTCTCGGCCCGAACGGCGCCGGGAAGTCGACCACCA
This sequence comes from Williamsia sp. Leaf354, assembly GCF_001424365.1. NCBI lineage: Bacteria > Bacillati > Actinomycetota > Actinomycetes > Mycobacteriales > Nocardiaceae > Williamsia > Williamsia sp. Leaf354. Next base: position 1,466,426 of record NZ_LMPL01000001.1, read on the forward strand.
TCCGAGTACTGCTCGGGACCTACCGCCGCGACGGCGGGTCGGTCAGCGTCCTCGGCGGTGATCCGGTGCGTGACGCCGTCGCGATCCATCGCCGGATCGCCTATATACCCGGCGATGTGAACCTCTGGCCGCAGATGACCGGCGGCGAGTGCATCGACGCCCTGCTCGCGTTGCGTGGGGCGACGCCGCGTCCCGCCGATCGCGCGGCGATGATCGACCGTTTCGACCTCGACCCGACGAAACGGATCTCGGCGTACTCGAAGGGCAACCGGCAGAAGGTCGTCCTCGTCGCCGCGTTCGCCTCCCGCGCCGATCTGTTGATCCTCGACGAACCCACCTCGGGACTCGACCCGCTGATGGAGGACGTCTTCGGTCACTGCGTGCGCGAGGCGGCCGAGGCGGGCACGTCGGTCCTGCTGTCGAGCCACATCCTCGGCGAGGTGGAACGCCTCTGCGACACCGTCACCATCATCCGGGCCGGTCGCACCGTCGAGAGCGGCACACTCGCGCAGATGCGTCACCTCACCAGGACCCGGGTGACCGCCGAGGTCGTCGGATCGACCGACGGCCTGGCCGAGCTCCCGGACGTCGCCGACCTCGAGACGACGTCATCGACCACCGACGCCACCGGGGTGACCCTCTCCGTCGCGCCGGCGGGTCTGTCGACGCTGCTCACCGCACTCGGCACCCGTGGTGTGCGGTCGCTGCAGATCGCACCGCCGTCGTTGGAGGAGTTGTTCCTCGGCTACTACGGACGCCACGGTGAGGGGCCCGACCGCGATGAGCACTGACGTCGCAGGCGCGGGGCTGCTGGCCGGTGTCGCGCTGCGGCGCGAACGGATCCGTTCGTCGCTGGGCATCGTCGCGCTGCCGGTCCTGGTGGTGGTCACCGGTGTGGCCATGGCGTCGCTGTACCCCGATGCCGCCGCTCGGGAGGAATTGCGATCGGGTGCCGCGGACAACCCCGCGTTCCGGCTGCTGCTGGGTCCGCTCGGCGAGGACACCTCGGCCGCGGCGATCACGACGTGGCGGGTCGGACTGTTCCTCGTGCTCGTAGCCGCAATCCTTGTCGCCCTCACCGTGATCCGTCATTCCCGCGCCGAGGAGGACGCCGGACGGGGCGAACTCGTGCGCGCCGGTGTCGTCGCGCCGACGGCCCCGGTGCTCGTCGCCGCCGCGGCCGCGATGATCGCCGGCGCGGTCCTCGGCGTCGTGATGGCCTGTGCGACAGCGCTCGTCGGAGCGTCGGCGACGTCGGCGGTGATGGTCGGGATCGGCTATGTGACGGTCGGTGCCGCTGCCGTGGGGATCGCCGCGGTCGCCGATCAGGTGTTCGGCACCGCACGTGGGGCGAATGTCGCCGTGGTGACGGTCCTCGCCGGTGGCTACGTCCTACGCGGTGTCGGTGATCTCGTCGACGGGGTCACCTGGCTGCGGTGGGCCTCGCCGGTGGGGTGGGTCGAGCTGATCGACCCGTTCGGACATCGTCGGGTGCTGCCCGTCGTCGCCGGTGTGGCGGTGGGTGTCGTCGGGGTCGCGGTGGCGGCGACCATCGCGCGTCGCCGCGACCTCGGGGAGGGCCTGCTGGTGCGGCGACCCGGCCCCGCGGGATCGCGCCGACTGCGCTCGGTGGGTGCGGTGGTGGCGCGGGTGTCGGCGCCGACGATCGCGCCGTGGGTGTCGGCGACCGCCGCCTACTGCCTGCTGCTGGGATTCCTGCTGTCATCGGTGAGCGACCTGGTGCCGTCGGGTGGCGGGGTCACCGACATCGTCCGTGACCTCGGGGGCGGTGGCGCGCTCGCCGAGTCGGTGATGACCGCGGTGCTCGGGTTCGTCGGGGTGATCGCCGGTCTCGCCGGCCTCGCGGTGGTGGTGCGGGCCCGCGCCGACGAGACCGCGGGCCGCACCGAGCAGGTCCTCGCCACGGCGACGTCACGCACACGGTGGTTCGTGAGCACCTCCTGTGCCGCGCTCGGGGCGTCGATCGTCGTGATCGTGGCGGCATCGGTCGCCATCGCGGTCGCCCACACCATCAGCGCCGGGACGTCGGCGGCACCCGACATCGGGACCGTCCTCGCCGCCGGGGCCGTCCAGATCCCCGGAACCCTGGTCGTCGTCGCGGTCGGCGTCGCCGCCTGGGGCCTACGACCACGACTCGTCGCGGTGGGGTGGGCCGCGGTACTGGCCGACATGCTGCTCGCGCAGTTCGGCGAGCTGTTCGGACTGCCCATGTGGGTGCGCGATCTCGCGCCCCACACCCACGTGTCGGGCATGCCGCCCGGCGACGTCGGCCTCGTCGCACCGATCCTGAGCCTGGTGGCTGCGGCGGTGCTTCTCGGCCTCGGCGGATGGGGGTTCGGTCGCCGCGACATCCCGGGCTGAACGGTCAGGTGACACGATGCGGTCGTGGATGTCGAGACGTTTCGCCGACTGCTGACCGAACCCGGACAGGCGCTGCTCACCGAGATCGCACAGCGGGCCGGCGTCGAGTCCGACCACGCGCTGGGCAGCCGGCTGCGCACCGTTCACGACGGTGACTTCGTGGCCGCCGCGGTCACCCAGAACCATCTGCGCGGGCTGGCGCGGACCAAGTTCGGCGACGACGCCACGCGCATGTACTTCACCCACGACGCCCTCGAGCAGGCCACGCGCGCCTCGGTCGCGACCCATCGCGCGCGTACGTTGCGGTCGCTCGGCGCCGATGCGGTGGTCGACCTCGGGTGTGGCATCGGGTCGGATCTCATCGCCTTCGCGCGGGCCGGCATCGCGGTACGGGGCGTCGACATCGACCCGGTGCGTGTCGAGATCGCGCGCGCCAACCTCGCGGCCCTGGGTCTGCCGGGCACCGTCGAGGTCGGTGACGCCACCGCCGCGACCGTCGCCGAGGACGAGGTCGCGTTCTTCGATCCCGCCCGGCGCACCGCACGGGGCCGCGTGTTCCGGCTCGACGGCCTCACGCCGCCATGGGATCTCGTGGCGCAGCGGCTGACCGGGCGCGCGGTCGCGAAGGTGATGCCCGGCATCGGCCACGACGACATCGGCGACGGCGTGCGCGCCGAATGGGTCTCCGAGCGCGGCAAGCTCGTCGAATGTTGCCTGTGGGGAGCGGGATTCACCCACCCCGACGCCGACACCCGTGTCGCGACGGTGCTGCCGTCGGGTGCCACGATGAGCGGCGGCGAGCGCGCCGGGTCCGACGGGGCCGACAGCGACGAGGCGGGTCCGGTGGGCCGCTACCTCTTCGAACCCGACGACGCGGTGATCCGCGCCGGTCTCGTCGCGCACCTGGCCGAGCGGATCGACGGGTGGCTGCCCGACCGGCACATCGCCTACATCACCACCGACGAACCCGCCGACACCCCGTTCGCCCGCGGGTATCTCGTGCTCGACGAACTGCCTTACCGGACCAAGCAGCTGCGTACTGCTCTGCAGGATCTCGACATCGGCACGGTGACCGTGAAAAAGCGTGGCGTGCAGGTGGTCCCGGAAGACCTCATCGCCAAGCTCCGGCTCACCGGCAGTCGCTCGGCGCTCATCGTGCTCACCCGGGTCGCCGGTGCGGGCCGCGCCTTCCTCGTCGAACCGCTCGCTCGTCCGTGAGAACGGTGCTCGCGCAGCGAGATCAGGAGATCTCGGCCCATCCGTCGACGTCCTCGGGGCGGCGCGGGCCGGGTCCGGTGTAGATCGCCGCCGGCCGCACCAGCTTGCCCAGGCGCTTCTGCTCCATGATGTGGGCGCACCATCCCGCGGTCCGTCCGCAGGTGAACATCGCCGGCATCATGTGGGTCGGCACCTCGGCGAAATCGAGGATCACCGCGGCCCAGAACTCCACGTTGGTCTCGATGGCGCGGTCGGGGCGCCGTTCGCGCAGTTCGGTCAGCGCCGCCTGCTCCAGTGCGGCGGCGACCTCGAAACGCGGCACCCCCAGCTCCTTCGCGGTGCGCCGCAGCACCCGTGCCCGTGGGTCCTCGGCCCGGTAGACCCGGTGCCCGAAGCCCATCAGCTTCTCCTTGCGGTCGAGGATGCCCTTGACCAGCCCGCGGGCATCGTCGGAGCGTTCGACCTCTTCGATCATCGGCAACACGCGTGCCGGCGCGCCACCGTGCAGCGGTCCGCTCATGGCGCCGACCGCTCCCGACAGCGATGCGGCGACATCGGCGCCGGTCGAGGCGATCACGCGGGCGGTGAACGTCGAGGCGTTCATGCCGTGTTCGGCTGCGCTGACCCAGTAGGCGTCGATCGCGCGGATGTGCGCCGGATCCGGCTCGCCTCGCCACCGGGTCATGAAACGTGCGGTGACGGTGTCACATTCGTCGACCTGGGCCTGGGGTACGGCGGGCTGATGGATGCCGCGTGCCGACTGCGCCACGTACGACAGCGCCATCACCGATGCCCGGGCGAGGTTGTCGCGAGCGGTGGCGTCGTCGATGTCGAGCAGCGGCTGGTAACCCCAGATCGGCGCGAGCATGGCCAGCGCGGCCTGGACATCGACGCGCACGTCGCCGGTGTGGATGGGGAGCGGGAACGGCTCGGCGGGCGGGAGCCCGTCACCGAAGCGTCCGTCGACCAGCAGGGCCCACACGTCACCGAAGGTGACCCGGTTCTCGACGAGGTCCTCGATGTCGACACCGCGGTAGCGCAGGTTGCCCCCGGCCTTGTCGGGTTCGGCGATGTCGGTGGTGAAGGCGGTGACACCTTCGAGTCCTGGGACGAAGTCGTCGGGCACGTGTGCGGTGTCCGAGGGGGTCGGTGAGCTCTCTGCCATCGTGTCGACTCCTTCGTCGCCCGTGCGCACTGCTGACGACGAGAACTCTAGTGCCCGCGAGTAGCGTCGTCTCGCGTGGATGGTGAGGCAGTGAACGTGTCCGATATGCGCGTCGGCTACGGGTCGGCCGGGGGCGGCGGACTCGGGCCGGAGTCGCTGACCGGTGAGCCGATGTGGCTCGACCTGTTCGAGCGGTGGCTGGCCGACGGGGTCGCCCGCTCGATCCCCGAACCCAACGCGATGGTGGTCGCGACCGTCGACGCCGAGGGCGTACCCGCGACCCGCACGGTGCTGTGCAAGGCGGTCGACGACCGCGGAATCGTGTTCTACACCAACCACGATTCCGACAAAGGACGACACCTGGCGGCGCAACCCGTTGCCTCGGCCACGTTCCCGTGGATCGCGATGGAGCGGCAGGTCCACTTCCGTGGGCCGGTGGTGCAGATCGAGCGCGCCGAGACGCAGGCCTACTGGGCCAGTCGCCCCCGCGGATCACAGCTCGGCGCACTCGCCTCGACCCAGTCGCATCCCATCGCGTCGCGGGCCGAACTCGAGGACCAGGCACGTGCGGTGGCCGATCGCTTCGGCGGCGTCGACGGCGACGAGCCGGTGCCCCTGCCCGACAACTGGGGTGGCTACCGCATCGAGCCGACGACCGTCGAGTTCTGGCAGGGCGGTGCCGACCGTCTGCACGATCGGGTGCGCGTCGTGCGCGACCCGGACACGGGCGTGTGGGACGCACGCAGGCTGCAACCCTGATGGCGGGACTCCTCGCCGACACCGCGCCGCTGCGCAGTCCGCACTTCCGCCGACTGTGGTCGGCGAACATCATCACCGTCATCGGCGCCCAGCTCACCGTCGTGGTGGTGCCGGCGCAGATCTTCTTCATCACCGGCAGCTCGGCCTACGTCGGTCTCGCCGGGCTGTTCGGTCTCGTCCCGCTGGTCGTGTTCGGGCTGTGGGGCGGCGCCGTGGCCGACATCGTCGATCGTCGGCTGCTGCTGATCATCACCACGATCGGCCTGATCGGGTGCAGCGCCCTGTTCTGGCTGCAGGCCGCCGCCGGGATCGACAACGTGTGGGTCATCCTGTCGCTGTTCGCCGTGCAGCAGGGTTTCTTCGCGGTCAACCAGCCGACCAAGTCGGCGATCCTGCCGAAGATCGTCGACATCAAGGACCTGCCCGCCGCGAACTCGTTGAACATGACGGTGATGCAGGCCGGCGCCATCGCCGGACCGGTCATCGGCGGCGCCCTCATCCCGAAGCTGGGGTACTCCACCCTCTACCTCGTCGACACGATCTTCCTGTTCGCGACGCTGTGGGCGGTGATCCGGCTGCCCTCGCTGAAACCCGAACGCAGCGACGACGCGCCACGGGTCGCCGGACTGCGATCGGTGATCGACGGGTTCGTCTACCTGCGCGGACACAAGGTGTTGATGATGTCGTTCGTCGTCGACCTCATCGCGATGGTGTTCGGCATGCCGCGCGCGCTGTTCCCGCAGATGGCCCACGAGAACTTCGGCGGTCCCGACGGCGGTGGCCTCGCCTTCGCGCTGCTGTTCGCCGCGATCGGGGCGGGCGCGGTCGTCGGCGGCGTGTTCTCCGGGTGGGTGTCGCGCGTGCAGCGACAGGGCCTGGCGGTCATCGTCTGCATCGTCATCTGGGGTGCGTCGATCGCCGGGCTCGGCGTGGTGGTGGCGTTCGCCGGGGGAGCGTCGCTGCCGATGCTGCCGATCGCGGTGGCGCTGTTGATGATCGGCGGCGCGGCCGACATGGCGTCGGCGGCCTTCCGGCAGTCGATGCTGCAGTCGGCGGCCAACGACGACGTGCGCGGCCGCCTGCAGGGTGTGTTCACGGTGGTCGTCGCAGGCGGTCCCCGTATCGCCGACGTCGCGCACGGCGGTGTCGCGGCCACCGCCGGTGTGGCGGTGACCACGGCGGGCGGTGGTGTCGCGGTCATCGTGTTCACGGTGGTCGCGGCACTCGCGGTGCCGGCGTTCGTCCGGTATCGCCTGGTCCACTGATCCAGCGGGTTCCCGCGCCGCGTCGGTACCCTGAGCCGGTGAAGGAGATGACCGGACGCATCGTCGGCAGCGTCGTGCTGCTGGCCGCGATGGCGGTCGTCTATCTCGTCACCGTGTGGACCACGGCGGGCCAGCGTGTCGACCAACGCGTCTACGAGGCGATGTACGGCGCCGACTCGTGGCGGGACCTGTTGCACCGGGTCGGTTTCCAGCGGGTCACCGATCCACGGTTGTGGCTCGTCGCCGCGGTCGTCGTGATCGTGCTGGGCCTGCTGGCGCGTCGTCGGGGCAGCATCATCGCGTTGCTCGTCCTGCCCGCGCTCGGTGTGGTTGTCGCACGGATGCTGCGGACCGAGATCCTCCCGCGGCCCGAACTGATGGACATCGCCCGCGCCGCGTTCAACACCTTTCCCAGCGGTCACACCGCGGCCGCTGCCGGCTGTGTCGCGGCGGCGATCCGCGCGGCGCCCCGGGTGGTCGCGCCGGTCGTCGCGGTCGTCGGCGCCATGTGGACCACCGTGGTGGGGCAGGGGCTCATGGAGGTCGGCGCCCATCGGCCCAGCGACATCGTCGGGTCCCTGTTCATGGTGGGGGCCGCGATGATCCTCGTACCCGATTCGACGCGCTCGGGCGTACCGCCGGGCGTCGCGGCGCTGACCGCTGTCGTCGCCGCGATCGGCCCCCTCGTGTGGGCCGTGCACACGGGTCACCTGGTGCTCGCCGCCATCGGTGTCGTCGCCGCCGGCGTGTTCGCGCTGCTCACCGCGGGTATCGGAACACCCGCGCGACGGGGCGTCCCGATCGCGGAACCGTTCGTCCCGCAATCGCGCTGGGTCGCCGGTCGCTGACCGCGGCCCGTTCTCGTCTCCTCTCGCTGCGCCTCGCCCACTGTGTCGCTCGTCACTCCAGGTGGGCAGAACACCCGCCTCTGTGTCTTACTATGCATCCCGACATAACAATGCCGGTTGGTAAGGAATGCAGGGGAGCAGGATGTCGCACGGGCACAGTTCGGTCCTCGGTCGCACGGGCGAATTCGTGGCCCGCCGCCGATGGTGGGTCATCGGCTTCTGGCTGATCGCCGTCGCGGGCCTCAACCTGGCGGTGCCCCAGATCGAACACACCGCCGCGGAGAAGTCCGCGGCGTTCCTGCCCCACCACATGCCCTCGGTGGACGCGCTGCGGGACATGTCGACCGATTTCGGGTCACCGGCCTCGACGGCCGTCGGGAACGTGGTGCTCGCGACCGATCGCGGTGTCGGACCGGCGGAGACGACGTTCTACGGCGAACTGGTCCGCAGGCTCGCCGCCGACACCGACAACGTCGCCTACGTGCTCGACATGTACGGCAACCCCGCGACGCGGGATTCCGCGCGCAGCCCCGACGGCAAGGCCGTCACCGTTATGGTCGTCGCCCAGGGTGACGTCGGCAGCACGCGCGCGCACCACAGCACCGTCGAGATCCGTTCGCAGATCGACGCGATCCCGCGACCGCCCGGGTTGGACGTGTACTACACGGGCGCCTCGCCGACCCTGGCCGATCTGTTCTCGTCGATCGACGTCTCGCTGCTCATCATCACGGTGGTGTCGCTGCTGCTGATCACCGTGATGCTGCTCATCGCCTACCGCTCGCTGGTGGCGGCGCTGGTCCCGTTGATCACCATCGGGGTCGGTCTCGGGATCGCGCGGCCGATCATCTCCGCGCTCGGCGCCGGTGAGGTGGTGTCGATCTCCAATTTCACCATCGCGATCATGACCGCGTTGTTGCTCGGCGCGGGAACCGATTACGCCATCTTCCTGATCGCGGGCTACCACGATGCGCGTCGCGCCGGAGAGGATCCGAGCACGGCGATCGCCACGGCGAGCGGGCGCGTGTCGCCGATCCTGATCGCCTCAGCTCTCACCATCGCCGCGGCCGCCGCCGCGATGGGTTTCGCGAAGGTGGGCATGTTCGCCACCTCCGGTCCACCCACCGCGATCGGGGTGCTGGTCATCCTGGCGGTGTCGGTGACGCTGACCCCGGCGCTGATGGCGGTCGCCGCCGGACGAGGGCACCTCGAGCCCCGCGCCGACACCGAGCGTCGCTGGCGACGGCGCGGCGCGCAGGTGATCCGACATCGTGGACCGCTCGCCGCGGCCTCGCTGGTGGTGCTGATCGCGTTGGCGATGGTGATCCCCACGATGCGGGTGAGTTTCGACGAGGAGTCGGTGCAGCTCTACGCCAACGACTCCACGCGCGGGTACGACGCGGTCCTGAAACACTTCGGGGTCAACGAGATCCTCCCCGAATACCTCGTGGTGCGCGCCGACCACGACATGCGTAACACGAATGACCTCGCGGCACTGGAGATGATGGCGATGGCGGTGTCGAAACTGCCCGACGTCGCCCACGTCCGGTCGATCACGCGACCCGACGGCGCGCCGATCCCGGAGGCGTCCACCGGCTATCAGGTCGGCCAGGTCGGCGGTCGACTCACCGACGCCCACCGTCAGGTGCTCGATGCGACACCACAACTGCGCCAGTTGGCCTCGGGTGTCACCGATCTGCGTGACGGCGCCGATTCAGCGGCCGCCCGGCTCCCCGATCTCGTCGCCGGCACCGATCAGGTGGTGTCGCTGGCCGACGGGGTGCTCGGTGCCGCCGACACCGCCGACCGGATCGTCGCCGCAGCGTCCGGGGGATCGCTGAACCTCCCGCAGGGCGTGCGCGCGCTCTCGGTGCTCGCCGACGTACTCGGAGACCTCATCCGTGATGTGTCGCAGAGCAATTCGTCCACCCTTGCCGCGGCGGCGCGGTTGCAGGACGTGTTCGGTCCGATGCTCACCGCCGCCCCCGACGCGACCTGCCGGACCGATCCGCGCTGCCTCGCCGCCCGCGCGGCGTTCGGGATGTTCGATCAGGCCACCGCCGGACGCGCCTCGAGGGCGCTGCGCGAGGTGTCGGCGATCGCCGGGGTACCCGGTGAGGTCGTGGCTCGCGCCACCGCCGCGCTGCCCGAGATCCGCACCGGACTGCGCCAGATTCAGGCCCTGCTCGACGGACTCGGCGGGCGCAGCATCGAGCAGATGCGCGGCGACCTCGGTCGACTGACCGCGGGGATGACAGAGCTCACGGGCGGGATGAACCGCCTGGCCGACGGATTACGCCAGGTGAAGGACGGAACCGACAAGACCGTCGCCCTCACCGCGCGACTGACCGCCGGACTCGGCGAGGCCGGTGGCTACCTGCAGACGATGGCCCGCGACACCACCTCGGGCCCGGGTGCCGGCTTCTACCTCCCCGCGCAGGGGCTGAGCGATCCACGTTTCGTCGCCGGGTCGAGACTGCTGCTGTCGCCGTCGGGGCACACCGCACGCATGTTGGTGATCCGCAGCGACAACCCGTACGGCCACAGAGCACTTCGTGACGTCGGTCGGATCGCCGAGACCGCGCGCACCGCTGCGGCCGGCACCGTGCTCGAGCGGGCCGAGGTGTCATCGACCGGACTGGCGTCGCTGTCGGCCGACATGAGCGACCAGGTCGACCGCGACTTCGCGCTCTACGCCATCGTGGCGATCCTCGCGGTGTTCGCGATCCTGTGCGTGCTGCTGCGGAGTCTGCTGGCGCCCGCGCTGCTCGTGCTGGCGGTCGTCCTGTCGTTCTCGGCGACCGTCGGCGTGAGTGTGCTGGTATGGCAACACCTTCTGGGCATCGACCTCGACTGGTCGGTGATCCCGATCGCGTTCATGGCGCTGGTGGCGGTGGGCGCCGATTACAGCATGCTGTTCGCGTCGCGGATCCGCGAACACTCCTCGACCGGGATGATCAGCGGGATCGTGCGCGGGTTCGGCTCCACCGGCGGCGTGATCACCACGGCGGGAATCGTGTTCGCGGTCACCATGTTCGCGCTCATGAGCGCCACGGTGATCAACCTGCTGCAGCTGGGGTTCACCATCGGCGTCGGGTTGATCCTCGACGTGGTGATCGTGCGCACCGTTCTGGTGCCGGCGGCGATGGCCGTCATCGGCAACCGCGTGTGGTGGCCGGCCCGCGTGTGACAGCGTGACGCCCCCGCGTCCGGTCGGCGCCGGGCGATCAGTCGGTCGGCGGCCGATACGTGGTCATCAGGATCCCGGTCGGCGTCGACGCGGTGTCGACGAGGCGCAGGCGGATCGGTGCATCACCCGGGCCGAAGAGCCGTGTGCCCGAACCCAGGACGACCGGATGCACCATCAGCAGCATCTCGTCGACGAGCCCGGCGCCCAGCAGTGCTCGTACGAGCTCACCGCTGCCCATCACGACGAGGTTCCCGCCCGGGCGCTCACGCAGTCGCGCGACGTTCTCGACGGCGTCGCCGGCGACGAGGATCGAGTTCGGCCAGGGGAGTGATGTCGTCGGGTCGCGGGACACGACGTACTTCGTGGCGGCGTTGAGTCCGTCACGGAAAGGTCCGCCGACCGCGTTCCAGTGGGCCAGCATGTCGTCGTGGCTCCGGCGGCCGAACAACCAGGCGAAGTCGGGGCCCATCGCCGCGCCCATCGCGGCGCCGGTGCTCGGGTCGGCCGCCGCGAGCGCCCATCCGCCGTGCTCGAAACCGCCGCGGGGATCCTCGTCGACGCGACCGGGTCCCTGTACGACTCCGTCGAGGCTCAGATGCTCGATCACCACCACGCGCATGCGTCGTCCTCTCCTCGAGATCGTTCTCATCGGTGGTGTCGACTCGGGGGAGGGTGAGAACTCATCGCTCGTACCCCATGGACGCGAGAACGCCCCGCGAAGGAGCGCGGGGCGTTCTCATCGAAAAAAGGGGGCTGCGTCAGGCCTTCGAGTAGGTGAGGCAGTTGGCGGTGTCCGAGGACTCGCCGGCGCCGATGCGTACGGCCGCGGCGGTGCACTCGAGATCGGCGTTGTGCGTGCAGTCGGCTCGTTGGCAGGCGCCGACCTGGGGTGAGACGACGTCGAGGCCACCCTTGGTCGACAGCGGGATGAAGGTGGCGCAGTCGGCGGTGCCGTTGTCACCGCTGACGTTGATGGCGAATGCGTGGCATCCGTCGTGGTTGTAGGAGCATGCGCTCACCGAACACTCGGTGACGTGCGGCATCTCGAGAGTGGCCATGGGAACCTCCGGACAGTCGGCTGGGACCGGCGACCACGGGGCGTCGGGATCGCCTGGCACACATCACGCTACGACCGTGTGACCGATTTCACCAGCAAGGTCAGGCTCCCCTTCGCGGGCCGCGACGAGGAGGCGCGCCGCCGTCTCAGGTCGCGAGGTCGAGGGAGTCGATGACGTGTCGGATCTCGTCGGCGACGTCGTCGACCGGCGCGAGCGAGCGCTGGACGCGGGCGAGGATCAACGCCCCCTCGGTGGCGGCGACGAGCATGATCGCCACGGACTGTGCACGGGCGGCAGACGCCCCGGCCGCGACGAGGGTGTCGCGGATGATCACGTGCCACTCGGTGAAGATCTCGGCCACCTGATCGTGCAGTGCGGGGTCGCTCTCCGCGCCTCCGACCGCCGCGCCGGCGATCGGGCACCCTGCCCGGTAGTCGCTCGAGGTGAGCATGTGACGCCAGAAGTCGAAGTATTCGTCGACCGCCTCGCGCAGCGGCTTGTCGATGCTGGACCGGATCATGGACGTCATGATGTCGCCCGCGCTGCGCAGGGCATCGCCGACGAGTTGATCGCGACCGCCGGGGAAGTGGTGGTAGACCGATCCCCGAGGGGTGTCGCTGTCGGCCAGGACGGCGTCGACCGTCACCGCGGCCGCACCGTTGCGCTGCATGAGACCGATGGCGCTGCGCACCATGCGGGCGCGCGTGTCACCGCGTCGTGCCATCACCGCCCACCTCTCGCCCCGGTCGCGTCCTCGGACTATGCACGACAGCATACATCGACGCCGGTGGAACCCCGTTCATCCGGGGTGTTCGTGCGGGTCGGTCACCAGTAGACAGAGGTCGCGCAGCTGGGTCAGCTGGCGTGGTGACAGTCGGCCGCGCATCGCGCGCGACACCTCGCGGGCGTGCGCGGATCCGGCACGCTTCGACAGCGCGCGGCCGGCCTCGGTGAGGGTGACGACGACCGCACGTCCGTCGCCGTCGTCGCGGCTGCGCGCGATGAGACCTCGCGCCTCCATCCGGGCGATGAGACGCGACAGGCCCGGCTGGGTGAGCAGCACGTCGTCGGCGAGGGCGGTGATCCGCTTACCCCGCGGCGCGTTCGCGGCCGAGAGGGCGTGCAGGACGCCGTACTCGCTGGCGTGCACCTCTTCCCACACGGCACTGTCGGCGAGGTCGCGGGCGATCGTCGCCTGCGCCCGGTACAGCGCCTCCCAGGCCTCGTTGGCCAGCGCTCTGCCCGTCGGGGCGACGCTGTGGCCGGTCTCGATCACACCCGGTCCGTGGCCGTCGGGTTCCCGGCCGGCACGTTCGCCCCCATGAGTTGTGCCACCGCGGGCTTCACCGACCCGCCGAGCAGCTCGATGCCGCGCAGCATCGCGTCGTGCGGCAGCTTGGTGTTCGTCATCTGCACGGTGAGGCGTGCGAGACCGCCGAGATCGTCGGAGACCCGGGCGATCTTCTCCGCGACGGTGTCGGGCGAGCCCACGAACATCGCACCGTGGGGTCCGGCCATGGCGTCGAACTCCGCGCGGCCCGGTGCGCCGAAGCCGCGTTCGCGGCCGATGCGTCCGAACAGATCGGCCCAGCCCGGGTAGGCGGCGGCGACCGCGGCGTCGTCGGTGTCGGCGACGAGACCGGGCGCGTGGATCCCCACAGGCAGCTGCTCCGGGGCGAACCCCGACCGCGACCCGGCCTCGCGGTACAGATCGATCAGCGGACGGAACCGACGTGGCTCACCGCCGATGATCGCGACCATCAGCGGCAGCCCGAGACGGCCTGCGCGCACAAATGATTCGGGACTCCCGCCCACGCCGAGCCACATCGGTATCGCGCCCTGCACCGGCTTCGGGTAGACACCCTGCCCGCGCAGTGCCGGACGGTGCGGGCCGCTCCAGGTGACCGACGCCGGGTTCTCCCGGATGCGCAGCAGCAGATCGAGTTTCGCGGCGAACAGTGAGTCGTAGTCGGCGAGTTCGAGTCCGAACAGCGGGAACGCCTCGGTGAACGATCCGCGACCGACGACCATCTCCGCGCGACCGTTCGAGATGAGGTCGATGGTGGCGAACTGCTGGTGCAGGCGTACCGGGTCGTCGGCCGAGAGCACCGACACCGCGCTGGTGAGCCGGATGTCGCTCGTGCGGGCCGCTGCGGCGGCGAGCAGCACCGTGGGCGCCGAGTCGTAGAACTCGGGGCGATGGTGCTCGCCGATGCCGTACACGTCGACCCCGGATCGGTCGGCGACCTCGACCTCCTCGAGCAGGTGCCCGATGCGGGTCCGGCCGTCGATCTCGCGCCCGGTGTCGTACTCGACGACCGAGGAGACGAAGTTGTCGATACCGATCTGCATGGCGCACCATCCTGGGGTCTGTGCGGGCGTCGGTGGTCGCGCCCGGTTCCCCTCGGACAACAACATGCGCAGTCATGTATTCCGGACCGGTGCGGAGGGGTGCGGTCAGCTCAGCGCTGCCAGGGCAGATCGGCCCGGCGCGCGGCGCTCACCGGGCAGTAGTGCTCGGGCAGCCCACGGCGGTCGAGCGGCGGGAGATTGCGCGTCGGGGTCTCCACGAGGGGTGCGTCGGCGGCGACGCGACCCGACACCCGGTCCCACGCGTCGCGGGGACGCGGGTGGATGCGATACCGGGGCGGCACCAGGCGCATCGTCACGTCGACGGCGCGACCGAATCGGCGGAACCGTCGCTCGTCTGCGGCCGACCACGACAGGCCGAGCAGCTCGCGGACCGGCTCATCGTAGAGACCTGTCGTGACCCACACGAAGCCCCGCGCGACGATCTTCGCGGCCGGGCGCCACAGCATGCCGGGAATCCACGACATCCACGGCGGCGGGGGCAACTCGGCGATGTCGAGGACCGTACGCACGGCGGGATGGTCTTCGAGGACGCTGCGGCACATGTGATCCCAGTACGCCAGGAAGTCCTCGTAGGTGTCCGGGCACGGGCGCATGCTCAGCCCGTACATCGAGTACCAGACGCGCGACTCGTCGAACATGGCGCGCTTGTCGGCCTCGGAGATCGGGGGCCCGAACGCCTCTGCGCACCGCACCGCGCCGTACCAGAACGTGGCGTGCGCCCAGTAGAAGACGTCGGGGTCGAGGGCGTGGTAGCGACTGCCGTCGGGCATCTCCCCGGAGATCGCGCGGTGGTAGTCGCGCACCTCGCGGCCGGTGGTGGGCGTGCGGTCGAACACCACCCCTGAGATCGGGTACAGCGACCGCATCAACCGCTGCCACCGCTCACCGAAGAAGTCCGAGTGCTCCCACACCGCCGCGCCGAGTTTCGGGTGCATGTTCTGCATCGACCCAGACCACAGGCCCATCAGCATGCCGCGCCACCCGCCGAAGTACTTCCACGTCACCGAATCGGGACCGAGCATCGGGATCTCGTCGTCGGTGCGCGGAGCTCGGTCGGGGTGCGTGGCCGTCATGAGACGAAACAGTAATTCCGTCTCACCCGCCTCGTCAATGGGCTGGGGTCGAGGCGTGCGTCATCGGGCCGTCGGGACGAGCCGCACCCGGTCGCCCGCGACGAGCTGGGCGGCGGCGTCGATCGCGTCGGCGGTGAGCACCGCGACGACGGGATAGCCACCGGTCACCGGATGATCGACGCCGAAGAGCACCGGTTGCCCGCTCGGCGGCACCTGCACCGACCCGAGTGCCACACCCTCCGAGGCGCGTTCGGTGCTCGCCGGGTGGACGGCGGCGAGGGGATCGGTGCGACGGGGGTCTCGGTCGAGGCGCACGCCGACGCGATCGCTCGCGGGGTTGACGATCCAGATGCCCGTGGTGAGCGCGTCGTGATCGACGAGAGCGTCGGCGCGCGGTCCCGGCGAGACCGCCAGGGTGATCGGGCCGTGGTGCGCGGCGGCGGCGGTGAACGACTCGGTGGCGGTCGGCCACGCCGCGGCGTCGGACCCGATCGGCAGTCGATGCCCGGTCGCCACGATCGGCGGACCCAACCCCGAGAGGGTGTCGGTGGCACGCGATCCCAGCACGGGCGTCATGTCGATACCGCCACGGACGGCGAGATACGAACGCAGCCCGACGGTCGGGGAGCCCAGGGCGATCACGTCGCCGGCGTGCACCGCGAACGCGGCACCGTGGCCCATCGGCGTGTCGCCGCGGGTCACCGAGCAGGGCGCCCCGGTCACCACCACGAACGCGTCGCCTCCCACACGGATCCGCACTCCGCCGAGGGTCGCCTCGAGGGTCGCCGCGGTCTCGGCGTTGCCCACCAGGCGGTTGGCGAGCCGATGCGCTCCGCGGTCGGCCGCCCCCGACAGCGGCACCCCGAGGTGTGCGTGTCCCGGTCGGCCGAGGTCCTGCACCGTCGCGAGCGGACCCGTCGCGAGCACCTCGAGGGTGGTCACGTCGCGCGGAACCGGACCGTGGCGCCCGGCGCGAGCGTCGCCGGCGGTGTGCGGTCGACGTCCCACAGGTCGATCGTGCTCGTGCCCAACAGGTTCCAGCCACCGGGGCTCGAGCGCGGATAGACGGCGCTGTAGCCCGCGGCGATCGCCACCGACCCCGCAGGCACCGACGATCTCGACTCCGAGCGCCGGCCGAGCGCGCGCAGTGCGTCGAGGGTCGGGTCGTGCGGGTCGGCACCTGCTGCCGTCGAGTCGGGCACGAGGTACCCGAAACCCGGTGCGAAACCCATGAACTGCACCCGCCACACCGTGTCGGTGTGGGCGGCGACGACCTGCTCGGGGTCGACCCCGAGCGTCGCGGCGACGTCGTCGAGGTCCGCGCCGTCGTAGGCGACGTCGACCGTGATCGACGGTGCCGCCGGCCCGGTGACGTCGGTGGTGTCGGGCCGGGTGGAGCCCGCGGCGCGCAGTACGCGACGGATGCCGAGGCGGTCGAGACCGGCCCCCGGGGTGCCCTGCACCAGCACCGTCTCCGCGGTCGGCACGACGTCGAGAACCCCGGTGAGCGCGTCCTCGGCGGCGGCCGCACGCAGGGCGTCGGCAGCGAGCAGCGCATGGCGCCAGGGGGCCTCGGCGTCGGCGAAATCGAGCAGCACGGCGTCGATTCCGGCAGGCAACTCCCGCATCGGCCAACCGTACGTCGCGGCCGCCGCGGCGCACCACCGCGACGGCGTCGATCGGCGGTTCCCGAGCCCGGCCGTCGCCCGGTCCCGGTGTGCCAGACTCGACGGCGTGGGCGAATTCAGGATCACGGCGGGCGACTACAGCGCGGACATCGTGGCTCGCGGGGCCGGCCTGCGGGCGGTGCGCCACGGCGACCGACTGCTGACCGAGACGTGGGACGCGGCGGAGGTGCTGGCCACCGAGGGCGGCAAACCCCCGCTGTCGGCGGGCCTGGTGCTGGCGCCGTGGCCCAACCGCACCGCCGACGGCCGCTACACGTTCGACGGCGTCGACCACCAGCTGGAGATCACCGAGACCGCCCGCAACAACGCCAATCACGGTTTCGTCCGCACCGTCGAGTGGAACCTGCACGAGGTGACCGACCGGTCGGTGACCCTCGGCGTCCCGATCGGTCGGCACCCGGGCTGGCCGTTCGATCTCACCCTCGTCGCCGAGTACGCGCTCGACGCCGACACCGGCCTCACGGTGACGGTCACCGTCACCAACGTCGGTGACACCACCGCACCGTTCGCGCTCGGCATCCACACGTTCGTGCGCGCCGGCGACGCCGACATCGACGACTGCACGCTGCAACTCGCCGGCGCCTCGACGCTGCCACTCGACCCCGAGCGCCAGCTCCCCGCCGGTGATCCGACACCGGTCGCGGGCACCGACCTCGACTTCTCCTCGCCCCGACGTGTCGACGGGGTGTGGATGGACACCCCCTTCACCGACATGGCCGTCGAGCCGTCGGGATCCGGGGACCGCCACCGCAACCGACTCACCGCACCCGACGGCGGGACCACCGAACTGTGGACCGACCTCGGCTTCGGGTGGGCGCAGGTGTTCACCGCCGATCCGGCCCACGATCAGGCGTTCCCCGGCCGTGGCCGCGCGCTGGCGATCGAGCCGATGACCGCTCCGCCGAACGCCCTGGCCTCGGGCACCGACCTCATCGTCTGCGCACCCGGCCAGATGTGGTCGGGGACCTGGGGACTGGCACACCACGCGGCCGGTGTGCGGTGAAGGAGATCGTGGTCTGCGGGGAGTCGCTCGTCGACCTCGTCGCGCACACCGGCGGCCTCGCGCCCCTGCGCCCGGCGCTGGGCGGTGGGCCGTTCAACGTCGCCGTCGCGCTCGGTCGGCTCGGGTCGGCGGTGTCGTTCTGCTCGCGCGTGTCGACCGACCACTTCGGCGACGAACTCGTGGCGTCGCTGCATGCGGCGGGGGTGAACCTGTCTCTGCTGCAACGTGATCCCGACGCCCCGACCTCGCTGGCGCTGGCGTCGCTCGGCGACGACGGCGCGGCGAGCTACACGTTCTACGTCGAGGGCACGGCCGATCGTCGGGTCGTCGATCCCGGGCCGCTGCCGGGCACCGTCGGCGCGCTCGCCTTCGGCACGCTGTCCCTGGTGCTCGAACCCGGCGCCTCGGTCTACGAGCAGATGATGCACACCCATCACGCCCAGGGACGCCTGATCATGCTCGACCCCAACATCCGGACACCGGTCATCGCCGACGCCGACGCCTACCGCCGTCGGTTCGTGAGCTGGCTGCCGTCGGTCGACGTGGTGAAGGTGTCCGACGACGACGCCGACTGGCTCGCCGACGGCCCCGGCGGTTCGCGTCCCGCCGACTGGCTCGACGCCGGTGTCGGCGCGGTGGTCACCACCCGCGGTGGTGCGGGACTCGCGGTGACCACGGGCGAGTTCACCGCCGAGGTCGCCGCCCCGGCCGTGGTCACCGCCGACACCATCGGTGCCGGTGACACCGTGGTCGGAGCGCTGCTGCACTGGCTCGGCGCACACGGGGCGCTCGGCGCCGAGGCCGTGCGCGACCTCGACCGCGACGCCTGGCAGGAGGCGTTGTCGTTCGCCGCGCGGGCCGCGGCGATCACCGTGTCGCGACCCGGCGCCGACCCTCCGTGGGCGGGGGAGCTCACGAGCGACTAGGTTGACCTCAAGGCATACGCACACCCTGGAAACGGCCCACGAGGCCCTCCAGCCAGTCGAAAAGGGGCCTCCAGTGTCCGCGGAAACAGTCTCGTCCAACGGGGCACAAGCCCAGACCGCCAAGTTCGAGTACCCCGGGGGCGAACTCGACCTCCCGATCATCGAGGCCACCGAGGGTGCCGCCGGTGTCGGGCTCGGCAAGTTCCTCGCCCAGACCGGCATGACCACGTTCGACGGCGGGTTCGTCAACACCGCGTCGACCAAGTCGGCCATCACCTACATCGACGGTGACGCGGGCATCCTGCGCTACCGCGGGTACCCGATCGACCAGCTCGCGAAGCAGTCCACGTTCATCGAGGTCAGCTACCTGCTGATCTACGGCGAGCTGCCGAGCGCGAGCGAACTCGACGAGTTCACCAACCGGATCCAGCGGCACACCCTGCTCCACGAGGACCTCAAGCGGTTCTTCGACGGGTTCCCCCGCAACGCCCACCCGATGCCGGTGCTCTCCAGCGCCGTCAACGCGCTGAGTGCCTACTACCAGGACTCGCTCGATCCGAAGGACCCCGAGCAGGTCGAGCTGTCGACGATCCGTCTGCTCGCGAAGCTGCCGACGATCGCGGCGTACGCGTACAAGAAGTCGGTCGGTCAGCCGTTCCTGTACCCGGACAACTCGCTGAGCCTCGTCGAGAACTTCCTGCGCATGACGTTCGGGTTCCCCGCCGAGCCCTACGAGGTCGACCCCGAGGTCGCCAAGGCCCTCGACATGCTGTTCATCCTCCACGCCGACCACGAGCAGAACTGCTCGACCTCGACGGTCCGTCTCGTCGGGTCGTCACAGGCCAACCTGTTCACCTCGATCTCCGGCGGCATCAACGCGCTGTGGGGCCCGCTGCACGGCGGCGCCAACCAGGCCGTCCTCGAGATGCTCGACGACATCCGCGCCGGTGGTGGCGACACCAAGGAGTTCATGAACCGGGTGAAGAACAAGGAGGCCGGGGTCAAGCTCATGGGCTTCGGACACCGGGTCTACAAGAACTACGACCCGCGCGCGGCCATCGTGAAGGAGACCGCCGACACGATCCTCAAGACCCTCGGCGTCACCGACGACCTGCTCGACATCGCCAAGGGACTCGAGGACGTCGCCCTGCACGACGACTACTTCATCGAGCGCAAGCTGTACCCGAACGTCGACTTCTACACCGGCCTCATCTACCGCGCGATGGGCTTCCCGACGCGCATGTTCACCGTGCTGTTCGCCCTCGGCCGTCTGCCGGGATGGATCGCGCACTGGCAGGAGATGAACGCCGACCCGAGCACCAAGATCGGCCGCCCGCGCCAGATCTACACCGGGTACACCGAGCGTGACTTCACCGAGATGGGACAGCGCTGATGGCCGACCAGACCAAGCCCGAGGTCGATTTCCCGGAGGGCCCGGCGCCCACCGAACTGGTGACCGAGGACCTCGTCGTCGGTGACGGTGACGAGGCCGTGCCGCACGGCATGGTCGACGTGCACTACGTCGGCGTCGAGTACGAGACCGGCGAGGAGTTCGACTCCTCGTGGGACCGTGGACAATCCGCGAATTTCCCCCTCGACCGACTCATCCCGGGCTGGCAGCAGGGCATCCCCGGCATGAAGGTCGGCGGTCGCCGCAAGCTCATCGCTCCGCCGGAGCTGGCCTACGGACCCGCGGGTGCAGGACACCGACTCTCGGGCAAGACGCTCGTGTTCGTCATCGACCTGCTGGGCGTGGGATAGCCCCACTCACGGCGTGTGTCGCCTGATCGACAGGGGCAGCACCGCCCACAGTGCGATCGCGGCCAACGCGACCGCGACACCCACCACCAGCCCTGCGGACTCGTCGACGACGACGTCGAAGATCAGCGTGACCACGCCGACCACCGCGACCCCGAGCAGGGCGAGTCCGGCGACCGCGAGCCGGTTGGCCCATCGCACCACCGAGGCGATGGCGTGTCGACGGAACAGCACGCGATGCATGGCGACGGGTGTCACGAGGAACACCGTCGCCAGCGCCGACGCGGTCAACGTCACCAGGTAGATCGTGAGATCCCGGTCGGACAGACCGGTGAACCGCGACTGGAACGGCAGCGTCAGCAGGAACCCGGTGAGCAGCTGGATCCCGGTCTGGATCACGCGCATCTCCTGCAGCAGGAACGACCAGTTGCGGTCGAGGCGCTCGATCGGGGTCTCGCCTCGGACGTTCTCGTTCCATACGTCGTCGTTCATGCACTCTCACCGTTCACCCGTTGATCTCAGCACGGCGCGGCCGCGTGACAGACTTTGACGGTGAAACAGCATCGCGGGTCGGGACTGGTCGCAGGCGTCGACGTCGGCGGCACCAACATCGAGGTCGGGTTGGTGAACGCCGATCACGAGGTGATCGACCGCGCGAAGGCGTCGACGCCGACCGAGGGACCCGACGCCGTGTTGTCGACGATCGCCGACCTCGTCGGATCGCTGAAGCACCGCCCCGCGGCGGTCGGGGTGGGCATCCCCGGTGTGGTGCACGACGGTGAGGTGCTCACCGTCCCCAATCTCGAGAACTGGCACGAGCGGGTCGCGATCGACGACGACCTCGGCGACCGTCTCGATCTGCCTGTGGCACTGGGCAACGACGTCAACGTCGGGTTGCGCGGCGAGTGGCGTGCGGGTGCGGCGCGCGATGTCACGAACGTCCTCGGTGTGTGGCTCGGTACCGGCATCGGCGGCGCGTTGATCCTCGACGGGGCCTTCTTCGAGGGATCGCGCGGCGCGGCCGGCGAGATCGGCCACGTGGTGGTGCGGGAGGGCGGCGCGCTGTGTGGCTGTGGGCGTCGCGGTTGCGTCGAGGCCTACGCGGGTCGGCGATCGATGGAGACGACCGCGCAGGCGATGGTCGACGCGGGCCGTGAGACACGCCTGTTCGAGATCCGCGACGACGTCGGCAAGACGAAGGTGACCTCGAAGGTGTGGAAGAAGGCCCTCGAGTCCGGCGACGACCTGGCGACGTCGCTGTTCGACACCGCCGTCGAGACCCTGGGCGTCGCCATCGGTTCGACGCTCAACCTGCTCGATCTCGACCTCGTGGTGATCGGTGGCGGGTTGGCCGAGAAGCTCGGCGGTGCACTGGCCGACCGGATCGCCGACGCCGCCGCCCCGTGGGTGCTGCAACCGAATCCCGATCGGGAGTTCGTGGTGTCGGCACTGGGCGACGACGCCGGCATCGTGGGCGCGGCCGACCTGGGCCGCGCGCTGCTCGCGCAGGACTGAGCGGCCAGGTCGGCGCGGCTCGGTCAGAGCCGGACGGTCAGAACCGGTCGCAGGTGGCGATCACCCGGGCGACGCCGCGGTCGATCTGCGGCCGGAAGCGGTCGACCTGGGCGGCGACGTCGGGGTTGCGGTCGAGGTAGCGCGCCACCTCGGCACGGCGCTGCGGCTCGGGCAGCACCACGATGCGCTCGAACTCGGCGCGGATCTGCGGGTTGCGCAGGTAGCCGCCGATCGCGGGGGACACCGCGGTGGCGGCGCGCTCGACCTGGCCGACGGTGCACGACGTGCCGGGGACGGCGCGATCGGCCGGTGCGGCCGACGCGGTGGCGGGCATGAGGGCGATCACGCCGACACCGGCGGCCGCGATCGCGACGCCGACGGTGCGGGAGATACGGGTGCGAGAGATGTGCTGGGCCATGGAGTCTCCTCGTGGAGTGTCACTGTGGAGGCCGCGCAGGCACCGGCGGTTCTGCAGCGTCGCGACCTGTCGTCCACCGTAGCGTGACAAATCGGACACGCCCGGCGGGTGCGCTCTGACCAGCGCGGGGGCGATCGGTCGGTCAGGCGCCGATGGTGATGACGAGTCGCGTGCCGCCGAGGTGGCTCTCGGTGAGGGTCGCGGTGCCGTGGTGCAGCGCGGCCTGCTGGGCGATCAACGCCAATCCGAGGCCTGATCCGGAGTGCTTGCTGGTGCCGCGCTCGAACCGCCGGAACAGGCGGTCGCGGTCGGCGACGGGGATGCCCCGTCCGTTGTCGTCGACGACGACGGCCGCACCGGTCGGCTCGGGGTGCGCGGCGACGACGACCTCGGTCGCCTCGCCGTGGCGGATCGCGTTGAGGACGGCATTGTCGACCGCCATCCGCAGCCCGGTCTCGACGACGGGCGCGATCACCGACGGCGCGCCGGCGAGGGTGATCGCCACCCCCGGATGTCGTGCGCTCGCCTCGGTCACCACGCGGTCGAGGAGGTCGACGATGTCGAGGGTCTCGCGGTGCCGCCCGCCGAGTTCGCCCTGGGCGAGGCTCTCCAGCGCCGCGAGGGTCTCCTGGATCCGGGCGTGGGCGCGCCGTAGGTCGCCGACGATCTCGGCCCGCGCGGCGGCGTCGGGTGCGAAGGTGTCGAGCACCTCGAGGTCGGTGCGCATCGCCGTCAGCGGGGTCCGCAGTTCGTGGGCCGAGACCGACGCGAAATCGCGCGCGGTGGCCAGCGCCTCCTGGGTGCGTGCGCGTTCGTCGTCCACCCGGTGCAGCAGGGCGTCCATGGCCTCGGCGAGGTCCTCGGCCTCCCGGGCACCGCGAACCGACTGCAGCGCAGTGCGTTCGGGGGATTCCGGGCCGGCGTCGACCCCGATGGCCGCGGTCTGTCGGGCCAGTCGACGCAGGGGACGCACGGCGAGACCGCCGAGCAGCCACGCCAACACCGCCGCCGCCACGACCGCGGCCGACGCGATGAACAGCAGTGCTCGGCGCTGGTCGTCGATGCGGTTGCCGGTGTCGCGCAACGGGATCGCCACCGACACCGTCGCCAACCCGCCCAGGACCGTCGAGTCCAGCACCGACACCGTCTTCACGCGGTAGTCGGTGCCGTTGATCGTCTCGTCGCGCACCCCCACCGACTGCGCCGGGACCGGCGGTGTCGTCGACGCGACCGAGAGGGTGCCGAGCCGGATGGTGGCGAGCGCGCCGGCGGCCACACCGGTGGCCACGGTCGTCGCGTTGGGGTTCGAGATGCTGGGCTGCATCGCCGCCGAGAGGGTGTCGACGCGGGCGTCGAGTTCGCGGTAGGCGCTGGTGTGCACCTGGGTCCAGGCGACCGCACCGACGATCGCGACGATGACCACGGTGGCCGCGGTCGCGGCCAGGGTGACGCGGGTGCGCAGCGACGGTGTGCGTGCGCGCGTCACGGCGTCGTCCGGACCACGAAACCGACACCGCGGACGGTCTGGACGATGCGCGGCTGGCCATGGGCCTCGAGCTTGCGGCGGATGTAACCGACGAACACATCGACGACGTTGGTGTCGGCGGCGAAGTCGTATCCCCACACCTGGCTGAGCAGCTGCACCCGGCTGAGGACCATGCCGGGATGCTCCATCAGCACCGCGAGCAGTTCGAACTCGCGTCGCGTCAGGTCGACGAGGTGGCCGTCGCTGTAGACCCGACGGGCACCGGGGTCGAGGTCGACGTGGGCGACGCTGCGCACCGCAGCGGTTCCGTCACGCTCCGCGCCACCTGCCGCGGCGGCGTCGGTCGCCGGGGCCGGGGCGTCGGCGGGACGGCGGCGGAGCAGCGCCTTGATCCGTGCGACCAGCTCGCCGAGGTCGAACGGTTTGGTGAGGTAGTCGTCGGCGCCGGCCTCGAGACCGGCGATGCGGTCGTCGACCGACGTCCGCGCCGACAACACGCACACCGGGATGTCGTCGCCGATCGCGCGCAGGGCCGTCACCACCCCGACACCGTCGAGTCCGGGCATGTTGATGTCGAGCACGAGCAGTGCCGGTCGGCGGACCTGCATCGCGCGCAGGGCCTCGGCGCCGCCGGTGGCGGTGTCGACGGAGAACCCGGCCAGGCGCAGCCCGCGTTGCAGCGAGTTGAGGACGTCGGCGTCGTCATCGACGACGAGGACGCTGACGTCGGTGGCGGAGGTCGACTCGTCGGGCATGGGTTCCATTGTGCCCAGCGCGCCCGGCCGGGCACGTGGTCGGCGCGCACGGTGTCGTGGTTGCATGGAGGAGATGACCGACACCGCGCTGCTCTGGTTCCGCCGCGACCTCCGTCTCGCCGACCTGCCGTCGTTGCTGGCGGCCGCCGACGCCGCCGACGAGGTGCTGGCGTGCTTCGTGCTCGACCCGACGCTCATCGCGAGTTCCGGCGAGCGTCGCCTGACGTTCCTCTACGACTCGCTCCGCGATCTCGACGAGCAGCTCGACGGCCGCCTGCTGGTGGTGCGCGGCAAGCCCGAGAACCGGATCCCGCTGATCGCGAAGGCGGTCGGCGCGAACTCGGTCCACATCTCCGAAGACCACACCCCGTACGGCGTGGCCCGCGACGAACGTGTCGAGGCGGCGCTGTCGACGGTGGGCGAGGGTGTCGAACTGCACGCCACCGGTTCGTCGTTCGCGGTGACGCCGGGCCGCGTCACGAAGTCCGACGGTGAACCGTACAAGGTGTTCACGCCGTACTTCCGTGCGTGGCGTGACCACGGCTGGCACTCGCCGGCGAAGTCCGGACCGACGTCGGCGACATGGGTCGACCCCGCCGACGTGACGTCGTCGGAGATCCACGCCCACGACATCCCCGACCTCGACGTCGACCTGTCGATCCCCGCCGGCGAGCGCGCGGCCCTCAAGCGGTGGAAGCAGTTCCGGGGCGGCACGGGCGACTACAGCGAGCACGCCGTCGGCGACTACGACGACGAGCGCGACCGTCCCGACCACGACGCGACCAGCCGGATGTCGGCGTATCTCAAGTACGGCAACATCCATCCGCGCACCATGCTGGCCGACCTCACCCGCCTCGAGTCCGACGCTGAGACGAAGACCGGCGCCACCTCGTATCTGCGCGAACTGTGCTTCCGCGACTTCTACGCCTCGGTCCTCAAGCAGTGGCCGCACAGCGCCTGGCAGAACTGGAACCGTGACTTCGACGCGATCGAGGTCGACGAGGGCACCGACGCCGACACAGCGTTCGAGGCGTGGAAGGCGGGCAAGACGGGTTTCCCGATCGTCGACGCGGGCATGCGGCAGCTGTCGGGGTCGGGGTTCATGCACAACCGCCTGCGCATGATCGTCGCCTCGTTCCTGGTGAAGGACCTGCACGTCCCGTGGCAGTGGGGCGCACGCTGGTTCCTCGACCAGCTGATCGACGGCGACCTCGCGAGCAACCAGCACGGCTGGCAGTGGACCGCGGGCTGCGGCACCGACGCCTCGCCGTACTTCCGCGTGTTCAACCCGACCACCCAGGGTCTCAAGTTCGACCCGACGGGCGACTACGTCCGCCGGTGGGTGCCCGAGCTCGCCGACATCGAGGGCAAGGCCGTCCACGAGCTGAAAGACGGTCGGCCGTCGGACTACCCCGACCCCATCGTCGACCACAAGGCCGAACGCGAAGAGGCCCTGCGCAGGTATCAGGCATTGTCGAAGAAGTGACCGACGGGCTGCTGAGTTAGGTAAGCCGAAACTTTTTCTTCGCCCGAGTTGAACTCGGTGTCGGGGTGTGTCAGATTGGTCCGATGGCCACCCCTCCCGTCGACTCGCCGACCTCCGGCGCCGAGGTCGAGCCGACGCCGACCGACGGTGCCGGCCGGCGCAGCCGTCGATTCGCCGGTGTCGCGCTGCTCGGGCCGGCGTTCGTCGCGGCCATCGCCTACGTCGACCCCGGCAACGTCGCGGCCAACGTCACCGCCGGCGCACGGTACGGCTTCCTGCTCGTCTGGGTTCTCGTCGTCGCCTGCGCGATGGCCGTGGTCATCCAGTACCAGTCGGCCAAACTCGGGATCGTCACCGGCAAGACGCTGCCCGCGCTGCTCGGTGAGCGGCTCCCTCGTCGCCGGCGTCTCGCGTTCTGGGGGCAGGCCGAGATCGTGGCCGCGGCCACCGACATCGCCGAGGTCGTCGGTGGCGCCATCGCGTTGCAGCTGCTGTTCGACCTCCCCCTGGTGGTGGGAGGCGCCATCGTCGGCGTCATCTCGATGGCGCTGTTGGGTTTTCAGTCCCGCAACCGTCAGCGCACCTTCGAGTCGATCATCGCCGGGCTGCTGCTGATCATCGTCGTCGGATTCCTGGCGGGTCTCGTCATCAACCCGCCGTCGGCGGGCAACGTGTTCAGCGGTCTCGTACCCCGTCTCCAGGGCACCGACACCGTGCTGCTGGCGACCAGCATGCTCGGCGCCACCGTGATGCCGCACGCCATCTACCTGCACTCGGCGCTCGTCGTCGACCGACACGGACCCAGCAAGACCGACGCCCGTCGTCGTCGCCTGGTCCGGGCCACACGCTGGGATGTGGTGTGCGCGTTGGTGGTCGCCGGTGCGGTGAACATCTCGCTGCTCCTGTTGGCCGCGCAGAACCTGCAGGGCAAGGACGGCACCGACACCATCGAGGGCGCGCAGCGCGCGGTCGGCGACGCCATGGGCCCGCTGATGGCCACCGTCTTCGCCGTCGGGCTGCTGGCTTCAGGGCTCGCCTCGACCTCGGTCGGGTGCTACGCCGGGGCCTCGATCATGCAGGGACTGTTGCGGATCCGGCTGCCGATGGTGGTGCGGCGGCTGGTGACGCTCATCCCGGCGCTGGTGGTGCTCGGCAGCGGCGTCGACCCGACATGGGCCCTGGTGATCAGCCAGGTGGTGCTCAGCTTCGGCATCCCGTTCGCCATCATCCCGCTGGGGCGTCTCACCCGCGACCGTGCGCTGATGGGGGAGTTCGCCGACTCACGCAGCCTGCGTGGCGTCGCCATCGCCATCGCCGTGGTGGTCGTCGCCCTCAACGTCGCCCTCATCGGCCTCACGGTCACCGGAACCGGCTGACCCTCACGGACAACGCGCGCCCACCGTTCACACGCGCGCCAAGCTCCATGCGCGGATGAACGGTGGACGCGCGTCGGCGTCGCGTCGGGTCAGGCCTTCTTGAGGTCGGGGTTCTCCGCGTACACCTCGGCCAGCACCGACATGTCGAAGATGTCGGTGGCGGAGATGGTGTGGCCGGCCTTCGCGAGCGCCTCGATGTTCTTGGCGATGAGTTCGTCGGTCATCGTCAGCAGCCCGTTGGCCTTCGTGTCGGCGGAGACGACGAGTTCGTTCTGCGCCTGAGCCTCCTTCACCTGCTCGTCGAGCTTGAGGCCCAACGACTTCCCGTACACGTTGACCGCGAGCTCGGCGGACTTCTGGGGGTCGGCGACGGCGTCGTTCCAACCCTGCACCTCCGCCTTGAGGAACTTCTTGAGCTTGTCGCGCTCGGTGTCGATGGTCTCCTGGCGCACCACGAGGGTCTCGGCGACCAGCGGCAGGTTGTAGTCGGCGAACAGGAGGGTCTCGGTCGGGAACCCCTTTGCCGCCAACGTGATCGGCTCGTTGGTGCTGTAGGCGACCCAGCCGTCGACGTCACCGGTGGTGAGCGGTGTCGGGTCGTACTGCACCGTGATCTTCTGGATGTCGCTCTCGCTGAGGTTGTTCGCGGTCAACAGCGCCTTGAAGACGTTCTCGTTCGAGGCCTGCACCCCGATCTTCTTGCCCTTCATGTCCGCGGGGGAGGAGATGGGCTTCTTCGCCGACGACATGATGCAGAACGGGTTCTTCTGATAGGTCGCGGCAACGGTTTTCAGCTTGGCGCCCTGCAGGATGACGGGCGCGGTGAGCTGTGGTGCGGTGGTGCCGATCCACACCTTGTTCGAGGTGAGGCCGGTCTCGACGCCGGTTCCCGCGCCGCCGCCGGTGATGAGTTCGGGATCGGACGGCAGGCCCGCGGCCTTGTAGTACCCCTTGTCGAGCGCGTGGTACTCGCCCGCGAACTCGATGTTCTTGATCCACGACAGCTGCATCTTGATCGCGTCGGAGCTCGACGACGACGATCCCGAACTGCACGCGGCGAGCAGCCCCGAGCCGCCGACGGCGGTCGCGGCGCCCCCGGCGATCAGCGAATAGCGCAGGAAGGAACGACGATCGAAGGTGGGACTCATGATTCTCCTCAGGTGGGTTCGGTGCCCATGCGGGCGAGCACGATGTTCTCGATCACGCCGACGACGGCGTAGAGGACGATGGAACTGACGGTGATGACCACGACCGACGCCCATAGTTCGTCGTAGGCGGCCGCGGGCAGTGCCTGTTGCAGGCTGGCGCCCAGACCCTTGTTGGTGCCGAGCCATTCGCTGACCGTCGCACCGATCATCGCGCCGGGCACCGACACCTTCGCCGCGGCGAACAGCGCGGGCACGGCCGAGGGCAGCGACGCCATCCGCATCGTCGTGAACCGGGTTCCGCCGTACGCGGTGATGACGTCGCTGATCTGCCGCGGCGCGTTGTTCAGTCCGGTCATGATCATCACCAGGGCGGGGAAGAACACGATGATGCCGCCCATCACGGCCACACACGCCGGTCCGCGACCGACGATCATGGTGATCAGCGGCGTCATCGCGACCAGCGGGACCGAGCGCAGCAACATCGCGAGCGGCATGAAGGTCTGCGCCGCCGGGCGGAACATCACGAACACCGCGGCGACCACGATGGCCGCCACCATGCCGGTGACGAACCCGATCCCGGTGTCACCGAGCGTGATCCACAGGTCGTCGAAGATCACCGACCGTTGCGACGCGGCATCGGAACCGGAGACGAGGAACTCGAACACGTCGATAGGGGTGCGCCCGATGATGGGCCCGATGTCGGGGAACGCCAGCAGGAACAGCGACCAGATCACCACGATCAGCACCAGCGATCCCACGAGCGCGCCGAGGAAGCGGGTGGTCGTGGAGAACACAGACGAGCGGGTCATCGGCCCACACCCGATCCGGACAGCACCGATTCCCCGGTGGCCCAGCGGGTCGCGAACACCGACACCACCGCGGCGATCGCGTAGCCGATACCGGCCACGGCGCCGGCGATGAGGGCGATCGCCCACACCTGCGGGATCGCGGCACTCTGCTGGGCGAGGATCATCGCCGGTCCGATGCCCTGCTCGGGCATCGACAGGAACTCGCCGAGCACCGCACCCAGCACGGCGGCCGGGGCGGCGATCTTCAACGCGCCGAGGATGTTCGGCAGGGCTGCGACGACACGCACCCGCACCAGCTGGGCGAACACTCCGCCCCCGTGCACGCGCACCAGGTCGAGCCCGGCCTGCGGAGGTGACCGCAGACCGGTCAGTGTGCCGATCATCGTCGTGAAGAACACCGAGATCGCCGCCAGGAACACGATCATCGTCTGCACCTCGGCGAACGCGACCTGGATGATCGGCGCCACCGCGATCAGCGGGGTGCAGTAGCTGATGATGGCGAGCTGCGTCGCCAGACCCTCGATCAACGGGATGACGACGACCAGCAGCGCCACCACGATCGCGAGCAGGTTGCCCCACAGGAATCCGCGCAGTGCCAGCTCGACGGTGGGTGTGACGTTGGTCGAGTAGAACTGCGAGCCCTGCTCGCCGAAGGCGTCGATCACCGCCAGCGGAGTCGGGATCGTGCCGGAGAACCACCGCGCGACACCGGCTATGGTCCACACGACGACGACCGCGATCAACCCGGCGACGCCTGCGCCCCATCGGGATCCGGCCGTACGCAGTCCACCCCAGCGCGCTCCCGGGACGGGTACGCCCTCGATCGCGGTGCTCGTGTCGATCGAACTCATGTCTGGGCCGGGGTCGCAGCGCCGAACAGCAGTCCGCTCAGGTGATCGTGGAGGGCGTGGAACTCCGGGGTGCGCATCATCTCGGGTACGCGGGGTCGCGGCAGGTCGATCGGCAACACCTCGATGACGCGTCCCGGGCGTGGGCTCATCACCGCGACCTCGTCGGAGAGGAACACCGCCTCGGCGATGCCGTGCGTGACCATCAGGGTGGTCGCAGGCTTCTCGGTCCAGATGCGCAGCAACTCGATGTTGAGGCGCTGGCGCGTCATGTCGTCGAGCGCACCGAACGGTTCGTCGAGGAGCAGCGCGGTCGGCTTGACGACGAGAGCACGGGCGATCGAGACGCGTTGACGCATACCGCCCGACAGGGTGGCGGGCTTCGCCTTCTCGAATCCGGTCAGCCCGACCAGGTCGATCAGTTCCGCGACGAGACCGTCGTCGACGGGCAGACCCGCGACCTGCAGGGGGAGCTTGATGTTGGCCGCGACACTGCGCCACGGCAGCAGGGCCGAGTCCTGGAACGCGATCCCCAGGCCGTGGTCGCGCTGCAGGTCGCGCGGCGACTTCCCGTTCATCAGCGCCGTGCCGCCGGTGGCCTGTTCGAGGCCCGCGAGGATGCGCAGCACCGTCGATTTGCCGCAGCCCGACGGGCCGAGCAGCGCGAGGAACGATCCCTCGGGCGTCTGCAAGGTCACGTCGTCGAGCGCGGTCACCGTCGACGATCGCGACCCGAACACCTTGGTGAGCCCGGAGACGTCGATACCCGTCCCAGGGGGACGGGTACCGACGGATGGGTGGGTAGCAACCATGGCGCCGACGCTAGGTGCCGGTGGTTGCTGCGCTGTTAACCCTGTGTAACGCCGACCTTCTCGGGCGCCGGTGCCGACCCCGACGACCCCTTCAGCGCGTCGGCCCACCGCACCTTCGAGCCGGTCTGCAGGATCGACCGCTGGTAGATGCGCGATGCGGCCCAGACCGCGGCGAGGCACGCGACGATCATGATCACCACGGTGCCGATCACCTGGACGGTGTCGGTCTCACCGGCGGCGATCCGCATCGGCATGAGCGACGCCGAGAACGGAGGAATCCAGCTGAGCACCTTGATGAAGGTGGAGTCGAGTGCGTTGATGCCGAAGATGCCGGCGTAGAGCACGCCCAGCGACAGGATGGTCAGCGGTGCCGCCGTCGAGCCCAGCTCCTCCTGTCGCGACACCATCGCGCCGGTCGCGGCGTAGAGCGTCGCGAAGAACAGGAAGCCGAGCAGGAACCACACGACGACCGCTGCCAGCATCGACACCGCCGCACCGGGCACGGTGAGGACGCCGGTCACCGACGCGGTGATCAACCCGGCCCCGCCGAGCACCACCAGCTGCCCGAAGACGATCGCGCCGATGCCGAGGATCTTGCCCCACAGCAGGTGCAGCGGACGGATGGTGGCGAGCAGCAGCTCCACCACACGTGAGGTCTTCTCCTCCACGACACCGGCCGACACCATGCCGCCGCCGGTCATGATCGCGAACAGCAGCAGGATCACGCCCACGTAGGCGATGGCCAGCCGTTGACCCTCGTCGGGCTTGGCGGGGTTGATCTCGGTGACGTCCAGACGGTTGCCGGCCTGCTGGGCCGCGGCAAAGGTCGCGGGGTCGATGTTGTTGCGCTCCAACGCCTGCTGCTGGGCGAGCTGGGCGATCGCGGTCCGCACGATGGTCTCCGAGGTGCCCGAGAGACCGTCCTTGGTGACGGCGGTGAACGCAGGCCCACCGGCCTGTCCTTGGGCCAGGGCCACCGACACGTCGCCCGCGTCGACCTGGGTGCGTGCCTGCGCGGCGTCGGCGAGCGGGACGATCTCGACCTTCGTGCCGGTGACCTGCCCTGCGGCGGTGATCGACTGCGACAGTGCGGTGTTGGTGCCGACGACACCGATCTTCTCGGGCTTGTCGTCACCCCCGGTGAAGATCGACGCGACGATGAGGCCGCCGATGATCACCACGAGGAGCAGTGCGTTGGTGATGAGGAACGACCGGGCACGTACGCGGGTGTTGATCTCGCGGCGCGCGATCAGCGACACCGCGCGGGTGGCGCCGAGCCGGGTGGAGGCGGGGGCGTTCTGGCCTGTGGTGCTCATGCGGATACAACCTCTCGGAACAGATCGGTCAGGTGGGGAAGGCTGGTGGCGAAGCGGTGCACCGGCCCGTGGGACATGGCCGCGGCCAGGATCTGCTGGTCGTCGGCGCCTGCGTCGAGCGTGAGGAAGCTGTCGGCGCCGCGGTAGTCGACGTCGACGACACCGGGCAGGCCGTCGGCCCACCGCGTGGAGGTGTCGGGGCCGGTGACGTGCAGGGTCACGCCGTCGCGGCCGCGGAGCTCGTCGACGGTGCCCAGTGCGCGCATGCTGCCCTTGGTGATGATGCCGACGCGGTCGCACAGCCGCTGCACCAGATCGAGCTGGTGACTCGAGAACACCACGGGCACACCCTCGGCCGCCTTCTCCTTGAGCACGTCGCTCATGACATCGACCGCGACGGGGTCGAGTCCGGAGAACGGCTCGTCGAGGACGAGCACCGACGGCTCGTGCACGAGTGCCGCGGCCAGCTGCGCGCGTTGCTGGTTGCCGAGGCTGAGGTCGCCGACGTTGTCGTCGATGCGTTCGGCGATACCGAGCCGCGCGACCCACCGTTCGACGTTGTCGCGGGCGTCGGCGGTCGACAACCCGTGCAATTCGGCGAGGAACCGGAGTTGTTCTCCCACCTTCATCTTCGGATACAGGCCGCGCTCCTCGGGCATGTACCCGATCTGCCGACGCATCTCCAGGTCGATGGGTCGGTCACCGAGCAGCACGCGACCGGAATCGGCGGCGAGCACGCCCAGGATGATGCGCATGGTGGTGGATTTGCCGGCGCCGTTGCTGCCGACGAAACCGAAGATCTCACCGGGGTGCACGGTGAAGGTCATGTCGGCCAGGGCGACGAGATCGCCGTATCTCTTGGTCAGTCCGTCGATGATGAGCGGGTGGTTCATGATCGTCCTCTCTGTCGGTGGAGCGCGGGTGGTCGGGATCGGGGTGGTGCGGCCGGTGTCACCAGGTGGCCGGTGTGGGTGGGTCGTCGTGGACGGTCGGATGCGGTTGCGTCGCAGCGGGAGTCCGCGCGGGCGGCGGACCGGTGGGGTCCGTGTGCTCGTCGACGGGGGAGGTCGCAATCTCGTCGGACCTGTCGATCTCGTCGATCTCGTCGAAGTCCTCGGGGTCGGGATCGGCCATCCACCAGGAGGTCAGCATGGTGGGTGTACAGGTCCCGATGAGTGTGGTGGTGATGAGCAGCACGCCGATGCCGTACACGTTGCGTCCGGAGACCAGCGCGAATGCGGAACCCATGACGATGAGCATCATGAACGGTATGAACGACAGCGTGAAGAGCACGAGATAGCCGATCGACCGGGCCGAGTTGCGTTGCGCCAGTTGGATCTCGTCGAGTGCCGACACCGGTGCATCGGCCACCGACCCGGTCACCGTCTTGAGCAGCACCAAGGTCGCGAGGATGCCCGACAGGGAGACCAGGTACGGGATGAAGAACAGCCACTCGTTGGTGAAGAACGCGATGACGGCGGCCACCAGCAGCAGGAGGAGGAACATCGCGAGGAGAACCACCAGCCGCCGGAACCAGCGACGGGTGCGCAGCCGCGGCCACTTGGTGGCGTTCTTGACGAGCAGCCGTTCGTACCGTCGCGCGCGCCAGTTCTCGTAGCGTCGCCAGGCCTGCGGCTGCGCGTGTTCGGGAATCGCCGAATGGGGGTCGGTCATGACTGTGCTCCGTTCCGGTGCGCGTACAACTCGGCCGACATCGCGGTGAACTCGGTGCGGCTGAAGACGGCCTCCACGGGCAGCTCGAACACGGCGCAGATCCGGAAGGCGAGATCGAGGCTGGGGTAGTTGTCACCGCGTTCGAGCGCACCCACCGACTGCACGTTGATCCCCACCAGATCGGCGAGTGCTGCACGCGTCATCCGGCGCTCGGCGCGCAGCACGCCGATGCGGTTGTAGATGGGGAGCTGTGCTCCGCGACGTACTGGGCTCACCCAACTGAGTATTAGGAAAACACAACACGATGTCAATACTTCGCAACAAAGTGCCGGAAAAGACATCAGGGGCGGGTGTGTACGACACACCCGCCCCTGACGCCGTGTGACGCCGTGACCGACCTAGGTCAGTGCGGCGATCGAGATCGCGGCGCTCACGCCGGCGCCGGCGCCGAGGCTCGCGGCGAAACTGGTTCCCCAGTCCATGGCGTCGAGATCTTCGAGCTGCTCGACGTCGAACTCCTGCAGAGCGAGCTCGGTGGTCTTGCTGGTCATGTCCTTCTCCTGTTGCCGATGGCGGGTGACACCCGCCGATGAGGTGGTGCGATGGTCGTCACGAACGCGATCGGCGCGCCCGGACGTAGAACAGTGCCGTGAAGACGAGTGCGATCACGGCGACGTCGACGACGATCATGACCGGCAACCCGATCGTCGCCCCGGACGACAGCGCGTAGGTCAGCGAGACCGCGGCACCGACGACGAGGGCGAGAACGAGAGCGACAACTGCCGGTTGTGATCCTGACGAATCCGGTTTCGACATGGCGAATCCTTTTCTCGACGGTGGGTGCAGCGCGGGATGCGCTGCACCGGGGCATCACGTCAGGATCGACACGGCCGCCGAGTAGCTGATCGCTCCGCCGACGCTGAGGCCGCCGATCGCGCTCAGGGCGTCACTCCAGCCGGGGGCGTCCAGGTCATCGAGCTGTTCGACCTCGAACTCCTGCAGAGCGAGTTCGATCGACTTCGGGTTTCCGTGCGGTGACTTCATCTCCTACCTTTCCTTCGTTATCGAACCGACTGCGGGCTGCAGTCGTCGCCCGGGATGGACGTGTGTGGCGCGGAGCGGCGCAGGCCGTACCGCGGGTTCGGGTGTCGTCGTGTCGAGGTCGCCGCAGAGGTCGGCGATGACGCGACGGTGGTGGGTCCGGATGGTCTGTGCCGCAGCGGTGATCCGCGCGGCGTGGTCGGCGGTCACGCAGGCCACCGGCTGGGCGACGCTGTAGCGGCCCCGATCGGCGACGACCGCGAGCGGTCCGAGGTCGACGGGGTCGTGGCGCGTGCGCCGCAGGTCGTCGAGGGCGACGTCTGCGTCGGCGTCGAGTGGCAGCACGAGTCGGGGGTCGTCGCGCAGACGGTCGAACCACGCGGTGACGTCGGCGGTGTAGGCGGCGTGCAGCGCGCGCGTCGCGTCGGGCGCGGTGAGCCGATCGGCGGCCGCCCGGGCGAGGCGGGCCGTGGCGAACGTCGCCAGCGGGATGTGGTGGCGCAGAAGGATCCGGCCGCGCCGCGCGGAGGTGGAGGTCAGCATGTCGACGGTGCGTCCGGCGAGGGTCGCGACACGGGCGCCCGCATCGGACATGCGCAGCAACAGATCCCAGTCCTCCACACCGGGGCCCGACTTCCACGGCCCGCACCGTGCGAGCAGATCACGGCGGTGCGCGAAGCGCGAGGGCTCGAACATGGGTCCCAGCAGCTGCATCTCGGGATGCCACACCGCGTTGCCCGCGGAGGTGGCGAACGTCGTCGCCCCGGCGGTGTCGACGTACCGGCCGCCGGTCGCCACCAGATCGGCTCCGGCGGTGACGACGTCGACCACGCGCTGCAGGTGCTCGGGGTGCCATCGGTCGTCGTGGTCGAGATAGGCGACGATCGGCCCGTCGGTGAGGTCGATGCCCGCGTTGCGGGCCGGGGAGGGGTGGCCGTGGTGATCGATACGGGCGAACAGCACGCGGTCGTCGGCGCGGGCGATCTCGGCGACCACGGCGTCGGTGTCGTCGGTGCTGCCGTCGGACACCACGACGAGCTGCCAGTCGCGAAACGTCTGGGCGCGCACCGACGCGATGGTCGGGAGGATCGCCGTCGACCGGTTGTGGGTCGGGCAGATCACCGAGACCGTCGGTGCGCCGGTCGCGGTCACCATCGTGCCCCCGGTGCGGTGTCGAGGCCGGGGAGGCCGACCGCGCCCGAGTGCAGTGCGGTGAGCGCGGAGATCACCCCGGCGGTCCCGGTCGCCAGGTCGTCGGACAACCGGAGATTCGCCGACCCCAGCACCGCGATCCCGGTGTCGAGGCGCACGGAGTAGGCACGCAGGATGTCGGTGTCGTGGAGCGGCCGCAGGCGCTCGGCGTCGGCCATACCGTGTGCGCGGGCCGCGCCCAGCACGGTCGCGGCACCCGACCACCCGTGGAACAGTCCGGCGCCGTCGGCGATGTGATGAGTCCGCACGCGCGCGAGCAACGCGCCGATGCGGTCCCGGATGGGTTGTGGCGCCAGCGGAGTCGACAGCAGGCACAGCAGGGGAAGCGCGACACCGAGGTCGGCGGCGAGCGTCGGTCGCAGGGTCCGGGCGTCGAGTCCGTCGAGATCGCGGTCGATCCACTCGACGGCGAGGTCGAGCAGTTCGGGGTCGCGGGATCGGCACGCGAGAGCGGTCGCGAACAGTGCCGCACCGCTCGCGCCCTGCATCAGCCCGTGCGCACGGGGCCCGGCGCCGGGTCCGATCTCGCGGATCCGGGCCAGGATCAGGTGGGCGCGATCACGCAGTTCGGCGGTGGGCGTGCTCCTCTCGGCGCGCAGGATCGTGAGCCCGATCCCCGCGAGGCCGCCGTAGAGCGCGCCGGTCAGCGGGGCCGTCGCGTGGTCGACGGCGAGAAGGTGTGTGGTGAGGGCCGAGGCTGCGGCGCGGCTGCGCGGATCGTCGTAGGTGTCGGTGTGGTCGAGCAGCGTCCACAGCACGCCGCCGAGTCCGTTGTAGAGCCCCCACCCGAGGTCACCGGGCGCGCGGGTGAGGACGCGCTCGACCCTCGCGACCAGCCAGTCGACGTGGTCGGTGGTGTCGACACCGGCGCGCCCCAGGGCGCCGATCACCCCGGCCGCACCGTGGGCGAGCGACAGCGGTCCCTCCGGGGTCGCGTCGGCACCGGGATCGGCGGGGAACCGGCGATCGTCGCCGGAGTCACGCGCCCGCGCGACCACACCGCGCGTTAGGCCGGCGATGTCGGTGCAGGCCGTGGCATCAGGTGCGGTGTCGGACAGTCGGCTTGGCACCGCGGTCGGACGGGTGGTGCCGAGGCGGTCGAGCACAGGGCGCAGGTCGTCGTCGCCGAGAGGGAAGCGCGCGGTGAGGACGTCGCCGATGACGTCGGCGGCGTCGGTGTTCCACGACAGCGTCGCGGGCAGTCCGGGCGCGAACATCGAGATGCTCAGGCAGCCCAGCGCGTAGCGATCGATGGCCGGGCCCACGCGGTCGGCGGGCGCGACGAATCCGATGGCGGCCTGGATCTGCACGGCGTCGGATGCGGTCGAGGCCGTCTCGAGGTCGATGATCTGCAGCCGGTCGTCGGTGTCGACGAGGAGGTTGCCCGGATGCAGGTCGCCGACGGTGATCGAGCGGGCGGCGATCCGGTCGACGAGTGATTCGACGGCCGACAGCGTCGACCGTGCCCAGGTGGTGAAATCCTCGGCGTCGCAGTGGGCCCGGCGTCGCGCGGCCACCGTCTCCACGGTCTCGCCGTCGATGTACTCGCGGATCAGGTAGTGGTGCTCGGCACCCATCCGGTGGTCGAGAACCGCGGGGACGCCGTCGATGTCGGACAGTGCGGTCAGTGCGGCGTGTTCGGCGCGCAACCGGTCGACGGCGTCGCTGCCGCCGAGATCGATCCCGGCGAGGGGACGTGCCTCCCGGATCAGCACCGGTGTCCCGGTGCGGTCGTCGGTGCCCCGGTACACGCCACCACCGTTGGAGTAGTGCAGCGCCGAGGTCACGGTGAAGGGGAGGTCACCGAGGGTGGCGCGATCGCGGTCGGCGACGGCACGCGCGACGACCTCGGGCACCGGAACCCCCTCGGGCACACGGAAGAACGGACGCCGGGAGTCGGGGACCCATCGCCCGGTGCCGTCCTGGATGAGGTGGCGCACCTGCCCGTCGACGCCACGCGCGGTCGGCGGCGCGATCCCGCCGTAGCGGACGTAGAGCGGTCCCGAGCGCCAGCGCACGTCGGTGAGGATGTAGGGCCCGTCGACACCCTCGAGCATGCCGCCGAGGTCGGTGAGCACGTCGTCGAGACGGTCGGCGGGTGGATAGATGGTCACGAACTTGCCGCTACCCGAACGCGATCCGTACTTGCCGTTGCGGCGCAACAGCACCTCGGGGGATCGGATGTACTTGAACGGGATCGCCTCGGCGAGGCAGTATTTCGCCGCGACACCGACCACCTGGGTGGCGTTGGCCGGTGTCGCCGAGACGTGGACCTTCCATCCCTGCGTCGGGAGCACCGCGTCGGGGTGGGTGACCATGGTCCAGTCGGGACCCACGCCCACCGTCCACGGAGACGGTATCGACAGTCCCTCGCCGTAGGTGTCGTGCAGGGGACGCGTCCCCGGTGGCTCGAAGAAGACCGAGTCGGGGTGGCAGTACTCGACGGGGATCATCGGGTCATCCACCGCCACAGGTCGGTCGCCCCGCCGCGCATCGACGCCGGCCAGAGGTATCGGTCGACCAGGTCGCGGCCCAGCGAGGTCCTGCCGACCTCGACACGCGCGAGGCCCGACGACGGCGCCGACGGGTCGAGCGTCGCCTCGACGACGACGGCGTAACCGGGGGTGATCAGATCGGGGGAGCGGGTCGGCAGCACCGCCGACAGCGGGAAGCGGGCCGACGCCACCCCGGCGCGGGTCTCCGCCCGGCCGACGCGATGGTGGAGCACCACCCCGTTGGTGAGGAGTGTGACCTCGCGTCCGGCGCCGATCCGGGCCAGGGTCGCGCGGTCGGTGGAGACGAGAAGTGTGGTGTCGCCGGTACGCAGGTAACTCACCGATGCGGTGCGGGTCACGTCGACGCCGCCGAGGACCCCGACCACGACGGCCGCGCCGAGCACGCCGACGACCACGGTGCGCACTAGTCCGGCGCCGTCCGCGCGGGCCCGGGCCACCGTTCGCCGGATCACGGCCACGACGATGAGCAGCAGGTAACAGGTCAGCAGCATCACGATGGTGTCGCCGACCGCGCCGGTCGCCGCGAGTGCGCCCGACCAGTTCGACACCGCGAGGTACACCAGGCCCACCGGGACGAGAGCGCAGGCCGCGCCGAACCGCGGCAGCCACGGTCGCAGCGGTGCCGCGGCGGGGGTCCCGAAGAGCACGGCACGCACCCGGTCGGCGAAGGCGGAGAGGGATTTGTCGCGGAGGTTCGGGATGTCGGTGGCGCTCATGAGCGCGATGTAGCCGTCGAGCTTCACGAACGGGACGAGGTTCACGACCACCATCACGATGCTGGTGGCCGACACCAACGCCAGCGTCGTGACGACCCCGTCGGAGGCGCCACCCTGGCGGGCGCACACACCGGCGATCGCCGTGGCCGCGAACACCACGGCCTGCACACTGCCCCCGGCGACGGCGACCACCACGCGACGTCGCCGCGAGTCCAGAGTCCAGGCGTCGGAGATGTCGCAGAAAAACGCGGGGACGAGGTAGAAGAGCATGACGCCCATGCGGTTCACGCGCCCGCCGTACCGGCTCAGCGCCCACGCGTGCATGTACTCGTGCACCGCGGTCGCGACCAGCGACACGGCGATCACGGTCGCGAGGACGCCGAGGTCGATCTTCGTGGCCAGGGCATCGATCGTCGTCGGGACCAGCGTCGCGAAACATCCCAGTGCCACCACGGCGACCACCGCGGCGGCGAGGGCGACGAGTCGACGGGGTGCCGTGCCCATCTCTCGGGTCGACGGGCCGGGCAGGATCCGGTGGACCGCGGTGCCGATCAGCGAGATCTGCACGGTCAGCGGCGGGATGAACCGGACGCGGCTCTGGCGGGTCGGGGGGCTCGCACCGTCCTCGTCGGTGAGGACCTGCATGGTCTCGAGCACGCCCAGTCCGCCCAAAACCCGGTCGCGGTCCCACCGGTCACCGAGCGTCGCGCACAGGTCGTCGACCCCACGGGTGCCGTCGAGTGCGCGGGCGAGTTCGGCGAGGTCCGCGCCCACCCGGAAGTAGCGGTCGGTCCCAGCGCTGATGACCCACCGGATCGGCTGGGAGTCGGGCATCTCGCGCATGCGGACGTTGTCGGCGAGCTCGGGTGCGCGCAGACGTTCGTCGACCATCGCCATCACGACACCGCCCCGACGGCGAGGTCGACCGTGCGTGCCGACGGACTGTCGTCCGGCGCGGCGTCGGCGACGATGTCGGTCAGTTCGCTCCGGGAGAACCCGCCCAGGGCGGGTTGTCCACGCCCCCAACGCCGATCGCATGCCGCGGCCACCGCCTCGGCCTGCGAGGTGGTCATGGGGTCGAGAGGCGCCACACCCCACCGCTCGAGCAGGACTCGCAGACCGTCGGCCGGTGCGTGCGGCAGACCCGGACTCGCGTCGCGCACCCGATCCCACACGAGGCGCAGGCGCTGTGGCGATCCGAGGCGGAGGTCACCGGCCTGCAGACGCGCCCACAGTGCGGCGGTCACCCCACCGAACGCCGACACCTTCGTCGCACCGGTCGCCGTCGACAGCTCGTTGGCGATGTACCACCCCTTCGCGGCGAAGGGATCGCGGCCGACGCGGTGGAACTCCGGTGCCTGGCTCCACGAGCTCGCCTTCGCCAGGGCCAGACGCACATCACCCGGCACCGGCCCGTCGGCGGCCGCGGCGCGGTCGGCGTGTTCCACGGTGTGCGCCAACAACTCCAGTGACAGCCGGTCCTCGAGCCCGTCGGCCCACGCGGCCGCGTCGCCGGTGAGCACCCCGGCGAGGCGGAGGAACGCCTCGGCCGCGCCGTAGGTGACGAGGTGGTGCGGGAGGTCGCGGGTGGCGCGCTCGTCGAGGACCGCCGCATCGGGGGCCAGTCCACCGCCCACGAGGAGGCGCTTGTGGCCGTCGAGCGACAGGCACGCCCGCGGGCTGCGTTCGGCGCCGGTGCCCAGGGTGGTCGGGATCGCGATGTGCCGCGGCCGGTTCGGGGCGTCGTCACCGAGGTGGATGAGTCCGGCTCGACCGCACCGCGCGAGGTGGTCGCCGAGGCCGGGGACGGCGCCGAGGTGCAGGCCGATCTTCACCAGGTCGAGGGTGGAGCCGCCGCCGAGCGTCAGCACCTGCGCGGCCCGGCTCAGCGTCTCGGCGGCACTGCGCACGGCGTCGAGATCGACGATCGGTGGGGTCGTGACGATCTCGTGATCGATCGCGCACCACGCCAGCATCGAGGTCAGCTCGCCCAGGGCCGCGGATCCCACGAGCGCCGGGTCGACGGCCACGATCGCCCGGGCGCCCGGGTGCGGTGATGTGGCCGGATCACCGAGCAGCGTCTGCAACGACGCCAGACCGTGCAGGACCGGCGTGGTGGTCAGCATGGCGCACCGACCGAGACGGGCTCGTGATCGTCGGCGAGCACGCCGGTGAGACCGGTGGAGATCGCGGCGAACAGCTCGTCGAGTTCGGCCTCGGAGTAGACCAGCGCCGGCAGCAACTGCACGCCCGAGGGACCGGGATGGACCACCGCGCCCGCGTCACGGATCCGCGCGACGAGCTCGGGCACCCGTGCGTTGTCGAGGGGTTCGCCGTGCGGGGCGAAGGCGAGCGCGTGCATCGCACCGATCCCGCTGTGGTGCACCGGGACCGGGGAGTCGGCGACGAACGACTCGATGCGGGCGGTGATCGCCGCGGCGAGAGCAGGTGTGCGCCCCGCGATGTCGAGGCGGTCGATCT
Source organism: Williamsia sp. Leaf354 (assembly GCF_001424365.1). Lineage (NCBI taxonomy): Bacteria > Bacillati > Actinomycetota > Actinomycetes > Mycobacteriales > Nocardiaceae > Williamsia > Williamsia sp. Leaf354. The sequence continues at coordinate 1,508,738 of NZ_LMPL01000001.1, forward strand.
CGGCCAGGGTGGCGCTGATGGCCGCGCAGGTGATCGGGGTGCCGGCCTGGGTCTCACCGTGGACGAACAGGGCCCCGGTCTCGGCGAACACGGTGTCGATCCGTTCGCCGACGAGGACCGCGGCGCCCGCGCAGGTGCCGTTGGTGAGGGCCTTGGAGGTGATGAGCACATCGGGTGCGCTGCTCCACGCATCGCTGGCGAATCGTCGGCCCGTACGCCAGAACCCCGTGGCCACCTCGTCGGCCACCAGCAGGAACCCGTACTGCTCGCGCAGGTCGAGCAGGGTGTCGACGAACTCGTCGTCGAGCACCACCGCGCCGGTGCCCAGAACCGGCTCGACGACGACTGCGGCGACCCGGTTGCCGAACCGACGCATCGCGTCGGTGATCGCCTGGGGGTCGTTGGGCGGGACGTGGCGGATGGTGCGGGTGTCCACGCCGTAGGTCGCCTGGCCCAGATCCTCACCGGTGAGGGCGAATCCACCGAATGTGAGTCCGTGGAAGCTCCCGTCGAGGGAGACGAAGAGATCCCGGTTACGGGCGGGGGACACCGCGTGGAACTGGCGGGCGAGCTTCATCGCGAGGTCGTTCGCGGCGCCACCCGACGTCGAGAACATCACCCGCGGGTATCGGCCGCCGGCGTAGGCGACGAGGTCGTCGGCCGCCCGCCGGGCATAGGCGTTCTCATGGCGGAACACCGACAGGTACGAGGCGTCGCGGGCGGCATGGGAGATCGCCTCGGCGATCACCTCGTTGCCGTACCCGAGGTTGACGTTCCACAGACCGCTGGTGCCGCACAACTTCCACCCCGAGTCGAACTCGATGCGCGTGCCGTGGGCGGACAGCGTTCGGATGGCCGTCTCGCCGTGACGGGTGTGGTCGATCAGGGCCGGCCACAGCGCATCCCTCGACGCGGTCATCGCAGCGCCGCCTCGAGGAGCACGTACCGGTGTCGGGTCCCCGCGGTGTCGCGGATCGCGCGCTCGCGGCGCACCTCGAACCCGCTCGATCGCAGCTCGTCGATCAGTGTCGCCACCGGTACCACCCCGACCCGCGAGAGGTGGACCTCGGTGTCGTCAAGGGGTTCGCCCGTGGCGGGGTCGATCTCGACGACCGCGAGGTGGCGGGCGTCGGCGTGGGCGGGCCACAGTTCGTGCATGCGGTAGGTGGTCCCGCTGCTGCCGGTGACCGTCGAGATGTCGAGGTCGTCGCCCTCGCCGTGACCGTCGGCCGAGTCGACGGTGGAGATCAGCAGGATTCCGTCGTCGGTGAGCGCGCGGGCGATCCCGGTGAACATCTCCGCTCGCTGCTCCGGTGTCAGCAACGACGCCGAGGTGGTCGCGATGACGACCGAGTCGAACGTGCCGGGGGCACAGTCGATGCGGACCATGTCGGCACATCGGAGGTCGCAGGACCCCGCCGACGACCCCAGCGCGGCGATGCGGTCGGCGAGGATCGCGAGCATGTCCGCCGCGAGGTCCACGGCGGTCACCGTGTGGTGGGCGCGCAGCAGGGGGATGGTGATGCGTCCGCTGCCCGCGGCCAGTTCGAGCACCGGGCCGGGCCGCTTGCGCAGGGCGCTGAGGATCTCGTAGATCTCGGCGGTGTTGGAGAACCCGATGTCGTCGTAGAGCGCCGCGCCGCGGGGGTCGCCGTAGAGGTCGACGAACCGCGCGCGATCGCCGAACAGCTCCCGCAGTGCGGCGGGGACCTGCGACGGCGCCACGGACCTGTCGTCGGCGATGTCGGTGCTCACGCGACCACCGCCTCGGAGCGGGTGCGTACGGAGATGCCCTGCGACGCCAGGGCGTCGAGCAGTCGGCGCAGGGATTCCCCGGTGTCGGTCGTGTCCGCGACGTCGTCGGCGGCGAGCAGGGGTTCGAGGAGGGTTCCGGCCTCGAGTGAACAGGTGACGAGGGCGCCGCCCTGGGCGACGAACGCCTTCTCGCGGCTGAAGGCGAGGATCGGCCGGTGTGCGTCGGACACGTCGACACCTGTGGGCGCGACACGGCTGTCCAATCGGGCGCCGAAGCCCGAGACCCGCACCCCCTCATGGCCGTTGGCCCCGATCCGGCGTACCGCGCGGATGGCGCGCAGGTACCGCGGCAGCCACGGACGCCGCGACCACTCGTCGTCCCCGATGGCCGACGCGAGCATCGGGACGGTCGACTCCGCGGTCGAGGGGGTGAACGGGGAGACCGAGAGGCGACCGTCGGGGTGGACGCACAGACGTGTGGCGGGGCCGTCGATCTCTCCGGAGTCGGCGATCTCCACCGCGGGATGGATCGTGAACGGCGCGAACACGCCGGTGTCGTGGGCGGCGTCGGCGTCGGCGAGGAACGCCTCGACATCGTCGTCGGAATCGAGCCGCACGAGGGTGGTCCCGAGAATGGAGACATACGGGCTCGAGGCGTAGTCCTGGATCCGTACGGCGATCGGTTCGACCTGGGCCGATGCCGTGTCGCCGTGGACCTCGAGGTACAGATCGTCGAAAGCGCCGATGTCGCCGTCGATCCCGACGACCGGCGATCGGTCGAACGCGGACGCGACGGTGTCGACGTGATCGGCGGGGGTGAACACCGTCGCAGGGACGCCGTCGATCGCCGCGCGCGCGACGGCGACACCCTCGGGGTCGGCCACATAGAGCTGCACCCCGGGTCGACCGGATGTGCCCGAGGCCGTGTCACCGACCAGCAGTGTCCTGGTCGCGGCGGCGATGTCGAACGGTGACGCGGTCATCCGGTGCTCCTTCGATCCAGCGGTCAGGGTGGCGAGGTCGGGAGGTCAGGGGTGTGGCACCGAGAGGATGTCGCCGAGGTCGGCCAGTGCCGCTCCGATACCGCTCACTGCGCAGACACCGACGGTGTTGAGCACGACCTCGTCGACGCCCGCCCGACCGAAGTCGAGCAGCATCTCACGCACCTCGTCGGCGTCGCCGAACACGAAAGCGCCTCCCTTGACGAGCTGTTCGGTGTCGGCCCGCTCGGTGCCGGAGATGGCGATCCCGGCGCGGTCGAGCATGTCGCGGTAGTGCGGCGCGGCCATGTGGCGTCCGCTCGACGCGACGACGACGTCGTGGCGGTCGCGGCCGGGGCGATCGAGGGCGACGGGCACCATCGCGACCACGCGGGGACGCGACGGTACGTCGGTCGCGGTGATCGGCGTGGACTCCGCGGTGCGCTGCGCGCGCCCGGCTTCGAGTGCGGGGACGATGATCTCGTCGAGGTAGCTCGGCGGGGTGAGCCAGGTGATGGCGGTGTCCGCGCTGCGCCCGGCGAGCTGCGCCATGGCCGGGCGTAGGACGCCGAGCCCGACCTCGATGTCGGGCACCGGTTCCGCGGGAAGGGCTGTGTGACAGGAGAAGTATTCGCCGGCGGTGTCGACGATCTCGCCGTGCAGCAGCCGCGCGACGATGTCGACGTACTCGCCGACCGCGCCGATCTGACTGCGGTACGGCGCCCCGAGGAGGGCCCGCTGGAAGTCGCGGCCGCCGGGGCCGATACCCAGGCACACGGGGTGCTGCGTGGTCTTCGCCAACGACCGAGCCTGGTGGGCGATGTCGAGGGGATGGCGGAGTGGCATGAGCGTGACCCCGACGCCCACGGGAACCCGGAACCCCGCGCCCGCGGTCGCCGCGAACGTGCCGAAGGTGTCCATCGTGGCCCCATGGCCCTGCCACAGCCGCGCCGCGGCGGTCCACTGGACCAACGAGGAGAACGGGTGCACCTGTTCGGGGCGCCGTGGCACGAACGGCAGCAACACCGACAGTTCGGGTGGCGACGCGTATGCGGACACGCCGATCAAACTAGCATTGTTAAGTAAAAGGTTCAGGCCAACGATCAGGCTGAACGGAAGGCCACCAGGTCGTCGGGCATGTGTTCAGTTGGACGTGATGGTGATCGTCGTGGCGGCGGTCGTGGCAGCCATGACGGCGACCATGACCGCCAGTTGGATCTGTGTCGTCGCTGATCGGACCGCCGATTGCGCCCAGGCGCCCGTCCGCGCGGCCTCGATCTGCTGCGGATCGGCCCCGGGGAAACGACGGGTGGCGATCTGGGCGGCGTCGAGTACCGCGATGAGGGCGCCGATCTCCGGCGTCATCGAGGCGCCGGGGGAGGTGATGGTGCGGTCCACCTCCGCGGACAGGTGGACCAGCGTCGATCCGGCGACGGGCTTGTACCGATGTGTCGTGTAGATCCACAGGTGTCGCCGCGTCAGGTGCTCCACGAGGCCGGCCTGCTCCGCCTCGACGAACACCTCGTCGCGTCGGCGATGGGCGATCGGGCAGAACGCGGTGATCAGGGCGCCGGCATCGCGGGACTTCTTCTCAGCGATCGTCGCGATACAGGTGTCGAGTGTGGCGTTGCCGGTGGGGGAATCGTCGATCACCGTGATCGTGTCGTCGGTGAGCGTGATCCGATCCCGCAACGCGAGGTCGGCGAGAAACGCCCCGGAGATCGCCACGTCGGCGAAACCGGCCTGGGTCAACGGCTCGCCGGTGGACGGATCGAGGGCCAGCAGGATGAATCGCTCGGCAACACCGTTCATATCCATAGTCTGGCTAAGCATACGCGGATCGGGCCCGGGTGTCGTCACCTGTCGATGATCTCGGCCACGACGCGCGCCGCCTCGCGACCGGCGCGATTGGCGCCGATCGTCGACGCGGAAGGACCGTATCCGAGCAATTGGACCCGTGGTTGCGCGGCGACCACCGTCGCCAGGCGACCGGTCATGGTGATCCCGCCGCCCGCACTGCGCAGTCGTAAGGGTGCGAGATGGTCCAACGCACTGCGGAATCCGGTGTTGTAGAAGATGACGTCGACGTCGAGCTGCGTCCCATCGGCGAAGGCGACGCCGGTCTCGGTGATGCGGGTGAACATCGGTCGCCACGCGAGGATCCCGTCGGCCTGGGCCGCGGCGATCGCGGGGGTGCGTCGCAGGCCGGTCACCGACACCACCGACGTCGGCGGCAGTCCCGCGCGCACCCGCCGTTCCACCCGGGCGACGGCCTCGCGGCCCTCCTCGGGGGTGAACGGACCGTCGGCGAACACCGGCTCGGTGCGCGAGCACCAGAAGGCCTCCACATCGGTTGCGGTACGGGCGATCTCGATGAGCAGTTGCACCGCCGAGATCCCTGCGCCGACCACGAGCACCCGCTGTCCGTCGAAGTCGTGCGGCCCGGTGTAGTCGTGGGTGTGCAGGATGCGGCCGGTGAAGCGTTCGGCGCCGGGTGTGTGTGGCACGAAGGGGCGATCCCATGTACCGGTCGCGTTGATGACGGTTGCGGCCTCGAGCGTGGTCTCCGGCATTCCGGGGCCGGCGCCGGAGGTCACCGCGAACCGGGGGTCGTCGGGGTCGCGTCCGGGTACGAGACGCACCGCGCTCACGTGGACCGGTCGGCGGACGGGGAGGTCGAATCGTCGTTCGTAGCGTCCGAAGTAGTCGGCGACGGCTGTCGATGCCGGCCACTGATCGCAGTCGACTCCGAGGGCTTCGGCGAGGCCGTATCCGGGGAGGTCGTGGACGTGGTTCGCTCCGGCGAGGGTGAGTGTGGGCCAACGGAATTGCCACGCACCACCCGACGAGGGTGCATGGTCGAGAATGGCGAAGCGTCCGTTCAGACCACGACGTTGCAGGAAATAGCCCGCCGACAGTCCGGCCTGGCCGCCACCGATCACGACGCAGTCGAGCTGCTCGTCGGTGGACACGACGAGAACTCTACTCAGCGAGCACGGCCTGCCGGTGAACGCGGGGGAGCCTGATGCTCTCGGTGACGAGGAACTGCAACCGTCGTTGCACCGTCTCCGATACGGGTTCCGGTGGTGCGTGGTCGGCGACGATCTGCGCGGGTCGGTGCAGGTGGTTGGCGCGGGGTGGGCCCGTATTGCCGTTGGGTGTCCAGCCGTAGCGTCCGCGGTCGGGCCCGGAGTCGATCTTGATGCTCGTGAACTGCCCCGGGCCGTCGCCGACGGCGCGGTTGTGGGGTCCACACGCGGGGGCTAGGTCGGTGACGTCGGTGACACCGCCATCGGCCCAGTCGCTTTCGGCGTGATGGATCTCGACGTGCGAGAAGGGCGCGGGGCACCCGGCCTTGCCGCAGCCGCCGTACTGGGAGAACAGGACGAATCGTTGGGCCTGGGTCGCCAACCGCTTGGCGCGACCGTAGAAGAGGGGCTCGCCGGTGATGTCGTCGAACACCGACAGGTGCATCTGCGCGGAGGCGGCCAGTGCGATGACGTCGGTCATGGGAAGGTCTGCGCCGGTGGCGGTGTGCGCGATGCCTGCTCGTTCTCGCAGCTGCGTATCGGTGATCGACACGATGATGTGCGGGGGCAGACCTCGGTGCGAGCCGCCGAGGAGCCGTCCGTCGACGGCCGCCTGCAGCAGCGCCTTCAGGGCGTCGTGGTTGCGCTGGGACTGTGAACGGTGGTCGCGGTCGGCGGCCTCGCGCAGCAGGGCGGGGTCGATGCCGTCGTCGTCGTTGCCGCCGTGCGGTGAGTGCTCGTCGTCTGGGTTGTTCATGCCGGGCGCGGCCCAGGCTGCGAGGACGACGTCGAACAGCGCTCGTGTCATCGGATCGAGATGGCCAGTGAGCTTCGACATGAGCAGCGAGTCCTGGGTACCGAGGCCGACACCGCGGTTGCGGGCGCGATCGCGGTCCGACGGCAGGTCGCCGTCGGGGTCGAGATGAGCCAGGATGCGGGCGCCGGCGCGCGCGATCTCGCGTGGACCGAAGTCGCGGGCGATGTCGGCGAGCTGTGCCTCGGCCCGGTCGCGCGCATCCGAAGGTGTTGCGGCAGGAACCTTGTCGAGGACGTCGAGCACTGCGATGACGTGCTCGTGGGAAAGGTCGCCGTCGGCCATGGCGGCCGCGGTCTCGGGGCAGCGTGGGGGCAGCGGTTCGCCGGTCATCGACAGCATCGACGACAGTTCGGCGACCTCGCGCAGCCGCTTCTTGGGCGCCGCGACCCGGAGATGTTCGCCGACGAATTCGATCAGGTTGCGGCACTGCACCGCTCGGTAGGCCTCGCGATCGGACACGTCGGCGATCCACCGAAGTCCCATGGACCCCATGGTGCGCGTGAGTCGTTCGTGGGTGACCGCGACCTCTGCGACCTCCGACTCCGTCAAGCCGTCGGAGGACTCGTCGGCGATCTCGGCCAGGAGTGATTCCAGCGCAGCATATTTGGCGATCAGAGTGTTCCCCACAGCGCAGCCTCCCCCCGGATGCATCGACTGCCAAAAGTATAGTTCAGGAATACGACACTCGCAAGTGTGTTCGAGCGCGAATTTCCCTGCGCGACCGGCCGGTTCACTCGATCCGAAAGGTTCCGACTGCCCGGTACTGCGAGTCCATCAGGTCGTGCGACACGGCCTGGTCCAGGGGGAGCTGGGCGGCCGCACCGGCCCAGTACCGCAGGATGCGTCCCACCTCCGCGGCCGCATCACCGTCGAGGGCATCGAGATCCACGTCGAGAATCAATCGCATGTCCCGCAGCCTAAGCCGCATTCGCTGATCTCGGTGGAGTGACGTCGTTTCCCGTGCTAATTTTCCGGCATGACAACCGGGATGGCATCGCGCCGTACACGGGAAGGCTTCCCGGACACGCGGTGAAGCGGAGCGGGCGATTCCACGCCCGTACCTCTGTCACTTCTCGTTCGCCACCGGTCGGCGGTGACTCCTCGCCCGCCCATCCGCACTCCAGATCAGAAGAGACATGACTGCACGGTTCAACCACACCATCATCGCCGCGAACGACCCGGAGGCATCTGCCCGGTTCCACCGGCACATCTTGGAAGCAGACGACGCCCCCAGGTGGGGGCCCTTCATCAACCTGACACTCGACGGCGGAGTTCTGCTCCAGTTCGCAGCACCGCCCACCGACTTCTCGCCTCAGCATTATGCGTTCCTGGTGACCGAGGACCACTTCGATCGAGCACTCGACTACATGCGGCATCATGAACTCGACTACTGGGCCGACCCGCAACGGCGATCACTCCACGCCACGAACACCGAGCACGGCGGACGAGGCGTCTACTTCCTGGATCCCGCCGGCCACTACCTCGAACTCACGACGCGGCCTTACGTCTGACTCGGCGACGACGATGGCCCACGGCGACGCCGCACCCCGTCTCGGGTGACGGCCGCGGAGGACACGCCTCGCGATACGCTGACGCTCATGATCGGGAGCACGTCGAACGGGTCCGTCACCACCATCGAGTTGCAGCGATCGGACAAGCGCAACGCGCTCGATCACGCCATGGTGGACGACTTGGTGGCCGCGGTCGACTCCGCCGTCGAGGCCGGTGCGCGCGCCATCGTCCTCACGGGCGAGGGTCGGGTGTTCTGCGCGGGGGCCGACCTGTCGGGTCCGGTCTACGACCCCGAGTTCCTGACCAAGCTGGTGTCGGCCCTGCAGCGCATCGAGGCGGTGCCGGTGCCGGTGATCGCGGCGCTGAACGGCAGCGCGCTCGGCGCCGGCCTGCAGCTGGCGATGGTCGCCGATCTGCGCGTGATGGCGCCCGACGCATTGTGCGGGATTCCCGCGGCGAAGATCGGCGTGGCGGTCGACGAGTGGACGATCCGTCGCCTCATCTCGCTGGTCGGATCGGGCACCGCGCGCGGAATGCTCATCGGGTGTGACCCGCTCACCGCCGAGCACGCCCTGTCGGTGGGTTTCGCCAATCGCATCGGCGATCTGGCGATGGCGCAGGAGTGGGCGGCGAGCATCGCCGAACTCGCTCCGCTCACGCTCGCCCACTACAAGCTGGTGTTCGCCGGCGACGGCGCCCGTGACGAGGTGCCGGCCTATCGTGCGGCGGCGATGATGCGTGCCTGGGAGAGCCAGGATCTGGCCGAGGGCCGGGCCGCACGGACCGAGAAGCGCAGCCCGCGGTTCACGGGCCGCTGAGCGCTATTTCAGGCGCTTGACCGACGATCCCGGTCGGTAGACGAGTCGCTTCACCGACGCCGGCGGCGGCGCGATCCCGGGACCGCCCGCGCGCATCCAGTCGCCGACCTCGGCCATGGCCGAGGCGGTCAACACCTTCTGCAGCCAGACCGGCCGACCGCCCTTGACCCGACCGGCCCGCGACGGCGACACCACGATGACGTTCGACCGCGCGCAGTCGTCGAGGCAATCGCTCGTGCGCACCCGCGCGGCGTCGCTCGCCGACGCGCGCAGGGCGTCGAGATGCTCGTCGTGGTCGATGTCGGGGTGTTTGCGCGCGGTGCCACAGCAGCAACCACGGCACACGGTGGCCGTCGGCAGCGTGGTGGCGGACTTCTTGCCGGACAGCGTGAGCTCCGATGTTCAGGGGGACCGGTGCGGTCCGGTGACCGCTTCGAGCCTACGACATTTGCGATGACGCGCTCTACGCTACCCAGCGTTCATGCGCAAGGCTAAAGGGTGCGAGTTTTCGTGCTCGAAACATGCTGGAACCGTTCGGGATACACGTCGCCTCTAGCGTCGCGATATTGCCCGCCAGGGGGTGGACATCACTGCGACACGCGATCGAGGAGAACGCATGACCCAGGAAGTAGTGGAGCCGAATCCGGCTCTCACCGGACCGCAGGCCGCGGCGACACGAGAGACACTGGAGGACTACACCCTTCGGTTCGCGCCACGCAGCTACCGCAAGTGGGGTCCGGGTGTCGTCTCGATCTCCGCGCTCGGCGGCATCGCCTATCTGGCCGACTTCGCGATCGGCGCGAACATCGGCATCGCCAACGGCACCGGTAATGCGTTGTGGGGCATCCTGTTCTTCGCCGTCGTCATCGTGCTGACGGGATATCCGCTCGCCTACTACGCGGCGCGGTACAACATCGACCTCGACCTCATCACGCGCGGTAGCGGTTTCGGCTACTACGGCTCGGTGCTGACCAACGTCATCTTTGCGTCGTTCACCTTCATCTTCTTCGCCCTCGAGGGTTCGATCATGGCCCAGGGCCTCAAGCTCGGACTCGGGATCCCGCTGTGGCTGGGCTATCTCGTGTCGTCGGTGTTGGTGATCCCGCTGGTCATCTACGGCATGAACACCCTGGCCAAGCTGCAGGTGTGGACCACCCCGCTGTGGCTGGTCATGATGGTGCTCCCGTTCCTCTACCTGCTCATCAGCCACCCGAGCGCCGTCGGCGACTTCCTCTCCTACAGCGGCGGTATCGACGCCAAGGGTGGTCAGGGGGTGTCGTTCGCCGGCACCATGCTCGCCGCGGGCGTCTGCCTGTCGCTCATCGCCCAGATCGCCGAGCAGATCGACTACCTGCGCTTCATGCCGCCCAAGACCCCCGAGAACAACCGCCGCTGGTGGGCCGCGGTGCTCACCGCCGGTCCGGGCTGGGTGTTCTTCGGCGCGATCAAGCAGGTCGTCGGCCTGTTCCTCGCGGTCTACCTCATCCTCAACTTCGCCGATCAGGCCGGCGTCGCCAACCAGCCCGTCGAGCAGTTCCTCGCCATCTACGAGGACTTCATGCCGCACTGGCTGGCGCTCACCCTCGCGGTGATCCTTGTTGTGATCAGCCAGATCAAGATCAACGTCACCAACGCCTACTCCGGTTCGCTGGCGTGGACCAACAGCTTCACCCGCGTCACCAAGACCTACCCGGGTCGCCTCGTGTTCCTGGTGTTCAACGTCGCCATCGCGATCGTGTTGATGGAGGCCGACATGTTCAGCTTCCTCAACAACCTGCTGAACTTCTACGCCAACTGCGGCATCGCGTGGATCGCCACCGTCGCCTCCGACATCGCGATCAACAAGTTCCTGCTGAAGCTCTCGCCCAAGCAACCCGAGTTCCGTCGCGGGATGCTCTACAGCGTGAACCCGGTCGGGTTCGGCAGCGTCGTGATCGCCGGCGGGCTGTCGATCATGACCTACTTCCACGTGTTCGGCGACGCCATCCAGCCGTACTCGCCGATCGTCGCCCTGGTGCTCGCGGTGGTGCTGCCGCCGATCTTCGCCGTCGCGACGAAGGGCAAGTACTACCTCCGTCGCACCGACGATGGGATCGACCTGCCGATGCTCGACGAGAACGGCAACCCGTCCGACGCGCGCCTGATGTGCTGCGTCACCGGCATCGAGTTCGAGCGGCCCGACATGATTGCCTCGGCCAAGCCCGGCCCGAACGGGGAGAAGCAGTACATCTCGTCGCTGGCGTTGTCGTGTGACAAGACCGGCGAACACGTTCTGCCCGAACAGAAGTAGATCGGACCGGGCCATCGGCCGGGCGCTGCGGGGAGCATTGACATAATCGGTCGATGACTCCCCGCAGTGCTGCGCAGGTCCTCGCCGTCGTCGTCGACGAGGACACGTGGGTGTCGTGGGACGCTCCGGCCGCCGACGAGACCGACGACCCTCGGTACGCGGCCGATCTCGCCCGAGCGCGTGAGAAGAGTGGCGTCGACGAATCCCTTCTGACCGGTGCGGGACTCGTGCGGGGTCACCGTGTCGCGGTCGTGGTCAGCGAGTTCGGCTTCCTCGCCGGGTCGATCGGTCGCGCCGCCGGCCGCCGGATGGTCGCCGCCGTCCGACGCGCCACGGCCGAGGGGCTGCCGTTGCTGGCGTTGCCCGCCTCGGGCGGGACCCGCATGCAGGAGGGGACCCCGGCGTTCCTGCAGATGGTGGCCATCGCCGCGGCCGTGGTCGACCACAAGGCGGCCCGACTGCCCTACCTCGTCCATCTGCGACACCCCACCACCGGCGGCGTGTTGGCATCGTGGGGATCGCTCGGGCACGTCACCCTCGCCGAACCCGACGCACTCATCGGATTCCTCGGGCCGCGGGTGTACGAGGGGCTGACCGGTGAACCGTTTCCCGAAGGCGTGCAGCGCGCCGAGAACCTCCGCGCCCATGGTCTCGTCGACATCGTGACGCCGGTCGCCGACCTGCCGCGATACGTCGATGCCGTGCTGACCATCCACCGTTCCCGTACCGCCGCGCCCGGATCGACCGACGCCCGCGTCGCAGCGCCCGCGGCACCCGACGCCTGGGACGCCGTCCTCGCCTCACGAAACCCGAACCGTCCCGGCGTGCGAGACCTGCTGCGGCACATCGCGACCGACGTCGTGGCGCTCAGTGGCACCGGTGAGGGGGAGAGTGACCGGGGACTGCTGCTGGCGATGGCACGGATCGGTGGTCGGGGAGTGGTGGTGATCGGCCAGGACCGGCGACTGCAGCGGCCCGGATCACTGCTGGGCCCCGCGGCGCTCCGGGTCGCGCGACGAGGCATGGCCCTGGCCGCCGACCTCGACCTGCCGTTGGTGACCGTCGTCGACACCCCGGGGGCCGACCTGTCCCGCGACTCCGAGGAGGGCGGTCTGGCGGGCGAGATCGCTCGCTGCCTGGCCGATCTCATCGCGCTGCCGGTGACCACGGTGTCGGTGGTGCTCGGTCAGGGCGCCGGCGGCGCCGCGTTGGCGCTGTATCCGGCCGACCGGGTGATCGCCGCCGGCAGCGGCTGGCTCTCGCCGCTACCGCCCGAGGGGGCCAGTGTGATCGTCCACCGCGACACCGACCACGCACCGGAACTGTCGCGCGCTCAGTCGATCTCGGCGGCCGAACTGCTCGCCGACGGCTTCGTCGACGTCGTCGTGACCGAGACCGACGATCCCGCGGACGACCCGGTCGCGTTCTGTCGCGACATCGGCGACGCCGTCGCCACGGCGCTGGCCGAACTCGCGGAGGTGGACCCGGCGCGGCGAACCGACGCACGGATGCGCCGGTTCGCCTGAGCCGCAATCGGACTCACGCAGAGTGGATCAGGGGAAGAAGAGCGTCCCGCCGTTGAAGTCCTGCGCCCAGCCACGACCGTTGCGGTATTCGTTGCTGACGGGGAAACCGAAGAACCCGGTCGAGCCGCCCTTCGCGGTCCAGCGCGCGAGGATGCCGCCCCACACCGTGCGGGTTCCGCCGGCCGAGGAGTAGTAGACGTTGCCGCCCTGGAAGTTCTGACGCTTCCCGCGACCGGGGACGTCGATCTCGTTCGTGAGCGGCCAGCCGAGTACGCCGCGCTCGTACCGCAGCGACGCCCACTTGCCGCGGATCGCGCCGCCCACGTAGTGCGCGGTGCCGCCGGCGACGTTCGCCTTCCAGTAGAACGAGACGTTCTTCTCGAAGGTCTGGAATCGGCCACCCTGGAACGCGGGGGACTCGGGGATCAGCGGGTTGCCCCACTGGTCGGGCCCACCGGTGGCCTTGTAGGCCTCCTCGATCCGCCCGCCCACGGTGAACTCGCCGTAGATGTCGTCGGCGCTCGCCACCCCGGCGAGCTGCGTCGACGCCAGTGGCAAGACGGTCGCGACTGCGACGGTCAGCACGGTCACGGCCGCAACGGTCAGTGCCGTCACTCGTTCTCTGATGCGCATGGATGTCACTTTCTGCTTCATGAGGTCACCGACCCGGGTCGATTGTTCCCTCATGGCAACGGTCGACACCAACCCCCGACGTCGGATGGTGACGTGATCGACGCGTGCTTGCCGCCGTTTCCGATATAGTTGGTGAGTACACGTAATTAGGGAGGCTAGATGTCTGACGTGATCCCGGACTATCCGATGACCCGGACCTGTCCGTTCGACCCACCCGCCGAACAGACCGAGAACGGCCCGGTCTCGAAGGTACGGATCGAGACCGGTGCCACCGCGTGGCTGGTCACCGGATACGACGAGCAGCGCGAGGCCCTCGTCGACCCGCGCCTGAGCTCCGACTTCCGCAAGCCCGGCTACCCCGCGCGGGTACTGGCACGGCGCACGCGGTCGTTCATCTCGATGGACAACCCCGAACACCAGCAGCAACGACGGATGCTGATCAAGCACTTCACCGTCAAGCGGATCGCGTCGATGCGTCCGGCCATCGAGGGGTTGGTCGACACGCTGCTCGAGCAGATGCTGGCCAAGCAGGGGCACGCCGACCTCGTCGCCGACTTCGCCCTGCCCCTGCCGTCGCTGGTCATCTGCGATCTCCTCGGTGTGCCCTACGCCGACCACGACTTCTTCCAACGGTGCAGCAGCGTGCAACTCACCCTGAGTGCCCCGATCGCCGAGCGTGAGGCCGCCCGCGACGACCTCGCCGACTATCTGCGCGACCTGGTCGACAAGGCCGCGGAGAACCCCGGTGACGATCTCATCGGCGACCTCGTGGTGAACCAGGTGCGTCCCGGCCACCTCACGACCGCCGAGGTCGCGGACATGTGCAGCCTGCTGCTCATCGCGGGACACGAGACGACCGCGAACATGATCGCGCTGGGCACACTCACGTTGCTGCGCCATCCCAACCAGCTCGCCGAGCTGAGGGCGAGTGACGACCCCGCGCTGATGACCTCCGCGGTCGAGGAATTGCTGCGCTATCTCACGATCGTGCACCAGGGGCTGCGACGTGTGGCCACCGACGACATCGAGATCGCCGGCACCACCATCGCCGCGGGGGAGGGCGTCATCATCTCCGCCGACGCGGGCAACCGCGCCGAGGGCGCGTTCGAGGGCGATCCCGACACCCTCGACATCCACCGGGCCGCGCGACACCACGTCGCGTTCGGCTTCGGGGTCCACCAGTGCCTTGGTCAGGCGCTGGCGCGTCTCGAGCTCGAGATCGCCTACCGCGCCCTCATCACGCGGGTTCCCGGTCTGGACGTGGCCGCCGAGCTCGACGACATCGACTTCAAGGACGACATGTTCGTCTACGGCGTCCGGTCGCTCCCCATCACCTTCGACACATCCACCGTCGAGGCGTCATGAGCATCGAGATCGACCGCGACGCCTGCGTGGGCGCAGGCCAGTGCGTGCTCGCAGCACCGGACGTGTTCGACCAGACCGACGACGAGGGCATCTCCTACGTCCTCCCCGACGCACCCGTCACGAAGCGGACATCGGAGATCGCCGACGCCGTCGACCGCTGCCCCGCGAGGGCCATCGCGACGACCATGTGACGCACTTTCGGCTGACGCGCGGGCGGTCGAGCGTTGATAACCTCAGCCGGGTGAATGGCCCTCGCTGTCAGATGTCCGGATCGTCGAGCCGATGCTGATCCGGCTTCTGCGTACCTATCTCGCGACCTACCGTCGTGAACTGCTCGCCGTGGTGGTGCTCCAGCTCGTCGCCACCATCGCGATGCTCTACCTGCCCACACTCAACGCCGACATCATCGACTCCGGTGTCGCACGCGGCGACACCGACTACATCGTCGACATCGGCATGTGGATGCTCGGCATCTCGCTGGTGCAGGTGCTGTGCAGCATCGCCTCGAGCTATTTCGGTGCGCGCGCGTCGCTCGGTGCGGGCCGCGACATCCGCCGCGACCTCATGGGTCGCGTCAGCACGTTCTCGGCGCGGGAGGTCGGTCAGTTCGGTGCGCCGTCGCTGATCACCCGCACCACCAACGACGTCCAGCAGGTGCAGATGCTCGCGGTGATGGCGTGCACGATCCTCGTCACGGCGCCGATCATGTGCATCGGCGGCATCGTCCTCGGCCTGCACGTCGGCAGCTCGCTGGCCTGGGTGCTCGTCGTCGCGGTCCCCGTCCTCGGCGGCAGCATGGCGCTCATCATCGCCCGCATGATCCCCGGGTTCCGGGCGATGCAGAGCCGCATCGACACCGTCAACCGTGTTCTGCGCGAGCAGATCACCGGTATCCGCGTGGTGCGCGCGTTCGTGCGCGAGCCCTACGAGCGCGAGCGGTTCGACCGCGCCAACGACGACCTCACCGACTCGGCGCTGCGCGTGGGTCGCCTCATGGCGCTGATGTTCCCCGTCGTCATGCTCATCACCAACGTCACGATGGTGGCCATCGTGTGGTTCGGCGGTTACAAGATCGCCGACGGGACCGTCGAGATCGGTTCGCTCACCGCGATGATCAGCTACGTCATGCAGATCATGATGGCGGTGATGATGGCGTCGTTCCTCGCCATGATGGCGCCGCGCGCCACGGTCTGCGCCGAACGCATCTCCGAGGTCCTCGACACCGAGACCTCGGTGTCACCGCCGGACAAGCCCGCGCCGTTCGTCGCCGACCCCGGCACCGTCGAGTTCCGCGGTGCCGAGTTCCGCTATCCCGGCGCCGATGCGCCTGTGCTGTGCGACATCTCGTTCACCGCCACCCCCGGCACCACCACCGCCGTGGTCGGCTCCACCGGCTCGGGCAAGACCACCGTGCTGGGTCTCATCCCGCGACTGGTCGACGTGACCGGCGGCGCGGTGTCGGTCGGCGGGACCGATGTGCGCACCCTCGACCCCGAGGAGTTGCGACGCGTCATCGGGTTGGTGCCGCAGAAGCCGTACCTGTTCTCCGGCACCATCGCGACCAACATGCGCTACGGACGGCCCGACGCCACCGACGACGAGATCTGGGAGGCGTTGACCGTCGCGCAGGCGGCAGACTTCGTGCGCGACATGCCCGATGGGCTCGACACCGCCGTCGCGCAGGGCGGGACGACGGTCTCCGGCGGGCAACGACAACGCCTCGCGATCGCCCGGGCCCTCATTCGCCGGCCCAACATCTACCTCTTCGACGACTCGTTCTCCGCGCTCGATCTCGCCACCGACGCCCGCCTGCGCGCGGCGCTGCGGCCGGCGACCACCGACGCATGCGTCATCATCGTCGCCCAACGCATCTCGACGATCATCGACGCCGATCAGATCGTCGTCCTCGAACACGGTCGGGTGGTCGGCGTGGGCCGACACCACGACCTCGTCGACACCTGCCCCACCTACACCGAGATCGTCGAGTCGCAGATGGCGGTGGACGCCCGATGACGCGCCCCGGTGGCGGTGGCCCCGGCATCCCGATGGGCGGGGTGCCGGGGGAGAAGGCACGGTCGTTCAAGCCGTCGGTGAAACGCCTCGGCGGCAGGCTCGCGACCCGACGGCTGTCGCTGGCGGTGATCTTCGTGGCCGCGGTCGGATCGGTGGTCCTCACCGCGCTGTCGCCGCGGATCCTCGGCCACGCGACGGACATCATCTTCTCGGGCGTGATCGGGAAGTCGTTGCCCGACGGTGTCACCAAGGCCCAGGCCGTGGCGGGTCTGCGCGAGCGCGGCGACGGGACCTTCGCCGACATGGTGTCGTCGATGAACGTCACCCCGGGCACCGGAGTCGACTTCGGTGCGCTGGGGTCGACGCTGACGCTCGTGCTGGTGCTCTATGTCGCCTCGGCGCTGCTGGCGTGGTTGATGAGCCTCCTGCTCAACGTCACCGTGCAGTCGACGGTGCGTGAACTCCGCACCGAGGTGGAGGACAAGATCCACCGACTCCCGTTGCGCTACTTCGACACCACCCCGCGCGGGGAGCTGCTCAGTCGCGTCACCAACGACATCGACAACGTCTCGCAGTCGTTGCAGCAGACCATCTCCCAGCTGCTGAACTCGCTGCTGATGGTCATCGCGATCCTGGTGATGATGCTCATCATCTCGCCGCTGCTCTCGCTGATCGCGATCGTCACCGTGCCGCTGGCGGTGCTCGCGACCGCGATGGTCGCCAAGCGGTCGAAGCCCCACTTCCTGGCGCAGTGGAAGAGCACCGGCGCGCTCAACGCGCAGGTCGAGGAGGCCTTCACCGGCCACGAGGTCATCAAGGTGTTCGGGCGCGCCCAGGAGGTCGCCGACCGCTTCGACGAGCGCAACGAATCGCTCTACGCGTCGAGCTGGCGGGCGCAGTTCATCTCCGGGATCATCATGCCCACCATCATGTTCCTGGGGAACCTCAACTACGTGGCGATCGCGGTGGTCGGCGGTCTGCGTGTGGCGTCGGGAAGCCTGAGTCTCGGTGAGGTGCAGGCGTTCATCCAGTACTCCCGCCAGTTCACCCAGCCGCTCACCCAGATCGGGTCGATGTTCAACCTGATGCAGAGCGGTGTCGCCTCGGCCGAGCGCATCTTCGACATCCTCGACGCCGAGGTCGAGGACGCCGACCCGGCGTCACCGAAGGTCCCCGTCGGGGATGCCGGAGAGGTGACGGTGGACGACGTGTCGTTCAGCTACCGCGACGACGCCCCGCTCATCGAGGCCCTGTCGCTGACGGCGCGGCCTGGCCACATGGTCGCCATCGTCGGCCCGACCGGTGCGGGCAAGACCACGGTGGTGAACCTGCTCATGCGGTTCTACGACGTCGACTCGGGCACCATCTCGCTCGACGGGGTCGAGACCCGCGACATGTCGCGAGCGGATCTGCGCGAGCGAACGGGCATGGTGCTGCAGGATTCGTGGCTGTTCGGCGGCACCATCCGCGAGAACATCGCCTACGGCGATCCCGATGCCGACGACGCCGCGGTGATGGCCGCCGCACGCGCAGGCCACGTCGACCACTTCGTGTCGATCCTGCCCGACGGCTACGACACCGTGATCGACGAGGAGGGTGGCGGTGTCAGCGCCGGCGAGAAGCAGCTCATCACGATCGCGCGGGCGTTCCTCGCCCAACCGCGACTGCTGATCCTCGACGAGGCCACCAGCTCGGTCGACACCCGCACCGAGCTGCTCATCCAGAAGGCGATGCAGGCGTTGCGCGCCGACCGCACGAGTTTCGTCATCGCACACCGACTCTCGACGGTCCGCGACGCCGACACCATCCTCGTGATGGAGGGCGGCAAGATCGTCGAGCAGGGGTCACACGACGAGCTCATCGACGCCCGCGGTGCTTACTTCCGGCTCTACAACAGCCAGTTCGCCGGGACGGTCAGCGCAGACACCGACGGCTGAGCCGTCATGTCGGATTCCGACGGCTGAGTCTCACGTCTGGGCGTGTGGGGTCGCGCAGAGGGAGATGACGGCGGTGCTCGCGGTGCGCAGGCCGTCGTCGACGAGCACACGGAACTCGTCGTTCTCCACGAATGGCAGATCCGAGGTGTAGACGAAGCTGCCGTCGGTCTCGATGCGGACCGAGCCGTGGCGGGGACCGCCGGCGACGGTGTAGATCCGATCGATGCCGTCGTCGGGGCCCACGATCACGCCGGGCACCGCTCGGGTGAGCACGGTGACGGCGTCGGCCGTCGCCGCGTAGACCAGGGCGCCGTCGGGACTGCACACGAGGTGGCGGGGGAACTCGCCGGTGGGTGCCGTGGCGACCACCGTTCCTGTGCGCAGATCGACCGCCGAGACGGCGTCGCCGAACGACTCGGCGACATAGACGATGTGCCCGTCGGGCGCGGCGGCGACGCCGGTGTGGAAGCCTCCGAGGTCGATGACCGAGTGGACCATGAGGGTGCGGGTGTCGACGGAGATCAGGGTGCGCGCGCTCGCCGAGACGAGATGCAGCCGCGTGTCGTTCGCGCCGAGAGTCATGTCGTGGACGAAGCCGTCGGCACGGATTGCGCCGACCCTGCGCGGTGCGCCCGTCGCCGCGTCGTGGAGCGCGAGAACATGGACGACGGCGTCGGGGCCCGACTCGTCGAGCACGTAGACGCGTCGGCCGTCGGCGCTGGTCAGCAGCGAGCGGATCCGGCCGAGCCCGTCGACGCGCCCGATCTCGCGGCCGGACACGTCGAGGATGCGCAGGGATCCGTCGGCGCCGGCGACGATCAGCGATGCGCCGTCGGGCGCTGCCGCGATCGCCACCGGGGCGGCGACGTGGATGGCACCGGTCACCGTGGCCGAGGCGGTGTCGACGACGGCGATCGTGTCGCCGGCGGGAAGGACGATGAACAGCCGTGCGCCGGTCGGGTCGACACACAGCGCCGTCGGGACGCCCGCGAGATCGACCACCGCGATGACGCTCGATGTGGCGGTGTCGATCACCGTCAGGGTCGATGCCTCCGAGCTGATGACGTAGAGGCGGGTGCCGGTGGCGTCGAGGGCCGTGGTCCGCGGGGTCGCGCCCAGGTCGATCGACGCGCTGCCGGTCGCGTTCGCGCTGAACCGTACCGGCGTGCGCGCGGGGTCCGCGGACACGATCGGCGTGATCGCGAGGGTGTGACGTCGGCCCGCGTCGTCGGACACGACGACGCGGAAGCGGTCGGCGATCGGGCCGGCCGTGCGGCTCATGCGGTGCACCGCCGTTCCCGGCAGGTAGTCGAAGGACCCGTCGGCGCGCACGGTCACCCGACCATGCTGCGGTGCCGATTCCAGGGTGTGGCGACACGCCGTGTCGCCCGCGTCCGCCCATCCGGTCTCGACGACGGAGGCGCGACCGACGATCCGTCGGACGCCGGTGTCGCCGACGGGTGATGTCGGGGTGTGGAACACGCGTCGCCGCAGTGAGGTCTTCCACCGCGGTGTCGCCGGGACGGGTGCGGTGGGGACGGCGGGAACCCCGGGATGGAGCCGCGGCGCGACGGGGTCGAGGTGGGTCGGCAGATGTGCCGGGCCGCTCCGGGTTCGCGGCGCGGTCGCCGTCGGTCCGTCGATCCCGCTCTCGTCCCGTGCACCGTCGAGTGACGCGACCCGTCTCTGGATCACGCCCGTCTCGATCGGACCGTTCTCGTCCACCCCGTGCATGTCGCGCCCCCGCTGGTTCTTCTCAGATGTTCATCTTCTCGACCCCGTGCGTTGCCTTCCCCGCCGCCACGAGATCACCTGTGTGTTGCTGCCACCCATACTGCTCCCGAAGTGCGAAAAAAATGCAAAAACCGCAGTTCACGGATGGTTGAGTCGGGATTTGTGGACGTGGATCCCCCGCGGGGCTCGCCTCGGCGAGTACGGGGTCGGGGTATCGGCATATCGTCGTCGGATGGACACCGGGGCTCCGATCACGATTCGCCTGATCGGCGTCGTGTCGGTCGGGGTCGTGTCGGCGGTCCACGGCGAACGTGTCGTCGATCCACGCGTGGTCGGTGGACCGCGGTGTGTCGAGGTCCTGGCCTACCTCGCTCTGCACCGCCAGCGCGAGGTGAGCACCACCGAACTGGCCGACCTCATCTGGCCCGACGGGCGACCGCGATCGTGGACCTCGGCGCTGCGGGGTCTCATCTCGAAGGTCCGTGACGCGGTCGAGGCGGCCGGCATCGCGGGTGACTGTGTGCGCTCGCGCGGCGGCAACGTCCGGCTGTTGCTCCCCGACTCCGCCACCGTCGATCTCGAGACGGCACGGGCGAACTGTCGGCCGGCGATCCCCGATGCCCGTGGCGAGATCGATCACCGGGCGGTCGCCGAGCGGGCGCGTGCGGCGCTGGCGCTGTTGTCCGACGAGGCGCTCGTCGGTGTGACGGGGGACTGGGCCGACCCGATCCGCGCCGAATGCGTGACCCTGCGGTTGCGTGCCCTCGATCTCGACGCCGGATCATCGCTGGAGACAGGCGAGTACGAGCAGGCCGTGGCGTCGGCCGAGGCCCTGCTGGCCGCCGATCCCCTGCGTGAGGTCGGCTACCGGATGGCGATGCGCGCCTACGCCGCCCTCGGCGACCGCGCCCAGGCCCTGTCGGTCGCGGCGCGATGTCGTCGGGTGCTCGCCGACTCCCTCGGCGTCAGTCCCTCCGCCGAGACCGACGCCGTCTTCGCGGGACTGCTGCGCGACGACGCGGCCACGCACGCCGCCTCGCCCGGCGGCGCCATCGACGAGCCGGTCCCGGTCGGCTGGTCGACCCATCCGTGGCTGCACATCGTCGGTCGCGGTGAGCAGCTGCGCGAACTCGACACCGCGATCGAGGCCGCCGTCGGTGGGCACGGGCGGTTCGTCGTGGTGTCCGGTGAGAGCGGCACGGGAAAGACCACGGTGGTGACCGAGGCCGCCCGCCGGGCGCGCGCGGCCGGTGTCGAGGTCGTCGTCGGCCGGTGCAGCGAGAACGCCGCCACCCCCTACGAACCCTTCGTCGAGGCGGTCACCCACGAGATCGATCGCCGCGACACCGCCGACACCCGCGCGTGGCTGACCCGCCACGGCGCCGACATCCTGCGCCTCACACCACGTGCGGCGCGGCGCTTCGGAGACCTCGCGCCGGCGTCGGTGTCCGACGACCGGCCGCTGGTGATGGAGGCGGTGGCGACGTGGCTCACCGGTGATCCCGGCACCATCACGGTGTTGGTCATCGACGACCTGCAGTGGGCGTCGGCGGCGACGTTGGCGGTGCTGCGCTACGTCGTGGGGGCGTCCGCGCAGTCGAACCTGTGCGTGGTGGCCACGGTCCGTGACGATTTCATCCCGCACCCCGAACTCCTCGCGACGATGCACGCCGCGGAGTCCGCGGGCCGCCTGCACCGCATCCCGCTGGGTTTGCTCACGCCGACCGACGTCAAGGAACTCGTCGAGCTCGCGGGCTTCGACATCGACGCCGACGCGTTGCACCAGCGCTCCAACGGGTTGCCCATGTTCATCGCGTCGCTGATGGCCGCGCACTGGCGGATGCCCGAGGAGGCGCTGCCCTCGTCGGTCGCCGACGCCGTCGCCCAACTCGAACGCCGCCTGTCCGACGCCACCGTCGGGTTGCTGCACCTGTGTGCGGTGATCGGGATGTCGGTGTCGCGCAGCGTGCTCCGACATGCCGCCCGCTGGCTCGATCCCGATGCGTTCGATGACGACACCCGGTTCGCCGAGGCGATCGACGAGCTGATGCTGCGGCGCTTCCTGCTGTCCGACGACGACTCCGACGACGCCATGCGACTGCGGCACCCGCTCGTGCGGGAGACGCTGTACGCGAACACCGCCGGTGCGGTCCGCGCCCGGATGCACTCGTCGGTGGCGCGCGCGCTCGAGGAGCTCGGTGCGTCGGTCGACACCGACGACTTCGTGCGGCTGGCCTATCACCTCAGTCGCGCGCTCGACGCCGATCGGCCTGCCGCGGCGATGTATTCGCGGCGTGCGGGGGAGAGCGCCCATCGCGTCGCCGCCTACGAGGACGCGATCGAGTACTTCGGCGACGCGCTGGACCGGATGGTCCCGCGGGGCGACTCGGTGGCCCGCTGCGAGGTGCTGATCGCCCGGGGGCGTTCCATGCGTCGGATCCGCGATGCGCAGGCCCGTCCGACCCTGTTCGAGGCGGCGGCGATGGCGCGACGCCTCGGCGAACTCGACCTGCAGATCGCGGCGACGCTGGCGAACGCGCTCGAGGGCATCCTGTTCGTCCAGATCCAGGGCATCGACCACGAGCGGGTCGACGGTCTCGGCGAGGTGCTCGCGGCGCAGGAGGCCGCCGGTGTCGCCGACGACGCCGACACGGCGCGGTTGCTGTCGCAGTTGGTGATCGAGCTCGGGTGGGAGAACGACTGGGAGGCGCGCCGCGGTTTCGCGTTGCGTGCGTTGGCCGCCGCCCGCGCGACCGGTGACCGCGATGCGCTCGCTGCGGTGATGTTGTCGGTGCTGATCGGCCTGCGTGTGCCCGAATGCGCCGATCTGCGTGAGGTGGCGCGGACCGAGCTGTCGGACCTGATGTCGCTCGCGACCCGTCGCGTCCGCGACCCGGCTGTGGCCATCTGGTCGTCGCGCGCGGAGGTCGAACACGGCGATCCCGATGCGGCGCTGCGGATCCTGGACCGGATCACCGAGGCCCAGACGTCACGCAACCCGGAGCTGGCGGCGCTGGTGCAGTACGGGCTCGTCGGCATCGACGTCACCGTCGGCCGTCTCGCGCAGGCCGAGGAACGCATCGCGATGCTCAACGCATTGCCCACCGCGCCCGACGATCACGGCAAGTGGGGGCGGCTGCAGCTGTCGCTGCTCGCGCTGAACTCCCTGCGCGGTGATTTCTCCACCCAGGTCGCCGAACGCGACACGTTCGCCGAGCTCGCGCGCGTGGTGCCGATGTTCCGACCGATCCTGGCGCTAGCCCTCCACGACATCGGGCACACCGACGTCGAGGGTGCGGCGGCCCTGCGGGCCGAGGCCGTCGAGGTGATGGACCACTACACCGCCGAACGCGTCGCCGAGATCCCGACGTCGGTGCTGTCGTCGCTATACCTCGCGACGCTCGCCCGCGCCGCGGCGGTGACGCGCAACCTCGAGGCGTGCCGTGCGGTGTACGCGCGGCTGCTGCCGTTCGCCGATCAGACGGTCATGGTGTGGGCGGCGGTGTTCGGCGTGGTGCACCACCATCTGGCGCACCTCGCCATCACCCTCGGCGACCACACATGTGCGGCCGTGCATCTCGCCGACGCGCGACGCGAGCACCGACGTCGCGGCTACGCGGCGTGGGAGATCGAGACCGAGCACCTCGCCCTGATCCTCGCGGCCGAGACCGGCGCCGGCGTCGAGCCGGGGGAGTTGCAGGCGGTGTCGGCGCGCGCCGAACGCATCGGCGCGACCGCGATCGTCCGCCGTGTCGCCCTGCTCGCCGACGCGCTCGGCGTCTGACGACCGAGCAGGCGACCGTCGGTGCTCAGTGGACGCCGACGACCACCACGTCGGCATCGACGGGAGCATTGCGCCGATAGAGATCGGTGATCCGGACCGCGAAACGATCGTCGGTCACGAACGGACCGTCGGTGGTGTAGACGAACGAACCGTCCTCGCACACCGACACCGAGCCGTGGCGAGGGGCGCGCGACAGCTCGTGGTGGACGCCGGAGTCGAGCAGGCCGCCGAGCACGGTGCCCGTCACCGTCCGCGACAGCACCGTCACGCCCTCGGCCCCCGCGCAGTAGAGGGTGTCGGCGTCGGTAGCGACGACCACACATCGGGGCCGTGCGCCGGCGCGCACCGTCACCGCGCCGGTGCGCTCGCCATCGATGGCGATCACGGTGACGGTCTCGTCGAGGGCGTTGACGATGACCACCGACCGCTGATCGGCGCCGAACGTCGGGGCGCCATGTCCCGGTGCGACGGAGACGGTGTGCCGCGTCATGAGGGTCGCGGCGTCGAGGACGACGAGCCGGTCACCGTTCCCGCGGTGATCGGCACCGACGTCGAGGAGCGCGAGGCGGCGACCGTCGGCCGACATCGCGACACCGCCGATCACGCCGCGCGCGGTGAAGCGGTGGGTCGGCAACGGCGCGTTCATCGGCGACTCGATGAGCTGCACGGCGCACGCCACACCGTCGTGGGCGATCACGTACAGCCGGGAGTCATCGGGTGAGAGCAGGACATCGCGCACCGCGCCGAGATCGTCGAGGTTCACCAGGGTGCGGATCGTCGCGGTGTCGATCACCTCGATCTCCCCGCCGCCGGTCGCGACGACGAGACGCGACCCGTCCGACGACACCGCGAGACGGATGGGGTCGTCGATCCACAGCGAATCGAGGATCTCGCCGGAGTCCGAGTCGAGGACGTCGACACAATTGCTCCCGGCGATCGCGGCGTACAACCGTGGTCGGTGGGGGTCGACGACGAGCGCGACGGCCCTACCGCTGAGGTCGAACGTCTCCACGACGCGGCACGACATCGCGTCGATCACGACGACGACGGCTGCGTCGGGCGAGATCGCATACAGCCGTTCCCCGTCGGGACTCGCCACGAGGGCGGACGGCGTGTGCGAAAGAGGGATCGTCGCGCTCGTGGTGTTGGCGCTGGTCGCCACGTCCGCCGTCGGGGACCCCGTGCCGACCGGCACCACCACCGCGATACGGCGCGCGGTACCGCTGCGCTCGCTGCCGGTCACCACGAAGGTGTCGTGGGTCGGTCCGCCGGTCGCCGCGGACCGTAGTGCGGAGCGAGTCGGGACGTAGCGGAACTGCGTCGCCCCGATGATCGACGCCCGACCGAGACGGGGCAGCACCGTCATCCGGTGTCGCACCGAGACGGGGTCGGTGTCGTCGATGTAGAGGTGTCCACTGATCGTCGCACCGCCCGCGGTCAGCGGGTTGCCGGCCCGCAGCGCGCGCCCCGCCCATCGCCGCAGCGTGTCGGTCTGCTCATCACTGTCCACATGTCTGCGGCCACCGACCTCGCTGTCCTGCATCTCCCGCTGGCTCATCCCCACCACCTCGCTCTCCGAGGGCAGATGGTCGCGAACGAGTGCAAATTTTTTGTAAGAGTCGCAGGTCACACCGACGCCCTCCGGCTGCTCGGGCGCCGCGCCTACAGTCGTGTGGACGGCGAACCGTGTCACAGGAGACCGGTTGCCACGAAGACGAGGAGCGTGTGCAGCGATGGCGTATCGGTACCTGGGCAACAGTGGCCTGAAGATCTCCGAGATCACCTACGGCAACTGGCTGACCCACGGTTCGCAGGTGGAGAACGACATCGCCGAGAAGTGTGTGCGCGCCGCACTCGACGCCGGCATCACCACCTTCGACACCGCCGATGTCTACGCCAACGGTGCCGCGGAGACGGTGCTCGGACAGGCGCTGGCCGGGGAGCGTCGCGAGGGGCTGGAGATCTTCACCAAGGTCTACTTCCCGGTCGGCGAACGCGGTCCCAACGACACCGGGCTCTCGCGCAAGCACATCTCCGAGGGCATCGACGCGTCCCTGCGTCGCCTCGGCACCGACTACGTCGACCTCTATCAGGCCCACCGGTACGACCACGAGACGCCGCTCGAGGAGACGATCCAGGCGTTCGCCGATGTCGTCCGGTCGGGCAAGGCCCTCTACATCGGGGTGTCGGAGTGGACCGCAGAGCAGCTGCGGGAAGGGCAGCGCCTCGCCCGCGAGGCCGGTTTCTCGATCATCTCCAACCAGCCGCAGTACTCGGCGCTGTGGCGCGTCATCGAGGAGAAGGTGGTGCCGACCTCAGAGGAGCTCGGCATCTCGCAGATCGTGTGGTCGCCGATCGCCCAGGGCGTGCTCACCGGCAAGTACAAGCCGGGCCAGGCGCCGCCGGCCGGGTCGCGTGCCACCGACGACAAGGGTGGCGATCAGATGATCAAGCGCTACCTCGACGACTCGGTGCTGACCGACGTCGCGAAGCTCGAACCGATCGCCGCCGATCTCGGCATCACGATGGCGCAGCTCGCCGTCGCGTGGGTGCTGGCCAACGACAACGTCGCCGCGGCCCTCGTCGGCGCCTCGAGGCCCGAGCAGATCAGCGAGAACGTGAAGGCATCCGAGGTCACCCTGGACGCCGACGTGCTCGCGAAGATCGACGAGGCGTTGTCGGGCAGCATCATCCGCGACGCGTCGCTCACGAAGAGCCCGGAGAAGCGTCTCGTCTGACGTCACCGCCGAGGCGGTGTCGGCGTCGGTGGTTACTGTCGAACCATGGCCCTGATACCGACTCCGCCGGCGCCCTCGGGTACCGACGACCACAGCGCGACGATCGCCTGGGTCGCCGAACATCTCGGTGATCTGGCCCGTGAGGACCCGGCCGACATCGCCGCCGGCGCGTTCACCGGCGGCCAGACCGCGGCCGATGTCGCGTTGGCATCCCTCGACATCACCGGCTACGCGCGTGACCGCAACACCGTGCTGCCCGTGAACCGTCGCGGCGCGAGTCGGATGTCGCCCTACATCCGCCACGGGCTGCTGTCGCTGCGCGAGGTGTGGGACGCGGTGTCCGACACACCGGGTCGCGACAAGAGCAAGTACCGCGACGAACTCCTGTGGCAGGAGTACGCCCGGCACCTCTACGCCCGCGTCGGGACCGACCTGGGGGAGTCGCTGCGCTACGAGCAACCCCGTCGCCCGGTGGCGCCGGAGGATCGGCCGTTCGGCGGCGACCCCTGGCCCACCGCGATGAACTGCATGTCGGCGACGCTCGACGAGCTGCACGACGACGGGTGGCTGGTGAACCAGACCCGCATGTGGATGGCGTCGCAGTGGACGGTGCGGGTCGGGGCGTCATGGCGCGAGGGTGAGGACGAGATGTTCGCCCACCTGCTCGACGGATCGCGTGCGGCCAACCGGCTCGGCTGGCAGTGGACCGTCGGGACCGGCTCGGGCAAGCCCTACGGGTTCAGTCGCTGGCAGGTGCAGAAACGATCGCCGTCGCTGTGCGGTGAGTGTGCGCTGAACGCCGACTGCCCCATCGAGGACTGGCCACCGAGCGACCACGGTGCACCTCTCGACGGGCCGTATCTCGGTGCCTCCGACATCCCCACCGGACCCACCGAGGTCGACGGTGCGGGCGCCGACCAGGTCTGGTTGACCGCGGAATCGTTGGGACACAACGACCCCGCTCTCGCCGCCGACGCCGACCGGCCCGCGGTGTTCGTGTTCGACGAGCCCCTGCTCCGACGGTTGCGGCTGTCGGGGAAGCGGTTGGTCTTCCTCGCAGAGTGCCTCGGCGACATCGCCGCCGGACGCGAGGTGGAGGTGCGCCGCGGTGTCGTCGCCGATGAACTCGACGGCCGTTCGCTGGCCGCCACCTGGGCGCCCGTTCCCGGCTTCGGCCGCATCTCCGCGCAGGTCACGCCGGTGGAGCTGCACCCGTGGCCGTGGTTGGTGACGCCGCGGCGGGCGCCGGTCCGGTCGTTCAGCGCGTGGCGCAAGGCGGTCGGCACGCCGCGGTGAATTCGCGCGTCCGGTCGCCGTGGTGGCGATCGGCTCCCTAGTCTCATCGGTATGCGCGCACCGCGGACACCGGCCCCGGCGGGGGTGCGCGCGTGACCGCGGTGATCGCGACCATCAGCCTCAAGGGCGGTGTCGGCAAGACCACCGTGACCGCAGGGGTCGCGGAGTTCCTCGCCGGGGAGTTCGGACGCAGCGTGTTGCTCGTCGATCTCGACTCGCAGATCAACCTCACCACCATGTTCCTCGGCGACGCGCGGTGGCTGGCGTTGAACTCCGCCGGGCACACCCTGGCGACCCTGTTCGCCGACGCCGTCGACGGCACCGCCGAGTTCTCGCTCGAGAACACCCGTCAGCACAACGTGTCGACGGTGCGCGGCATCGGTGGCATCGATCTCATCCCGTCGTCGCTCGACCTCATCGAGGTGACCGAGGAGGTCAGCGCGATGCGGGTGCGCACCGACGACACCCTCGCCGGGGTGTCGGCGCTGCGGGATGCGTTGGCGCCCATCGCGAATGACTACGACATCGTCCTCATCGACTGCCCGCCCAACATGGGGCCGATCACCCTCAACGGCCTCGCCATGGCGGATGCCTACATCATCCCGACCATCCCGGATGTGCTGTCCACCTACGGTATCCCGCAGGTGCAGACCTACATCGGCCGCTTCGGCGACGAGATCGGTCGTCGGCTCGTCGAACTCGGTGTCGTGATCACGAAGTACAAGGCCAACTCCGCGGTCCATCGCGACACGGTGACGCGGCTGCGTCGTGACCCGTCGATCCAGAACGTGCTGCCCGGTTACCTCGGCGAGGCCAACGCGATCGCGGCGGCGGCGGCGTTCGCCGAGTACCCGACCCTGCGCGCGAAGTACGGCCGCACCCAGTTCGACCAGTTCCGCGAACTCGCCGGCACCATCCTCATCGAGGCGAACGCCAAGATCCCCGCAGCCACACCCTGACCCGCCCCACCCCACCCCGCCAGTTGGGCACGTAACGACCGCAGTTGGGCAGATAAACCCGCAGTTGGGCCCGTAACCTCGTCGGGTGGGCACCACATCACGATCGACCGCGCAGAATCGGGCCGCCGACCTCGATGCCGCGGATCCGCTGCGCTCGCATCTCGATCGATTCGTCACCGGCGGCGACGTGCAGGCGTACCTCGACGGCAACTCGCTGGGACGCCCGCTGCGGGTGACGGCCGAGCGGATGCGCGCCTTCGTCGACGAGGCGTGGGGCACCCGACTCATCCGGGGCTGGGACGAGGGGTGGTTCGATCTGCCGCTGCGACTGGGTGATCGGATCGGTGCGGTCACCCTCGGCGCAGCCGCGGGACAGACCGTCGTCGCCGATTCGACGACGGTCCTGCTGTACAAGCTGATCCGCGCGGCCCTCGCGCTGCGTCCCGGCCTCACCGACATCGTCGTCGACCGCGGCAACTTTCCCACCGACCGCTACCTCGCCGAGGGCATCGCCGCCGAGACCGGCGCGACACTGCGCTGGATCGACCCCGACCACGACGCCGGGGTCACCGTCGACCTCCTCGAGCCGGTGCTCGGCGATCAGACGGCGTTGGTGCTGGTCAGCCAGGTCGCCTACCGCTCGGGGCATCTCCTCGACGCCGCGGCGATCACCGATGCCGCGCACGCCCACGGAACGCTGGTCCTGCTCGACGTCTGCCACTCCGCAGGGGCCCTGCCGATCCACCTCGACAAGTGGGGCGTCGATCTCGCCGTGGGCTGCACCTACAAGTACCTCAACGGTGGGCCGGGCTCGCCGGCGTTCGCCTACGTCGCGCAACGACACCTCGCCGACGTCACCCAGCCCATCTGGGGATGGATGGGCGCGGCCGCATCGTTTGAGATGGGGCAGGGTTACGTTGCCGCGCAGGGTGTTCGACGCCTCCTGAGCGGGACACCGCCGATCGTCGCTATGCAGCCGATGATCGACATGCTCGATCTCATCGACGAGGCCGGTGTCGACGCGATCCGCGAGAAGTCGACGGCGCTCACCGGATTCGCGATCGACCTCGTCGACGAACGCCTCGCCGGCCACAGGGTCACCGTCGCGACACCCCGCGACCCCGACCGTCGCGGCGGTCACATCACCATCGACCACCCCGAGTCGCAACGCATCACGGCACGACTATGGGAGCGGGGCATCATCCCGGACTTCCGACGCCCCAGCGGGATCCGACTCGGACTGAGTCCGCTGAGCACCTCGTTCGCCGATGTGGCAACCGGCATCGAGGCGATCGCCGCGGAGCTCGAGAAACCGGCCTAGTGCGGTAGCGCCCGCTCGATCGCGGCCAGGGTCATCGCCCAGAGGCGCGTGGTCGGGTCGATGATCGCGAAGTGGTCACCGGGCGCGGTCACGGCCGTCACCTCGTCGCCGGCCGCGGTCGCCGCCTGGACGTACTCGGCGCTGATGTCGATCAGGTTCGGGTCGTCGTCGGTGCCGCACGCGATCACCTGTGTCACCCCGAGTGGGAGTCGGTGCCGCGGCGACGACGCCACGTCGTCGGCGGCCTTCGGATCGAAGCGATGTTTCATCGCGTTCTGCACCGCGCCGTCACCCATCCGCCGGTCGTCGGCCGTCTGCAGGTCGATCACCCCGGCCAACGACACCCCGAGCACCCGGCGATCGGTGTCGGCGGCGACCCGCAGGGCCAGCTGGCCGCCGGCCGAATGTCCGATCACCGCGACCGGACCGGTGGCCTCGACGGCACCGAGCGCGGCCGCGACATCAGCGGTGGTCGCCGCCCACCCGTTCTCGTCGGGCCGGCGATACTCGATGTTCCAGACCGCCAACCCCGTGTCGGCGAGCGCATCGGCCAGGGGGTCCATGAGGTCGAGCCGGTACTTCGAACGCCAGTAGCCGCCGTGGATCAACACCGCGGTCCAGCGTGGATCGGCCGGGGGCGTGCGGACCGCGATGTGCTGGTCGGCGTGATCGCCGTAGGTGACGGTGCGGTGGGTGACGTCGGTGCTCATAGGTTCGAGTGTGCCCGAGGCGGGCGTTCGACCGAAGTGCCCCGGGCCCCCGGGTCATCCGTGCCACGATGGGCGAATGGGATTGACGGTGGCGGTGACAGGTCCGACAGGTGAGATCGGGATCTCGGCGGTGACGGCTCTCGAGGCCGATCCGAAGGTCGACCGGATCCTCGGGATGGCGCGTCGACCGTTCGACCCGGCCGAGCACGGATGGACGAAAACCGAGTACCGCCAGGGTGACATCCTCGATCGCGACGCCGTCGACGCGCTTGTCGCCGACGCCGACGTCGTGATCCATCTGGCGTTCATCGTCATCGGTTCGCGCGAGGAGGCCGAGCGCATCAACCTCGCGGGCACGCGCACCGTGTTCTCGGCGACCATCGACGCGAAGCGCCCGACGCGGATGGTCTACACCTCGTCGGTCGCCGCGTACGGCTATCACGCCGACAACCCGTTGCCGCTCACCGAGGAGACCCCGATCCGGGGGACCAAGGAGCACTACTACTCGGCGCAGAAGGCGCAGTGCGAGGAGGCGATCGCCGATCTCGTCGCCGGCACCGACCTCGAGTTGTTCATGCTGCGGCCCTGCATCGTCGCCGGTCCGAAGGCTCCCGCACTTGCGAACGCGATGCCGTGGAACATGTTGCCGGGCATCGCGACGTCGGCGATCAACGCCGTTCCCGGATTGAAGGTCCCGTTCCCCGATCATGGTGTGCCGGTGCAGCTGGTCCACCACGACGACGTCGCCGCCGCGATCGCGTTGAGCGCCACCACCGACGCACCGGCCGGCGCCTACAACATCGCCGGTGACGGCACGGTCAGCCTCACCGAGATCGTCGACGCGCTCGGCGGCCGACCGGTACCGGTGCCGTCGTCGGCGGTGAAGATCGCGGCCGAGGCGGTCAAGCGCCTGCCGTTCATGCCGTCGTTCTTCGAGTGGATCCACATCGGTCGCACGTCGGTCGTCATGGACACCACCAAGGCCCGCGACGTCCTCGGGTGGACCCCGCAGTTCTCGGCGAAGGACACCCTCGAGGCCCTCGCCTACGCCCGCAAATCGCAGGAGTAACCGGGGGAGAACCCTCTCAGGCGCGGGTGATGCGGAAGATCGGGAACTTCCGGCCCTCGGCGGTCTTGGTGTAGTCGGCGAAGCCCGACGAGGCGTCGGTGAACTTCTTCCAGTCGGCGTCCCACTCGCTGTCTCCGACCTCGGTGACGTCGACGGTGATGGTGGCGACCTTCCCGTCGGCCGGGATCTCCATCTCGATCCGCGGGTTCGCCCGCAGGTTGTGCACCCACGCCGGGTGCTTCACCGCGCCGGCCGCGGAGCCGACGATGAGCCAGGTGTCGTTCTCGCTCAGAGCGAACAGCGGGTTGAGTCGGATGTCGCCGCTCTTGGCGCCGATGGAGTGCAGCACCACGAGGTTGTCGCCGAACCCGGCGGTCTCGACGTGCCCGTTGTTCGCGCGGAATTCGTTGATGATCATCTCGTTGAAGTCGGTCATGGACTCATCTTGGCAACCTCGATGCCACCACGGGAAGGAATGACCGTCGCCGATGCCGAGAGTTCACCCACGCAGGATCGGCGGGTACAGCAGCGAGGCATCGCCCGCGCGATAGACCTGGGCGTGACGCCCCCGCGCACCGGTCGAGGCCGTGGCCCCGCTGACGGCGCGCACGACATCGGGGGTCCCGAGCACCTTGCGCCGGAAGTTCGCGCGATCGAGAACGACCCCCCACACCGTCTCGTACACCGTCTGCAGATCACGCAGGGTGAACTCGTCGCCCACGAATTGCGTTGCCAACGTGGAGTACTCCAGCTTCGCGCGCACCCGCTCGATGGCGTCGTCGAGGATGGTGCGGTGGTCGAAGGCGAGTCCGTCGGCGATCTCGTCGACCGGTACCCAGGCCGCGTCGGCGGCGTCGGTGCCGGCTCGGGGTTCGGGCAGGTCGGGGGCGAACGCCACGTACGCCACCGACACCACACGCATGCGGGGATCGCGCGCAGGGTCGCTGTAGGTGGCCAGCTGCTCGATGTGGCCGTCGAACGTCGCCACGCCGGTCTCCTCGAGCAGTTCGCGGCGTGCGGCGGCGTCGGCGGATTCGTCGACGCGCACGAACCCGCCCGGCAGCGCCAGACGTCCGCGAAACGGTTCCTCCCCGCGGGTGATGAGCAGAATGCAGAACCGCCCCGCGCGCAGCGTCAGCACCGCCAGGTCGACGGTGACGGCGAACGGCGGGAACTCCTGCGCCGAGTACGTCACGACGCCACCAGCGGATCGGCGAACCGCATGCGGGCGGCCAGTGCCTGATCGGCCACCCGCACCGCCAGCTCGACGCGCTCGTCGGCACTGCCGGTGAGCAGCACCCATGAGCGACCGGACTGCGTGAGCGCCTCGATGAACCATCCCGTCATCTGCGCCCGCACGTGCTCGCCGTCCCGGATGCCGTCCTGTACGAACGGGACCCCGACGTGGTCGGTCACCAGGTAGACCGTCGCGGTGTCGCCGACCTCGGCGGTCGCGTGCGCGGAGTCCACCCCCAGGTAGCGCCGCTCCCACACCGTGGTCGCGAAAGCGTCGGTGTCGCAGACGAGCAGCGGTGAGCTGGTCCGCGCGGCCGCGTCCTCCATCGCCTGCTGCATCCGGGCGATCGAGGCGAAGTCGTCGCCGGTCCACGTCACGCCGTGCATGTCGGCGGTCGGGGTGACCGCGCGGAGGCGGTCGAGTTTCGTGATGGTCGCCTCGCGCCCGTACTCGGGTACCCATCGCGTGTCGGCCCACGCCCCGCCGCGCGATCGGAAGGCCTCGGCCACAGCGCAACTGACCGTGGTCGTACCCGTCGACTCGGCGCCCACCACCACGACCCGGGTGGTGAGTCCGGCGCGGGCAGGTGCGTCGAGGCAACGCCAGTGCGCCGCCAGATCGGCTCGGCACATCGTTCCCGACACCGGCGTCGTCGACCGCGCCGCGTCGTAGGACACGTGCGCAGCCTCGAACCAGTCGGCGAGCTGCGGGCCGTAGGACTCACTGCTCACCACCACGTCGACCGGCTCGTCGGTGACCGCACAGGCGGCGGCGCGCATGCAGGCGACCTGGGCCGCCCACACGGTCGGCGACGCATGGTCGATCGGTGCGTCGCAGGCGATCCCGGTGATGCGCACCGTGGCGTCATCGCGGTGGGACTCGCGCAGCCACGCCACACGATCGCCCAGCGGCATGGTCTCGACGGCCGACGACATCGCCACCACCGTGACCCGATCGGCCACGGTCGTGGCGTGCCGGATGAGACGGTGGTGTCCGAGGTGCGGGGGGTAGAACTTGCCGATGACCAGAGCGTGTCGGTACACGGGTCTCACGCCACCGCAACGGGTTCGGCGACCGCCGGTCGGGCGAGGTCGCGCCGCCACGCCCGGAGTCCGGCGACGCACAGCGCGAGAAAACCGACATAGAGCAGAGCGGTGAGCGCGAGCTCCTTGTAGAGGTACAGCGGCACGTAGATGACGTCGGCGGTGATCCACAGGATCCACGATTCCCACTTCTTCTTCGCCTGCCCCCAGGTCGCCAGCAGCGACAGTGTGGTGGTCACGGCATCGAAGAACGGCACCGTCGATTCGGTGGCCGTCGCGAGCAGCACGGTGAGCGCGGCGGTCGCGATCACCCCGACCACCGCCAGGACCGCCCACTGACGAGCGGTGGTGCCGGTGACCGCTCGTGGCAACGACTGGCGCCCCGCTGCCCAGAGGTACCACCCCCAGATCGCCAACGCGATGTAGATCAGTTGCAGTGCCGAGTCGGCGTAGAGGCCGGCGGTGAAGAACAGCAGGATGAACACCACGTTGTTGGCGATGCCGATCGGCCAGTTCCAGATGTTCTGTCGAGCAACGAGATATACGCACACGGCGCCGGTCACGAAACCGATCAACTCCGCCCACGAGACGGGGGTCCCCAACGCGCTCACCGCGGTCGTTCCGAGCCAATCGATGAGGCCCATGACACCCTCCGAACCTTTAGTAGTCGAACTGACCACAAAAGGCTAACACGGTTCGATCCGCCGATCCACGGATGTACGGCGAGATCGTCGCGCGTGGCCCAGACTGTTCGTCATGCCAGACTCAGACCCCTCGTTCGCGTCGTCCTTCCGGTGGACGAAGGTCGCGGGCACCGACGCCGTCGTCGCTCCCGGTGACCGGCTGACCTGGCCGCGCACGGTCAGCATCGGCTTGCAGCACGTCGTCGCCATGTTCGGCGCCACGTTCCTCGTGCCCGTACTCACCGGGTTCCCGCCTGCCACCACACTGCTCTTCTCCGGCATCGGCACGATCCTGTTCCTGCTCATCACCCGCAACCGCCTGCCGAGTTACCTCGGGTCGAGCTTCGCGATCATCGCTCCCGTCACCGCGGCGACAGCGTCCGACGGTATGGGATCCGCATTGGGTGGTCTGGTGATGGTCGGCCTGCTGCTCGTCGTCATCGGTGTCATCGTGCATGTCGCGGGTATCCGCTGGATCGAACTGTTGATGCCGCCGATCATCACCGGCACCATCGTCGCGGTCATCGGCCTCAACCTCGCGCCCACCGCGAAGACGAACTACGAGAAGGACGCGCTCACCGCGACCGTGGTGCTGGTCCTCCTGATCGCGGTGCTCGTCCTGTTCAAGGGACTCGTCGGACGTCTCGCCATCTTCGCGTGCGTGGTGCTCGGCTACCTGTTGGCGCTGGCGCGCGGCAAGGTCGAGACCGATGCGATCGGCGCCGCGAGCTGGGTCGGTTTCCCCGACTTCACCACCCCCACACTGCATCTGTCGGTGCTGCCGTTGTTCATCCCGGTCGTGCTGGTGCTCGTTGTGGAGAACATCGGTCACGTGAAGTCCATCCAGACCATGACCGGGATCGACTACGACAAGCAGATCGGTCGTGCACTCGCCGCCGACGGCATCGCCACCGTCCTCGCAGGCAGCGGCGGCGGTTCGGCGACCACCACCTACGCCGAGAACATCGGTGTGATGGCCGCGACGAAGGTCTACTCGACGGCCGCCTACTGGGTCGCCGGCATCGCTGCGGTGTTGCTCGGACTGTCGCCGAAGGTGGGTGCGGTCATCGCGTCGATCCCGCCGGGTGTGCTCGGTGGCGTCACCACCGCGCTCTACGGCCTCGTCGGCATCCTCGGTGTCAACATCTGGGTCAGCAGTCGCGTCGACTTCTCCAAGCCGATCAACCAGTTCACCGCGGCGATCCCGCTGGTCATCGGTATCGCCGACTTCAGCTGGACCATCGGTGATCTCAGCTTCGGCGGCATCGCCCTCGGTGCCGTCGCCGCACTGGTCATCTTCCACGCCATGCGCATCATCGGCGGCTGGCGTGGAACGGTCACCGCGCACGACGAACCGGCCGTCTCAGAGCGCTCCGCCCAGTAGTCCGGCCAGCAGCACGAAAACAGGCGGGATGCAGAGGAGAACACAGACCATCTGGCCGGGTCCCCGGCCGCCGACGGCACCGATGAACGCCGATGCGGTGGCGATGATCGCCGCCCACAACGCAAGGGGCATCGAGCTGTAATCGGCGTCGTGCGTGCCCGATTCGAAGTCCGACGCGAACTCGGGTTGACCCAGCAGCGACAGGACGAGGGCCGGAGCGACGATCGCGCCCAGCACCGCGATGAGGGCGGCGACGGTCCCGATCGCGCGTCGGCGCTCGTCGGGCAGGGGCTGGTGTGTGGTCTCGGTGGTGAGCATGACCTGATTCCACCGCCGCGCGGCGAATCGCGGCAGAGTAGCTCTACTCACGTCGAATGCGCGGAAACCACTCGCCCGGAATGCCGGGATCGCCGATCCTGGACGCATGACATGGGAGACGCATCCGGTCACGCCCGATCGGTTCGAGGATTTCGCCGACGTGATCAACCCGAATCGGCGCGCGACCCACTGTTGGTGTCTGTCGCATCGGATCAGGCTGCGCGAGATCGAGGAGCTCGGCGAGGGCAGTCGTGAACAGGCGATGCGGCGACTCACCGAGCGCGAACACCCACCCGGCGTGGTCGCCTACCGCGACGGGGTCCCGGTGGGGTGGTGCAACATCGGGCCCCGGTCGGAGATCACGCGGCTGGTCAACAGCAAGCTCATCCGGCCGGTCGACGACGTCGCGGTGTGGAGCATCGTGTGCGTCGTGGTGCGGGGTGGTCACCGCAAGCAGGGGGTGGCGGGCCAGGTGATCGACGGTGCCGTCGAGTACGCGCGGCGGGCGGGAGCCCCTGCGGTGGAGGCCTATCCGGTCGACCCTCCCGGTCGGATGGACACGACGATGGCCTTCGTGGGTACGCGGAGGATGTTCGCAGCCTCCGGTTTCGAGGTGATCGGCGAGACCGATGCGGTGGCGTCGAAGATGCCGCGACTCGTCATGCGCCGCGACCTCACCTGAGGCAGGGCCTCAGGGTTGACCGGTGATCGTCCGCGGCCACTGCATCGCGCGATCGAGCTGGGTCTTGGGGAAGCAGGGTGAGCTGATCGACACCGGGACCGTATCGGGGTTGGCGAGGACGTTCACGGTGTAGCCGTCGAATCCGGTGCCGTCGATGACGCCGCGGCCGCTGGTGGTGACCGTCCATCCCGCGGCGGTCAGCGCGTCGGCGGTCGTGGTGCGGGCGCGCGCCGCGTCGGTGTCGGCGGGCAGCAGCACCCACATCGCGAACTGCCAGCGGTAGGGCTGGTCGGGATCGTCGTCGTTGCCGTTGCAGGGCGCCGGATTCGGCGTCTGCTCGGAGTTGGGGAGTCCGGGCAACTCCACGGTGAGCGTGGCGCCCGGCCACGACAGCCCATCGGCGAGCTCCTGGAATCGCGTGATGATCTGCTTGTGTGCCTCGTCGTTGGTGACCATCGGGGAGTTCCCTTCGTCGGTACATGCGGTGAGCGCGCCGAGGCACACGACCAGCGATGCGATGCTGCGCCACGCGGTCATTCGGTCTCGTCTCCCCGTCCGGTCATGATGAGCGCCATATTCGTCAACGCCTGGTTCTGGGTGCCGTCGGGGTGGGTGTCCCAGTAGGCGCTGTGGTCGCTCAGGCGTGGGTGGTTGCTGTGGTCGGAGGTGAATCGCTGCGCGCCGAACTCGGGGTTGTTCGGGCTGATGCCGTGGATGCCCTCGGTGAGCCCGATGGGATCGGTGGTCGAGGTGCTCGCGTACACGTGCTGCGCCATGTCCGATGGCGCGACTCCGGTCAGCGACAGGTCGTCGGGTGAGTTCGGGCCACCGATGCCGGGGCTGGCGAGGAACACCAGGTCGTCGGCGTCGAGGGTGTGCCCCTCCGACGCGGCTTCGCCCACCACCACGGTGCCGTAACTGTGGCCCAGCACCGTGTTGTGGGAGGGAGAGGCGCCCTCGTGGGTGGCGCGCAGCCCGTCCTGGAAGGAGTCGAGGGGGCCGGCCGCACCGGCGGCCGACGCCGGACCCGCGGCCGCGCCGAGACCCTGCGGTGCGTCGTATCCGTACCAGGCCACCACCGAGGTCGCCGCGCGCGGATCGGCGCGTTCGGCCGCGCCCACCATCGTCTGGGCGCGGTCGATGCCGCCGCCGATGTTGCCCAGGTTCGAGCCGGTGCCGGGGACGTAGGTGGTCACGTTCGCGGCGGTGTCGGGGTTGTTGACCGCCACCGCGCCGCGTCCTCGGTCGTCGACCTGCAGCAGGAACCGCGGATTCGAGCCGGTCGGGTCGTCGAGTGCCTTCTCCAGCCCGGTGAGGGCTCGGTACCTCTCGGTGACCTTCGAGAACTCGTCTTCTCGTCGACCGTCGGCGACGTAGCCGCCGGGGCCGGGTGCGGCGGTCACCTTCCCGTCCTTGATGTAGGGGTTCGCCGCGATGTAGTCGTTGACCTTCGCGCGCTCGGCGATCTCCATCTCGGCGAGGTGGCGGCGGTTGAAGTGGTCGCGATCGGCCGCCGGTATCCCGTCCCGGTTGCCGACCGATCGATCGGCGTTCCACAGCGCTGCCTTCTCGTTCGCGCTCAACGTGTCCCAGAACGCGTTGAGCGCCTTCGGGTCCGACGGCAGCGACGCACGACCGTCGACGATCGCCGACACCTCCGGACGTACCGGTACCGACGTCGTCGCCCGGTCGGCGGCCTGACCGAGCGCGACGAGTGCAGCCTCGACCTGTCGTGCGAGATCGGCGTCGGCCTGCCCGGCGGTCGCGAGCGCCGCCATCAGGTCCTGCTGGTGCACAGCGGCATTCGTCGCCGCGATGGTCGCGGCCACGGCCCCGTCGGCGCCGGCCGGCACGTCGACGGGATGCCCCGGACGCGCGTCGGCCGGTGGGGTCACCGTCCCGTTGTCGGCGACGAGGTAACCGCCACCGGTGAGCGAGTCGGCGAGCGAACGGGCAACCTCACACGAGCGGACGAACGTGGGGCCGAGGCGATTGATGTCATCGGCGATGTCGAGGATCGCGATCCCGAGACGGTTGCTGAACTGCTTCTCCGCATCGGCCTGCGCCGATGATGCTCGCGCCGCGTCGCCCTGCCAGCTCTGCGACACCGCGTCGACGCCGCGCAGGAGGTCGTTCATCACGGCGTCGAAGGCGTCGACCGTCGAGTCGATCTGCGCGGCCGTGTCGGTGAGTGCCGAACCCTGCGTGCTCCACGCGCGCACCTGCGACACCGTCGGACTGCTCATCGGTGGTTACGGCTCCATGTTCAGCGTCGCGCGGATACCGGCCGCGTACGTGTCGTCGGCGAGGCCGACGGTGTCGGCCGCGGCGCGGTTGGCGGCGGCGAGAGCGTCCACCCGTGCCGCCACCTCGGCCAGCGCGGACTCCACGGACGCTTCGGCGCGAGCACACACGGCCGCGACGTCCGACCCGGCCAACCCGGAGATCGTTGCGCTGAAGGCCTTTCCGACGTCGAGACCGCGGATCGTCGTTGCGCTGGTGTGTTGCTTGCCCGCCAGTGCGCGGATGGCGTCGAGGTCGGCCTTCATCACGTCGGACACGGTGCACACTCCTCGCTGACGGTCGGGCCGATGGTGGTGTGGCCACACTAACTGTCCGGTATGTCCGAGGCGGCGAGCTCGGTGCCCTCCGTGCACAGACCCACTGTGGCCCGAAGTAACTGGGGAGAAGGCGGTCAGTGCGCGGTGAACGCCTCGTCGGGATACCAGCGGCGGTACACGTCGGGGTGCGCGCGGGTACGGCTCTTCCACGTGTTCTCGCCGTAGGTCGCGAACAGGGGATTCGCGGGGTCGGCCGTGATGCCGGGGGCCTGCGCGCCGTCGGGGGCGCCGATGGTGGGGATCACCGCGTCGAGCGAGGGGGCGAAGAAGTAGGGGATCGACAGACGTTCGGGGGCGTGCGGCGCGGTCAGCACCCGATGCCGCGTGGCCTTGAGGTAGCCGTCGGTGGCGACCTCCAGCATCTCGCCGATGTTGACGATGAAGGCGCCCTCGACCGCGGGTGCGTCGATCCACGTGCCGTCGGCGCGCTCGACCTGCAACCCGCGGGAGTCGTTCTCCAGCAACAGGATGGTGAGCACCCCGGAGTCCTTGTGCGCGCCGACGCCCTGGTCGTCCACCGCGCGGTCGTCGGTGCGCGCCGGGTAGCGGATGAGCTTGATGAGCGTCGCGGGCAGGGCGAAGGACTCGGTGAAGGTGTCGGCCGATGCGCCCAGCGCCACCGCCCACCGCGACAGCAGGTCCCGCGACACCCGCGCCAACTCGGTGTCGTAGGCGGCGACGGCCTCGCGGAGTTCGGGCGGTGCGGCGGGCCACTGGTTGGGGCCCTGTAGTCGCATCGGGCCGCGGGCGTCGGGCAGTGGTTGCCGTTCGGGTCCGATGTCGATCTGTTCGCGCCGGTCGACCGAACCGTTCGTCAGTTCGCCACCGAGCTGGTTGTAGCCCCGGAAGTGGGGGCTGTTGATCATCGCGATGGCCTGCTTGTCGGCGTCGGGCAGGGCGAAGAAGGCCCGCGCGGCGTCACGGATGCGGTTGATCGACGAGTCCGGGACTCCGTGGTCGACGAGGTGGAAGAACCCGACCTCGCTGCTCACCTGGGCCAGGCGCCTGCGTCCCGCGGCGGTGTCGAGGTCGGGGAGAGAGATCACCGGCAGCATGGGTTCGACGATAGGTGTGTGTCGGCACCCAGCGGCGACGGCGGAGGATTTCCCGCAGCGCTGAGCCGAACCCCGAGGACTCCGCAGGGGTCCGCAGTCGTAAAAGCAGCGGTCAGGACGTTGCGGCCACATCGAAATTACGTTTTCGGAAAAGATGTAACGGGCAGGCCGACATTTGCGACAATCCCCGTGAGATTCATGTGAGGCCACTGCGAGTTCACTGTCGTGAACCCGCGCGCGCGTGGCGTCCATCTGGTGCAGACGAAGCGGCAGAGGTTCACGACTCCCATGCGCTCGTCACCCCATCACCCGGCTCCGCGTGGAGCCCATGACTGTCCAGAGGTCGAAATGAATCGCAATGCCAAGGGTGCACTCGCTGCAGGTGCCGCCGTCGTCGTCCTCCTCGGCGGTGCCGGTTCGTACGCGCTGTGGAGCGACACCGCGACGGGCGCCAACGGCACCGTGACCACCGGTCAGTTGAAGCTGACCGCAGTCGGGACCCCCACGTGGAAGGACGTGTCGACCAACGGCATCGTCGGCGGCACCACCATCAACCCGGTCACCGACTTCCTCGTGCCGCAGGACACCTGGGAGTACACGACCACCTACACCGCGCTGGCCACTGGTAAGAACATGAAGGCCGAGGTCACGGTCAATCCGGGTACCGCGGGCGCCTTGCCCACCGGCGTCACTCTCACACCGAGCGCGACCGTCGCCGGCACCGCGGGCACCCCCGGCACCGCCGTCACCATCGTCCCGGGCGCCGCGCGCACCGTCGAGGTGAAGGTCACCGTCGCCTTCGCCGATGTCACCGGCACCACCAGTCAGAACACCCCGGTCAACGTGTCCGGGATGACGGTGAGCCTGAACCAGATCCGTCCCTGACGATGAGTCGGTCGGGTCTCACCCGGCTGGTCGTCGTCGCAGTCGCGGGCCTGGTGGTCGCACTGTCGCTCGCGACGGTGCGATCCACCGGTGCCCTGTGGTCCGACCGTGCCAACGCCGCATCGGCCACCGCCACCACCGGCGCGCTGACGCTCGTCGCGGGTAGCGGGTCGGGCTCGTCGTACCAGTTCCCGGGTCTGTCGGGTGCGAACGTCCTCACCGGTCAGCAGGTTCAGGCGCCGCTCGTGATCAGCAACGGCGGATCGACCCCGCTGCGGTATCGGCTCACCACCGCCGGACCGATCCTCACCTCGGGGCCTGCGGCCACGATCGTGGTCTCCGGTGCGGTCGGCGGGACGTGCGGTGCCGGGACCCTGACGGGCACCGCGACGTTCACGCCGATCACCACCTCGACGCCGGCCGCGACGACCGGTGTCTGGCGGACGCTCGCCCGCGGCGCGTCGGAGACCTGGTGCGTCCGCAGCGTTCTCCAGTCGGTCGCCACCGGCACCGGATCATCCACCTACAAGGTCGCTCTCACCTTCGGAACAGAACAGATCAGGCCATGACCACCCTGCACGACGAGCCCGACACCGCACGCGATCAGCGGCGCACCGGACCGCTCTGGTGGCTGTGGCAGACCGTCACCTGGCTCGTCCTGCTGTTCCTGGTGGGCATCCTGCTCGCCGCGATCGTGGTGCCGAAGATCGCCGGCGCGCAGCCGTACACCGTGCTCACCTCGTCGATGACGCCGAAGTACCCGCCGGGCACCCTCATCGTGGTGCGTCCGGTCGTCGCCGCCGATCTCGACATCGGTGACGTCGTGACCTACCAGATCCGTTCGGGCGAACCCGATGTCATCACCCACCGCATCGTCGGGGTGACGTTCGACCAGCAGGGCAACCGCATCTTCACCACCCAGGGCGACGCCGTCGGCAAGCCCGACGCCCGGCCGGTGCAGCGAGCGCAGATCCGCGGCGAACTCTGGTACTCGATCCCGTACCTCGGCTACGTCAACAATTGGATCACCGGCTCGGCCCGCCTGATCCTCGTCTACGGGATCGCCGGTGTGCTGTTCGGTTACGCGGCATGGCAGTTCGTGCGCTCTGTGCGCGAACGCCGCGCGACGAAGGCGTCGTGACCATGCGACTGCGGGCACTGGGTCTCGCGCTCATCAGCCGTCGGTTCCGGGCGGTCCTCTCGGTGGGGATGGTGCTCGGCATCGGGGTTGTCGGGACGTTGGCGCTGTGGTCGTCGTCGGTGACCACCACCTCGGGCACCTTCACCACCGCCACCATCTCGATCCTCGCCGACAACTCGAAGAGCGCGACCATCGCGTTCGCCCCGAACGGGCTGCTGCCCGGCAAGTCGGCCGCGAAGGTCATCACGGTATCCAACGCCGGCACCACCGCACTGCAGTACTCCGCTGCGGTGGCGAGCAACGACGCCCTCGGTCAGGGCATGACCCTCACCGTGGTG
This sequence comes from Williamsia sp. Leaf354, assembly GCF_001424365.1. Lineage (NCBI taxonomy): Bacteria > Bacillati > Actinomycetota > Actinomycetes > Mycobacteriales > Nocardiaceae > Williamsia > Williamsia sp. Leaf354. The sequence continues at coordinate 1,552,411 of NZ_LMPL01000001.1, forward strand.
CCGAACGCCACCGCCACCAACGGTGTCTGCTCTGCGGGTACCGCGCTCACCACCGGCGCGACGATCACCGCGACGCCGACCACCTTCGTCACCGGACGCGGCCCGCTCGCCGCCGGCACCGGCGCCGAAACCCTCTGTGTGCAGGTCAACCTGCCCATCAGTGCCCTGGCGACGCTGGCCGGTACGTCCGGAACCGTCACGCTCACCTTCACCGGCACGGCAGGTGTCTGAGATGACGCCGCGTACACGCCGATACGTCGCCGAGACCGCCCTCACCCTGGGCGCGATCGCGGGTGTGCTGTGTGTGCTCGCCGCGGTGGCCGGCGTCGCATTCGGGCTGTCGCCGTTGATGTTCCGCACCGGTTCGATGGCGCCCACCATCGGTGTCGGCGACGTCGCCATCGCCCGGTCGGTCCCCGCGTCGAATGTTGCCGTCGGTGACATCGTCAGCGTGACCCGACCCGACGGCGAGCGTGTCACCCACCGCGTGGCGTCGATCGACGCCCGCGTCGGCAACTCGACCACCATGACTCTGCGCGGTGACGCGAACACCGTCGCCGATGCCGCGCCGTACACGGTGACCGCGGTCGACCGCGTGATGTTCGACATCCCGAAACTGGGGTACGTACTCGGCGTGTTCGCCAGTCCGTACGCCTGGGTGTTGGCGACGCTGGCGACCCTCGGACTGCTGTGGATCGCCTTCTGCCCCGACCGTCGAACGCCCCATGCCCCGGCGCCCGGGCGCCATGCCCGCCACGCCGCTCCCGAGCCGACGTCGCTGCGCCGCAGCACGATCGCCGTCCAGGTCGTGGCCGCACTGCTGGTGGTCGCGGCGGCGGTCACCGGGTTCGCGCGCACCAGCGGAACGCTCGCGGCACTCACCGATTCGGCCACCGCGTCGGGAACCGTGTCGGCGATCCGACCGACCGCACCCGCGTCGCTGTCGTGTGCGAACCAGTCCACCAGCGCGCGGCTGTCGTGGCCCAACCCCGCAGCCAGCCAGGGCTACGACTATCAACTGGTGTTCACCCCCACCTTTCTCGGCGGAAACCCGATCACGACGGTGGTGGCCGCGTCGACCACTGACCCCGCGAGCCTGCTCGTGTCCCGTACCTCGACCCCCGGCGCCCTCGGACTGGGCTTGTTGGGCACGTACTCCGTCGAATTGCGCAGCAAGGTCGGCAATTTCGTGTCCACGGGCCGGGTCACCATCAACCTCACGGTCTTTCTCGGCAGCGTGACCTGCGGTTCGAGCTCCGGGACGCCGTCGCAGACCGCTGCCGCCGCACGCCAGGCCGCACCCGCCACGACATCGTCGACACCATCCACCTCGACGTCGCCCTCGTCGGAGGCACCTGCCGCGAGTGCCGCCTCGAGCGCACCGTCGTCGACCACGTCGTCTCCCACGACCGCGGGGCTGAGTTCGACACCCACCACCTCCACGCCGTCACCGGCTCCCACGGCGCAGGCCGCGCCGGGCGTCGCCTCGCCGGACGGCGCGAGCACCGTGTCGGTCACCGACGGTGTCGTCGTCATCCGCGACACCGCGTCGGGCGCGGAGCAGTATCGCGCCGATCTGTCGGCGGCGTCGGTGAGCTGGGTCGACGACACCACCCTGCGCGTCACCGCGCGCGACGGGACGGTCACCACGCTGACACGCGTCGCCGGTGTGTGGAGTACGGCGGCCGCGGCGCCGACCACCGCTCCTGTGGGCTGAGGACTCCGCACCAGTCGACGAGGTCGTGCGCTCGGGTAACCTCACGTCCGATTCGTCCCGTACTTTCGACCGGCAGCCCCAGGAGTCACGATGAACACGAAGACCATCGGTGCGATCGCCGGTGTCGCGGCCTGTGTGGGGGTGCTGGCGGGATGTTCGTCCGACGGCACCACGGCCCTGCCGTCCGGCGCGGGGGAGGGCGCCGACACCGCCGCCGGCGCGACCGCGCAGAGCAACGGCAAGCCCCTGTCGAGCTACCTGTTGCAGCAGTCCGACGTGCCCGCCGGGTTCACCGCATTGCAGGTGCCTGCGGGTGCGGGTGACCTGAGCGGGTCGGTGCTCGACGCGACTAAGAACGCCACGATCACACCCGCCTCGTGCCAGCCCGATCTGTCGGGCCTGTCGACCGACGACGCCGAGAACGCCCCGAAGGCGTTGTTCACCAATGCTTCTGCGGGTACGTCGATCATCTCCGCGGTCAACCCTGCATCGAACTCGAACGCATCGGTGAGCAGCTTCAAAAAATACAACCTGGGGGAGTGCTCGAGCTACCAGCTGACGTCGTCGGTGGATGGCCAGTCGTTCACCGCGTCGGTACAGACCGAGGATGCGGGCGTCGAGGTGCCCGGCATCGACAACTCGGTGACCGTTCAGCAGACCAGTCGGACACAGATCCCCGGCGTCGGACCGCGGACCTCGGTGTTGCTGATCGCCCTCATCCCGGTGCCCGGCGGCACCATGACCGTCCAGGTCGGCAACGTCCTCGGTGGCACCGCTCCCGACAAGTCGCTGTTCTCCACCGTCGTCGACGCCGCAGCGAAGCGCGTGACGGGCTGACCACGACGATCAACCATGCTTTCTCGTACTGACTGCGCGACAATCAACGAGGCCCACACGAGGAGGTTCGGACATGGTGATCGCAATTCTGGTGCTCAGTGCGTTCGTGCTCGGCGTGGGCGTGATGGTGAAGCAGACCAATCGTGAGCAATCCGAGCAGCCTGCGAAGCGTGTCGGCCGGGCGGGTATCACCCCGATCTACAAACGTTCCTCGCCGATGGACATCGGCGGTGGCGTGGGCTATCTCGGCGGGACGAGTTGGTCGGACGGCGGGTCGGGAGGCTTCGACGGCGGTTCCTGCGGTCCGGGTGACGGGGGATCGGGCGGCGGCGACTCGGGCGGGTGCTGACCGCAGATCGCCGCACGGCGCCGGATCACCACCCGCCACCGGCGAGCCGGGTGATCAGCGGATAGGCCTGGAGCGCAAGCAATACGACGCACGCGTTCCGCGTTCGGCCTCGTCCCCGGGTCACGCCGATCACGGCGGATCCCAAGGAGACCACCGCGAGTACGGCTGTGATCACGAAAAGCGATGTCGAATCGTCCGATGTTCCCCCGCCCAACGCCTCGCCCATGGCCGCGAGATACAACGCTGGGACGATGAAGAACAACGACCAGCCGAGGACCGCGGCATACTTCGGGACATCGGACTCGGGGGAGGAGCGGTTGTCGAGTCGGGTGACGGCGTCGCGTGTCTGTGTCATGTCGTCATTCCACAGCCGGAGCGGTGAGACGTCATCGGTACATCTACTCAGCCGCGCCGATGGACCCTCGGTCGTCAGGCAGCGATCATGACCTCATGAGCATCTCCGTGGACCTCCGGTCGGTCGTCGACGCCATCGCGCCGGCGCGCACCGTGACCGTCCTGACGGGTGCCGGGATGTCCGCCGAGAGCGGGGTTCCGACCTTTCGTGATGTCCAGACCGGGCTGTGGGCGCGCTACGACCCGATGACGCTGGCCACCCCGGAGGCGTGGGACGACGACCCGGCGTTGGTGTGGGCCTGGTATCAGCGCCGGCGGGCGATGGTGACCGCGGTGGAACCCAACGACGGTCATCGTGCCCTCGCCGGGTGGGCACGATCGGCCGACATCCGAGTGATGACCCAGAACGTCGACGACCTCCACGAGCGAGCGGGCAGCACCGAGGTCGTCCATGTCCACGGCAGCCTGTTCGCATGTCGGTGTGACACCTGCGGACGGGCGTACGAGCCCGAGGTGGTCGACCTCGACACCGATCGCATCGATCCACCGGAGTGCGATTGCGGGGGACTCGTCCGGCCCGGTGTCGTGTGGTTCGGGGAAGCGTTGCCACAGAACGCCTTCGCCGAGGCGACCGCTCGTGCCGAGGCGGCAGATGTCTTCGTCCTCGTCGGGACGTCAGGCGTGGTCTACCCCGCCGCCGGCCTGCCGCATATCGCCCGCGCGGCCGGCGCGACCATCATCGAGATCAATCCCCACGAGACCGACCTCTCCGACGCCTGCGACATCACCATCCGCTCGACGGCGGCCGTCGCGATCCCTGCGATCGTCGACGCCTGTACATCGTGAACCGCGACGCCCCGCGGGCGTCGTTGTGGCACAGGAGGAGACATCAGTCGAACGGCCAGGCGACGTTGTGTTGGGCGTAGTCGATCGGTTCGAGGGGCTCGTGGGTCGGGCGTCGGTGCAGGCTATTCGCCGGTGCTGTGGCGTCGATGAGTCGCAGCGTGAACATGAAAGATTCGCCGACATCGCGGATCTGAACGTCCAGTCGCGCGACACCGCCCTCGGGCGCGACCAGTTGGGTGGTCGAACCGTCGCGGCGACGGCATCGTTCGAGCCACGGGTCCGACGGCACGACGCAGGTGTTCTCGGGTCCGCCGTCGAGACGGACCGCAACCTCGACGGGGTGCTCCGAACGGAGCGTCAGATCGAGCCACACGGCGTCCCCGCGCCACAGTGGCACGTCGACCATCAGCAATTCAGGCCCGACCATGTTGCCGGCCGGTCGGAGTTCCAGCTCGCCGAGGTCGGGGAGGAGTCCGGAGTGTTCGTGCGCCAGCAGTGTTCGTCGGGGTGCGATCAGCAGGCTCGAACCGGTGCGTTCGAACATCACCCGGATTCTCCCCGATTCGACCACTGCGGACACATGTCGGTTCTCGCGTGTACTCATGACCCTTGGATGCGCGAGAGGGCAGTTCGGTTTCACCACGCGCCACATCGGGCGTGTGATGGCTGCCACACCGGCGCTCGTGAGCCCCGGGGGAACTACTGCGTTCGTCGCCGCATCTCAACGGGTGGAAGGGCGAGCACCGACCTCTGTCGCCCCCAGACCGCGTCACCACTCGAGGAGAACAACGATGTCCACCCACACCACGCTCGACACCGACGACGACGGCCGGCCCGATGTGTGGCTGTCGTCCGACGATCCATCTGACACCTTCGCCGACCACGAGGCCATCGACATCGACTTCGACGGCACGCCCGACAAGGTCTACGTCGACACCGATGACTCGGGGTACGCCGACACCGAGTACCTCGACACCGACCACGACGGCCACATCGACTACGCCGGTGACGTGAGCGGCGACGGGATCAGCATGGATCTCATGGACACGAGCAGCCCGTCAGCCGTCGACGAGCACGACGCCAATCAGCTGTTCCACGAGTGAGCGGAGGGGTCGATGGCCGCATCGGGTTCGCGGGCGGCCATCGACACCGTCAGTTCGCGTTCTGGTCGGCGGTCAGCAGGACCTTGTACTGGGCCGAGATCGCCTGCTGTGCGGCCTTGAGGTCCTGGTTCTGTGCCTCTCCGATGTAGCGCCCGTTGACGATCCAGCAGATGTTCTTCGTCGCGCCGTCACTGATGCACTTCGCCGAGGGGAGTCCTTGCGGCGATGCCGCGGGGTCGGTGGCGAAGAACGCCACGCGCTGCGAGAACAACTTCTGGGCCTTCTGAGCGGTCGCGGCTCGGAACACGATGGTTCCCGCGACCGCTGTGTGCTCGGCACCGGCATCCTGGAGTTGTTGCACCACCTCGAGTGGTTTGTCGGATGCGAACGCGAAACCACGCGGCCCGAACACGCCGTCGTTGAGCGCGGTTCGTGGATTCGGGTTGCTGAGGGCGTAGATCAAGACCTTGTTCTGGTCCTTGACGATGTTGGCGCCACTGCCCGTGGCCGTTGCCGGGAACCTGTCGAGCAGCGGGATCTGCAGATCGAGACTGCGCCGGAGAGCGCGAGCGGCGTTGTTCTCGGTGGGGGGTTCGACGAACTGGTCGACGACGAGGTAACTCTTGTGCACGGTGAGCGCGGTGTAACCGGGCAGCCGCGGGTTCGAGTACCGGAGCACCAGTGAACCGGCCAGCGTCGGGATGGCCACCTTCTGGGGCGCCGGCTGGGGGTTGTCGAACCGGTCCGTGCGAGCGGCGAGCATCGCGGTGTAGATCGCCTGACCCGCGCGATCCGCGTCGGCGGGAGTCTTGAAACGGATCACGCCGTGGGTGATGGACGCGACCGATTGATCGGCCTTGTCCTTGGGGGCGCTCGCCGATCCGTAGAACCCGGCGATCAACTTGTTCCCGATGGCTGCCGCCGCCGCGTCGGCTCCGCCGAGCAGGTCGGTGGCCGCGGCGGTGTTGACGACCGCGCCGAACGGCAATGCCGCCTGTGTGAACCGATTGTCGATCTCCTGGGGGAGGGTCACGAACTCGGCAAGGCGCTGGCTCTCGAGCTCCGGTAGCTCATCGCCGTTCGCGGTGCCGAACGGTGCACGAGCGGTGGTGGCGTAGGTGCCTGTGTCGAGCGGCCCGGCGGCCGATGCGGACTCCGACGGCGCCGACGACGCTGTCGATGCAGCGGGCCGTGCCGAGCCGTCGGTGCGATTGGTCGATCCGCTGCTACATCCCGCCACCACCATCACGGCACCGATCAGTACGGCGGTCACCTCTGCTGTCCTGCGCATGCAATCCCCTTCGTCGTACGTGAGTCGCGGTAACGGTACCGGTTGAAAAGCTGCCGTAACCGTAAGGATGTTCTACGGTCAATTGTTCGCACGAACGAGGTCGAGGTTTGTGCGCGGGCGCGGGAACTTTTTGGTCACAGACCGCATCTGATCACTTGACCGGCCGATGACGGCCCCGGCAGCAGACACAAGGAGAAGGCAATGGCTGAGCAGGACAGCACCAACATCTTGGGCCAGGAGGTCCACCTCGTCGACACCGACAACGACGGCCGCACCGACGTCGAGTACGTCGACAGCGACGGCGACGGCAAGGCCGACATGCGGTACGTCGACAGCAACGAGGACGGCACCGGCGACACTGTGCAGATCGACTCCGGCGACGGCTTCACCGGACCGTCGGTCTCGGCGTTCGGCATGCCGATCGATCAGCCCGGCGGGTCGAGTTCGTCGAGCGACTACAGCGGATCGAGCTCGACCAGCGGTTACAGCGGATCGAGCTCGGCGAGCGGTTACAGCGGATCGAGCTCCTACGGCAGCTCGAGCGCGCCGGATCACTCCTCGTCCTCCTCGTCCTCCTCGTCCCCGTACTCGTCGCCCTCGCCCTCGTCGACCTACTCCTCGGGCGACACCCACAGCGCCTCGGCGAACACCCCGGCGACGCCGGACACCCATTCCGGCGGCTACTACACCGGCACCGTGAACGGCGTCGACGCGAAGATCTCCGACACCGACGGAGACGGGAAGATCGACCTCGCCCAGTACGACACCGACGGCGACGGCAGGACCAACATCCAGTCGGTCGACACCGACCACGACGGCACGACCGACGAGCGGCTCATCGACACCGACGGCGACGGCACCGCCAACATCGAGGTCGACGACACCGATCACGATGGCGTCTTCGACACCCAGCACACCGACGTCGACGGCGACGGCACGTACGACACCACCGGCGCGATCACCGAGCACTACACCGATGCGGTCGACGGTGCCCACCTCGATCCGAGCACGATGGACTACCACGCCGGCTGAGTTCGGCGGAGTCCCTGGTTCCCCCGATCTCCCACCAGGTCCGCAGAACTGGTGCCCCGAGGACCGGATCCTCGGGGCACCACTGCGTCCGGGGCCTCCGACTCCGGCCTCGCTAATCTGTACACCGGCCGCACGGCCCCGACCGACAGGACGTCAGGTGAGTACTCCGCACGCGCCCGATCTGGAGAAGGTCGGCGACGCACAGGACGCCCATGCCGTTGCCCGCGCGGCGATGGCCGCCGGTATCAAACTCCTTCGTGCATATCGCATGGACGATGTCGCCGATCTCGCCGAGGCGAAGGCGGACCGCGACCGTCAGGTCCGGTCGATCGTCGTGGTCGGGGAGATCGAGCGGGGCAAGAGCTCGCTGGTGAACGCGCTCGTGGGAATCCGTGAACTGTCGCCCACCGGTGTCGACGTCGCGACCACCGTCCCCATCAGCATCTGTCCGGCGACCGACCCTCCGCTGGACGGAACCGCGGACCTGCTGTTCCCCGACCGTACCGAGCAGGTGCCGCTGAGCACGCTGCACGAGTGGGTCACCACCGACGGTCGACACGTGCGCAACTCGGCCCTCGATTCGTTGCCGACCCGGGCCAACATCCCGGTCACCGCGACCGCGTTGGGGGATGTCACGGTCATCGACACCCCAGGTGTCGGCGGACTCGATCCCTCCCTGGCGGCACTGGTGACGGCCTCGGCGCAGCAGGCGTGTGTGGTGGTCGTGGTCTGCGACGCGTCGAGTCCACTGACGGCCCCGGAGATGACGTTCATCGAGCAGGCCGGCGGCTCGGTGGACGGCCTCATCGTGGCGGTGACGAAGATCGACAAGAACATCCGCCGGTGGAAGGCGATCGTGGAAGACGATCGACGGCTCCTGCGCACCCATCTGGGGCGTGACGTCACCGTGATGGGGGTGTCGAGTCTGCGTGCGGTCGCCGCATCCGAGTTGCCCGCGGGACCCGACCGTGAATGTCGCGAGATCGCCTCGGGGATAGCGGATCTGCGTGCGGCGATCCTGGGCCGGCTCGAACTGGCCGAGGAACTGCCGATCCTCGATGCGTTGCAGACGGTGCGAGGTGGTCTCGGGCGACTGCAGGACCGCATCGGTCGTGAACTGCGCACGGTCCGCGATGCCGAGGCGGCACTGCCGGACCTCACCGAACAGCTCGCGCGACTGGAGTCGCTGCGCGAACAGAGTCGCGAATGGGAGCAGTATCTCGCTCGCGACCTGGCAGCCATGCGCCAGCGGGCCATCGACGACAGTGACCGGCGACTCGAGGGAATCCGCAACAGCTGGACCGAACGCATCAACAAGAACGGCATGGAGGTGCTCCGGCGGTCGCCGCAGCGGTTCACCGCCGACATGCAGACCGAGTTGCAGCGCGCGATGATGGCGAGCCTCACCGGATTCCTCAACGAGTTGTACACGCAGATCGTCGAACCGCGGTTCGACGACCCGACGGTGTGGGAAGACATCTGTGCGCAGCTCACCGTCGCGCTGGGAGGACAGAAGATCGAGGGACCACAGGTGGCGTCGAAACGTCACGGCATCTTCGATCCCACGATCGTCTCCATGGGGGTCATGGGGTCGACGTCCCTCGCCGGCGTGATCGGTCTGTCCAGTGTGCTGGGTGTGGGTGCGGCTGTCGGCGCGGTGTGGGTGTCGGTGAACCTCGGCTTCCGGGCGATGCGGACGGGCAAGACCAACCTTCTCAACTGGCTCCGCGAGACCGTCGGCATCACGAAGACCGCCACCGCGCGCCTGCTCGAGGCCGCGATCGCCCAGGCACGACCCGACATCGTGGTCCGCTACCGCGAGTATCTGCGGACCTCCATCGACGATCTGCAGAAACAGGTCAAGACGGCGCGTGACACGGCCGCGACGTCCGCCGCCGAGCGCGACAAGGAGATCTCCCGCCTCACCGGCAACGCCGACGTGGTCGCCAAGCGACTTCGCCAGGTGGACACCATGATCGAACGGATGCACACCGGAGGTGTCGGAGCATGACCTCAGTGGCCATGGACCCCGTCCAGCAGACACTCGACCACGGACTGCGTGGTCTCGCGGGCCTCGGCGGTGATCTGGTCGATCACGCCAACCGTATCGGCGCGACCCTGTTCTCCCCGCCGCGCGTGGTCATCGTGGGGCGACTCAAGGCCGGTAAATCAACTCTGGTGAACGCACTCATCGGGGCTCCGGTCGCCGAGACGGCAGCGCTCGAGGCCACCCGCCTGGTGGCGGTGTACCAGGACGGTGCGCCGTCGCGGGCCGAGGCGGTCGCCGTCGACGGCACCCGCCACCCGGTCTCAATCGTTCGCGGTGAGGCGGCGCGCATGCCGATCGAGGAGGAGCGCATCGCGTATGTCAACCGATGGCTGCCGTCGGCCGCGATCCGCAACCTCACCTTCATCGACACACCCGGTCTGGCCACGCTGACGACCCGCAACGAGACCGCGACCCGACGGGTTCTCATCGACGGGTTCGAGCAGACCCGCACCGCATCGGTCGACGCGGACGCCGCGGTGTTCCTGTTCGATTCCACGCCGCGCGCCGACGAGCTGGCGTTCCTGCAGGAATTACCGCTCTCGCCACTCAACACCCTCGGAGTGCTTTCGCGCGCAGACAGTTTCGGAGAGGGTGCACTCGGGGGCCGCGATCCGATCGACCACGCCGCGCATCACGCCGGGCGAGTCGCCCGGCGTCTCGCGCACGCTGTCAGTGCGGTGGTGCCGATCTCGGGCCTGATGGCGCAGACCAGCCACACCGGAGCATTGTCGGAGCACCATGCCCGGACCCTCGCTGCACTGTCGACCCTCGACCCCGAGTCGTTGGTGGACGAACTCGATCGCGACGGCGACGGGGTGATCGCCGCCGGGGACCGCGACGAGTTGCTCGATCTTCTCGGCGAATACGGTGTGCTGCATGGCCGGATGATCGCGCGCGACGGTGCTGCCGCACTGAACCACTGGCTCTCGCAGCGGTCGGGTGTGCCGCAGCTGCACCAACTCATGCAGTCGTCGCTGAGTGGTTTCGCGCTGCTCAATCGTGCGCGACGCGTCGTCGACTATGTCGACCAGCTCGCCTACAACCATCCCGCGCGCGACCAGATCCGGCTGATCGTGCACCAGATGCGCACGAGCCCGGCGATGCTGCGGGTCGCTCTGCTCGATGATCTCCAGAAACTGCTGGTGGCAGATCCCTATTCGGCGCTCGTCGACGAGATCAAGACCCTGCTCACCGCTCCCGACATCGCCGGCTGCGTCGGACTGCCGTCGGATGCCGACGCGCGAGCGGTCCACTCCGCCGCGACCGCGCGCCTGGCGGCCGCGCAGGCGCGGGCTCTGTCGACCGTGACCGCTGCCGAGGACGCTGCGCTCGTCGATGTCGCACGCGCCTACTCTGCTATCGCCGCTACTGGACAGCTTTGACATCTCACGAGGGGACGGCACGTTTCATGGGTTCGGACTGGGTTCTGAGTATCGATTTCGGCACGTCGAACACCGCGGCGGCGCACTCGGCGGCGGTCAGTGGGGCGATCGAGTCGTTGTCGTTGTCCCACGCGAGCACTCTGATGGCATCAGGGGTGTTCGTGGAGAGCCCTGATCGGATCGCCGTGGGTGATCATGCGGTGAACGAGTCGCAGCGCAATCCCGCCGCGTTCATCCCGTCGCCGAAGCGCCTGATCGGTCCGCCGACGATCTCGGTGAACGGCTTCAGTGTTCCGACGTGGTTGCCGGTGTCGGCGGTCTTCTCGTCGGTCATCTCGCGTGCGAGCTCGGCGCACGCCGGTGAGTTGCCGGCGCACCTGGTCCTGACGCATCCGGAGGCGTGGTCGGGGCCGCAGATCAGGGTTCTCGTCGATGCGGCGGTCTCGGCGGGTATGCCGGCCGGATCGGTGTCGACGGTGTCGGAGCCTCGGGCTGCGGTCGCCCACTATGCGCGTTCGGCGCGGTTGCCTGCGGGTGCCCGTGTGGCGGTGTTCGATTTCGGTGGCGGCACGCTCGACGTGGCGGTGTTGCAGAAGCAATCCGACAGTTCCTTCACCGTGCTGGCGGCCCGAGGTGAGAACTCGTTGGGTGGCAAGAACTTCGACGCACTGATTCGGCGGTGGGTCGACGAGCAGCTCAGTGCTCGTAACCCTGAACTGGGGCAGTTCCTGCGTCGGGATGCGCCGGTGGGTGTCCGGGTCCAGCTCGACGATTCCATTCGACGGGCCAAGGAGCTGTTGTCGGAGACGCCGTCGGCGGCGATCTCTGTGTCGGGGGGTGGGTTCCAGGAGACGTTGCAGCTGACGCGCGACGAGTTCGAGGAGCTGATCACTCCGCCACTGACGGTTGCGCGGCAGTTGACGCAGGCGACGCTGTCGGATGCGGGTATCTCCGGGCCCGATGATCTCGCGGCACTGTATCTGACGGGTGGGACGTCGCGGATTCCGTTGGTCCATGCCGAGCTTGCCGGACTGGGGCCGGTGGCGACCCTGGACGATCCGAAAACGGTTGTGGCGCAGGGAGCTCTCGCGACATGGTTGGCGGCCAATCCGCAGCCGGTGGTCGATCGGGCGCCGTCGATGCCGGATCTGTCGGGTGGTCGTGAGGCGGCAACGTCGCCGATCAGCGGCGGGGATCCTGCGACACCGGTCGGATGGGGTCGGGCTGACTCGGTGCCTCCCGCGGCCCGGCGGTCGGGATCCCGCCGCACCCCGTTGTTGATTGCCGGCGCGGTCGCCGCGGCGGTCGTGGTGGCCGTCGCCGCCGTGGTGGTGCTCACCACTCGGCAGGAGTCGACACCGAGTTCGGCGTCGGCGGGCCCGTCGTCGTCTGCTGCGCCGGTGACCCTGTCCTACAACCAGGAACAGGTGTTCGCGGCACTTCCCGCGTCGCTGCGTGGCGACCTGCAGAACTGCGCGCAGGATTCGTTCAGCAACGGCACCTTCAATGCCTACGCCGTGAAGTGTGTGGTCCGGGTGGACAGTTCGCTACTCCAAGGGATCGCCGACACCAGCACCGACATCACCGTCAGCGCATACGTCGATCAACGCGGCAGCCAACGTAATCTCGCCACCTACAAGGCGAACGCGACCGGGGCGACCTATGTGCCAGGGAGTGAGAACACAAGCGGCGCGCTCGTCCAGCAGTACAAGGGCGACGCCGGCCCGAACTGGTTCGTGAGCTATGCCAACAGTGCGACGTTCCTGTCGCTGGATGCGGGCAGGTTCGCCAGCCAGGACAACGCCGAGAAGTTCCTCCAACGCCTGGGGTTGCTGCCGTGATCGCCCCGGCTGCATGCACGATGGGAACCCCGCGCGGTCGACGGGTGGTCGGCTACCGTGAATCGGGCACGCATCGCGTGTTCCTGCCGACGACGAACGGAGATGCATCCATGACGCCCACCGTCCTCGTCGCACTCGAACTGGACGTCGACACCGATTACGCGGTGTCGGATGACGTGTGGACACGGGCCCTCGCGGCGCTGGGTCACGCAGCCACGGAGATGAACTCATGAGCGCACCGGATCCGCAATCCATCCTCGCCACCCTGGGCCTGTCTCCGGACACGGCGCCACCGCCCGCCGATGACGTGTGGACCCGCCTGCTCGACATCGCGTTCGATCCGGCCACGCCTGCAGCGGACAGTTCTCTGGTCCCCACCATGGACGACGACGGGACTCTGCCCGACGACCCGGTCGGTGCTCCCGATGACCCGCCACCGCATCCCACCGGCGACGAGCACGGCGACACGAGTGGGCCGGATGCCCATGACCACAGTCCTTTCGACGATGCGCACGTCCACTCCGACGCGGGTCATCCCGAGCTTGGGGAGCACCACGATCCCGCCGACCACGGTGACCACCACGACCCGGGAGCGTGGCACGGATGAGCGTGTCGATGACGACGGAGATGGACGACGCGGAACTCGTTGTCGCCGCGCGTGCGGGCGACCAGAGTGCCTTCACCGAGCTGATCACCCGACACCGCAACCGGATGTGGGCGGTATGTCTCAACATCACGAGCAATCCCGCCGACGCCGAGGACGCTCTCCAGGACACGCTCGTCGCGGCCTGGCAGAACATCCACAAGTTTCGCGGGGAGGCGAAGTTCACCACCTGGATCCACCGGGTTGCGGCCAACGCCGCGTTGTCGATCGTGCGCAAACGCAAGGCCGACACCGATATCGTCGACTTCAACGACCCTGAACGGCCGGTCCTGATCGATGCCGGCCCGACCCCGTTCGACGAGCACCTCGCGCTATCCGACCAATTGCGTCTCGCGCTCGGCGAACTCTCCGACGACTTCCGGGAAGTGCTGGTGCTCCGAGAGTTCGCGGACATGAGCTACGACGAGATCGCCGATCATCAAGGGGTGCCGGTCCAAACTGTTCGCTCGCGACTCAATCGGGCCCGCAAACAGCTGGCCGAGCGGATTCGCGCCTACGAATACACCGACGAGGAATGAGCGCTCTCCGCGAGGCGCGGTGAGACGAAACGCTTCGTGCCCCCGCCCTCGAGGGGCGGGGGCACGATGCTTCTCGTGAGACGGTGGTTGATTCTCTCGGCGATCAGTTCCCGCCCGAGGAGTACGGCGAGGACAGGCTCGAGTAGTCGCTGAACGGTCGCACGCTGTTGGCCGCGTCGTCGATCGACGAGAGCGCGACGGCGTACAGAACGCCCACCAGGATCATCAGCACGATGCCGACGATGACGGCGATCTTGCCCAATCGCGCCACGGTCGCCGACGCCTCGTGAGCCTCGGCGTGACGGCCCTGCGACCACAGCATCGGGATCGACAGAGCGCGACTGAAGGCGGCGAACGCGAGGGGCCAGAAGAAGATCACCGTGGCTGCGGCCCATCCACCGTTCGTGCTCGGTGCGGACGTGGTCGGGGTGGATGTGGGCTGCGGGCCTGCGCCGTAACGGTTGTCTGTGCGGCCGGCGTTGTACTGGTCGGGACGGTAGGCGCTGGGCTGGGTCATGTGTGCATCTTTCGTCGACGGTGTCGGGCCTGCGGTCTGCGGCCTCACAACATTGGATGCAGAGTCGGGGCCCCGAAGTTCCCGCGCCGATCCGCCGGATCGGTCTTGCTCGGTATGCACGCGGCGCCGCGTCGACGATGGGTCGAATCAGTACGGTGAAGACACGTACTCGTCCGGGAGCCGGGCGGCGGAGGGGAGCTGTTCGGTGTCAGACGTCAGCCCCGATGGGAACGCATCGTGACGCCGCGTCGAATGCGATTCGCGCTGATCGTCACCGTGATCATCGCCGCTGCGGCGGTCGCGACCGCGATCTGGGGCCGCGGCGACAGTTCACCGGACTCCGACGGTCCCTTTCTCACCTCCGACAACTTTCCGTCCGGCTACCAGGTCTCGCGGCTGTCGAACACGGCCCCATCCGGTATCGGCGGTGCCACGACTCCCGCGGAATGCGGGCAGGTCATCGCCGATCAGGCGGCGCGCGAATTACGTTCCACGACAGTCGGTGTACTCGCGGTTCCTGCGGATGAAGCCCAGCCCACCTTCGCGCAGTCGATCGTGACCGGCGGCGAGTCGGTGTCCGACACCATCGGAGTGGTTCGGAGGTGTTCCTCCTACCGTCAGCAGACCGACACGGAGTCGCTGGAATCGATCTCGTCGATCCTCCCGACACCTGCCGCCTGCCCCCGCGACGCCGTGGTCATCCGAGTGCGGACCCGGTTCGTCTCACCGACAGGCAATTCCGACTCCACGTCGGTGCGCGCCTACATCCAGGGTCGCGCCACGGTGGGCATCCTGACCGCGTCGCTCACCCAGCCCGAGCAGCCGCTACCCGACGACTTCTGCAGGCTGGCGTCGCTGGTCGCCGACCGACTCGACTAGCGCCGCCGTTCGTCAGCTGCTCAATACGTCCTGCATGCCGGGGGCCAGCACGTCCGACAGTGCCGACCACGGGACGGTGATGGTGATGAGGCCGGCGGCGTAGGCGCCCACCTGGTAGTCACCGAAATGGATCCGCATGCCCTCGGGCGACGCGGTCCAGTTGGCGTAGTTGGTGAGAGTGGGGGCCATGCCCTCGCGTACGTAGTCGGGGCCGGCGCTGGTGGTCGGCAGGATCCGCGCGGCCTCCGATGACAGTCGTTGCAAGCCGGCGTCGAGGTCGCCGAACGCGTCCTGCAGCGTGATGGGCTTGGCGTTGTCGGTGTCGATGGTGACCGTCGAGATCAGCGAGTCGCCATGTGCGCCGGGTGGGTTGGCGATCCAGCCGGTGATCTGCTCGGCACTGATGACGCGTTGGCCGATGCGGAACGGCCCCTTCGTGTACCCGTCGCTGAGCGTGAAGCCGAAGTGCGGGTCGTACTGTGCCTCGATCTGGTCCTGTAGCGCCGCGCGCATCGACTGGTTGAACTCGTCGGTGACGGCGGGCGTGCCGCCGGAGAGCTGCGGAATGGTGACGTCCCAGGTGGCGCGCTGGTTCGCGCCGGTGATGCGAGTGGTGGTCGCGCTATACGGACTGGTGGTGGCCGTGGTGGAGGGCGTCGCCGAGCTCGGTGACGCGCCGGGTGACGCCGTGACCGTGACAACCCGCGTCGACGGTGCGGGTGTCGCGGTGCCATCGGTGCTGGAACACGAGGCCACACTCATGGCCAGCAGCGCTGCGACGGTGAAACAACCGGATGCTCGAACCACTCTCATGCATCAAGTGTGCGCGCTATTCGCTCGCTGCGGTGCAGGTTGAGTGTCGAATCTCTGAAGCTGTGAACCCCCCGAGGCTCTTGATTTTGCGCGGCACATGAGACAAGCTACAACCTATGAACTTGAAGCATGGAATTCCTGAGCCGTGGGCGACGGCGTTGACCGAGGCAGGTTTCGTGAGTCCGTGGGACACGCCGAGCATGAACAGGTTGTCGGAGGCGACCGGCATCCACGTCTCGACGATCTCGCGGATCGTGAAGGGTCAGAACGTGAAGGGGCCGACGAAGGATGTCGTCACCCAGCTCGCGCAGGCGCTGGGAAAGCCGGCGCGCGAGGTGGGTGGGTGGATCGATGCGGCGTGGGCGAAACTCGAGCCGTACACGCCGCCCGCCGCGGCCGACCTGATGACGAACGAACAACGCGCGGCCGTCGACTCGATCATCCGCGCCTTCGCCACGGCCAACAGGGCCGCTGCCGACGACGTCAAGGCGTCGGTGGCGTTGGGGAGGGCAATCGCGACGAAGGCGCCGGCGCGGCGCGCACAGAGCCGGACCGGTCCGACCGACGAACGCGGTTGAACCTCCTGGTCGCTCGGCTGTTGGTCGAACTGGACGTCCAGCGATGACGAGGGTTCTGTCGGGCGCCTGTACGGTACCGGGCTGAACGAACTGAGCGCATCGGAGGGACGTGCAGTGGATGACTCATCTGGCGGTGGCGGACGCAGCTTCCGCTGGACGCGACACCGGTCGTCGGCGTTGACCGGCCGCGCGATTGTCCTCCTCACCGTGCCGGTGGCGGTGTTTCTGATGGTCATGCCGGCGCTCGACGGCGCCTGGTACGTCGTGACCCTGGGGCTGTTCGTTCTGATGATCACGCCCCAGATGGTGATGGGGCCAACCCTGCGGACGGTGCCGGACGGTGACCGCGTGCGCGTTCTGCCGCAGCCATTCTTTCGCAATCCACGTGCGTGGATCGCCGTCAATCTCGTTGTGTGCGGCGCATTCTTGCTGTTCTGGGCGCTGATCTCGGATCCGGTCGACCGCGGTTACCTCTATGGCGCGACCGCTTTCATCGCGGTAGGCGCGCTGACCGCGGTGTTCGCTGTGCGGTGGCAGGGCGAACTGGTGATCGGCCAGAAGCGGATCGATGTGGCGCCGAAGATGACCTTCTCGGTGGACGACGACGAGGTCGTGATCCGCCAGCTCCCTCGCACCGAAGCGGTGGTCACGCTCAAGCACCGCACACCCGGCGAGAAGCGCGCGACCAACGAGATGAACTACCGGCTCTGGGGGATCCATCCGAACACGTTGATGTCACTGATCGAGCAACTGCGCCAATGGAACTCGCAGGGTATCGAGGTCGACGGCAGAACAATCGCCGAGATGGCCGCGGTACCCGACCAGACGTCGCTCCAGCAGGGCGAGAGCGTCGAGATCGTCCTCGATGTCGCCTGACCACCAACCGTTGGACTCGGCGGGGTCCTCGGCGTCGCCTGTGGATGCGACCTCGCAGAGCAAACGTAAGAACGACAGGTTGTCCGCTGGGACCGCTTTGCTCATCGTGATCGTTGCGTTGTCGGCCATCGCCGTGGTGTATCTCGTGTTCGAGCGTGTGGCCTCAAGCGCGCCGAGGCGGCGCGGGAGGCCGCCGACCTGCGTGAGCGCGCCTACAGCGTGAATTGCCGCCCGACTCGCGTTGACGACCAGCTCATCAGGCGTTGTGAAAAGGCAGGGACGCTCGCGGAAGAGTGGTTCGGCTAGGCTCTCGTTCGATTGAACGAATCGACATCGGATCAAGGGGTCGGGATATGTGGCAGAGGCGTGCAGGGACGGCCGTGATGGTGACAATGAGCTGTGTGCTCGCGGTGGCGTGCAGCTCCGAGTCGTCGATGCCGGTCGACGGAACGTCATCGGCCTCCGTCGCCGCGAAATCGCTGACCGACTACCTGTTACAGCCAAGCGATGTCCCTGCGGGCTTCCAGAAGCAGCAGATCCCGAGTGGTGCAACGGTGTCACCGCTGGCTGACGTGACTGCGGGAGCCAAGGTGAGTCCGACATCGTGCAAGCCGCCGGAATCGGCAGCGGCAGCGAAGGAAGCGGCTTCTGCGCCGGCGGCCTTGTTCGGCGATGGGGTTGGCGGCACGACGATCGTCGCGGCAGTCGGGAAGGCGTCAGCCGGTGTCAACGGGTCAGTGGAGTCGTTCCGCCGCTACAACCTGGGCGATTGCGCAACACACACTCTGACCGCCGAAGTCGACGGTGCACAGGTGACGGCGACGCAGACGGCGGCGCCCATCGAGGTCGACACCGCGGGTGTGAACGGCGTTGTTGCCGCTCGCATCCGCTCGATGGCGAAAGCCTCGGGATCGAACATCGACGCGACCCAGTTCGTCGCCGTGCTGCCCGTTCCCGATGGGGCGGTGCTGGTCAGCGTCAGCAAACTCCGGGGTGCACCCGACGAGGCGGTGTTCCGTCAGGTGGTCGCAGCGGCCGCCCGACGGATCGCATCGTGACGTACTGACGACGCCGCATCGTGGAGGGGGCCTCCCGGGGACGGTCGAGGGATTGGCCGCACAAGTGCCGATCACCCTCGAGCCGAGGCGAACCATACCCGGGCCGGACCGCGACGACGACGTCGTGGCGTCGCACTTCATGGGGCAACAACTGCACGCGGGTATGCACGCGATGCCTATCGCGGTGGCCTACGTCATCGACAACACACTCGGCGGCGACGACAGTCTCGGCTTCGGCAAGATCGACTTCGCCGGTGTCGGATTCGTCTCAGACGCGACGTCGCCGGACTGAGCGAAGGATCCCGATCCCGGACCCCGAAGTGCTGCTTCGAGGCATTCCCGACGAGGACGATCAGATCGACCGCGTCACTGCGTCCACCCGAGCGCTCGGAGGACCTTCGTACCGGCGGTGATGAGTGCCGTGCACAGGGGCTCGACCGGTTTCGCCGGCTCGTCCACGTCGGTCAGGGGGATCGCAGCCACCTTCAGGCTCTTGTCCGGTTGCGATGTCACGTAGAACTCGCCCGAGCAGGTGCCGTCGAGCTCGGCGCGGGATCGGTAGAACGTGGCTCCGCCGCCCACGTCCACAGGTTTGTCGACGGTGACGGTGATCGAACTCGGGCCGCCGCTGGCGTCGGCGACCTCCATGTCGAGGGTGTTCATGTTCACCAGCCAGCTGCACTGCTGCGACGTCGGCGATGTGGGCGCGTCGTCGCGATAGGTCAGTTCCTTCGACAAGGACGTGTCGGCGAACACCGTGGCGACATCGTCGGCGGTGAGGTGTCGACAGAACTCGGAGGCCTGCGGCACCGGCGACGATGGTGGCGCGGTGACGCCGGCGGTGGTCGAAAGTCGTTTCAGCGCAATCGATGTCAGCCGACACCGCTCATCGAGGTCGGGCTTCTTGGCCGATGTCCACTCTTGGGCGAGCTGTGTGACGACCCGGCCGTTCTGTACCGAGGCGGTGGTCAACTGTCGGTTCATGGTGCCGGCGGCTTTGAGGGCCGACCGGGTTTCGACGACGACGGCGCCATCGGGGCACCCTGCCGGCGTGTCCTGAAGTGTGTTGTTGAGGGTGCTCGAGATCGTGCCTGACGTCTCGACCGATTGTGGGCAGGCCCGGGCGGATTCTCGGATCGCGGCCAGATCGGCGCCATCGCGGTAGACCGTCTGTTGGTAGCGGACGAGGTCGGGACTCGGCGGTTCGGCGAACAACAGAACGCTGACCTTCTTCGCGTCGGCGGTGTTCTGCGCTTGCAACGCCCGCGCGCATTCAGGTGGTGACACCGCGCCTATCTCGGCCGAACCCGTGGCTGTCCCGGCAGTTTCGAGTGTGTATCCATCGGGCGGGTCGCTCTTCTGCAGGAGACCCTGTTTCGGTTCTGTGATCGGTACCCGGGGGGCCTCGTCGTCGCCACCCGACCCCACGATCACGACGGTCGCCACGACTGCCGCGATCACCACCCCGAGCGCGGCCCCGACCCAGACAAATCTGCGCTGTGTGCTGCTCACCGGTCAAATGTACGTTGCGCCGGACCGGGACGAGGCCGTGGTCGCGCCGGCACCGACTTCACCGCGTGGAGACGACCACTGATCTGCAGACGCGGTCGGCGACCGTTCGGCGCTCCACGGGGTCGGCGAGCATGAGGATGGGACCGATGAGAGCTATCGGGTCGACGAGGACGTGGAGTGCGAGTCGCGTGGCACCGCGAGGGACGCCGATGGGTCGACCATCGATGTCATCGACAACGGCGATCCCCTGCGTGGCTTTCCCGAGGGACGTCCCTCTGTGTCCCTGCAGCACAGCGAGGTTGGTGAATCCGAAGAGCGCCGGCACCGTCATCTGGATCGGCCACGCCCAGGCGATGTCGCCGCCCGATGTAGCTGCGACAAAGATGGTGACCAGGCCGGTCGCGAAGAATGCCGCGAGAAACAGCGCGATGTCGATCGCGGCCGCTGTGAGCCGCGCACGCACACTGGCAATCGGCTGCTCGCCGAGGAGTTGCGCCTCGGGTATGTCGGTAATCGGGAACTCCTTCGTGACAGCTCGACCGGATGGTTTCAGCGCTGCGGTCATCGTGCCCGGATCCACCTCGATGTCGAGGTGGGCGCCCAGAGCCGCACGTCACCCGCCGCAGTAGGGACCGATGGTGTCATGCCGGTGAGCGAAGCCGAACCAGGCCACGAGAAAGAAGAGGGCAAAAAAGCTGGTGAGGAGGATCGCCACCATGCGTGACAGCGGGCGCGATGCGAGGATCGCTGCGCTGATGGAGGTTACGGTCGCCACCGCCGCGAGCATCATCACGATGGAGTCCAGTGCACCGAGGTCGGCGCCCGACCGAGTCTCGTGACACTTGCGGTGCACCTCGGCTGACAGAGCCATCACTCCGATCGTGATGTGGATCTTCAGCGCGAGAGCTGCGGCGCCGAAGAGCGCAGCGAGTGACCAACTGGCTGCAGTGAGGCGTCGGCGACCGGGCTGTGTGTCGAGGGTGCTCATGGGATCCCGGTGCCCGTTCCGTTTCGTGTGCGGTGGCGGTGTGTTGCCGCTTTTCGTGCCTTGGATGCCGTCGGTGTGGTGAAAGTTCCCAGACCGTGGGAACGGTCGTCGGACGAGACACATCGAGCGACGACAGCGACAGGGTCATCCGGGTTGTCATGTCGTCCACATCGTCGAGCCGCGGATGCTCAAGGCGCGTCGCGGTCAGTGTCGCGACGCGAGTGTCGCAACGGGGCGAGCGAGTCTAGGAAGACGGCGGCGAGTGCGTCCGAGATAGACCCCGCTTCGCGGATCTGGGTCGTCTCGTGCCGGTCCATGCTGTCGTCGATGAGCAGTTCTGGGTCGTCGAAGAAGTCGAGCCGCCAGACCGCGTAGGTGGTGATGCGGGCGGCGAGGATCCCCACGGTCGCGGCCATGGTGCCCTGACCGTCATCGGGTCATCGGGTAATCGGGTCGTCGGTTCTTCGGGAACGACAGGCGCGCCGCGTTCCGCGTCGTTGCACACCACGCTGTCCGCTCGGCGTTCGCTACATCGACGCCATATCGATCGCGATAACCCTCGGCTATCCTGACGTCATGGACGTTCGTGCGGAGCGGTTGGCGGCGGGCTTGAGTCAGTCGCAGCTCGCGCGTGCTGCCAATGTGTCGCAACCCAACCTGTCTGCCTATGAGAACGGGCGGAGGGTTCCCAGTCCGGAGGTGCTCACCCGGATTGCGGCCGCGCTGGAGGGTCGGCCGTCTGCGCGGGTTGAGCGTCATCGCGACGACATTCGCGCCGTCGTCGAGAGGTTCCGTGCCACCAGTCCGCGGATCGTGGGCTCGATCGCTCGTGGCGAGGACCATCCGGGGTCCGATGTCGACGTCTTGGTCGACTTCACCGACGAGGCAACGCTGCTCGATGAGGTCGGGATGCGTCTGGCGCTCACCGAACTCCTTCGGGTGAGGGTCGACGTGATCGCGTCCGACTCCCTTCACGGTGAGATCCGTGACCGGTTGCTGAGCGAAGCGGTGGCTGTGTGAGTGACACGTCCAAGGCTGGAGACGCGGTACGCGGGGTGATCGCGGTGTGCGACCGGCTCATCGA
Source organism: Williamsia sp. Leaf354 (assembly GCF_001424365.1). Taxonomy (NCBI): domain Bacteria; kingdom Bacillati; phylum Actinomycetota; class Actinomycetes; order Mycobacteriales; family Nocardiaceae; genus Williamsia; species Williamsia sp. Leaf354. The sequence continues at coordinate 1,574,700 of NZ_LMPL01000001.1, forward strand.
CCTCACCGACGTCGGGTTCGAGTCCTTTCGACTCGACACCCGCAGTCAGTGGGCCGTGGAGATGGGGCTGATTCGTATTGGAGAGGGGGTCACCCGGGTTCCCGACGACGTTCTCGCGCGATTCGACGGCCAACCGTGGCGAGAGATCGTGGGTATGCGCAACTTCGCCGCTCATCAGTACGACGATCTCGATCCGCATCGAGTGTGGCGGACCGCCACACTCGATGTGCCGGCGCTACGTGCATACTTGGTCGACATCGTTCTGCCAGTGCTGGATTGACGAACGCTTTTTCGAGCAGACCATCACGACTCTCGTTGCGAGATTGTCGTCGCGGCCAGGAACTCGAGCCGTAGACGCCGCCCACCGTGGCCGACCTGATGACCAACGAGCAGCGTGCGGCGGTCGACTCGATCATCCGCGCCTTCGCCTCCGCCAACCGTGCCGCGGCCGACAGTGCGAAGCTCTCCGGTGAGCTGGCCGTGGCGATGGCGAAGAAGGGGCCGGGCATGCGGGCCCAGAGCAAGACCGACTGACTGACTGACTGATGTTTCCGATTCAGGGGAGACCATGTGTCAACCTGTTCGGACGGAGCGGAGGCCAGAGGGGAGTGATCGCGGCGTGGATTTCGAGCAGGAACGTGCCGCGTTCTTTGCCGGTTACGGGCAGGCCGATTCGCTGATGAGTTCGCTGCGTGATCAGCGCCTTTTCGTGCCGCTCGACGTCGATGGGCAGCTGTTCACACTGATGCTCGCCGACGTGCCGTGGATGGTCGCATTCACGTCCATCGACCGGCTGCGCGCCTTTTCCGACGCCGCCGAGCGCGACCCGGTCGCTGTTCGTTTGACCGAGGTCGCAGCAGGCGTTTTGATAGACGAAGTGATTACTCGGGGACCGGTGCCGACCGGTCTCGTCGTAGATGCTCACAGCAGTGACGTGATGGTGTTCCCGCCGGACGTGTTGGACCAGGGCAGGGGGTCGGTATGAGTGTGAACGTCGATCCAGCGGTGCTCAAGCAAGCCGCCGACGGTATCAACGGCGTCATCGACGGACTCTCCGGTGCGCCCGTCGTGGGGTCGTACACCGGTCAGACCGGCCGCGGCTTCGATGACCTCGCCCTCACCGGACAACAGATGAGCAAGCCCCAGGCCAAGTCGGCTATGGACAACTTCTGCGAGCGATGGGAGTGGGGTATCCGGGCCATCGTGCAGAGCGCCAACGACATCTCCCACAAGCTCCACCTCGGCGCCGGCATGTACGAGAAGCAGGACGATTTCAACCGGGACATGCTCAAGGACATCGCCAACGATCTGGTGGGCGACCCGAGCCTGCAACAGGAATCGGTGCGCGACGCCGACGGCAACATCGTGGTTCGCGGCACCGACGACATGTCCGCGAGTGACCTGCTGGACTACAACAAGGACCGTCTCGCCCACCCTGACATCGACGAGAACACCTTCGGCGACATGGTCGACGCGGCGAAGCCGAACCTCGAGCAGGCGGTGAACGAACTGCCGCAGGCCGGGATGAACATGGTGCCGGGCGGGGCTGCGGTGGGTGCCGCGAACGCCATCGCCGGCGACTGACGTGGGCTTTCTCGACGATCTGGTCTCCACCGGCGAGGATCTCCTCGACGCGGGGGAGAAGGCCGTCGGGACGGTCGTCGACAAGGGCACCGACCTCGTCGGCGACGGACTGCGCGCCGTCGGTCTCGACGGCGCCGCCGACGCGGTCGAGGACTTCGGTGACAAGATGGCCGACCAGCTCGGCGCGACACCCGACGAGAAGTCGCTCGACGAGACCGACGACCCGAAGGAGCTCGTCCACGGCGACGCCGGTGCACTGCGCGACCGTGCGTCGAAGTTGTCGACGATGGCCGGCTCACTCGAGCAGGGTGGCAACGGCCTGCGTGGTATCTCGGTGGGCGATTGGACCGGTGAGGCGGCCGATGGCTACCACGAGAAGACGTCGGCGGAGTTCCCGAAGTGGTTCACCGCATCCGACGCCTGTGAATCGGCGGGTACTGCGCTCACCCAGCTCGCCGACGCCGTCGAATGGGCGCAGACACAGGCCGCCGAAGCGGTGCGATTGTGGAAGGAGGCGGAGACACAACACAACTCGTGGCTGTCGGACGTGAACACGCGCACCGATTCGTACAACGCGGCCGCCGCGAGTTACAACAGCGGCGCCACCGACGTGAAGCCCACGATGCCGACCTTCGCCCCCGACCCCGGTCCGGCGCTGAAGGATCAGGCGAACGAAGTCCTGCGTGGTGCCCGCGAGCACCGAAATGCCGCTGCCGCCAGCGCGTCCGGCGCGCTGGAGGGGGCCGCGGGCCAGGCGCCGCCACTCGAGGGCGCCGCCAGTCGACTGTTCGACGACGTCAAAGATGCCTCCACCGCTTTTGGAATCGCCAAGGATCACTTCGGTGCCGGTGTCATCGGTGTCGCGACGGACACCGTGAAGTTGATCCGCACGGTCAACCCGACCGACCCGTACAACATGGCGCACCCGGTCGACTACGCCCGCAACGCCTCCGGGGTCGGCGCCGGGCTGGTCACCATGGCCGCTCATCCCGATCAGTTCGTGAAGTCGTTCGTCGGTACCGGGTGGAGCAAAGACCCGGCCAAGGCATCGGGTGCTCTGACCGCGAACATCTTGTCGTTGGCCGCACCCGGTCCCAAAGGTGCAGGTGCGCTGTCGGGGGCCGCGCGTGTGGGCGGTGGTGCAGCACGCGAAGCGGGCGTCGCGGCACGATCGGTCGCGTCGACGGGCGCACGTGATGCTGCGTCGGCCGCGACGCGCGAGGCGTCGTCGTCGGCGCGTTCGGCGGCGAGCGCCGCCACGCCGCGTGCACCGGAGATCCCGCGGGCGACTCCGTCGGCACACCCCTCGGCGGAAGCTCCTCGCGATTCGAGCCCGGTGGCCGCACAGCACGACACGACCGCCGCACCCGCGAAGGCGGACTCGCCGGCCGCACCCCAGCACGAGACAACCGGTCCCGCACGCTCAGAGCCCTCTCACGCCGACACCCCTGGGGCCGACAAGCCAGACTCACCCGCACCACATTCCGGCGATGGCGCCCCAGAGCGCCCGGACACGGCGACGACTCCCACACACGACAAGCCCGATCCCGATCCGGCGCCGTCCACGCCGCACGACGGACCGAAGCCCACCGAGCCCGACGCGCCCCCGCCGAAGGCGGACCCGGATCCGTCACCGCCGAAGGCGGATCCCGATCCGGCCGTACAGCACCCGCACGACGCGGACACGACGCCGCCGCCCCGTGACCCCGATCCGGTGACGCCGCATGATCCCGACCCGCCGGCGTCGCACCCGCATGACCCCGAGGGTTCGTCGCCGCACACCGCGGAGCCGGCGACCGCACGGCCACACGACATCGACACCGGCACGCCACGTCCCCACGACACCGATCTCCCCGCTGACCGCGGGCCGGTGCACGACCCGACGTCCGCACTGCACGACACCACTGCGCCGCCGCATGATTCGACGCCGGCGAGCACCCAGTCGGCAAGCGCGGCACCACCGGCCGCACACCCGCCGAGTTCCGGGTTGCACGACCCGACGACGCCCCACACATCGCCCGACGTGTCGCCGTCGCGCGCAGATGCCGGCCCCAGCCGTGTCGAGCCGACACCGAACGCTGTGTCGCAGACGCCGAATCGCATCGATCCGCCCGTCCCGAACCGGATGCCCGATGCCGGGCAGCCTCTGTCGCCGCGCACCGCACCGTTCGACTCCACACCGCCGCCCGCCGCTGCCCACACTCCGGGCTCACCGGCGCCGTCGGGTCCCGCTCACCGGACGCCCGACTCCGGTCCGGTCGCCGCGACACCGGTTCGGCCGGTGGGGGAATCGCCCGGGCCGGCGAGGGTGGCCGACGGCGGGCCGCGTACGCCGTCGACCGGTACAGACCGGTCGCTCGGCGACGGCCCCGGTGGCGACCGGACACCCGATTCGCCGAACGGTGTCAGCGACAACGGCGATGGCGCGAAGGTCAACGCCGACAAGCCCGATTCGACATCGGCGTCCTCGACCGAGCCGCGTGAGCAGACCACCTGCGGCGACCCGGTGGATGTGGCGACCGGTCAGTATCTGCTGCCGGCGATCGATGTCGACCTTCCCGGAGTACTGCCGTTGCGGCTGGTGCGCGACCACCGCTCGGGCAACACCGGCGGCCAGTGGTTCGGTCCGTCGTGGTCGAGCACGTTCGACGCGCGCGCCGTCGCCGACGACGACGGCGTCATCACCGTCGACCCGAACGGAGTGGTGCTGCGATTCCCGCCGGTCGAGGGGGACGCCGAGGTCGAATCGATCACCGGTCGTTCCTGGTTCCTGTCGCGAACGCCGCTCGGCGGGTACGCGTTACGCGACCGCGCCGGTGAACGCCACCTCTGGTTCGATCCAAAGCCGCAACTCGACGGACTCGATGTCAGCGCCGGGGCCTTCTCGCTGTCGGCCATCACCGATCGACACCGCAACCGGATGGTCATCGGCCACGACGAGCTCGGTGCTCCGGTGTCGGTGGAGCATTCGGGCGGTTATCGCATTGCCGTCGACACCGCGGCCGGCCGCATCGTGCGCTACCGCGCAATCAGCCTGTCGGAGTCAGGCGTCACGTCCACGGTGTTGCGCGAGTTCGGCTACACCGATGGCGAACTCAGCAGCGTCACCACCGGGGTCGGTGCCACCACGCGATTCGACTACGACGATCTGCACCAGATGGTGCGCTGGACCGACTCGATCGGCCAGAGCTACGAGAACGTGTACGACGACAGCGGACGGGTCGTGTTCCAGACCGGGCCCGGTGGTGTGTGGTCGGGACGATACGACTACCGGGAGCTCCCCGACGGCACCGGCAGCGTGACGGCCTACACCGACGCCCTCGGGGCCACCACGTTCTTCGGTATCGACGTCGACGGCCGTCCCCAGCGCGTCATGGACCCCATGGGCCGCACCACGGTCCGGCGATGGGATCTGCGCCGCAACCCGATCAGCGTGACCGACGCGGCCGGCGCCACCACCACCTTCGACGCCGACGACAACGGCGACATCGTCCGGGTGACCGACGCAGTCGGCGGCGCCACCGAGGTTCGCTACGCCTCGGTCGGTAAACCCGTGTGGATGCGTTCACCCGACGGCGCGCAACAGTCATTGCGCTACAACGACACCGGTGACGTCATCGAGGTGACGGACGCAGCCGGTGCAGTGTCGTCCATGAACTACGACCCGACGGGCGCGGTGACCCAGCAGCGCGATCCGGCCGGGCGGCTCGTCACCATCGACAACAACGCGGCCGGGTTGCCGGTGCGCGCGACCGACGCCCTGGGCAACGCGACCGAGATCGACTACGACGACCTGGGTCGACCAGTGCGCATCACCGGCCCCGACGGCGCGCAGACACTCCGCGAGTACGACATCGACGGCCGCGTGATCGCCGTGGTCGCACCCGACGGTGGTCGTCAGCAGTGGACCTACGACGGTGAGGGCAACCGCGTCGCGCACGTCGATGCCTCGGGGGCACAGACACGCTGGGAGTACGGGTTCTTCGACCTCCCGATTGCCCGCATCGATGCTGACGGGTCGCGCACGGAGTTCGCGTACGACAGGGCGCGGCGGCTGGTGGCGGTCCTCAATCCGCTCGGCCGGCGGTGGACCTATGAGTACTTCGCGGATGGGCAGATTGCGCGCGAGGTCGACTTCTCCGGCGCGGAGACCGTCTACACCTACGACGACGCGGGCCGAGTCGCGAGTCGCACAAACGGTGCCGGTCAACGGATCGAGTTCACCTACGACGCTCTGGGCCGCCGCATCGGCGAGGCCAGTGGCGACGACATCGTGACCTATGGGTTCGATGCCGTCGGACGAATGATTGCCGCGTTCAGCGGTTCCGGACGCCTCGAGATCGCGCTCGACGTCATGGGCCGCACCGTGGGGGAGTCGTGGAATGGCAGCACGGTGGGGTCGCGCTGGGATCGCGACGGGTCGCTGACCGAGCAGAGCACGCCGTCGGGCGTCCGCACAGAACTCAGCTACGACGGCCGCGGCGCGTTGTCGGCGGTGGTGTGCGACGGCACGGTGATCGACGTGTCCCGCGACGCCGCCGGCCGCGAGACGAGGCGCACTGTCGGGACCGTCGCGATCGACTCGCTGTGGGATCGTGTCGGTCGGTTGGTGGGCCGATCGGTAATCAATGGCCTCCGCGACACCGGACGGCTCAACCTCGGCACCGCTGGGACCGACACTGAAACCGTCGCGGCTGCGACGCGTTTCAGCTATCGACCGGATGGGTCCCTCGTGTCGACCGGAGCCGAGGGGCCGGCGGTGCAGTCACTCGTCCCCGACGCGCGTTTCGACCTCGATGTGATGGGCCGCGTGCAATCGGTGAGCGACGCCGTGGGTGGGGTGGTGGAGTCGTTCGCTTACGACGGAGGCCACAACATCGTAGGTGCGGGTGCCGCGTCGCCCGGGGACCAGTGGCGTTACGAGGCCGGCCGATTGGCCTCGGACGGCAAGTCGACGTATTCCTACGACGGTGCAGGTCGCGTGACGCAGGTGGTGCGGCGACGCTTGAGCCGCACACCCGACGTCTGGCGCTACGAGTGGGATGCCTGGGATCGTTTGCAGGCGTTGGTCGATCCGGCCGGCGTGCGATGGGAGTACGAGTACGACCCCCTGGGTCGGCGGGTATCAAAGCGGTCGAGTGACGGTTCGGTTCACGTCCGCTTCGCGTGGTCGGGTACGCAGCTTGTCGAGCAGATCGACGAGCTCACCGGTGAGTCGATCAGCTGGGTCTATGGCGCCGACGGCTTGACCCCTGTGGCGCAGATCGTCGGTCGGGCCGGCTCCGTCGGAGACGCGGTTGCTGTCGATGGCTCGCTCAACATGGCGGGCGCCGAAGGTGATTCGGTTCTGTCGACCGGTCTGACGCAGTCCGAGGTCGACAGGCGGTTCTTCGCGATCGTCGCCGACCAGATCGGGATGCCGGTCGGGCTCGTCGATCCGGTCAGCGGTGGCTTCGCCGGCCGAGCGGTCACGCGCCTGTGGGGCCAGTCGACGTGGACGGGTGAATCGACACCGCTGCGCTTCCCCGGTCAGTACGCCGACGTCGAATCGGGTCTGTTCTACAACCTCTTCCGCTACTACAACCCCGACACCGGCCGCTACCTCTCGTCGGACCCGCTTGGCCTTGCGCCCGCCCCGAATCCGTACTCGTATCCGCCTAATCCGACAGTCGAGTGCGATCCGCTGGGGCTGATGCCCGATGGATGTAGGAATGCCCGACCGCCGAATCTGGCACCTGAGGGTAGTGGTCGGAGGGGTGCGTTCGGCGCGGCTAAGAGGGACATGGGGATTCCTGTGTCGCGCCAACCTGATGAGGTTCGGCCCAATTTCGATCGACGCGGCAACCTGCAACCCGGCAGGCAGTACATTTTTCAAGATCAGTCGCTTACAGGCGAGATAGTAGAGCGAGCTATCCGAGATGACGCGCAGGGACACATCTTCCCCGACGACCCAGTGCAGAATCGCGGCCCGCATTTCAACACACCAGATGGCGCACACTATGACTATTGAGGACCTTCACGTCGTCCACAGCCCAGCGTCAGACTGGCCACTGTTGGCGCCGGTGCTGGAGCGGACCGTTGAATCTCTGATCGTTTCTGAAGTGATCGTAAAGCGCGAGCCGGGTGAGGATGCGACCACTCTTCGACAGGAAATCTCTGGTCGAATTACCCCTTGGGTTGATGACGAGGCAGATTTGAGGTTGACACCGCGTGTGGTGCTGTCACAACGCGAAATGAAGCCGGAGAATGAACTGATGCGCCGGCGCGGCCGCGATGCGTTGTGGCGCGCGCTTCATGAAGCAGGAGTTCAGACGCAGGAAGCGGATCGCTCGACGACCTCGATTCCGGTTGGCGGACGGGAATGGATGGTTTCCGTGGCTCAACTCGGTGGAGTTGAGGATTTGCTTCAGGTCTTGTCGATCCGAAGTGACGCCATCGGACTGCTGGCCGCGGGCAAGTTGCCGAGTCCGTCGGGCACGCCGATCGCTGCGACACGAGTTCCCGGTATTGATCAACGGCAAGGGGGTTGGGTATGGCTGAGGGGTCGGGTTACGGGCGACGACCTCGTTGTGTTTCCGTTTGGTGAGTTCGATGACCGCGAGGTGGGCCTGACTTTCGTCTACCGCCACGCCCTCTTCGGCTCGAGATTGCCGGTGCGCGAGAAATAGTGTGATGAATGTGCCTGGCGAGATTCGCTGAAACTCGTTGAGGGCGAACGCCCAACACACCGACGACGACCAGTCCGGAACCGATTGCTGTTGCCGCAACCGCTGAGACTTCCGGTATTGCCCTTGTGCCCAGTCGATTTGAAACGCAGGGTTCGGCGAGTGCGCACGGCGTGCTGGTGATGACCCGATATTCGGACGGCTGTGTGGCGACGTCGAAATTGAGAGTATTTCTTTGTGCGGGCGGACTCGATTCGCTGGGGTACCACATACTGACCGCGTTCCCACCGCTATTGAGGAGGGCAGTGAACTACCTTGAGCAGCTGGTAAAAGGTTATCTGCATGAGGATTTCGATCTGTACGGCGACGAATGGGGTGCTTTGGCCGTCTTTGTCAGCGAGTATGGCGGGACTGTTGCGGTCGAGAACCTCGTGAGCGACATAGATGACCTGCTCTCCGCGGCGGGCGGAGATGACGGCAAGATTGCGGATCAGCTCAGAGCATGGGGCATCGGCATAGTTCCCAGTCCGGAAGAGGAGACCTACCGCGGCTGGCTGGGTGAAGTACGCAAGCGAGCCGCTCAGAAGTGCCAGTAATCTTCTTGACGGATCTAGTTGTACTGACCCGACAGGTTGGTTAAACGGGTGATGGGTGGCTTGTTCGCGCAGGGAGCTTGACCCGGTTTCCCGGACTGCTGGTGTTGGCGGTCAGGCCACCGCAGTGGCGGCTTGTTGATGGTAGGCGTGTTCGTAGTCGGCTGGCGAGGAGTACTCGATTCCTGAGTGTCGACGGTGGGGGTTGTACCAGGCTTCGATCCATTCGAAGATGGCTGATGCCAGCTGGTCTCGGCTTTCCCAGGTTCGGGTGTCGAGCAGTTCGCGTTGCATGGTCGACCAGAACGATTCCATCATCGTGTTGTCCACGCTCGATGCCACTCGACCCATGGATCCGAGGAGCCCGGCGGTACGTAGTCGTTGGCCGAAAACCCAACTGGTGTATTGCGATCCGCGGTCCGAATGCATGATTGTGCCGGCGTCTGGTTGCCGTCGCCATAGCGCCATCTGTAACGCGTCGACGACGAGATCGGTGCGCATGTGATCCGCGATCGACCATCCGACGATGCGACGGGAGAACGTGTCGAGTACCCCGCAGCAGTACACCTTTCCCGTCGCGGTGGGGTGTTCGGTGATGTCGGTGCACCAGATCTGATCGGGGCGCTCGGCGACGAATTGGCGGGCAACGAGGTCGTCATGGACGGCCGGCGCGGGCCTGTCACGGCGTTTACGGCGGGCGCCGATACCGGTGATGTCGAGTAGCCGCATCAACCGGGCAACCCGTTTACGGCCGACCCGCTCAGCGTTGCCCAGCCGCAACTCGGCGTGCACCCGCGGCGCCCCGTAACAGCCACGCGAGCCAGCGGGAATATCTCGGATCACGTTCGCCAGCAGAGCATCTGACTGGTCTCGCGCGCAAGCAGGTCGGTGACGCCACTCGTAGTAGCCCGACGTTGACACTTTCAGGATCCGGCAGGTCACCGCGACGGGATAGCCGTCCGCGGCCAACTCATGGACGAGCCGGAAACCTATTTTGGGAGGATGTTCTCCCGCGCGAAATAGGCGCTGGCCCGCTTGAGGATCTCGACCTCGGTCTCCAGGCGCTTCTTATCGCGGCGCAACTGCACCAATTCTGCGCGCTCTGTCGAGGTCAGGCCGTCGACCCGACCGGTATCGACGTCGTCGAGTTTCATCCATCGACGCAGACATGACTCACTGATACCCAGATCGGCAGCGATACGAATCACGCTCGCGCCCGGCTGACGCGCAAGATCAACCGCTCGGCGACGGAACTCCTCAGGATGGGCAGCTGGCATGACGTGGACTCCTCTCCTGCAGCGGCAACGCTACAGATCAAGTGTCCGGAGAACCGGGTCAAGCTCCTCGGGTCTTTGATTCTGCTTTCGGCTTCAATCAATCTAACGCAGAAGACTTGATGAGACAGATCCGCGAGGGAGTTATGGAGAACAACCCTGTTCTTGGAAAATCTGATGAGTGGGGGCAACGTTTCACAGTTGACATGCGCGTTGAGGGACCGACGGGATCCGGCTTGATAAGGACCGGCTGGATTTACACCCCCGGGTCATCCACCCCCTCCCTGACAACGGTGATCCCGCGATGAGGGATCGGATTGCGGAACATGACACTGTGAGGCTCACAGCGGGCATCGAGAAGCTCGGCATCCCGGCGGGGTCCTTGGCGGTCGTGCTGGCGATATACACATCGCCACGCGAAGGGTACGAAGTGGAGGTTGTTGACGACACGGGCGAGACGCTGTTTCAGGGTGTCGTGGGGCGCGGTGATCTTGAGATAGTCAAGCGCTCGAGTCCCAACGGATAGCTGTTCGGCGGGTTACGTCAGTGAATCACGTTGGATCCGGAGGTCAAGCGCGTTTTTGCGAGAGCAGTGAGTTCTTCGAAGACTTCAACTTTCGACGTGGGGCGCCTACAGCGTCGTCGACAGCTAGAAGCGGCGCATGGACACGATTCATCAGGAACGCGGGCCGGCGACCGAGTGGATGGCAGAGTTCGTGACGGCGTTGAAAGCAGCGTCCGGCGAATGGACCTTCTGGGTAACACTCAAAGACAGCCGGACTCACACGGAATAGAGACCTACTCGCGATGATATTCACCGGTGCAAAAGAGCTTCGCGATGTCCTGTCATCGCATGGCCAGCTGTCGGAGTCCCTGATGACGGGCTTCTGCTTGGTCAACAATGGGTTCTCCGCCCTCATCGAGTTCGAGATCATCGTCGATGCGTCCGGTCGGCCGATCACAGAGGAGCGGACGTTGCGGATCGTGCTGGTCGGTGTAGCCGAGATTGTCATGCATGGCGGCCTGAATGATCACATCAAGGCGAATCCAGGCGCGGTCAACTGGGGCTTGAGCGAAGTTGCGCTGGTCGAGGTCAGCACGGAGGGCGCAGACACTGTGCTCTTGTGTCAATGGGAAGGGTCGCGAAGTCTCCGAATTCAATGCGGCAGTGCGGTCGCCGCGTGGTCGCGAGAAGAACTGCGCCCTCATGTCGACCTCTAGCACTGCCGAGGCCCAGACGGGGTTGAGGCGTCTGGCAAACCGCTCAGAACGACGGATGGGCGGAGATGTCTGGGTCCACCCTAATGCGGTGAAGAATTTAATACGTATGCCACCGCAGCGCTCGAGCGGGGCCACTCGCCTGATCTGGGTGGTCTCGGCACTCATTAGCAGCTGAGGAGCCTGCGGGCATCGGTTGCAAGCCCGCAAAAGATTTCGCCTCCGAGCGCCGGAGGATTAGAGAGTTGCCGACCGGATTCGTCTTGGCAGTTGATGGTTGAGGGAGCAGATGTCCGACGCAAGCGGCGCATTGGAGCATTTCATCGGTGCCTATCTACATCAGGACTTCGATCTCGAGGGAGACGAGTGGGGCGCACTACAAAGATTTCTGGGCGACGAGGGAACTGCTCGATCGCGTGAACTCGTACAGGACATCGATCGTCTTCTGTCTCGCCGCACGCAAGAAGTCGATATCAGGCAGACGCTGCTCAATATGGGAATCCGATTCAACTCGGAGGCAGTGGGTGAAACATGCCGCGAATTTCTTCTGCGGGTCCGAGATCAAGCCCGAGTCTGCCCTGACAAGTGACGCCGTTTGAAAGCGGTTGCGAACGTAGGCCTCGACGACCTTAGCTGCCAAGCGTAGGTTCGGAGAAATTGATCCACGATGCTTCCGACTGCCACATGGGCATGAGCGCATCAGTAGCGTTGTCGAGCGTTCTCACCTCGAAGGTTCCCAATGATGGCGGGAGTCCGTAGGTCGTCGCGTCGTCGGGAACCCTTAGCGCGCTCGAAAGTCACAGACATCGATGCGTCGGCGGCAATAGTGGGAAAGCTGAAGGTCAGTGACGACCCAGTGACTTCTACGGGCATGGTTGGCCGCTCCTTCTGATTGTAAAGAAGCTAACGCGGGGCACCGACAACAATGGTCGACCTCGATGGACTACGACTCAGTCGGTCCCCGCCAACGTCTTGGTGAGCGGCGCGCGCGTGTCGAGGTAGACCACCGCCAGGGCATCCGACAGGCTGCCGGCGTCGCGGACGCGCTCGCTCTCGCGGCGGTCGAGATCATCGTCGACGAGTAGCTCGAGGTCGTCGATCCCGTTGAGTCGAGCGAGATAGTCGTACTTGTTCTTTCGGCGTTGAATGCTCGCCACCACGTCGCAATAGCTGTCGAGGGCCTCGAGTCGCTCCATCAGCGCGCCGATGCCGCGGTCGATCGCGGTCGCCTTGCTGATGTAGGTGTCGACCACCTTGGTGTCATGCCGGAGATCGCCGGTCGGCTGAGGACCCAGCACTTTCTGCGTGTGGCGCAATCGCCGCGCGCGGTCGGTGAAGACCGACACCTCGTTCGCGAGGTCGATTCGCACGGAGTGCTCGTCGAAGAAGTCGTGCCGCCACACTGGGTAAGCATTGATGCGGGCGGCTAGAACGGCGGCGGTGACGGCGAACTGGCCGATGGGATCAGCGACCATCGCAGCGTGGTCCTTCTGCTCGTCACCGCTCAAGGTGTAGGTCCGCCGGAGCCGGGCCGCTGTGGTGTCCGGGGTGTCCGGTGTCGGATCGAGCTCACCGTCATAGAACGGAACCCAGCTCCACGCCCGGGAGCGATTGCGGCGGGCGAAGTCTCGACCGTGCCAGACGTCGAGTGCCACGGCCTCGAGTGCGTGGACGTCGCGGTCGGCGAGCCGATCGCGCTTCTTGATCGACGCCTTGGTCGCATCGCGAATCGCGGTGCTCCGCTTCGACCGCTCCACGTAGTGACTGGTCAGCTCGCGCGCGAGCGCCTGCAGCGGTGTCTCGGTGGGGGTGGGAGCCGTTGGCGACATCGACGCCCGAAGACGGCTGCGGACATCGGCCCAACGTCGCGGCCGTCGCTTCGATGCGTCACCCATGTCGCCGGTGAACCATCGGAGACCGAACGCCGCGGGAGCTTTCTGTCATGCGCCGGCCTGTTTACGATGCGTCTCTCGGAGAGGAGAGGGGGATGGACGGCGGAGACCGAGGTGGGGTCGATGTACTTCACGTATCGCTGTTCGGAATGGCGGAACAATCGAGCTCGATGAGCCGCCAACCGCTCGAGGTCTGGTGAATCTGCATGCCGTCGGCGGCAGCGCCGTTTGCACGAGTGATGAAGACGAACCCGTTCTGAGGAAGCCGCTCGGCGAACGTAGCCCCCGCCGCATCGGCGAAGTCGCGGTCGGACGGATTCCGCCGGTTGGCTGGGTTACAGCTTGGCGGAAACCAGGGCAGCGAGAAGGTCGCGATGACAAGCCGACCGGCATCGTCTTCAAGCCGGGGCCGCGAAGAGGTGCGCCGGTCAAAATCTTTGCTGGGCAAGGCGTCTCTCACGGTGCAATTGACTGGTGCGGACGGTGAGACCCGCACCGTGGCCTCAGACATCACCAAAGATCGGATCGGCGAGACGGTCGACCTCAACCTCGCCTCGGTACCGCCAGGTCAGGCAACGCTCCGGCTGACGCTGAAGGTCACGACGGCCAACGCCACCAACCCGGATGGCTCGACAGAGCCGGGAACCGAGCTTGCCCCGCAATCGGTCGACATCCCTTTGTCGGTTGCTCCGCCCATTGGATTTCCAACCGTTGCATCGAAACTTGATTTCGGGACCGTCGAAGGTGGCGGTGTGTTCAAGGGCTCGTTGGGGCCTGTGGGCTCGGAGATCGACGGAACAAGTGGCACCGACGAAGCTGCAGAGCATAGATTACCTGGCCCCGCTATCGATGCTCTCACCGATGAAGCGACTCAGCGGGGTGGGGCCGCGCTAGATTTATGTGAGCCGCTTTCTCCGGTCCGGAGTAGTCAATCAATGTCAAAGTGCTTAGTCACCTCGGTAATTGTGAAATCGAATTTCAAGCGACAAGCCGAGTTTTGGTTTGCAAAAAGACCGGATTTCCAAAATGCCTCCTTAACATCAACTGTGGCAATCCATTGGACGGGTACCACCCACTCGCGGTAATCTTGGGACGGGTCTTGATCGGATGCCTGAAACGAATAGTTCCCGCGCAAAGGGAGATCGGCTAGGCGCGTGGTGTCTCCGTTGTATTCGACCGTGGCCGTTTCGAAGGGTTGTGCCTCTCCGATGACCTCGCCGACGCCAACGTATCCATTTTTTGGAACGTGAGTGAACACTCGGCCGCCGACAGGAAGCTGCCGGAGAGTCCGAGAGAACCACGTCTTCCCTCCGGCGGACACAAACCCGTACTGCTTGGCATCAGACCAGGCGCGACCGCCGGATTCCTCGCCGAAGCTAACAAACCAGTCGTGACCGTTCCATTGAGCTTGCTTGCCGCCCAAATTCGTCGATCCGGTGCGCGTAGCCGCCACCGTCGCATCGTCAATTAGCCAGGTTCGAGCGAGGTACTCGCGGTCGCCGTCTCGGAAATAGTCGAGCAGAAGCACGTTGATCGGAACGTTGTACCCGCCCGATAAGTACCCAACCAGACGTTCGGTCGCATCGTCCATGTCGCTCGCTACGACAACGAGTTCGTGGCGCGTGTTGAGCTCCTCGGGTGCGCTTTCACCGAAGACGGCGTCGAACGCTTCATCAAACGAGCGACTCGTCTCTTGGGTGCGCTGGTATTCTTCGTATATCTCGCGCACGTCGTTGTTCGACAGATATTGAACCCACGATGCGTAATCAAGTACCTGAGCAACGACGTCGCGAGGTGTTTTGTCTCGTTTGAGTTCAATGATGATCACGTCGCCGTCGGCGTTGACCCCGAGTAGGTCAACGTATTTTCCGTATTTCGTCGGAACCTGGCGTCCTATGATCAGCATAGTCTGCCCGAGAATATCGGTCTCTGCCTCGACGATATCTTCAAGCCGGGTCTCAAGAGCCATTTTTCCCGGAGCTACTCTGGTCGGTATACCATCAATTCGCCACATTCCAATTTTTGTGCCCACCGCGTTAGCTCATCACAAATCGGCCATGCACGTTGGCAGATTCGCTGGGGAAGTTTGTCGGATCACCAGCTGAAGTCAGCGCGCAAGCTGAGGCAAACGTCCCTCGCAGCCTGTCACGTCGGACTGCCTTCGGCAGTTGTGGCGTAGATGCCGCTGGCCGCGGCTTCGACCCGGCCGAACTGACTGGGCCTGTTGATCATGAGGCCAGGTTCTCGAGAGTCTGCCTGCCATGTGCCAGGGCCCGTTGCAATGAGCTGGGATTGGGAGCAGATCGGACTTGTCTCCATCGCACCGCTGGCAAGCGGGTACCAAGCTCGTCGGTCCGTCGATGGGCACCCGCGACCACGGCAAGACGTGGTCGTGGGTGTCACCGTCGAGTTGCGGCTGCTGCATTAGAAGCATTGCGAGCCGAAGCCATTCCGAAAGATGTTGCGAAAACGGATCAACGAAATGCGGGCGCTACGTAACAGGTGGGCCGCGAGATGGGGACCTGCGGTATGCCTCGTCTATACGTGAGAAGCCCAATTATTCTAAAAATCGCACCTTGGAACGCATCTGATGTTTGACCCTGCCTGAAACTCTGTTGGACCGCCGTAGGTATACGTATTGTTAAATGTCAGTGTATATCCCGTTTGACGCCGACGGGAATTGCGTCCCCAAGCGTTCTTAGTGCTGTAAAAGACTTTTTGTGGAGAGTTATTTTATCAACCTAACCCACGCTACGGTGCCGCGATGGGCGTGTTCCGCAATACCGCGGTGCTAGCCCGCGCGGAGCTCGTCTGAGATGGGACGGGAGATTCCTTCCCCGAGTATATTCAGCACGGCGCGTCCGATGGCTTTTCCGAGTAGCGGGGGAACCGCATTCCCGATTTGCTTAGCGATTTGCCCTCTGTTGGTGCCGGCAAATTGAAACGAGTCGTCATACGATTGTAGTCGCGCGCCTTCACGCGGGGTGAGTGCGCGATCGAGAGTCGGGTGGATGCACTTGTTAGATGCAGGATGTATAAAGTTGACCGTCATTGTCACGGCGGGCTCGTCAGCGGCAAGTCTTGAGTAGCACGAACTAAAGCCGCTACTGATGAGGTGTTTGGGGATGCATGATATATTTGGCCCCGAATGTCGGATTATTTCCATCATCTTATCGGAGTGCTTTGTGGCAGAATGCCAGGTTAGGAGCTTCGTATCCCTTCTGGCCCGTTGATACTCTGTCTCAGGCGGTTGCGCGTAGGAGTAAGCGACTTCGCCACTCCCAATTGCGGGCAGGTCGCCTATAGCTTCTGCGACTGTGACAGCGGACGGCAACGGTGGTCGATCGATGGATAGTAGATCAGGCTCACCAGGTCGCAGCATACGCCACCGCTCTGCGAGACCGATAGTTCTGAACGATCCTTCGTGGGTTGGCTTAGGGAACTGAATCGAACCACCTCGTTCGACGCCGATCATGACAAGCCGCTCCCGCTTTTGTGGAACCCCAAAGTGAGCCGCATTTAGTATTCGCCAGTCCGTGTCGTATCCAAGCGAGTTAAATGCTTCTTGAATACTTTCAATCTGGTTCCCGCCATTATGGGTTCCGAGTCCGACCACGTTTTCCATAACGAAAACTGGAGGCCTGAACCAATTGACATGAGACGCAAATTCTTCGAACAAGGTGTTGCGGGGGTCGTCATCTTTAGATGAGCGGAATGGCCGGATAGAAGAGAAGCCCTGGCATGGAGGGCCTCCTATGATCACATCGACATCCCCGGCCTTGAGTCCGGTCATCTGCTCGACGTCGCCACGTCTGGTTGTGCGAATATCGCCGCTTACACCAATCGCCGCTCTATGATTGAGCCGAAACGTGTCCACCGACAGCGGTAGAACGTCGATCCCGTACTTAACCTCGTATGCACCTAAGTTCTCAAATCCTTTTGAGAATCCGCCGGTGCCGCAAAAAAGGTCGATCACCTTCAACGCCACGTCAACCCCCGTTTGGCTGCAGAGCGAGCCTCGGCAACTCGCACACATGTTCGATCGTACACTAGAGTTGCGAGTCCCCCCAGGCGGACTCACGCCTGGCGTAGGGCAACAGCTCAGGAACGTATAGGACTCTCTTCATCGCCTGAAGAACGGAGGTGCGAACGACCGCCGTCTTGCCTGAGTCTCCGGCTGTGTTGCTAATACTGAAGTCATCAAGGCTCAAAACGCCTGCTCGAACCTCCCAAATTGTCGGCACGGTTCCACGGTTTTTCGCGCCGGTGCCATGGAACGAGCCGCGCTCGTCACACATCACGTAACGGAACGTGAGGTGGAGGCCTGCCTTGGGCAGGTGGCCCTTCGGCATCAACTTCTCTAAGGCCATCTTGATCTCGACGCCGTGCACACTTCCGCTTTGCGGAACCAGGTCGGGGTACGTGTGAGGTGCGTTTCGGATGTAAGCCCCTCCTGAGTTACGCGCCAGCCCTGCGCCGATCAGATTGCCGACCATGGACGACAGATTAGCCATCTCAACCAGTTGGCTTAGTGGCTCGCTGCCGTTTCTGGTCAAGTTGTAATCGATGAGATCGAGCGACGTGTACGCGTGCTCAACACCTGCCTTCAACCACTTCGTTCCGAGGCCACCCGTAAGCTTTCTCAACTCGGCGTCAGCGCCCAGGTGATGGGCGCTGATCACCCGCCGAGGGATGCTTTGACTCACGGTAACGCTGCCAGCGATTTGTGTCACGAAGGGAATGCACCACAGATCCGAGCCCTGATCAACACGACGCGCACAGGCTCGCTATCGTCGTCTAATGGGATTGCCGCCTGCGAGGCATGGCACGGCGTCGAAGTACAGCAGCGGATGCAGGTGCGATGACTGTAAGTCGGCCCATGCAGCTGCTATGCGAAACCGAAGGGCTCGGATGCAGGCAGACGGCTTCCGTGGCATTCGGCACGGCCGGTACTCTACGTACGCAGATGGCTGCAAATGCGAGCTGTGTGTCCAAGCCTTTCGTGCGTACCGGCGAGGCTTGCCTCAGTGACACCTGGCTACGCACATGTTGGCTGGGCAGGTGCGGCGTCGGGGTGGCCGGGAGCAGTCAAGAGGTGCTACTTCGATGGACCGGGTTTTGGCGCCCGCGTGCCGTTCCGTGCATAGGGTCCGGCGCTCGCCGTATTGGTGGCGGATCAGAGGCCTAGTTTGCCGACGCGGGTGGGTGCAGGTTCAGTTGTCGGGCTCATCGAGCTGCGGGTTTCGACTTACCGTCCTGGCTCCCTCAACGAGGCTCCGAGGTGGTTAGCAAGGTCCATCAGAGCGTATCTGCAGAGAACGTGCAGGTGGACGCCGCATTCGAATCGCAATGCACCGCTTACTCTGTGCCCGATCATGTAAGGCCAGTAGCTTGTTTTACGAGTTGCAGTCGAGGTGGAGAGGTAATTCGAGATTTCCCGTGATCGACGAGTGTTCCAGCTCGACGGGGATTCTGGGCAGAACGCCCGCGAGACACCGAAGCACCGCCCGCCGTTGTCAGAGTAGGTGAACACAGGGCCCGAGTGTTGGTTGCGCCCGTCCGGCTCGCTACAGTCCTACCGCTCGCGTTCGCTGGCACGTCTACGCAGATGGTCGGCGTGCGCCATCGGTTCCCGAAGATCGGCCGTTCAGATTGTTCGCCCTGCGGGGGAGGATTGTTGTGTGTGAGTGATCATTTGATGGCCAAGCTGGATGCGACGGTCTCAGCATCAAGGTCCGGCGACCCGCTGCGCTTGGTGACGGTCATTGTTCCCGGTTCGGGCGCTCGTCGGGACGTCACACGCGCGTTCGCGCTCCAGGGTGGGGCGGCGAACACTCGCGTGCTCACTCTCGACGAAGCCGTCGACGTGTTGGCGGCACCTGCGTTAGTGCCGAGGCTTCCTCTGCCGTTTCCGCTGTTGGAGGCGTCGATCGAACGGATCCTCGACGACCAGCCCGGGCTGTTTGCTGAGGTGGCTGAGCAACCGATCACGGCTCGGGCGCTCGCAAGCGCATCCTTTGAGTTGACCGGATACAACAACCCGGCCGTCCAGTCACCGACGAAGCTGATCGGGGAGATGCTGCGCATTCATCGGATCGCAACCGCGGTTCACGCGGAGAAGTACTACCTGCGCCACGGGGCGTATGCGGCGGCGCTCGCGCGCCTGGACCAGCTTGGCGAGATCATCGTCTATCGGCCCACAGCCTCCGATCCGGCCTCGGCCAATCTGCTCGCCGCGATGCAGGCTCGGGGGACCACTATCGACGACGCTGACACCATCCATGGAACTCTCGTCGTGCATGCTTCCGACGCAGACGACGAGGTGCGCGCGGTCGCACGCATCGTCCGCGCCCACCTCGCCGATGGCATCCCCGGGCACCGCATCGGAATCTTCTACGGCTCCCGCGACCCCTACCTGCGACTCCTACACGAACACCTCGCCGCCGCCGGCATCGCCTTCACCGCCCCGGAATGCCACAGCCTCGCCGACCGACCCGTTGCCCGATCCCTCATCGCGCTACTCACCCTCGACCCAGCGGAACTCCCACGACGCGACCTCCTCGCGGCACTCGCAGAGCAGGCCCTCCGCCGCCCCGAAACCTCCGGCGGATCTCTGTCGCAGGCTCGGCTCGAGCGGCTCACACGCAAATACATCCCGATCGTCAGCGGGAGCGACTGGGATCGCCTCGCCTCAGTGCCTGCCGACGCCAGGTACTACGACGACGCGCTCGCGACCCACGCGTTCGTGGTGTCGCTGCGGAACAGCCTCGCTGCGATCAACGACGCACGAACGTGGGCCGATGCGGCCGCCGCGATCGCGACGCTGCTCGCCGACCACTTTGTTTCACCACAACACGACCGGACCGCGCGCGACGTGGCGGCGGTGACGTCGATTGTCAGCTCCCTGGCCGAACTGGACGGAATTGCACCCACACCGTCGATCACGCGCATCACCGACGCCCTCACCTTACGGATCGAGTCCGCCACCCATCACGTCGGTGAGACTTCTGCCGCGGTGACAGTCGGCCCGCTCTCCGCCGGCGCCGGACGTGACCTCGAGGTGTCGATCATTGTCGGCGCGGCCGAAGGCATCATCCCGGCGCGACGTCGAGCCGATCCGCTGCTCCCAGCCGAGCTCACCGGCCGCACCACCGCGGATGACATCGAACACGACCACCGACTGTGGAACCTGACCCTGGCCGCCGGCCGGTCGCATCGCATCATCACTTTCCCTCGAGGCAGTCTTCGTGGCGGCGCGGAGAAGGTGCCGTCGCGTTGGCTGCTGCCCACCATGGCGCATCTCGCCGGACATGCCGTCGGCGTCGTCGACTGGCAGAAGGACACGGTCGATACACAACAGATCGTGACGATTGAATCCTTCGACTCCGCGATTCAAGAGGTGGACAACCGAATCGGAGTCAGCGCGGCATCGCCGACCGAATGGCGCCAGCGGGCACTGGCGGCCGTATCGGCCCGACGCCGCCAAGGTGTGCTGTCGGACGCAGTGATCGCCAACGGCATGGCGCTGCGCAGCGACCGTCTCAACGGACGATTCAGCAGATTCAACGGCAACGTGTCAGCTGTGCGGGATCTGCTGCGCTACTTCGACGATGCCGTTGCCCCCACCCGACTCGAAGATTGGGTGAACAGCCCGTACAAGTTCTTTCTCGGGCACATCCTCCGTGTCCAGGTTCTCAACGATCCCGACGCCGCGTCCCAGATCGACGCTCTCGCCAAGGGAACTCTGATCCATACGATCCTGGAGCACTACGTCCAGACCGTCATCGATCACGAGGAGCCCTCGCTCGATCGCCTGCTCACCATCGCCGACAGGGAACTGCTCGCCGCGCATGCAAGCTCACCTGGCTGGCTTCCCCAGTTGTGGGACAAAGACCGCGCCGCCATCCGCGACGACCTCATCGCCTGGTTTACCCACGACGCCACCGATCGGGCGGATGGCTGGTCGCCGTCCATCGTTGAGAAAAGATTCGGTGACGACGAGGCGGTGATCGATGTCGCCGGGGGAGTGGTCAAGTTCCGGGGATCGATCGACCGCGTCGACATCCATGAGGACGGCCGCGTGCGCGTCACCGACTACAAGTCGGGGCAATCGAAGTTCTATTCGGATCTCACGCCGCAAACACCGACCGATGGTGGCTACAAGTTTCAGCTACCGGTCTACGGTCTGGCCGCCCGGGGCCTGGGTGCCGAAGTCAGCTCCCGGTATTGGTTCATCACAACCAAGGGCGGATTCGATGAGATCGGGTACCCGCTGACCGAGGCCGTGGTCGATGTCCTCGTCGACGACATGTCATTGATCCACGCTGCGATCACCGCGGGCTACTTTCCGCCCCGCACGCCGGACACACACTGGTCGGACGATCTCCTGGAACTCGTGGGTGTCCGCGGACTGGACCGAGCCTGGGCCAACCTGGAAAACGTCGACGAACTCAACACCTACCTAGAGAAATACCCGCGATCATGACCATGGCATCACAGTCCCTCGTCGACTCCGCCGAGCGCGCCAGAATCGAAAATGACACCGCCGCAACGCTGTTTGTGGAAGCCGGCGCGGGCAGCGGTAAGACACATTCGCTGGTGCAGCGCATCTGCCATCTGCTGCTCGAGGACGGTATCGAGCTCGACCGCGTCGCCGCCATCACTTTCACCGAGAAGTCCGCCGCGGAACTGCGTGAGCGAGTCCGCGTCGAGATCGCCAAGCACACCGGGCCGCTCGCCGAACGAGCCCTCCTGCAGGTCGACACCGCCGCCATCGGAACGCTGCATGCGTTCGCCGCACGCATCGTCAGCGAGCACCCACTGGAGGCCGGTGTCCCGCCGCGGCTGCAGGTGGTTGACGCGATGGGGTCGCAACTGTCGTTCGAACGCCGCTGGCGCCGAATCCAGGCGCACCTCTTCGGGGACTCGTCCACTACACCGCCCGAGCTCACCGACGCGATGAAGGTGATCGTCGCCGCCGGTGCCTCGCTTGATCAGGTGCGGACCTTCGCCGATGCGCTGGACCGCCATTGGGATCGTCTGGTCGTCACTGACACCGCGCCTCTCATGGCTATTCCCGACATCGATGACCTTCTGCGTGCAGCTGACCTTGTCTGCGACAGAGCCTCGGATTGCTCTGACCCGGAGGACGGGCTGCTGCGGCAGCTGGACAAGGTCGCCCTGTGGCGCCGCGATCTGGCCGCCAGCCGCGACAGCGCCGCGTGGCTTGCCGTCGCAGCGCTGTGTCCCAAGCCGGGAAATGCTGGACGGGCGCCAAACTGGGCGGGCAGTAAGCCTCAAGTGGTCGCCGCCATGAAGGAACTGCATGATTACGCCCTCGACGTGCGAACACGGTATGTGTCGAGCGCAATTCATGTTCTCCTTCATCACCTGTCGGAGGTGATCATCGACGAGGCGGGGCAGCGTCGTCGCGAAGGGCAGCTCGAGTTCCACGACCTGCTGGTCTACGCGCGTGATGTGCTGCGGGTTCCCGAGGTGCAGGCGGCCGTGCACGGTTCCTATGAGCGCATCATGCTCGACGAGTTTCAGGACACCGATCCATTGCAACTCGAACTGGCACGACTCATCGTCGCCGGACCCGATGAACCCGGCCGGTTGTTCACGGTGGGTGACCCGAAGCAGTCGATCTACCGGTTCCGTCGCGCCGATATCGCGGCGTACATGTCGGCCCGCGAGCTCGCCGGCCCAAGCGGCATCGCCATGCTGACAACCAACTTCCGGTCGACAATTCCCGTGTTGGACTGGGTGAACGACGTGTTCGGTCGGAGCATCGTTGCCGAACACCACGTCCAGGCGGAGTACACGCCGCTTGATCCCGCGCCCGGGCGGCCGCAATGGACGGCATCCACGGGGTGGGGGCCGAAGCCGTTCGTGTTCATGGACCCGACCACACCGGTCGATGACGAACTGTCGCTGTCGAAGTCGGGGGCACTCCGGGCACGCGAGGCGCGCGACGTCGCCAAGATCATCTACACCGCAACCACCGAAGGGTGGCAGAAGGAGATCGGTGGCTTCGGAAAGTACGAGCATGAGCCGATCTCGCTGCGCGACATCTGCATTCTGATCCCGTCGCGCGCGATCCTGCCGTTTCTGGAGAAGTCCCTGGATGCCGCCGGTATCGAGTTCCGCTCCGAAGCATCGTCGCTGGTGTACTCGACGCAGGAGGTGCATGACCTGCTGCTGACGTGTCGCGCGCTGTCGAACACCGCGGACGAGGCGGCGTTGGTCGCCGCGTTGCGGACACCGCTGTTCGGCTGCGGCGATGACGACCTGTTGCGGTGGAAGAGTGGCGACGGTCGATGGAAGTGGTTCGGCGAAGCGCCCGCCGGTTTGGAGGAGTCGCCGGTTGCCGCGGCCCTCGCCTATCTGAAGTCGGTGTGGTTCGAGCTGGGAGACCTTAATCCCGGAGCGTTGTTGAGCCGCTTGGCAACCGATCGCCGGGTGTTCGAGGTGTCGATGGACTCGCCCCGCCACCGCGATGTGTGGCGACGGCTGCGGTTCGTCATCGATCAGGCGCACGCCTGGTATGACGACGACCGTGGCGATCTGAGGGACTACCTCGACTGGGCCGAAACGCAGAGCGCAGAGAGCGCGCGTGTCGCTGAAGCGGTGCTGCCCGAGATCGGCGTGAATGCCGTTCGCATCATGACGATCCATGCTGCAAAGGGATTGCAGTTCCCGATGGTGATCGTGGCCGGGATGAGCGGTGGACATCCCAATACATCGGACCCCGCGATCTGGGATGAAACCGGAGAGGTGCACGCAGCGGTAGCCGGCGCCGCAAAAACAATCGGGTACGACGACGCCGCGACGCTGGAGAAGACACACACTGCGGCTGAGCGGGTTCGATTGCTTTACGTAGCCTGCACGCGCGCGGAGAGCTTCCTCGCCATGTCCGGGTACATGCCTGAACGCAGCGGCTGGGGAAAGGTGTTGGCGCCGGCGCTCGCCGAGATCGCGAACGATCCGCCGGATCTGCTGGAAGTGGTCAAGCTTGAAGACGACGGCAATGCAGCCGGCGCTCACACCGAAACTTGGGATGAGTGGCAGGCGACGACGGCGAAGGTGGAAGCTACGTCGTCCATCGTGGCGTCGATGTCGCCGACGACCATCGCCCATGCCGGTGATGACGTGACCCGGGCGGTCCTCGCCGGATACAGCGACCACCCGTTCACAGTGCGCAATTCTGCGGAGATCGTCCCGCCGTCGGTGGGTGCTGTCGACCACGGCACCGACTTGGGTACGGCGTTGCATGCCTTGATGGAAGTGGTTGATCTCGCTGCGCCAGTCGCTGATGCCTTCGAAGAGAAGGCGCGAGCTGCGGCGGCGCTTGCCGGCCTGTTGGATCCCGATCGCTTTGTGCTGCTGGCGCAGTCAGCGCTGGAGTCCGAACCAGTTCGTCGAGCCGCCGCCACCGAGCACTGGCGGGAGATGCCGTTGATCGGACTGGCGCCCGACGGCGAGACCGTCGTCGACGGCGTCGCTGACCTCGTCTACCGCGACGAATCGGGGGACCTTGTGATCGCCGACTACAAGACCGATCTCGGGGTCACTGCCGCGACCGTCGAGGAGTACTGGATCCAGCTCTCGATCTATGCGTCATTGCTCGAAGGTGCGACGGGGCAATCGGTATGCCGGTTGGAGCTGATCTTCTGCAGGCCGGGTGAAGCAACGGTGCTGGACCGACGGCGGACGTGAAAGGCGCATTGTGCGTGGAACGAGCGCGCTTCGATGATTTGGTCGGCAGTCGAGTCACGTCCTCTACACACCGGTGGTGACCGGATAATTCGAACCCGCCGCGGCACACGCTGAGGCCGCTTACGTTGACTAGATGAACGATGATGGAATTGACCTGACGCCGGAAACTCGTACGTCGTTTTGGAACACTCGCGCGTCGTCGGCCTCGGAACCCGGGTCAGACCGTTTTCGGTCAATGCTCACCAACTATCTGGCGCAAACGGGTGAACCTCCGGTGTCCGAGGAAACGTTGCGTGCTGTCGAAGAAGCCATGGCAAGCGATACCTTCTCACGCTGGTGACAGTCGGGCCAGGTGGCTTCGTCGTGAACATGACAGCTGGTCGTTCGAAGCCGCGAGAACCGCTATCGGCACACTTCGGGTCAATTCCCATGTTCCCTGTCATTAAACCTGCCGACCCAAGCCCCCCGTCTCGGGGCCACTCCAGAGCAGACGGGGAGTGGGGGGCGGCAAAAGGTCAATGAGCTCAGCCGACTGAACCGTCGTTCTCCGGTACCGGACAAAAGGTACGGATGTCCGACTGATCCGATAGAACAGGCATAGCCGCACGCCCACGCTGAGGGAAAGCAGGAACGTCATCTCTACTCTGAACGCCGATCAAAGCGAGTCGCTGGTCGATACGGTCTGGGCGTTGGTGGAGACCGACGCAACGCTGAGCGAAGACGCAGCCTATGCGGTCCTTGCCGCCCTCGACAGCGGCACCGCATTGGCCGATTACCTCGACGGCACGGCGTCGCCCGCTTCACCGACACCTGGCTCGAAGTAGCGGCAGCAAAGCGCGTCTGTCGCCTCGAACTGATCTTCTGTCGACCGGGCGGGGCGACGGTATTGCTCAGAACTGCCGTGAGCGCGTAGTTTCTCGCCTGCGCTCCTACTTGGCGCTTGGACCCGGGTGCTTATCGCTGGTCGGCCACAAAGTGCCCGAGTGCTGTTCTAGGGTCAAGCGCATGCCATCCTTACCGAATTCTCCCGTCCCGGGTTGGGAACCGTCTCCTGCGGTGGAGAAGTGGGCGCACCACCACGGGTTCGGCGACGCGCTTGCCGCCACTGAGCAGCAACTTCGCGCGTTCTCAAAGCAATACGGCGGCTCCGCTCCGGGTCTCTACCTGTGGGAAGACTCCGAGCACCACATCTACGTCGGTATATCCGAGAGGCACGTGGCGACACGATTGCGCTCGCATATTCGGGACTTTCGATCAGTCTCGAACATCCAAGCGTTCCGGTACCGCAAGGACACACGGGGCAGTCGCGAACTCCGCAACCTTGAACGTGAGTTGGTCCACTCGGCGGTGGAAGACAGGTCGAATTTCGTCGTCATGAACCGCGAGCACGCCGCGGTGATATTCGGCGACTCGGAATTCGATGTAGTACTCGCGCCGGCCGAGCAGTTCGCATGGCTTGAGGATCCGATAGCAGAGTGGGATGTGTTCGACGGTTCGCGATCAAGCCAGCAGTCTGAGGCAGCCAAGAAGGCGTGGCTCAAGTTCGCGGGCCGCGATGATTCGGGGGCGATCATCGATGCCGTCGCGCTTTACGCGCGTCTGTGTATTCCGCACGCTGCGGCCACCGAGTACGAGTGGTGGGTTGTCACGTGCCCGGGTTGGAAGAAGGGAGTATACGAGAGGGTCTGTACGCTCAGCATCTCGTTCCTCGAGGTCCTCTGGTTTACTGAGGACCTTGAATCGGGTCGTGTGTCCGTACGGGTCGGCACGGACTTCCAGTTCCTCCCGACCCTCTGGAGTACAGCCAAACTGCGGATGGAATCGCTGGGCAAAGTTCACCCGTCAGCTGGGCCATTCGAAGAGGTGATCAGCTTCGACTCTGTTCAGGATTTCGTCAACGCACTGCACAAATCTGCGGCGCTCCGCCGCGGTGCTGCACGCTTCGCGCTCGACAGGATGCGGACTGGCAGAGTCGGACGGTACAAGGAGTCGCACAGTCCTCAGCTCGCCACGGCGGCGCTGCGAAGCGCCAATGACCTCGAGGTCTCGCCTGTTGAATGCAAATCGATAAAGACTGTGTTGAGCGGCGGAGTGGCGCGACTGAAGCGACGCAATTGAGGAGACAGACAGTGGCCGATGAAATCCGGAGTTCGGTTGCATCACTTGCGGAGCAGATCAGCGACGAGCCACTCGCCCGTATCATGTTCGGCGGGCGGGAGCTTTTCCATTCGAATCTTCTTGCGTGGTTTTGCGAGACCATGCCTGCGCGAGCGACTGCCGTGTTCGACGACCTTCTCCAGCGTGTTGGCTCGCCGGTGTCTGAGTCTGCTCGAATCACGGTTCGTCGTGAGTGGCAGCACATGGACCTGGTCATTGAGTGGGATGGCGACGAGCGCCGGCCAGTGGTGATCGAGAACAAAGTTTTTAGTCTTCCAGACGTCGCCCAGTTGGATCGGTACGCGATCGAAATCCGGAAGGCACCCGGGTGGGTCGACGTTGATGCCGTACTCCTGAGCCTTTCTGATCCGCAGTTCGATGAGCAGCAATATTTTTCGCGAGGCGCAAAGACGTCGGAACAGCCTGTGCGGTGGCGGCATGTCTCCTATGGCGCGCTCGGACAGGCAATCGCAACTGCGATTGAAGCAGGCGGATCGGACTACGCGACCGAAACGATTCGGCATTACGCCGCGTTGGTCGGGAACCTGCACGAGATGGCTGCGCTTCTCGAGGTGTCTGTCGACCAAAATGCGCCTGTCTACATGAATGACGTTCTGCAGGAGGCGACGTCGGATAAGCAACTCGTCAGCTCACTGTCGAAACTTCGAGCACGTTACGTGGTGACGCACATAGAGCGGGCGCTTGAGGCGCCGTCCATGAAACGGTGGCCGAGCGTCGGGTTCTCGAACGGGGCACCCGCGACGGAAGTCTCCTATGCGCTGACGAACACGAAGCGATCGACCATCGTGGGATGGCAACTCCAAGGTGCGCAACTTAGGCTCTTTGCAGTGCTGCCGAGTTTGGCCGGGCGAACCGCTGCTGCGCGCGCCAAACGTGAGCAGTGGGGTGACTCCAACCCGGAGCTATTCGACTTCTCGGAGTACGAATCGATCTTGCAACGTGGTTCGCTGACGTCGCTGCCATTGAAGAAGCCATTCAATCGATTCGATCCTGACTTCATCTACCGCTATGTCGATGCATCAGACATCACCGTGTCGCAATTGACTGAGGTTGCGCGTTTGCGACAGCGACATGTTGAAGCGCTGGGTTCCCAGTTGGCCGATCCCGAGGCGCTGCAGGGTAATTCACCGGTCGAGGAAGCGGTACCGGAGCGATTACTCTAGAACAGCGGACCTTTCACGGTAAGTTGACTTCGTATCGCGTCAGGCAGCGATAGCCGGAAGCACTGCAATAGAACCGGCTCCCGTTGAAGGTTGCTGTTGGAGTCTTGACGCTCAACGCAGTGGTGCCGAACTCCGCCGAAGGCATCGGCCGAACCCGGTGTGGAACACTTGGCGCAGAATCTGAGGGGGCCGGCACATGCCGTTCGACAACGAGGGCGATACGGTCGCGATGAACGTCGCCTACGACGCGTGGGAACCGCACGCGGTAGCTCTACTGACCGACGCCGCGACAAGGTACAACGACTTCGTCACCTACAAGCAGTTGAGTGAGCACGTCCAGGAGCGGAGCGGGATCACCCACAAGGGCCTCATCACCAACTGGATAGGTCAGCTGCTGGGCAGGGTGATCGACCACTGCGTCGATGCCAGCATTCCGCAGCTCAGTGCGCTGTGTGTGACCTCGGAGGGAACGGTCGGGGAGGGATATCGCTACGCGATCGAGGCGGAAAGACGCGCTCGCGGCGAAACCCCCGAAGGGGCTGTGCATGTGGATCTTCAGTCATTGGACGATCTCGCGGCCCGGACGCGCCTCGAGTGCTATCGGTACTTCGGTGCACAGATCCCGCCCAACGGAGGCGTGCCCACGTTGACTCCGAAGGTTGCCAAAACGCGAGCGGCGGCAAGGGCCAAGGCGAAGGCCGAAACGCCCCCGAAGCTCTGTCCGACACACCACACGGTGCTCCCCGTGACCGGCGTCTGTTACGAGTGCGATTAGGGGCTCTGGCGGGCGAAGGGGGGCGGGCGTTTGCGGATCCGGCGACGAGTGTCCGAGTCGTTCGATACAAGCAGGACATCGTTCAGTACTTCGGCGAAAGTTTGCCCGTCATCGCTGCGGCTGCCGAGCGTCAGGAATCTGTCCCAGTTCGCTGAAAGCTGTGCCGAAGGAGTCGTCCTTCCTCAAATACATCCCGGTTGTCAACGTGCTCGCTTCCGGCGCTGTCGCCGAGTATCAGGCAGTCGATGACCACGAGAAGGGCTGGAGCGAAACTGTCGCCCGCACCAACGATTACGCCGCGGCGGCCGGAGGCCTGGCTGCAGGTGCCGCGACAGCTGCGGGCATCGCAGCCTTACCCGTCGAGTACCCGCCGCCGCGATGGGACTGAGCATCCCGATTGGTGGCGCCGTGGGCGCTTTGATGGGAAGTAACCTTGGCAAAACGATTGGTGGTCTCTTCGATTGAACCCAACGACGACGATCTACGAGCGGCTTGCTGTGATGGCGGTCAGCTACAGCCGGGTTACCGATGAGCGCACGCTGCCCGGCGTCATAGCGCACACCCTGCCAGGGTGGACCGTTGCAGACGGAACTGATGCGGGATGTATCGCGCTTGTTTTGGGGCCACAGACATCCGAACTGTCTTTCCGGGACAACATTGCTGTCATCTGCACCAGGTTCGTCTTCAATCACGGCGTGAAACCCGCCGACTTGATCGATCACGCATACGTCGATGCTCGAGCCCTCGAAGATTGGCGGGAGAAAACGGTCCGCAGGTGGCCCGCTCAAGGCCGCCATTCGGGTTGGGCTCTGCAAACAGGTACTTACACCTCGGGATCGGCGAATCTGTTCGCAGCGTCGACCTATGCGGTCCATGAACGCGGCAACGTCGGGTACCTCGTGCAAACAACTGCGACAGTGATCGACAGCTCTCGAGCCCCAGTGGATCACGCCGGCCTGGTCGCCGAGATTCAGACAGTCAATTTTGTCGACTGAGGAGTGACGATGGTGAAACGGTCGGATGTGGTGCGCGATTTGGAGGCTGCGCTCGGCGCGCAGATCAACTTCGTCGACGCCCCGAATGACCACGGATGGATGACTGGTTCCATGGGCAATGACGTTCTCCATCTGCGGATGGGCAATTTTCCCGATGAAGACTTGTGGTCCCTGTGGCTGGGCGACGGTCGGTGGATGAACTTCACAGAGCCCCCCGCAACGTGGACCATCACGCGCTCGCCGGGTGGTTGGCCGGACTCGGCACGACCGCGGCTGCCCAAAGGTGAGTTCTATGAATGACCCTGTTTGCCGGTATCTCTCGCCGGACCTCACCGCGGACCTGCTGGCGCGATGGCGCCAGCCGCACCGTAGATATCACACCGTTGATCATCTTTCGGCAGTCCTGCAGGCCGTGGATGTTCTTGTGCACGACGGTGTGGAATTCGATCGGGAACCGGTCGAAATTGCCGCGTGGTTCCATGACGCCGTCTACGAGATCGGAAGCTCCGACAACGAGGAACGTTCGGCGGCATTGGCATTGAGTAGTCTCGAAAACACTCCCACGGCCGCCGAGGCCGCCCGACTTGTTCGCGTCACCGCTGACCATCGGCCGGTCGGCGATGACGTCAACGCCGCAGCTCTGTGCGATGCCGATCTGGCGGTCCTCGCCGGAACGGAGGACGAGTACGCGACATATGCCGATCGGGTGCGCGACGAGTACCGCGCCGTCCCCGACGACGTGTTGAACGCCGGTCGGGCGCAGCTGCTCACCCACCATGCTCGACGCGGAGACGCTATTTCACACCTCGTACGTAAAGGCGCACTGGGAGAGCCGGGCCCGCGATAACGTCGCCGCCGAGATCGCGCGACTGCAGGGCGGCTGACCGACTCCGACGCCGTATACCACGTGGGGCTACAACTTCTTGCGTCCGTGATGCCCGCCGATGCTTCCCGATCTCACGAAGTGCGATACGGGCAACTCGTGCCAGCAATCCGGCGAAGGGAATCGAGAACTGCGGTAGGCCTCGATCTGCCGATTGAGGAACTGTGCGCGCTCCGCCAAGACATCGGCGTTGTCGCCGTGCGGAGTCGGCTTCGGGACGGCCGCTACTGCGTCAGACGACGACAAGAGGTCTGCGTACACCGGCGCGATCACGTTGTCCTCGCTGATTGGAGGGAGCTTCTGCGCCTCGAGGCCCTCGTTGAGGCCGGCGAGCCACCCGCGGTCCACGTCACCGTCGCCGACTCCGTGTAGGTAGACAAGCTTCATTGAAATGCCTTCCGGCTCGTGCATCTACGCCGTCGAAGTGCTGCCGTGTTCAGCGAGTCCATCGGAGTCGGCATTGCTGCGAGGGGTGGCCGAGCTGAGGTAGACGCCCCGACGAGTCCCCCGTCTCGTGTTCGCCCGTCCTGTTTATCAGATAGCTAACCGACGACAGTGCTTCGTGAAGATGAACCGCCGGGCAGCGATAAGGCTGGGGATGACTCATGCAGCATTCGAGCCTGTGGACAGTGCGACGCGCGAGCGGGCGACGAACTGTACTGTCTTACGGCAAGCCGATCGCTACGTCCAGGAGGCATCGATGACATCAGTGTGGGTCGACCCGGAGCGATTGCGTGCGCTGGCGGAGAAGGCAACATCAGCCGCAGACGCCGCTGCGGCTGAACACATCGATCGTGCGGTCGAGACAAGTTGCGACGGCCTTCCCGGTTCGTCATTGCAGTGGGCGGCGCGTCAGATCGGTCAGCAGCTCGGCCGGCAGGTGACCGAGTATGTCGACTCTGCGCGCGGTACGGCCGACCATGTTGCCGGTGCAGCCAAGGATTACCGGATGACCGACGAGGACGTCGCGACCACATTGAACAAGGCGTGGCCCGCGAAGTGATCCCCACACGTTCGCGGCTCGAGACCTGGCGGCCGGAGACTCTCGCACATTCCGCCCCCGCAATCACCGCGGGCGGTGACGCGATCGAACAGGGTTCGTCGGAGTCGCGCACCTTCTGTGCGGCGTTGCCCGTCGACAAGGGATGGACCGGTGTCGCGCATGACGCGGCACAGGGAGCATTCGACCGAGGATTCAAGGCCGCCGCGCACGTTTCCGACGTTTGCTCGGCGGTCGCGTCGGCCCTGACCACCGCGTTTCACGCGGTGTCGCGAGCCAAGACGGATCTGCTCGATGCAGCTCACGGCGTCGAATCCACTGGCAAGTTCACGGTCGATGATCAGTGGGTGGTCGAATTGGCGGCAATCCCATGGACCGCAGACGAGATCGACGACGTGCGAGCGGCGCAGCGCGAAGCGCAGACGGTGATCAACGAGCGAGTTGTCGCGCTGGCCGCGGCGGATGACCCTCAGACACTCCTGAGTGCGGTGAAGACGCTCGGGATCGCTTCGCGTGGTGATCTCTTCGGGATGCCGCTGCCCGGTTCGCTTCCGCCGGCTGACGAGGCGCCCAACCCCGGCAGCGCCGGCGGGGTCACGGCGCATCTGCAGCAGGACACAATC
The DNA here is from genome assembly GCF_001424365.1 of Williamsia sp. Leaf354. NCBI lineage: Bacteria > Bacillati > Actinomycetota > Actinomycetes > Mycobacteriales > Nocardiaceae > Williamsia > Williamsia sp. Leaf354. The sequence goes on from NZ_LMPL01000001.1 coordinate 1,607,261, forward strand.
AGGCGACAGTGGGAAGCATCCACGCCCCGCAAGGTCAGCGAGGAGCACGTTCCCGAGCACGACGGTTATCAGGGGTATCGCAGAAAGACCCTCGAGATGCAGGACGGCAGCCGCCAAGAGATCGAGACCGTCGATCCCCCGGCGCGTCCTTGGGAAGCGAATCCGAACACGGCACGACGGGACCAGGTCTCGGTGACCACCTTCGACCCATCGGGGAAGTACGTGTCGACAGTGTCGTCGTACAGCTGGGTGGACGGAACCAAGAACACCGAGACACGGTTCGCCAACGGTACGACGGTCGTCTACACCCAGACGCCGAGTGGGACCAAGACCGCGAGAATCGACGTGGGCGGATACAGTCGCGAGATCCCGGCGGATGACCCGCTCTGGAAGCATCCGATCACCGATTCGGTGGGTGGGGCTCTCACTGGAGTCGAGAAGGGACTAGGCGAAGCGGGCGACATCCCGCGGATTTCCGCGGCGACGGCGAGCAAGGTCGAGGTGGGTGCTCGTTATGCGGGCCCCGCCGTGGGCATCGCAACGGCACTCGTCGACGTCTACCGCGCGCCCACACTCGAAGACAAGTGCGTCGAGGGGGTTGCGGGAGTGTCGGGTCTCGCGGCTGGGGCCGCGGGTGGCGAGCTCGGTGCGCTTGCAGGTTCGCCGGGCGGCCCCGCGGGAACTGGCGTCGGTGCGGCGTTTGGCAGCGTGTTCATCGGATGGATTGGTTCCGAACTGGGCGAACAGCTGGGGGACGTCCTGTGCCGGTGAGCGAACGACTACCCGAGCCGACCGGATACGCGGGGGCGCGCACTCCGATGACGCCGTTGCTCATCACCGCCCTCGCGGTGAGTGCTGTCTGCGGCATCTTCTTCGCCTTCTTGAGCGCCCGCGCCGTGGTGGAAGGTCGCTGGCCATACCTGCTGGTCTACGTCCCCGGCGCGGCGGTTTTCGCAATGCCTGCGTTGGCGCAATTCACTCGGGGAGACAGGGACTGCAGCTCGCTCAGAGAATTCGTTGCCGAGCATGGCGGCGGGCAGATCCGGATGCGGCGCGACATCCGATCCACACTCCGGACGGTCGGCTTCGTGGCGCTGTTGGCCGTGGGATGTTGGGCATTCTCCGTCGGGGTCTGGACGGACATTCTCGTCTTCGATCTGTCGGGTAGGCGGGGTCACGCGATCCCCGCGTTGACCGCGGTGATCGGCCTGATCGCGGTGTGGATGGTTGTTGCGATCCTGGTTCGCGGTTCGAGCGGCTGGCTCGCACTCAGCCCAGCAGGTATCGACTCCATGGACCTGGGTCTGACTCGTAACCGGATTCCGTGGGATGACATCGACGAACTCACTCTCGCCCCGCAGCAAAGGAAGAAGCGGCAACGTGTCTACTTTCCGGACCGTTTGTGGCTGATTCGTTCTGGTGTCGGCAAGCGACCGCTCTCGATCTCCATCAACTGGCCGATGGGCAACCGAGCAGCGTTCTGGCTCATTCACTTCTATTGGACGCACCCCGAACTCCGCGATGAGCTGGCCGACGACCGGGTCGTCGAGCGCATCGCGTCCGGCCGGATCCTCGAAGAAGTGGCATGACCGGCCCCACGTCCGTGCGACACCCGGAGCGGACTACCTCACCGATGAAAGTCGTCCTCGGTCTGCTGGTGCTCGCGGGCATCGTGGGCTTCTCAGGTGTCATCGGGTGGAACAGCCTCACCCACCAGGACTTCTGCGATGGCGTGCAGATGTCATCGGGCGATCGATGCAGACACATCGCCAGGACGGCGGAGACCTTGATCCCCGCCGCCGAAGTAGGGACGGGTCCCGGTCAGAACGGTGCCTCGATCTCCGGTCAGATGTCTAACAACCGACTGCAGGGAACAATTTTCCTCGTCATCGCTGCTCTCGCCACCATCGCCGTGGGCGCAGTTGCGGCGAAGAAAATAATCAGCAGGCTCCGAACAGTGTGAGCGGATGGCCCGCCGGTCCCGTAGCGGTGCGCCGCTGGCGACGCGCAGCAACCTGGTTCGCGGCCACGGCGATGACTGCGCCTCGTGCGCTGTGTGGCTCGTGTTCCTGCTCTCGGAGCGCGGGGGCTGCGGAAACGCACATCGCGGGTGTCAGGCTCGAAGGCTATGACGCTGTGCGATTTCGATGCGGGGCGTCACGGGTTCATCGGGATGTTGTTCATGCCGTCATTCGGCGATCCAGGTCCGTGCACCGGACCGTCGGTCACCTCGCGGTAGTGCCCCACCCATGCTTCCCACCCGAGATACTGGTCAGGATTCTGTTTCCGGTAGCGGCGATATTGTCGACGGGCGGTCAGCGTCAGGGTCCCGATGGCCTCGCGAGCTGCGTCTCTGGCCAGCCGCGCGTGGAAGTGGCGCGCCTTGGGGCTCATGTTCTGGTCATCGTCGAGGAACAGCTTCTGCCTGCGCGCGAACATCATTCGCCGCTTTCCGTCATGGTGGTGAACCTTGGCCACGCGAAGTCGGTGCGAATGGTGTCCACGCGTCGATGGCCGAGCCACAGGGGTGTGCCCGCGGGTTGGGTGGCGTAGAGACCGTGCGCGGCGGATGCAACACGGTCGTACTGGCTGGGCCACGCGATCGTCTCGGCGATGTCGGTGAGGCGGTCGCGTCCACGGTCGAGCGCCCGCGCCACGAACTGAGGGTCGGGAAGCAGGTGTGACTTGTTCAGGTTGCATCGGGCGCAGGCCAGCACCAGGTTGCTCAGCCCGTCGAGACCCACCCGCGACCAGGGAAGCACATGGTCCACATGCTGGGTCGTCGGTGCATCGCAGTAGAAACACCTCGGCCCGAAGTTCTCGAGCAGGGCGCTGCGGGCTCGGTCGAGAGAGATGCGGTCGGCGCCGAAATGGTGCGCGGCGAGGTCGGGCACGTCGCGGTGCAGGAACGGGTTGAGTCGGCGCACGTCGTCGAGCCACGAGATCTGCAGCGCCGGCCTCATCAGCGATGACAGGCGCGCCAGGGTGGTGCAGACGCCCGGCAACAACGTGATCCGGTTGTTGTGATGGGCCAGAGTTCGCGCCGACACCCGATCGCTGAGCCAGGTGTCGTCGTACAGGAAATACTCGTGGCGCTGGGCGCCGCGGACCCGCTGCAGTCGGTACAGCGGTTGCGTCACCAGCACCTGCTTCACCGTCGCGACGGCAGCGAGGTAGTCGGTCGGATGCGATCGGGCCGCGACGTCCACGGTCGGTTCGGTACCACCGACCCGCGACGCGAGCGTCCGGAACGTGCGCACGGTGTCGGGGATTCGCGCGACGGGGTTGCTCGACTGGCGCAGGTAGTGGCCGTCGAGGTCGCGCACCGGCCGCCAGTAGAGCGCGATGACGCGAGCGGCGAGATCGTCGAGATCAACGTGCACCTCGGCGTCGGTATCGGCAGGAACGTGCTCGACGGCGTGATCGAGCAGCGCGATGAGCGTGGCGAGTTTGTAGGTGGCGGTGCGCAGGCCGTCGTCGAGAATGCTCACGAGCTTCTGCCCCAGGGCGAGCGGATCGGCCGCGGGAGGGGACATGGCTTCCGAAAGTACCCGCATTGTCGGCGTGATCCGATAGAACGGAGAGCGACGGCCCGGTGGTCTCGACCGACACGGCAACGGGGGAGTCGACGTGGTCGAAGGGGCCGACAGTGCCGATGCAGCAACCAGAGTCACCGCGTTTCGCGCACCATAGCGAGCAGTCGGTGTGGAACAAGCTGGTCGATCAGCTGATGGACTCCGACCTCGTGGTCCACGGGCAGCGCGTCACCGATCATCTGAAAGACCATGAGATCGACGTTCTCGTCGCCATCGAGGGCGCGGGCATCATGTGCCTCGAGGTGAAGGGCGGCGAGGTCTGGCACGACGGTGACTCATGGCGGCAGGGCCGCAACGGCAAGCACCATGTGATCGAGCCTGTCCGCCAGGCGCGCGACGCCTGCTACGCACTGCGCGAGTTCGTCGAGGCCGATCCCCGGTGGACGCACGGTCGTGTGCGGTGGGACCACATGGTGGTGCTGCCCAACACCGAACTGCCCGCCGATTTCGCGGTGCCGGATTGCCCGCGCTGGAAGGTGATCGACCGCACCCAGCTCGACGAACTGTTGCCGCTCATCCGCATCGTGCTGTTGAAGCAGGAACTCGACCGCCCCCATATCGACTCGGCGAGCATCGAACAGCTGCGAACGTGTCTGGCCGGCCGCGGACTGCCGCAGCGCGACGTGGTGGCCCGGGCGTCGGAGAACGAGATGACCGCCGACCTGCTCAGTCAGGAGCAGGCGGTGATCCTGCGGGCGATCGACGTGCTCGACCGCGTGGAGATCCGTGGCGGCGCCGGCAGCGGGAAGACCTACCTCGCCGTCGAACAGGCGCGCCGGTTGACCAGAGCCGGCAAACGCGTTGCGCTGATCTGCTATTCGCACGGGTTGGCCTCCTACCTCGAACGGCTCACCGGCACCTGGCCCTACAAGGAGAAGCCCGCCTACGTCGGCGAATTCCACGACCTGGGCAAGCAGTGGGGTGCCGCGACCGGACCCGACGAGAACATCCGCACCGAGGAGGCAGCGCAGTTCTGGGAACACGACCTCCCGCTACAGATGACCGAACTCGCCGAGGCGTTGCCGGCCGGCAAGCGATTCGACGCGATCGTCATCGACGAGGCCCAGGACTTCGCCGACGAGTGGTGGAAGCCGATGCTCGCCTGTCTCACCGATCCCGAGACCAGCGGCATCTACGTGTTCAGCGACGAGGCGCAGCGGGTGTTCGACCGTGAGGGTTCGCCGCCGGTGGCGTTGGTGCCCTTGGTGCTCGATCACAACCTCCGTAACACCCGGCAGATCGCCACCGCGTTCCATCCACTGGTCGGTCAGCGAATGCAGCTCCGCGGTGGCGAGGGCCCGGAGGTCACGTTCGTCGCGTGCTCCGCCGACGATGCGTTGGGTGTTGCCGACGATCAGGTCGACGGACTGCTCGAGCAGGGGTGGCGCTACGAGGACATCGCGTTGCTGTCGACGGGGAGTCGGCATCCGATCCAGGTCGAGCGGCAGGAGGAGGGCGCTCAGGCCTACTGGAAGACGTTCTGGGACAACGACGACATCTTCTACGGGCACGTCCTCGGCTTCAAAGGACTCGAACGCAACGTCATCATCCTCGCCCTGAACGAGTCGAAGCCGCGTGATCGATCGAGGGAACGTCTCTACGTCGGTCTCTCGCGGGCGCGTGAGCAGCTCGTCGTCTGCGGTGACCCGGAGTTCGTCCGAGAGGTCGGCGGGGTGGAGTTGGCGTCACGCCTTCATCTGTGATCGGCGGTGCTTCAGGCGTGAGAACGCCCATCGCACTGCAGCGACGATGACGCTGCCGACGGTCAGGAACAACGTTCCGATCATGGCGTTGCCGGCCCAGAACCAACCGCGATCCGTGCCGCCAGTAGATCGGGGCTGTCGTGCCGGGGGTACTCATCGACCGATGTCACATTCTGGCCCGAATCCGTCAGGGCGTGAATGTCCCACCCGGCACATGCTGCATTCCATCGCTGGGAGGGTCTGGCCAGCGAGTAGGCCCGTCGGTGATCTCTCTGTAGTGCCGCAGCCATGTGTCGTAGGACAAGTACTGGTCAGGATGAGTCGACCGGTACCGCCGGTACTGCCGCTTCGCGGTGAGGTGAATGGTCCCGACGGCCTCGCGAGCTGCTTCTCGTGCCATGCGCGCATGCAGGTGGCGGGCCACGGCGTCGACGTCGAGGTCGGGGTCTTTGAATAGTGCCCGCGAACCTCTGAACCACCTCACTTCTCGCCGATCCGATTCTGAATCGTGGTGAGGAGCGAGCAAAACCTGTCGGGTACGTCCTGGGTCGGCGAACGGAGTACTTCCGTGAGTACGCCGACGGCGGAACGCCCCTGCACATATCCGACTATCGAGCTGGAATCCGATTGCAGCTGAGCAGTGTTCAGTTGCGTCCGCATTCGGACCACGAGCGCATCGGAGGGGCACTGCGAGGGTGGTCGCAGGACAGTCGTTGCTATGGTGACCGACTCCGCCCCGGCGCTCTTCGCGTACTGCGGGCACCGGGAAACCGTGTCTCGGGTCTGAGCCACCGACGGGCCTCCGGTCAGTACCGATTGGGTGATCGTGGGAAGGTCATCGCTCGCTGACTGGGCGACCACGGCGACGGAGGATTGGCGCTCGACGAGTCGGTCCTGAGCGGCGATGACGTCGACGCACGTGGCGGGAGTCGTCTGCCCATTGACGGGCGTCGACTTGTCGTCTTGCCGTGTCAGTGAATAGCCCGGGAGGTCGGCCGCAGTGAGCAGTCCGTCGGAGGGCGTGAAGGAACTGTTGCTCGAGTCATTTCTCACCAGGATCACTGCTGCTACCGCCACCGCTGCAACCACAACGACTGTCGCTACGGCAACGAGGACGCGTCTGGTCCTCATTCTCACTGCCCTGGGGTGGGGAGCGGGACCCCCCGGCCGGCTATCGCCTGCGCTTGCTCGGCGGTCAATGGTGCCCACGTGTCGTGGTTCGTTGTCGACAACTTGATCCCGTTCACGTCGATGACGTTATTGGGTGCTGCCGCGCTGTAGTTGTACTGGTAGTCGATTTGAAGGTAGTTGTGTCCGTCGACGTTCACCGCGCGCATCGCAGTCGGCGTTGCGCTGTCGGCGCGGACCTTCTCGAGGGAATTGATGCTGACGTTCAGGCTTCCGGCAGAGCCTGGGGCGCGGGGGATGCGCGGGTTCATGTCGCCGGTGTCGGGCTTGAAGGGAATGACGATGTCCGGTTTTCCCGCACCGAGGTTGTAGTTCTTCCCGTGCTGCCGCGTATCCACGACTTTTCCTATGACGCCGGGCGCATGGGGGTCGAACGTGACGGGCTTGGCGTACTTCTTCGCGAGGTCTGATGTGAGCGACTTGTCAGTAAAACCGGCTGGGACATCCACACGCACGAGGCGACTCGTCGTCGACGAACCGGGCTCGTGCATGAGAGGTATCGAATTCTGCAGAGGGGAACCAGGCAATTGCCCTGGTTGCGGAGCGGGCACCGAATTCGACGATGTCAGCGGCGCTGTGTCGCCGGACATGGCGCGCTCTACGGCGACCGCCACCTCGCGGTCGGCGGCATCAGCCTTCGCCGACACGTCGTCGATCTTCGCCTGCGCGTCGCGGAGAGCCGCTAGCATCTGGGACTCCTCGAGCGCCCGCTCCGGCGAGCGAACTGTTATTTCGTCCACCATCCATTGCTGGATGGGATTCAGAGATACCCGTCCCGACGCGTCATCGAGGACGAACTGGTGAGAAGTGATGAAGTCCCGTGCTGCCGCGAGATCGGCCTTGATCTGTGATGCGCGTTCTGCGCCGTTGCCGGCTGCTGCTCGTACTTGCTGTAGCTCATTCTGGTGCTTCTCGTACTCGCCGGCCAGCGTCTGGGACGCTGTTCGCGCTGAGTCGGCGGCGACCCCAGACCACGTTCCGAAAACCCGTTGGTCCTTGAGCGAGTCAATCGTCGCGTCGCATGCTGCGCCTTGTTTTGCGCACGCCGCACCGACGGCGGACAACGACTCCGGCTTCCATCGGTCGATCTCAGCGGGGTTCATTGTGGCTTGGCGGCAGAGGTGCCCGCGCCAGATCCGGCCGCACGGATCGCTGCCTTGTTCTGGTCTTCCTGGGTGTCATATGCGGTGGCGGCAGACGCCAGAGCGTCGACCTGGCGACGGGTTGCGCCGACGAGGTTCGGTGCTGTCCTTTCCCACTGTTCGAGGAGCGCGGACAGCGCGCGCTGGGACGCCGGAGCCCAGCCGACGAGGGAGTCGCCGACATCCCTGTTCGATGAGCGCATCGCTTCGTCGGTCGCGTCGGCGCTCCGCCCGATGCTTGCGGCGTGGTCGCGGATGGCTGCGATATCAGCCGTCAGCGGCGGTGTCGTCATGAGCTTCCTCAAGTAGGCGTATACGTGCGGAGACCACCCTAGCTATAAGTACAGACGTACACTTGCTCCGATGTCACGCCCTCCAACTACGTGTCGTAGTACCCAGCAGACGCCGGTTTATGGGCGGTGAGCAGCCGATCTGCGAGCTCCAGCGGTTTTGTGGCCGATTGCTGCACTCAGATCGTCTGGACCGGAGGTTGCCATGGGAACCACATCATCTCTGCGAATCGACGACGACTTGTATGCGTCGGCGAAGCTCGCGGGCGGGGTCGCGAGTCGCAGCGCAGCAGGTCGCGCACTGGGCGCTGATCGGTCGTGAGCTCGAGGCGTCCGGCCACATCGGTGTGCGTGATATCAACGCCGTGCTCACCGGCCGCGCCGACTACGACTCGCTGTCGGTCCGCGAGCAGGCAGTGGTACGTGCCGCATGGTCCGAGCGCGTCGGCAGTCGTATCGACGAGCTCGACCTCGAAGGGCGGTTCGCCGCAGAGGGTCGACCGTTCGAGGAACTCGATGAACAGGGCAGCGTGGTCGAGCGGCGGTCCTGACCGATGCAATGGCCGCCGGCCCGGTCCTCCACGTCGTCGTCGGCCCGAACGGGGCCGGGAAGTCGACGCTCTACGACTTGGTGCTCGAGCCGACAACGCAGCTGCCGTTCGTCAACGCCGATGGGACCACGGCCGATGAGCGCGCGGAGTTGCTCGCCGAGCGCCGATCCTTCGTCACCGAGACTGAGTTCTCGCATCCGTCGAAGCTCGACCTGATCCGATCGGCGGCGTCGGCCGGTTACATGATCACGCTGCACGTCGTGATCGTCCCCGTCGACCTCAGCGTGGCCCGGGTGCTCAACCGGGTCGAGCTGGGAGGCCACTCGGTGCCCGAGAGCAAGATCCGCGAGCGCCACGCGCGACTGTGGACGCTGGTTCGTGAGGCGATCGGCCTCGTCGACCAGGCCTACGTCTACGACAACACCACCGCGAGGAATCCGTTCCGTGTCGTCGCCTCCTTCGACCGCGGTCGCATGGTCGGCAACGCTACGTGGCGAGCGTGGACGCCCGAGGATTTCCTGACCTGACACTGCTCGGGACCAAAACCCGACCCTCGTACGTTGGAGTAGGAGACGCCGCAGCCAGCGGTGTGCGAGGAGGTAGATGTGAGCACGAGTTTCCGTAAGACCGACGACGCGGTGGCGGCCTTGACCCCGACGCAGTACCGGGTGACCCAAAAGGACGGCACCGAGCCGGCGTTCGCCAACGAGTACTGGGACAACCACGAGCCCGGGATCTACGTCGATGTCGTGTCGGGTGAGCCCTTGTTCTCCTCGACCGACAAGTACGACAGTGGAACGGGCTGGCCGAGCTTCACCAAGCCGATCGACGACGCCGCGGTCACCACAAAGAGCGACCGCAAGCTGCTGATGAAACGCACCGAGGTCCGCTCGGCCACCGCCGACAGTCACCTGGGCCACGTCTTCGGCGACGGCCCGCGTAACGCCGGCGGCCAGCGGTACTGCATGAACTCCGCGGCGCTGCGGTTCGTCGGAGTCGACGAGCTCGAGGCCCAGGGCTACGGCGAGTACCGCGCACTGTTCACCACCGACACCACGTCCGATTCGAGTACAGAGGAGCACACACGATGACCACCGACACCGGAGCACTCACCACCGCCACGGGCACCGAGACCGCCGTTCTGGCGGGCGGCTGCTTCTGGGGCATGGAAGACCTCATCCGTCGCCGCCCCGGCGTGATCTCCACCCGCGTCGGCTACACCGGCGGCACCAACGACCACGCCACCTACCGCAAGCACCCCGGCCACGCCGAGGCCGTCGAGATCGTGTTCGACCCGTCGCAGACCACCTACCGCGACATCCTGGCGTTCTTCTTCCAGGCGCACGACCCGACGACCAAGGACCGTCAGGGCAACGACCGCGGCTCGAGCTACCGCTCGGCGATCTTCCCGGTCACCCCCGAGCAGGAGAAGGTGGCGCGCGAGACCATCGCCGACGTCGACGCCTCGGGACTGTGGCCGGGCAAGGCCGTCACCACGATCGAGCCCAGCGGCCCGTTCTGGCAGGCCGAGCCCGAGCACCAGGACTACCTGATCCGCAACCCCGGCGGGTACACCTGCCACTACGTGCGACCGGGTTGGGTCCTCCCCAAGCGCGACGAGGCCAACGCCTGACAGACGCGCTCGAACGCGACGCCCTCGCTCCTTTCGGAGCGGGGGCGTTGTCGTGTGTGCACCTCCGAGAGTGATTGCCGGACCCGGCAAACCGCGCAGACGCACCCGCAATCTGGGTGCTTCGTGGCAAACACCTGTCGATATCGGTCGCAGAGGCCGTAGAGGGCCCACGCGGTGGGACCGTGCAGGTATGCCTCGCATCGTGTCGTCGAAGAGAACCACCGCCGTCGTTACCGCCGTCGGTGCGGTCATGGCCATCACCTGCGCGGTCGCACCCGCGGCGCAGGCCGACAGCCCCATCAGCGACGCCGTGGCGATCGCGAACGGGGGAGTGGCGTTGGTCCGCGGCGCCACGTTGTTGCACAGCAACGACTTCGGTGAGTACGGCTGCGAGGACTTCGTCGACGCCGCGTACGGGAAGACCACCGCGAACGGCATCCCGCATGACGCCGCCCTCGCGTTCTACAACGGACTCGCGGCGGCAGGTCAGGGACACACCACGCTTCCCGCGCCACCCGGTGCGCTGGTGTTCTCGCAGAGCGAAGACGGCGGCCACGTCGACATCTCGATCGGCAACGGCGACTACGAGAGTGGCGGGGTGCAGGGCTTCGCGCCCGGATACGGCGACGCCACCGACAACCAGATCCTGCCGTCGGCGAACCTGGGCTCGTGGACGTTCGTGGGCTGGGCCTACGCGCCGTGGAGTGCGGTCTGACCCCCTACAGACTCGTCACCTGAAGGACCTCTGAAGACCTTCACGACAATCCCGACGTTCTCAGGCTCGCCACAGGATTCCGGGCGAGATTCGACCGTGCATCACAGCGATGACACCTGAGGAGAACCATGACAGCCATCGGACACACAACTCTCTGGACCCGACGGGTGGGTGCGGCGGCAGCCGTCGCACTCGGCGTGGGTCTGGCCGCGGGGATTCCTGCCGCCACCGCCTCGGCCGCCCCGGCGCAGTGCACACCGCAGGGTCGCGCGGCTGCCGTCGCACAGGCCGCACCGGCGATCGCGGGTGTGCTGGCCCGTCATCCCGACCTCGCCACCGAGCTCGCCCATGTGCGCACCGTGCCGAAGGATCAGCGGCGCACCGAGATCCGCGCCTTCCGCAAGACCCACCGCGAGGAGTTCAAGGAACTGCGTCAGGCGCGCATGCCGATCCGCGACCACCACAGGGAGTGCCACCCGAAGCGGTGACACGCCATCGCTGTGCCCGGCTGATCATTCGCAGCCGGGCACAGTGCTGTTCGCGGCGGTTGTAACTCGCCGCGGTCAGCGGCTGAACGCGGCCGGGGTGAAGGTGTCCGGGTCGGCGAGGAGCCAGTCCTCGGCCCAGCTCGCCGGGGTGTCGGCGACGAGTTCGCCGGGCTCGAGCCACTCGTAGATCTCCGAATACGCCTGCTGCGACACCGGACCCAAGCGTTTGCGCAGCATCGACGGATGGAGCGCGGCGGGGTCGGTGACACCCATCGACGCCATGATCCGCATCGCCTCGGCGACGGTCGCTTGCTGGTACCGGAACACCCGGTGGCCCTTGTCGGTGACGTCGAGGGCGCGGGCACGAGCCGGGTCCTGCGTCGCCACGCCGACGGGGCAGTGGTTCGTGTGGCACCGTTGCGACTGGATGCAGCCGATCGCCATCATCATCGCGCGGGCGGAGTTGGTGTAGTCGGCTCCCTGGATGAGGCGCTTCACGATGTCGGAGCCGGTCGCGACCTTGCCGCTGGCACCGACACGGATCCGGTCGCGCAGACCGACACCGACGAGGGCGTTGTGGACGGTCATCAGGCCGTCGGTCAGCGGGAGCCCGACGTGGTCCTCGTACTCCAACGGCGCTGCGGCCGTGCCGCCCTCGGATCCGTCGACGATGATGAAGTCCGGTGTGACCTGCTCTGCCAGCATCGCCTTGCAGATCGCGAGGAGTTCGACGCGCGACCCGACGCACAGCTTGAACCCGACAGGCTTGCCGTCGGCGAGCTCACGCATCCTTGCGATGAACTGCACCAGGCCGCGGGGAGTGGAGAACTCGGCGTGACCGGCCGGGCTGACGCACTTCTGGCCCTGCGGGACACCGCGATAGCGGGCGATCTCCGCGGTGACCTTGGCGGCCGGCAACACCCCGCCGATGCCGGGCTTGGCACCCTGACTCAGCTTCAGCGACAGGCACTTCACCGCCTCATGCGCGGCCTTCTCTGCGAACTGGGCCGCGTCGAAACGCCCCTCCGCCGTCCGGCAGCCGAAGTAGCCGGACCCGATCTCCCACACCACGTCACCACCACCGAGGTGGTACGGCGTGAGTCCGCCCTCACCGGTGTCGTGCGCGAACCCACCGCGTGCGGCCCCGGAGTTCAACGCCCGCAACGCGTTCCCCGAGAGCGACCCGAAGCTCATCGACGACACGTTCAACAGCGACATGTCGTACGGCCGCGTGCAGTCGGGACCGCCGATCCGCACACGCGGCGGCTCGTCGGGCGGGTCGACCGGCGCGATCGAGTGGACGAGATATTCGTACCCGTCGGCGTCGAGATCGCGTTCGGTCCCGAACGACTGCTCCGCCGCGGTTCCCTTCGCGCGCTCGTAGATCAGGGACCGGACATCGCGGTCGAACGGACGACCGTCGACGTTGCGTTCGATGAAGTACTGCTGCAGTTCTGGCCGGACCGCTTCGAGGAGATAGCGCATGTGGCCGAGCACGGGATAGTTGCGCAGTACCGAATGTCGGGTTTGTACGAGATCGTAGACACCGACTGCCGCTACGCATCCGAGCACCGCCGCGACGACGAACCATCCCCACGGGCCGAGCACACCTCCGACCACCGCGCCGACGGTGAGCAGGACCAGTGTTCCGACGAGCGCGATGCGGGTCACCCGTGAACGGTATCGCGCCGCCTGGCGGAGTTACCCGATGCGGGGGAATCGTTGTGAGGGCACCAGTTCGCGTTCGTATTCGCGAGCTGTTCGCGATCGGCTTCGGCAAGCTGCCGTCTCGATCATCTCGATCACGGGTACTCGGTTCGGCCGGCTTTCCAATAGGCGTAGATGTCGTCGAGCAGCGGCGAGATCGCGTCGAAGGTGTCCCATGTGTCGGGGACCTCGTAGCTGTTGTCGTACCGCGCGACGGCAGGAACGGACGACAGGGTCGTGAGGTATGTCCGGTACGCGGCTTTGGCGAAGGCGGTGCCGGTCTCGGTGAGGTCGAGGCTCCTGAATTCTCCGTGGAAGTACGTGAACGTGTAGTCCGACAGCGTCACTCGGCGTTGGTGAGCCGCGACGATGGCAGCTTGTTTGTTCGTTGCGACCAACCCTCGAAGTGCGGCCCACGCCAGGAACGCGCCGATGTGGATGCCGGACGCCGACACCTCGAGTCCGAGGTCACCCACGCTGTCGTAGTGCCATGAGGCGTCGTCGATGGTCACGGGTACTCCTGGAGTCGAAGACGGTGTCCATCACCGCTCGCGACATCAGATGCAGCGACTCGCATCGAATGTTCCCGTACCGCCGACATTCGGGTCGAATACGACAACGCCCGCCACTCCGGAGGGAAGTGGCGGGCGTTCATCGTGCGCTGATGTCAGGCGTTCTGGGTCTCCAGCGACGGGTAATCGGTGTAGCCCTCGGCGCCCGGCGCGTAGAACGTGGCCTGGTTCGGCTCGGTGAGCTCGGCGCCCTTCTTGAGACGCTCCACCAGGTCGGGGTTGGAGATGTACCACCGGCCCACGATGACCGCATCGGCGGTGCCGTCGGCGACGAGCTTCTCGAGCTGCGCGAAATCGGACTCGATGGCGAAGCCGGTGTTGAGCAGGAACGGCACGGTGATCTCGGGACGTAGCGTCGCGAGCACCGGATCGGTGGGCTCGATGAGGAAGTGCACGTATGCCAACGGGATGTCGGCGATGGCGCGCAGGAGTTCCTGGTGCACGGGCACGGTGTCGGACTCGTTCATGCCGTTGGCCTTGTGGCCGGGGCTCAGGCGGATACCGACCTTGTCGGCGCCGATCTCATCGACGACGGCCTTCACGATCTCGATGACGATGCGCGCACGGTTGGCGGGCGAGCCGCCGTATTCGTCGGTGCGCTGGTTGGTGTCGTCGCCGAGGAACTGGTGCAGCAGGTAGCCGTTGGCGCCGTGGATCTCCACGCCGTCGAGCCCGGCGTCGATGGCGCGGCGAGCCGAGGTGCGGAAGGCGTCGACGATGCCGGAGATCTCATTGGTCTCCAACGCACGGGGGGTGACCAGGGGGACGCTGCCGTTCGGGCCGTGGGCCTTGCCGTCGGCAGCGATGGCCGACGGGGCGACCGGGTCGCCGCCGGGGAGATCGGGGTGCGCGACGCGACCCACGTGCCAGGTCTGCACAAAGATCTGGCCGCCTTCGTTGTGGACGGCCTCGGCGATCTCGGCCCACTTGGCCTGCTGGGCGTCGTTGTGGATGCCCGGGGTGTTCATGTACGCGCCACCGGCCGAGGCGCTGGACTGCGTGGCCTCGGTGATGATGAGGCCGGCGCCCGCACGCTGGCGGTAGTACTCGGTCTGCAGGTCGGTGGGGGTGCCGTCGGACTCCGCGCGCAGGCGGGTCAGCGGTGCCATGAACACGCGGTGGGGCGTGTGGATGACGCCGGAGTCGAACGGCTTCAGCAGCGGGGAGTCATCGGTAAGCGTGTAAGTCATGCTCGGGTCAACACGGCGACAGGCCGGGGTCAATCCCCGATGCGACGCACGTCACTCTCGGTGGATCGCGACGGTGGCGTCCACGGCTCCTCGCCCGTGATCGCTGGGACGCAGCTCGCGACGATGTCGAGCGTGGAGTCGGACAGCACCAGTAGCGCGATCGGCGGGTGGACCGGGCGGTGGTCGGCGACCCACTGGGCGGCGTGAGACATCGCGGCTCTGGTGTCGGCAGTTCCGCGCAGGACCACGCCCAGGACCAATTCGGGGGTGTCCTCTCCGATGCCCATCTGGAACAGGTACGCCCTATCGATCTCCCCGGTGGTTGCGACGAGCTCGCGGACCACGTGTTGCAGCTCTACCGGGGGATGCTCGGCCGGCGCGCCGATGAATGTCCGGGTCCCGGCCGGCACGACGCGTTGTAGGTCGTCGCTCGCCATGCGCTGCACCTCGGCGGGCGGGATCATCAAGCCCGGCGCATCATCGGTCGGATTCAGCGCCATCACGAGATCGCTCGGCCACTGCCCGGCGAGTTGTCGTCCCGTCAGCATCGCCGCGGGACGGTCCCGTAGATGCGTCAGGATGCGTTCGTGAGCGCTGAACACCGCTGCGCACGAATGCGATCCGTATGTGAAGACGCTCAACGCCGAGCCACCGTCGGCCGTCTGTTTCAACGGCACCGCCATCTCGAAGGATTGCAGCTCGCGAAGGAAGCCGTCCTGAGACAGCGAGCCTGTGTCGAGCATCGACACAGCGTCATCGAGGTGCATGTCGTGCCTTTCGTTCTGGAGGGGTTGGCGCGGCCGAGGACCGGTCGGGCACTGCTGATGGTCCTGATATCTGAACCGCCGTGCCCTGCCCATTGTGCCGCTGGTGGCCAAGGCGAAGAGCTCCACCGAACTGCACCGATGAGCACAAGCAGGTCACCAAACGGGCTGTGCAGCGGGTAATCTGCCACCCCGTGACGACAGACTGGCGAGCGGACACCGTCGGGACCATCCGCGACCTCATCCTCGGGGCAGACGACGGGATCACCGAGGAGATCAAGTGGCGCAAACCCTCGAATCCCGATGGCGTGCCGACGTTCTCGCGCGACGGACTCATCTGCACCTTGGAGACCTACAAGGACAAGGTGAAGGTCACGTTCGCCAAGGGCGCGTCACTTCCCGATCCGCAGTCGGTGTTCAACGCCAGCCTCGACGCAGGCGCGCGGCGCGCCGTCGACATCAAGGCCGCTGATGAGCTCGATCGCGAGGCGTTCACCGCGCTCATCCAGGCGGCGGTCGCGCTCAACCAGGGCTGAGCGGGCTACAGCAGCTTCGACACGATGCGCCCGGCCTCCAGCGACAGCGGGTCGTCGTACAGTGCGGCCAGGGCGTCACGCAGACGGACGACATACTCGGTGGTCGCCTCGTCGGAGCCGTCGTAGGGCGCGTCCACGGCCGAACGATCAGGACCACCGGTCTCGGTGCTCGTCACAGTCATGGTCGGACCTCGAATCGCGCGTCGAACGTCACCGACGAGAAGGAACCGGCGACGCGAGTGGGCAGATCGTTTCCGTCCGACGCCGTCGAGGACTGGCATCAGGAATGTTCTTGACGGTAACGAAGTCCAGGTCAGGCCGCAAAGCGGAATTCCACAGGCCCTCTCACAGCCCCGGGTGACCGGTGTCGTCGGGCGGCACCGGGTCGGGCTCGTCGGACACCCCGCGCGCCACCATCTGGATGATCACCAACGGCGGATCGGCCCCGTCGACGATCTCACCGGCGGCGTCGACGATGAGCCAGCCACCCTCGAGCCGTCGCAATCGGACACCGTCGAGCGCGGCACGGCGCTGGGTGCCGCTGAACACCCCGCTCGCGACCTCGAAGATCCGGCGCACGTCGTCGGGGTGCGGGGCATCGCGATCGTCGCGGCGCCCCTTCCACGCGATCCCGCTCGGCGGATCGGTGAGCCACCGCAGCACCCGCATCTTCTCCACGTCCATCACCACGACATGGATGTTCGACACCTGCGCCATCGAGGTCATCGCCAGCGATTCGACCCGTCGGGTGATCGGGAGCGTCGGCGCTTCGAACACCACCCCCGACAACGCCGATGGTCCCGTCGGCAACAGACTCACCGACACGCGCTTCGATGCACTCGAGCCCGGGCGCAGGGTCGCGGTGCCCGTCCACGGCCCGCGATCGGGGACCAGCATCGCCTGCACGAGCCCGATGGTGTCGTCGACCTCCACGAACCGCAGTGCATCGGCACTGAGCACCGACGCCGGTTTCTCGCCGACGGCGCGACGACCGACCAGTGCTGCCGATTCCGGCGGAACGCAGAACCTGCGTTCGATGGAATCCCAGGTGAATGCGGCTGCCGCGGGTGGATCGGTGGTGTCGACGGACTCCGCTGCGACCCACGCCGCCGCGACCTCGGCCGTCGTGCCGGGTACCGGAACGCAGCGGATGCCCTCGACGACGAACGTCGAGGGCTTCTCGGTCCGCGGCGCGCGGGCCCACCGGTCGAGTTCGGCGGCGACGGATCGGGCACGACGGGCACCGAACGGATCGGTGAGGGCGCGACTCAGTGACGTCCGTGCCCGCGGCGCACCATCGCGGCTGAGCACGGCCGGTCGTCCGGGTTCGCGGAGATCCGCGAGCACCCACTCGACACTCGCCATGAGTAGAAGTTACGTGAGTCTCGGCAACGAGTTGGCCGTGAGCGGCGGATCGGTGGGTACGGCACAATCCGACCCGTGATGTCGGATGCGCCACCCGAGGTGCGGACCGCGGCGACGCGACAGGAATTCGCCGTCTGCGCCACCGCGCTGGCAGCGGCCTTCGCCGACGACCCGCTCATGACGTTCCTCTGGCCCGACGCCCACCGCAGGCACGCGGCACTGCCGAGGTACTTCACCGCGACCCTGCGCCACGAGCACGGGCGGATCGGTGTCGTCGACTACCTCGCCGACCACACCGGACGCCCCATAGCTGTCGCGGCGTGGGACGGTCCCGACCGTGGTGGCCCGATGGCCGGCCTGGCTCGCACGCTGCGCGCGGCTCCACGAACGCTGACCGCGCTCGGCGGTCGAGTCGGTGCCGGCCTCGACGTGCGGCGGCGCCTCGACGCCCACGAACCGTCCGCCCCGCACTGGACGCTGGTGAACCTCGGCGTCACACCCGCAGCGCAGAGACGTGGGCTCGCGCGCATCCTGCTCGACCACCGCCTTGCCGCTGTGGACGCGCATGGGCACCCGGCGCACCTGGTGTGCACGCGCGCCGAGAACGTCGCGCTGTACCAACGCTTCGGGTTCACGGTGAGCGATGAGTTCGCCCTCGCCGATGGGACACCGCTGTGGTCGATGGATCGCCCACCCGCGCACCGGTGATCAGTGCGAGGTCGGTCGGCGCTCGCCCGACGGCCGACCCGGTGGCAACACCACCAGCCGCAGCGCCTGTCGCAGCACGGTGACCGTGGCGGCCCATGCGTGCTGCTCGTGTCGGCAGGCCGCGGCCTCCTCGGCGTCACCCGATTCGTCGGCCCTCTCGGCGTTCGTGCGCCAGCTGATCTCCTCGATCTCGCACAGCCGGATGAACTCGAGGATGTCGCCTCGATGGTGTCCACAGATCTGCGCGACCTCGGAGGGGGTCAGAGGGCCGTCCTGATCGAGCTGGATCAACGCCATCAGAGCCTCGGGCAGGCGGTCGGGATCGGCCTCGAACTGTGCGTTCGTGTCCGGCTGAGCATGCCGGTGGTCGGAGAGGGCGGCACGGATCGCGACACCGCCGTCGGCGAGGAAATCGAGCCACGCGGACAACGCCGAGGCCAGGTTGTGCTCGTGGAACACCGTCGCCCCGAGCGTCATCGTCGCGATCACCCGGTCGTCGACGAGCAGCAACGTGACGCCGCCGGCCGTATTCGCGCGGGAGGCGATGTGGCGCGCCGCGGTGTCCGGATCGGCGACGCGGTCGACGAGGCACGACACCATCACGACGGTCGGCGAGTCCGCGTCAGCGCGAATCCAGGAACCGATCACCCCCGGGACCCAGATGTCGCCATCGGCGTCGACGTCGACCTCGGTACCGGTGATGCGTTCGATCGCCGCGAGCACCAGGTGCTGCAGATGCGCCTGATCCATCGGAACGACACCGATCGAGATCTCCGGCTCCGACGGTGGCGCCGAAATGGTCGAGTCGGCCAGGAACGTCGGGTGCAGCACCTCCCAGACGCGCCGCAGCGTGGACTCGACCGCCGTCGCAAGTGCGTCGACACCGCGCCGCCCCGATTCGAGAACGACGGTGCCGCCCCGCAGCTGTCGCCAGCCGAGCTCGCGGAGGACGGCAATCTGCTCGAGACGGCACTCCTCGGTGGTGTGGAGGTCGGAGGTGACCACGGTGGCCCGGACCCGACGCGCACCGGTGACGGAGAACCGGATCACCCCGTGCGGGCCTTCGGGGAACTCGACCGTCGACTGGGCGACGGTGACCGTCTCGCCGCGCTCGAGCTGCGCGAGCCGATCGGCGAGATCGAACCGGAACGACCGCCAGGCCGCGGCCACGGCATCGTCGAGATCGATGTGGGTGCGCATGGCGCCTCCTTTCGTGCGGACGTCGAGTCGCTGTGTCTCTCTTCGTCTTCGACGCTAGTTCAGGGGTCTGACAGTGCGCGTCGGCCGAGCGGTCACCATTCGTGCCCGCAGGCCCCGCAACGACGGGTCGGGGCGTCGCCGATGACGACACATCCCGCGCCCACGGTGCCGTAGGGCGGCGGCGAGGCCGGCATACCCCACAGCACCCGGAACGTGCGGTGCTCGTTGCACGCCGGACACGCCGGTCGGTTGCCGAACATCAGCTCGTCGACGCTCGGCCCGAGTGGCTGGTGCACGATGTCGTGGCAGCTCGGGCACAGCGCGACCCAGCCGATGTCGTCGTACGGAACCTCGACCGTCTGGTGTCGTTGCAGGCGCGGGCTGGTCTTGCCCGCCCACCGTCGGCCGCAGCCGGTGCAGCCCCAGGAACTCTCGACCGCGCTCACGCCCATCGTGTCGACGTCGGCGCAGGGGGAGGGGAGCGCGAACCACGGGGTGGGGGCGTCGCACTCGGCCTCGATGGCAGCGATGACCGCGGCGCCCTCGGTGTGATGCAGCGACCGGGGGTCGACGGTGATCGCGGTACCGGCGCGTCGCGAGATCGCGGCCGCGGCGAGCGGCTCGGACACCCGTGGGTCGGCGGGCTCGAGGTCCCAGTCGTCGGGATCGGTCCCCATGCGCAGCACCGACACCCCCAGGACCGCGGCCTCGCGTCCCTGCACGACCGTGACGACGGTGTCGCCGTCGGCCACGTCGTCGGGGAACGTCCACCAGGTCTCGTCGGTCGTGCGGCCGGATCCGTGGCGGTCGATCGACTGCCACGGTGCGGCGAACACGACGTGCACCGGGCGGTGCGGGTCAACGGTGGGGCGGGTGCTGATGGTGGGCTCCTCGGACGGTCTGGAGGTCTGTGAGTGTGGGGGTCGCCGACGATACGGCCGGTGTCCGACAGTGCGCGCGGTTCGGCAGCGGCGCTGTGAGAGTGTGAATCGATGAAGCCGTTCTTCGAGGTCGTCTCCCGCGATGGTGAGGTCGCCTACCGCGCCAACGAGCACGCACAGAGCGCCTGGGGCGACGACCACGTGGCCGGGCCCGCGGTGGTCGGTCTCCTCGCCCAGGTCCTCGAGGACGAACAGCGCGTCGAGGGGTTCATGCCGGCGCGCACCACCTTCGAACTGCTGCGTGCGTTCAAGACCGTGCCCACCATCGTGCGCACCGAGACGATGCGCACCGGCTCGCGCATCAAGGTCGCCCGTGCCGACGCGTTCCAGAACGACACCCTGGTCGCCACGGCGATGTACGTGCAGTACCGGATGTCGGAGAACGCGCCCGGCGACCGCTGGCGTGCCGATGCCACCGTGCCCGCGCCGCCCGTCGACGACGAGCCCGACGCGGTCACCTGGTACCACTCCGACCGCGTCGGATGGACCAGCGAACTCGAGAAGCATCTCAACGCCGACCGCACCACCGCGTGGTGGAACGTGCTCCCGATGACCGCCGACCGACCGCCGAGCCCCTACGTGCGGGCCGTCACCACCGCCGAGTGGACCAGCCTCGTCACCAATCTCGGCACCGAGTGGGTCGGATACATCAACGGCGACCTCACCGTCGCGCTGTCGCGTCTGCCCGACGGTGACTGGGTGGGCGTGCGGGAGGACTCCCACATCGACACCGAGGGAATCGCCGTCGGCACCACCACCCTCTACGACGTGCACGGACCCATCGGTTCGGGAATGGTCACCGCGCTCAACAACACCCGGGCGTTCTCGTGACCGGGCGACCCGTCGCGGCATTCCTCGACGTCAACGACACCCTCTCCGATCTCGGGTCGGTCGGCGGCGCGTTCGTCGATGCCGGCCTACGCGCCGAGGACGTCCGCACCTGGTACCTCTCGGTGCTCCGTGACGGTTTCGCGGCGACGGTGTTGGGCGACAACGCCTCCTACGCCGCCATCGGCACCGACGTCGCGCGATCGATGATCCACGCAGCCCATACCGACCGCTCCGACGCCGACCTCGACGCGGCGGCACAGTCGATCATGACGGCCATGGTTGCCGCGCAACCACACCCCGATGTCGTGCCCGGGATCGTCGCGCTGAACGAGGTCGGCGTTCGCGTCATCACGCTGAGCAACGGGTCGACCGACGTCGCACGAACACTGCTGGGCGACACTCCGGCCGCGGCGGCGATGGATTCGTATCTCTCGGCCAACGACGCCGGCGGCTGGAAGCCGTCACCGGCCGCCTACCGACACGGACTGCGCTCGGCCGGCGTCGCCGGTGTCGAGGCGCTGATGGTCGCCGTGCACCCCTGGGATCTCGAGGGTGCCCGCCGCGTCGGCATGCGCACGGCGTGGATCAACCGCACGGGCGCAACCTATCCCGCGCATTTCGGCGCACCCGACATCGAGGTGACATCGCTCGTGGATCTTGCGGACCGCCTCTAGTCCGGGGTGTCGCGGCGCGACCGCTCACGGCGCAGAGCCACCCGCAGCGACTGGGTGATCAGCTTCATCGTCGCGCGCCACTGCCTCGCCTCATCACGACAGGCTCTCGCCTCATCGATGTCGCCCTCGGCGGTGGCCCGCTCCGCCGAGGCGTTCAGGGACTTCACCTGCTCCAACGAGGCCCTGATGTAGTTCATGGCCGTCCGCCGGTTGTCGCCACACAACCCCATCACGGTCAGCGGACCCGGTGGCGGTCCGTACCGGGCGAGGTGGTGCACCCGCTCCAGGGCGGCCGGGATCGCTCCGTCGTGAACGGCCGGCGATGGCGTCGACAGAGCGGCCTCGATCGTCGGGACGTCGTCGATGAGAAACTCGGTCCAGGTACGCAGCGCAGCAACGAGATTCGCGCTGTGAAAGGTCGTGCACCCCAGTCGCATGGTCGCGTACATGTGGGTGTCGATGAGTCGGAGACCCACACTCGGCCAGCGGGCGGCGTGGGTGGCGAGGTAGACCGCCGCGCCCGCGACGTCGGGCACCTCGTCGACGATGCAAGCGAAGAACTCGAGATGCGGGTCGTCGTCGCACACGCGCAGCCACGACCCGATGCTTCCCGCGGGGACCTGGATGTCGCCGTCGGAATCGACCACCACCGCGAATTCGGCCGCCTCGGTGAGTGCCTCGACGGCCAGGGCCCGCAGCTGGTCGACGGTGCGGACCACCACGCCGATCGCGACCTCGGATTCCCTGGGTGTCGGGGTGCGGTCGCCCTCGAGGAAGGTGGGGTGCACGACCTCCCAGATCTCCCGCAACGCCGTCTGTGCCTGCAGGGCAAGGGCATCGATCCCGCTCCGGCCGCACTCGACGACATGTCGACCGTGCGCACCACGCAGCCACTGCCACCCGGCCGCCTCGAGTCGGTGCACCTGGTCGAGGTGGCAGTCGGGAGTGGTGTGCAGATCGGCGGCGTCGATGGTGCATCGAATGCGACGCCGGGCGGTCACCGTGAACGTGAGGCGACCGTGGGGGCCGTCTGGCAGCTCCCGCGTCGACTGCGCGACCTCCAGCTCGTCGCCCGGCTCCAGCCGGGCCAGCCGGTCAGCGAGGTCGATACGGAACGTGCGCCACGCGGACTCGACGGCGACGTCGAAGTCGGTGTCGTCCACGTCTGCCTCCTCCCGTCGCGTCGCCGCCGAATGGCGGCTCGTCGTCGGAGAAGGGTACGACCGCCGTCCGACAGGTCAGCCGGGACGCACCGGTGACGGATAGTCGGGTAGATGGATCGCGTCGGCGGGCGGTGAGGAGAACCTCGACGCGATCGACTGGACCGGCTTCGACGCCGCGACACCGGCCGCCGCGTTGAGCACGCGGACACCGAGACGCGTCTTCGGGTTCGCGATGCGCGGCGTGCCGGGCGGAAGCTTCTGTGCCTGAGCGACGTACGGGCGCAGGATCGATTCGTATCGGCTGAAAGCGTCCCCGCCGGCGATCATCTCGTTGGCCAGGACATAGGCGCCGACCAGCGACAGGTTCGTCCCCATGCCGCTGACCGGTGAGGCGCAGTAGGC
Organism: Williamsia sp. Leaf354; assembly: GCF_001424365.1. Taxonomy (NCBI): domain Bacteria; kingdom Bacillati; phylum Actinomycetota; class Actinomycetes; order Mycobacteriales; family Nocardiaceae; genus Williamsia; species Williamsia sp. Leaf354. Next base: position 1,630,620 of record NZ_LMPL01000001.1, read on the forward strand.
AGCATCGCCCAGCAGGACGACGCGTCCGTACCCCCAGGTGGGCAGTGTCACCTGACCGATGCCCTCGAAGTAGAAGTCGGTCGAGGCGTCCATCCCGTCGAGCACCCGTGGGATCTCCCACCCGGCGTCGCCGTAGCGGGCGCGCAGCTGCGCCTTCTGCCCGGCGGTGTCGAGTGCGTCGAGACCCTTCTCGCCACTGATGAACGACAGCGCCGCGCGGGTGGTCCCGTGCGTGTCGGGGCGGATCAGCGCCGAGCGGCTGCCCGGGAACGAGCACCACGAGGCCCACTGCGTGTCGGATGCAGCGCGCGGGATCGTGAAGTAGGACGTGTACATGCCCAGCGACCGGATGGCGTCGGTGTCGTCGACCACGAGTCGCCTTGTACGCGAACGCATCCCCTCGGCGATGATGACGTGGTCGAAACTGCGGGTCGCGCCGCTCGCGAACGTGACGTGCACGGCGGTGCTGTCGTCGTCGAGGTCGGTGATGGTGTCGCCGAAGACGGTCTCGGCGCCGGCGTCGGTTGCCGCGTCGAACACGATGCGCGCGAGGTCGCCGCGCAGGATCTCCAGTTCGGCGGTCGGTCCGTTGCCGTCGGCGAAATCCGATGCCGCGAACGCCGCCTTCACCTTTCCGTCGGTGTCGACGAACCGCAGGCCCTTCTCGCCGGTCCCGGCCGCGCGGATGGCGTCCTCGACGCCCATGCGACGCGCCACCTCCCGACCGGCGCCGCGCACGTCGACCGACTGCCCACCGGGCCGCAGCTCGTCGAAGCGTTCCACCATCGTCACCTCGAACCCGGCGCACGCCAACCAGTAGGCCGCGGTGGGTCCGGCGATGCTGGCGCCGGAGATCAATACAGTGGTCATCGCCATCGTCCTGTCATCGCGTAGTAGGCTTCCCCGTGAAGTAACTTGATGATCAAGGTATCTACGGTGGGCACGGTTGTCAACGCCGATGGACGGAAGGTGCGCTGTGACGAACGATGCGAGCGGTCACCGCGAGCGCCTGCTCGACGGATTACAGAGGTACGGAGCCGATTTCAACCAGTTCGGTCGCCGCTTCGCCGATTCGCTGGGTCTGCACACCACCGACGCCGAGGCGCTGATCGACATCGTGTACTTCGAAGACCAGGGCACGCCGCTGTCGCCGGCGCGTCTCGCCGAGCGCATCCATCTGACCTCGGGAGCGACGACATCGCTGCTGAACCGCCTGGAGGCGGCGGGCCACATCGTCCGCACGCGGGAGCATTCCGACCGCCGGGTGGTCACCCTCCGTAGCGGCCGGTCGGTGCACGACCACGCCGACGCGTTCTTCGGTCCCCTGGGCGAGAGCATCGACGAGATGATGGCGGACTATCCGCCTGAGATCCTCGCGCAGTTCGAGGCGTTCCTCGCCGACCTGCACCGCACCATGGTCGAGCACATCGAACGCCCTGATCCCGCCTGACGTAACGGTTCTCAGGGGACGACGGTCACCGGGCAGGGACTGTTGCGGACCGCGCGCCCGGCGATCGATCCGAAGATCCGGTGCACGAGCGTGGTGCTCGCACCGATCACGATGCCGTCGGCGTGATGCTCGCCGGCCAGGCGCACCAACGACCCCGCCGGATCGCCGACGGTGGTCTCGAAGCGGATGTCCACCTCGAATTGTGCTCGCAGTTCGGCGATCTCGGACTCGATGCCCTGCGCCGCGTCGACCAGGGCCGCGCAGCCCGCGACGGTGGCGCTGGTGGTGGCCACCGTGATCGGCACGACGTTCACTGCGATCACCGCCGAGGAATCGCGCCGAGCCTGGCCGAGCGCGTAGAACAATGCGCGCCAGGAGGTGTCGGATCCGTCGACCCCGACGAGCAGGGTGCGGCGGTCGATCGGGACGGGGTTCGGCGCGGCCATCGCTGGGTCTGCCCGTTCAGCGGCGCTGGGCGACGGCGCGGTCCTCGCGCAGGGCGGTCTCGGCCATCACGGCCTCACCCTCGACTGCCGGGATCTCGGTGACCGCGCTCTCGGCGTCGGCGCGTTCGTGCGACTCGGTCTGCTGCTCCTCGGTGTCGGCGTCGGTGAGCGCGCCGTGCACGGTCGACAGGACCACCGCGGCGATCACGACGGCGACCGCACCGAGCACGAACGGCACGTGGTCGTTGTAGTGCTCGACGAGCTTGCCCGCCGCGAAGGGTGCCAGACCGCCACCGATGAACCGCACGAACCCGTAGGTGGCCGAGGCGACCGACCGCTGCACCGGTGCGATGCTCATGACCGCGGTGGTGACGAGGGTGTTGTTGAGTCCCACGAAGATGCCCGACGCGATGGTCGCGCCGATGACCACCGACTGGCTGCCCGACCAGATCCCGATGACCAGGCACGCCAGGGCCATGCCGATGAGCGCGCCGTACAGCGTCGTCGGGGTCCCGAAGCGGGATTTGAGCATCGGGGCGCCGAAGACCGCGAAGATCGCAACGAGGATGCCCCAGCAGAAGAACACCGCGCCGAGCTTCAGCGCCGAGAGGTTCATGAGGAACGGTGCGTACCCGAGGATGGTGAAGAAGCCCCAGTTGTACAGCAGGCCGGTCACGCTCGTGGTCGCGAGGCTGCGATGCCGCAGAGCCTTGATGGGTTCGAGGATCGATGACTTCTCGGCGGGTTTCGGTGTCGAGGGGACGAAGACGATGGTGGCCACCAGTGCGATCAGCATGAGCACGGCGACGCCGAAGAAGGGTCCCCGCCAGCTGATGTTGCCGAGCACGCCGCCGAGCAGCGGACCCGAGGCGATACCCACGCCGAGCGCGGCCTCGTACAGGATGATCGCGCCGCCGAAACCGCCTGTCGCCGAACCGACGATGACCGCGAGCGACGTCGCGATGAACAGCGCGTTGCCCAGACCCCAGCCGGCGCGGAAGCCGACGATCTCGGCGATGCTGCCGCTGGCACCGGCCAGAGCCGCGAAGATGACGATGATGACGAGGCCGACGACCAGCGTCTGCTTGGCGCCGAAGCGGCTCGAGAACCAGCCGGTGATGAGCATGGCGACCGCGGTGACCACGAGGTAGCTGGTGAACAGCAGTGTCACCTGCGACGGCGTCGCGTCGAGCTGCGACGACAGCGACGGGAGGATCGGGTCGACCAGGCCGATGCCCATGAACGAGATGACACAGGCGAAGGCGACCGCCCACACCGCCTTGGGCTGACGGAACGAGTCGAGAAACGACCCGGAGCTGTGCGTGTGTGCCACGGTTCCTCCTGGTGGAGCGTCGATCGGTCTGGCGCGTTCCAGCGCTTCCTATCCATAGGTACTCTATATAAATCTTCTATGCAATCCCTCGGATCGTTCTATGCTGGGCGACATGACCACGTCACCGAGCACCGTCGACGACCCGGCGATCACTCGCGAGATCGGCGAGACCGTGTACGCCCTGATGACCGAACTCGTCCGGGGGATGCCCCGCGACATGAGTCTGACCTCGGTCGCGACGCTCTCGACGTTGAACCGACTCGGCCCGCGGCGGGTGACCGACCTCGCGGCGTCCGAGGGCGTGACGCAGCCGTCAATGACGGCGCTGGTGACCGCGCTCGAACGGTCGGGCCACGTGACACGGCGCACCGATCCGAGCGACAAGCGGGCGTCGCTGGTGAGCGTCACCGACCTCGGTCGCGACTATGTGGAGCACCGCCGGCGTGCCGGTGCCGCCACGGTGGTGTCGGTGCTGGACGAGCTCACCGACGACGAACGCGCCGCCCTCGCCGCCGCGGTGCCGGCGATGTCGCGTCTGCGCGACCTCAAGTCGGATCAGCGTCTCGGCTGACCGCCGCTACCTGCCCAACTGCGGTGGTTAGGTGCCCAACTGCGGTCGTTAGGTGCCCAACTGGCGGCGTTACGTGCCCAACTGGCGGGTGGGGTCAGGGGTTGAGGTCGTAGAGGGTGACGCCGTCGACGACCTGTGGGCGGTGATGCGCCATCACCCAACTGGTGATCTGCGCCGAGGCGGAGGTGTTCTCGCGCATCGGGATCGGACTCGCGAACGCGATGAACCAGTGGATCTGGTGCCCGGCGACGAGGCGCTGGAACTGCGCGAGCGTGGGTGACGGGTCGCCGCCGGAGAAGCCACCCACCGGCATGACCGGCTTCTCGATCGCGAGCTGGTACCCCGACGCCGACAACGCACTCACCGTCGCCGCCGCCCACCGGTAGTTCCCGGCCTCGCGGGCGAGCAGATCGGTGACCGCACGCGGGGGTGCCTCGCCGGTGAACATGCGTTTCGCGGCCTGCAGTGCGCCCGGCGACATCTCCCGCGGGAGACCGCCGAACCCGCGCACCGCGGCGGATTTCGGACCCGCCGTGGCGAGTCCCCCGACGCGGGATGTGGCGACGGTGTCGATGCTGTACGCCAGCGGGCCGGCGAGTCCCACGACGACGACCGTGGCGACGACCGCACGGGCGGTCCAGCGTCCGGGGCGGAACCGTTCGACGACGAGCCCGGCGACCGCGAGCACCGCGACGACGATCACGAACGGTCGCAGCCACGACTGGAAGTCGGGTGTGCGGCCGAGAACGATGACCGCGAGCACGGCGGTCACGACCACCGCGACGACGAGAACCGTACGCACCCAGAGCGTCTCGCGGTGCTGCCAGCCGCGCACCGACCCGATCCCGACGAGCAGTGCGATCGGCGGCACCAGCGCCAGGGTGTAGTACGGGTGGAAGATGCCGGCCATGTAGCTCATCAACACGGCGTTGGAGAACAGCCACAGCCACGCGAACACCGCAACGGCGCGTTCGAGATCGATGCGCGTTGCGCGCCCGCGCAGGACGATCGCCGCGGCGCCGAGGATGAGCGCGGCGGGGATGAGCCACCCGACCTGTCCGCCGACCGCGGGGGAGAACATCCGCAGGATCCCGGTCTGGCCACCGAACGCCGCGAGCATCCGGTTCATGCCCTCACCGGAGCCGCCCGCGCCGCGCGGGCCACCGGCACCGCCCAGTCCCGAGCCCTCGTCGCCGGTGAGGCGGCCGAGTCCGTTGTAGCCCAGGGTGAGTTCGATGATCGAATTGTGTTCGGTGCCGCCGATGTACGGCCGCGAGCCGGCCGGCCACAGTTCCACCGTCAGCACCCACCACCCCGCGCCCACGATGGCCGCGCCCAGCGCGGCGAGCAAGTGGACGATGCGGGTCCGCATGGCCGGTGGCCCGAAGGCGAGGTACGCGACCGCGATCGGCGGCACGATGAGCAGCGCCTGCAGCTGCTTGGTGAGGAACGCCAGGCCGATGAGTCCGCCGGCGAGAACGGCCCACCGCAGTCGGCCGTCGTCGAGGATGCGCAGTGTCGCCCAAGCGGCGGCGATGAGCAGCAGCACCAGCAGGGCGTCGGGGTTGTTGAACCGGAACATCACCGCGGCGACGGGCTGCAGGGCCAGCACGACACCCGCGACGAACCCGGCTCGAGGACCGGCGATGCGTCGGCCGATGACGTAGATCAGCGCCACCGCAGCGACACCCATCAGGGCCTGGGGCACCAGGATCGACCACGAATTCAGACCGAACACGCGCACCGCGATACCGGAGATCCACAGCGACACCGGCGGTTTGTCGACGGTGATCGAGTTCGCGGCGTCGGACGAACCGAAGAACCACGCCTTCCACGACTGCGACCCGGCCTGCTCGGCCGCGGCGTAGAAATCGTTGGCGTAGCGGTTGATCGAGAGGTCCCACAGGTAGAGCACCGCGGTGCCGATCAGCAGCGCGGCGAACGCGAGTCGATGCCCGCGACCCGCCGAGGCGTTGCCACCATCGGTGTCGTGCCCGACGGTCGGCGCGGTGTCCTCGGGTATCCCGACGGTGGCGGTCATGCGGTGGACTCCTTCTGCAGATGACGGCCGAACACCCAGCGCAACGAGACGAACCGGACGATGGTCGCGAGCAGGTTGGCGCCGATGAGGACGGCGAGATCGACGTGCTTGTCGGCGTGCGGGAAATCGGCGTGCAGCACGTACAGCGCCAGCGCCGAGATCGCCCAGCCCACCAGGAAGATCGCGATGCCCTGGATCTGGTGGCCGACGGCGCCGTCGCGACCCCGCACCCCGAAGGTGAAGGCCCGGTTGGCCCACGTGTTGAGCACAGCCGTGATGAGCAGGGCGAGGAAGTTGGCCGGTTGCGCGCCGACGAGGGGGTGCAGCGCGAGGTAGAGCAGAGCGAACGCGATGGTCGAGGCGACACCGATGAGCCCGAACCGCACGAGATGGCCGATCATGCCGCGTGGCACGCCCGACACCTCGGGTTCGTCGAGTCGGTTGCGCCCCATGGTCGCTCGCAGTTCCGCGATGGGGAGGTCGCCGCTGCCCAGGGCTCGGGCGACCCGCCAGCACCCCTTGAGATCCTCGGTGGCGGTCTTGACGATGTCGACCTTCGAGTCGGGGTCGTCGATCCAGTCGACGGGCACCTCGGCGATCCGCAGCCCCACGCGTTCGGCGAGGACGAGCATCTCGGTGTCGAAGAACCAGCCGGTGTCCTCCACGTGTGGCAGCAGGCGCCGCGCGACGTCGGTGCGGATGGCCTTGAAGCCGCACTGGGCGTCGGTGAAACGCGCGTGCATCGCGGTGCGCAGGATGAGGTTGTACCCGCGGGAGATGAACTCGCGCTTGGTTCCCCGGATCACCCGGGCCGAGCGCGACAGGCGCGACCCGATCGCGATGTCGGAGTGACCCGACAGCAGTGGCGCCACCAGCGGCATGAGCGCGTTGAGGTCGGTGGACAGGTCGACGTCCATGTAGCAGACCACCTCGGCGTCGCTCTCGCGCCAGACGGCGTTGAGCGCACGACCGCGACCCTTCTGCTCGAGGTGCACCACCCGCACCCGCGGGAGCGTCTCGGCGAGGCCGCGTGCCACGGCGAGGGTGCGATCGGTGCTGGCGTTGTCGGCGACGGTGATCCGCGACGAGAACGGTGTCGTCGCGAGATGCGCATGGAGTCGACGCACGCATCCCTCGAGGTCGGCTTCCTCGTTGTAGACGGGGATCACCACATCGAGCGTCGGGTGCGGTGGTGTGCGGTCGAGGGTCACCTCCATCTCGGGGGAGGCGATCGGGTGCCTGGTGGTCATCGTGTGCGGCCTCGCGGTTGCGGTGATCGGGTGTCGGATACGCCCGATGTTGAGCAGTGCTAAAGACCGAGACTACGACCGGTTCGCGGTCCGGGCCAGGGTTGGCGGCGAGAGACTGTCGAAGGTGACGAACGTCATCGGCGGAATGTGTCAGATGCCCGAATCTGCAGGGGTTTTCGCGTGTCGACGCACAGCGAACTGTCAGGAAGTCGGGTCGCGGGAAACACCACGGGCCGGCGTCTCCGCTGTGTAGCAGAAGCCGCCGGCCCCTCGGTGGACGGCGACAGGCGCCGTCTGGTCTGGGTCAGATCAGCGCGAGACCTTGCGGCGTCCGGTGATCGAGACGTAGGCGAAGATCAGCACCGCGGCGACGATGATGCCGACGATGAACGGCACGACCTTCCAGCCGCCGTTGTCGTTGCTGTAGCCGAACTGGTAGGTGAGCCACGATCCGATGAGGGCTCCGAGGATGCCGAGAACGATCGTCATGATGACGCCGATGTTCTGCTTGCCGGGCAACACGAGACGGGCGAGGGCGCCGATGATGAGACCGCCGATGACGGCGGAGATGACAGTCCACATGGTGAGCTCCTTCGAGATTCGCGACGGTCGAGCGTGCCGACCGCGGCGAGGAAGGGGATCTCACTGTTGAACGCCCCGAGAGACTTCGTATTTCGTGTGCACCTCGGTCTAGCACCGCGCGACGGTCGGCGGCGCGTCATCGGCGGGGGTGACGCACAACCGTGTCGATACCTCGGGGTAGGTCACGAACGTATATCGACCTATGGTCGGCGGTCCCCGCGGTGAATTCGGACATCGTTCATCGACCGCAGGCATAGTGGGGGAGCCCCCATCACGCCACCGTCGCGAGGACCGAGATGACCGAGTTCAAGCAGTACATCGCCGAAGAGATCGCCATCGACCACGCCGACGGCATGTTCGGACGCCGCGAGGCGATGCGACGCCTCGGGCTGCTGGGACTCTCGGCCACCGCCGCGACCGCGGTGCTCGCCGCCTGCAGCACCGACGGCAGCGACTCGGGCACGGCCTCGGCGACCTCCTCGGGCAACGCTTCGGGCACCGCCTCGGCGGCGACACCCAATGCCGCGGGCACGTCGTCCTCGCTCACCGCCGGTGCGCCCGGGATGTCGACCGCCGTCGCGACGCAGTCGATCACCTTCGCCGGGCCGAGCGGCACCCTGCAGGGCGCGTTCGCCGCGGCCGCCGAGCCCAAGGGCGCCGTGCTCGTGATCCACGAGAACAAGGGCCTCACCGACCACATCCGCACGATCGCCGGTCGGCTCGCCGGCGCCGGGTACTCGTCTCTCGCCATCGACCTGCTCTCCGAGGAGGGCGGCACCGGCACGTTCGCCGACCCCGCGCGGGCGACCGCGGCGCTCGGCAACGTGCCGCAGGCCCGATTCGTGGCCGACATGAAGGCCGGCATCGCCGAACTCGCCAAGCGGGTCCCGGGGAAGAAGATCGGCGTCATCGGGTTCTGCTTCGGTGGGGGACAGGTGTGGTCGCTGCTGGCGTCGGGCGACACCGACATCGCCGCGGCCGTGCCGTTCTACGGTCCGCTGCCCGAGGGCGCGAACTTCGCCGGGTCGAAGCAGGCCGCGGTGCTGGCGATCTACGCCGGTCTCGACCAACGCGTCAACGCCTCGAAGCCGCAGGCCGAGGCCGCGTTGAAGGCCGCCGGTGTGCAGTACCAGGTCGAGACCGTTCCCGACGTCGACCACGCCTTCTTCAACGACACCGGTACCCGCTACAAGCAGCAGGCCGCGGAGAAGGTCTACGGCCAGGTCCTCGACTGGTTCGGCCGCTACCTCGGCTGACGCGACCGCGCTCGCAGGGCCGCGAACGCGCCGGTGCACCACAGCGCCCACGCGATGAGCAGCGGTTGGAAGAACAGTCGGATGAGGCGACCGGTGTCGGTGTCGAGACCGAAGGCGTCGGTCCCGGTCACGTACTGCGAGATGTTGCCGGGGAACACGGCCACGAAGAACGCGGCCACGATCCACCCGACGATGACCCGGTGTCGATACAGCGCGACCAGAGCCACCCCCAGCACGATCTCGACGACACCCGAGGCGAGCACCACGAGATCCTTGTCGAGCGGCACCCAGTCGGGGACCTGCGCCTGGAAGGTGTCGCGGGCGAAGAACAGGTGCGCGGTCCCGGCGAAGATCAGGAATCCGCCGAGCAGGCCGCGTGCGGCGTTGCGCGGCCACGAGCGGGTCGAGGGGTCTCGGGTGGTGGTCACCTCACGATCGTGCCCGAACCCCGCCCGGACCGGTGCGCGACGAACACGTCACAGGGGTCGAACAATCTCAGTGAACAGTCGTACACTCAGCGGTATGAACGATCTGGCCCAGCAGCGGCGCACCGAGGTCCGTGAGCTCTCCCGACTCGCGTTGGCCGAACTCGGCGACGCCACCGCCGGCATCGCGAAGGTCCACTCGGCCTTCTCCGAACACATCTTCGCCGGGCTGCGCCTGGGGCTGGGCGACTTCGTCACGCCGTCGAAGATCCTCCACGACTCGATCGCGGCCGGCACGTACTCGGTGATCACCGCGGTGTGCGACACCGCGTCGGAGATCGCCGGGCAGACCGCCGACGGGTGGGGACGCCCGCCGTCGCAGACCTCGAAGGGCGCGTTCGCGATCGCCGCGGTCAACGGCCTCATCGGCGACCACCTCGACGCGCAGGGCAGCCCGCTCGCCGAGGGCATGACGATCCGTGTCGACGGCGTCCCGGTCGCCCCGACCCCCGCGGACCTGGCCGAGGCGTTCCCGCGGGCCACCGGCCGCATCGTCGTGTTCCTCCACGGGCTGATGGAGACCGAACTCGCGTGGCGGATCGGCGGTCGGCCCACCTACGGGCAGCGCCTCGGCGACGACCTCGACGCCACCGAGGTCCAGGTCCGGTTCAACACGGGTCGGCACATCTCCGAGAACGGTCGCGAACTCGACGACCTGCTGTCGGAGGTGGTGGCGAACTGGCCCGTACCCGTCGACGAGATCGCATTGGTCGGCCACTCCATGGGCGGACTCGTGGTGCGCAGCGGTTGCTTCCGTGCCGCGACCGACGGTCACGAGTGGGTCGCGCGGGTCCGTCACGTCGTGTCGCTGGGGACCCCGCACCTCGGTGCCCCGATGGCGCGGTCGGTGCACTACCTCTCCGCGGCGCTGGACAAGCTGCCCGAGTCGCGCCCGTTCGCACGGTTGCTGCGTCGCCGCAGCGCCGGCGTCCGCGACCTCTTCCACGGATCGTTGGTCGACGAGGACTGGTCGGGACGCGACCTCGACGCGTTGCGCGTCGCGGCCGTGCAGGAGGTCCCGCTGCTCGAGGGCGCCACCCACTGCTTCGTCTCGGCGTCGGTGACCCGCAACCCACGCCACCCGCTGGGCCGCATCATCGGCGACGGCCTGGTGCTGGTGCCCAGCGCCAACGGCCGCGACAAGAAGCGTCACATCGGTTTCCGTGACGAGGACGGCTTCGCGATCACCGCGGCCAACCACTTCACCCTGCTCAACCACGACGAGGTCTACGACTGGCTGCTCGCCCGCCTCGACACGTCGCCGGGCACCCCGATGCCCAAGCAGCTCACCGCGGGAGCCTCCGCGGGTCCCGGCGCGGTCCGGCCGCCGTCGTCGGACCTGGGCCGCTGCTAGATCTCTGCTAGCGGTCGAGTTCCTCGGGATTGGGTCGCGTCTGATCGGTCCACGCCGCGCCGTCGTGGAAGCGCTCGATCGACGGGTCGTGCAGGTCCGGATACCAGCCCTCGGGGATGGGTGGCGGCTTCTCCCGCGACGCCCGCACGAGGGCGAACACCACCCCGACGGCGACAACCACGACGACGATCACCGTCACCAGCACACCCATGGCTGTGAGTATGTCCGCTCCACGGTCCTGCGTGCGGCTGCACACGCGAAGTCGCAGGTGAGCGAGGGCGTTGCGCCGGTCGTCACCGGGTGGTCTCGAATGCGTGTCGACCTCACGGCGACCGCGATGCATCCGTGATCGCTGCTGTACACATGTTAAATTCACTCGTCTGTCACCTGAGGTAGAGGAAGAATTCCGTGCTGCGCAGAGTTCTCACGGTCGTCGTCGCCGGTTGTGCACTGGCACCCATCGCCATCGGGGCCCCAGCACTCGGCGCACCGGCGCCCAGTGTGGCGTTGCCGAGTTCGGGATGTGCCAACGACCTCCCCCAACCCCCGAGTCCGGGCAGCCCGCTGCCGCAGGTCCCACCGCGGATCGACTTCAACGTCCCGTACCTGAAGTTGCAGCCCGTGCCGCAGTTCGGGCCGCAGAACTCCCGGAAGCGCATCCCGTCGCAGCCGGCGCCGAAGGATCCCTGCAAGGACCCGTGCCCCGACATCACCGATCCGCCGAAGCCCGCGGCGCAGGTCCCCACCGGTTCGGGCAACATCCCGATCCCGAAGATCACCATCACCCCGCGGCCGTTCCTCACGCTGCCGGTGCCCGTCCCCGGTGGCACGCCGCCGCCCGGACAGGCGCGTCCGCCGCGCCTGATCCCCGGCACAACACCGGGATCGGTGACGCCGAAGCTGCCGAACCCGCGCGCCGGCGGTCTCAACTACGTCGCGCAGCTCACCGGCAAGGGATCGACGAGCCGCACCGACAAGCGTTTCCAGGTCAACGGCACCGACCTCGGCATCATGTGGAAGGCCGCGCCGGACAAGGTCGCCGTCGCGTTCGGTGACACCTTCGGTCGCGGGTTCCGTCCGCCGGGAGCCAACGGTGGCGACTGGCGCTCGAACACCCTCGGGTTCAGTGCCGACACCAAGCTCGCCGACGGCATGTCCATCGACACGATGGTGCAGGACAGCCGTTGCCACGCAGCCGAACTCATCGCCAGCCGCAAGGTGAACTACGCCGAGCAGACCACGATCCCGACCTCGGGTTTCGCCATCGGCAACCGGCAGTACATGAGCTACATGTCGATCAACAACTTCACGCTGCCCGGCCAGTGGTTCACCAACTACGGCGGTCTCGCGTGGAGCGACGACGGCGGTTCCACGTGGACGAACTCGCAGTACGCGCGCTGGGACAACATGTTCGGGCTCGCGAACTTCCAGGTGTCGTCGATGGTCCCGCAGGGTGACTACGTCTACATGTTCGGCACCCCGAACGGTCGACTCGGCAGCACGGGTCTGGCGCGCGTTCCCACCGCCGACGTGCTGAACAAGTCGGCCTACCAGTACTGGATCAACGGCAAGTGGGTCCCGACCAACAACGGCGAGAACGCGTCGCCGATCTTCGGTGGCCCCACCGGCGAGCTGTCGGTGCGCTACGAGGAGAAATCCGGCCTCTGGCAGGCCACCTACCTCGACGTGCTGCGCGGCGCGATCGTGCTGCGGCAGTCGAGGTCGCCGCAGGGACTGTGGTCGGAGCCGACCAACCTCATGTCGAGCGCGAAGTACCCGCAGCTCTACGGCGGGTTCATCCACCCGTTCTCGACCGACAAGGACCTGTATTTCACGGCCACGACGTACACCTCGTACAACGTGGACCTGATGCACATCCGCACCAACTGAGAACGGTTCAGCCCAGGGTCTTCTCGCCGGTGACGGTGGGTTCGGTGATCTGCGCCTTGGCCAGTCGCGCGTTGCGACGGCCGTAGAACAGGTAGATGGCGAGCCCGAGGGCGAGCCACACCAGGAACCGTGCCCAGGTCGCGACGACGAGGTTGAGCATCAGGTAGATGCACGCCAGCGCCGAGATGATCGGGACCACCGGGCTCAGCGGAACGCGGAAGGGGCGCTTCAGATCCGGCTTGGTGCGGCGCAGGATCGGCACCGCGATCGACACGATCAGGAACGCGAACAGCGTGCCGATGCTGACCATCTCCGACAGGTCGGTCAGCGGAACCAGTCCGGCGAGGATCGCCACGAAGATCGTGGTGCCGATGGTGAAGCGGAACGGGGTGCCGAATCGCGGCGACGATTTCGCGACCGACTGCGGCAGGAGACCATCGCGGCCCAGGGCGAATCCGATGCGGCTCATGGCGATGATGTCGACCAACGTGACCGAGGTGAGTCCGGCGACCGCGGCGATCGCGATGAGGGTGCCCGCCCAGCTGGCGTCGTTGGCGTCGAACGCCTTCGCGATGGGCGCACTGGAGTCGAGGTCGGTGTACTTCACCATGCCGGTGACCACGAACGCCACGAGAACATAGAGCGTGGTGCACAGCCCGAGCACGATGAGGATGGCGCGCGGGATGGAGCGCGCGGGGTTCTTCGTCTCCTCGCTGAGGTTGGCGACGGCCTCGAAACCGGTGTACGCGAAGAACACCACGGCCGCGGCGGTGAAGACGCCCGAGATGCCGAACGTGGCCGGTTCGAATCCGCCGATCCACTGCAGCAGTGGCTGATCGAATGTCTTGACCTCGGTGGTCGTCTTCTCCGCGCTCGGGATGAACGGGATCAGGTTGGCCTTCTTGATGAAGAACGCGCCCACGATGATGATGAACACGGAGATCGCGACCTTCACCAGCACCAGGGTGTTGGTGACGCGCGCGGATTCCTTCACCCCGACCGCGGCGATCACGCCGAGCACCAGCACCAGGGCGACGGCGCCGATGTTCACCGTCGACTCCTCGGTGAACAGTGACGGCGGGAGGTCGAACAGGTCGGCGAGGTACCCCGACCAGCTGCGCGCGACCACCGCGGCGCCGAGCGCGAACTCGAGCACCAGATCCCAGCCGATGATCCACGCGAACACCTCGCCGAGGGTCGCGTAGGCGTAGGTGTAGGCGCTGCCGGCGGTGGGGACCGCCGAGGCGAGCTCGGCGTAGCAGAGCGCGGCGAGCATGCTCACGACGCCGGCGATGAGGAACGAGATGACCACCGCCGGGCCCGCGTTCTCCTTGGCCTGGATGCCGGTCAGCGTGAAAATGCCGGTGCCGATCACGATTCCGACGCCGAAGCCGACGAGGTCGCGGGTGCGGAGCGACTTGCGCAGGCCGCTGCCCTCGCCGTCGCCCTCACCGGCCGCGGCATCGCGCGCGATGGCCTCGACCGTCTTGGTCCGCAACACGCTCAGGTCTCTCATGCTCATGATCTGACGCTAGCCCGGCGAGGTTTCGCCCCGACACCGAACCGCCCGTCCGATTCTCGGCATGTCCGGTTCGCGCGCTTTCGTGGCGACGAGCTCAGTCCGGCGGCCGCGGCGTGAAGAGCTCGGCGGGGCGACCGACGTCGGCGCTGGAGAACTCCCCGGTGCCCGACAGGAAGGGCAGCATCCGGCGTCGGAAGGTGTCCTTCGGCAGTTCCCGGTCGGCGACGGCCTCGTGCAGGCGCCGCAGGTCGAGCAGTGTGAACCGTTCGCCGAGAACGTGATCGGGGTCGGGACGGTCGGCGTAGCGGGCACGCAGGTCGTCGACGGCGTGGGCGACCATCGCGTCGTGGTCGAAGGCCAGGTGCTGCGTGGGGCGACCGTCCACGACGGCGACGAGTCGGGTGTCCGCAGGCAGTGTCGCGGCCGGGGTGACGGCCCCGTGGGCCATCGACAGCACCCATCCGCGGTCGTCGCGGTCGGGGTCGTCGTGCAGGGCGAGTTGATGGAAGTCGACGTCGCTCACCCCGACCTTGGTCCGCAGCGCGCGCACGGCGGCGTCGGCGAGGCGCTCGCCGGGATGCAGGAACGTGCCCGGCAACGCGACCCCGTGGGGGCTCTCGACCGCCACCACGTGCAGGCGGTCGTCGACGACGGTGAGGACGGCGACATCGACGGCCACCGACGGCCGTGGATGATCGGTCAGCGCCCTGCCCAGGTCGTCTCGCCACACCATCGCTGGACTATAGCGCGGATCTGCGCTAACCTTTAGCGCAGAGTTGAGCTAAGGCAGGGCGGACGGCCCTCGAGCTCTCCGACGAGGAGGTCGACCATGCACCTGACCACTGACCAGCGCGACCGTGCGGTCGCGGTACTGATCGGCAGCGCGGCCGGCGACGCCCTGGGCGCCGGATACGAGTTCACCTATCCGGCCGACGATGTCGTGATCGGCATGATCGGCGGCGGCCCGTTCGACTGGGCGCCGGGGGAGTGGACCGACGACACCTCGATGGCGATGTGCGTGGCCGAGGGGCTCGCACCCGGTGTCGCCGACCTCGACGCCATCGCCGCGGCTTTCGTGCGCTGGTACGACACCTCGCCACCCGACATCGGGAACCAGACACGGTCGGTGCTGAGCCGTCGCAGTCCATCGGCGGCGTCGATGACCGCGGCGGCCGCGGCGGTGCCCGGCCGCACCGGCGGCAACGGGTCGTTGATGCGCACCGCTCCGGTCGCGCTGGCCTTCCTCGACGACCCGTCCGGCTGCGAGCGCGCCGCCGGGGCGATCAGCGACCTCACCCACGCCGACGTGCGGGCCCGCGAGGCGTGCCAGATGTGGTCGGCCGGGATCGCCCACGGTGTGCGCACCGGCGCCCGCGACGGGGTGCGCCTCTGGCTCGACGCCGCGCCCGCCGACGTCCGCGACCACTGGCATCCGCTGCTCGACGCCGCCCAGTACGGCACGCCCGCCGACTTCCCGAACAACGGCTGGGTGGTGCACGCGCTGCAGACGGCCTGGTGGGCGGTCTGCGGCGCCGACGGCGATGTCGCCGGGACGCTCGAACGCTGCGTTCGGGCCGGCAACGACACCGACACCACCGCCGCGATCGCCGGTGGATTGGCCGGCGCCTGTGCCGGCACCGCGGGGATCCCCGAGGAGTGGACGCGCCTGCTCCACGGGTACCCCGGCCTGACCACCACCGACCTCGTCGCCACCGCCGACCGCATCACCGGCGCCGACACCACGCCCCCGAAGGAGACCCCATGACCGTCATCGACGTCGTCCGAGGCGACATCACCACCCTTCGCAGCGACGTCATCGTCAACGCGGCCAACTCCTCTCTACTCGGCGGAGGCGGTGTCGACGGCGCGATCCACCGAGCGGGTGGTGCCGCGATCACCGACGAATGCCGCCTGATCCGGGCGACCACGTTGCCCGACGGCCTGGCCACCGGTGCCGCGGTCGCGACCACGGCCGGGGCGCTGCCCGCGCGGTGGGTGATCCACACCGTCGGCCCGCGCCACTCCTCCACCCACGACCGGTCGCACGTCCTGCGCCTGGCCTACGCGCGGTGCCTGCTGCTCGCGCACTCGCTGGGCGCGGAGTCGGTCGCCTTCCCGTTGATCTCCGGCGGTTCCTACGGGTGGCCGGTCGGTGACGCTGTCGCACAGCAGGTTCGCGCGGTACGCGACGCCGAGGTGTCGGTCGATCTGGTGAGCCTCGTCGCCTACTCGACACAGATCGAACGCCTGACCCGCACCGCCGTCGACCGCGCCGGGCGGTAGGGCAGAATCGAGCCATGGCTGGTGATAGACCGAATGTCCTGATCATCGGCGGAGGTTTCGCCGGCGTGTTCGCCGCTCGGCGCCTCAAGCGGGCGAACGTCTCGGTGACCCTGCTCGACCGTGGCACCTCGCACGTGTTCCAGCCGCTGCTCTACCAGTGCGCCACCGGGCTGTTGTCGGAGGGCGACATCGCGAGCCCACTGCGACACCTGTTGCGGCGCTGCCGCAACCTGCGGGTATTCCTCGGTGAGGCGTCGGGGATCGACGTGACCGCGAAGACGGTGACGGCGCGACGATTCGACGGGTCGACCTTCGACATCGACTACGACTATCTGATCCTCGCCGCCGGGGCGCGGCAGTCGTATCACGGCAACGAGCAGTTCGAGCAGTTCGCGCCGGGCATGAAGACCGTCGACGATGCGCTCGCGATCCGACGCAAGATCATCTCGTCGTTCGAGATCGCCGAGACGCTCCCTACGCCGGCGCTGCGCAAACCCTGGCTCACGTTCGTGATCAGCGGCGGCGGCCCCACCGGGGTCGAGATCGCCGGGCAGATACGCGAACTCGCCATCCGGGCGCTGTCGAAGGAGTTCGATTCGATGGATCCCGCCGAGGCACAGGTGATCCTGGTGCACGGGGGCGAGCGGGTCCTCGAGTCGTTTCACCCGCGGCTGTCGGGCAAGGCGCAGAAGACGCTCGACAAGCTCGGCGTCACCACCGTCCTCGGTCGCCATGTCACCGACGTGCAGCGCGACCACGTGATCACCACCGACAAGAAGACCAAGGCGACCGAGCAGATCGACACCCACACCGTGCTGTGGACCGCCGGCGTGGAGGCCGTCCCGTTCGCCGGGGCGGTCGCCGAGGCGACGGGTGTCACGCCCGCACGCGGCGGGACGATCCCGGTCGGACCCGACCTGCGCGTCGCCGGGCACGAGAACATCTTCGTCGTCGGTGACGTGATGAGCCTCGACAAGCTACCCGGTGTGGCCGAGGTTGCGATGCAGTCGGGACACCATGCCGCCGTGCTGATCTCGCGGGTGGTCGGTGGCAAGGCGAAAGCCGACAGCCCCTTCAAGTACCGCGATCTGGGGACCGCCGCCTACATCTCGCGCTACCACGCCCTGCTGGAGTCCGGGCCCCTGCGGCTCTCGGGTTTCCTCGGCTGGCTCGGATGGGGAGGCATCCACATCTTCTTCCTCGCCGGCAGCCGTAACCGCGTGTGGACGCTGGCGAGCTGGGCGTCGACCATCATCGGCGGCAGCCGCGGCGAACGCGCCATCACCTACGGCGATCCCGAGACCGCCCGGCGTCCCTACCCCTGATCGGTGTCGGCGGACCCGTCGGTGCCGTCGCCGTCCGTGCTCCCGTCACTGCCACCGACGATCTCGTACTCCGGGTTGATCATGATGACGCCCTTGCGACCCTGGCGGGCCTTGCCGCTCGCGCGCACCACCTGACCCGGGACGATGTCGGCCCCGCCGGCGGGCCGATCGTCGTCGGGGGCGAAGCGCAGTCGAAGCAGTCCGCTGTCGTCGCTGATCTCGACGATGTGGACCGTTCCCTGGGTAAAGCGGTCGTCGTCGATGGTGCGGTCGAAGGTGTCGCGGACGCGCCCCTCCACCGTGCCGCGGTGACCGGGCAGCAACCCGCCGATCGCCAGGGTCGACGCGGCCGCCGGTTCATCGTGTTCACGGCGTGCGGACTCGTCGTCGCGGGCGATGCGGGCCTGCAACTGCTCGACCCGACGGGTGAGACGTTCCTCGACGACATCGGGGAACGCCTTGCGGATCTCGGCCTGGACGTCGAACGGGATGATCGTCGCCGCGGCGTGCGGGATCTCGCTGACCGCGCGGGAGATCTTGTCGGCGCTACGGTCGTGCAGCAGTCGACCCAGCAGGGGTGCGTACGTGCGCCGCGGTAGCAGCACGGTGACGTGCGATCGCGGTGCCTCTCCGAGCGCCTCGACCACGAGGCGCTGCACGCCGCGGGTGAGGCGGCGGTCGGGGCAGTCGATGATCGTCAGTGGCGTCCGCAGCCCGTAGTGCTCCCACCGCGTGCGGAGTTTGCGGGCCTGCTCGGCGTCGACCATCAGATGGACCGCGGTGAGTTCGTCGGCGCGCAGGCCGTGCCCGTAGCGTAGGGCCTCGAGGACGGCGAGATCGACGGCGCTGACCAGCACGAACGCGGTGTGCCGGGCGTAGTTCACCTGCTCGGGACGATTCGAGCGGAACTCCTCGAGGATCGCCGCCTCGGCCCGGTACTCGCGGTTGAGGCGGATCAACCCGAACACCAGCAGCGGGAACACCACGACGACCAGCCAGGCGCCCTCGGTGAACTTGGCGATGGCGAAGATCCCCACGACCACCGTCGACACGACGCCGGCACCGAGGTTGATGGCGAGGCGCCGCCGCCAGCCGCGTTCCTTGTGCGTGAGGTGGTGTTTGGTCATGCCATAACCCGCCATCGCGAACCCGGTGAACACACCGATCGCGTAGAAGGGGATCAGTGCGTTGACCGAGCCGCCGGTCGCGACGAGCAGCACGATGGCCAGTAGCGCGAGCACGATGATGCCGTTGGAGAACACCAGTCGGTGCCCGCGTTTGCCGAGCTGTCGCGGCAGGAACCGATCGGCGGCAACGAAATTGGCCAGCGCCGGAAAACCGTTGAAGCTGGTGTTGGCGCCGGTGAACAGGATGGCCGCGGTCGCGATCTGCAGCAGGACGTACAGCGTGGACCCGAGCGCGCCACCGCCGAACACCCGTCGCGCGATCTCCGACAGCACCGAGGGGTAGCCGTCGACATACGGCGTCGCGTGGGTCTCGTAGGCGAGCCAGGCGACACCGGTCAACAGGATGCCGAGCACGCAGGCCATCACCGTGAGCACCTGCCGCGCGTTGGGGCCCTCGGGCTTGCGGAACGACCCGACCGTGTTCGAGATGGCCTCGACGCCGGTCAGCGATGAGCCGCCGTTGGCGAACGCGCGCAGCAGGATGAGCAGGGTCGCGCCGGCGATCAGTCCGTTGCCCTGATGGACCTCGACCGTGCCCGGCAGTTCCGACGGCACGTACTTCGCGAGGCCGGTGGTGGCCTCACGGACCACGCCGACCACGATCATCACCAGCACCATGCCGGTGAAGAAGTAGGTGGGCATGGCGAACGGCCGGCCGGCCTCGCGCAGTCCGCGCAGGTTGGCCCAGCACATCAGCACGACCACGGCGATGGTGATCTCGAGGCTGTAGGGGCCGAGCGGTTTGATGGCCGACACCACCGCGACGGTGCCCGCCGACGCCTGCACCGCGACGGTGACGACGTAGTCGATGAGCAGGGCGGCGGCCGCGATCTGCGCGACCCGCGGACCGAAGTTCTCGCGCGCGACCACGTACGACCCGCCCGCCCGGGTGTAGGCCATCACCACCTGGCGATACGAGGCCGCGACCAGGATCAGGATGCACAGGATCACCCCCGTGATCGGCAGCAGCAGCGAGAACGCGGCGAGACCGGCGTAGGGGAGGAGCTCGACCAGGATCAGCTCGCTGCCGTATGCGGTCGAGGAGATGGCGTCGGGGGCGAGCACGCCGAGTGCCACCGGGTTGGTGAGACGCTCGTTCTTGAGCTCGTCGGTGATCATCGGCTTGCCGAGCAGGAGGCGTTTCGCGGCGTACCCGACCGACTCGGGGACGTTGCGCGACAGCTCGATGCCCGCGCGCTGCGACGGGCTTCCGACGACGTGGGGCTCGGTGCGGTCGGACACGGTGACTTCCTCCTGCGACACGGCGCCCGATCACCATCGGAGCGGACGAGCGTCAGCTTAGGCCACGAACACCTCGGGACGGTGCGCTGATGGCCGAGATCGACACTGCGACAACGACAAAACGGACAGATGGGGTCGTGCTCGTCCTCGGGGTCGCGGGGGTTGTCCCGATCGGCCTGGAGGCCGCTCCGCAGGCGGATCGTCATGCGCCCTCGGCCTTCTCGCCGCGCTGCTACTCTCGGACTTTATGTCTGCAGCCCCCTCGGTCGAACGCGCAGAGGCCGACCGTCCGAAGCCCTCGCCGGCGCCGGGCACCCGCCCGAAGAAGGCCCGCACGGGCTCGACCGACCGGCGGGCTGCGGCTGCCGAACGCATCGCGCAGTGGTCCAGCCGCCTGCTGACCATCGCGGCGGTGGTCTCGCTGATCGCGATCCCGTTCCGCCATTTCCGCTTCGTCGACGCGTTGACCGATCTCGTCGGTGCGTTCAACGTGCCCGCCGACCCCAGCATCTTCGTCATCCTCCTCGTGCTGGCGTTGGCCGGCGCGGTGCGTCGACGGTTCAAAGCCGCCCACACCGCCCTGCTGGCGGTGATGGTGCTCGCCGTCATCGACGACGTCCTCGTCCTGCTCAGCACCTTCATCGAGAACATCGACACCTCGAGCGACTACGACGCCTTCGCGACCTCGCCGGTGACCGCCTCGGTCGTGCTCGTGATCGGTCTCGTGGTGCTCGTCGCGTTCATGTACTCACGCCGCGCCTTCACCGCGGAACTCGCCGATCGCTCGGTCCGCGCCGCTCTCGGCGTGCTCGTGGGAGGCCTCGCCCTCTCGTTCGTCGTCACCTTCGTGGTGACGGTCGCCTTCCCGCACACCCTGCAGGGGTGGGACGAGAAGGCGCAGTGGGCGCTGCGCTCGACGTTCGGTGACCGTGCCGGCATCGGCGACGCCCTGCTGCAGGGACATCAGGGCCACCACCCGGTCTACGTGTTGGCGGGCTGGATGTCGGCGCTGGCGCTGGTGCTCGCGTTGGTGACGCTCTACCGCGCCAACCGCGACAACGAGTTCGTCGACGCCGACGAGGAACTGCGCGTGCGGCAGCTGCTGCTGTGCAACGGCGAGGACGACTCGCTGGGCTACTTTGCGACACGTCGCGACAAGTCGGTGGTCTTCTCGCCCGACGGCAAGGCCGCGGTCACGTTCCGCGCCGTCGGCAGCGTGAGCGTCGCCAGTGCCGATCCCATCGGTGCGGTCGAGTCGTGGCCCGGCGCGGTGCAGGCGTGGCTGCAGAACTGCCGGACCCACAGCCTGCACGCGGCGGTCCTCGCGGCGAGCGAGGCCGGGTCGAAGGTCTACCGCTCGGCCGGACTCAAGTCGTTGTCGATCGGCGACGAGGCGATCATCGACGTCGACGACTTCACCCTGCGCGGCACGTCGATGAAGCCGGTGCGTCAGGCGGTCAACCGTGTGACCGCCGCCGGGTACACCACCTCCATCCGCCGCCACGGCGAACTGTCGCCCGAGGAACTGGCCGAGGTGGAACGGTTGGCCGAGGCGTGGCGCGGTGAGGAGACCGAGCGCGGCTTCTCGATGGCGCTCAACCGTGTCGGTGACCCGGTCGACGGCCGATGCCTGCTGGTCGCCGCGCACGACGCCGACGGCACCATCCGCGGCTTCCTCTCCTTCGTGCCGTGGGGCCTGCGCGGGGTGTCGTTGGACCTGATGCGCCGCGACCGTGCCGCCGAGAACGGTGTGAACGAGTTCCTCGTCGCGCGACTCATCGAGGCGGCGGGCGACCTCGGCATCCGACGCGTGTCGCTGAACTTCGCGGTGTTCCGGTCGGTGTTCTCCGGCGCCGAGCGCGAGGGCGCGGGCCCGGTCACCCGCATCAGCGACGCCGTGCTCAGCTTCGCCTCGAAGTTCTATCAACTCGAGTCGCTGTACCGGTCGAACCAGAAATACCACCCGCAGTGGGTACCCCGGATGCTCTGCTACCACCCCTCGCTGACGGTGATGCGCGCCGCCGTCGCCGTCGGTGTCGCCGAGGGGTTCCTGCCCCACATGGGCCCGAAGTTCCTGGTGGGCACCAAGACCCCCGACGAGCAGCCCGTCCGCGACGATCCCGACTTCGTGCGCGCCGTCGCCGATCTCGAGCGCGAACTGCTGGTGGCCCGCGCCCCCGCGCCGAAGCTCAACGATCAGCAGCGCACCCGCCTCGACAAACTCCAGACCATTCGCGGGTCGGGCCACGAGGCGTACCCGGTGTCGGTGGAGCGCACCCACCGCGTCGCCGAGATCTGTTCGGCACACACCGGTCTCGCGGCGGGCGCTCGTACCGGCGAGACGGTGTCGATCGCCGGTCGGGTCCGCGCGATCCGTGACCTCGGCGGCGTCGAGTTCGCCGTGCTCGAGGACGACCGTGCCCGGATCCAGATCGTCTCCGACGCCGACATCGCCGCGTCCGGTGAGCACGAACGCTTCCGGCGCAGTGTCGACACGGGTGACCTGATCGCGGTGACCGGTGAGGTGATCGCCTCGCGCAGCGGCGAACTGTCGGTGGCGATGTCGCACTGGACCATGGCGGGCAAGTGCCTCAACCCGATGCCGCAGCTCACCGCCGAGCTCAGCGACGACGTCCGGGTCCGTGACCGTCCGCTCGATCTGCTGACCAACTCGTCGGCGGTCGAGTTGCTGCAGAAGCGATCCCGCGGTGTGCGTGCGTTGCGGGACACCCTGCACGCACATGCGTTCCTCGAGGTCGAGACGCCGATGCTGCAGACGGTGCACGGCGGTGCCTCGGCGCGCCCGTTCAAGACCCACATCAACGCCTACGACCAGAAGCTGTTCCTGCGCATCGCCCCCGAGCTCTACCTCAAGCGGCTGTGTGTGAGCGGTATGGGCGCGATCTTCGAGCTCAACCGCAACTTCCGCAACGAGGGTGCCGACGCCACCCACAACCCGGAGTTCACCTCGCTGGAGGCGTATCAGGCCTACGGCGACTACAACTCGATGCGCGAACTGACCCGCGAACTCATCCTCGCGATGGCCGTCGCGGTCAACGGCGAGCCGGTCGCGCTGCAGCGCAGTGAGTCCGGCGATGTCGAGAAGGTGCGCCTCGACGGCACGTGGCCGATCGTGACGGTGCACGAGGCCGTGTCGCGGGCGTGCGGTACGTCGTTGTCGTCGGCGAGCACCGCCGCCGAGGTGGCCGCGGTGTGCGCCGAGCACGGTGTCGAGACCACCGGTGACATGCCCGCCGGCAAGATGGTGATGGAGCTCTACGAGGCGCTCGTGGAGAAGCAGACACGGTTCCCGACGTTCTACTGCGACTTCCCGATCGAGGTGTCGCCGCTGGCGCGCAAGCACCGGTCGGATCCGCGACTCACCGAGCAGTGGGACCTCGTCGGGTTCGGTGCCGAACTGGGCACGGCGTACTCGGAGCTGACCGACCCCGTCGATCAGCGCGAGCGGCTCACCCGGCAGTCGCTGGCCGCGGCCGGCGGCGACCCGGAGGCGATGGCGCTCGACGAGGACTTCCTGCACGCCCTCGGCTACGCGATGCCCCCGACCGGCGGTCTCGGCCTCGGCGTCGACCGCCTCGTGATGATGCTCTGCGGCGTACCCATCCGCCCGACCCTCACCTTCCCCTTCGTCCGCCCGCAGACCTGACGTCGATCGGGCATCTACAGCCATCGATCGGGCAGATGACGCCATCGATCGGGCAGATAACGACGTCGATCGGGCAGATGACGGCGTCGGGTGAACCTCGGCGTCGTCGACCGGCGGGAAGTGCCCACTCGATGCGGATAGGTGCCCGATGGGCGGAGGTACGTGCCCGATGGATGGAGATAGGTGCCCACTCGAGGCGTGGAAGTGCCCGATCGAGGTGGCGGGTGCCACTGTCCGGTGACAGATCCGTACCGGCGTCGGTGACGAATCACCGCCATGAGTTCTGACACCCCGGGGGCGATGCGGCCTGCGCTGCACTGGACACAGACCCCACCCGCTCCGACGGCGGTGGTGCTGGTGCTGCACGGCGGCAAGGTCGCCAGCACCGCGCCCGCCGAGACCAGCCAGTTGTCGGCGGCCCGCCTGCGCCCGTTCGCCCGCGCCGTTGCGAAGAAGATGCCCGACGCCGCGGTCGTGATGCTGCAGTACCGGATGCGCGGCTGGAACGGTGCCGACCGGTCCCCGGTGGCCGACGCGCGGTGGGCGCTCGACGAGATCCGCACCCGCTTCGGTGACACCCGGGTGATCGTGCTCGGGCACTCGATGGGCGGACGGACTGCTGCTGCGGTGGCCGACGACCCGTCGGTCGACTCCATCGTGGCGCTGGCGCCGTGGTGGCCCGATGGCACCGAGAGCGACACCCTCTCGACCCGCCAGCACCTGATGGTGCTGCACGGTCGCATGGACCGGTGGACGAGCCCGCGCCTGTCGCTGCAGGCGACGGTCCGCGCGGCCGACCGCGGCGTCGACGCCCGGTGGGTGTCGATGGGACCTGCGGGACACTTCATGCTGATGCGATCGTGGGTGTGGACCCGCCGTACGGTGGCCGCCGTCGGCGCGGCGTTCGCCCGGATCGCATCCGCACACGACGACGACAACGCTCGACAGGAGAACCGACGATGACGACCACTTCCACCGTGCGCGGTCGCACCACCTCCGGGGCGGCGGGCACCGTCGCCGACCTGCTCGCGCCGTATGTGGGCGGCGAGCTGCCGGTGCACCTCACGGCGTGGGACGGCAGCACCGCCGGTCCCACCGATGCGCCGAAGGTGATCCTGCGCAGCCCGCAGGCACTGCGTCGCCTGCTGTGGAGCCCGGGCGAACTCGGCGCCGCGCAGGCCTACGTCACCGGCGAGATCGACGTCGACGGCGACCTGAACGAGGCGCTCACCCACGTGTGGCGCGTCATCGGCGAACGCAACCTGTCGCGGATCGCGATCACCCCGACCCGTGTCGCGCAGCTCGTGCGCGCGGTGTCGAAGCTGGGTGTCCTCGGTCGGCCGCTGCCGGCGCCGGCGAGCCAGGCCGTGGTGAAAGGCAAGCTCCACACCCTGGCCCGCGACCGCGCCGCGATCAGCCACCACTACGACCTGTCGAACGACTTCTACTCGATGGTGCTCGACCCGAACATGGCGTACTCGAGCGCCTACTTCACCTCCGACGCACCGGATTACACGCTGGAGCAGGCGCAGCGCGACAAGCTCGACATGGTGTGCCGCAAGATCGGGCTCGACGCCCGCCCGGGTATGCGGTTCCTCGACGTCGGGTGCGGCTGGGGTTCGCTGAGCCTGTTCGCCGCGGCCGAGTACGGCGCGCAGGTCACCGGCGTCACGATCTCGAAGGAGCAGAAGGCGTTCATCGACGCCCGCATCGCCGAGCGCGGCCTCGGTGACCGGGTGGAGATCCGCATCCAGGACTACCGCGAGATCCCCGACGGTCCGTTCGACGCCGTCGCGTCGATCGAGATGGGCGAGCACGTCGGTCAGGAGAACTACCCGACCTACACGAAGGCGTTGCACGACAACGTCGTCGAGGGCGGTCGGGTGCTCATCCAACAGATGTCGCGGAAGAAGGGCGACAACCCCGGTGGCGGCCCGTTCATCGAGCAGTTCATCGCCCCCGACATGTTCATGCGGCCGGTCGGCGAGACCGTCGCGATGATCGAGGAGTCCGGACTCGAGGTCCGCGACGTCCACGCGATGCGCGAGCACTACGTCCGCACCGTCGACGTTTGGTACGACACCTTCGAGAAGCGGTGGGACGACGTCGTCGCGATGGTGGGCGAGGAGACCGCGCGCGTCTGGCGGCTCTACCTCGTCGGCGGCGGCATGGCGTTCCGCGACGGTCGGATGGGTGTCGACCAGATCCTGTCGGTGCGGCCCGACGCCCGTGGTCGCTCGTCGATGCCCCCGGTTCGCGATTTCTGACAGTTCGCGATTTCGCCAATCGGCGACGTCTGACAGGCTGGTGAGATGACCTTCGACTGGAGCCAATTCGGCATCGTGACCGGCGCTAGCCTGGCCGGTGTGATCATCCTGCTGGCGATCACCGCCGCGATCGGGTTCTCGATCGGTCGGCACAACGTCGTCGACGTGACCTGGGGACTCGGTTTCGTCGTGATCGCGGTGATCACCGCGATCCTCGGCAACGGTGATCTGTGGCGACGCCTGCTCGTGCTGGTGCTGATCGGCCTGTGGGGTCTGCGGCTGGCGACGTCGATGTTCCGACGGTCGCGCGGCAAGGGCGAGGACCCGCGCTACGAGAAGCTCCTCGACGACGCCGGTGGCAACCGCGCGCTGGTCGCGATCACGAAGATCTACGCGACGCAGGGGCCCGCGCTGTGGTTCGTCTCGCTGCCGCTGCAGGTGTCGTCGGTGGCGCACGGCACGCTCTGGTACCTCGCCGTCATCGGCGTGCTGGTCTGGGTTCTCGGTGTCACGTTCGAGACGGTCGGCGACCTGCAGATGGATCGGTTCAAGGCCGATCCGTCGAACAAGGGCACCGTGATGGACAAGGGGCTGTGGCGCTACACGCGGCACCCCAACTACTTCGGCGACGCCTGCGTGTGGTGGGGGACCTTTCTCGTCTGCATGACGTTCTGGCCCACCGTCGTCACGTTCCTGTCGCCGATCGCCATGACGTACTTCCTGGTGTTCGCGACCGGCGCGCGGCTCCTCGAACAGCACATGGAGCAGCGGCCCGGCTACCGCGAGTACCAGCAGCGCACCAGCTACTTCATCCCGATGTCGCCGAAGAAGGCCTGAGCGCGTCGGATCGACGACGGCCGATGGGCGGGTTGCCCGTATCGGCAGCAGCGTTCAGGCGTCGTTCACCGGCGCGACACCCGGCGATCACCACCGTGCCGGGCTGGTGCCGTGATCTACATGCATGGTCGTGAATCCGTTCAGCAGTGGTACGTCGAGGGTCAATCCGGCGGGCGAGACCGTCGACACGGGGGTGCCGCTGGCGGCGGCCGCCACGATGACCACCGCCGAGCAGTTCGAGTGGCATCAGAACAACCTGAAGCGACACTCGGTCTCGCGTCGCAACTTCCTCGCGGGCAGCGCCGCCGCGGCGGCGGCCGCGGGAGTCGGGAACCTCGCGTTCTCGGGTATCGCCTACGCCGCCGACGCGCCGCTCGCCGTCGGCGGACGCCACGTGTCCTTCGGCTCCGACGCCGCGAGCCAGCTCCGGTTCTCCGCGCAGCTGTCGCGTAACCCGGGCGCCACCAAGGTGTTCCTCGATCACGGCCCCACCCCGGCGCTGGGTGCGACGACGGTCGCGGAGGTCCGCAACCTCGTGAGCCAGGTCCCGATCAGCAGCGGCGGCATCCTCGGTGCCGAGCAGTTCTACGTGCACGCCCCGGTCGACGGGCTGCCGTCGCGGGTGCCGCACTTCTACCGCTGGCGCACCGCCGACGGGCGCACCACCGACGTCCGCAGCGCGGCACCGGCCCTCGGTCGCGGCCGCAGCGCGCCGTTCCGGTTTACGATGATGGGTGACCAGGGTGTCGACGAGACCCCCACGCAGCCGCCGGGTCTCAAGGCCGGCGACTACGATGACCTGTACTACAAGGCCGACAACCAGCCGAACGTGAAGCACGCGGCCAACATCGTCAACCAGATCGCCGCCCGCAACGGCGCGTTCCACATCCTCGCCGGCGACATCGCCTACGCCGACCCGTCGGGCGCGGGCAAGCCGCCGAACTTCGTGCCCAGCGGCAGTGCACCCACCGGCTTCGACAAGTTCAACCCGTACGTGTGGGACGGCTACTTCGCGGCGATCGAGAAGACCGCCTCGCGCACCCCGTGGATGTTCGCGACCGGCAACCACGACATGGAGGCCCTCTACGGCCCGCAGGGGTACGGCGGTCACGCCGCGCGCCTCGACCAGCCGACGAACGGCCCGGCCGGTTGCCCCTCGGTGTACTCGGTGGTCTACGGCAACGTCGCGGTGCTCTCCCTCGACGCCAACGACGTCTCGTACGAGATCACCGCCAACACCGGCTACAGCGGCGGGCGGCAGACCGGCTGGGTC
Source organism: Williamsia sp. Leaf354 (assembly GCF_001424365.1). Classification (NCBI taxonomy): domain Bacteria; kingdom Bacillati; phylum Actinomycetota; class Actinomycetes; order Mycobacteriales; family Nocardiaceae; genus Williamsia; species Williamsia sp. Leaf354. The sequence goes on from NZ_LMPL01000001.1 coordinate 1,658,881, forward strand.
GCGAGCACGCTCGCGAAGTTCCGCGCCGACCCGAACATCGACTTCATCGTCGCGTTCTTCCACCACTGCGCGTACTCGACCACCGATTCCCACGCCAGCGACGGCGGCGTGCGGGCGGCGTGGAGCAAGCTGTTCGACCAGTACCAGGTCGACGCGGTGTTCCAGGCGCACAACCACATCTTCGAGCGCACCGACCCGATCCGGAACAACCAGGCGCGCAAGCCCGCTCCCGACGGCTCGACGGTCTCGGCGAAGACCGACGGCACCGTCTACTACACCGTCGGCGGCGGTGGACGCCCGCGCTACGGCTTCCAGCCCGGGGAGTCGGAGAGCTACCGCGGCAACGTGGTGGCCGACAACACCGTCCCCAACAGCTACGTGTGGACCGCCGACGGCAAGAAGCAGGCCGAGAGCGTCGAGTGGTCGCGGGTGCGTTTCCGCAACTACTCGTTCATCAGCATCGACGTGGTCCCCGGCATCCCGGGTATCACCAAGAGCCGCATGGACATCTCGGCCATCGACGAATACGGCCGCGAATTCGACCGGCTCACCTTCACCCGCGCCATCTCGATCGGTGGGGTCCCGTTCGGTTCCTGACGGTCTCACACAGCTCCCGTCACCTCGTCCCCGTGGTTCTCGGGGAGCCGTAGTCTGTAGCCATCATGACCAACTCGGTGCGGCCGGCGATCGATCGCGCACTGCGGTTCCTGGTGGTGTCCGATCCGGGGCAATTGCGGTTGCGCAGCGCCAGTCAGACCACGCTGACGCTGGTACTCGCACTCAGCGTGCTCGTCGCGATGACGCGCCTACTCGGCGAGGCCATCACCGTCGCCATGCTCGGTTCGGTGGTCGCGATGTTCTCCTCGTTCGTGGTGAAGGACCGCACCGCCCGCGGCCGCCTGCTCACCACGGCGCTCATCGCCCTGCCCGCGGCCACCGCGGTGACCGTCTCGACGTTCCTCGCCCAGCACGGCGTCCTCGCCGACGTCGGTTTCGTCGCGGTGCTGTTCGGCGCGGTGTGGGTCCGACGCTTCGGACCGCGCGGATTCGCGCTCGGCATGGGGTCGTTCATCGCCTACTTCTTCGCCCTGTTCCTGCGCGCCACACCGGGCCAGATACCAGAGCTCATCGGGTCGGTGCTCGTGGGTGTCGCGTGCGCGCTCACCGTCCGCTTCGCGTTCCAACACGAGTGGGCCGGAGCCGAACTGACCCGCCTGACCCGTGCGCTGCGCGCGTCGTCGCTGGCGGTGGTCGATCTCATCGCCCCCACGAACGCTCCCGGTGCCACCCCGGTCGGGAGGCACGCCGAGCCCGCGTCGAGTGACGCCGTGCGGCACGCCCTCGAACGCCTGGCGAACACCGCGCTCATGATCGAGGACTGGCTCGACCGCAACGTCGCCGCGGCGCACGTGTCGGTGACCGGGAAAGACCTCTCCCGCCGCATCTTCGACGCCCAACAGGCCACCGAGCAGCTGGCGTTCGCGATGCGTCCACGCGCGGGTACGGCACGGTCGGTGCTCGCCGAACGGCCCGCGGTGGCGCAGGTGCTGCTCGCGGTGCGGTCGGTGCTGCGCAATCACCCCACCTCCGACGACCTCACGGTCGCGCGCCGCATCGTCACCCGCGCCGAGGCCGCGGCGACCGACAGCGATCAGCACTCGATCGTGATCCGTGCCGCCGCCCGAACGGTGCGCGCGCACATCGCCGTTCACCGGGTGACCGCCCACGCACTGGCCACGGCCGAGGCGCACGAACCCGCCACGGTGTTGCCCACCCGCACCGGCGCCCCATCGGCCCCTTCTGTCGACGACACAGCCACCGCCGCCGACGACAGCCCCGTGCCACCTCGACACCGCGGCCTGCGGGCACAGTTCGACCGACTCGAACCGAGCACGCGCACCGCGATCCAGGTGGCGATCGCGACCTCGGTCGCGACGGTCCTCGGCGAACTGGTGTCGCCGAACCGGTGGTACTGGGCGGTGCTGTCGGCGTTCGTGGTGTTCACCGGCACCACCACGCGAGGCGAGATCCTCACCCGCGCAGGCCATCGCATCGTCGGCACCGTGGGCGGCGTGTTCGCCGGTGTGCTCCTCGCCGCGGTCGTCGGCAACCGTGCGCCGGTGCAGCTGGCGCTGATCGTGGTGTGCGTGTTCTGCGCGTTCTATCTGGTGACCGTGGCCAACGGGCTGCTCGTCTTCTTCATCACCGTGCTGTTGGCGATGCTCTACGGGTTGCTCGGCACCTTCTCGATCGCCGTGCTCGAGCTGCGGATCGCCGAGACCTGCGTGGGGGCGACGGTCGGCATCACCGCCGCCTACTTCATCCTGCCCACCCGGACGCGGGAGACGGTGCGCGACAAGGTCGACGCCTACCTCGATGCTCTCGGCGACGTCATCGACGACTCCATCACCTCGGTCGTGGAGCCCGGCAGCGGCGTGGATCTCGTCCCGGTGGCACGTCGCCTCGACACCGCGCTCCAGGAATTGCAGACCGCCGCACGGCCTCTCGGGATGGGTCCGGCCAGCAGGGCGCGCCGCGGGACCGCGCGGCTGGTGCGGGTGCTCGAGGCCTGCGACCGCGCCGCGCACGCGCTCGTGCGTGCCGGCATGCTCGCGGCGTCGGCCGACCCGGCGAGCGGACCGACCGGCGACCTCGCGCGTGCGGTGGTCGACGGCGCCGACGGGGTGCGGGCGTCGGTGATGTCGCTGCGGTCGGTGGTGCGTGGCGAGCAGGGCGAGTACGACGACAGCCTCGCCGACGCCAGTCCCGTCGCCCAGGTGCTCTCCCGTGACGCCCAGGAACTCTCGACGGCGACGATCGTGGCCGTGCGTGCGCTCGACCGGCTCGATCACTCGGCCGCGCTCACCCGCGTCCCGGTGTGACGCGGCGCCGGGTCAGCCCCGGCGGATGGCCGCCAGCACCAGACGCGCGATGGCGGCGTTGCCCTCCTGCGTGGGGTGATCGGACAGGCCGTCGCCGCGCGGGATCTTGCCGTTGAACCACCGCACACCGTCCGGGGTGCAGGCGTCGTGACCGACGGCGGGGCCGGCGATGTCGACGAACACCGCGCCGTGACGACGGGCCGCGGCCGAGAGCACACCGTTGAAGCGGGTGAAGAAGTCCCGCACGAACACTGCGTCGGCCGAGCTGAACGGCGCGTCGGGGTAGCAGCCGCGCAGGCCGTAGTAGCCGCCGTGACCGACGACGTAGACGCGGGCCTGCGGCGACTTCGCGTCGATGACGTTCAGCACGCGATCCATCGACCCGCTCAGTGCGGCGAGCTTCTCAGTGATGTTCGCCGCGACGGTCGCGTTGGTGCGGCACCGCGCGTCCTTGCCCGGCACGAAGGAGAAGCACGGCCCGATCAGTGAGCCCCAGTTGATGTCGTTGCCGCCGATGGACAGGGTGACGAGGTTGGTGTCGGGACGCAGGGCCGCCGACTGGACCGGCACGGTGCGCACGATCGGCAGCGGGGTCGTCTGGCGACGGTCGGTGATCTCGGCGGTCACCGCGCTGCGGCACGCGACGGTGGTGAACGACGCCGGTCGCAGTGTGCGGGCGATGCGCTCGGGATACCCGCCGCCTCCACGGCCGCAGCCCTGGGGATCGAACGACTCGACGATCCCGGCACCGATCGCCCGCGAGTCGCCCAGCGCCACGTAGCGGACCGGTGTGGCCGCCGAGGCGGGCGCGACGACCCCGACGCCGAGCAGCGCGGCGATCGCCACGACGACGGTGACCGCTCCCCGCACCGCAGAGCCCGATCGGATCGAACCGAGTGTTGAGTCCGTGCGCATGACGCTCCCCGCCGTCTGGTCGAGCGCGACGTCGCCACTCGAATCGAAGCAATGATGACTCATCGACGCCGAATGATCACGCGCGGGCCGTGCGCGTCGGCAGCGCTGTCGATCGGTGCACCTGCACGCACGAGCGACGTCGTCGCTGCAGGGCGGAGCGGGTGTCAGAAAGTGACGGTCATCCCGCGGGGACCGCGGACCACCATCTGCGATTTCCAGTCGACGGCCTCGACGGTGAGATCGGGGAAGGCGCCGGTCAGCGCACGCAACGCCTCCTGCAGTTCGAGGCGGGCCAGTGCGGCGCCGAGGCAGTGGTGGGCGCCGTGGCCGAAGCCGATGTGTCCGGCGTTGCCGCGACCCGTACGAGGACGTGTCGGGTCGTACCGCTCGGGATCGTCGAAGGCCTCGGGATCGCGGTTGGCCGAGGCGATGGACACCAGGACCGGTTCACCCGCGCGGATCCGCACACCGGAGAGCTCCACGTCGTCGAGTGCGTAGCGGGCCTGTCCCGCGCCGATCCCCAGCGGCACCAGTCGCATGAGCTCCTCGACCGCGCCGGCGACGAGCTCGGGATGGTCGTGGAGTTCGCGCCACCGACCGTCGTGGGCGAGGAGGAACAGGATGAAGTTCGGGATCTGCGAGGCGGTGGTCTCGTGTCCGGCGACGAGGATGCCGTTGCACAGATCGATCAGCTCGAGCTCGCTGAGGCGGTCGGTGCCGGTGCCGTCGTCACCGTCGCGCGCGTCGATGAGGGCGCAGATGAGGTCGTCGGCGGGCTCGGCGCGTTTCACCGCCAGCAGCCCGCGCATGTAGTCGCGGAACTCCTCACGGCTGGCGTCGAACTCCTCGGCCGACAGCGACGTCGTCGACAGGGCGGCGTCGCTCCACCTGCGGAACAGCGGCTGATCGCGCTGCGGCACGCCGAGCAGTTCGCAGATCACCCGCACGGGCAGCGGCAGGGCGAACCGGTCGACCACGTCGACCGGGCCCTCCTGGGCGCGCAGGTCCGCGATGAGGTCGGCGCAGATGGCCGCGGCGGCCGGACGCAGGTTCTCGATGCGACGCGGGGTGAAGGCGCGGGCCACGAGGGTGCGCAGGCGGGTGTGGTCGGGCGGGTCCATCGACAGGATCCCCGAGTTCTGGCGGCCCTCGCGCATGCGCGGCTCGTCGTGGTCGGCGGCGACCGCGCGGCTGAACCGGGGATCGCCGAGAACGGTGCGCACGTCGTCGTAGCGAGTGGCGAGCCAGCCGATCTCACCGAAGGGGAGTCGCACACGCGCCAGCCCGCTGCTCGCCCGGATCTCGCCGTACTCGGGTGCGAGCTCGAGATCGTCGGGTCGGTTGAACGGATAGTCGACGGCCTCGGCGTTTCGGTCCAGCGACAGTGTCACGGTGATCTCCCCGGTTTCGGTCTACACGTATGTGTTTAGCAACACAAAACAAAGTAGCGCAGAGTCCGGCTCGGCGCCAGGCGATTGCTAGCGTGAGTGGTCCGGTGATGCAGGCCGCCGGGGGAGGGCGCCGACGCGCGGCGAACATCGCCGGACCGCGACGCCCCACAGCACGCGTCGCGAGACGAACACGAACCGCCCGAGGGCGGGAACGGGAGCAGACATGTCACGGATCGCCATCGTCGGAGGCCACGGCAAGATCGCACTCATCCTGGCGCGACTGCTCGTGGACGACGGCCACCAGGTGAGCTCGCTCATCCGCAAGCCCGAGCAGTCCGACGACATCACCGGCGCCGGCGCCGCGCCGGTGATCATCGACATCGAGAACGCCTCGACCGAGGAGATCATCGAATCCTTCGAGGGACACGACGCGATCGTGTTCGCCGCCGGGGCCGGTGGCGGCAACCCCGACCGCACCTACGCGGTGGACCGCGACGCCGCCATCCGCTGCGTCGACGCCGCCTCGGCCACCTCGATCACGCGCTTCGCGCTCGTCTCGTACTTCGGGGCATCGGTCGATCACGGTGTCTCGCCTGACGATTCGTTCTACGCCTACGCAGAGGCGAAGGGCGACGCCGATCAGTACCTGCGGGCCAGCGATCTCGACTGGACCATCGTCGCGCCGAGCTCGTTGGCCGACGGCGACGCCACCGGCACCATCCGCACCAAGGAAGAGGGCGCCGAGTCGGGGACCGAGGTCGCCCGTGCCGACGTCGCCGAGGTGATCGCCGCCGTGCTGCGCACCCCGTCGACCGTCGGTCGCATGATCGAGTTCACCGGCGGCGACACCCCCATCGAGAAGGCGCTGGGCGCCTAGCTCGTCGCGGTGTCTCGGGTCCTCACAGCCGCTCGATGATCGTGGCGTTGGCCTGACCGCCCGCTTCGCACATGGTCTGCAGGCCGTAGCGGCCGCCGGTCTGGTGCAGAGCGTTGACCATCGTGGTCATCAGCCGGGCGCCGCTGGCCCCCAACGGATGTCCCAGCGCGATCGCGCCACCGTTGACGTTCGTCTTCGCCAGGTCGGCGCCGGTGTCGTGGGCCCAGGCGAGCACCACCGGACTGAAGGCCTCGTTGACCTCGAACAGGTCGATGTCGCCGATGGCGAGGCCGGCCTTCTCGAGCACCTTGTGTGTGGCCGGGATGATGCCGGTGAGCATGAGGATGGGGTCCGAGCCGACGACCGTCGTCGTGTGGATTCGTGCCAGCGGCGTGAGGTTCAGCTGTTGCGCCTTCTCGGCGGACATGATGAGCAGCGCCGCGCTGCCGTCGGAGAGCGGGCTCGAGTTGGCGGCGGTGATGCGCCAGTCGATGTCAGGGAATCGGCGTCCCATGGCCTCGTCGTAGAAGGCGGGACGCAGCTGCGCCAGACCGTCGATCGACCCGCCGGGGCGGATCATCTCGTCGTGGTCGAGTCCCGCGATCGGCGCGAGCTCGGCGTCGAATCGTCCGGCTTTGGTCGCGGCGGCGGCCTTCTCGTGCGATGACAGGGCGAACTCGTCGAGCTGGGTCCGGCTGAGATCCCATCGCGCGGCGATGAGTTCGGCGCTGTAGCCCTGCGGGATGAAGCCGTCGGGGTAGCGCTGCGCCAAGGCCTCGCCGAACGGGTCGGCACCCGGTCGGATGTCGGACATCATCGGTACCCGGCCCATCGACTCGACGCCCGCGGCGATCACGACGTCGTACGCGCCGGACATCACGCCCTGGGCGGCGAACGACACCGCCTGCTGGCTCGAACCGCACTGCCGGTTGATCGTGGTCGCGGGGACCGACTCGGGGAATCCGGCCGCGAGGACGGCGTTGCGGGCGATGTTCTGGCCCTGTTCGTCGGCCTGGGTGACGGTTCCGGTGATGACGTCGTCGACCAGCGCCGGGTCGATGCCGGTGCGTTCGACGAGTGCGCGCAGGCTGTGGGCGAGCAGGTCGACCGGGTGGACGCCGTGCAGTGCACCCGAGGCCTTTCCCTTGCCGATCGGGGTACGAACGGCCCCGACGATGACGGCGTCGGTGCGTGCGGTTGCGGCCATGATGCGTTCCTCCACTCGATGTGTCGCCGGCCAGGAGGTCTGACTAGCTCTATCACTAGTCAACTGTCTACCACCTGACTTGCTTCCCGATGAGCCAGGGTGCGCGTGTGTCGGTGCTCTCGCCGGTACGGTTGTCGCGTGATCCGCAAACTTGCCGCCACCGCGAGCGTCGGGGCCGTCGGGGCCTTCACCACCGGCCTCGCCGCCACCGGATCGGCGACCGGCCGAGCCTTCGGGGCATCGCCCGAGGCCATCGCCCCGCACATCAGCGCCTCGCCGAACCAGCACGACGGGTTCTTCGCCAACCGCGAGCCGTCGATCGCCGTCGACGTCGACCGCACCGGTGCGGTCGACATGATCCGCGCGCGTCGCCGTGGCGACCCGGGATCGACGGTGCCCGTCCGCGATCCCGAGTTCATCGCCCCCGGATTCGTCGACACCGCCGCCGCCCTGGCCGTCACGTGGCTCGGTCACGCCACCGCGCTCGTCGAGATCGACGGCCGCCGCGTGCTCACCGACCCCGTGCTGTCCAAGCGCTGCTCCCCGTCGCAGTCCATCGGCCCCGCCCGCATGCACCGCGCGCCGTGCACGGCGTCGCAACTGCCCGACCTCGACGTGGTGCTGATCAGCCACGACCACTACGACCACCTCGACATGGCCACCGTGGTGACCATCGCGCGCGAGCAGCCCCGCGCGCACTTCGTGGCCCCGATCGGTGTCGGTGCACACCTCGAGTACTGGGGCATCGCCCCCGACCGCATCTCCGAGGCCGACTGGGGACAGCGCGTCACCCACGGTGACCTCACCTTCGATTGCGTTCCCGCGCGGCACTTCTCGGGTCGCGGTGTCGTCCGCAACCTCACCCAGTGGGCCAGCTGGGGCGTGCGCGGACCGCAGCACTCGGCGTTCTTCACCGGCGACACCGGCTTCACCGAGGCCTATCGCGACGCCGGCGGACCCTACGAGCTGACGCTGGTCCCCATCGGCGCCTACGACCGCATGTGGCCCGACATCCACGTCGACCCCGAAGAGGGTGTCGCGCTGCACACGATGCTCGCCGGCGACTCCCTCGCCGACTCGCTGATGGTGCCGATCCACTGGGCGACGTTCAACCTCGGCCTGCACACCTGGGACGACCCCGTGCGCCGCATGCTCGCCGCGGCCGAGAAGGCATCCGCGGTCACCGCGACGCCCGCACCGGGAACCCGCATCGACGTCGTGACCCGCACCGGCGCCGGCATCGACCACGCCGACTGGTGGCACGGGGTCGCCCAGAACTGATGGTCCGGGAACCGACTGTGTTGATGGGTCCGGGAACCGGACATGACCGTCGATCGTTGGGTCGGCATGAGCGCCGCACGGCAGACGCGGCGCACCGACGAGAGGACACACGCATGGACTTCAAGCAGCTGACCAACAAGGCCAAGTCGCTGGTGAGCAAGAACTCCCAGTACATCGACAAGGGTGCCGACGCTATCGACAAGGCGACCAAGGGCAAGTACACCAGCCAGGTCGCCAAGGGGCGTGACGCCGCCAAGGATGCCGCGAAGAAGCTCGGCGACCAGCCCAAGTAGGCGATCAACCGAGCAGGCGATCAATCGAGTAGCGGTCATCCACACTCTGCGACGCGGGCAGTCGACGATCACTCGTCGGCTGCCCGTCGTCGTCTGTGCGGCCCTCGCGGTCGTGGTGGTCGCGGCCGGGTGCAGCGCCGAGCAGACCCCGGACGCGCGGCCGTCGTCATCGCCGGCCGGTCCGGCGACACAGTCCACCGACCTACCGACCGCCCCGTCCGCCGCCGAGCGCGGCGCGATCGTGGCGCGCTCGGCGATGGTGGTCGACCCGAGCGGACCGCTGGCCGACGTCGCGGTGACCCGCGTGGTCTACCGCTCCAGCGCCGGTTACGCGCCGGGTGATCCCGACGGCACGTTCGGCACCGAGGTATCGGGGATCGTCGCCGTCCCGTCCGGCACGCCACCTCGCGGCGGATGGCCGATCGTCGCCTACGGCCACGGCACCACCGGTACCGCGTCGAACTGCGGACCGTCGGGGTACCCCGACCTGCTCGGCGGCGCCTCCACCATCGCCTCGCTCGTGAGCCGCGGCTACGTCGTTGCAGCATCGGACTACCAGGGCCTCAGCGGCCCGGGCACCTCCGCCGACGCCCGCGTCACGCGCGTGCCGCACCCCTATCTCGACACCGACACCGTCGCCCGCAACATGATCGACATGGTGCGCGCCGCGCGCACGATCGTGCCGCAGGCCGGTACGCGGTGGGCGTCGATGGGCGCATCCCAAGGGGGACAGGCGGCCTGGGCCGCGGGCGAGGCCGCCGCCACCGACTACGGATCGGGACTGCAGTTCGTGGGGGCCGCGGCGCTCGCGCCCGCGGCAGATGTGTCGCCGATCGCCGACGGCTACGACGTAGCGCCCTACGCGGCACCGACCTTCACCCAGATCCAGATCGCGTTCATCCCACTGATCGTCGACGGACTGCGTGCGGTGTACCCGGACCTCCCCGTCGATGAGTACATGCGAGGCGGCCTCGCCGCGGGGGCGCGGGCGCTGACGTCATGCGGGTCGGGCAGTGCGTTCTCCAAGTACTCTGCGCTGACCGGCGTCAGGCCCGGTGACGCCGCGATCCGATCGGCATCGGCTCTGCGGCAACTGCATTCGATGCTCGCCGCCGACGCGTTGCCCCAGCGCAGGTCGGCCGCACCGCTGTTCGTCGGCTACGGCGACTCCGATCAGATCATCACCCCGAGCTGGACGGCCGGCGCGGTGGCGAGGGCGTGCGCGATGGGCGACACCATCGAGCGCACGGTCGCCGCGGGCAAGGGGCACACCAACACCGGGCTCACCCCGAGTGCGATCGACTGGATCGGGGACCGCTTCGCCGATGACCCCGCCCCGAACACCTGCCCCCGCTGACCCCACCCCCACCCCGCCACGCCCAACCCCCACCCCGCCAGTTGGGCACGTAACGACCGCAGTTGGGCAGAAAGCGACGTTGGTCGGGCACGTGATCCCGCCGATGGGGCACCGCGGTCGTCATGTGCCCAACCGCGGTCATCACGTGCCCAACTGCGGGCGTTAGGTGCCCAACTGCGGGCGTTACGTGCCCAACTGGCGGGTCAGGACGGTGGGGCTGGGCGGGCGTCGGCGCGGCCGAGGGCGCGGACGACCGGTTGCAGACGGGTGTCGGCGGTGCGGCGCAGGAGGTAGGTGGTGAGCGAGTCGTCGATGTCGTCGATCGGCAACACCGCGTAGTCGTCGGGGTCGAGTGATGCGACCGCCTCGGATTCGATCGGCACGATGGTGAAACCCGCTGTGCTGCGCAGGAACATCATCAGGCCGCTGGTGTCGCTGAACACCGCGTCGGTGTCGACGACCGCGCCGGCCGCGGCGAGTCGGTCGGCCCGTCCCTGGCCGAGATCCCAGTGCCGTGGGCCCCGGATGTACCGCATCCCGCGAAGGTCGCTCAACTGCAACGACGTCCGCCCGGGGAACCGCGACGCATCGATGACCGCGCCGAGCGGCTCGCTGTAGAGGACCAGGGTCGACAGGCGGTCGTCGGTGGTGCCGACGTGGGCGATCGCGAGGTCGATGGAGTTGCTGAGGAGCGCCGATTCCATCTGCAACGACGGCATCTGGCGGATGGCGAAGGAGTAGCCCGCCTCGAGGTCGCGGATCGACGCCGTCAGCGAGCGACGATGCGCGGGGTTGAGCACGTCGGGGATCGCGAGACGCACCTCGGTGCGCCCGGTGTCTGGTCCGACGAGTCCGGGGATGGCGTCGAAATCGGCGACCACCGACGACGCCAGCGGTACGAGGGCCTCGCCCGCCGCGGTGAGTTTCGTGTGGTGGGTGGAGCGCTCGAACAGCGGCGTGCCGAGTTCGTGTTCGAGGGTGCGGATGCGCTGGCTCAGCGGCGGCACCGACATGTTCAGCGACCGGGCGGCGCGGGTGAAGTTGAGTTCGCGCGCGACGGCGAGGAAGTACCGCAGGTGATGCATCTCCACAGTGCACGAGCCTAGACCCGGTGTTATCGCTGTGGACATACCGATCTGAGCCAGACGGTAATTCTCTTACCTTGGGCAACGACCTAGCGTGGATGACATGACCACCACAGACATGAACGCAGACCCGACATCCGGCCCCCTCGCAGGCGTCACCGTGGTCGACATCTCGACCGTGGTGATGGGCCCGTACGCGACACAGATCCTCGGCGACTTCGGTGCCGACGTGATCCGCATCGAGCCGCCGTTCGACACCGCGCGCCAATCGCCGGCCAACACCGGTCGCAACCCCGGGATGGCGCCGCTGTACATGCAGGTCAACCGCAACAAGCGCAGCGTCGCGATCAACCTCAAGGACCCCAAGGGCATCGAGGACCTGTTCGCGATTCTCGCCGACGCCGACGTCCTGGTCACCAACATGCGTGCCGGTGCCCTGCAGCGCCTCGGTCTGGACTACGACACCGTCCACGAGCGCTTCCCGCATCTGGTCTACGCCCACGCGCAGGGTTTCGCGCCGACGTCGTCGCAGGGCAACCGTCCGGCGTACGACGAGGTGATCCAGGCCGTGTCCGGTCTGGTCAGCCTGCAGGATCGCGCCGGCGGCTCGCTGCAGTTCATGCCGACGTTCATCGCCGACAAGACCGCCGCGCTCTACCTGCTCAACGGTGTCCTCGCGGCGCTCTACCACCAGCTGCGCACCGGCGAGGGCCAGCACGTCGCGCTCGCGATGGCCGACGCCATGATCGCGGTGAACATGGTCGAGCACATGGCCGGCGACGTGTTCGTCCCCGCCGCGGGTGAGGTCGGCAACCCGTTGAGCCTCACCGGCGCCCACGCCGCGATGCGGACCAAGGACGGTGGCGCGATCGCGGCGGTGCCCTACACCAACGACGCCGTCCGCAAGCTCCTCGTCGGTGCCGGTCTCGACGCCGAGGCCGCCGACCCCGCCTGGGAATCGCCGACCATCGACCGTCCGGTGTTCACCGCGGGCATCGAGAAGGTGCTCGCGCACTCGACGAACAAGACCACCGCGGAGTGGGAGGAGTACCTCACCGCCAACGACATGCCGTACGGACTCGTCGTCGACATCGCCGACCTGCCGAAAGACCCGTATGTCCGCGAGGTCGGGCTCATCACCGAGATGGAGCACCCCACCGAGGGCACCATCCGCGTGGTCGCCAACCCGCTGCACTTCTCGCAGACACCCACCGGCTTCTACCGCCACGCCGAGCGCGCCGGCGCCAGCACCGACGAGGTGCTCGACGCGGTGCGGACCCCGGCCACCGCCTGAGCCGCGCACCAGACACCGAACAAGCAAGGGAGACATCATGGACCTCGAACTCTCGACGGCCGACATCGCATTCCGGGACGATCTGCGCGAGGTGTTCCTCGGCGAGGTCCCCGCCGACATCCGTCGCCGCAGTGCCCTGAACCAGACCACGCACGACGACATCGTGACCAGCCAGCGCATCCTCAACCGGCACGGCCTCGCCGTCCCGCACTGGCCCGCGGCGTGGGGCGGAAAGGGCTGGACCGCAACGCAGTCGCACATCTACGGCTCGGAACTCCAGCGCGCCGCGGTGCCCCAGCCGCTCGCCTTCAACGTGTCGATGGTGGGCCCGATCATCGCCGAGTTCGGTACCGAGGAGCAGAAGCAGAAGTTCCTGCCCGCGACGGCCAACCTCGACATCTGGTGGTCGCAGGGGTTCTCCGAACCCGAGGCCGGTTCCGACCTCGCGTCGCTCAAAACCACCGCACGCCGCGACGGTGACCACTACGTCCTCAACGGCCAGAAGACCTGGACGACCCTCGGACAGCACGGCGACTGGATGTTCGTCCTCGCCCGCACCGACACCCACGCCGAACGCAAACAGCAGGGCATCTCGTTCCTGCTGCTCGACCTGACCACGCCCGGCATCGAGCGCAGGCCGATCCGGCTCGTCGACGGCAGCGCCGAGGTCAACGAGTTCTTCTTCGACGACGTCGTGATCCCCGCCGAGAACCTGGTGGGGGAGGAGAACAAGGGCTGGACCTACGCCAAGTTCCTTCTCGGCAACGAGCGCAACAGCATCGCGCAGGTCGGCACCGCGCAGCGGATCTACGCCGATCTCGCCGCCGCGGCCGCCGGAACCGACACCGGCACCGGCACTCTCGCCAACGATCCGGCCTTCCGCGGTTCCATGCACTCGCTCAAGACACGGCTGATCGCCCTCGAGGCGACGCAGCTGCGGGTCACCGGAGCCTCGGAGAACGGGCAGGCCAGCCCGGTGTCGTCGCTGCTGAAGATGGAGGGCACGCAGGCCCTGCAGGACCTGACGCGGCTGCGCATGACCGCGGCCGGCACCGACGGCGCCCTCGTGTCCGCCGACGGCGACCTGGTGGCCGACCCGGCCGCCTCCGCCTCCACGACCCAGTACCTCAACCTGCGCAAGCTCTCGATCTTCGGTGGTTCCAACGAGATCCAGCGCGGTGTCATCGCCAAGACCATCCTCGGACTGTAGGAGAGCAATCATGAATCTCGATCTCAACGACGACCAGCAACTGTTGTTCGACACCGTCGACTCGGCCGTCGGCCGCGACTACACGATGGGCGGGCGCGCGAACGCGACGACCTCCGACCTCGGGTGGAACGCCCGCACCTGGTCGACGCTGGCCGAACTCGGACTGACCGGGCTCACCATCGACGAGGACCACGGCGGTGTCGGTGCCGGGCCGGTGGAGCTCTACGCGAGCCTGCAGGCGATCGGCCGCCACGCCGCGACCGAACCGCTCCTCGACGGTGTCGCCCTGCCGGGCTGGATCATCAGCGCACTGGGTGATCCGACGCAGCAGAAGGAGCTGCTCGGTGCACTCGCGGCCGGCGAGTCCGTCATCGCCGTCGCCCACGCAGAGCCGGGCCGTGCCTGGGACGCCGCCCCGGCCACCACGGTCACCGTCGCCGACGACGGCAGCGTCACCGTGTCCGGCGTGAAAGCACCCGTCGCCCATGCCGATCAGGCGTCGCACCTCCTCGTCACCGCGGTCGACACCGACGGCCGGACGCAGGTCGTCCTCGTCGAGTCCGGCGTCGCCGGGATCACGCGCGCCGACGGTCGCACCGCCGACTGGTCGCACGCCTCGCAGGTGACGTTCACCGACGCCGTCGGTGTCCTCCTCGGTGACGGCACCGCCGACGCGGGTACCGCACTGCGCACCACGTTCGCGCAGGCACGTGTCGCCGTCACCGGCGAGGCCATCGGTCTCATGGAATCCGGTCTGCGCCTCACGGTCGAGTACCTCAAGAGCCGCAAGCAGTTCGGCGTACCGCTGTCGACGTTCCAGGCGCTGGTCCACCGTGCCGCCGACCTCTACGCACAGGTCGAACTCGCGCGGTCGATGGCGCTGTACGCCACCGCCACCGCCGAGGCCGTCGCGAACGGCACCGCCGACACCGACGTCCTGGCCACCGCCGCCGACGACGCGTTCGTCTTCGTGTGCGACGCGGCGATCGGTGTCGCCGAGGAGATCGTCCAGCTCCACGGCGGGATCGGGATGACCTACGAGTCCGAGATCGGCCACCACGCCGCACGCCTCGTCGGCATCACCGCGACACTGGGTGGCGTGGAGGCGGCGCGGCGTCGAGCCGTCACCGCCGACACCGTGCTCCGCGCACCGAGCGCGCTGCTCAACAACGCCGACGCCGCTCTCGCCGCGACCGTCTGAAGGGACACCGACGTGTTCGATCACCTGCTCGTCCTCGACATCGCCGGCGGCGCGATCCGCCGTGTCGATCTCGAGGGCACCGTGAGCACCCTCGTCGCCGAGACCGGTTCCGCGCCGGACGGGATCGTGTACGACCCCGCGTCCGACCGGATCTTCTGGACGCTGATGGGCAGGCCGAGCCGTGGTGACGACGGTCCCGATTTCAGTGCCCGCAACGGCGGTCTGCGATCCGCCCGGCTCGACGGCTCGGATGTCGCGACCGTCCTCGCCGACGGGACCATCACCACCGGGAAGCAACTCGACCTCGCCGACGGTCACCTCTACTGGGGTGACCGCGAGGGCGGCCGGGTCACGCGCGCGGCCGTCGACGGCAGCGAGGTCACCGATCTGGTGATCCGCCCGCGCGACCCCGAGACCGGTCTCGTCGACATCGCCGACCAGTGCGTCGGCGTGGCCGTCGACGTCGCATCACGTCACCTGTACTGGACGCAGAAGGGTCCGGCGAAAGGCGATGCGGGACGGATCGTCCGGGCCGGACTCGACCTCCCCGCGGGCGAGACCGCTGAGAACCGCACCGACATCGAGACGGTCTGGGCGGATCTGCCCGAACCGATCGATCTCTGGTTCGACACCGCCTCGTCGTCGCTGTACTGGACCGACCGGGGTGCCGCACCACGCGGCAACACCCTCAACCGCGCGCCCGTGCCCGCCGCCGGCGAGACAGGAGGCAAGCCGACGATCCTGGCCGACGGGTTCGGCGAGGCCATCGGCCTCGCGATCGACACCGACGCAGGTGTCGCCTACGTGACCGCCCTCGACGGCACGGTGCGCGCGGTACCCACCCACCCCGACGCACCCGCCGAGCGCGTCGTCGCCTCGGTTCCCGGCAGTGCGTTCACCGGAATCGTCGGCATCCCCGCACGAACGGAGCAGTCATGACCCACACACCCACCCTCGCCGTCGTCGGTGCGGGTGTCATCGGGATCTCCTGGGCGCGACTCGCCCGCGAGCACGGATGGACCGTCGCCATCACCGACCCCCGCCCGGACCTGCGCGACATCGTGACCGCCGCGTTCGGCGACGACCCCGACGTGGTCGCCACCGACGATCTCGCCGCCGCGGTGCGCTCCGCGGACCTCGTCCAGGAGAACGGCCCCGAACGCCTCCCGGTCAAACAGCAGCTCTTCGCCGAGATCGGTGCGACCGCGCCGGCGGATGCCGTTCTGGCCACATCGAGTTCGTCGATCACCGCCTCGGAGATCGCCGCCGATCTCGAGCCCGGGGTCGCGGCACGCATGATCGTCGGCCACCCGTTCAACCCACCGGAACTGATGCCGCTGGTCGAGGTGCTGCCCGGGTCGCGGACCGCCGCGGCCACCACCGAGACCGCCGTCGAGCTCTATCGTGCGCTCGACCGCGAACCGGTGGTGATCACCACCGAACTCCCGGGTTTCGTCGCGAACCGCCTGCAGGCGGCCATCTCTCGCGAGGCGCGCTACCTCGTGCAGGAGGGTGTCGTGTCGCCCGGTGATCTCGACACGATCCTCCGCAACTCCCTCGGACTGCGGTGGGCGACCATCGGACTGTTCGAGGGCAACGTCCTCGGTGGCGGTCCCGGTGGCATCGCCCACCTGCTCGCCGGCGTCGGCGCGCAGACCGGCGGCATCGAGCCCGGCGTGCCCGCCACCGATCCCGAGTCGATGCGTCGTCTCGTCGAGGCCGTCGAGGAGACCTACGGTTCCGGCGAGCAGGTGTACGAGACGCTCGCCCGGCGACGCGACCGCCGCACCCGCGCAGTGCTCGCGGCCCTCGCCGACACGGAGTGACCGTGCGCGGGTGGTGATCGCCGACCGGCGATCCCGCCACCCACAGATGGCATCGAACCGTTTATCGTGTGCGGCATGGCTTCTGTGAGCGAGAGCGTCGAGGTTCCCCTGAGTCCCGACGACGCCTGGACCAATGTCTCCGATCTCTCCCGCTACGACGAGTGGCTGACCATCCACGATGGCTGGCGCAGCGACGTACCGACCCGTGACCAGCTGGCGAAGGGCCTGAAGATCGCCTCGGTGGTCGCTGTCAAGGGCACCCGCGTCCGCTTCGAGTGGACGGTCGACAAGTTCGACCCGCCGAACATCGTGGCTCTCAAGGGCAACGGCAAGGGCGGCGTGAAGGTGAAGCTGAGCCTGACGTCGGTGAAGTCCGGCGACGGCTCCAAGGTCACCATCGACCTCGACCTCGGCGGCCTGCCCATGATGGGCCCCGCAGGCAAGGCCGCCGCGAAGCTGGTCACCTCCGACCTCCGCGAGTCCCTCGCCAAGTTCCAGAAGGTCTTCGCCGAGTAACCGCGCACCGGCCCTCGGGCGCCGATCGCCCGGTTCGACCGTTTCGCCGGGGATCGGCGTATCCGGACCGGTCGCCTGGGCTATCATCCTCGTCGACATCGCTGCCATCGGTGCTGGTCACCGCTCTACGAGTGCAGCGCGACGGACGGGGAAACCATGGGGCGCCATCACGCCGCCGACGCGTCGACGCCTGCGGTGCGGCGCGGTACCGACGACCGACCGCCACGCCGTCGACGCCGCGGACCGCTCATCGCGTCCGCGGTCGTCGTCATCGCGCTCGTGGCCGGCGGCGTGGTGTGGGCGACCGTCGGCGGCTCGTCGGGCCCCGAGTGCGACTCCCGCACCGGCATCACCATCGCCGCCGACCCCTCGATGACCACGGTGCTCAAATCCGTGGCGCCACAGGCGTCGGAGAACTCGTGCTTCGACTACACCGTGTCGGCCGTCGCCGGGTCCGGCATCGCGGGCGAACTGACCCGCGGCGAGGGTGCCCCGGACCTGTGGGTCGCCGACTCGACCGGCCGCGCCACCACCGTCACCCGAGGGGTGAACGTCCCCACCGACGTCGTGGTGCCGTCGGTGGCGAGCACCCCGGCCGTCGTCGTCGGTTCGTCGTTGCCCGACCTCGCCGACTGGGTGTCGGTGATGAAGCTGCCCGACCTCCGCATCGGCAGCCCGCTGGACTCCAGCACCGGCAACGCACCCATCGTGGGCGCGTTGGCCTCGGTCGAGAAGGGGGCACTGAGCAGCAAAGACCTCACCGACGCGATGACGCTGCTCGCCATCCAGCAGGGCAACGTGCGCGCCGCCGACGACTCCGAGGAGTCACGTCTCGCACTCGCGGAGTCCTCGGGCGTCCCCGTCGTCACCACCGAGCAGCAGTTCCTCTCCCACGCCGCCGCCACGCCGACCACGAAGCTCGCCGAGAAGGTCCCCGCGGTCGGCACCACGTTCCTCGACCACCCGATGCTGGTGACCGCCGCCGCCGATCGTCGGGACACCGCGCGCGACGCCGGACAACGGTTCGCACGCGAATTGTCCGGTGCCGCAGGCGCACAGGCACTCGCCGCGCAGCACTATCGATCGCCCACCCGCGCACCCCTGGCCGGGGCCGGCGTGGGCGACGTCGCGCAGATCGTGCTGCGCGATCCGTCTCAGCAGACGAAGACCCTGCGGCAGTGGTCGGTGGTCGCCGAACCCATCCGGACACTGGTCGCGATGGACGTCTCGGGGAGCATGGAGGAGCGGGTCGGTACGTCGACCCGCGCCGAGCTCCTCGTGCAGGCCGCGCTCACCGGGAACAAGCTGTTCCCCAACAACACCGCGATCGGGATGTGGTACTTCTCGGTCGACAAGGGCGGCCCGGGACAGGACTGGATCGAGATCGCCCCCATCGAACGCGAGGACCACGTCCGGCCCGACGGCCGCACCCAACGTGAGTTCCTGAACAGCCAGGCGCAGGACTACCAGCGCTACGTCGGCGGCGGCACCGGCCTGTACGACACGACCCTGGCGGCCTACAAGAAGGTGCTCGACACCTACGATCCGAACTACTCCAACAGCATCATCGTGCTCACCGACGGCCGCAACGAGGATCCCGGCAGCCTCGGTCTGTCGGAGCTGTTGTCGCAGATCAAGGCGCTGCAGGACCCCGCTCGCCCCATCGACATCGTCACCATCGGCATCTCCGCCGACGCCGACACCTCCGCCCTGAAGCAGATCGCCGACCTCGCCCCCGCGGGTACCAGCTATCAGGCGGAGGACCCCACCGAGATCCCGTCGGTGTTGGTCGACGCCGTCGCGGCGCGGGTCACCGCGGCCGGTCGCTGACCGGCGACCAATCCGGCGCCCCGCGCTCTCCGAACCACATCACGTAACAGGTCTCCCGTCTGCGGCGAAGTACGGGTGACCGGATGGTGTGCGACGAGGAGGGCGGGCATGGCGGACTCTGTCGACACGAACCCCTTCACTCCGCACTCGACCTCGATCGCCGTCGACCTGCGCGGGATCGTCGACCGCGACGCCCTCGACGCCGCCATCACCGCCCACGCCCCGCTCCGGGCCGCGACCGGGGTCGACTCGGTTCTCGTCGAACCGCTGGCCCGGGACCACACGGTCATCTTCCTGACCCATCGGCACGAGGATCCGCTGGGCCCGTTGCCCGCCATCGCCGCCGCCTACGCCGCCACCCGCACTGCGGTGTCGCCGCGCGACACGGAAGCGACCGACGACCTCGACGCCGAGTTCACCCCCGCCCTTCACCTGCCGACCGACACGGCAGGCGGCATCCTGTCGGCGTCGATGTCGCGTGCACTACGCCTGCGTGCCCGTCGCGACGACATCGATCTCGCCGACGTGATCGCCACCGCCTGCATCGACGCCGGTCGTGCCGCCCAGGTGCAGGAACTGACCGGTGTCGGGCCGGTGTCCTTCGGCGACCTGTGCGGCGAGGTCGCCGTCCTGCGTCGCGACAGCCCTCGGGGCGACGTGCCGGCGGTCCGGGTCTACCGCGCCCGCGGCGAACGCCTCCGCATCGACCTCGTCGACGCGGGCGCCGATCCGCAGCACGGCCTCGATCGCCTTCTCGACGCGCTCGGGTCGCCCGCCGCGGCCTCGGTCTCACGGTTGTGGAACGACACCGACGACCTGACGGTGCCGGCGACCGTCGTCGACCTCGTGGACCTCGCGTTGGCGCGCGACCCCGACGCGATCGCGATCGAGTACGCCCGAGGTGACGCGTCGATCACGTACGGCGAGTTGGACAGTCGCGTCAACCAGGTCACGCGCGACCTCGTCGCCAACGGTGTCGGTACCGACGTCGTCGTCGGCGTGATGTGCGCCGATCCGGTGTGGGCGACCATCGCGACCCTCGCGGTGTTCCGGGCCGGCGGGGGAGTGCTGCCGCTCCCCGTGACCGGCGAGCCGTCGCTGCTGTCGGAGCTCATCGGTGCGGCCGAGCCCGCCTGCGTGGTCACCGACCGCCTGCTCACCGACGACGACATCGACCCCGACGCCGTGATGGGCGAGTTCGTCCGGAACGCCGACGTCGCCGAGATCCTCGGAGCGGCCGACTCCCTCGTGTCCACCGACGCGCTCGAGCTCGCCGCGCACCACCACGCCGGGTGCGATCACGACACGGCGTCGTTGGTGCGCACCGGCTTCGACGTCATCCCGCCGTGGGTGACCGTGATCGCCCTCGATCCGCAGGAGATCTCCGACCACTCCGACGACCCGATCTGTCCGGCGGAACTGCACGGACCGGCTCGGCTCGGCTCGACCGCGCTGGTCGGGTGGGTCGCATCGGGAACCGCGGCCCCCGTGGTCATCTCACACTCGTCCCTGGCCGCCCGTCTGCAGTGGACGGCGTCGCAGGGCGGCGAGCTCGCGACCGACCTGCCCGACACCCGCCACCTCGACGCAGACTGGATGACCGCGGTCCTCGTACCGCTCACGATGAGTGCGACGCTGCGTGCCGAGGGCAACGCCACATCGCGTGGGGCAGCGCCGGAACGGTCGGCGCGACTGCGGGTCTCGCCGACCCACACCCTCACCCGACTGGCCGAGGGCTGCGGTGCCATCCCCGCATGGAACACCGAGATGTACGTCCTCGACGACCGCCTGCAGGTTGTCCCGCCGGGCGCGGTCGGCGAGCTCTACATCGCCGGCGCCCACCTCCCGCGAGGGCACGCCGGGCACTCGGCGACGACGTCGTCGCGTTTCGTGGCCAATCCCTTCCGGCCCGGTGAACGCATGCTCGCGACCGACATCCGGGTCCGGCGCAACCCCGACGGTTCCATCGACGAGGTCGAATCGGGGGTCGTGGTGCATCCGACGGCGACGGCACCGGAATCGTTGCGTCGGTTCGACCGGTTGGGCCGCGCCGGTCGGCGCTCCTGACCTCACGCGCACCGCTCACACGACAACGGCGGTGAGTCCGACGCAGATGCGCCGGATCACCGCCGTCGAGGTCGGTACCCGCCGAACGGATTACAGAATCGTCAGCATCTCGTTGTAGGTCGGCAGCGGCCACAGATCGTCGGCCACCAGACTCTCGAGCGTGTCCGCGGCGACGCGCACGTCCGCCATCGCCGGGATCAAGGTCTCGAGCGCGTAGGTCGACTCCTCGAGCTCCGACTCGCCGTGGAACTCCGCGATGCCCTTCTCCAACGCCGCCAGCGACGCACTCAGCGCACCGATGGCCGTGGTGATGTCGGTCAGCAGCGGGTTGGCGGCGTCGAGGCCGGCCGCCTTCACGTTCACCGCGATGCCGGCCAGCTCGCCCTGGTAGCGCAGGGCGGTCGGCAG
This sequence comes from Williamsia sp. Leaf354, assembly GCF_001424365.1. Taxonomy (NCBI): domain Bacteria; kingdom Bacillati; phylum Actinomycetota; class Actinomycetes; order Mycobacteriales; family Nocardiaceae; genus Williamsia; species Williamsia sp. Leaf354. Next base: position 1,680,521 of record NZ_LMPL01000001.1, read on the forward strand.
GATCATGGTCTTGGCGATCTCGGCGGTCTCCTTGGCCTCCACCAGGATCGTCAAAGCGTACTGCTCGAGGATGACGTCCTTGCGGGCCTCGAGCTCGCGAGCCGACAGGACGCCGTAGCGCTCGAACAGCTCCTCGTTCTCCTTCTCCGCCATGAACGGGACCGCGTCGACCGTGGTGCGCAGGTTCTTCAGGCCACGCGCGGCGGCCTCCTCCTGCCACGCGTCGGCGTAACCGTCGCCGTTGAAGATGACGGCGCCGTGGTCGGTGATGACCTGCTGCAGCACCGTCTGGACGGCCGCGTTGAACTCGGTGCCGTCGGCGGTCAGCTTCTCCAGCTCGGTCGCCAGGTAGTCGATCGAGTCGGCGAGGATCGTGTTGATGGCGACCATCGGGTCGGAGATCGACTGGTTGGAGCCCGGCGCGCGGAACTCGAAGCGGTTGCCGGTGAACGCGAACGGGCTCGTGCGGTTGCGATCGCCCGGATCGGCCTTCATCGGGGGCAGGCTGTCGACACCGAGCTCGAGGACACCCGACTCCTTCGACTCGGTGGCACCGCCCTTCGCGATCTGGTCGAACACGTCCATCAGCTGCTCGCCGAGGAAGATCGAGATGATCGCCGGGGGAGCCTCGTTGGCGCCGAGGCGGTGATCGTTGCTGGCCGAGGCGACCGACGCGCGTAGGAGGCCGCCGTACTTGTGGACGCCGCGGATGATGGCGGCGCAGAACACCAGGAACTGCACGTTCTCGTGCGGGGTGTCGCCGGGGTTGAGCAGGTTGCCCTGGTTCCCGTTGCCCAGCGAGAAGTTGACGTGCTTGCCCGAGCCGTTGACGCCGGCGAACGGCTTCTCGTGCAGCAGACAGGTCATGCCGTGGTTCTCGGCGACCTTCTTCATGATCGTCATCATCAGCTGCTGGTGATCGTGGGCGAGCACCGAACGCTCGAAGACCGGGGCGAGCTCGAACTGTCCGGGCGCGACCTCGTTGTGGCGGGTCTTCGACGGGATGCCGTGCTTGAACAGCTCACGGTCGAGATCGATCATGTACGCCAGCACGCGGTCGGGGATGGCGCCGAAGTAGTGGTCGTCGAACTCCTGGCCCTTGGACGGCTTGGCGCCGAACAGGGTTCGCGCCGTCGTCATGATGTCGGGCCGCGCGTAGTAGAAGTGCTCATCGATCAGGAAGTACTCCTGCTCGGCGCCCGCGTACGACACGACGGTGTCGACGTCGCTGTGGCCGAACAACTTCAGCAGTCGCATGGCCTGCTTGCTCATCGCCTGCTGGCTGCGGAGCAACGGGGTCTTCTTGTCCAGCGCCTCACCGGTCCACGAGATGAACACCGTGGGGATGCACAGCGTGTTGCCGTTCGGGTTCTCGAGGATGTACGCCGGGCTGGTGACGTCCCAGCCGGTGTAGCCGCGGGCCTCGAACGTGCCGCGCAGGCCGCCGTTGGGGAAGCTCGACGCGTCGGGCTCGCCCTGCAGCAGGGTCTTGCCCTGGAACTCCGCGAGCGATGCGCCCGAGGAGTCGGGCTCGAGGAACGAGTCGTGCTTCTCGGCGGTGAACCCGGTGAGCGGGTAGAAGACGTGGGCGTAGTGCGAGGCACCCTTCTCGATCGCCCAGTCCTTCATCGCGTTGGCGACGACGTCGGCGATGGTGGGGTCGAGGATGGTGCCCTCGTCGATGGTGGCCGCGACCTTCTTGAACACACTCTTGGGCAGACGGTCCTTCATGACCGACTTGCTGAAGACGTTGATCCCGAACAGGTCGGCGAGGGGCGCCTCCGCCGTGGTGCACTCGGGGGTGCTGTGGGCGGTTACGGCCTTGATCGCCTCACGGCGGGAAATGCTGCCACTCATGGGTCACTCCTGGATGGTCCGATCCACCCCAGACGGGCTGGATGCAACGTGAAAGAACGCTCACGCGACGCTATGGGGGACCTGTCGCGGGAGCGTTTCCATCGTGTGACGCCCAGGAAACACGCGAGGCAGACCCCGCTTTTCGGCCCTGTGGGCAACGAAATCGGGGGTCGGCGCACCGAAGTGATTCGGAACGCTATCGACTTCACCGTCGATCGGCAACCGGAGACGCCACCCTCGTTGTGTCAGAACGGTGGTGGGCTGTCGTCCTCGGCGTCGCGTGCGGCTTGCTCTTCCGCCTCGCGGGTGCGGCGGTTGTGTTCGCGTTCTAGCTGTCGGCGGGCGTGTTTGTCTGCCAGGCGTGGTCGACGTCTGGTGGGTGCTGGCTCTGGGTTGCCCGGTGGTGTTGTGTCGGCGGGTGGTGCGTTCTGTGGTGCGGTGAACTGGATGTCTTTGAGGCCGGGGAACAGGTCGGTGCCGTCGAATGCCGGCCCGTCCACGGTGAGGCCTTCGGGGGTGATGATCACCGATTGGATGCGTCCGTCGCGGCCGGTGGTCTGGTCGTCGAGGAAGTCGGTGTGGGTTTTCAGGTTGTGGTGCAGGCGGCATTTCGACGCGGTGTTCCCGGGGCACGTCTGCCCACCATGGGCGGGATGGTCGTGGTCGTATTCGTGGATGTGGTCGATGTCGCACACCCAGGCCGCGCGTTCGCATCCTGCGACGTCGCAGTACATCGACCGGGCCCGGACCACGGTGTCCAGTGCGGTCGACGGCCGATACGGATTGCCTGGGGTGTGGGGCGCGAGCGGGTCATCACGGTGCCCGATCGGCGCCACGGTGAGGCCGGGCTCGTCGAGCAACTCCTCGAGATGCGCCGGGGAGATCACGCCGTACCCGTCGAGAAAACACGGTGTCTCCCCGTCCCCGGCAACCGTCTCCAAGTCACAGATGACGTGCAGGGTCATGCTGCTGCCGGTGCCGGGCACCGTGCGTGGTGCGGGGGCGGCATCGTCGATGGTGGGTGCGTCGCAGTCGTCGTTGCCGCAGTGGCATTCCCACGCGGCACCCATGATGAGACAGAAATGCGCATCGGACTTCCGGGCGGCCAGAGTGCGCCCGTCGTTCTTACACACCGCGCGAGCCAACGCATCGACCCGGCGCGAGATCGCGATGGCTCCCTCCGCGGTGGACGTGGCCTCCACGCGTGCCATGCCGTCCTCGAGACGTTCGGTCCAGAACCCGCGCGCATCGACCGCCGCCTTGCGGCGAGCACGCACGGCGTCGGGGTCGACGCGGTAGACGCTGCGGTCGACCATGTCCCGGATCCGTGACGGTGACCACGATCCCCGCCTGCGTAACGCGGCCCGCGCCATGCCGTCCTCGAGACGTTCGGTCCAGAACCCCCGCGCATCGACCGCCGCCTTCCGGCGAGCACGCACGGCGTCGGGGTCGACGCGGTAGACGCTGCGGTCGACCATGTCCCGGATCCGTGACGGTGACCACGATCCCCGCCTGCGTAACGCGGCTGCGATCTCGGTGTCGACGACCTGCTGATTCTCGCGGTCGAGAACGAGGTCGGTGCGTTCGACGATCAACCGCACATACCGCGGTGCGAGTTTCCCGTCGCGGAGACACTCGGCSACCTTCGGGAGGCGGTCGCGGAGGGCGACGGCGGTGTCGACGATCCGCTCGGCCGCACCCTGCGAGATGGAGTGGGTGACCGCGATCCGGGCCGCGCACTGCATCAGGGCATCAAACGTCCGCCGGTCGGATGCTTCTTCGGGCACGACCAGTTGGCGGTGTAGTTCACCGGCGTCGCGGTAACGCATCCACTCCAGGAACGCTTGGCCGGCGGCAGCGTGAACCATGTTGCCCAACAACGCGTTCACCGGCGCAGCGACGTGATCGGTGAGCAACCCCACCGACCCCGCATCCACCCCAGCCCAAGCCC